>NZ_NIHD01000009.1 GCF_002806975.1 Marinobacter aromaticivorans | reverse complement strand
CCGCCGCTCGACGCCTGGTAGCAAGCTACCATCGTTTCCGCTCGACTTGCATGTGTTAAGCCTGCCGCCAGCGTTCAATCTGAGCCATGATCAAACTCTTCAGTTTAAATCATACAAGAATCCGTAGATTCTTAATTCTTGCTCAAGACAAAACTCAATTTCGACGAGTCGCTGTCTTGGTATTTCCTGTCGAAATACTCCAGCCAGCGCCCACACGAATTACTTGGTCAATTTGTTAAAGAGCCGTTGAGCCGTTGCTCAATCAAGGTGGCGTATTCTACATCGATCCGCCGCCTTGTCAACCGTTTATTTGAAGAAAGTTAAACTCCGCTTTCTTCAATACTTTCAAACAGTTGCCCTTCCAGAATCACCCCGCCTCAGCGGCGTGCCCCTCGAAGGAGATGCGCATTCTACAGACACCCGCAGAACTGTCAACGGGGTTTTTGAATTAACTCTCAAAGTTCTCGGTTTCCACCTATAAATACTGCAAAAAACGAGAAAAACCGATCAAAAATCGCACAACACTGATCCTGCAGCCAAGCACTAGCCCTTGCCACCGGCCGGACGCCGCGTTTTTCTACGAAACAACGCACGCACCGGGCCCGAGAGGGCATAGATCAGGAATCCGGTAAAAAGCACCGTGGCCGGATCCAGTGCAACAACTACGAACATCAGGACCACAAGCAAAATAGCTGCAAAGGGCACTCGGCCGCGGAGATCAAGATCCTTGAAGCTGCGATACAGAACATTGCTGACCATCAGCACACCCGAACCACCGACAACAACCAGAGTCAGGAATGTGAGCCAGGCTGCAGGCTCCCATGCGTGAAAACACCATACCAGACCAGCAACGCATGCTGCCGCCGCTGGGCTGGGCAGGCCAACAAAATACTTTTTGTCCACGGATCCGATCTGGGTGTTAAAACGGGCGAGACGCAACGCTGCGCCAGCAACGTATATAAAGGTGATAGCCCAACCAATTTTATCGAGCCCGTTCAGCGACCAGAAGAAGGCAACGAAGCCCGGCGCGACACCGAATGCAACCATGTCGGCAAGGCTGTCATACTCCTCACCAAATTTGCTCTGGGTATTGGTCATGCGGGCAACACGGCCATCAAGCCCGTCGAGTATCATGGAAACAAAGATCGCAATCGCTGCGTTATCAAAAACGCCACCAGCTGCAGACACGATGGCGTAAAAGCCAGAGAACAGCGAGGCCGTGGTAAGCGCGTTCGGGAGAAGGTAAATGCCTTTCCTGCGCACCGGTGCACCTTCTACCAACTCTTCCTCAACAACCTCACCTGGCTCAATATCAAATTCACCCGCCGTGCTCTCGGACAATTCCGGCTCATTGGCGGAGGAACCCAATTCGGCATCTTTTCTATCTTCAGTCATTCCCATAACTCCGGAAAGTATTTGGGCGGAGTATATACGAAAAACGCGGCCACCCGGGCCGCGTTTTGTTACACCAAGCGAAACTGCGCTTAGTTCTTATCCTTATCCACGATCTTGTTGGCAGAGATCCACGGCATCATTCCACGCAGCTTCTCCCCCACGACCTCAATCTCATGTGCCGCATTCTGGCGACGACGCGCAGTCATGGATGGGTAGTTGAGAGCACCCTCGGAGATGAACATTTTCGCGTATTCACCACTTTGAATTCGCTTGAGGGCATTACGCATAGCTTCGCGGGACTGCTCGTTGATGATTTCCGGGCCAGTCACATACTCACCATACTCCGCGTTATTGGAAATGGAGTAGTTCATGTTGGCGATACCGCCTTCGTACATAAGGTCCACAATCAGCTTGAGTTCGTGCAGGCACTCGAAGTAGGCCATTTCGGGCGCGTAACCGGCTTCGGTCAGCGTCTCGAAACCGGCTTTCACCAGTTCAACCGCGCCACCGCAAAGAACCGCCTGTTCACCGAACAAATCGGTTTCGGTTTCATCTTTGAATGTGGTTTCGATAATACCGGTACGACCGCCGCCGATGCCGCTGGCATAGGAAAGTGCGAGGTTCTTGGCGTTACCGGACGCATCCTGGAAGATGGCAATCAGATCAGGAATACCGCCGCCGTTGGCGAACTCGGTGCGCACCGTGTGGCCCGGAGCTTTCGGTGCAACCATGATAACGTCCAGATCCTTGCGCGGAACAATCTGGTTGTAGTGAATGGCAAAACCGTGGGCAAACGCCAGGGTAGCACCCTGCTTGAGGTTCGGCTCGATTTCGGCTTTGTACAGCTGGGACTGAAACTCGTCCGGTGTCAGAACCATGACGACATCAGCAGCAGCCACCGCAGATGGCACGTCGCTGGTTTTCAGGCCGTAGGCTTCTGCCTTGGCAATGGAAGAAGATCCTGGGCGCAGACCTACAGTTACATCCACACCGGACTCTTTCAGGTTGCACGCATGGGCGTGACCCTGTGAGCCAAAACCGATGATGGCAACTTTCTTGCCCTGGATGATGGAAAGATCGCAATCCTTATCGTAATAAACCTGCATGGGTAACCTCTGTTATTTGTGATGGCCTTTCAGGAGACCTGGTCGTTCGTATGATTTAAAACTGCCTAGAGACTTAAAACCTTTTCGCCCCTGGCGATTCCGGATACACCCGAACGCACCACTTCAAGTACGCCCGATGTGCCGATCGCCTGAACAAATCCATCCAGCTTGTCGCTGTCACCGGCTAACTGCACGGTGTACACCGAACTGGTAACGTCAACTATCTGGCCCCGGAATATATCCACGGTGCGCTTGATTTCCGCCCGTTGCGATCCCGTAGCTTTCAGTTTGATCAGCATCAGCTCGCGCTCAATATGGGCGCCCTCCGTGAGATCCACCAGCTTGACTACTTCAACAAGCTTGTTGAGTTGCTTGGTGATCTGCTCAATAACCCGGTCTGAGCCGGTCGTTGTTACCGTAAGGCGCGACAGGGTCTCATCCTCGGTGGGGGCAACGGTGAGCGTCTCAATGTTGTAATTTCGCTGCGAGAATAATCCCACCACGCGGGACAGGGCTCCCGGCTCGTTTTCAAGCAAAACAGAAATGATTCGACGCATGATCACACTCTCTCCGTCTTGCTGAGCCACATGTCTTTCATGGAGCCACGGGCCACCTGCATCGGATACACGTGCTCAAAGGGATCGACCTGAATATCCACGAAAACCAGCCTGTCCTTCATGGCAAGCGCCTCTTTAAGCTTTGGCTCCAGATCTTCTTTCCTGTCGATGCGAATACCAACATGCCCGTATGCTTCCGCCAGCTTGATGAAATCCGGCAGCGACTCCATGTACGAATGTGAGTGCCGGGACTCATAGTTCATATCCTGCCACTGCTTTACCATGCCGAGTGCCTGGTTATTCAGATTGATGATCTTTACCGGCAGTTTGTACTGGTTGCAGGTGGACAGTTCCTGAATGTTCATCTGGATACTGCCTTCACCGGTGATACAGAGCACCTCGTCGTCCGGATGTGTGAGCTTGATACCCATCGCTGCCGGCAAGCCAAACCCCATGGTGCCCAGGCCGCCAGAGTTGATCCACCGGTTAGGCTTGTCAAACTTGTAGTACTGGGCGGCGAACATCTGGTGCTGCCCCACATCGGAGGTAACAAACGCATCTCCGTTGGTAAGACGGCACAGCATTTCCACAACTTCCTGCGGTTTGATCACATCCGGGCTGGTTTCATAGCGCATGCCGTGGAATGCACGCCATTCGTCAATCTGTTTCCACCAGGAGGCTAACGCATCCGCATCCGGCTTTTCCTTGCTATCTTTCACCAGCGCCAGCATTTCCTTTAGGACCACATCAACCGGGCCCACGATGGGCACATCGGCGTCGATAGTCTTGGAAATGGATGCGGGGTCAATGTCGATATGAATGATACGGGCACCGGGGCAGAACTTTTCAGTGGCGTTGGTTACCCGGTCATCAAACCGTGCGCCCACAGCCAGAATAAGATCGGAATGGTGCATTGCCATGTTGGCTTCGTAGGTTCCGTGCATACCCAGCCAGCCAAGGTGCTGTTTGTCGCTGGCCGGGTAACAGCCAATGCCCATCAAGGTATTGGTGATCGGATAACCCAGCTTGCGCACCAGTTCTGTCAGTTGCCCCGAGGCTTTACCAAGAATGACACCGCCACCGGCGTAAATCACGGGCCTGCGGGCCGCCAGCATCATATCGACGGCTTTCTTGATCTGCCCCGCATGACCCCGTATAGCCGGGTTATATGACCGCAACTTGATCTTTTTCGGGTAAGCGTACTCAAAACGCTCATTTGGCGCGGTCATATCCTTGGGGATGTCCACTACAACCGGCCCGGGGCGGCCCGTTGAAGCGATGTAATACGCCTTGCGGATAATTTCCGGAATTTCTGAAGGATGGCGCACACTGAGGTTATGCTTAACCACGGGGCGGGAGACGCCCATCATGTCCGTTTCCTGGAACGCGTCTTCGCCAATCAGGGTGGACGCAACCTGACCGCACAGAACCACCATGGGAATGGAGTCCATGAACGCAGTGGCAATTCCGGTAATGGTGTTGGTGGCTCCAGGGCCGGAGGTTACAAGCACGGTTCCGGGCTGCCCGGTAGCGCGCGCATAGCCATCTGCCATGTGCACCGCCGCCTGTTCGTGCCTCACCAGAATATGTTTGACCTGATCCTGCCTGAACAGCGCGTCATAAATATGAAGGGCTGCGCCACCCGGATAGCCGTATATGTACTCGATCCCCTGGTCCTGCAGGGAGCGGATCAGCATATCGGCGCCAGACAATAACTCCACGATTTTTTACCCTCTTCTACGAGTGAATGAGCCGGGCACACGCCCGGTTGCCTGGATTCACGGTTGCCATGCTTCTTGTGAAAGCGGAACCGGCTGCTGCTCCACACTTTATTAAGAGGTTGTCTCCTGGCCAGCCGCCCTCCTGAGGGTTGCGGAGAACGGCCAATGGACGGGTTGCACGTATGCAACAACCATTCCGCGACAGATGCGCGGCACGCTCAGTGTGGTAAATAACGGGGGATACTTGCACGGGGTTGCCTGCCGTATTAGCCCCAGTCTTCAGGCAATCGGTAATTCTGACAGCGCGAAACTCCCTGTCAATAGCTCCAGGCGCTTAATACAACCATATCTGACGAAACACCTGACATTAGTCTTCACAATTCCGATACAGAGTTTTGAACCAGACAGAAGAAAATACATTGCACAAATGGCATTATACCCAAACACAAAACAGAACTAGGGGCCCGGTCTCTGTCAGGTTAAAGGCTTGCCCGGGAGCAGTGAACACACCATGAGTAGAGCCATGAACAGACAAACCCTGATGCTGACACTATTAATCGCCCTCACACCAGGCCTGGCAATGGGCGCTTCGGTGTATAAATGGACGGACGAAAACGGTGTAACTCATTTTGGTGACCGCCAACCGGTAGGCGCCAGCTCCGAGACCATTAACGTACGCTCCGGCACCAGCTCCAGTGCCAGCAGCAATCGCCCCAGCCCTCAGCAGCAGCTCGACGAGATTCAGGAGCAGCAACGAAAGGAGGCGCAGAAACAAAAGGAGTCGGCAGTTGAAGCTGCACGGCGGAAACAGCGCGAGGCCAACTGTGCAACCGCAAAGGCAAATCTGGATATCATCAATTCAAATTCACGCATTCGCGTGGAAGAAGATGGCGAGCAGCGCTATCTTACGCCCGAAGAAATCGCTGAGCAGAAACAGAAGTACGAAGAAATTGTCGCTGAAAATTGTGAGCCCGAAGACGGTCAGCAATAAGCTCTAACGCCAGTTAAAAAATGGGGGCAGGCCCTTAGGCGCTGCCCCTTCAGACATGTTTTACTCCGGTTACGCTGCCTTGAACACCAGCTTGCCATCATCGACAGTGGCACGAATGGTATCGTCGGCCACGAAATCACCTTGAAGCAGCCTCTGCGCCAGCGGGTTTTCAATCATCCGCTGAATTGCCCTCTTGAGAGGCCGCGCACCGTAAACCGGGTCGTATCCGACTTCTGCAAGTAAATCCAGCGCAGCTTCGTCCAGCTCCAGTTTCACACCCTGCTCCTGCAGACGCTTGTTGAGAATCTCGATCTGGATTTTCGCGATGCCGTGAATCTGATCTCCTGCAAGCGGGTGGAATACAACCACCTCGTCTACACGGTTTATAAACTCTGGCCGGAAGTGGGTTCCCACCACCTCCATGACTGCACTCTTCATGGCTTCATAATTTTCTTCGCCAGCCTTCTGCTGAATGATGTCCGAACCCAGGTTCGAGGTCATCACGATAACCGTATTGCGGAAGTCCACCGTACGGCCCTGGCCATCGGTAAGGCGGCCATCATCAAGCACCTGAAGCAGTATGTTGAAGACATCCGGGTGCGCCTTTTCAACTTCATCCAGCAGCAGCACGGAATAGGGGCGACGACGAACGGCTTCAGTGAGGTATCCACCCTCTTCATACCCCACATACCCGGGGGGCGCACCAATCAGCCGGGCAACGGAGTGCTTCTCCATAAACTCGGACATATCAATCCGCACCATGGCATCATCGGTATCGAAGAGGAATGACGCCAAAGCCTTACACAATTCCGTTTTACCAACACCGGTGGGCCCAAGGAACAGGAAGGAACCGTTAGGCCGGTTCGGATCTGCCAGGCCAGCGCGGGATCGGCGCACGGCGTTCGACACGGCTTCTACTGCTTCATTCTGGCCAATAACACGATTATGCAGTGCGTCTTCCATGCGCATCAGTTTGTCGCGCTCGCCTTCCAGCATTTTGGATACCGGAATACCTGTCCACTTGGAGACAACCTCCGCGATTTCCTCGTCGGTAACGCGATTGCGCAGAAGCGTCATTTCCATCATTTCAGCCTGGCCTGCCATATCCAGCTGGCGCTCCAGCTCTGGAATGCGGCCATACTGCAACTCGGACATTTTGCCCAGATCGCCAGCCCGGCGGGCGTTTTCCAGATCGATCCGAGCCTGTTCCAGTTGGCTCTTTATTTCCTGAGAACCATGCAAAGCCGCTTTCTCGGCGTTCCATACTTCTTCAAGATCCGAGTATTCCCGTTCAACACTCAGAATTACGTCAGACAATTCTTCCAGGCGCTTCTTCGATGCGGCATCGGTTTCCTTTTTCATCGCCTCACGTTCAATTTTCAGCTGAATCAGGCGACGCTCAAGTCGATCAAGAGGCTCTGGCTTGGAGTCCATTTCCATACGGATCTGGCTCGCTGCCTCATCGATCAGGTCAATGGCCTTGTCCGGCAACTGGCGGTCAGTGATGTAACGCTGGGACAGCTTGGCCGCAGCAATAATCGCTCCGTCGGTCACTTCCACGCCGTGGTGTACTTCGTAACGCTCTTTCAGACCACGGAGAATGGCGACCGTGTCTTCTTCACTGGGCTCATTCACCAACACTTTCTGGAAGCGGCGTTCCAGGGCGGCGTCCTTCTCAATGTTCTCGCGGTATTCATTCAGAGTAGTGGCGCCTACACAGTGCAATTCACCACGGGCCAATGCCGGCTTGAGCATATTGCCAGCATCCATGGAGCCTTCGGCTTTACCCGCACCTACCACCGTGTGGATTTCATCGATAAACAGGATAATCTGGCCTTCCTGTTTGGCCAGTTCGTTAAGCACCGCTTTCAGGCGCTCTTCAAACTCCCCACGGAACTTGGCGCCGGCTATGAGCGCGCCCATATCCAGAGACAACACCCGCTTGTTTTTCAGGCCTTCAGGCACTTCGCCGTTTACAATCCGCTGGGCCAGGCCTTCGGCAATGGCGGTTTTACCCACGCCCGGCTCCCCGATGAGCACCGGGTTGTTTTTGCGGCGGCGTTGCAACACCTGGATGGTGCGGCGTATTTCGTCGTCACGGCCAATCACCGGGTCAAGTTTCCCGGCTTCTGCGCGCTCGGTCAGGTCAATCGTATACTTCGAGAGAGCCTGGCGATTTTCCTCAGCCCCTGGGTCATCCACTGTTTCACCTCCACGTACTGAATCGATCGCCTTTTCCAGTGCCGCCTTGTCTACGCCCTGCTCACGCAAAATACGACCGAGGGTGCCACGGTCTTCCAGGGCCGCCAGCAACATCAGCTCACTGGAGATAAACTGGTCTTTGCGCTTCTGCGCCAACTTGTCCGCAATATTGAAAAGACGGCCCATATCGTTGGACATGGCCACATCGCCCGCACTGCCGCGTACTTCGGGCAGATTCTCGATTTCCTGTGCCACGGCCTGGCGAACCCGACCGGGCTCGGCACCGGCCTGCTTGAGCAGCGGCTTGATGGAGCTGCCCTGCTGGTCAAGCATGGCCTGCATGAGGTGCAGCGGTTCAATGAAGTTGTGATCCTTGCCAACGGCCAGTGACTGGGCGTCTGCCAGTGCACCTTGCAATAGGCTGGTGAGCTTGTCGATTCTCATGAATTCTCTTCCCCGATTCGTCCGGCGAATGCGATTTGTTAGTGCGCATTCGGTTTGCTTTGAGAACTAATGTAGTGCCGACCCGGGGAAGTTCAAGGTCACGCCCATCAAACACGTCAGAAATTTGACACGGCTCAGCTTTTCCAGACAACCGTCGCCATGCGCCCGGTCTGGCCATCGCGGCGATAAGAATAGAAACGTTGACGGTCGGTGACCGTACAAAAACCACCACCGTGTATATTATCGATACCCAGCCTCTCCAACCGTTGCCGGGCCAGTGTATAGATATCTGCCATGAAATGACCCTCGCGGGCGCCCGGGGTTCTGAACGCTGTTTCTGCATGCGGGTCCTGCGCCATGAATGCGGCTTTGACTTCAGGGCCCACCTCAAATTCGTCGGGGCCTATGGCTGGCCCGAGCCAGGCCATCAAAGCACTCCCTGGCAATTCCATACCAGCTACCAGGTTTTCCAGTATGCCGCCACAGAGGCTTCGCCAACCGGCGTGCGCAGCCGCCACAACATCGCCCTGATGATCACAGAGGATGACGGGCAGGCAGTCGGCAGTGAGAATGGCGCAAGCCTGACCCCTTGCCCGCGTGAAACTGCCATCGGCCTCCGGAATCCCGCGAGCATTTCCAGACGACAAATTCACCGCCTCAACCCCATGAACCTGATTCAGCCAGCCGAATGCTCCGACAGAAAGACCGCAGGCATCGGCCAGCGCTTTGCGGTTTTCCAGAACCCGTTCCGGGGCATCACCCACATGGCTCCCCAGGTTCAGGCTGTCCCAGGGTGGTGGACTGAATCCACCCGGGCGGGTTGTGCAAACCGCACGGATGTTCGGGGGCGCCGGCCAATCCGGGCGAATAAGCGACAACCCCCGGACCATTTCAGAATTCATTATTCTCCAGTTCCTGAAGATGCTTGCGTAGCGCCGCGAGCAGGCCTGAAAAATCCTCAGGCAGCGGCACTTCCCAGCTCAGGATTTCACCGGTTTCCGGGTGCTCCAGCGTGAGCTTACGGGCATGCAGTGCCTGCCGGTTGAATGCCGCCAGAACCTCTCGCAACTCTTCGGTTGTGCCTTTGGGTAAGCGCAACCTGCCACCGTAAAGCGGGTCGCCAACCAGCGGATGCTTCACATGAGCCATATGCACGCGAATCTGGTGCGTGCGGCCGCTTTCCAGTTTGCAGCGCACATGAGTATGCGCAGCGAAACGCTCAATCAGCCGGTAATGGGTTACTGCGGGCTTTCCGCTTTTGACCACGCCCATTTTTTTCCGGTCCTGGGGGTGCCTGCCAATCGGCGCATCGACCGTGGCGCCTCCGGTGAGCGTACCCACAACAACCGCCTCGTATTCCCGGCCCATACTGCGAGTCTGCAGCTGATCCACCAGCGAGGTGTGGGCGATCAGGCTTCGCGCAACCACCATGACGCCGGAGGTGTCCTTGTCGAGGCGGTGAACAATACCGGCCCGGGGCAGGTTCTCCACCTCCGGGGCGTAGTTCAGCAGCGCGTTTACCAGCGTACCATCAGCGTGGCCCGCAGCAGGGTGCACCACAAGGCCTGCGGGCTTGTTGATTACCAGCAGGTGCTCGTCTTCATAAACAATATCCAGGCTGATCTCTTCCGCCTGCCAGGTAACCTGTGCTTCCGGTTCGGCATCCAACTCCAGCCTGTCCCCCAGCATCACCTTATCCCTGGGCTTTCGGGCGCCTCCATTCACCGTCAGGGCGCCGCTGCGAATCCAGGATTGCAGGCGTGAGCGCGAGTGCTCGGGCATAAGCTCGGCCGCTGCCTGGTCCAGACGCCGGTCACTCAGCCCTGGCGGTACAGAAAAACTGGCCGTTATTCGGTTTTCAGATGACATTAAGCCCCCGGGGCCTGTGTGTGTTACGTTGCGGTCAGAATTTTGAAACAATCGGGCGCCGCACTCTATGTGATACTGCACATGGGGCGCGTTCCCCGCTACAATGACGCACTCGAATTAATCGACATTATACGGGATTCCGGCATGAGATCAGGTTTTCGTTTACTGCTACTTTCCACACTGATTGTTTTGATCAGTGCCTGCGCGTCCAACAAGCAGGAGGAAGTATTGCCGGAAAAAACCTATTACGACAATGCACGGCAAGCCATGAACTCCGGCAACTTTAACGAAGCCGAGCAGAACCTCGATGCCCTGGAAACCTATTATCCGTTTGGTCGTTACGCCGAGCAGGCACAACTTGATCTCATCTATGCCCGTTACCAGAATCTGGACCTTGAAGGCTCCAGAGCGGCAGCCGATCGCTTCCTGCGCCTGAACCCGCAAAGCGATCATGCCGATTACGCGCTGTACATGCGGGGGCTGGCTTCCTATAACCTGGACATCGGGCTGGCCGCGCGTTATTTCCCCATAGATGTGGCCGCCAGGGATCCCGGAGAACAGCAGCAGGCATTCCGGGATTTCAGTGAACTGCTGAACCGTTACCCGGAGAGTGAGTACGCTGCCGATGCCCGCCAGCGCATGATCGCCATACGCAACCGCATGGCGGAGCTGGAGCTTCACGCCGCACGCTACTACATCAAACGTGAAGCCTACGTGGCAGCCAATACCCGGGCGCGCTACATCGTAGAGAACTACCCCACCTCACCTTCCGTTGAAGAAGCCCTGATTATTCTGGCGGAAACCTTCGATTTCCTGAAGTTCAAGAAGGGTTCTAACGACGCAATCGCCATGCTTCGCCAGAACTTCCCTGAAAGCCAGGCATTCAACAGCCGCGGCGAATTTGAAGCCAACCTGCTGAAGCGCGAGAACCGTTCGCTGTCCAGCGTGATAACCTTCGGGCTTATGGGCGACGAATAACCCGGCGTTCTATTTGCCGCTTTTCCAGCCACTGGTAATGGGGTAGCGGCGGTCCTTGCCAAAACCGCGCTCGGTAATGCGCACCCCGATGGGTGCCTGCCGGCGTTTGTATTCGTTGATATCCACCAGCCGAATCAGACGGTTAACATCTGCCGGATCAAAGCCCTCGGCAATGATTGCATCTGCACTGAAATCCCGCTCCACGTACAAATTCAGAATCTGATCCAGCACGTCATAGCCGGGAAGGTTATCCTCATCTTTCTGATCCGGAGCCAGCTCCGCCGAGGGTGGCCGCGTTATCACGCGCTCAGGAATCACCGGCGACACGGAGTTACGGTACCAGGCCAGGCGGAACACCAGCGTTTTGGGCACATCCTTCAGCACATCGAAACCACCCGCCATGTCGCCATAGAGAGTTGAATACCCCACCGCCAGCTCGCTTTTATTCCCTGTTGTAAGCACCAGCGAGCCAAACTTGTTGGACAGCGACATGAGCACCACGCCGCGAATACGGGCCTGCAGATTTTCCTCGGTTGTATCCGGCGAGGTGCCCTCAAACGGCGCTGCCAGGGTCGCCATAAAGGATTCGTATATGGGCTCTATGGAATACACATCGTATTGAACCCCCATGGCCTGAGCCTGGGCCTCTGCGTCTTCAAGGCTGATGTCTGACGTATACCGAAACGGCATCATCACAGCACGGACACGTTCCGGCCCCAGCGCATCCGTGGCGACAGCCAGGGCCACAGCAGAATCGATGCCACCGGAAAGCCCGAGCACCACCGATTTGAAGCCGTTTTTGTTTACATAATCCCGAACACCGGTAACAAGCGCGCTGTAAACGTTAGCTTCCACAGAGGGCTCCGGTGGCAGCGGCTGGGAAGTAGGCTGACAATGGCGCTCGCACAGAAAATCCACCGGGAACAACCCATCGGCAAACTGCGGCGCCTCAACCGCCAGAGTACCCGAGTGGTCAAAGACCATTGAGCCGCCGTCGAACACCAGCTCATCCTGCGCGCCTACCAGATTGGTGTAAACGATACTCACCTGGTTCTCGCGGGATTTACGCTCCAGCAGTGCTTTTCGCCGGGCCTGTTTATCAATGTCATAGGGCGATGCGTTCAGGTTGATGATCAGGCGGGCGCCAGCCGCAGCGGAATCCTCAACCGGGCCATCGGCCCAGATATCCTCACACACGGTAAGACCAACCGGCACACCACAGATTTCCACAACAACCGCGTCCGCAGCCTCGGCAAAGTAGCGTTTTTCATCAAACACCTGGTAATTCGGAGGAAACCGTTTGAAATACCGGCCAGTAATTTCGCCGCCTTCAATCACCACGGCTGCGTTGTATAACAGGCCACCGCTGCGAAGCGGCGCACCGACAACAATTGCAGCCCCCAGCTCTGCACCTTGCAGCCGCTCCAGGGCCTCACTCACTCTTACATCCATACTGGGGCGCAGCAGCAGGTCTTCCGGTGGATAACCGGTGATGCAAAGCTCCGGGAAAACCACGATATCTGCGTCTTGCTCTGAGCGCGCACGCTTCGCCACAGCAATAATCCGGTCAGTATTGCCGGGAATATCCCCCACAAGAAAATCCAACTGCGCCATCACCACCCGCAGATTACGGGGTAATGCACTGGAAAACGGGGTGCTCCCGGACACAGACATAAACTGGCTCCTGTAACTCATTGCCACGAAAAGGCTATTATAACCCCGCACAGACCCTGATTTCTTCCGCTCAGCAACGGATTTCTCAAAACCATGGCGACAGATACGGTATCCGCAGTCAGCGCCGGCCAAAGAACACCCGGTTTGCAGCAGGCAAAACTGTTTCGAATATACAACCACTACAGGGTTGTGATCAGCCTGATGCTGGTTGCCCTGTTGTTTGTTGACCCGGTGAATTTTGACACCCGTTTCCGCCTGCTTGATTACTACCAGCTTGGCGTGGTGGGTTACCTGGCACTGAACTGTTTTGTGGCACTGGTTATTCTCGCAGGTTTTCAGCCGGGGCAACGGCACATCACCCTGTCCATTCTTCTGGACATTCTGATCATGCACGGGCTGCTGTTTACCAGTACCGGTATCACCAATGGGCTGGCCAACCTGGTTATCGTCTCTGTTGCGGCAGGAAACATTCTGACCCCCAGCCGCATGGGAACCTTCTACGCGGCACTTGCGGCGATCTGCTCTTTGAGCATTTCAGGGTGGGCAGCCCTGACGCTCGATGGGCAGGGCGACGATATCGTGCGGGCGGGCTCCCTGGGTATTCTCTATTTTGCCGCAGCGTTTGTTCTGCAGAACATTTCCCGGCGGATGATGCGCAGCGAAGCACTGGCCACAAGCCGGGCGCAAAGCATTGCAGAACTGGAGCAGATCAACCAGCAGATCATTCAGCGTATGCGCACGGGTATTCTTGTGCTCGACCGGCACGGGCAGCTACGCCTCGCAAACGCCGCGGCTGAAGAATTGCTGTTCGGCACCCCAACAGATGCGAGACCATCAGCCAGCCGCTCCCATACCCTTCCCCAACCCCTGAAAGCCGGATTGGAAGCCTGGCTGAAGAATCCTGAAAAGCGCACCGAGCCGTTTCAACCGGCACCCACATCGCCTCTGCTTCAGGTTAACTTTACCCAGCTCGACCAGAAGCGTGGCGACCAGATCCTGGTTTTTATCGAGGATATGAGCAAAGTGACCCAGCAGGCGCAGCAAATGAAACTGGCCTCCCTGGGGCGACTGACGGCGGGCATCGCTCACGAGATACGCAATCCTCTCGGTGCAATAAGCCACGCAGCCCAGCTGCTGGAAGAATCACCCAACCTCGATAAGGGTGACAAGCAGATGCTGGATATTATCCGCCGCCACTCACGGCGCGTGAACGGCATTGTGGAGAACGTGCTCAGCCTTTCACGGCGTAAACCGGCGAATGCAGACCTTGTAGATGTTGCGGCGTGGCTGAAAGAATTCAAAACCGACTTCCTGCAAACCCAGGAGAAAACCAAGCCGCCAACCGATATCGCTGTCAAGATCACACCTGGCGTACCCGAAGCCCGATTTGATAAAAGTCAGATCGAGCAGGTGCTGGTCAACCTGTGTGACAACGGCCTGCGGTACAGCCAGCAGCATTGTGGCGTGCGTAAAATCGAGCTGCGCGCCGGAGCCACTGCTGATGGTGAACGGGCTTATGTGGACGTAAGGGACTTCGGCCCAGGCGTCGCTAAAAGTGCCAGCCACTCGGTTTTCGAGCCCTTTTACACAACCGACCAGGGCGGTACCGGGCTTGGGCTTTATCTGGCAAGGGAACTGTGCGAATCTAACCAGGCCCATCTGTCTCTGGTGGAAGACGATCAGCCAGGCTGCTGCTTTCGCATAACCTTCGCCCACCCCGGGCGAATGATCTGACATGGACCGACACGGAACCAACACGACAAGATGACCACTCACACTGCGCTGATTGTTGATGATGAACCGGACATCCGGGACCTGCTTGAAATCACCCTGACTCGTATGGGCATTAAAACCCTGACTGCCCCGGATCTTACGAGCGCTCTCAAACTGCTGGAAAGCCATAACCCGCAGCTATGCCTGACAGACATGAACCTGCCCGATGGCAACGGCATAGAGCTGGTGCAGTGGATTCAACAGCACCGGCCAGCCACCCCTGTTGCCGTAATCACCGCGTATGGCAACATGGACACCGCCATTGAATCGCTGAAAGCCGGCGCATTTGATTTCGTGTCCAAACCCGTTGAGCTCAACCGGCTCAGAGAACTGGTAAACAGTGCACTGAAGCTGGCACAGCCCGAATCCCAGGAGGAGTCGGCCACCGACGAGCCCGGGCTGTTACTGGGCAACTCCGTACAAATCAAAAAACTGCGCAACCAGACCCGCAAACTCGCGAGAAGCCAGGCACCGGTATTTATCAACGGTGAATCCGGCAGCGGCAAAGAACTGGTGGCCAGAATGATTCACCTGCAAGGCCCGCGCCGGGATGGGCCCTTTATCGCCGTTAACTGCGGCGCCATTCCTTCCGAGCTCATGGAGAGCGAATTTTTCGGTCACAAAAAAGGCAGCTTTACCGGCGCCGTTGACAACAAGGAAGGGCTGTTCCGTTCAGCCGATGGCGGAACGTTGTTTCTGGACGAAGTAGCCGACCTCCCTCTCGCCATGCAGGTAAAACTGCTACGGGCCATTCAGGAAAAAGCCGTGCGCCCGGTGGGGGACACCAAAGAAATCCCGGTCGATATCCGCCTGCTCAGCGCTACTCATAAAAACCTGGCCGAACTGGTTCAGGGCGGAGGCTTCCGTCAGGATCTGTTCTACCGGATTAACGTGATCGAACTGGCCGTACCCCCACTCCGGGACCGCAAGGACGACATCGAGCTTCTGGCCAACCATATCCTTGAACGGATTGCGCGCGAGTATGAATGCGACCCCGCTGTGCTTAATGCCGATGCCGTGGAGCGGCTGAAAGAACACGATTTTCCCGGCAATGTGAGGGAACTGGAGAACATTCTTGAGCGTGCTTTTACCCTGTGCGACGCAGACCGCATCAGTGCTGCGGACCTGCATATGGGCAATGGCATGGCCTCGGGTGGATCAGAGGTCGCCAGCGGCGCCGCGATCTCGGATGCCTGCCCCACGCTGGTACCAGAGGGAGATATTGATCTGGAAGGTTACCTCGAATCCATTGAGCGCCAGGCGATAGAGAAAGCGCTTGAGGCGACGCGCTGGAACAAGACTGCAGCGGCGAAGAAGCTGGGGATCAGTTTTCGGGCGTTGCGGTATCGGTTGAAGAAGTTGGGGATGGAGTGATTTTCGAGGTATATTAAGGCAACAGGACGACGATACGCAGGATGCGTTCGTTACTTTTTTCTAGTACATGGATGTTAAAAAATGTTTGCACACAAAAATCGTGGCTTTTCGCTTCTGGAATTAATGATGGTAGTGGCTGTTGCTGCAGTACTTATAAATGTGGCACTACCCTCACTCACAATTCTTGCATACAATCAAGAGCGAAGGGGAGCATTGCATGACCTTATAGGTGTGTTTGCATTTGCGCGGCAACACGCAGTAATGCACGGGGAAATTATCACGGTCTGTCCTCTTGATGGCAATGGCGCCTGTGGCAAGGATTGGAACGGCGAGATTCACGCTTTCGTGGATTCTGGAAACACAAGAAAACTGAGTGCAAACGAAAACCTCCTCAGAACAATTTCGCCGGCAAGCAACGGGTACTTTATAGTCCGCTCACTCCATCGAAGCTACTTTCAATTCAGACCGACCGGATTCATTCACAGTGATTTGGGCAACATTACGTGGTGCCCCAAATCGCGAGACGCATCACTGGCAGGCCAGATCATCGTGAGCCGGGGCGGACGTGTCAGAGTTGCCCGGGATACAGATAACGACGGCATCCCTGAAGACGCGCGAGGCCGACCTCTGCGTTGCTGATATTTCTACCAGCAATTCGATCCAGACGTTGATGTTTTAACGCCAGCCTGGGTCAATCTTAATGTGCCACAGCCATCGTTGGCCTGATCGCCTGCTGGAACTGCCTGCACTGTGAAGGCATTTGCCGTCACGGTGCCATTAAAACTGAAATTGTAAAAAGCAGTTCCGTTGCGAGGAGACTGAGTAAAAGGCAGCGTTGGCTGGTTCCCACCTTCAAGGTAAGAAAAATCACCCGCATATTGCCTTTCCATCCACTGGGCGAGCTCCATCAAGTCAGCTTGCGCCGTTGCCCGTCGAGTCTTTCTGACATTATCCTGATACGATGGGTATGCAATCGCAGCAATAATACCAATAATCGCAACGACAATCATAAGTTCTATTAAGGTAAACCCCGCCTCTCGGCGGTTGTTGTCGGATCGTAGTTTAGTATTCAAAGCGTATCGACTCCGTACAGTACCAAACGACCAGTATCACCATCGCGTTCAGAAACAACATTCAGAAGGCGCTGGCCCTCCCGGAGAACCGCCATCGCGCTACTGGCTGAAATCACTTGGCCATTAACAGTCACCGCCCCCCCAAGAAAATATTCATTATCATCAATCACTAATCGCATTTCTTCCGGATAAAGTGCATCAAGCACTGCGCCCCTCTCGCTTACTTCACCACCTAGTTCTATAAAATTCCGAGAGGCTCTACCGGTCTGCTCCTGGGCCGTGGAGCCAAAGCTCCACGCTCCAAGCAGCACAATCGCAGTAATAGAAAGCAACATCTTCATGCGTTTGTTCCCCTTTGTGTGGCCAGTGTCGTTGCACTCAACGTTACTCATTGATCAACTCATTCCAACCGCGGCGTCCAGCGTTGACAACCGCTCCACTAAGAGGTGGTACCTCAACAACATCAGTCGGATCCTTGTTGTCGCTGCCAGGTGTGAAGCGGAAATTACCCAAAAAAGTTGACTGATTCGGAAGGCCACTACTCTGGTAGCCAGCGACTTTGGCTCCAAATTTGAGGAAGGCCCTTTTCTCAGGTGTCAGACCATCCAGGCCTAACGCCATCAACCAACCAGTGCCACCACCCAGACAGGGGTTCTGGTCTGGAATCATGGTATTCAGATAGAGAAACTCTCCACGAACCTGTGCACTGAGCACGGCTCTTTCTCCGTCCGTCGGTAGATCAACATACCAGCCCTTGGCTGTTGTATAATCCATTTTGTTACCAGTCGAATAGCGAACTTTGGCGGTTGTAGTATCAGGGAGAGTCAAACTTCCCTCAGTGATACTGCGCGACTCCAGATTACTACGAGAAAGCCCAGAAGTTCCTCTATCCCAGACACCATAAACAGATTGTGATTCATCGGATGTAACATCACTGGCCTCAAGGTATTTACCGGTACCAAAATATACCATCAGGTTCGGTAGATTACCGGCGCGAGGCATCGTCTTGTTAGCCGCTGCAACTGGCGCAGCGGTAATCGCCTGATTTGCTTTAGTCGTGAAAAGGGGTTGTGGGGAGCTAGTTGTTCCATAAGCTGTGGTCCATGTGCCGGAACTGGTCAACTTTGCTGCCCAAAGATTGCCGTCCAGATCCCCTGCGTATACCCGGTCTACCAGGTAATCTCCTGTGGTATCCAGTGCGGCTAGTGGAGAAAGGCCGGCACCGCCAGACTCGAACTCAACATAACGAACGTCTGCTGCATCCCAGGTACCATCCATTCCACCCTCGATATCCAGCATGAAAAACCCTGTACTGGCAGTATCCGAGTTATACCCATTGGAAACAAAGGCGGTCCAGCGTGTCTCTGTGCCCCATTTTGTCATTGCAATAATCGGTGCCTGGGTCACATAGCCCATGTGTGCGTTGTCCGAGCCCGAAAACTCCCAAAGCACGATTTTTTCTGCGTTTGCTTCAGTAAACTGCGAAGGATCGGTGATATCCAGAGCAAAGATACCTTTCGCTCCTGCGCGACCGCCGCCCACTATAATGCTTCGCCAGTCCTCATTTGAAGTCAGCGTCCCGTTGGCATTTTTGCCTTTGGTAAAAATATCCTGTTGGCGAATTTCCAGATCCACATAGTACCTGTGCTGATACGTCGGGTCTGTCAGAAAATGAAGCCCGGCATTGCTGGCTGAGGAGTTATAAACAAATCCCGGCACATAAGCGAGAACCTCATTACCGCCGTTCACGGTCCCTTTGAAGCCGTGGAGCATGCCGTCGTTTGATCCAGTATAAACAACCGGTGTACGGCTTTTTTTGCTACTGGCAAAATCAGAAAAGCGTTTTGTCGCGGAGCCGAAAGGCGCTGTATCTGGCCAGATTGCCCGCGGCTCACCGACAAACTCGGGCGACGAATTAACAATTGAGCCCAGGCGGCTACCACGCTTGCGCCATCCTGTGGTTCCGTCCAAAGATGTGTCGCCTCTCAAATAGTTTAGCCTTTGCTCGGCTACTGTATCGCCTACACTGCCATACCGAAGATCATCTTTCTGCGCTGAAGATAAATTGGTCCAGCGAAAACCTTTGGCACCATTGCCATAGGTGATGATGACACGGTCATCATTCGATAGATCACGGTTATCCAAAATTGTGCGTGCAGACCAACCATCACCATTTTTGATTGCATCACTGAAGTTAGGTACTACCGGGCTGTCCGTGCCGCCCAACTTTGCGGCCTTCAGGTCACCTGTCCAACCGTTAGGATCAAACTGGGTCGAGAATATCAGCGCACCCTGCTGAAAGGATGATACGTCGAACTCAACTGCGGTAGATGAGCCCGCTTCTGCAACAATATCCCCCACTGTACCCGCAAGCTCTTTTGCAAATTCTTCCGGGTCTGACGCACTGAAGAAACCGCCTCTTCCGTTAACTGCCGCATGGAGCATGTCATTGACTTTATTTTCATTTGAAGTACCGCCCCACCAGTCAATGTAGGTTCCAGCTTTGATGGCATTGAACGCAGCGACGGGATCAACAGAGCCCTGAACACCAAGACCCACAGTATAGGTTGACATATGTTGCCAGAACGCTGGGTTTTTCTCGGAGGTTGGCACATAGTTGGTTATGTCAGATCTCAGGTCCCTTTTCCAATAATGCATAGCGACGTCTGCAAGTGTGTATGAACCTCGCCCATCCTTGAAAGGATCACTCGCAGCGTACTTGAACGAGTAACCGCGATTATTAGTTATTTCCGTACCATCTTTGTCGTCTGACTGATAAATAGTGGAGTCAGACGGATCACTACCATTATAGTAACCGTCGGACATCAGGATTGTGTAGGCAAGCCGGCACTCCCTGACTGGGTTGGTGTCACTTACAGATTTGCCAGGATCATCAGCCCAGGCACGTTTACTCTTTTCGTAGTATTTTCCAGCACCCTCCAAAGCTCTACGCAGAGGCGTGCCACCATTGGATGGTGCGGCGTAGAGCCAATCCAGGAAATCTTCCCTTCTATCAGACGTATACTCCCTTACACCTTCCTCAACTGCGCGAATGCCCGAGGCTCCATCAACCGTATGGGAGCCGTAGTTAATCCGACCCCAGCCGAGACGAAAACTTGTGGGTAAATTGTAGAACGCCTCGCTGATACCTGCTCTGGCAGCCTTTACACGGGTGTTGTAGTAAGAATACCAATTCGCAAAGTTGGTCTGCTCGCTTGCAGACAGATTGTTAACCGAAACATAGGTGTAACAGCTATTTAGGGTGGGATTCACATCGCAGGATGCCGAACTGTTAAATTCCCAATAGAATCCCCCGCCTTCCACGTTATAATCCCGAATAGAAAACTTCGTTCTAAGATCGCGAGTACTACTACTGCTGTCATACCCATTCATGGGGGCGGACGTGTACGAGGAGTCCGGGAAGGAACCGGTACCATCTGCTTTCAGAGGTGGATCATAAGTATAACTAGGGTTATACCAAATCTTGTTAACCCTTGAAGAATAATAAAACGGATAATAAGCATCCTTACCTTCTTGATAATAAGGATCTCCCTGACTTGACTGTATCCCATTGTAACCGCTTATCTCATCCGGCATGTATTCCCAACCCATAGAGCCCGAGTCGTCCAGTATAAACATCAGGTTAGGCGCAACGGCGCTCCCGATAAACAATGGCTCCTGCGCAAAATCCGGCCTTGCCGAGTAACCCGCGGTGGGAAGAACCAGCAAAGCCGCTGAAATCATGACTTTCAAGTTAAACGCCTTCATTGATTGCCTCCTCCGAACCCACCGGGCTGGAATACGTAGAAACCTTCTAGTAAGCGCATACTCGAGCCAGAAGGCCCGGCTGTCCTTACAAGAATGCGTGCATAATCGAACTCTGCGGGGCCGGCACTACCGTACTGGCTAAAATCTCGAGGCAGCTGACCCTGGGAATCCACGGTCACTTTGCCTTTGTATTCAAACATGAACTGCGGGTCTACACCGTTTACGGTTGTTCCTTTGATCGCGTTTTTTGGACTCCCGGAACCGTCCACATCCCATGTGGCCGAATCAAAAGGTGATGGCACCGTTGTGCTGGCAACAGTGCCATCATAAAACCCGGTTGTTGACCCAAAGTCGGACAGATCAGTAAGCCCATCCAGAGTGGCTTCTGCTTCACGCATGGCAGTTTCTGCAATCTCCAGCGCAAACAGGCCATCTCTCTGCGCAGTAGACATACGCTCCTGCATAATACTGCCCTGCATCCCGGAGATTGCCAGAAGGGTCAGTACCAGCAGGATCACAAGAGACAGCAACAATGCCACACCTTTCTGTGTATTTATTGTCTGCATTTTCATACCACTCTGCTAAAAAGGATTTCTAAGGGCGTTGGTGAACGTGTAAACACGATACATTCTCCGGTCGGTCGCCGTTGTCAGTTTGCTAGCATCCGCGACACAGTCTTCCCAGCCAGGGAAACAATACGTCTGGGCACTGTCCATCGCGTTGGTATTAGGTGCGGCAATAAGGATGCTCACTTCCGCGGCAAGCACGTTATTCCAGTTGGTAACAGCCGATGGTGCCCGCCAGTTCTGGACGCCGGTAGTAACGGTACCTTCACCAAACCGCACCCTCATATCTTCTACGCCCGCAACGAGCTCAATTTCTGAACCATCTGCTTGCCTCATAAACAGAGAACGTCCTCCACCAGTGGCATTTCCGATGAAGTAGGCCTCACTGTATGGTTGAAAAATCTCTGTGCCTTGCCTATAGTCAGCGCTTAGACAGGAGCCCGGTAAATTGCAAGCCGGTGGAGCGTTCGAGCTCAAATCGTTACCTGGCGCGCCATTGCTTCCTTTGCTGTCATCTGCCTCTATTTTTTTGGTGGCAGCAGTTAACTTGGTGATCTCAAAAATATCACCTTGTTCACAATTTGATATATAGACGAGCTCTCTTTCCGAAAGCCCACCAATGGCAGTTAGCTCGATATCACTGGTGTTTTCTATATCCTGATTCAATTTCACAATCGCACCAGGCCGTCTAACTCCAGTCACATTAATGAAATCGGTGCCAGCAATAGCCGAAGCTGGCCGCTCACTGTAGGTGCCGGTATCAGTTGCCGATATGCCCAGCGTATTAAATCCATGAAGCACTGCTTCGTATTCACCATCAGTGCTATCAAGATTGTTCGTAACGCTATTGATCGGATAACAGCCAAAAAAACCGGCATTACGTATCGCCCGGGAGAGTATGTCCGTGGCGATTCTGCCAGACTCCAGCGCACGAGCAGAAGATTCGTTCTGCCGAAACGACTGGCTATTGGAGGTGAACACCTGAACCAGACCAATCGTTAATAAAGAACCGAGCAAAAGCGCAATCATCAGCTCAATTAGAGACAAGCCTTTCTGAGTTCCGGGGGGGCTGGACGAAAAAGAGGAGAACCACTTCATTTACAACCTCGCATCCAGCGTAAGAGTTTGGGTAGCCTGACCATTGTTTGCCGCAAAGGGATCCCGCTCTGTCCAGGTAATCTCTACTTCCGCAATAGTAGAACTGCCATTCATTGTCACTTTAAGGTCAGCACCAGATCCAAGGTCTGCCTCCATCTGTTTTTTCAACGCAGAGATCTGACTTGCTGTGAGAGTAACGCCTCCATTGGATCTCAAACGCTCAGCAACGGACTGTGCATATATGGTGGCTTCGGAGCGGAGATTTGAATTAACCGTTTGTTGCATTGAAACCAATTGGACACCTGCGACGCCAAGAAGACCAATCGCCAGAACCAGCACAGCAATAAGAACCTCAATCATGGTGAATCCATGCTGAGATTTTCCTGATAAAAGGGGGTTAATCATCAAAACGACCTCTCTATGGACAAGTGAACCGAGTAGATCGGATCTGGCCACCAGCTGTTATCGATATCTGAGTCCCATCCTCACCGGTCGCACTGCAGACATTAAATTCAGATGCACCGCTCAGCAGCATACCCGTTGCGCCAAATCTCGGGTTAGCGCCACTGATGAGAGTGATTGTGTACTGCCCGGAAGCCCCCTCAAACTCATTGATTACGGTTCCATCATCGGAGGTAATTTGATACCCGTCCGTAAACGTGGTAATCGGAACAAGCGAGCGAGGGGTTCCAGAGCGCACAGCCTCAGAACGCGCCATATTCAGTGCGCCAACAAAATCATTGTTAGTGGTGGTTAGCTGATTGCTCTCTACAATTCGGGAAAAGCTCGGCACTGCAACGGCGGCAACAACCCCCAGAATTGCGATGAGCACAAGCAGCTCTATTAATGTAAAACCGTTTCTGAATCTGCCAGACATAAGCTAGCCATCCTGTTCTTTTAATCAGAGGATAATAAGACTGTCACAATCATGCTATTGCAGCATGACGAGCGGGCGCTCGGGGGGGATAAACGGTATAGAGAAGCTGCAAACGTGAAGTAAGTCACAAACCAAGCATTTTCGAAAGCGCGTCGTCGGATTGCAGTGACCAATTCGAGCGTCAGGAAACCTCAACAGCATCAATCCGCAATTCCTTAGGCATGGAAAACACAATGTTCTCCTCACGCCCGGCAATCTCTTCAGGCACGCTACCCCCAAGGTCCCGCAGGCGGGCGATCACATCATTAACCAGCACTTCCGGGGCGGAGGCGCCCGCGGTTACACCAACGGACTCTTTGCCTTCCAGCCATTGCGGGTCAATCTGGGAGGCTTCGTCGATCAGGTAGGCGGGTGTGCCCATGCGCTCTGCCAGCTCGCGCAGGCGGTTGGAGTTGGAGCTGTTGGGGGAGCCCACAACCAGCATCAGGTCGCAGTCTCCGGCCAGTTGTTTTACTGCATCCTGGCGGTTCTGGGTGGCGTAGCAGATATCGTCTTTGCGGGGGCCTTCAATCAGCGGGAAGCGTTCACGCAATGCATCAATTACACGGGCGGTGTCGTCCATGGAGAGTGTGGTCTGGGTAACGTAGGAGATATGCGCGGGGTCTTTTACTTCCAGACGTGAGACGTCTTCTTCATTTTCGACCAGGTAGATGTCGCCGCCGGTACTGTGATCGTACTGGCCCATGGTGCCTTCCACTTCCGGGTGGCCGTGGTGGCCGATGAGCACGCACTCGCGGCCATCGCGACTGTAGCGCATCACTTCCATGTGCACTTTGGTGACCAGCGGGCAGGTAGCGTCGAACACTTTGAGGCCGCGGCGGGTCGCTTCGTTCTGAACTGCCTGGGATACGCCGTGGGCACTGAATATCACCAGCTTGTCATCTGGCACTTCATCCAGTTCGTCCACAAAAATGGCGCCGCGGTCGCGGAGGTTGTCGACCACGAACTTGTTGTGCACCACCTCGTGGCGCACGTAAATGGGCGCGCCGAAAACATCCAGAGCGCGATTTACAATTTCGATGGCGCGGTCTACACCCGCACAAAAGCCACGGGGGTTTGCCAGTCTGATTTGCATAGTCAGTGCGTCTGCCCTGCCGGTTCTACGTCAATAATTTCCACGTCAAACACCAGTGTACGCCCGGAGAGCGGGTGATTGAAGTCTACCTCCACCTCGTCCCCTTCCACGCGGCTGACCACACCAGGCAGTTCCTGCTGGCGTGCATCCGCAAAGGAGATCATCACCCCCGGCTCCAGCACCATATCTGCACTGAATTCGTGCCGTTTGAAGGTTTGAACGTTGTTCGGGTTGCGCTGGCCAAAGCCTTTTTCCGGCGGTACCTGATAACTGGCCTTGTCGCCGGCCTTCATGCCCAGGAGATAGGCCTCGAAGTTTTCAGGCAGGTTTTCATCGCCGATTTCCAGCGTTGCGGCATCTTTATCAAAAGTGGTATCAATCACTTCACCGCTCTCGAACTTCAGGGCAAAGTGCAAAGTTACTCGTGTGCCCTTGTCTACAGGCAGTTCTTTCATGGGCTTTATTCACTCCCGTTCGCAGGCTTGCCACTGTCAGCAGGTTTGCGAAACATATCAAGAATCATCATGGTAGCCCCTATGGTAATCGCGGTATCGGCCAGATTAAATGCGGGAAAGTGCCAGTCCTGCCAGTAAAAGTGCAGGAAATCGACAACATAACCATGCACAACCCGGTCGTATACGTTGCCAAGGGCACCACCCAGGATCAGTACGATGGCAATGGCGGTCCAGGTTTCATGGCGCTGCAGGTTTCTCAGCCAGCCAACCAGAACCACACTGACCACCAGCGCCAGGGTCACGAAAAACCAGCGCTGCCAGCCAGCGGCACCGGCGAGAAAACTGAACGCCGCCCCCGTATTATGCAGCAGCGTCAGGTTGAACATGGGCACAACCGGCACCGGGCTGCCATAGGTCAGCATGGCCGTAGCCATGGCCTTGGTGCCGAGATCAAGCACAACCACCAGCGCTGCCAGCCACAGCCACTTGAGTTTGGTTCCGGTTGCCTTTTCACTCGCCATTGCCGCATCCATCAGGCAAACGAGCGGGTTTCGCCCGGCCCTTCCACGTTGATGATACAGCGGCCACACAAATCCTTATGCTCGGGATCAGTACCCACATCTTCCCGGTGGTGCCAGCAGCGTTCACATTTTGCGTGGGCTGCCGGAGTTACCTTAACGCGCAGGCCTTCGTAGCTGGTCACTTCAGCGCTGCCGGCTTCCGATACCGGCCTTACAGTAGCTTCGGAGGTAATCAGCACAAAACGCAGCTCTTCTCCAAGAAACTCCAGGTCCGCGGCCAGATCGCCTTCGCAGTACAGCGTAACTTCCGCGCTCAGGGAGCCTTTGATTTCACCGCGGGCACGGGCTTCTTCCATACACTTGTTGACGGCTTCCTTTACCCCGGAAATCCGGCGCCAGTAGTCGCGACCGAGTTTGGCATTTTCAGGCAATGCTGTGAGGCCCTGGTACCAGGTTTCGTAGAATACGGTATCACCGCGCTCTCCCGGCAGGTGCTGCCAGATCTCATCGGCCGTGAAGCTCAGGATCGGTGCAATCCAGCGTACCAGCGCTTCGGCGACATGATAGAGCGCCGTCTGGCAGGAGCGGCGCGCCAGGCTGTCGGCCTGGGTGGTGTATTGGCGATCCTTGATGATATCCAGGTAAAAGCCGCCCAGTGTCGCTTCACAGAAGTTGTACACCTTCTGATAGATCCGCAGGAAGGCATAGTTTCCGTAGTCCTCATGCAGCTCGTTCTGCAACTGCAAGGCCCGGTCCACCATCCAGCGGTCCAGGGCAATCATATCTTCCGGAGCAACCATATGCTGCTTCGGATCAAAGCCTGTGAGGTTACTCAGCAAAAAGCGTGAGGTGTTCCGGATGCGACGATAGCCGTCAGCCGTTTGCCTCAGGATGTCCTTGGAAACCGTCATTTCTCCGCTGTAATCCGTCGCTGAAACCCACAAACGGAGAATGTCAGCACCCAGTTCGTTCATAACCTCCTGGGGTGCAATCACGTTGCCCAGGGACTTGGACATTTTCAGGCCCTTGCCATCCACGGTGAAGCCGTGGGTCAGTACCTGCTTATAGGGCGCCACACCGTTCATGGCAATGGAGGTTTTCAGTGAGGACTGGAACCAGCCGCGGTGCTGATCGGAACCTTCCAGGTACATATCCGCCGGGAACTGGCCCAACTCCGGGCGTACGCGCAGAACCGATTCGTGGGTCACACCGGAGTCGAACCACACATCCAGGGTATCCAGAACTTTTTCATAGTGGTCCGCATCCGTGCCGAGCAATTCCCGGGTATCCATGTCATACCAGGCATCAATGCCGCCGGTTTCGATAGCCTGGGCGACTGTCTCGATCAGGTTCTGGGTATCCGGGTGCAGTTCCTGGGTTTCCTTATGGATGAACAGGGTAATCGGCACACCCCAGGTGCGCTGGCGTGACACACACCAGTCCGGAGACTGCTGAAACATACCTTCAATGCGGCTCTGGCCCCAGGCAGGCACCCAGCGCACGCCCTTGATGGCTTCCAGCGCGTCTGCACGAAGGTTTTCCTTGTCCATGCTGATGAACCACTGAGGAGTGGCGCGATAGATCAGCGGCGTTTTAGTGCGCCAGCAATGGGGGAAGCTGTGGCGGAATTTTTCCTTGCGCACCAGTTTGCCTTCGCGCTCAAGGGCCTCGCATACCGGCTCGTCGGCCTTGTAAACATGAATGCCTGCAAACTCACCGGCGGCACTGGTATAGGTGCCGTCGGCCTGCACCAGGTTCAGTGTGCCAATGCCGTACTCTTTACCCACCACAAAGTCTTCCATACCGTGATCGGGCGCCGTGTGAACGGCACCGGTACCGGCTTCAATGGAAACGTGGTCGCCCAGAATGGCCGGCACCTGCTTGTCGTAGATGGGGTGATGCAGGAGCAGGTGTTCAAGATCCGAGCCCCGGCAGTGTCCCAGCACTTCATAATCTTCAATGTCCCAGCGCGCCATGATGCCGTCCACCATGGCCGAAGCCAGAATCATCCGTTCCGGGCCGTTACCGGCGTCAACCTGCACCAGTGCATAGTCCAGATCGGCATTAAGCGATACCGCCTGGTTGGCCGGGATGGTCCAGGGTGTGGTGGTCCAGATAATCACGGAAACGTCGCCCTGGCCCTTGTCGGTACCAAACAGCGACAACGCCCTGGTCTGATCCACGGCGGTGAAGCGCACATCAATCTGTGTTGAGGTTTTGTCCTGGTACTCCACTTCCGCTTCTGCCAGTGCGGACTGACCCACCACACTCCAGTAAACCGGCTTGTAACCCCTTACCAGATGACCCTTGGCAATGATTTTCCCCAGTGCCCGCACAATGCCTGCTTCCACTTTCGGGTCCATGGTGAGGTAGGGCTTGTCCCACTCCCCCATCACGCCGAGGCGGATAAAGTCGGCTTTCTGGCCGGCAATCTGCTCGGTTGCATAATCGCGGCACGCCTGGCGGAAAGTTTTGTAGTCCACTTTTACGCCGGCTTTGCCGATCTTCTGTTCCACCTTGTGTTCAATCGGCAGGCCGTGGCAATCCCAGCCCGGCACGTAGGGCGCGTCATAGCCCATGAAGCCGCGGGATTTCACGATCATGTCTTTCAGAATCTTGTTGACCGCATGACCAATGTGAATGCTGCCGTTGGCGTAGGGAGGGCCATCGTGAAGGATGAACTTTTCGCGCCCTTCGCGCTGCTGGCGCAGGTTGGCGTATACGTTCAGATCCTGCCAGCGCTTGAGCATCTCGGGCTCGCGCTTGGCCAGGTTACCGCGCATGGGGAAGGCGGTTTCCGGCAGATTCAGGGTATGCTTATAGTCGCTCATGGTTTGTGTGCGTACTCTTCAGGTCAGTTTGTTGGTCAGCTTCGTCAGTCAATCCGGATCAGCGCTGCTCTTTAACGGGTAACGGGTGTTCGGCCAGCCACGCTCTTGCGGCGTCGAAGTCTTTGGCAATCTGCGCTTTTAGCGCGTCAACGGATTCAAATTTTTCCTCATCCCGCAGTCCGTGGCGGAAAACAACGTCTATACGCTGGCCGTAGAGTGTGCCAGTAAAGTCAAACAGGTGCACTTCCAGCGCCGGCTGCTTACCATCAACTGTCGGGCGCAGGCCGATGTTGGCAATGCCGTCCTGCCGGGTTCCGTTTTCAAGCGTAACGCTCACCACATAAACACCGCGCAAGGCAGGCATCTGGCGCAACAGCACGTTAGCCGTGGGTGATCCGATACGCCGGCCCAACTGCCGGCCATAAACCACCCGGCCACGTATGCCGTAAGGGTGCCCCAGCAGGGCTTCCGCCTTTTCCAGCTGGTTTTCCAGCAGCAGATTTCGTATCCGGGTACTGCTTACGCGCTCGCCGGCAACGGTGACTGTGCGGGTATTCTCCACGGAAAAGCCGGCGGTTTTGCCCACTTTTTCCAGCAACGCGAAATCGCCGGCACGATCGCACCCGAAGCGGAAGTCATCTCCAACCACCAGATGGCGCACCGCGAGCCCGTCGATGAGCACATCATTGATAAAACCCATGCCCGAATAACTGCGAAAAGTCCCGTTGAACCTGAGGCACAGCACGATATCGATACCGGCGTCCAGAAGAGCTTCAAACTTTTGCCGGAACCCCATAAGCCGGGGGGGCGCGTCCAGCCCCTGAAAAAACTCCCTTGGCTGGGGCTCGAAAATCATCACAACCGAGGGCAGATTCAACGCCCGGGCCTTGTTTTTTACCTGGTCAATAATGGTCTGATGGCCCAGATGAACACCATCGAAGTTGCCAATGGTGGCAACGCAGCCATCTGCAAGCGGTGAATTCTCCTGCCTGGAGAGCATTTTCAGGTTGGTCAGGCTCCGGATAAGACGCATGCAATGCGAACCTTCATTTGCCAGTTGGCTTTCAGCGCCGGATCACTGTGCAAGACGCTGGTGAGAAAACGCGCGATTATACCTTACCTTTGGCGAAAATGTCTTACCCGCACCCCGGCCAGAGCCAGAACCAGGAAGTAGGCACCGGCGCTTGCCACCACCATAACGCCCATATACAGGGAGCGCTCGATGCCATCCGCCGACAGCCAGCGCATTACGGGATAATTCAGCCAGAGAATAACCGCAACCATAGCGGCGTTCGCCACACCAATCTGTGCCAGGTACTTGCCCCAGCCGGGCTGGCTTTGCCAGGCGCCCTGCCGCCTGAGACCGCGCCAGAGCAATGCGGCATTGAGCCAGGCTGACAGTGACGTTGCCAGCGCCAGGCCGGCATGGGCCAGGGGCAGAATGAGCGCCAGATTGAAAATCATATTGGCAACCATGGCAATGATGCCGATTTTCACCGGCGTGCGGGTATCCTGGCGTGCAAAAAAGCCCGGCGCGAGCACCTTGATCACCATAAACGCCAGCAAACCTGCGGAATAGGCCCGCAAGCTCCTGGCCGACATAACCACATCCGTGTCGGTGACCTCGCCATAATGGAACAGGGTTGCGATCAGTGGTTCCGCAAGCAGCGCCAGCGCCAGCGCCGCGGGCACACCGATCAGGAGTACGGCACGAACGGCCCAGTCCAGTGTAGCCGCAAACTGGTCGCTGGAGGCAGCCGCATGTTTGCGAGAAAGGCTGGGCAGGATCACTGTTGCGATGGCGATGCCGAACACCCCCAGAGGCAATTCTGAAAGGCGGTCCGAATAATACAGCCAGGACACGCTGCCGGTTTGCAGGAACGAGGCCAGAACCGTATCCAGCAGCAAATTGATCTGGCTCACCGAGACACCAAACAGGGCCGGCACCATGAGCTTGAGAATACGGCTGACGCCTTCATGCCGATAATCAACCCGGGGCCGGGGCATAAGCCCCAGACGCATCAGGAACGGCAACTGAAAGAACAGTTGCAGGGCACCGGCAATGAACACTCCCCAGGCCAGGGCCATAACCGGCTGGCTCATCAGGGGCGTGAGATAGACGGCGGCACCGATCATCGCCAGGTTCAGCAGCACCGGCGTAAAGGCAGGCACTGCAAAACGGTCATAACTGTTGAGAATGCCACCGGCAAAGGCGGTCAGGGAGATCATCAACAGGTAGGGAAAGGTGATGCGCAGCATATCGCTGGTTAACGCAAACTTGACGTCGTCATCCAGAAAACCGGGGGCAAAGACAGCCGTCAGTATGGGTGCGCCCAGCAGCGCCACCAAGGTGATACCCAGCAGGACCAGGCCGAGGGAGCCGGCAACCGCATCCACCAGGCGCTTCACATCGGAGGCACTCTGGTTCTCGCGATAGGATGAAAGAACAGGAACGAATGCCTGGGAGAAGGCACCTTCGGCAAACAGCCGGCGCAGGAAATTGGGAATCTTGAATGCCACAAAAAACGCATCCGCTCCGGCGCCGGCGCCGAAGTAACGCGCAATAACCATATCCCGGACCAACCCCAGAATCCGGGACAGCATGGTCATAACACCCACCAAACCGGAAGACCGCAGCAACCCGGGCGCTTTGGCAGGCGGTTTTTTTTCAGGTGGTATTGCAGGTTGCGATGACATGCGGGCTCGTATCCGGACTGTGCACTTTTTCGGCGAGCCGCGAGTTTAACACAGGCCTTTTGCAGCGGGGCACTATCCACACCAGGAACCACACCAGGACCCTCGCCGCGGCCCGAGCCTGATTGGAGTCTGACGGAGGTTTGGTATTGACATTTGCGGGTTTGGGCGGCATAGTTCCGCGTCATTTATTTCGACGCGCTTGATTTTGCGCGCCCGCGATTTCAGGGAGCCTCTGGATGGTATTTTGCCCAGAGCCTTCCGTACGAATCATTCAGTAACGAATTTAAGTACTTCAGGAGTTTTACGGTGGCAAATACCCCGCAAGCCAAAAAGCGCGCACGTCAGAACGAGAAGAACCGCAAGCACAATGCCAGCCTGCGTTCCATGACTCGTACCTACATGAAAAGAGTTCAGGCAAAAATCGACGCCGGCAACTACGAAGAAGCCCAGGCTGCCTTTAAAGAAGCCCAGCCGATCATGGACAGCATGGTCAACAAGGGCATTTTTGCCAAGAACAAGGTTGCTCGCCTGAAGAGCCGCATGAGCACCAAAATCAAGGCGCTGAAGAGTGCGTAATAGCGCCCCGCGCTAAACGACCCTCATTGCGAATCAAAAAAACCGGCTTAAACGCCGGTTTTTTTGATTCTGCCAGAACTTTATTCCGGTAATTGCCAGATTCAGATGATGACCATGTTGTCCCGGTGAATCATCTCCTCATCAGAGATATAGCCCAGAACATCGGTGATACTGTTACTTGAGCGGCCCGCTATGGCCCGGGCCTCGTCCGCGTCATAATTCACCAGGCCACGGGCAACCTCAACACCATCCTGCCCCACACAGGACACCATTTCACCACGCCGGAACTGCCCTGCAACTCCCTTGACGCCAACAGGAAGAAGGCTGCGGCCACCCTGGCGAAGCACCTTTACCGCGCCATCGTCCAGCGTCAGCCTGCCACGGGTTTGCAGATGGCTGGCCAGCCACTGCTTACGCGCCGCTATACGACCCTGTTCCGGCAACAAAAGCGTTCCGACAACCTCACCCTGGCGCAGGCGGGTAAGCACATCTTCAATGCGCCCACCTGCAATCACCGTAAAGGCACCGGACCTTGCTGCCAGCCGCGCAGCGCGCACTTTGGTTTGCATGCCACCACGCCCAAGCGCGCCGGCGCTGCCGCCTGCCATGGCATTCAGCTCACTGTCACCCGCAAACCGCTCTGTTACCAGGGTGGCATCCGGGTTCTTGCGCGGGTCTTTATCAAACAATCCAAGCTGATCCGTGAGAATAATCAGGCCGTCTGCCTCAACCACGTTGGTTACAAGAGCACCCAGAGTGTCGTTATCACCAAAACGGATCTCGTCAGTAACCACCGTATCGTTCTCATTCACGATAGGCACAACACCAAAATCCAGCAAAGCCCTGAGTGTGCTGCGACCGTTCAGATAACGTTTGCGATCAGACAGATCATCGTGAGTCAGCAATATCTGGGCGGTGTGAATTCCGTGGCGCTTGAACTGCGCCTCCCAGGTTTGAACCAGACCCATCTGCCCCACGGCAGCGGCGGCCTGCAACTCATGCAACTGCTCCGGCCGCCGGGTCCAGCCCAAACGGCTCATCCCTTCTGCAACCGAGCCGGAAGAAACCACCACCAGTTCCACGCCCTGCTTTACCAGCGCGGCCATCTGGTCTACCCACAATGCCAATGCCGGCACATCCAGGCCGCGGCCATCATTGGTCAGCAAGGCACTTCCGATTTTGACAACCAGGCGGCGAGCCCGGCGCAGTTGGGCGCGTTCGGTCATGTTTCCGGTTTGGTCTCTTACAGATACAAAAAAGGGTTAGCTCGGGTGTTCAAAGGCCGGGATTCAGTCCGGCGCGTAAACAACCTCAACGTCGTAATCGTCGTCGTCAAAGTCATCATCATCCTGTTCGCGGGCGGCCCGGCGGGCCAGCTTTTCTTCCTCTATGCCCGCCCTGGCTTCTTCATCCATCTGCCGGCGTATGGCGGCTTCCCGCTCGGCAATCTCCGGATTTTCCGCTTCTTCCTCAGCCCGTTCTTCTATCCAGCGCATCACTGCCTGGGTCAGCGGTTTGGTGCCTTCGCCGGTTAGCGCGGAGATGCGGAATACCGGCCCCTGCCAACCAAGCTCATCGACAATGGCCTGACAATGCGCCTCACGATCCTCTTCCGGCACCATGTCGACCTTGTTCAGCACCAGCCAGCGCTCACGTCCCGCCAGGGTCTCACTGAACTTTTCCAGCTCGCGAACAATCACCTTCACCGCATCGACCGGTGACGAACCATCGTAGGGCGCAACATCCACCAGGTGCAGTAATAAACGGGTACGCACCAGATGTTTCAGAAAACGAATACCCAGGCCTGCGCCTTCCGCCGCCCCCTCAATCAACCCGGGAATGTCGGCGATGACAAAGCTCTGGTGCGCCTGCACACTCACCACACCCAGATTGGGCACCAGCGTGGTAAAGGGATAGTCCGCAACCTTGGGCGTTGCTGCAGATACCGAACGTATAAAGGTGGACTTGCCGGCATTGGGCAGGCCCAGAAGCCCGACATCCGCCAGCACCTTCAGTTCCAGGCGCAAATTCCGCAACTCACCCTCGGAACCCTTGGTTGTCTGGCGCGGCGCCCTGTTCACCGAGGACTTGAACCGGGTATTACCCAGGCCGTGAAAGCCCCCCTGGGCCACTTTCAGGCGCTGGCCGGCGCGGGTCAGGTCGCCAAGCACCTCATGGGTATCCATATCCACGACCGTGGTACCCACAGGCACGGGCAACACCCGGTCTTCACCCTTGGTACCGGTACAGTTGCGGCCGGAACCCGGCTCGCCGTTCTGTGCCTTGTGTTTACGCTGAAAGCGGTAATCGATCAGCGTGTTGAGGGAATCGTCAGCCTCAAGGTACACGGAGCCGCCATCACCGCCATCACCACCATCGGGGCCGCCTTTGGGAACGTATTTTTCACGCCGGAAACTCAGGCAGCCGTGGCCGCCTTTACCGGCTTCCACGATGATGGTGGCTTCGTCTACGAACTTCATGATTAAACCCTTTGCGCATGGCGCATAAACTAAAAAGCCCCGCAGCCTCTGGGAAGCTATGCGGGGCTCCGGGCTGCTCTCAACCCTGCATCTACCAGCAGGATATCAGGTCAACCCAATGCTTGACAGAACCGGCTCGCCGCTGCTTACGCAGCCGGAACGATGCTGACAAACTTGCGGTTCTGCGGGCCTTTGGTTTCGAACTTGACCTGACCGTCTGCTTTCGCAAACAGTGTGTGGTCCCTACCCAGACCAACATTGGTGCCGGCGTGGAAACGGGTTCCGCGCTGACGAACAATGATGCTGCCTGCAGATACTGCTTCGCCACCATAGCGCTTGACACCAAGCCGTTTCGACTCGGAATCGCGACCGTTACGGGTACTACCTGCTGCTTTTTTGTGAGCCATGACAAGCCTCCTGTTATGGGGTCTATTCCGGGAACTTAGCCCTGAATACCCGTGATCTTGACCTCAGTAAACCACTGGCGGTGGCCCTGACGCTTCATTGAGTGCTTACGACGACGGAACTTGATGATATTGATCTTGTCATGACGACCGTGGCTAACCACCTCGGCAGTCACTTTCGCACCATCAACAACCGGCGCACCAACCTTGAAATTGTCGCCATCAGCGATCAGCAGAACGCGGTCAAACTCGACGTTGCCGCCAGTCTCCACTTCCAGCTTTTCCAGCTTCAGCGTTTCGCCTTCCTTAACACGGTGCTGTTTACCACCGCTAACAATAACTGCGTACATTCATAGTCTCCGCGATTGACCCATCCCTGCTCTTATCCACCTGGTTCTAAGGGAAGCGCTTCGGCAACCCTATAGCAGGGAGCGCAGGTTGGGATGAGTTGGGCGCGTGATTGTACGAAAAGGCGCCTCGCAATACAAGCCAAGTTGACACTAACCGCCGCAATACCTAGCATTGCCGCAACCTGCCTGCATCAACAGCAAGCCAGACAACAGATAACAACCACGTCACCAGCAACAATACCAGCAAGGGATCCATTAGCCGCATGACAGCCCAGCGCATTTACGACACCGTGGCAGACGACTTCCGCCGCGTTAATGACCTGATCATCCAGCGGCTTTCTTCGGACGTTCCTCTGGTAGAAAAAATAGCCCAGTACATCATTGAAAGTGGTGGCAAGCGCCTGAGGCCTTTACTGGTTCTGCTTTCCAGCCGGGCTGCCGGCTATACGAAAGACGAACATCTCAAGCTCGCCGCTGTCATTGAATTCCTGCATACCGCCACCCTGCTCCATGATGACGTGGTGGACACATCGGATATGCGCCGGGGCCGGAGCACAGCGAACGCCAACTGGGGGAACGCCCCAAGCGTACTGGTAGGTGATTTCCTCTACGCCCGCGCATTCGAGATGATGGTCGAGCTGAAAAGCCTCCCCATTATGGAGGTTCTGTCTCGTGCCACTGCGGTAATCGCTCAGGGCGAAGTCATGCAGCTGATGAACGTGAAAAACCCGGATCTCACCGAAGAACAGTACATGACCGTGATACACAATAAAACGGCCATGCTGTTCGAAGCGGCCTCGCACACCGGCGCCTTGCTTGCTAACGCAGACAACGCCCAGGAACAGGCGCTAAAGGACTATGGCAAGCACCTGGGGCTGGCGTTCCAGCTGGTGGACGATGTTCTCGATTACCGGGGCGACGCCGAAGCCATGGGCAAAAATGTGGGCGACGACCTGGCAGAGGGCAAAACCACCCTGCCCCTGATTCACGCCATGGCCCAAAGCACCGAGGAAGACCGCCAGCTCATCCGCCAGGCCATCCGCAAAGCGGGCCTGGATAACCTGCCTCAGATACTCAGGCTTGTTGAAAGCTCCGGCGCCCTGGAATACACCATGAAAAGGGCCAGGGCCGAAGCTGCCAAGGCTTCTGACACCCTGAGCGCCCTCCCCGACTCAGCCCATAAAGACGCCCTGGAGCTACTGACCCAGGTAGCCGTGGCACGGGTCAGCTAAGACGATCGCGACCGTGGGGAGCGGTGAAATCCAATTGCGGCCCCACCGGCACAATCTGGGTGGGGTTAATGGTACGCTGGCTCACATAATAGTGACGCTTGATCTGGCCAATATCCACGGTACCGGCCACACCAGGCACCTGATACAGCTCCCTCAGATAACCTGAAAGCGCCGGAAAATCACTGATGCGCTGGCGATTGCACTTGAAGTGACTGTAGTAAACCGCATCAAACCGGACCAGTGTCGTGAACAACCGCCAGTCCGCTTCTGTAATGGCGCTTCCGGTCAAATAACGCTGCCCTGAAAGCCTGGCCTCCAGCCAGTCCAGCGAATCGAACAACTCGGAATAGGCCTTTTCATACTGATCCTGAGCCGTCGCAAAACCTGCCTTGTAAACGCCGTTGTTGACTGTGTCGTACACACGCTCATTCACCGCATCAATCTCTGCCCGCAGCGCCTCCGGATAAAAATCCAGATCAGAGTTCACGCCTTCGAGGCCATCAAACGCCGAGTTGAACATGCGGATAATGTCTGCCGACTCATTGCTGGCAATGGTCTGCCGGTGCTTGTCCCACAGCACCGGCACCGTCACCCGCCCCGAGTAGCCTGGCGCCGCCTTGGTGTATACTTGGTGCATAAAGCGATAATCGTACAAATCATCCCTGTGCGTTTCCTCACCAGGGCGGAACTCCCAGCCGTTCTCCACCATGTCCGGATGCACAACCGACACGGATATATGATCCTCAAGCCCCTTCAGTTTGCGAAAAATCAATGTACGGTGAGCCCAGGGGCAGGCCATCGACACATACAAATGGTAGCGCCCCGACTCTGCGGCGAAGCCGCCTTCGCCTGCCGGCCCCGGCGAACCATCCGCGGTTACCCAGTTGCGGAACCGCGCCGCTTCACGCTCGAATTTGCCACCGGTTTTACTGGTGTCGTACCACTTGTCCTGCCATTTTCCATCAACGAGAAGTCCCATAACGCATAAACCTCAATTTTTTCGAATTGCCATGCCAGGCTTTAAGAAGGCCGGCACATAGTATCGGGCGGCTGCCGGGCAGCCGCGAACTCCACATATAAAATAGGATAGCGGCTATACTGCTACACTCTCAAACAAGCAATTCTGGCCAACTACCTCAGATAATTCGAACATGCACACAGCCATCACCATAGATGCCCTCAGAGTCCTTGATGCCATCGATCGTAAAGGCACCTTTGCTGGCGCCGCAAGCCAGCTATTCCGGGTACCCTCCGCCATCAGTTACACCGTGCAGAAACTCGAAGAAGACCTGAACGTAACCCTCTTTGACCGGAGCGGGCACCGTGCCGTACTCACCCCGGCCGGCCGCTACCTGCTCGAAGAAGGCCGAACCCTGCTTGAGGCGGCGGAAAATCTCGCGCATTCAACCCGTCAGGTGGCGCAGGGCTGGGAGACCCGGTTGCGCATCGGGCTCAACTCACTGTTGCCGGCCGAATGCCTGTTCCCTGCCATCAAAGACTTCTACAATCTGGGCATCCCCGTAGACGTACAGATAACCGAAGAAGTGTTTGCCGGAACCTGGGACGCCCTGCAAAGCCGCAGAGTGGACCTGATTGTGGGTGCCGACGACATCAGCAAACCGGCAGGAAATTTCACCAGCCATATCCTCGGCCAGATGTCCTTTGTTTTTGCCGTGTCGCCCGACCATCCACTTGCGGATGTGGACGAACCCCTGAGCGAGGAAGCTATCTGCCGCTTTCCCGCTGCTGTCGCGGCGGATACCTCACGGTCGTTACCTGCCGGGCATGCCGGCATATTTCATCGCCAGAGCACAGTCACCGGCGCCAGCATTGGCCACAAAATCGCAATGCAACAGGCGGGCATTGGCGTAGGATGGTTGCCGAGATCACGAATAAAGACCCTTCTCGCCGCTGGCAAACTCGTGGAAAAACAGGTGCAGGAGCCCAGGCAGCCCGTTGTGCTTCAGGCGGCAAGACACGCGGAAGATAAAGGCAAGGCTTTGATGTGGTTCTGGCAAAGACTGGTTGACGACCCGGCAATAACAAACTGGCTGGATGATCTTTCCCCCTGAACATCAGAGGGCAATAATGGCCCGGCCGCGGCGGCCCGGCAGGCAGATAAGTCAACAGAAAAAGCCGCCGGTTCGTTTATACTGAGACAAACCCTGACAACGAGCGGAGCCCCTTGATGCGGCAGCTATCGGAACTGGACGCCTCTTTCCTGTATCTGGAATCTGCAAATGCGCCAATGCATAGCGGCAGCATCTATCTTTTTGACGCCAGTGAACAGGAAGCGCCACTGGCATTCACCACCTTCATTGCCTACCTGCGGAGCCGCCTTCACGTGGTGCCGGTTTTCCGCCAGCGCCTCAAAGAAATTCCCCTGCGCCTGGGGCGGCCCTACTGGATTGATGATCCGGATTTCAGCATTGAACGCCACCTGGCCTATGTCAGCCTGGGCACCAACAGCCGCGAAGACAGCCTGATGACCCTTGCCGAACGGATTCTGGAACAACCGCTGAGGCGGGATCGACCACTTTGGCACATAACCTTCGTGGACGGGTTTCAACTGGGGGAGGAACAAGAAGGCAAGGCTGGCCTTGCACTGATTGTGAAGCTGCATCATGCCGCCATTGACGCATTCAGTGGTGAGGAAATTATCGGCAAATTGATGGAATATACCCCGATGCCGCAGGCCATAAGTGCGCCGCGCCCCTGGCATCCGCGCCCCGAACCCTCCGAGGAGCGGGTAATGATCCAGGCCGGGGCGAACATATTACGAACCCCCTGGCAAATCACCTCATTGATCGCGGGTGCAGCGGAAGCAACCGCCCGTGGCCTTGTTCAGAAACAGTTACGCAAACTCCCCCTGCCATTCCCTTTGTTTTCTGCACCCCAGTGCCCGTTTAACCGGCAAATTACCGCCAACCGCCGGATCATATCGGCGCGGGTTGAATTATCCCGCCTTAAAGCAATCAAGGCGTCTTTGGGGGATGTTACTCTGAATGATGTGGTGCTGGGGCTTTGCGCGGAAACGCTGCGAAGTTACCTTGACGGGCAGGGCATGGACACCGACCAGTCCCTGATCGCCATGGCCCCCATCTCGGTGCGCTCAAACACGCTGCGCAGAACCACCGGCAACCAGATGTCGGCCATGCTTCTGGACCTTGCCACCAACGAGCATAACCCGGCCAGACGCATACGCCGGATTCACTGGAATGCCGTGGCGTCCGAACCCTATCGCGAAGCCATTGCCGCAGACCGGCTCACCGAGCTTTTGCCAACAACCATGCTGATGCTGTCTGCGAGGCTGTATTCAGAACTGCAGATTGCCCAGCGTTTTCAACCCGTGTTCAACCTGCCCATCACCAACGTGCCTGGCCCCCAGGTGCCGCTCTATCTGAGGGGCGCGAAACTCGTACAGCAATACAACGCCGCCCCTCTGTTCGACAGCATGGGGCTGGCTATTGTTGTTGTCAGCTATCAGGGCAGCCTGACCCTCAATTTCACCGTGTGCCCGGACACAGTGCCCGAATGCGAATCTATCCGGGGCCATGTTCTGGACAGCCTCGAGGCAATTGAGAATGCCGCAGGCACGCTGGACCCGGAAGAAGTGCACGCACTGCTCACGGAAACCCGGAACCAGACACTGCTGGACGATGCTGTAAACCTGCTTGGCAACACGCTAGAGAAGGCACTGAAAAAGCTGACGACTCGCCTGAAACGCTGACACTGCAACCGGACAACAACCTGCTCACTCAAAAGCCCAGCGCAAAAACGCCTTTTTCTCTTCCTCGGTAGCGGTGGCCCAGACAGCTTTCAGGCGCTCCAACGAGCTTCCGTCCTGATCGATACTGACTGCATCATCGGGAGCCTGGCGCTCGGTCAAGGAGAGCCCTTCTGTGCGTTTTTCGCTGGCTGACCATTTGGTTGAGCGGGCCAGCGCCTGACCATCGGCGGCAACAATGGCCGCCGAAAATTCCGGCAGCATTTGCTCTGCCTGGCGACGGGATTCCGGCTTCTCGAACTCAAACCTGTAGGTTTCGTTGGGACTCGCCTCAAAGCGCACCACCTGCGGATCGCTTTCAATCACATGCACCTTGGACTCACCGTTTCTCACCACACCGGATTTGGCCCATATGGTCTTGTAAGTGAATACCACCTCGTTTTCACCAGGCAACAGGGCATAGTCCAGTGCCAGGTCATCCATCAGGTAGTTGGTCATTTTGCGACCGTTCACCTGGCTCACCTGAATAGCGCCCGGGGCTTTCAGGGTTGCCGCATCGGCGGCCCGGGCGGGTGTTCCTTCCCAGGTTTCCAGCCGGGTAAGCGCTGACGAGCAGCCCGCAAGAATCAGCATGGCCGCTGCGGCAAGAAAAACCCGGATGGTCCGGAAACTCCGGCGTGAGTCGCTCACGTCAAATCTGGCGGTGTTCAAGATAGTGCAGTTATTCATGTTTTCTCCTTTGCGATACCGGGAAGGCCTGCAAGAGCCATCACATAATTGTCAAAAAATGTTGAATTCGCCGGAAATTGTATTAATTTTAAACAAACTCTTATCAACCACACAGCCCCGGAATGACGAAACAGCAAGCGGGCACGGGAGCCGGCCATGAACACCCAGGTCAGATCAGGAGAAGAAGGGCGCATCCCCTTTCGCAGCAGTCGCTTTTTTTGTGTTGGGAGCAAATGGTACTTCACAACCCGCGAAGGTTTTGACAGCGGCCCCTTTGCCTCCCGGGAACGAGCTGAAATCGGCCTGAAGCGCTTCCTGCACGTTGTAAAAATGCTTCCGGAAGAGCATCAGGTACACTGATTAGCTGCGGCTCTCGTATTAACCTCACTGCCCCTCCGTCGAAAACTGCTTCTAGATAATGTAGGGCATCAGCCAGACATCAATAGCGAAAAGGCACGCCAGTGCCATTATGCCTGCAACCACATCATCCACCATGATTCCAAGCCCCCCGGGCAAGCGTTCGTCCAGCCAATTGATGGGCCAGGGTTTGAGCACATCGAAAAACCTGAAAACCAGAAATGCCAGCAGAACACCGTAAATCTGATCCGGGAAGAGCCCCAGGGCAATCCACATTCCCACAAACTCATCCCAGACGATACCGCCATGGTCGTGCACTTTCAGGTCTGTGGCTGTTTTTCCACAAAGCCAGATGCCCACCACAAACGCCAGAACCACCACCAGCCAGTATGCTACCGGCGGCAACCATGCAAAACCATACCACAGGGGAATCGCCACAAGGCTCCCCCAGGTACCAGGCGCACGTGGCGCTACGCCGCTGCCAAAACCGAAAGCCAGCAGGTGCACGGGGTTTTTAAGAAACCCCGGCGGCAGCAGGGCCTGGGGTAAATCCGGTTCTGGCCACTGGTCTTCCGCGCTCATGTTGCTCTCCTGAAATGGTCAAAACCCTCAGCACCTGAGCCTGACGATACAGCGATGCCGTCAACACGCAAACCGGGTTCTGCCTCGATCACGCCTATAACAGTGAGTTGAGCTTTTAATGACGGCGGCGCAGCCGCCCAGCCTGCTTCCGGGAGGGCGGCACAGAGTTCATAATCGTCGCCGCAATGCAATGCGTAATCCAGCGCCGATTCCCCTTTCAGGCGAGCAAGCGCCGGCGACACGGGCACCCTGGCACGGTCGATGTTTGCACCCACTGCCGACGCTTCAAGAATATGACCAAGATCGGCAAGCAATCCATCAGACACATCAATCGCAGCCGTGGCAAGGCCTCTCAGGGCGACCCCCAGTTTCAGCCTTGGCCGGGGGTGGTGGTAACGCTCCAGCACAAACTTCTCGTCTGCCGTCGGGTTGCCGGCATCAAGATAGTCCAGGGCTGCGCCGGCATCACCCAGGGTACCGGAAACCACAACCAGATCACCAATGCGGGCTCCGGAGCGGCAGAGAGCGGCGCCCTGCTCCACCAGGCCATGCACCTGTATGCTCAGCGCCAGAGGGCCCCGGGTGGTATCACCTCCGGCTAGTACAAGGCCAAAGGATTCGGCGGCCTTACCCAGCCCCTGTGCAAAATCACGCAACCAGGGCTCGCGGGCCGCAGGCAGCGTCAACGCCAGCGTAAAACAGGAAGGGGTGGCACCCATGGCCGCAAGATCGCTGGCCGCAACTGCCAGCGCGCGCCAGCCCAGGAAATCCGGGCGGTAGCCGGGAGGGAAATGTACGCCTTCAACCAGCGTATCGATGGAAAAAACCAGATCAGAACCAGGCGGAATTCTCTGCACGGCACAGTCGTCGCCCGGCCCCAGCACCAGCGAGTGGGAACCGCGCACACGGGCTAACGGCAAAAAATACTGCCGGATCAGCTCGAATTCACCCATTGATCAACGCGGACGGGTCTCGGCAAGGCGCAAACGGCGGCCCAGCTTGTCCAGCACACTGTTCACGAACTTATGCCCTTCGGTGCCACCAAACCGCTTGGCCAGCTCAATGCCTTCATTAATGACCACTTTATAGGGCACATCAAGGCGATGGCGCAACTCATAGGCACCCAGGCGCACGATCGCCAGCTCTACCGGGTCCACTTCGTTCAGCGGGCGATCAAGAAAAGGCTCGATCAGTTTGTCCAGTTCTGCCTGCTCACGGTGGACACCGCGTAAAACATCACGGAAATACAGGGTATCCACCTTGGTCATGTCGTTGTCGACCATGAACTCGGCTTCGATATCGGAAATGGGGCTCTTGGCAAAGTGGCGCTGGTAAAGTCCCTGCATTGCCAGAATCCGGGCACGGCGACGATCGCCAGCTTTTGGCTGACCGGATGACGCCGGGCCTGGTGTCGTACCTTCAATGTCGCTCATTACTCACCCAGCTTATTGAACAGGCTGACCATTTCAAGCGCCGTGATAGCTGCCTCAGCACCTTTGTTACCGGCTTTGGTGCCGGAGCGCTCAATGGCCTGTTCAATGGAATCCACAGTCAGTACACCAAACGTCACCGGCACATCGGTTTCCAGGCTCACCGCGCCAATACCGCTGGACGCTTCACCCGCCACGTATTCAAAATGCGGAGTTCCGCCACGAATAACCGCGCCCAGGGCAATAATGGCATCATAGCCACCGGTTTCTGCAACGCGCTTCACTGCCAGAGGCATTTCATAGGCTCCGGGCACACGCACGATTGTAATATCGCTGTCCGCGATACCGTGACGACGCAGGGTATCGATGGCACCATCTACCAGACTTTCCACCACAAAACCGTTAAATCGACCAACCACCAGCGCGTAGCGCCCGGTGCACTGGGTAAAATCACCTTCAATTACTTTGATATCTGCCATCGGTGGCTCCTTCTCGGGTCGCAGCCGCTGGGCTGCGACCAGGTTTATCGGTCCGGGGTGTAGGGAATGTACTCAACCACTTCCAGGTCGAACCCGGAAATCGCCGAGTATTTTACAGGTGGGCTCAACAGGCGCATTTTGCTTACGCCTATATCCCGCAGAATCTGGGAGCCGGTGCCTATGGTGAAATAAACACCAGAGCTGCCTTTGCCTGCGGGCCGCTCCCCCTGATCAAAGAAATCATGGATGCGGTCCTCCAGGTTGTAGCTGTCCTCCGCGCTGTTGAGCAGAACCACCACACCACTGCCTTCCGCGGCGACTTTTTCAAGCGCATGATGCAGCGGCCAGCTGCGGGAATCCTTACGGCGCGCGCCCAGCAAGTCCCGGAGCGTATCGGTTATGTGAACACGCACGTACACGGGTTCATCCGCTGGAATCTCCCCAAATATCATGGCCAGGTGGGTAGAGCCCTGGATAACGTCCCGGTAGGTACGCAGTTTGAACACACCATACTCAGTATCAAGCTGGTTCTCTTCAACGCACTCAACGGTGCGTTCATGGGTGGTGCGGTAGTGAATCAGGTCGGCAATGGTGCCGATCTTCAGGTTGTGCTCCTGGGCGAAGCGCTCAAGATCTTCCCTGCGCGCCATGGAGCCGTCGTCATTCATGATTTCGCAGATAACACCGGCGGGCTCGCAGCCCGCCAGAGATGCCAGATCACAGGAAGCTTCTGTATGGCCAGCCCGGCTAAGGACACCCCCGGGGTCTGACATCAGCGGGAAAATGTGCCCGGGCTGAACCAGATCCGACGCCTTGGCATTACGGGCCACTGCCGCCTGCACCGTGCGTGCGCGATCTGCCGCTGAAATACCTGTGGTGACGCCCGTGGCCGCTTCGATGGACACGGTAAATTTGGTGCCGAAGCCTGAAGCATTCTGTTGCACCATCAACGACAGACCCAGCTGCTCACACCGGTCACGGGTCATGGGCATGCAGATAAGGCCGCGACCAAAGCGCGCCATAAAGTTTATGTCTTCGGCGGTGCAGTGTTCTGCCGCCATCACCAGATCGCCTTCATTTTCACGATCTTCATCATCCATCAGGATAACCATCCTGCCCTGGCGGATGTCTTCAATGATTTCTTCAACACTGTTCAGTGCCATACTGTTTTTGCACCCTTTCAATGCACCTTCCACTGCCCAACGCAGAGGTTTTGAGACGCACTGTGAATTTAAACGTTTAGCGGCGGACCAGAATCAGACGCTGATCGTTTCCTACCTGTCGCCGGTCCTGCACCGTCCATTCGATTTTGTCAGCCATGGTTTCCAGTGGCAGATGCGCCGTGGGCCGGCCGGTACTGCCCAGAAAAACCGGAGCCTGGTACAACCAGAGTTCGTCTACCAGTTGCTCGCTGATAAACGTGCCTGCCAGCGTGGGCCCGGCCTCAACCAGCAATTCGTTGATGCCCAGCTCACCCAGCGAATCCAGAAGCTCGGAGACATCAACACCGTTATCCTTCCAGGCAACGCCTTTCAGCCGTATCCCCAATGCGGCAAGATCCTGTGCGGGCGCTGTTGCCAGCGTAGACGATGCGCAGAACACCTGCACCTTGCCACCACGTAAAATTGTAGCGGAGGGTGGTGTCCTGGCGTCCCTGTCGGCAATCACTCGCAACGGCTGTCGCGACGGTTCCGTGGCGTCACCTATGTCACCGAGCTCTTCACGGCGCACGGTTAACGAAGGGTCGTCCGCAAGCACCGTACCAACGCCGGTAAGGATCGCATCACTGACAGCCCGCAGCCGCTGAACGTCCCGGCGCGCCTCACTACCGGTAATCCACTGGCTCTCACCGGAGGCCATGGCCGTGCGCCCATCCAGGCTCGCCGCCATTTTCAGCCGGACCCAGGGGCGACCGGTCTTCATACGCTTCATAAATCCCGGGTTCAGGCGTGCAGCCTCCTCCGCGAGCAGCCCCAGCTCGACCCTGATACCGGCTTCCCGAAGCATGGCCAGCCCCCGCCCGGAGACCGAAGGGTTGGGATCTTGCGTGGCCGCAAAAACCCGCGACACACCCGCATCAATCAGGGCACGGGCACAGGGCGGCGTGCGACCAAAATGACTGCAGGGTTCCAGAGTGACATAAGCCGTCGCACCCCGGGCCGCCGTACCAGCCTGGCTCAGGGCGCGGGTTTCAGCATGGGCCTCTCCGGCCCGCTCATGCCAGCCTTCGCCCAGAATCCTGTCGCCACGGGCTATCACACAGCCAACCCGGGGGTTGGGATGCGTTGAATAGCGGCCCCGCCATGCAAGCTGCACAGCCCGGGCCATCATGGACCGTTCCCGGAGTTCGGTCATTTTTTTCCTTCAGGAGAATGGTTGTCCGCCAGCGCCTTTGCAACATCAACGGCCGCTTCGCCGTTGGTGGCCGAGAGCCGCTCGATTTCTTCCTTGAATTCATTGATATCCTGAAAACTGCGATAAACAGACGCAAACCGTACATACGCAACCTTGTCGAGCTGGCGAAGTTCGGTCATCACCTCTTCGCCCAGTTGCATGGACTTTACCTCGCGCTCACCGGTGGCCCGCAAACGGTATTTTATGCGATTCAGGGCAGCATCGATCTGCTCAATGCTGACAGGGCGCTTTTCCAGGGCTTTCATAATACCGGAGCGCAGTTTTTCTTCGTCAAACGGTTGCCGGATGCCGTCCTGCTTGACCACCCGGGGCATAACCAGCTCGGCAGACTCAAATGTGGTAAAACGCTCCCGGCAGGAGAGGCACTCTCTGCGGCGGCGCACCTGATCACCCTCGGCCACGAGCCGCGAGTCAATAACCTTGGTATCTGCTTCACCACAGAAGGGACAATGCATATCAGGTACTCCGGAGAGGGCCGGGTGGCGCGACTAACGCACACCCTGCCCGGCAGGGTCTTGAAGGTGCTTAGCTGTATACCGGGAAACGCGCACACAGGGCTTCTACCTGCTCGCGAACACGGGTGATGACAGATTCGTCTTCCAGGTTATCAAGAATATCGCAAATCCAGCCTGCCAGCTCACGGCATTCCGCCTCACCAAAACCACGGGTTGTGATGGCTGGCGTACCCAGACGCAGGCCAGAGGTCACAAATGGCGAGCGCGGGTCATTGGGAACAGCGTTCTTGTTCACGGTGATGTGGGCACGGCCAAGCGCCGCGTCGGCATCTTTACCGGTAATATCCTGCTTGATCAGGCTCACCAGGAACAGATGGTTTTTAGTGCCGCCGGAAACCACATCGTAGCCGCGGTCAACAAATACCTGTGCCATGGCCGAGGCATTCCTCACCACCTGCTGCTGATAGGCCTTGAACTCATCGCTCATGGCTTCCTTGAAGCAGATCGCCTTGGCAGCAATCACGTGCATCAGCGGGCCGCCCTGGTTACCCGGGAAAACCGCCGAGTTCAGCTTTTTGTGCAATGCTTCGTCGTCGCAGGCCAGAATAAGGCCGCCACGGGGTCCGCGCAGGGTTTTGTGGGTGGTGGTTGTGACCACGTGCGCGTGCGGAACCGGATCGGGATAAACGCCGGCAGCAACCAGGCCAGCAACATGAGCCATGTCCACGAACAGGTAGGCACCCACCTTGTCTGCAATAGCACGGAAACGGGCAAAATCCAGCTCCTGGGAATAGGCAGAGAAGCCGGCAATGATCATCTTCGGCTTGTGCTCAACCGCCAGCGCTTCGAGCTCGTCGTAATCAATCAGGCCGGTATCGGTATCAATACCGTACTGCACAGCGTTGTAGATCTTGCCGGAGAAGTTCACGCCAGCGCCATGAGTCAGGTGGCCACCGTGGGCCAGGCTCATGCCCAGAACCGTATCGCCCGGATTAACCAGCGCCATGAATACGGCGGCGTTGGCCTGGGAGCCGGAGTGCGGCTGCACGTTGGCGTAGGCGGCGCCAAACAGCTCTTTGGCGCGATCAATGGCCAGCTGCTCAGCGATATCAACGAACTCACAGCCACCATAGTACCGCTTGCCGGGATAGCCCTCGGCGTACTTGTTGGTCAGGTCGCTGCCCTGGGCTTCCATTACCCGCGGGCTGGTGTAGTTCTCGGAGGCAATCAGCTCAATATGAGCCTCCTGACGCTTGCTTTCCGCCTGCATGGCATTCCAGAGTTCGTCGTCGAAACCGGCGATTTTCATATCACGATTAAACATCGGTGCGCTGCCCCTGTGTGCTTGACTGGCCCGGAGAGTTTGGGAATAGCCCCGGAATCCCATAAAATTCGGGCCGCTATTCTAGCCCATTACCGGGTTGAAAATCATCCTTTATGCAGTTCGCAGATACCGTCATGCGGATAATCGCTGTTTTGCTGAAATTGCTATAGCTCCCGGGTTTAGATACCTTACAGACCCAACTGTGAAGTTCAGAGAGGCGCCAGCCAATAACGCCTCCGCAACCCCGTCACATCCCGTTTTGCAAAGAGGTTAATGCCTTTATGGCCCAGTACGTATACAGCATGAATCGCGTGGGCAAGGTGGTTCCACCCAAACGCGAGATTCTCAAGGACATATCCCTGAGCTTTTTCCCGGGCGCCAAGATTGGCGTGCTCGGCCTCAACGGCTCCGGTAAATCCACGCTCCTGCGCATTATGGCGGGCGTAGACAAGGATTACACCGGCGAGGCCCGCCCCCAGCCCGGCATTAACGTGGGCTATCTGCCCCAGGAACCGGAGCTGGACGAAAGCAAAACCGTAAAAGAGATTGTTGATGAAGCCGTGGCTGATGTTCACAGCGCGCTGGCGGAACTCGACCAGGTTTACGCCGCCTACGCGGAACCGGATGCAGATTTTGACGCGCTGGCCAAAAAGCAGGGCGAACTGGAAGCATTGATTCAGGCCACTGACGGCCACGATATAGAGCGCAAAATGGAAGTTGCCGCTGATGCCCTGCGCCTGCCACCCTGGGATCAGCCGGTCAAGAATCTCTCCGGCGGTGAGCGCCGCCGGGTAGCCCTGTGCCGTCTGCTGCTCTCCAGCCCGGACATGCTGCTTCTGGACGAGCCCACCAACCACCTGGATGCCGAGTCCGTGGCCTGGCTGGAACGCTTCCTGCACGATTACAGCGGTACGGTCGTCGCCATCACCCACGACCGCTACTTCCTTGACAACGTAGCCGGCTGGATTCTGGAGCTGGACCGGGGCCATGGCATCCCGTTTGAAGGCAACTACAGCCAGTGGCTGGAAAACAAGGAAAAGCGCCTGGAAATGGAGTCCAAGCAGGAAGCGGCCCACCAGAAAGCCGTCAAACACGAACTGGAATGGGTTCGTAGTAACGCCAAAGGGCGCCAATCCAAGAGCAAGGCCCGCCTTGCACGCTTTGAAGAAATGAGCTCGCAGGAGTTCCAGAAGCGTAACGAAACCAATGAGCTTTATATCCCGCCCGGCCCCCGCCTGGGCGACAAGGTCATTGAAGTGGAAGGCATCAGCAAAGCCTTTGGCGATCACCTGCTGTACGAAGACGTTTCCTTCACCGTGCCGCCCGGTGCCATCGTGGGTATTATCGGTGGTAACGGCGCCGGTAAATCCACCCTGTTCCGCATGATCGCCGGCTATGACCAGCCTAACTCCGGCACGATTACCGTGGGCGAAACGGTCAAACTGGCCTATGTGGACCAGAGCCGCGACCTGGACGGCTCCAAAACCGTTTGGGAACTGCTCAGTGATGGCCAGGACATCATTAAAGTAGGCAACTACGAAACCCCTTCAAGGGCGTATGCTGGCCGTTTCAACTTCAAAGGCTCAGACCAGCAAAAGCGCGTGGGCGACTTGTCGGGTGGTGAGCGCAACCGTCTGCACCTGGCCAAGTTGCTGAAAGAAGGCGGCAACGTGCTGCTGCTGGACGAACCCACCAACGATCTGGACGTTGAGACCCTGCGCGCACTGGAAGAAGCCCTGCTGAATTTCCCCGGCTCCGTCCTGGTTATCTCCCACGACCGCTGGTTCCTGGACCGGGTTGCCACGCACATTCTGGCGTTTGAGGATGATGGCGAGGTGGTGTACTTCGAAGGTAACTTCGCCGAGTACGATGAGGACCACAAGAAGCGCAAAGGGGATTCTGCCATGGTGCCTCAGCGTATGAAGTATAAGAAGTTGGCGTGAATGACAACACATCCCGCCCCCTCTCCCCAACCCCTCTCCCTCAGGGGGAGAGGGGCTTTTACTGTGCTGCCTGGGAGATTGTGCGGGGCCTTGCAGGCTTTGGGTGTTATAGCTCCCCTCTCCCCAACCCCTCTCCCGCAGGGGGAGAGGGGCTTTTGCTGTGCTGCCTGGGAGATTGTGCGGGGCCTTGCAGGCTTTGGATGTGTAGCTCCCCTCTCCCCAACCCCTCTCCCGCAGGGGGAGAGGGGCTTTTACTGTGCTGCCTGGGAGATTGTGCTGAGCCTTGCAGGCTTTGGATGTGTAGCTCCCCTCTCCCTTCACGGGAGAGGGGCCGGGGGAGAGGGTGAGAGGTTGAACGCTCCACAAAACCACCAGGACTATCTTCATGGCAAAAGCCAAAACCGCCTACGTTTGCACTGAGTGCGGCGCCGACTACTCCAAATGGCAGGGCCAGTGCACGGCCTGCCAGGCGTGGAATACCATCAGCGAAGTCCGCGGCGTCAGCAGTAATGCTAAAGGCGCTCGCGGTGTTCGCTTTGAGGGCTTTGCAGGCAGCCTGTCCGCCGTGCAGAGCCTGGATGAGGTAAGCCTGGCCGAGCAGGAACGTATCAGCACCGGCATGCAGGAATTCGACCGGGTTCTGGGCGGCGGGTTGGTTGAGGGTTCGGCTGTGCTCATGGGTGGCCACCCGGGGGCGGGCAAAAGCACCCTGCTACTCCAGGCTGTGTGCCACCTCGCTGCCGGTGTTCCCGCGCTTTACGTGACCGGTGAGGAATCCCTGCAGCAGGTGGCCATGCGCGCCAAGCGTTTGGGCTTACCTACCAAAGATCTGAAGATGCTCTCCGAGACCAGTGTCGAGCGGGTCATGCAGGTGGCTGAAGCGGAAAAACCGCGGATCCTGGTGGTAGACAGTATCCAGGTGATGCACGTGGCGGATATCGAGTCCGCTCCCGGCTCGGTCTCCCAGGTTCGCGAAAGCGCCGCGTTTCTGACCCGCTTCGCCAAGCAGACAGGCACTATCCTGTTACTGGTGGGCCACGTCACCAAGGACGGCAGCCTGGCCGGCCCGAAAGTTCTGGAGCACATGATTGACTGTTCTATCCTGCTGGAAGGCTCCAGCGACAGCCGCTACCGCACCCTTCGCGGCATCAAGAACCGTTTTGGTGCGGTGAACGAGCTGGGCGTATTTGCCATGCTGGAACAGGGTCTGAAGGAAGTTAAAAACCCCAGCGCGATTTTCCTGAACCGGGGTGAAGACGCCGCGCCCGGCAGCGTGGTTATGGTAGTCTGGGAAGGTACGCGCCCCATGCTGGTGGAGATTCAGGCCTTGGTGGATATGGCGCAGGGCAGCTACCCAAGGCGGGTAGCGGTTGGCCTGGACCAGAACCGGCTGGCAATGTTACTGGCGGTTCTTCATCGCCACGGCGGCTTGCACGTATCCGACCAGGATGTTTTTGTGAACGTCGTTGGCGGCGTCAAAGTAAATGAAACCAGCGCAGACCTGGCGCTTCTCGCCGCCGTTGTTTCTTCGTTCCGCGACCGTGCCCTGCCCCAGGATCTGGTTATTTTTGGAGAAGTTGGCCTGTCCGGAGAGATCCGGCCTGTGCCCAGTGGCCAGGAGCGCATCTATGAGGCAGCAAAACATGGCTTTAACCGTGCGCTGGTGCCTAAATCCAATGCACCACGCAAGGCTATTGAGGGTATGAAGGTGATTCCTGTGTCCAAGCTTAGCGAGGCGATTACTGCCTTGGAGGAGCTTTAAGCTTTGCTCGTCCAAAACCGCTGACTTTAGTGGCCTGGCAAGAAAAACCAACGCCTAGCGGCCAATTAAGTGCGCAAACTCCCGCTCAAGAAGAACCGGATCCCCCAGGTTCAATTCAACAAGACGCTTCAAATGAGTAGCACTTTCCAGGTCAATGTATTGGCATCTGAAGCCTAGCCGCTGGTCCTCAACATGCTTTAATTCAACAGCCATAACGATACCGGCCCGCTGCTCATCCAGATGAACGATCACCTCACATGGCTGGCTCAGGGGTACATCCCAGCCGTCGGGCCGTTTCACCAGCACGCCTTTCAGGGAGATATCCAGCACCTCCGTTTCCCAAACGCGATCAAGGGCATGGAGTTCGCATGGAGCATCAAAGCTGATGCGGTGAAACTTTCTTTTTTCTGAGGCTTTGGCGGGCAAGAGGCTGCTCCTTCATTGTTGCTACCATCTGACGAGACTATAGACGTAACGGGGCTCTGCATCCACATGGATGCTGTTGGGCCGAGGGCCGGCCTTTTGGCATGATCGGGTCAGCAGTCGCGGCCGTTTTCATCCTGGCAGCGTGGATCGAGGCCGGTGGTGGTGGGGGCTACATCGGGGAGAGGTACGTATTTTTCCCGCAGAGCCTTGGGGATTGGCGGCCGCACACCCAGGCGCATGAGAACATACATGGCGTAAACCAAGGCCACTGCGGATTCAAACATGAAAAAGCTGAACGGCCCGTAGATGGTCATAAGCCCCGATGCCAGCAGCGGCCCGGCGGTTGCACCGATCGAGTGAATCATCAGTAATCGGCCCGATGCGGCAACGTAGTATCTGCGTTCAAGGCGGTCGAAGGTCTCCGCAACACAGAGCGGGTAGATACTGCTCATGGCACCTCCGAACATCAGCGCCATTATCAGCAAGGCAAAAAACGGTATTCCCGAGGCGGCGGAGGCGGCCAGAACCATCCAGACACCGCCAACGGCAATCAACGCCAGGGACATGACAAGGCGCCGGTCGTAGCGGTCTGCAAGCATGCCCATGGGAAGCTGGAATGCAAGCCCGCCAAGCACTACAACGCTCATGAACATGGCGGCTTCAGTCACGCTCAATCCGATCCGGCGCGCAAACACGATTCCCAGGGCATAAAAGGAACCCACCATCAGGCCCGCAACACCGGCCCCAATCAGGCCAACCGGTGATGCTGCGTAGAGTGCCCTGACGTTGAGCACACGGCTGTCACTGAGATTGGGCTCGCCCAGGCTGGTCATTGCCACCGGTATCAGGGAAACCACCGTCAGGGTTGCGGCCAACATGAAAAGATCGGGAGCGGCGGGATCAGAGAGGTTGACCAGTGTCTGGCCGGCTGCGATTGCCAGATAATAGGTGAGCATGTAGAAACCGAGAACGCGGCCACGGGTTTCGTTGCTGCTTTTGGTGTTCAGCCAGCTTTCAATCGTGGCCGTCAAACCGGCGATGCAGAAGCCGTTAACGACCCGGAGAGCCACCCATGCCGCGGGGTGGGTAAAAGCCGTATAAGCCAGTGTGACTGCCGCCGTCAGGGCGGCGAAAGCAGCGAATGCGCGGATGTGCCCGATGCGGAGAATTACCCGCTTTCCACGTAGTCCTCCGAGCGCGAGACCAAAGTAGTAGGCGGCCATGATCGCCCCGGTCAGCGCCACCGGATAACCTGCCGCTTCCATGCGAAGCGGCAGGACAACACCGAGCAGGTTATTGCCGGCAATCAGGGCAGCCGTGCCACCCAACAGGGATCTAACCGAGGCAAGAACCTCGCCTACACTTCGAGTCATTGAGGGATAATACCCCCTTGGCTCGAAAAAGCGCTAGCGGTGGTACTCCGGGCTTAACTCAACAACGGCCTCGATGAAGGCTTTGGCGTGCTCGGGATCCACGTCCGGGGTAATACCATGGCCAAGATTGAATATATGACCCGGGCCTGGGCCGTAGCGGCGCAGGATATCGCCCACTTCCTCACGAATTCGCGCCTTGGGTGCGTAGAGCATGGAAGGATCCATATTGCCCTGCAGGGCTACACGATCACCCACGCGGGCCCGGGCATCGCCGATATCCGTGGTCCAGTCCAGGCCTACAGCGTCAGCCCCTGAGTCTGCAATGGACTCCAGCCACTGGCCGCCGTTTTTGGTGAACAGGATTACGGGAACATAGCGCCCGTCGTTCTCGCGGATCAGGTTATCCACTATCTTCTTCATGTAACGCAGAGAAAATTCCTCATACGCCCAGCCGCTGAGCATGCCACCCCAGGTATCAAATATCTGGATGGCCTGGGCACCTGCCTTGATCTGGCCGTTAAGATAATCAACAACAGCGTCTGCCAGCAGGTCCAGCAGTTGATGCATCACGTCCGGCTGGCTGTACATGAGCTTTTTGGCTTCGCGAAAATCCTTGGAGGAGCCCCCTTCAACCATATAGGTTGCCAGCGTCCAGGGGCTGCCGGAGAAGCCGATCAGGGGGACTCTTCCATCTAGCGCACCCCGAATGGTAGAAACGGCGTTCATCACATAGTCGAGATCAACTTCCGCATTGATCTTTGGCATGGCATCCACATCCGCTTTGGAGCGTATGGTGTGCTTGAACTTGGGGCCTTCGCCGGTTTCGAAGTACAGCCCCAGACCCAGGGCATCGGGAATGGTAAGAATGTCGGAAAACAGAATCGCCGCATCCAGCGGGAAACGCTCAAGAGGCTGGAGGGTTACTTCACACGCAAGCGGCGTGTTCTTGCACAAGCTGAGGAAGTCACCCGCTTTCTCCCGGGTAGCGCGATACTCGGGTAAATAACGGCCGGCCTGGCGCATCATCCATACCGGGGTACGATCAACAGGCTGGCGCATCAGGGCGCGCAGGAAGCGGTCATTCTTCAACTCGGTCATAGGGGTTCCAACAGTTTATACAAAGGATCTTAATGAGATACCCGCAATGATACCCCGTTTGCCGCAATAAAAAAGGCTGGTTTACCCTTAGCAAACCGGCCTTTTCAATACGCAATCGGCGCTGGATCAGATATCCAGGTAATCCATGATACCTTCAGCCGCCTGACGGCCTTCCCAGATGGCCGTAACAACAAGATCCGAGCCCCGAACCATGTCACCGCCGGCAAAGATTTTCGGGTTGCTGGTCTGAAAGCCGTATTCAGCGTCTTCCGGAGCGATTACCCGACCGGAATCGTCGGTGTCAATTGCCAGCTCGCCAAACCAGTCAGCGGGGCTCGGGCGGAAACCAAAAGCGACCAGAACCGCGTCTGCCGGAATCACTTCCTCGCTGCCCGGGATCACTTCAGGGCGGCGGCGCCCGTTTTCATCCGGCTCGCCCAGCTGTGTGGATACAACTTTTACGCCTTCAACCTGATCCCTGCCCACGATGGCGACGGGCTGGCGATTGAACAGAAACTTCACCCCTTCTTCCTTGGCGTTGGCCACTTCCCGGCGCGAGCCTGGCATATTGGCCTCGTCGCGGCGGTAGGCGCAGGTCACGCTCTGGGCCTGCTGGCGAATGGAGGTCCGGTTGCAGTCCATGGCGGTATCGCCACCACCCAGGACCACAACGCGCTTGCCTTTCAGGTCGATAAAATCTGCCGCGTCCTTTTCATAACCCAGGCGGCGGTTCACGTTGGACACCAGAAATGGCAGGGCATCGTACACACCGGGCAGGTCCTCTCCGGGGAAACCACCTTTCATGTAGGTGTAGGTGCCCATGCCCATAAATACAGCATCGTATTCATCAAGAATCTCCTGCAGCCGGACATCCTTGCCTACCTCGGTGGACAAACGGAACTCAACGCCCATTTCCTCAAATACCTGCCTGCGGCGGCTCATCACGGATTTTTCCAGCTTGAATTCGGGGATACCGAAAGTCAGCAGGCCACCAATTTCAGGATATATATCAAACACCACCGGCTTCACACCGTTGCGAACCAGCACGTCGGCACAGCCCAGACCTGCCGGGCCCGCACCAATCACGGCCACTTTTTTGTCGGTCCATTTGACCGCAGACATGTCCGGCTTCCAGCCAAGGGCAAAGGCCGTATCTGTAATGTATTTCTCAACCGAGCCGATGGTGACCGCACCAAAGCCGTCATTAAGCGTGCAGGCACCCTCGCACAAGCGATCCTGCGGGCAAACCCGGCCACACACCTCCGGCAGCGAATTGGTCTGGTGACACAACTCAACGGCTTTCATGATATTGCCTTCGGAAACCAGCTTCAGCCAGTTAGGGATGTAGTTGTGTACCGGGCACTTCCATTCGCAATAGGGATTCCCGCATTCCAGACAGCGATGGGACTGGGACGCCGCCTGATCGGCGCTAAACGGATGGTAAATTTCACCAAACTCTTTCTTTCGCTTCTTCGCAGGAACTTTCTTCGGGTCTATGCGCCCTACTTCCACAAACTGGAAATCGTTATCCAATCGTTCTTTCATATCGACGTTCTCATCAACTCAGTTTCGACGCGGGTTGCGCTTACCGGCGACCCGGAACCCTTAACAGTAACCAGACTCAGCGCCCTGACCTTATTCAGGGCGCGCACGGGTACTTGCCAGCAGGCTGCGCAAATTCGCAGCTTTGGGTTTCACCAACCAGAAGCGGCCGATGTAATCGTCGAATTCCTGAAGAATATGCTCAGCCCAGGCACTGCCGGTTTCCGAGATGTGTTCCCGGATCACGCTGCGCAGGTGGTTGCGATAAGCTTCCATTTCTTCGCGGGAGATGCGCTGGATTTCCACCAGTTCGTGGTTGTATTTATCAACGAAGGTGTTGTCCATATCCAGCACATAGGCAAACCCGCCGGTCATGCCGGCACCAAAGTTGGCTCCGGTGGAACCCAGCACCGTCACCAGGCCACCGGTCATATACTCACAGCAGTGATCGCCCGCACCTTCAATAACCGAATGGGCGCCGGAGTTACGAACCGCGAACCGCTCGCCGGCAATACCGGCGGCAAATAGCCTGCCGCCGGTGGCGCCGTATAGGCAGGTGTTACCTATAATGACCGTTTCCCGGGATTCAAAAGCGCTGTCACGGGGCGGCTTGATCACCAGCTTGCCGCCGGTCATGCCTTTGCCGACATAGTCGTTGGCATCCCCCTCAAGAATCATTTTCAGCCCGCCGACATTCCAGACACCAAAACTCTGGCCGGCGGTACCCACAAGATCCAGCGTGATGGGTGCATCAACCATGCCCTGGTTTCCGTGCTTTGCCGCAATTTCACCGGACAGGCGGGCGCCGATTGAGCGATCGCAGTTGGTGACCCTGAAACTCCAGGCTCCTCCGGTCTTTTCTTCTATCGCAGGCGCGATTGCCTTGAGCATTTCCTCGGCCAGTGCGCCCTGATCAAACGGCAGGTTGCGCTCAACCTGACACGTCTGTGGTTTGTCTGCCGGAATATGGTCATTGGACAACAGCCGCGTGAGATCCAGTTTTTTCTGACGCCCGGTATCGCCGGGCAGTCGAACAAGAAGATCCACACGCCCAACCAGTTCTTCCAGCGTGCGTACCCCCAGCCTCGCCATCCATTCCCGGGTTTCCTCCGCCACAAAACGGAAGAAATTCATGGCCATTTCCACCGTTCCCTTGAAGTGCTCTTCGCGGAGGTGTTCATTCTGGGTTGCAACGCCGGTTGCACAGTTGTTCAGATGGCAAATGCGCAGGTATTTACAGCCCAGCGCAACCATGGGCGTAGTACCAAAACCGAAACTCTCGGCCCCCAGAATGGCAGCTTTCACCACATCCAGGCCGGTCTTGATGCCACCGTCTGTTTGCAGGCGGATTTTCCCGCGCAGGTCGTTGGCGCGCAGTGCCTGTTGCGTCTCGGTCAACCCGAGTTCCCATGGCGAACCCGCGTAGCGAATGGAAGCCAGGGGGCTTGCGGCCGTGCCGCCGTCGTAGCCGGAGACGGTAATCAGGTCGGCATAGGCCTTTGCCACACCCGCGGCAATGGTGCCAACGCCCGGCTCGGACACCAGTTTTACCGAGACCAGCGCCTGCGGGTTGACCTGTTTGAGATCAAAAATCAGTTGCGCCAGATCCTCAATCGAGTAGATATCGTGGTGCGGTGGCGGCGAAATCAGTGTCACACCCGGCACCGAGTAGCGCAGGCGGGCAATCAGCTGATTAACCTTGCCACCGGGCAACTGGCCGCCTTCGCCCGGTTTGGCACCCTGGGCAATCTTGATCTGCATGACCTCGGCGCTACGCAGGTATTCGGCGGTAACGCCAAAGCGGCCCGAAGCCACCTGTTTGATTTTGGAGCGCTTTTCGGTGCCATAGCGGGCCGGGTCCTCACCGCCTTCACCGGAGTTGGAGCGCCCACCCAGCGTGTTCATCGCCACCGCCAGCGCCTCGTGAGCCTCCGGCGACAAAGCGCCCAGAGACATGGCAGCAGAATCAAACCGGCTGATAACCTGCCCGACCGGCTCAACCTCTGAAAGCTCTATGGCATCTATACCCTCACGAAAACCCAACAGATCCCGGATAGTGGCAACCGGGCGCTCGTTAACCAGCGCCGCGTATTCTCTGTAACGACCGTAATCGCCGGTAGTGACCGCTTCCTGTAGCGTGCTCACCACGTCCGGATTGAACGCATGGTATTCCTGGCCGTGAATATATTTCAGCAAACCGCCCGGAGTAATCGGCTTGCGTGGCTTCCAGGCCGTGGAGGCAAGCTGCTCCTGATCCTGCTGGAAATCAAAAAAATCCGCGCCCTGAATACGGGAGGGCACGCCTTTGAAGCAAAGGTCAACCACCTCGTCAGCAAGCCCGATGGCCTCGAACAGCTGAGCGCCTCGGTAGGATGCAATGGTGGAAATGCCCATTTTGGACAGGATCTTAAGCAGCCCCTTGTTGATGCCCTTGCGATAGTTGTTCTTCGCTTCAATGGGATCCATCAGGAGTTCGCCGGTACGAATCAGATCGTTCAATACCTGATAGGCGAGGTACGGATAGACTGCCGTGGCACCAAAGCCAAAAAGTACCGCAAAATGGTGAGGATCCCGGGCCCAGCCGGTCTCCACAATAATGTTGGAATCACAGCGCAGGCCGTTTGCCACCAGATGGTGGTGAACCGCCCCCGTTGCCATTAACGAACTCACAGGCAGCTCGCCCTGCTTCAGGTCTTTGTCTGAGAGAACCAGCAGAACCTTGCCACTGCGAACAGCTTGCTCGGCTTCATGACACACACGGCGAACAGCTTGCTCAAGCCCCAGTTCCGGCGAATAGCCCAGGGGAATCCGGGCAACCGAAAAACCGGGGCGATCGTTGTTGGTTAAACGGAGAAACTTGGCGGGTGACAGAACAGGCGTTGTCAGAATGATCCTGTCTGCATGCTCTGCGGTCTCCTCGAAAACGTTACGCTCTGCCCCCAGGCAGGTTTCCAGCGACATCACGATGGCTTCCCGCAAAGGATCAATCGGCGGATTGGTTACCTGGGCAAACTTCTGCCGGAAGTAGTCCGCAACATGGCGAACCTTGCTGGATAAAACGGCCATGGGTGTGTCGTCACCCATGGAGCCAACCGCCTCCTGCGCGTTTTCAGCAAGTGGCCGCAGGATCTGGTCGCGCTCTTCGTAGGACACCATAAACATCTTCTGGTGTACCAGCAGATCGTCCGGCTCCATCAGGCGGAATTCCGGTGTTTCCTGATTCAGTGTTGATTCCACCCGCAGCGCATTCTCACGCAACCATTGCCTGTAGGGTTTCGCAGTTTTGAGCCGCTGATCGATATCCCGGGTATGCAGCACCTCACCGGATCCGGTATCAACCGCCAGTATCTGCCCCGGCCCGACGCGACCTTTTGCGACCACATCCTCAGGCTGGTAACCGTAGGTGCCCGTTTCCGAGGCCAGGGTGATGAAATCGTCTTTGGTAACCACCCAGCGGGCAGGCCGCAGGCCGTTGCGATCGAGCATGCAAACTGCGTAACGGCCATCTGACATTACCAGCCCGGCGGGGCCGTCCCAGGGCTCCATGTGCATGGAGTTGTATTCGTAGAAAGCCCGCAGCTCAGAATCCATGGTATCGACATTCTGCCAGGCGGGCGGAACCATCATCCGGGCAGCCCGAAACAGATCCACGCCACCTGCAAGAAGGACCTCCAGCATATTATCCATGCTTGAGGAATCCGAACCGGTCAGGTTAACCAGGGGCTGCAGGGTTTGCAGGTCCGGCAGATTCGGGGAGTTGAATTTGGCCGCACGCGCAAGCGCCCAGTTACGGTTGCCGTCGATGGTGTTGATTTCACCGTTATGGGCCAGGTAACGGAACGGCTGGGCCAATGGCCAACGGGGCATGGTGTTGGTGGAGAAGCGCTGGTGGAATACGCAGATAGCGGTGGCAAAATCCGGATCGCCGAGATCTTTGTAGAAGTTCGCCAGGTCTGCCGGCATCATCAGGCCTTTATAGGCCAATGTGCGATGGGAAAGACTGCAGATATAGAACTCGGAATCCCCTGCCATATCCCGCTCGGCATGGCGGCGTGCTATGAACAGGCCAAGGCCAAATTCCTGCTCTGTCCTGCCGGATGCCGTTACGAAGACCTGCTCTATCTTCGGCATACAATCCAGCGCCATCGGCCCCAGGCAACTGCCATCTACCGGAACTTCGCGCCAGCCCATAACACCAAGGCCCTGCTCTTCCAGCCGTTTCTCCAGAGCGGCGCGCCCAAGGGCAGCGCGATCCGAAGCCGGGTTCAGGAAAATCTGGCCTGCAGCAAACAATCCCTCGGGCGCTTTCCCAAATGCCGTTATTGCTGCTTTTTTCAGGAAAGCCCGGGGGGTCTGAATCAGCAGCCCGCAGCCATCACCGGTTTTTCCATCCGCGGCAATACCACCCCTGTGAGTCATGCATGTGAGCGACTCAATGGCCGTTTGCAACAACCTGTGGCTGGCTTCGCCTTTCATGTGGGCGATAAGCCCGAAGCCGCAGTTGTCCTTGAATTCGTGTGGATGATACAAACCTGAGCCCATAAGCGCCTCGCATATAAATGCACTATTATCAGCCGCTTACGCACCAAAAAAGTGCAGAGTACCGACCGACACTAAAAAAAACGGGCCAAGGACTATACGCACGTATAATTACGTATTCAAATAAATTCGACAATCCTTTTCGTCTGGCGGGCTCGGGCTTTGCACTTTGAGCTATACAAAACAGGGGTTTACAGCAAGTAATTTTTTACAGGGGGCGGGCTACAAATCATCGGTTGTGCGCACCCAGGGAGAGCGCGAAATAAGTGCATCGGGAAGGCGGGTGACCGCTTGCCGGGCACTTTCTCTGGAAGAATAGTTCCCGTGGAATACCATGAACCAAGGCTCGCCTTTGCGCTCCCCTCGGGTATAAATCATCTCATCCAGCGTGGGGTAGGCGGAAAGGATATTGAGCGCCGTTTGCTCCAGATTTCCCGCCACCAGCTGAATCGTCCAGCCGTTGCTACGGTTGCGCAACTCATTGATATCCACATACCTGCTGGCATTTTTCGGGGTGAATTCGGGTTCGGGCTCAGGCTCGGGCTCAGGCTCAGGCTCAGGCTCAGGCTCAGGCTCAGGCTCAGGCTCAGGCTCAGAAGCAGGCTCGGGCTGGGCCACTGGCTCTGTCAACGGTTTCGGCTGCTCATTGGGTGTATCCGTTGCAGGTGTGTCCGGGCCTATGGTTATGCTCTTGCGAATCCGTTCCGGGGCCGGCGCCACCTCCTGCTCCAGGGCCACCGTTTCATCATATTGCTGAGAGACAAACCACCAGGAACCCGCCAGAAGCAGGAGCGCCAGCGCGGGCAGCCGCAACTGCCTGTAATCGACACCCGGCGTGCGTTTGCGCCTGGACGCGTCGGATACAATATCCAGCCAGATACCGGGTGTGACCCGTTTCAGCCGGGAAAAGCTGCCCTGGCTCAGGCTGTGTATCCGCTCGAGCCGGGCGGGGCTCAGGAGCTCATCCACCTGGCCTCCCGCTTTATGGACACGGGGCTCAAGGTAAGAAAACACTTCTTCCCTGGTGAGCGGGCGCAGGTGAATCTGATGAATGAATACGGACGACTCATCAGCACCCAGAAGTTCCACAAGGCGATCCTCACCGGCAAACACCGGAACCGCAGCCTTGGCACGGTCCGCAGCCAAAAAGCCATCCAGAATCAGCCTGAGAAGTTCCGGCGGCGCCCGATCGGCATCATCAATGAGCAGCACCATGCGCTGACCCTTGCCAACCCGGCTTTCAGACCACCGGAAAAAACGATAGACGGCATCGCGCGGATTGTCGTCCGGGCCGGCTCCGGACCGGGCAAGCTGCCTGAGGTCTCTTGCCAGCGCATTGGAGCCGGTCATGGCCGCCGCAGGCACGCGGTGAAAGCCCAGTCGCGATGATTCGCTGCGCACTAACTCGGCCAGCAGCCTGCTTTTGCCAGAACCCGGTGCACCGGTTAGCAGCAGCGCCATGTCACCAAACCCGCAAAGATGCCGAAGCGCCTCCAGAGCATGGTGTCGCATGCCATCCGGAAAAAACGGGGTTTCCATTTCCAGAGGGTTATCCCTCAGACCGTACCTCTGCTGTAACCGGGGAAACAACCCCCCGCCATCCAGGCTGTTGAAGCTTTCGTCAGTCACAAAGGATCCCTGCTATTCCATGTTGGTTGCACCTGCGGTTCAGCTTTGCTGCCGACAGAATGCATTCAACGTTGCCGAGAGGTTATCCGGAGAAGCATCGGATGTGACCATGGCATCCCCGATGGCGCGGAGCAATACAAGCCGTAGCCGGCCATCCACGTTTTTCTTGTCCACCGCCATCAGATTCATGAAATCCGCGGGCGTCATATTCGAAGGGGGGTACACAGGCAGATTGGCCCGGGAAACAAGGTCCACAACCCGATCATAATCTGCCGGGCCTATAAAGCCCTCGCGCGCAGACAGTTCGGCAGCCATGACCATACCCGTGCCTACGGCCTCACCATGGAGCCAGTTGCCATAGCCGGCAAAGGTTTCGATGGCATGACCAAACGTGTGGCCAAGGTTCAAGGTGGCGCGAAGCCCGCTCTCCCGTTCATCCTGGGCAACCACATCTGCCTTGCAGGCGCATGAACGCATTATGGCCTCTGCCAGAGTCTTGCTGTCACAGGCTACCAGCTGTTCAATCGACTGCTCCAGCCAGTCAAGAAACGGTATGTCGCGGATCAGACCATACTTGATAACCTCGGCCAGCCCCGCTGATACCTCTCTCGGCGGCAGAGTCTGAAGCGTATCCGTATCGATGAGGACCACTTCCGGCTGATGGAACGCGCCAATCATGTTTTTGCCAAGCGGGTGATTGATCCCTGTCTTGCCACCCACAGATGAATCAACCTGGGACAACAGTGTGGTGGGGATCTGTATAAACGGTACGCCACGCTGGTAAGACGCAGCGGCAAACCCGGTCATATCCCCCACAACTCCACCACCCAGCGCCACCAGCGTGGTTTTGCGGGTGTGCCGCTTCTCCAGCAGGGCATCGAAAATCAGGTTCAGCGTTTGCCAGTCTTTATGTTTCTCACCATCCGGAAGCACGACTGCATCAATGGATTTGCCCCGGAAGCTGGCTCTGGCCTGCTCCAGATACAGGGGGCCAACCACATCGTTGGTTACGAGCATGACCTGGGAGCCCGCAACGTAACCGGAAAGATCATACTCGCCCAACATACGCTCACCAATCAGGATGGGGTAGCTGCGCTCACCCAGATCAACCGGGAGTTCGTGGAGCAGGTTATACATGGTTACGGCCTTCCTTTCGTACCTGTCTTTGTTGTCGCGGGGTTTTCGGATTCAGGCGGTTAACAAGCTGACGCACCACCAGCCGGGGGCTCTTGCGATCTGTATACATGATGATGTCGGCAAGTTCGGTATACAGAGGGTCTCTGATGGCAAACAACCTGCGCAAAACACCTTCCGGGTCGTCATTCTGCAACAGAGGCCGATTACGGTCTTTGCGGGTGCGTTCTACCTGCTGCTCAATCGAGGTTCGCAGATAAATAACCACAGCATCTTGTTTCAGGAGTGGATGATTTTCCGGACGCATGACAGCGCCGCCGCCGGTGGCAAGGACCGTTTCGGCTTCCCCGGCTAACTCACTGAGCATGGCGGTTTCGCGTTGCCGGAATCCATCCTCTCCCTCCACATCAAAAATCCAGGGAATGTTCGCCCCACAACGCTCCTCGATAATCCGGTCGGAATCGAGAAACCTGTAGCCCAGCTCCCGGGCAAGCATCCGGCCAATCGTACTTTTACCGGCACCCATGGGGCCAACCAGCACTACGCGTTTGGGCAAAGACATAACTTCCGCTCACTAGTGTTCAGGCGGGTGAGAATATCACAGGGCAGCAAATTGCATAAGCGCCAGCTTGCGGTCAACGGAACCTGCAAGCACAAAAAAGCCGCCGGTTTGGAGCGGCGGCTTTTTTGCCTGATCCCTGTTACTGAATCAGGTCGTTCTCGATAATCTTCGGAGTAATAAAGATCAACAGTTCACTGCGCAGTTCCGTAGTCTGGGTTCGCTTGAACAGACGCCCCAGATAAGGAATATCGCCCAGGAACGGTGTTTTTGTGGTGGTCTTTGTATTGGTAGACTCAAAGATTCCGCCCAACACAACCGTTTCGCCATTTGCCACAAGCACCTGGGTAGTCACTGAGTTTGTGTTGATGGCCGGCCCTGCGTCCGTATCTTCACCACGGGAATCCTGATTCACATCAAGATCCATAATAATCTTGTCATCCGGTGTAATCTGCGGAGTCACCTCAAGTGAAAGTACAGCTTCCTTGAAAGACGTGCTGGTTGCCCCACTGCTGGAGGCTTCCTGATAAGGTATTTCCTGACCGGATTTGATGGAAGCAGTCTGCCGGTCAGCAGTCACAACCCGGGGCTGGGAGACAATTTCCGCCTTGCCGTCGCTCTCAAGCGCAGACAGCTCAAGGTCAACCAGGAAGTCATCACTACCAAAACCAATGGCGAATGATGAAGCTCCTTCGCCGCTCACACCAAGATCAACAGCGAGTGCGCCCGGGAAGGTAATCCCACCCGTACCGCCACCGGCTGCGTCCCTGGCTTCTTCAACCGTTCCGAGAGAACCGCCAACGGAGATAACGTTATCTCCATTCACATCATAAGCTGCACCACCCCAGCGTACACCAAGGCTTTCAGAAACATTATTCTGCGCCCGTACAATGCGCGCCTCAATTGAAACCTGGCGAACCGGCACATCCCAGGTAGAGACCAGGCGGCGGATTTCTTCCAGTTTTTCAGCGGTTTCACGAACGCTGATGGTATTGGTCCGCACATCCGAGGAGACAAACCCGCGGTCCGAAATCAGCTCTTTGTCAGCCTGAATCAGTGCAACGATATCCGCAGCTTTGGCATAGTTGACCTGAACGATATCCAGGCGAACCGGTGCCAGCTCTGCAATCTGCTTGGTGGTTTCAAGCTCAAGCTTCTCGCGGGCAGCGATTTCATCGGCCGGGGCAACAAGCAGAACATTACCAATCTGCCGCTTGTCCAGACCTTTGGTTTTCAGAATAAGGTCCAGAGCCTGGTCCCAGGGCACATTCTGCAAGCGCAGGGTAATGCTGCCGCCTACCGTGTCACTTGCTACCAGGTTCAGGCCTGTAAAGTCAGCAATCAGCTGTAAAACCGAGCGTACTTCGATGTCCTGGAAGTTCAGGGAAAGCTTCTCGCCGGAGTATGGGAACTTCTCTTCACGACGCGATTCCGCCTCTTCTGCGGAGAGCTTTTCGACACTGACGGTAAACTGGCTGCCAGACTGGTAAGCAATGTAGTCATAATTGCCTTCCGGGCGAATCTCTACCACCGCATTGCCATCTTCAACGAAGGTATCAATACGGCTTACAGGCGTTGCGAAGTCGGTCACATCAAGGCGACGGCGCAGGTCTGGAGGAACGGCAATGCCATCCATGGTAAGACGGATCTTGCCACCCAGTTCAGAGAGATCCACCTGGGTGCGGGAGCTGCCCAGATCTACAATAATGCGACCTTCACCATCTTTGCCACGGCGGAAATCGACGCCTGCCAGGGTGTTCGGAGACCGGGATGGTGGCGCTGAAGACGCGGAGTCTGTTGCCACCGGTGTGGACGCCTGGGTACTGCCCGACTCCCCGCCAATCGTCATTACCAGGGAGTTTCCAGTGCGCACTGTGTCATATGGCGCAAGCTCAACCAGATTGAAGATGAGACGGGTGCGATCCTTGGTTTCCACCACTGTCATACTCTGGGCATTGCCTGAACCGAGAGGAACGCTCCGGGTGTTGAGCCCGCTGGTCGTATCGCGCAAATCAACCGCGATACGAGCTGGCCGTTCGATGGTATATCCCGACGGCTCTGGCGGCTGGCCATCAAACTTGAGTGTCACTTCCAGGCGTTCTCCCGGTAGCGACGAAAACGACACGTCTTCCAGCGTGACCGCACTGGCCAGGCCGGATAACAACCCAAAAGCAATCACGCTGACGTATACATTGAGTTTTCTGAACATCGCTAGCCTCGACCCCGAACTTTTTTGTACATGCATTTTTCTTTCGATTTTCATCAAGCCGCTCCTTAGCCCGCGTCCTCATCCAGGGTCAGAGAGCGAGGACGCTCTACCCAACCACCCCGGCCATTGGGAACGATTTCAATGAGTTCTATGCGGGTTTCACTGACGCCGATAACCCGGCCATAGTTCTGCCCCATGTAATTCCCGGCGCGTACCCGGTGGATACCACCCGTATTGTCACGGACCAGCGCAAACAGGTTGCCGCTTACGCCTTGCAGCGTACCCACCATGCCAAGATCTTTGAGATCAAAATTCTCAAGTACTTCCCGTGGGCGATCCAGATCAGGTTCAACATCGCTGACGGGCTTTTCATCAACCATTGTCAACTGTACATCCATTGGCGGCTCGAACGGCGCCCGCCGATCTGCGGCCGAGTAACTGAATGCCTCGTATGCACTGAACTCCGGCAATGGTTCGACATGCCCCCGGGGCTTGGCCCGGGTATCAGCCATAAACTTGTCCAGATCGGAAAAACCGCTGCCCTGGGAACAGGCTGTCAGGAGTGACACCAGACAAACACCCAGCCAGGCTTTTCCCGCATGCTTTGCTATCATGCTCATTCTCCAGCCCGGTAGCGGTAGGTACGGGCAACAACCTGCATATCAAGCTGATCACCGTCTCCGCCAGTTGGTTTAATGGTTAAATCGTGCAGGGTCACAATCCTTGGGAGGCTGGCAACACTGCTTACAAAGGACGCCAGCTCGTGATAGGTGCCTGAAACCCGGATATTGATCGGCAGCTCGGAGTAGAAATCCCGCTTCCGTTCAGGTTGCAGCTTCACTTCCTGCAGGGCAAGCCCGCTACCCAGCGCTGTATTGGTGATATCTTCCAGCAGGCCGGGCACTTCCGTTTCACTGGGAAGCTGCCGCACCAGGGCGCCAAAGGTTTCTTCCATTTCAACCATCTGCGCCTTGAAAACCTCCAGATTGGCAACCTGGTACGCCTTCTCTTCGTACTTTTTGCGCAAATCCTGCTCTGTTTTTTCAACCCGGTCGAGCTGCACATACTGGTCTTTGATAAAGAACCAGTAACCACCGCCCATAATCAGACCGAAAACAATCAGGACAACAATTGCCTTGATGGGCGCCGGCCAGATGCCCGCGTTGTTTATATCTAGATCGTTGATGTCAAATTCATTAAGGCTTTTGAGTGAGTCCGCGAGGCTCATGACTTATCCTCCCCTTCGGGCTCAGGTGTTTTCTGTTTTACAGTCATGTTGAACTGGCTATACCCCGCACGACGACTGTCTGCTGATGACACGTTGGAGAGGTTCGGGCTGGTGAACCACTCGGACTCCTCAAGCTGCCGCATCAGGGTTGATACGCGGCTGTTTGATTCGGCCATACCGACAATACTCAAAACATCGTCGGTCTTCTTCAGATCTGTATAGTAAAGACCGTCCGGCAGGGTTCGCACCAGCTCGTCAAAGACGCGAACAATAACGGGACGCTTGCCTTGCAGGTCCTGGATCACCTTCATGCGCGCCAGCAGTTCATCGCGTTTGCGTTTGAGACTGTCTATCTCACGAATCTGTGCATCCAGCTTTTTGGTGGCAGACTCAATATAGGCGTTTCTTGATTGCTGATAAGCAATGTTGCTGTCGAGATCGGAACTCCACAGGAATGTGAGGCCGGCAGCGATAATCGCCGCCCCCAGCACCATGACTACAAACTGCTTCTGCTTCTCTGCCCTGAGCTCCTCGCGCCAGGGCCTGAGGTTGATTTTTGCCATCAGTCGAAGCTCCTCATTGCCAGGCCACAGGCAATCATCAGCGAAGGCGCGTCGTTGCTCAGAGCAGATGCATTAACCCGCGAACTCACCGCCATTTCCGCAAAGGGATTGGCGACCAGTGTCGGCGTTCCTGTTTTCTCTTCCACCATTTCTGTCAGCCCCTGAATCGAGGCAGTGCCACCGGCGAGCACTACATAGTCAACCGCATTGTACTGGCTGGCACCGAAAAAGAACTGAAGTGCGCGCGCAACCTGCTGAACAACAGCTTCCCGGAACGGCGTGAGCACTTCGGTTTCGTAATCATCAGGCAGCCCGCCCTGCTTTTTGGCAAGCCCGGCCTCCTCAACTGAAAGGCCATACCGACGCTGGATTTCCTCGGTGAGCTGCTTGCCACCGAAGATCTGCTCCCGGGTGTAAACGGTTTTCCCTTCTGCCAGAACACTCAGGGTCGTCATGGTAGCGCCCACATCGACAATGGCCACCACAAGATCTTCACCCTGGGAGTCGAGCTGGGACTCAATCAACCCATAAGCACGCTCAAGAGCATAGGCTTCCACATCCACAATCTTTGCGCTGAGAGACGCAATCTCGAGAGCGTCTTCACGGATATCCACGTTTTCTTTCCGACATGCCGCAATAAGCACATCGACCTGATCGGGATTGGTTTCTGAAGGGCCCTGTACCTCAAAATCGATCGCAACTTCATCGAGTGGGTAGGGAATATACTGGTCGGCCTCCAGCGCAATCTGGTCTTCCATTTCGAACTCGTTGAGACCACCGTCCATCTGGATAACCTTGGTGATAACCGCCGAGCCGGAAACCGCCACAGCCGCCTGCTTGACGCTGGTGCGTGATTTGGAAGCCACCCGCTTGAGAACCTCGCCAACGGCTTCCACATCCGTAATGTTTTTTTCTACGACAGCGTTGGCCGGCAACGGCTCAACAGCGTAGCTCTCGACCTTGTATCGGTCACCCTGCTTCGACAGCTCAAGGAGCTTGACGGAGCTGGAGCTCACATCTACGCCCAATACTGCACTGGACTTCTTTCCGAACAATCCGAACACGCGCTCACCCTATACCTGGTTAGATGCACCCGGTTACATGTGTTATGTGTTTTTTATTTAAGAGAATTTCTTCATTATTCCGTTTACAATACCCGCTCTTCTTCGGCTGGGAACTTTTGCGACGGTGAAGCGACTCATCCTTCCTAAAGCAATTTCTCAAATGATAGACCTATATCCAACAGTTGTCAGAAAAAAATGTCCCATTTGTTGCGTACATCTCGCCTTTTTGCCTGGTTATTTCTCACCGGACTGAGTGTCGCCGTTATCCTTGGCTCAGGCTTCTATCTCTACCTTCGTCCCGGCCTTCCCCCGGTTGAGCAACTTCTGGATATAAAACTCCAGACGCCGCTGCGGGTGTATAGCAAAGACAACAGATTAATAGCAGAATTCGGTGAAAAGAGAAGGGCACCGATCACAATCGAACAGATCCCAACAATTCAGTTACAAGCCTTTATGGCCGCGGAAGACGCCCGTTTTTACGAGCACTTCGGGGTCGACATCAAAGGCCTGGTGCGGGCTGCCATCGAACTCGTCTCTACCGGCTCCATCCAGTCCGGGGGCAGCACCATCACAATGCAGGTTGCAAAAAATTACTTTTTGTCACGTGATCGGACGTTTATTCGCAAGTTCAACGAGATACTTCTTGCTCTTCAGATAGAGCGCGAGCTGGACAAAAACCGCATTCTTGAGCTGTACCTGAACAAAATTTACCTGGGTAACCGGGCTTACGGTATCGCCGCTGCGGCTCAGGTTTATTACAACAAGCCGGTAAACGAATTATCCCTGGCGCAAATGGCCATGCTGGCGGGCCTGCCCAAAGCACCATCGGCATACAACCCTCTCGCCAATCCCCAGCGCGCCCTGATTCGCAGGGACTGGATTCTTGGCCGCATGAAGGAACTCGGCTTTATCAGCCCGGATGCCTATGAACTCGCTGTCCAGGCGCCGCTGACGGCGACCTACAATGCCACGGAAGCCGAAGTGGATGCCGACTATGTTGCGGAAATGGCCCGGGCCGAAATGGTCAGGCGTTTCGGCGAAGATGCCTATACAGATGGCTACACGGTTACCCTGACCGTTGACAGCAAAGAGCAGCAGACAGCTACCGACGCTCTCAGAAGGGGCCTTGAAGCCTACGATCGCAGGCATGGCTTCCGTGGCCCCATTGGCGAACTTGACCCCGAAACCCTGGCTGGCGGCGACCTTTCCGGCACCATGCTGAACTATCCCCGGATAGAATCGCTGATGCCTGCGGTGATTACCGCGGTTGATGACGACAAGGGCGAAGCCCGCGCCCACGTTCGCCGGTTCGGCCCCGCCATCATGCCGTTCGAGTCCATGCAATGGGCCCGCCGCTACAAAACCGAGAACCTGACCGGCCCGGAGCCGGAAAAACCCTCGGATGTTGTGAGCGTTGGCGATGTTGTTTACGTTCGGGTGGATGAAGTGGCAAAGGCCCCGGCAGTTTCGGGAAACGGCGAGCCTGCAGAAGACGACACCTCGGGCATTGATGAGGCCGTGAAAGTTTCACTCATGCAGGTACCGAAAGTCGAAGGAGCACTGATTTCTCTCGAAGCGAAAACCGGCGCCATAGAGGCGCTTGCAGGCGGCTACAGCTTCGGGCAAAGCAAGTATAACCGCGCCACACAAGCCAGGCGCCAGCCGGGCTCCACCTTCAAGCCATTCCTGTATCTGGCGGCCCTGGAAAACGGCATGACTCCCGCCACCATTTATAACGACGCTCCCATCGTTTTTGATGACTCGGAGCTCGAAACGGCCTGGCGCCCGCAGAATTCATCGGGCCAGTTTTATGGCCCCACTACGCTGCGCAAGGCTCTTTACCGCTCCCGCAACCTGGTTTCCATCCGGCTGTTGCGGGATCTCGGCATCCCCCAGACTCTGGACTACCTCGACCAGCTCAAGGTTCCGACCGAGAGCATGCCCAAAGACCTCTCCCTGTCGCTGGGCAGCGGCCAGCTCTCGCCCATGGAGCTGGCACGGGGGCTGGCAGTTATCGCCAATGGTGGTTACGACGTAGAGCCATTTCTGATCCAGAGCATTACGGATGTGAACGGAGAAGTCATATACGAGGCTCCGGACGTCGTTCTGTGTGACCGGAACTGCGATACAGAAGAAACAGACCCGGCTGACACTATTGAAAAAACCGATAATACGCCGGCAATCACAGAGGAAACCGCCCCCGAAACACGGACCATGCGCCGGCTTGCTGATGAACGCTCCGTTTACATTTTGCACTCAATGCTCCGGGATGTGGTTAAACGCGGAACCGGGCGCCGGGCTCTGGCACTGGGGCGGGATGACATTGCCGGGAAAACAGGCACAACCAACGAACAGCGGGACACCTGGTTTGCAGGTTTTAATCACAACCTGGCCACCACCGTATGGGTGGGCTTCGATCAACCCGCCCCCCTGGGCCGGAGAGAATTCGGGGCAAGTACGGCGTTGCCCATCTGGATAGACTATATGAAAGTCGCACTGGAAGGAGAGCCGCCTGCGTTTATGCCAAGACCGAACGGCATCGTGAATATCCGCATCAACCCGGAAACCGGCAAGCGCGCAAGGCCCGGTGAAGACGGCACCTTTGAAATTTTCAAAGAAGAAGATGCCCCTCCTGCCCTTGCGGCTGAAGATGAAAGGCCGGGCAGCAGCGGGAACGGCGACGGCATCTCGCGCCAGATTTTCTGAGCAACCGCCCCCACCATACAAGCAGGCATCCATAAAAAAACCGGCGGGATCACCGCCGGTTTTTTTGTTTATTCATGGTGCCATCAGTCAGATGATGTCATCCATGCTCATCAGTGGATAGTGTGCGGGGTAGTCATTACGGGCAACACCGGAATCCACGGCAGCACGGGCCACAGCAGCCGGAACAACTTCCAGCAAGCGGACATCCATGGGCTTGGGAATGATGTAATCTTTTCCAAACTCAAAGCTGTCGGCACCGTAGGCTTCGCAGATTTCCTGTGGCACAGGCTCTTTCGCCAGCTCGCGAATTGCCGTTACCGCTGCCACTTTCATTTCCTCGTTGATGCAGGTTGCACGAACGTCGAGCGCACCGCGGAAGATAAACGGGAAACCCAGTACGTTATTCACCTGGTTCGGATAGTCTGAACGGCCCGTAGCCATAATCAGATCATCACGGGCTGCATGCGCTACCGCCGGATCGATTTCCGGGTCCGGATTGGAGCAGGCAAACACAACCGGATTAGGTGCCATTTTCTTGAGCTGATCAGCAGTCAGAAGATCCGGGCCAGAGAGGCCGAGGAATACATCCGCACCGTCAATTGCGTCATCCAGGGTACGCTTGTCCGTATCGTTGGCGAACATCGCCTTGTACTGATTGAGATCATCACGGCCCGAGTGAATTACGCCCTTGCGGTCAAGCATGTAAATATTTTCAGGGCTGACGCCACAACTGATCAACAACTTCATACAGGCGATTGCAGCGGCGCCCGCACCCAGGCAAACCACTTTTGCTTCTTCAATCTTCTTGCCCTGCAACTCCAGAGCATTGATCATGCCTGCGGCAGTAACAATTGCTGTACCGTGCTGGTCATCGTGGAAGACGGGCACATTGCACTTTTCGATCAGCGCGCGCTCAATTTCAAAACACTCAGGCGCCTTGATGTCCTCAAGGTTAATGCCGCCAAAGGTGTCAGCAATACGCTCAACGGTTTCAATGAACGCCTGCGGGCTTTCGGAATTGACTTCGATATCGAACACATCAATTCCGGCAAAGCGCTTGAACAGAACGCCTTTGCCTTCCATTACCGGCTTGCTTGCCAGCGGGCCCAGATTCCCCAGACCAAGAATCGCAGTACCGTCAGAAATAACGGCCACAAGGTTGCCCTTGGCAGTGTACTTGTAGGCGTTTTCCGGGTCCCTGGCGATCTCGCGGACCGGCTCGGCAACCCCGGGGCTGTATGCCAGAGAAAGATCGCGGGCGGTCGCTGTTGGCTTGGTGATTTCAACACTCAGCTTTCCAGGCCGCGGCTTGGCGTGATATTCAAGGGCTGCTTCTTTCAGATCTTGAGACATTGCCACTGTTCCGTTTGTCACGTTTAAAGGTAATAGACCAACAGGAGGCAGGAGCCAGCCTGAAGGAGCGCGACATTATGGCGCGCTCATCCCGAAACGACAAGGGCAAGACGGACAGTTTTTAATCAGTCAATACGGCTAATTGCGTATAATCAAAAATCTGGCCGGTATTTTTGCTTCAACTACAAAAAAAGCGCCGGGCGGCGCTTTTTTTGTAGTTCTGCAGCAGAATCAGTCTTTCTTGCCACCGATACGACCACCAAAACGCTTCTGGAAACGATCGATACGGCCGCCTGTGTCCATAACCTTCTGCTTGCCAGTGTAGAACGGGTGGCACTGTGAGCAAACGTCGAGCTGCAGATCGTGGCCGACAGTAGAGCGGGTCTTGATTACATTGCCGCAAGAGCAGGTTGCGGTAATGTCTTCGTACTTGGGGTGAATACCTTCTTTCATGGCGAACCTCTATGGGTCATGCCGCTACCTGATCGGGGGCACTTGAACTTCTGCCCTGGTGCCAGGCACCGCATGTTTGAATCAATGGAGAAGACGGGGCACAATCATGCCCTGCCGCAAAACAGATCGCGAATCTTACTTGCAATCATCTCGGCAGGCAAGCCTTGTCAACAGATGCTCTTTGCTCTGGCCCGGCCCCGGGGCCATGCCGGGGAGCAGGCGGGATAAGCAGATACCGAAATGACCAGATTCACAAGGGAGCACGCAGTGCCATCCACAGTTCGCATTGCGTTAAATCGCCCCTTAAGAAGGCTCTTTGACTATATTGTACCGGACGGGCTTACGCTGGAACCCGGCCAGCGCGTGAGGATCCCCTTTGGCCGCCAACAGGCCATCGGCCTGGTGGTCGAAACCGACATCCAGCCGCCGGAAGGCATCACCCTGAAACCTGTCCACAGCGAACTGGAGAACTGGCCAGCCTTGCCCCGGGAGACATTCAGGCTCCTGAGCTGGGCCAGCAACTATTACCAGCACCCGCTGGGAGAATGCCTGTTTACAGCCCTGCCGCCGGCTCTGAGACGGGGCCGGCCGGCCGCCGAAAAAAGTGAAGACTGGTGGCAAGCCTGCGGAAGCAGTGCCACCTTGCCGGCGAACGCCCACAAACAAAAAAACCTGCTGGACTGGATTGCACAACACAGCGAGGGCGCCAAAAGCAGTGATATCCTCAAAGCCGGTTTCAGCCGCCAGCAACTGCAAACCCTCGCCAGCAAAGAACTGATCAAAGCTGTAACACCCGCAAGGGAAAATCCTCGAAGCCGGCCGGGCAATGAAGCCATCGAGGCGCCGAAACTGTCGGCAGCGCAGCTCGGCGCTGCCTCTCAACTTCCTCTGCCGCGGGACGGCTTCAGCGCTTCCCTTTTATACGGCATTACCGGCAGTGGCAAAACAGAGGTCTACCTGCACTACCTCAAACAGAACCTCTCCGCCCGGGATCAGGCACTGGTACTGGTGCCCGAAATCAACCTGACACCCCAGACCGTTGCACGATTCAAACACTACTTCGGCGAACGCATTCTGGTGTGGCACTCGGCTCTTAACGACAGTGAGCGCCTGAGCGCCTGGCTGAAAATCCGTAACGGAGAGCCCATTATTCTCATCGGCACACGCTCGGCGGTGCTGCTACCCTTTACCTCACTGAAAACACTGATTGTAGACGAGGAGCACGACAGCTCTTACAAACAGGGCGAGGGCTTTCGCTATTCCGGCAGGGATATGGCGGTTTATCGCGCCCACCTGAACCACTGCCCGGTTATTCTGGGTTCCGCCACACCCTCCCTTGAATCCTACCACAACGCCCTCAACGGAAAGTATCGGCTCATTCGCCTTGAGGAGCGGGCAGGCAAGGCCTTGCCACCAGCAATCAGCCTGCTGGACATACGCAGCCGGCCACTGGAAGGAGGCCTCTCCCGCCCTGCCCTGCAAGCGCTCCGTAAAACACTGGATCGCGGCAACCAGGCACTGGTGTTTGTAAACCGCCGCGGATTTGCACCGGTTATGATGTGTTTCGACTGCGGGCATATGGTGGAGTGCCCACGCTGCGATACACGGCTCACCTACCATCGCCGCGACCGCGCCATGCGCTGCCACCACTGTGATTACCAGGCCCCGGCCACAGAGACCTGCCCGCATTGCAAAAGCGAAGCCTTCAAACCTGTGGGCCAGGGCACCGAACAAACCGAGGAGGTACTCGCCGCGCACTTTCCGGACACGCCCGTGGTTCGCGTTGACCGCGACAGCACGCAGCGAAAAGGCAGCATTCAGAGCATTCTGAAACAGGTAAATACAGGAAAGCCCTGCATCCTGGTGGGCACCCAGATGCTGGCAAAGGGTCATGACTTCCCCAACGTAACGCTGGTGGTTGTCATCAACGCCGACGGCGGGCTTTTCAGCGTCGATTTCAGGGCACCGGAACAACTGATCCAGACGCTGCTCCAGGTGAGCGGGCGCGCCGGGCGCGGAACCAAGGCCGGCAAAGTGGTTGTGCAAACCTGCCACAGTGATCACCCCCTGCTGAGAACGCTCTGCCATGGGCGCTATCTGGAGATGGCCGATCAACTCCTCCGGGAACGCGAAGCGGGGCTGTTTCCACCCTTCCGCGCCATGGCCATCTTCCGCGCCGAAGCCGACACCATGGAACAGAGCCTGCAGATACTGGACGGCATAAAACCCCTTGCAGCCGCACCCGGCATCGAAATCTGGGGGCCATTGCCCGCACTGATCGCACGGCGTGCCGACAGACACCGGGCGCAACTCGTGCTGAACACCTCCAACCGGACACGCCTCAACAGGCTGCTGAAAGATATTTGCCAGTCACTTGAGGAAAAAAGGTACCCGAAGGGCGCTAAATGGATGATCGATGTAGATCCCCAGGAAACTGGCTAGGTCTCAGAACCCAACGGACTTCACGGCGTTACAAAGAATTGCATAAATGCATACTAATGAGCATTGCACGAGCGGAACCTATGCTATGCTTTTCCGCAAATTAACAATCAAATCTGTAAATGCACTTTAGCTTGCGGCGATCACGCCGGGAACACGCATTTAGAGGCTTTTGCTGTAACGGAAACTGGAGATCAAAAATGTCAGGGAAACTCCTTGCGCGCGCTTCGGCAATTTCATTAGCCCTCATACTTGCTGCCTGCGGCGGGGATGAAAACTCAACTCCCCTTGTAAGCACCGGCGGTGGAGCTAACACAGGGGGAACGACTGGCGGTGAAAACGAGCAAACAGTAACGCTTGAACTTGGCACCGGCAGCGGCTCGACGTTTCAATCAGGTCAAATGAAAGTTTCCGCAACATCACTCTCAGCAGGTGGTTCTACCAGGCTCGAGTTTAATGTGGTTAACGCAGCGGACGGAAACACTATATACAATGCAGAGGAAACCTCCGTTGCCATTTCTTCCCTCTGCCAAACTGCAATATTTGACCGTACCGTAACAACCGCCTCAGGATCCTTCAGCACGACATATGAGGCAGGCTGTGCTGGCCCCGACACGATAACCGCTCGACTGGAAAACGGATCTTCAGCGATCGCAAATATTTCTGTTGCAGCCCCTGAAATTGGCGAGCTTGAGTACGTCAGCGCAACCCCGGATTCGATTGCACTAAGCGGAAGCTCCAACAGTTCGAGACCAAGCGTCTCGGCAGTGACCTTCCGGCTTGCAGATAAAAACGGCAACCCAATAACTACAGGCGAGCAGATAACGTTTTCTCTTTCAACTACGCTGGGGGGAATTTCTCTTTCCCAATCCTTGACCGAAAGCGATGAGAAAGGCCTCGCCACTACTCGAGTCAACGCGGGAACAGTTGCAACTGTAGTGAGCGTTACAGCAACGTACACCCCGGACACTGGCGTCCCGATTCAGACAACATCAGCACCAATTTCTATCAGCGCAACCATTCCAGATCAGGATAGTTTTTCTGCCTCAGTTACGGAAAATTTCCTGCCAAACGCAAGAAATTACGACGGTGTAGAAGTGCCGATCGTAATTAGAGCAGCAGATAGAAACAACAACCGAATTAGCGATGCCATTGTCAACTATGTGACAAATGCCGGATCAGTTCAGAGTGAGTGCACACTCCAGGATGGCGCTTGCTCAGTGAAGTGGATAAGCCAAGACCCAAGACCAGAAGATGGAGTCGTTCTTATTCTTGCCCGCACTGTAGGCGAGGAAAGCTTTAGAGATTTGAATAGTGACGGAAAATACGTCGCAGCTGACGATAACTTCAATTTAGCAAACGATGATAAAGGCGAAGCTTTTCTGGATCGCAACCGAAATGGTGTACGCGACGCAGACGAAGAATACTTTGATTACAACGACAACGGTCAATATGATGCAAAAAATGGCATCTACAATGGAACAGCATGCGCCGATACGTCAGCAAACTGCACCTCTTCGCTACTTGAAATCACGCAAACTGCAAAGATCTTCATGGCTAGCGACACAATTGTTGTTAATTATACTACGCCCGTAGCAGTTGGCGAAGTGTGCGTTAGAGTTGCAGGTGTGTTCAGCGACAGCCAAGACAATACTGTCGAAGGCCCACCGCCTGGAGGGACAAGCGTAAACTTCTCGACAACAAATGGGAGCATCGTTGCACCAGCGTCGTTCACAACAACAACCTCGTACAGAGAATCGCCAGTTGTGCAGTGCATTATCATAGAGGCTGACGACACGCCGTCCACAGGTTACCTGACGGTTGAAGTAACTCCCCCGGCGCCTTTTAGCGGAAACGCCTACATTTCACGAACTCCCCTTTCTGACTAAAAGGTATGGCCGCTTGTCTTTCAGGATGAGAAGAGGGGCGGCCACATATTTGAGAACATCTCATCTTTCCGCGATAATGCCTCCCTTCTACTTCCATCGGGCGCCCTGCCCTAATCCAACTTTCCAGTAAACTGAGCCTTCTCACAGCATGAAAGAGACCGTTTCCGACCTGCTCCAGTCTGCATTGACCGCTCTTCAATCCGAAGGCGCTCTGCCTGCCGATCAGACTTACACGCCGCAAGTAGGCAACACCAAGGATAAATCCCACGGCGACTATGCCTGCAACATAGCACTGGTTGCCGCCAAAACCGCGGGCTGTGCGCCTCGCCAGCTGGCTGAGATGCTGATTGAAAAGCTGCCCGAAAGCAGTGCCGTGGAGAAGGTGGAAATTGCCGGCCCCGGTTTCATCAACTTTTTCATGAGTACCGCCAGCGCCTTCGAGATTGTTAATACCATCCTGGACGAGGCCGGGGAGTTTGGCCGGAACAACAGCGGCAAGGGCGAGAAGGTTCAGGTGGAGTTTGTATCCGCCAACCCCACCGGGCCCTTGCATGTAGGCCATGGCCGGGGAGCCGCTATTGGCGACTGTCTTTGCCGGCTTCTGGAGGCGAATGGCTATAACGTTACCCGCGAGTTCTATTACAACGATGCGGGCGCGCAGATCAACAATCTCGCGCTCTCGGTACAGGCCCGGGTTAAAGGCCTGACTCCGGATGATGAAGGCTGGCCGGAAGACGGCTATCGCGGCGACTACATTACTGACGTTGCCAAGGCGTACCTGGCCGGTGAAACCGTAACGGCAGACGACCGTGAAGTAACAGCTCTCGCCGACCCCGAAGATCTTGCCGCCATTCAGGCGTTTGCGGTTGCCTACCTGCGCCGTGAGCAGGATCTGGACCTGAAAGCCTTTGGCGTCGAATTTGATGTGTACTTTCTGGAATCGTCCCTGTATGCAGACGGCAAGGTAGAAGCTACCGTAAAGCGCCTCCAGAACAACGGTTACACCTATGAAGAAGGTGGCGCCATGTGGCTGAAAACCACAGAGTTCGGCGATGATAAAGACCGGGTAATGCGGAAAAAAGACGGAGGTTACACCTACTTCCTGCCGGATGTAGCCTACCACCTGGACAAGTGGCAGCGCGGTTTTACTACCGTTATCAACGAACAGGGCGCCGACCACCACTCAACCATTACCCGGGTCCGGGCCGGGCTACAGGCACTGGAGGTTGGCATTCCAAAAGGATGGCCGGATTATGTGCTGCACCAGATGGTGATGGTTACCCGCTCCGGGCAGGAGGTAAAAATATCCAAGCGTGCAGGCAGTTACGTAACCATTCGCGATCTGATCGACGAAGTGGGCCGGGATGCCACACGCTTTTTCCTTGCCGCACGGCGGGTAGACTCCCAGTTGACCTTTGATATTGATCTGGCCCGCTCCCAGACCAATGAAAACCCGGTGTATTACATTCAGTATGCCCATGCGCGCATCTGCAGCGTATTGCGGAAGCTCTCTGTAGAAGGTGTAGAGCGCGGGCTGAACGAGTGTGTGGGCGATTTATCCTTGCTGACTCTGGATGAAGAAAAAGATCTGGCAAACCAACTGGCCAAATATCCGGAGCTGATTGCCAACTCCGCGGCCCAGCGCGAGCCGCACCACCTCGCCCATTACCTGAGGGATCTTGCAGGGCAGTTCCACACCTACTACAACGCCCATAAAGTGCTGATTGAGGATACGGCCCTGCGCGATGCCCGCGTTAGCCTTTACCTGGCCGTACGCCAGGTAATTGCCAACGGGCTTGGTCTGCTGGCCGTCAGCGCTCCGGAAGAGATGTAAGTAACAACAATGTCCCGAGATTATGCCCGAAAAAACCGGCCCGGCACGCCTTCAGCCACGTCAAGGAATAAGCCTGCCAAGCCTGCGCGTGCCCGGAAGAAGCGCTCGAAACCGGCAGCGCCAGCACGGGCCCAGCGGGGAGGGTTGTCATTGAAATGGATTCTGTCACTGGCAACCGTCGGCGGTTTTATCGGGTTCATTGTGTATCTGAACTCGGTGCCCACTGGCAATGCACCGCAACAGCCACCTGCGGCCAAAAATCCGCCCCTGCAGCAACCAGCGCAAACGGCAAAGCAGAAAGAGCAAAAACCGGGGTTCCGGTTTTATGAGATGCTTCCGGAATCCGAGGTTGTTCCGTCTAACGTGGAAGAATACACACCCGGACCGAGCAAACAGGATTTCGACTATCTGGTTCAGTCCGGCTCTTTCCGCAGCCAGGAAGACGCGGAGCGCCAGCGCGCCCAGATTGCGTTCCAGGGGCTCAGGGCGAGTGTGCAGCGCATTGAGCTGGATAGTGGCTCTGTGTGGTACCGGGTGAACGTGGGCCCGTTCAAGTCCCGCAGCCAGATGAACTCGGCTATCGACAAGCTTGTTTCGATTAACATTCAGCCACTCATCCGGAAGGTTCCGAAACAGGGCTGACGGTTCCCGATAGCTGCGGGAGTCTGCAGGGTGCGGCTTTTCAAAACCGTGCGGAGCCATGGATGGCGGAGCCGAGCGTACAGGGATGTATTCACAGCGTGTTTTGAAAAGCCGCACCCTGCAGACTCCTGCCCCTAAGCCACTTGAATTCTCCATTGCCGCCTCCATAACTGCCCAATACCGATTTTTATCAGGCAATTGGAGCCATAATGACTACCATACTTTCCGTCAGACGCGATGACGAAGTTGCCATGGGTGGCGACGGCCAGGTTTCTCTGGGTAATACCATAATGAAGGGAAACGCCCGCAAGGTTCGCCGTCTCTACAATGGCAAGGTGATTGCCGGTTTTGCAGGCGGTACTGCAGATGCATTCACCCTGTTTGAGCGCTTTGAAGCACAGCTTGAGAAACACCAGGGCAACCTGACCAGAGCCGCAGTCGAGCTTGCCAAAGACTGGCGTACAGACAGGGCGCTGCGGCGGCTTGAGGCGCTGCTTGCTGTGGCGGATGAAACCGCGTCTCTGATTATTACCGGCAATGGTGATGTTATTGAACCCGAGCAGGGGTTGATTGCCATTGGTTCCGGCGGGCCGTTCGCACAGGCGTCTGCCCGCGCCCTGCTTGAAAACACTGAGCTTTCTGCCCATGAAATTGTGGAGAAGGGTCTGGATATTGCGGCGGATATCTGTATTTATACGAACCACAACCGCACCCTTGAGGTGCTTTCCAGAAAAGCATCCTCCAAAACGACTGATCCGGAGTAACCATGTCTGCAATGACTCCCCGTGAGATTGTCCACGAGCTCAATAAACACATCGTGGGTCAGCAAGAGGCGAAGCGTGCCGTGGCCATTGCCCTGAGAAATCGCTGGCGCAGGATGCAGCTGGACAGCACGCTGCGTGATGAGGTCACACCCAAGAACATTCTGATGATAGGGCCGACCGGCGTGGGCAAAACTGAAATTGCCCGGCGCCTGGCCAAACTGGCTGATGCGCCCTTTCTGAAGGTAGAGGCCACCAAGTTTACCGAGGTGGGCTATGTAGGCCGAGATGTGGAGTCCATTATTCGCGATCTGGCGGATATGGCGGTGAAAATGCTGCGCGTGAAGGAAATGAAACGCCACGAGGAGAAAGCACTGGATGCGGCAGAAGAGCGCATTCTGGATGTTCTGATTCCACCGGCCAGAAGCTTCGACGAAGACAGCCAGAAAACTTCCCGGGATTCCTCCACGCGCCAGATGTTTCGGAAGAAGCTGCGGGAAGGCGAGCTGGACGATAAAGAAATCGAGATTAACCTTCGCAACTCCGGCCCTGGTGTTGAAATCATGGCACCTCCGGGCATGGAGGAGATGACCAGCCAGCTGCAAAGCATGTTCTCCAACATGGCTGCAGACAGATCCAAACCCCGTAAAATGAAAGTGGCAGACGCCCTCAAACGGGTAAAGGAAGAAGAAGCGGCCAAGCTGGTTAACGAAGACTCCATCAAGCAGCAAGCCATCCTGGCGGTGGAGCAGAACGGCATTGTGTTTCTGGATGAAATCGACAAGGTTGCAAAACGCTCGGAAAACACATCTTCGGATGTTTCCCGGGAAGGCGTTCAGCGGGATCTTCTGCCCTTGATTGAAGGCAGCACGGTGAGCACCAAGTACGGTTCGGTGCGCACAGACCACATTCTGTTTATCGCCTCCGGCGCCTTTCACCTGTCAAAGCCTTCGGATCTGATCCCCGAACTGCAGGGCCGGCTGCCTATCCGCGTGGAGTTGCAGGCTCTCAGCCCGGACGATTTCAAGCGCATCCTTACGGAACCGGATGCGTCACTGGTGCAGCAGTATGAAGCCCTGATGGCAACGGAGGGCGTGAAACTCACCTTCAGTGAAGATGCCATCGCCCGCATTGCGGAGATTGCCTGGAAGGTGAATGAAACCACCGAGAATATCGGTGCCCGGCGCCTTCACACGGTGCTGGAGCGTCTGCTGGAAAGCCTGTCGTTTGATGCCGGCGATGGCGTAACAGAGGCGTTTGAGGTAACGGCGGATTACGTGAATGAAAAGCTTGCGGAACTGTCAGAAGACGAAGATCTGAGCCGCTATATTCTCTGATCCGGTCAACCGGCCGTATAAACGGGCAGCGTGTGTTTAGCACACCCTGCCCGTTTTTTTATTGAGCCTTGGAAAACAGGTGGGTGACGTTTTCCAGCCCGGTCGCCAGTTTGCCTTTGTCCGTCGCTTTCTTCTTCCGGCTCTTGGCCACGTACAGCGGCAGCATTTCGCCATAGAGGCTGGTGCTGATGGTGCGCTGCTCATCTTCCAGCCGGTCCCGGCGCAGCTTTATCCCGTACCTGGCCAGCTTTGGCTCCAGTTCATCGGCCCGGTTCAGCAGATCCCGGCGAGTCATCTGATAGGCATGTTCACACACCATTCTGCGTGACTGGAAGCTGAACACGTTGGAGAAGAACAACTTGGCGTCGTCCCGGGTCGGCTCAAACAGCAGGATATCTTTATCCGGATAATCCGTCGCATAGTGCGCGACACCCGACTTCATGCGCGAGTAAACCATGGTTCTGAACATCTGTGACAACAGGTTTGGCATGCCCGAGCGTGTCAGTTCTCCCGGAGCCATGGTTCCGGCCCTGACCGCAGCACTGGCATCAATGGGAACCAGGGGGTTTACGGCAAACACCAGATCCGCGCCATCCTCGAAGGCTACCGACGCATGCAGGCCTTTGCGCAGGGTTCCATCCACGTAGTACCGGCCATCAATCTCAACCGGCACGTACAGGCCGGGGGATGCGGTGCTTGCCTGAACGGCTTTGGAGATGGGCACATGATCGAACCCCGGGGCGCCGAAGCATACGGCCTCGGTGCTTTCTACGTCTGCAGCCACAATGTATAGGCTGCGCTTTAACTGCCTGAAGTCGTTTGTGCGCCCGAGCATGGAAAAAGCCCGCTTGAGGTATTCGTGCAAGCCTTCGTTGTCAAAAAGCCCGGCAGGCGCTGCCTGGGCTAATATGGTCATCGCTTCCAGCAGGCTCTGATCGTAGGGATTACTGATGAAGCGCTGAACGGCTGTTGTCAGCAGCCCGGGCACGGCCAGCATCCGTGAGGCCATTTCCCTGAAAGCCGGGCGAAAAAATACATCCGGGTGGAAGGGGTGTACCTCAGCCTCATTGCGAACAAAAATCCGGCACAGCTGCGCAGTGGTCATCTGGTTCGCCAGATTAGCTGCAACAAAAGACCCGGCGTTAACGCCCACGTAGACATCGAGGTTGTTGAAATCCAGCCCGTCCAGGGCCTCATCCAATGCCCGCAGCGCTCCAATCTCGTATATACCACCCAGAGGGCCACCGCCACCGAGCGCAAGGCCGATGCGTGGAGTGGGTTTCAGATCGGTTGGCGCTTTCATAGCCTTTCCTTTTCCGTATAAACAGTGAGAGCCCATACTTCGAGCTTTTCACCTGACAAGGTAGCAACCCGGTTTAGAGTACGCACCCTATATTTGAGAAGGCGTGTTCTCTTTTCAGGCACTCGCTTGCGGGGCAAGCGCAACCGTACCGGCTTTGCCTGGCCGGAGGTACCGGCCAAAGCCCGCGTTGCGCAGGGCAAGGTCCACACAGCTTTTGATAACGTGGGGCGAATCCAGCAGGAGTACATCCTTCAGTAGCTTTACCGCCCATTCCCGGCTGACACTGCGAATCACGGATTTGACTTTCGGCAGGCTGGCGGCGTTCATGGACAGGGAATCGTAGCCCATGGCCATCAGTAACAAGGCACCACCCGGGTCTCCTGCCAGTTCGCCACATATACCCACGGGCTTGCCAACCGAGTGTGCATCCTGGGCAATACGCACCAGTGCCTGCAAAACGGCCGGATGGTACGAGTGATAAAGCTGTGCGACACGGGGGTTGTTGCGGTCTACCGCCAGCAGATACTGGGTCAGATCGTTGGAGCCAACCGAGAGAAAATCCACACGGTCAGCCAGTTCACGAATCTGGTACACAGCAGCGGGAATTTCCACCATGACGCCCACCTTGGGCATGTGGATGTCGAAGCCCTCCTCCCGCACTTCGTGATAAACCCGGTAAATCAGGTGCAAAGACTCCTCAACCTCGGAGATGTTGCTGATCATGGGCAGCATAATCTGCAGGTTGTTTAGGCCCTCACTGGCCTTCAACATGGCCCGTACCTGAACAAGGAAAATTTCAGGGTGATCAAGGGTCACCCGGATACCCCGCCAGCCCAGGAACGGGTTTTCTTCCTCAATCGGGAAATAGGTCAGTGCCTTGTCGCCGCCGATATCGAGCGTACGCATGGTAACCGGGTTGGGTGCAAAGGCTTCCAGCTGCTCCCGGTAGTACTGCCGCTGCTCCTGCTCGGAGGGAAAGCGGTCCTTGATCATAAACGGCACTTCGGTGCGATACAGGCCTATACCCTCTGCCCCATGGGACAGAGAACGCACCACATCGGTCATCAACCCGGTATTCACCAGCAGGGGCACCCTGTGCCCGTCTGTGGTTTCACAGGGTTTATCGCGAAGCGCCTCCAGGCTGCGATCAAGCTCATCCTCTTCATCGCAGATCTCCTGGAAAAAGGCCCGAAGATCGGCAGACGGTGAGGCAAAAATCTGGCCTTCAAATCCATCAACGATCAGTTCTTTGCCATCGAGCTGGTTGACCGGAATATCGATCAACCCCATAACCGTAGGCACGCCCATGGCGCGGGCCAGAATGGCAACGTGGGAGTTGCTGGAGCCCTTCACCGACACCAGGCCCACCAGCTGCCCGCGAGGGACTTCGCCCAGCATAGCGGGGGTCAGTTCCTCGCTCACCAGCACCGTGCGTTCGGGGTAGTTCAGGTCCTTCTGCTCATCTTCCTGCAGATGCGAAAGCAGGCGTCGCCCGAGGTCGCGGATATCAACCGCCCTTTCCTGAAGATAGAGGTCGTCCATCATTTCAAAATGACGAACGTAATGCTGCACCACCTGTTTGAGAGCGCCCTGGGCCCAGATGCCTTCACGGATCCGGCTATTGACCTCCCCGGGCAAGGCTTCATCGCTGAGCATGCGCAGGTATACATCAAACAGCGCCAGTTCTTCCGGGCGCAGCCGCGAGGTCAGACGTTCTGCAACCTGTTCAATGTCTTTACAGACCGCTTGCACTGCCGACTTGAAAAGTGCCAGCTCATGTTCAATATCCTCGGCCGGCTTGTCGGGAACCACGTCCAGATCAGCCGCCGGATAGACAACCACACCATGGCCTATGGCCACGCCAGGGGAACCGGGTACGCCGCTGAAGCTGACATCCCTGGCCTCTTCACCGGTCAGGGAGAGCCCGCTGATGGCCCCCGTTGCTTCACTATGGGCAATCACACCCGCCAACTGCGCGGACACTGTTACCAGAAATGCTTCTTCCCCCTCATCAAAACACCGGGAGCTTTCCCTTTGCTGAACCACGAGGACACCCAGCACCTGGCGGTGATGAATAATGGGCACCCCGAGAAAGGAGCGGAAGCGCTCCTCACCTGTCTCGGGAAAATAGCGGTAGCGGGGGTGTGAGGGCGCGTCTTCCAGATTGATGGGCTCCTCCCTGGAGCCTACCAGCCCGACAAGGCCTTCCGAATGCGCCAGGCTCACCTTGCCAACGGCTTGCGCGTACAGGCCTTCGGTAGCCATCAGGATATAGCGGTTGGACACGGGATCCAGAAGGTAGACAGAACATACCTCGGTGCCCATGGCTTTCTGCACACGCGATACAATGATACCCAGCGCCTCATGAAGATCCCGGGCACTGTTTACCTCTTGTACAAGACTTCGCAGAATGCTCAGCATGGGTGTGTCAGTCCGTCATTTTGCCTGTTCCTTTAAACGCCGGTTGTGCTCGCTCCGTTGCCACTGCTCCATGTTGTGGAACAGCCGGGGTGCAAGTTCTCTCAGCGCACGCCTGTATACTTCGCGCTTGAAGGAAATCACCTGCCCCAACGGATACCAGTAGCTTACCCACTGCCAGCCGTCGAACTCCGGTGAATCCGTACCGTCAACGCGTACATGCGCATCCGGTGATAACATCCTCAGCAGGAACCATTTCTGTTTTTGGCCCACGCAGACGGGGTGCGAGTTGTGCCGTACCATCCTTCTGGGGAGGCGATATCTCAGCCAGCCCCGGGTACAACTGATGATTTCAACATCATTGGCACTAAGGCCAACTTCCTCTCCAAGCTCCCGGTAAAGTGCTTCTTCCGGCGATTCGTCATGATTGATACCGCCCTGAGGAAACTGCCAGGAATCCTGCCCTATTCGCCTTGCCCAGAGAACTTCCCCCTGGTGGTTGGCCAGAATGATTCCGACGTTGGGTCTGAAACCGTCTGAGTCGATCACGGCACAGTCCTCTCAATAAAGTCGGTAAATCAGTTAATTATTTACCGGTCGGATTTTTCCAAGTTGCGCTCATTCTTACAGAATCCCAAGACTTCGGCAAACGCAGCTGCATGCAGGTACCCGTGCTAAGATAGCGGCTTTGTGCAAGTCCCGTGTTTCTGGAGGTAACCGCTTGACGCTCGCAATTTTTGATCTCGACAACACCCTGCTGGCTGGTGACAGCGATCACGCATGGGGAGAGTTTCTGGTAGAAGAAGGTATTGTGGATGCCGAAACCTACCGCAAAACCAACGATCGCTTCTATCAGGATTACCTGAATGGCGAACTGGACATCCTGAATTACCTTGGCTTCGCGCTCCAGCCCCTGTCGATACACAGCATGGATGAGTTGCTGGAGTGGCGGGCCAGATTCATGGAAAAGAAAGTGCGCCCCATGCTGCTGCAAAAAGCCCACGAGCTTTTAAACAGCCACCGGCAGCGCAACCACACTCTGATGATTATCACGGCGACTAACCGGTTTGTGACCGAACCCATAGCAGAATTGCTGGATATCGAACACCTGATTGCTACCGAGCCGGAGATGATCAACGGCCGTTACACAGGCAGGATTGCCGGCACACCCAGTTTTCAGGAAGGCAAGGTCACCCGGCTGAACGACTGGCTGGAGGCCCACGGTGAAAGCCTGGACGGCGCCTGGTTCTACAGTGATTCACACAATGACTTGCCGCTGCTGGAAATAGTGGACAATCCGATCGCGGTTGACCCGGACCCCAAACTGGAAAAGCACGCCAGAAACCAGGGCTGGGGTGTTATGACACTGCGCGGCTGATACCCGCTAAACGCGTGCTGCGCTTTTCTCGCGGAGCACGCGTTTAGCAGCATTGCCCTCACATAAAGCCGGTCAGCGAACGTACAAAGCAGGATTTGATGTAGTCCGTCTCGGGAATGCCCGGAATAATCGGGTGATCCGGCGCCTGATGCCCCTGCTCCAGCAGTTGCACAAAACGGTCAATCTTGCGCCCGCTGCCACGAATGATGTCCACCAGTTTTTCCTGGGGGAGGTGCATGGAGCAGGAAGCCGACACAAGAATTCCGTCCCGCTCCAGCAGCCGCAACCCCAACTGATTCAAACGGGCATAGGCCTGCTCGCCAGCCTTCTGATCGCGACGGCGGGGAATCAGTGCGGGTGGGTCCAGCACTACGATGTCGTACTTTTCTTTCTCTTCCGCCAGCGCCTTCAGGGCATCGAAGGCATCGCTCTCAATGGTTTCCACATTCTCCAGGCCATTCAGGCTGGCGTTGTGATGTACCGAATCAATAGCGGTGGAAGACGCGTCCACACAGGTAACCTGGGTGGCACCGGCACAGGCCGCCTGAATGCCCCAGCCGCCCACGTAACTGAACACATCCAGCACCCGCTTTCCGGGCGCATAGGCCTGCAGGCGCTGGCGATTCATGCGGTGATCGTAAAACCAGCCGGTTTTCTGGCCGCCTTCCAGGGGCACTTCGAAGCGAACGCCGTTTTCTTCCACTTCCAGCAGTGACACTTCCGGGCCATGTGCCTGCTCAATGTAGGTATCCAGCCCTTCAACCTTGCGCATCTTGCCATCGTTCTTGAGAATGATGGCTTTGGGGTGCACCAGCCGCTGAACCGCACGAACGATGGATTCCTTCATCTGCTCCATGCCGGCAGTGGAGATCTGCACCACCACGGTATCGCCAAACCGGTCGATAACCAGCCCGGACAGCCCATCGCTATCGCCGAACACCCAACGGTAGAAGGGCTTATCGAACAGCCGTTCCCGTAGCACCAGAGCCGTTTCCATGCGTTGGGTCAGGCGGTTTGGTGTCATGCCCTGTGCGGCATCACGACTGATCAGGCGGCCGCAGATAAGGGCGTGGGGGTTCACAAAAACCACTCCCAGCGGTTTATCATTGGAAGCACGCAACTCAGCCTGTGTGCCAGCCTCAAACTGCGTCAGCGGTGAGCGCTGGATATCCACCTCGTTGCTGTAAACCCAAAGATGGCCAGCCCGAAGCCTGCGCTCCGCGCCTTTTCGTAGATATAAAACCGGGAAATTCATTGGGGCCACCTAGGGTAGAGAAAAATAGGGCGCAAATTATACATGAAGCCCGAGCAGGTGCACCCAAGCTCGGGGGAACCGTCGGGCAAGGCTTTCCAAAACTGTGCGGAGCCAGGGATGGCGGAGCCAAGCGTACACGGACGTATTCACAGCGTGTTTTGGAAAGCCTTGCCCGACGGTTCCTACTCGATTTATTCGGCGGCCGCTACATGCTCGGCATAAGCATCGGCATCCATAAGTCCATCAAGCTCGCCCTGGTCAGCAAGCTTTACTTTGAACATCCAGCCATCGCCGTAAGGATCTTCGTTAACCTTCTCCGGCTCATCTTCCAGGGCTTCGTTAATCTCGATAACTTCACCGGTTACCGGGCTGAACACATCCGAGGCAGATTTCACGGATTCGGCAACGCCGGCTTCTTCGCCGCCGGTAACGGTATCGCCCACTTCGGGAACACCAATGTACACCACATCGCCTAACTGCTCCTGGGCGTAGTCGGTAATGCCCACAGTGGCAGTGCCGTCAGCGTCTACGCGCACCCACTGGTGGGTTTCAATGTATTTCAGATCGGGAGGTGTTTCGCTCATAAGGGTAATTCCTGACAAAATTTTCCGGGCAGTGTAACCGAAACCTTAGCGCCAGCGAACCTCCCGGGCCAGCTTCATGAACGAATCCATGTACTGCACACCAACATCCCGCTCCCGCCGGCCCAGAAATATCTGTTTTGCTATGCCTTCTTTGCCCAGTTTTACCGGAACAATGCCCAGCCGGTCGCTGTATTCGGTTACCAGCCAGCGGGGTAACGCGGCCACGCCACGGCCTGCAGCCACCATCTGCAGCATGATATCGGTGGTTTCGATGGTTTTGTGGCGGGCCGGGCGCATGTTGGCGGGGACCAGCAGATAATTGAACACATCCAGCCGTTCGATGGCGACCGGGTAGGTAATCAGGGTTTCCGGCTCCAGATCCGCCGCTTCTACCCAGGGTTTATCCGCCAGCCGGTGATTGGTGGCAACGACCAGCACCTGTTCGTAATCAAACACCGGTTCGAATACCAAACCGGGCCTGTGCAGCGGGTCCGGGGTGACCAGCATGTCGATGTCGTGGCCAAACAAGGCGCCAATGCCGCCGAACTGGAATTTCTGTTTTACGTCCACGTCCACCGAGGGCCACTGCTCGAGATAAGGCCCAACAACTTTCAACAGCCACTGGTAACAGGGGTGGCACTCCATGCCGATGCGCAGGGTGCCCGCCTGCCCTTTGGCAAACTGGCCGATCAGCATTTCTGCATGTTCAAACTGTGGCAGCAGGCGATTCGCCAGGGCCAGCAAATGACTGCCAGCCTGGGTTAACCGCAGTTGGCGCCCTTCCCGCAACCAGACCGGGGTGCCCAGTTGTTGCTCCAGTTTGCGGATGGAGTGACTGAGCGCGGACTGGGTGAGGTGGAGGCGACTGGCGGCTGCCGTCAGGGAACCTTCGGTTTCAACTGCCCTGAGCACTTCCAGGTGGTTACGTTCAATCATTCGGCAATCCATGAGTGGAATTAATGGAACCCTGAAATAATACCATTATTTTTCATCATCCCCGAGCGCTAATCTGGCAACTCCTAACAACGACTCACCAATCACGAAATCAGGAGTTCCGGATGACCACCACACACAACCTCGGCTACCCGCGCATTGGCGGCCGCCGGGAACTCAAGTTTGCTCTGGAAGCGCTCTGGAATGGCACCTCCAGCGAGCAGGTGCTGCAGGAAACCGCGGGCGGGTTGAGGGCGCAGAACTGGCAGGAACAGGCTGGCCTTTCCCTGGCACCCGTGGGGGATTTTTCGCTGTACGATCAGGTGCTGGACATGAGCGCCACACTCGGCAACTTGCCAGAGCGGGCCAACACCCGGGAGGGCTCGGCGCTGGATGCGTATTTCCGTGTCGCCCGGGGCCGCTCCCCCAACGACACCGCCTGCTGCAGTGTGCATGCGGGTGAGATGACCAAGTGGTTCGACACCAATTACCACTACATAGTGCCGGAATTTAATGCGGATACGAGCTTCAGCCTGAATGCCGACCGTATTCTGGCGCAGTTGGCCGAAGCCCGGGCCCAGGGCATCAATGCCAAGCCGGTGATTATTGGCCCGGTGACCTATCTGTGGCTGGGCAAGGCGAAGGATGAGTCTGACCGCCTGCAATTGCTGAGCAAGCTGCTACCAGTGTACAGCGAGCTGCTGACAAAACTGGCTGAGGCGGGTGCCGAATGGGTACAGATTGACGAGCCGGCACTGGTTACCGAGCTGGATGCCGACTGGAAGCATGCCTTTATTCTCGCCTACCACGAGCTGAAAACCGCGCCGGTAAAACTGCTGCTGACCACCTATTTCGGTGAACTGAGGGAAAATCTGCAACTGGCCTGCGAGTTGCCCGTGGCGGGCATTCACCTGGATACCATCAGTGCCGGGAACGAAGTTGCAAGACTGGCCGACTGGCTGCCACCCCACAAGGTGCTGTCGCTCGGTGTTATCAACGGTCGCAACATCTGGAAAACCGACCTGAATGCCACGCTGGATCTGCTGGTGCCCTTGAAAGAAAAGCTGGGCGAGCGCCTGTGGCTGGCACCTTCCTGCTCTCTTTTGCATGTGCCGGTTGATCTGGAGAGCGAAACCACGCTGGACTCTGAAATCCGCAACTGGCTGGCCTTTGCCCGGCAGAAGCTGCATGAGCTGAATACACTGGCGAAGGCGCTGGATGAAGGCCGGGAGTCTGTAGCCGAAGAACTGGCGGCTAACCAGAACGCCATTGACAGCCGCCGCCAATCCTCACGGGTTCATAACCCGTCGGTTGCAAAAGCCCTGAAGGCTGTTACTCCGGAGCATGGCCAGCGCAAGAGCCCGTTCAGCACACGGGCCAGATTGCAGCAGGAGCGGTTGCAACTACCCGCCTACCCCACAACCACCATTGGCTCCTTCCCGCAAACCCCGGAGATTCGCCAGGTTCGCAAAGACTTCCGCCAGGGCAACCTGAGCGAGCAGGACTACACCGCGCGGGTTCACGAAGAAATTGCCTTCTGCGTGGCGCAGCAGGAAGCTCTGGGGCTGGATGTGCTGGTACACGGCGAAGCCGAGCGCAACGACATGGTGGAGTATTTTGGCGAGCAGCTGGAAGGCTATGTGTTCAGCCGCTTTGGCTGGGTGCAGTCCTATGGCTCCCGCTGTGTGAAGCCACCTATTCTGTTTGGCGATATCACCCGCCCCAGGGCCATGACCGTGGACTGGATCAAATACGCCCAGTCCCTGACCGACAAGCCGCTGAAAGGCATGCTCACCGGCCCGGTGACCATTCTCAACTGGTCGTTTGTACGGGATGATCAGCCCCGCAAGGATACCTGCCTGCAACTGGCACTGGCTGTGCGGGAAGAGGTTCTGGATCTGGAAAAAGCCGGTGTGGGCATTATCCAGATCGACGAAGCCGCCTTGCGCGAAGGCCTTCCGCTGCGCCAGTCAGACTGGAATACCTATCTGGACTGGGCTATCGAAGCCTTCCGCATCAGTGCCAATGGCGTACGGGATGTTACCCAGATTCACACCCACATGTGCTACTCGGAATTCAACGACATCATTGGCGCCATTGCCCGTATGGATGCGGACGTGATCACCATCGAAACATCACGCTCGGCCATGGAACTGCTGGATGCGTTCAGGGGCTTCGAATACCCCAACGACATCGGGCCCGGTGTTTACGACATCCACTCGCCGAACATACCGCAGGTGGAACAGGTGACGAACCTGATGGAACAGGCCGCGAAGCGGATTCCGGCGGAGCGTTTGTGGGTCAATCCCGATTGCGGCCTGAAAACCCGGCGCTGGGAGGAAGTCGTACCTGCTCTTGAGGCCATGGTGGCTGCAGCCCGGGAACTTCGGGCGCAAAGCGAGCAAGGCGCCGCGGCGCAGGAAGAGCTTGGGGGGGCGGCTCAATAACCGGAGCTGGTCTGATCCAGCTCAAACTCGAACTCCAGGGCCCGGCAAACTTCCGTTGTGAAGTTGCCGGAGGCTTGGAGCTCAAACCAGCGGTAGCCCGGAGCCAGGTCGTCCACTGAGAAGTTGCGGGAGCCGGAGGTAAACTGAATACAAGTCGAAGGCGTGGCCAGAAGATGCACGCCCTTTCTCTGTCGCTCGAAAGTCTGGTGGATATGGCCCCAGAGCACCACCTTCACCTGTGGGAAGCGATCAATTACCTGCCAGAAATTCTCACGATTTCTCAGCCCGATTTCCCGCATCCAGTCAGCGCTGATATCTACCGGATGGTGGTGCAGTGTGACCAGCGCCGGCAAATCCGGATTGCGCCCCAAGGTTTCTGCCAGGAACTCCATCTCCGATGGAGCAAGCTCTCCGTGTACTTTGCCGGGCACTGACGAATCCAGGAGAATAAACTGCCAACCGCCGCGAATGATGTGACGGCGATTGGCAGCGTACCGCGCTGCGACTTTCGTCAGATTTGCCACCTCGTCGTGATTACCCGCTATCCATGCCGTCTCACCGGTAAAAACTTCCAGGCGCCCGCCCAGGGCGCGATAGGCTTCTTCCGAACCATCCTGGGCAAGATCGCCGGTGGCAAGGATCAGATCGGGTTGCCCGTGGGATTTGAGCACCTGAGCAATAACGGCATCAAGGCTGTCACGGGTATTTACGCCCAGTAACGCGCCATCGGCATCAGCCATCAGATGCGGATCCGTTAGCTGCAGTACCCGAAGTGGTCGGGAGATTTCCTTTAAGGTCATGATGCTCTTGATCTGTTCGCGGCCATCTCTTGAAGAACGTAATTACAGGCTCCGGTAGTTTCAGAACAAGTGTACGTTGTCAGCTTGCGAATTTATCACTTACGACTGGAACCGGCGTCACATTCTGGCTCACTGCGAGCAAATTATTGCCTTATTTGCCAACTGAATTCGACTTTCCCAGTGCCAGGCTTGCTACCCGCGGGCGACAGAAAGTTCAGCTGGCACTCTCTCCCGTATTATCCCTGGCAGTCCAGGCAGCATGCTCAAGAGGCAGGTGGCCGAATCTCAGGCAGTATTCCAGCCAGTCGGCGAGGAATCCGTTAACCTGCACCTTTTCATCCGGATGGTGCATGAAGCGGTTGGGGTAATCATTGACGGGTGCTATCTGCGTATCACGATAACAGCTGATCACTTCAGCCATGATGGCATCGTGATAAACCCGAACGGTCATTCGCGGGTTATTGAGCCAGCGACCATTGTTGTGGATCTGTTCGAGCAGCAGGGTTTCCGTATAGCGGGCGGTTTGCAGTACCTGAATCCGAACACGCCCCAGGTACTCGTTTTCCCGGTGCAGTTCAATGTCGCATACAGGCTTGTCGTCCACCCTTAGCTGGCGCAATCTGCGAAGGCGCTGGTAGTTGCCCTCACACAGGGCTCCAAGCTGGCGCAGGTCCGGCACATAGCGCTTGGGTTTCATTGCCCATTCATTCATTACTTCCACCCTGCACGTAATCTGGCACGATTGATCTGCAGCCATTGTATCGCAATGATTGCCGCTGCGTTGTTTATACGGCCATCGCCGATCATGGCGATAGCTTCATCCGCTGAAAACACATGAACCCGTATGTCTTCGTGTTCGTGTTCCAGGCCATGCAGGCCACCTGCAGATTCGGTGCTGACTTTGCCACAGTACAGGTAAACCATTTCGGTGGTGCCACCCGGTGAGACAAGGTAATCGCAGATTTTTTCGAGTTTGCTGAAGCTGAGCCCGGCTTCTTCCTCAGCTTCCCTTTGTGCTACCTCTTCGCTGGTTTCACCGTTTTCGTTCATTCCGGCAACCAGCTCCAGCAACCAGGGTGACTGGTCGCGCCCGATGGCACCGAGGCGGAATTGTTCCAGCAGGACAACTTCGTCCCGTTCGGGGTCGTAGGGAAGTACACAGGTTGCGTCGCCGCGAATGAAGAGCTCGCGGGTAAACTGCGGCATCTGGCGGCCATCAAAACGCGGGTGGGTCAGCCACAGCTTGTCCATGCGGAAAAAGCCCTGGAAGACGGTTTCACGCTTTTCGATGGTGACATCGCTGGCTTTGAACTGGAACGGCTTGGTCATGCTGTACTCTGTAATGAAATCAGTTTTGCACGATAGCCGTTTGGTGTTGTTTATTGCAAGCCTGCTTTGGGAGGGGCGGGTTGTGGCAAGGACGGCTTTCCAAAACACGCTGTAGATACGTCCATGTACGCTTGGCTCCGCCATCCATGGCTCCGCACAGTTTTGGAAAGCCGTCCTTGCCACAACCGAATCAACAATGTGCTGGTCGCTTTTAAAAAAACGAGATCAGCACCTATCAATCACTTTACGCTCTATTTTCCTTGGCGAATTCTGCGCTGCTTGGCAGCGCTCGGTGGGTGGCCTGATTCAGGACTGTGCGGAGCCAGGGATGGCGGAGCCCAAGCGCCCCAGGGATGGGCCGCAAGGAGCGTGTCCTGAATTGGGCCACCCACCGGGCGCGTACTCCGCACTCACATGCCTGCGAAATTAAACTCAAACTTTATCGTAAAGCTTGCTCCCCGATTCCACGAATTCCCGGGACTTCTCCTTCATGCCGGCATCCACGGCTGATATCTCATCAATGCCACGCTCTGCCGCATAATCGCGAACCTCCTGGGAGATTTTCATGGAGCAGAATTTCGGGCCACACATGGAGCAGAAGTGGGCCACTTTGGCGGATTCCTTGGGCAGGGTTTCGTCGTGGAAGGCACGGGCTGTGTCCGGGTCGAGGCCCAGGTTGAACTGGTCTTCCCAGCGGAATTCGAACCGGGCTTTGGAGAGGGCATTGTCGCGAATTTGCGCACCCGGGTGGCCCTTGGCCAGGTCGGCGGCGTGGGCGGCGATTTTGTAGGTGATGATGCCGGTTTTTACATCGTCTTTATTGGGCAGGCCCAGGTGCTCCTTGGGGGTGACATAACAGAGCATGGCGCAACCGAACCAACCAATCATGGCAGCGCCGATGCCGGAGGTTATGTGGTCGTAACCGGGGGCTATGTCGGTGACCAGAGGGCCGAGGGTATAGAAAGGCGCTTCATCGCAGCATTCCAGTTGCTTGTCCATGTTCTCCTTCACCAGGTGCATGGGTACGTGGCCAGGGCCTTCGATCATGCACTGCACATCGTGTTTCCAGGCGATTTTGGTGAGCTCGCCCAGAGTTTCCAACTCGCCGAATTGCGCAGCATCGTTGGCGTCCGCTATGGAGCCGGGGCGCAGGCCGTCGCCGAGGCTGAAGGAGACATCGTAGGCTTTCATGATTTCGCAGATGTCTTCAAAGTGTTCGTACAGGAAGCTTTCCTTGTGATGGGCCAGGCACCATTTCGCCATGATGGAACCGCCCCGGGAGACAATGCCGGTAGTGCGCTTGGCGGTCATGGGTACGTGGTGCAGGCGCACGCCGGCGTGGATGGTGAAGTAGTCGACGCCCTGCTCGGCCTGCTCGATCAGGGTATCCCGGAAAATTTCCCAGGTGAGGTCTTCGGCCACGCCACCGACTTTTTCCAGCGCCTGATAGATGGGTACTGTGCCGATGGGCACCGGTGAGTTGCGGATCAGCCATTCCCGGGTTTCATGGATGTTTTTGCCGGTGGAGAGATCCATGATGGTATCTGAGCCCCAGCGGATGCCCCAGGTGAGCTTTTCCACTTCTTCTTCGATGGACGAGGTAACCGCCGAGTTGCCGATGTTGCCGTTGATCTTCACCAGGAAGTTGCGGCCGATGATCATGGGCTCGGATTCCGGGTGGTTGATGTTGGCGGGGATGATGGCCCGGCCCCTGGCCACTTCGCTGCGCACGAATTCCGGGGTAATTTCCTGTGGGATGCTGGCGCCGAAGGATTGGCCGGGGTGTTGGTCGTCTGCCAGGCCCTGCTCACGGGCGCCCTGCAGTTTCATGTTTTCGCGAATGGCGATGAACTCCATTTCCGGGGTAATTATGCCTTTGCGGGCGTAGTGCATCTGGGTGACGTTTTTGCCAGGCAATGCCCGCCGGGGTTTGCGTTCATCCATAAAGCGCAAGGGATCGAGCCGGGGGTCTTTCATCCGCTGGCGGGTAAATTCTGATGTGTAGTCTGGCAGGGGTGCGGTGTCTGCGCGCTCGGCTATCCAGGGCGCCCGCATTGCGGGAAGCCCTTTGCGCAGATCAATTCTGGCGTCGGGGTCCGTGTAGATACCGGATGTGTCGTAAACCATTACCGGTGGATTTTTTTCTCCGCCCATTTCTGTGGGCGTATCCTGCACTGTAATTTGCCGCATGGGCACCCGCAGGTCGGAACGACTACCCTGTACGTATACTTTTCGCGACCCGGGCAGGGGTTTGATTGCGGCGGAATCAACGCGGGCTGAGTCACTGAGGTAGGTTGGCAGATCTGTCATCATTCGCTCCCGGAATTATGGTGGGTTTTCGGGTCGCGTATGACGGTGAGAACAAAGCTGCCGTTGATATCAATGAAGGCGGCGCTTGCTCTTCGATAGCCTGGTCTCAATCCCTACGCCGGTATTATCCGGATCAGGTCGCGGGTTCTGCGTTGCAATCTCAGCCGGCTGGCCAAACAAGTCTGGCCGCCAGCACCCCGTCAAGACGCGAATCTGTAATGCTCGGCACTTAAAGTAAGTGCAGTTTACAAGTGTAGAGGTGGGCGCCATTATTGTCCATAATGGTGAGCCTGTTTCGACCGGCCCGATCACTCGAGCCAATACTGACGTCGCTTCCATGTCATCCAGGGGCGATCCGGCATCCTATTCAAGCGCCAAGGCCAGTACCCCCGACGGGTGCAGGGCCGAATATGTACTCAGGAGTAACAATGAAGAAACGACTGCTTTCAGGACTTGTTGGCCTCTTGGCGGCCCAGCCTGCTCTTTCCCTGGACCTGGTAGAGGCCTATGAGAAAGCACTCTCCTATGACTCCGGCATTGCAGCAGCCCAGGCGAGGTTTGAGTCCCAGCAAGCCGCCAGTGATGTCAGCCAGAGTGCTCTGCTGCCGCAGATCGGTGCCTATGGTGAGGCACGGCATATTGACTCGGATGGCCCCAGCCCTGGGCAGGATAACAGTTACCGGGAGCTAAACTACGGCGTGCAACTTACCCAGCCGCTGTTCCGCGCTGACGCCTGGTTTCGCTACGACGCCAGCCAGTTTCAGACAGAATCTGCGCGCGCGCAATACAATCTGGCCCAACAGCAACTGATTCTTGATGTAGCAACCGCTTACTTTAACGTTTTGCGGGCTCAGGATACAGTAACGACTGCCCTGGCAGGCGAAGCCGCAATCCTTCGCCAGTATGAACAGGCCCAGGAGCGTTTTGATGTGGGCCTCATCGCCATTACGGAAGTGTACGAAGCGCGCGCCAGCTACGACGATAGCAAGAGCCAGCGAATTGCCGCAGAAAATCAGCTCAACATTGCCCGGGAGCAACTGGCGCGGTTAACTGGTGAATATTCAGAGGATCTGGAAAACCTGCGCCAGAACTTCCCGCTGGGGCGGCCTGAGCCTATGGATCCGGCGGCCTGGGAGATGACCGCTCTGGAGCAGAACTGGTCGATTCAGTCTGCGCTTTATGACCTGAACGCCAGCGAAGCCGGGCTGAAAGAAGCCAAAGCCGGTCATTATCCGACTCTGGATCTGAACGCCTCTTACGGCGAATCAGACGTTACCGGCATTGAGCAAAACCCGCCGACTCTGCAGCGCGACGGGGTCAGCAGCCAGGGCATTATCGGCCTCAGCCTCAATGTCCCGCTGTACTCCGGCGGTGGCACTCAGGCAGGGGTTCGCCAGCAGCGGTCACTGGTTACGGTGGCAGAGCAATCCCTGAACACGGTGCGCCGCGACGTACGGGTAAATACCCGAAGCCTGTTCCTGACGGTGAATAACAACATCGAAACTGCCTCGGCTCTCGAGCAGACGATTGTTTCCCGCCGCAGTGCTCTGGATGCTACCCGCGCAGGCTATGATGTAGGCACGCGAAATATCGTTGAAGTGCTGGATGCAGAACGGGCCTACTATGTTGCCCTGAGAGACTACGCCAACGCACGCTACGATTATGTGAACAATACGCTTCAGTTAAAACAATCCGCCGGCACCCTCAGCCCGAGAGACCTGATTGACCTGAATAACTGGCTCAGCGCGACTGCGCCCGGCATTGAAGCCCTGGCAAACGAGCAGAAAACCCTGGAAGACCCAACCCGCTAGGCGGCTCTTCAAAGCCCCGCAAAGGCGGCGCAGCAAGCACCACGGCTTGCTGCGCCGCCTTCGTCAAACCCTCGCGATAATGCCGTCGACTACGCGATCCAGCGCGCCCTTGTTTTTGTTGACCACCGACAGCGCCTGTTGCCCCCCTGCCTGACGCACCTCCTCATCCCTGAACAGAATCGACAGGTGGTGAAACAATTCATCAGCGTCGGCGACCATTGTCACTCCGCGGTCATCAAGAAGCCTCTGGTAGATTGTTTCAAAGTTGAACACGTGAGGCCCGGAGAGCACCGGGATCCCCCAGCCTGCCGGCTCCAGCGGGTTGTGGCCACCACGTTCAATCAGTGACCCGCCCACAAACGCCACATCGCTGGCGCCATATAACATCATGAGTTCACCCATGGTGTCGCCCAGGTATACCTGGGCCCTGGACGGATCTTCAGCCAGAGAACGCCGGGCCAGGGAAAAGGCTTGCCGGCGAACCAGTTCCGATACCGCCTCAAACCGCTCCGGGTGGCGGGGCACAAGAATCAGGAGCGCGCGCGGCTGTTCCTTTAAAAGCTGCCGGTGGGCCGCCAGCAACAGGGCGTCTTCACCCCCGTGGGTGCTGCCGGCGATCCATACCGGGCGGGACGACAGGGAGGCTCGGAGCTGCCGCGAGGCTTCATGCACAGCCTCAGGAATATCCACATCAAACTTTACGCTGCCGGTAACCGCTACTTTGGATGCCGCGACACCTATTCTGCGAAAGCGCTCCGCATCCTTTTCGGCCTGGGCGGCGACCCAGCTGATACTGCGCATGATAGGGGCCACCAGGCTTTTTACCCGCTCATAACCCCGGGCCGAGCGCTCGGAAAGCCTGGCATTGATAAGGAATACAGGAACGCGCCGGGACCTGCACTGGCGGATCATGTTTGGCCATATTTCGGTTTCCATAATAACCAAAATCCGGGGGTTGGCGCGGTTCAGAAAGCGGCGTATCGACCCCGGGGTATCGTAGGGCGCATAAGCGTACCGGACCTGATCACCAAACATTTTCCTGGCCTGGGTCAGGCCGGTATCGGTCATGGCCGTCATCAGAATGGTTATATCCGGGTTCCGTGCCAGAAGGCGCCGTACCATAGGCGCAGCGGCAATGGTTTCACCCACCGACACCGCATGCACCCAGACCACGGTACCCGTTGCCCGGGGCACGAACCCCAGGCGCTGCTGCCAGTTAACACGCAGCTCGGGCGCCTGGCGGCCCTGCCACCACAATCGCAAAAGAATAAACGGCAACAGCAACCGTATAAGCTGTGAGTAGATAAATTGAAGCACACAGGACTCCCGGTAAATCAGTGCGGTATCATATCGTAAAGCCTAATGATTTGCTTCCGACGGACACTGCCGGGAAACTGGCAAGCAACACACTGAGCGCGCAGGATACGTTTCACGTGAAGAAGAAATACCGCAACCAGGCACGCAACACCAACTACTCGGCCTACCTCCACCCCCGCTGGTGGCCAACCTGGGCTGGAGTCGCTGTTATGTGGTGCGTTGCCCAGTTACCCATTCGCTTCCAGTGGTGGCTTGGCAAGTACGTGGGCCTGCTGGCATGGCGCTTTGCCGGAAAGCGCCGCCACATTACCGAGGTGAATATAAAACTGTGCTTCCCGGAGCTCAATCAGGCGCAGCAAGGTGCCCTGGTACGCAACGCCTTTATCGCAAACGGCATCGGCCTGCTGGAACTCGGTATAGCCTGGTTCAGAGACCCCGCGAAGCTAACAGACATAACGGAGGTTCACGGCAAAGAGCATCTTGATAATGCCCTGGCTGAAGGCAATGGCGTTTTGCTGCTGGGGGGCCATTACAGCACCCTGGACCTTGGCGGCAGCCTGATCACCGAATACATTGAGGCAGACGTAATGCAGAGGGACCACAATAACCCGCTGATGAACGCTGTTATGACCCGTGCACGGGAACGCCGTTATGAAACGGTGCTGGGCGCCCGGGATCTCCGGGGCCTGTTCCGTAGCCTGCGTAAGAATCGCACAGTATGGTACGCCGCAGATCAGGATTATGGCCGCAAAGACATAGTGTTTGCGCCGTTTTTCGGTATCGCCACCGGCACTATCACGGCCACCTCACGCATTGCAGCGCGCAGTCACTGCAAGGTGGTTCCTTTCAGCCACTTCCGGAGGCAGGGCAAACCGGGCTACGACATATATTTCCATCCTCCGCTGGAGCCATTCCCCAGCGGTGACGACCTGAAGGATGCGACTGAAATCAACCGCATTATTGAGCGGGAAATCCGGCGTGCACCGGATCAGTACCTGTGGATGCACCGGCGCTTCAAAACAAGGCCGGATAAAAATGACCCGGGGTTCTATGGTGACAAATAAACGCTCTGCGGCACCCGTAATCTGGCTCCTTACAGATAACAAGCCCGGGCACCGAAACCAGCTGAAAGGCCTGGGCAACCGCTTGCGGGTGAAGGCTGGCGCCAGCCTGTTCTGGATCAACAGCAAGGATACGGACGTTCCCTTATGGCGGGCGTTACTGGGCCTGCCTCCCGAGATGGATTCGTCGCTCCCCCACCCTGATCTGATTATTGCAGCAGGCACCGGGACTCACAGGCTTTTGCTGGCGTTGCGCCGGCTTCGCCACACAAAAACCCTGGTCATGATGAAACCCGGGTTCCCGATTGCCTGGGTCGACGGCGCCATTATTCCAGCCCATGACGGCGTTGCCAAAAGCCGGAAAACGCTTATTACCGAAGGCGTCATCAACACCGTGACGCCCCTGGCCAGAATCACTGACAAACCGGAAGCCCTTTTATTGATTGGCGGCCCTTCCGCCCATTTTGACTGGGACGACGACGTGGTTTTCGGGCAGGTTTCCCATCTCATTGGCGAGTATCCCCAGTGGCGCTGGACAATCAGCGGTTCCCGTCGAACGCCCACCGTTCTCAGAGACAGGCTTGCGGAGCTTTCGGGCCCGAGAATTACCGTTGCGGATCCGGACAACACCCATGAGGACTGGCTGAACCACCGCATTGCCGAATCCAGAGCAATCTGGGTAACGCCCGACAGCATGTCCATGGTATGCGAAGCGGCGACTTCCGGTGTGCCGACCGGATTGTTCCAGTTACCGGCGCGCTCCGGCAGCCGGGTTGCCAAGGGCATTCGGCGGTTGGTTGAAGCTGGCTATATAGCGCGCTGGAGCGATCATGCTACGGTAATGGGTGGCAAAACCGGCCAGGAAAAACACCTGTGGGAAGCAGACCGGGCGGCTCAGTGGGTAATCCAGCGCTGGCTTGCTCCGAAAACCGGAGCCAGAAAAAGGCAAAAGGGGACAGTGACTTGAGAATTCTTCAGGCGCTGCCTGCCCTGTACAGTGGTGGTGTGGAACGAGGAACCGTGGAGTTTGCTGCCGACCTTGCAAGGCAGGGCCATGAATCCTTCGTTGTCTCCAATGGTGGCCCCCTGGCTGAACGCCTGGAGGAACAGGGCAGCACTCACATAACAATGCCCATTCACCGCAAATCGCCTGCATCTTTTGGCCAAATCCGCCCAATGCGGAAGCTGATCAGGGAGTTGCAGCCAGACATCATTCATGTGCGCTCGCGTATGCCAGCCTGGATTGTCCGCCTGGCCTGGAAAGGGCTACCAGAACACCAGCAACCGGCGATTGTTTCAACCTTCCACGGCATGTACTCCGTTAATCCCTACAGCGCCATCATGGCAAAATCCGACCATGTGATTGCAGTGTCTAACTGCGTGCGGAACTACGTTCTGAAGAACTTTAAAGTGCCTGAAGAAAAGCTGTCAGTCATTCAACGAGGCGTGGATGTGGATTATTTCAAACAGCGCACATTAAGCGCTGAATGGCAGAAAACCCTGCTGACGCAGTATCCGGAGCTTGCCGGTAAACGCATTCTGATGATGCCGGGCCGCATCTCACGCTGGAAAGGCCAGCTGCAGTTCCTGGATGTCATGGCACAAATCCTGCGCGAAAAGCCGAACTGCCACGGCATTGTTGTGGGCGGCGCAGAGCCGGGTAAAGAGCGCTTTATGGAAGAACTTGAGCAATACCGGGCAAAGCTCGGGCTTACCGGCAAGGTGACCTTCCTCGGGCAACGGGACGATATGGCAGAGATGTATCTTTTTTCGGACCTGGTGTGCCACATGTCAACAAAGCCGGAACCCTTTGGCCGCACGGTTACCGAGGCGCTGTCCTCAGGCACGCCGGTGGTTGCCTTTAACCGCGGTGGCGCCGCAGAAACCCTGCAGGCATGCTTTCGTGACGGGCTGGTGACGCCTGATGATACCCATGAGTTTGCAAGGGTTGCCCTCAGGTTACTGAAAGACAAAACACCGAATATTGAAATTCCGCACCGGTTCCGCTTGCAGGCGCAGACGGAGGCGACGCTGGAGGTTTACCGCAAGGTTCTCGGCAGAGCTCCTTCTTCACCATGAAAAGTCCGGAGCCTCTCACTATTGTCCAGCTCATCGCCACACCGGGAGGCAACTGGGGGGGCATGGAAAAGCATACGGCCGACCTTTCGGAAGAACTGGCTTGCTTTGGTCACAAGGTGCACGTGCTTGCGCACCCGGAATACAAAGACCGCTTTTCACCTGCGATCGCCTTTCACCCCGTGCCGTTTCATTGGAGCAGGCGGAACCCCTTGCTCAAGCTGCGTGTCAGGCAAATTCTGCGCAAGCTGTCGGCCCATGTAGTTCACGCCCAGGGCAATAAAGCTGCTGCGCTCATTGCGGGGCCGGAATCGCGGGCAGGCGTAACTGTAGGCACCATCCACGGCACCAAATCCAGCCATAGGTATTTTGACAAACTTGATGGTGTGATTGCCGTAAGCAGTGGCATTTACCGGGCGCTGTCGCATCCCCATACAAAACTGATTCACAATGGCGTCAAGCCCCGGCAAAACGGAAACAAAACAACGCATGCTGTACCCGAAACCCAGGCTTTTGCGGTGGCGGTGGGCCGACTCGAGCCAGTCAAGCAGTTCGACAAACTGATTACTGCATGGGCGACACTCAAGCCGGAACTGCCGCTGTATATTCTGGGCGATGGCTCCGAGGCTGGCAGGCTAACAACGCAGATCCAACGCCTTGGCGCGGACAGTTTGGTGAAACTGACCGGCTACGAAGAGAACCCCGCAGCCTGGCTTCAGCAGGCATCTGTATGCGTAATAAGTTCCGAGCGCGAAGGTTTCCCCTATGTGCTGGTCGAAGCCTTACTGGCCCGCTGCCCCGTGCTGTCAACGCCCGTCAATGGCGCCCTTGAGCTGCTTCCCGCCGAAAGCCTGGCCGCCTCAAACGAACCTGACGCACTACAAGCATTGCTGTCAGAGCAACTTGGAGATCTGGAAAGCCTGAAAAAATCGCAGGAGGTGTGCTTTGAACGTGCATTGAAAGAACTGACTCTCGAGGCAATGGCAAGCCGAACCGAGGCTTTTTATTGTGAGCTTCTCAAGGCACCCCACCGAGTTTAAGGGCTTCCCGAACACAATCTGCAACAACGCGGTGTCCCTGGGGTGTGAGGTGGGTTCCATCGTCCATCAGGCAAGCGTCAAGATTACTCCAGAGGTCATCCCAGGCATCCGCATAGACTGCGTTGGGCTCTTCGCTGGCAAGTTTTGCGAGGGCCGCATTATATCGCAGGATTCTCGGGTTCCGGGATATGTCACGGTTCGGAGCGGTGGCCACCAGAACAAACTGGCTGCCCGGAGCAGACTTCAGCACCGTACGCACGTTTTCAATGTACTCTTCCAGGGGCACCTGCTCAACCGCCCCCAGGCGCTTTTGAAGCTGCCAGGATCGTGCCCATTTCTTCAGTTTTTTAACCAGTTTTCGCGCCAGTTTCCGGCGCGGATTATCGGGGTAATAAAGCACATAAGGAGCGCCGCGAAATGTAAGCCAGGAGTCCACCAACCCATACTGCACAAACACCAGCGCATATTCCGACGGTGGGAATGCAGCAGCATACTGCAGCAATTCCCGGGTGGTACTCATGGTGTGCCCGCAGTTTCTTAACTCAAGCCCCAGTGAATCCGCAACCCGCCTGGCCCATACCGGGCCTTCGAGGGTTCGAAAACCCTCTGTGTTACAATCGCCAAATGCCAAACACCGCTTGGCCGCTTCCGATAAACCCATAAACCGCGAGCTCCAGTTGCCCAGGGAACACATCGTCAGTGGTAAAAACAGGCTCAGCAACCATCGTAAAGGCCCAGAGAGAAAAAACGCTGCCGTGATAGATCTTTCAGACCAAACGCCTTTTGCCTCGGGGTACAACCGCCACTGTTACCTGCATCCAGATACGCCCGGCCGCTGCCTGAAGGTGATCCGCCCTGAAAATATAGAAGCCCGGTACCAGAGACAGACGCCTCTCAAGAAGTTGCTCGGCAAATCCAGGATTAACGACAATAAGCAGGAGCAGCGAGCACATCAACAAATTGCAATAGTATCATTGATCGAACAGGGGCAGGAAAACCAGGTTTGGCGCCATCTGCCGCGCTTCTATGGTGAAACGTCAACATCACTGGGCCCCGCCAATGAAAGCGAGCTGCTCCTGAACAGTAACGGAGAACCGGCCCAGACACTTGAGAGTTACCTGCAAGAACACGGTTTTGACCCATCCATCAAGGCAGCTTCGGAACGGTTCTGTGAATGGCTTGAGGAAACCGGCATCCTGACCCGCAACCTTTTACCCCATAATCTGGTTATCGCCTGGCGCAATAATCAGCCTGAATTATTCCTGGTGGACGGCCTCGGCGCACCCGACGCACAGAACAGGCTTGCAGCGATTCCGGCATGGCGCAGGCGGTATATAGCGCGGCGAATCAGCCGTTTTTATAATCGCATTGCCTGGGAACTGAGTGATAAGCAGCAAAGCTGGGAGGCGTCGCAAAATTTATGACGCGGGCTCCGGGCCTGCGGCTCGATGCCCAAATCAAGAGGCAAAACAACCCGGCCGCCCCAAAGGACCGTTTCCGGGCGCACGCCCGCCGACGCTTATGTTAATATCCTGCAGATTAATCCAGAGTTTGTTATTGCATTCAATCACTAAAGCCTCAGTGCCGGCGCCACTTAACCCAAGTGAAACCTTCACTGCTTGCCACCGGAAAGACTGTAAGCGCGCATGAGAAAGCTGAAATATTACGCGATAGCCTCACTATTGCGCATCGCGAGCCTGTTGAGCTTGCGTTGTGCCCAGCGGATCGGAAGTTTCCTGGGGGGCCTCGCCTGGCGGGTACCAACGAAAGCGCGACGTGTAACCGACATAAATCTGGGCATCTGCATGCCGGAGCTGTCCAGCGAGGCGCGCAAAACCCTCTCATATCAATCCTTGCAGCATACGGGCATGACCGCTCTGGAAATTCCGTTGATGTGGGAATGGCCCGTGGAAAAGTGCCTGGGGCTGGTGCGCGAAACCCGCGGGCTCGAACTGATTGATGAAGCCCTGGCCAGCAAAAAAGGCCTGGTATTACTTGCGCCTCACCTGGGTAACTGGGAGCTGGCTGGCCTGTATTTCTCTTCCAAACACAAGATGGCCGCGCTTTACAGCCCCCCGAACATAGCCGAGTTTGAGGAGTACATGATCAAGGTGCGGGGCCGGCTTGGTTCCGAGCTGGTCCGGGGAGACAGGCGTGGCCTCATACGCATGATGGAAATTCTGAAAGAAGGCGGCGTTGTGGGCATATTGCCCGACCAGTCTCCCAGGGGGAAAACCAACGCCTATGCACCCTTCTTTGGCATGGAAGTGAAAACCATGACCCTGGTGGCCAAGCTGTTGCAGAAAACCGGTGCCAATGCGCTTGTTACCTATGCCGAAAGATTGCCCGACGCTCAGGGCTTCCGGATTGTTGTCGAAAAAACAGCGCCGGATCTTACCCACTCAGACCCGGTTATTGCGGCAACAGCGTTGAACCAGACCGTGGAACAGGTTGTGCGCAAGGTGCCATGCCAGTACCAGTGGGAATATAAGCGGCTTAGGCACCGGCCGCCGGGGAAACCAAATCCGTATAAGCCAGGCCAAACTTGCGAATAAATCAAAGAGTTTGCCGATATAGGTCTAAATAGGCCTTACCTACAGTTTCTGGACTGAACTTCACCAAATCCAGCTTAGCTTGCTTCGCATACTGCTGCCGCTGTGCAGGGTTATTAGCTAAATTAAGGATCGCACTCGCCAGTGCTTCAGCATCCTCTGGTGGGACCAACAACCCGTTACGGCCATTTTCAATAATGTCTGGGATGCCTCCTACCTTGCTCCCTATAACCGGCGTACCGTGCTGCATTGCTTCCAGTATGGTCGACCCCAGCCCTTCCTGAAGAGAAGGGAACACAAGTATGTCCATAGCAGCAAGCCAATTTCCAACATCCTTTTGGTGACCTATAAACTCCACCGCACCCATTCCTTGAGCCTGCCTTATCAAACTGACTAGCTCCGGGCCTTTACCCAGAAAAACAAACATTAGATCCGAGCGCTGCCTTTCAAGAATTCTTGCTGCTTCAATAGTTACGTGATAGCCCTTTATACGAAGCAGGCTACCAATCTGACCCACAATCAACTTACCTTTGTACCGGGAACGAATGTCAGCCACCGCCAGTGCATCTGCCGGGAACCCCGAGAAGCTGGACGGTATCACCGTGCAGTCTATTTCGGGTAATAAGCCTTGCACCACATTTCTAACGGCACGACTCAGGCAGACGACGGACTCTGCTCTACCGTAAGCAGCATGAGTTACCTTTTTATCTTTTAGAGGGTTTTCTACCCTACGCGTGACGATATAGGGAGTCTTCCGCAACAAACTCTCGAGCAGCCCCCAATATACCGCCTTACCATCATGGCAGTGAATCAGATCCCAATTACCGCGCGAATGGCCAACCGTAAAGTGGGAAGCTGTCCTCACGTTAACCGGCAAGCCCCTAACTTCCTCAATCATCGGGTTACCCGGCTTCGCAACGAGAGTCTGCTCACAGCCGTGATCAGCCAGGTAGCGGATAAGATTTACAGTCTGGCGTTCACCTCCGGCAAATCCGCTCGCCAAATTTACGTGGCATATATGCATACCAAATCGTCTTCCCTAGTGTTTTAATAATCGCAGTTTAACTTATTGGTATGGTAAGGAATAAAATTGTGAAGCTATTGGTCGTCAGCTCTTACCTCGACACGTGGAACTCCGTTCGCCCTGAAGCCGAGATGCTGATAGAGCTTACTAAACTCGGAGCTCATGTGGAGCTCGTCACCCAACCCAGTATTGAATACGGCAAACGATTCAAAGAGGCTGGCATAAAGATTCACCCCTGCCACCCCACCAAGAAATTTGAACCCGAGACAATCCGAAAGATTCGAGACATTCTAAAAAATGGCCAATTCGATGCAGTGTACAGCTTTAACAACAAGGCCATTACCAACGTCAACTTCGCAGCCCTTGGCCTACCGGTAAAGGTTCTGACTTATCGAGGGCAAACCGGCAACATCAGTCGATGGGACCCTAGCTGTTATCTTACCCACCTCAACCCCAGAGTTAACAGAGTTATCTGCGTTTCCAAGGCCACCCGTGATGATCTTCAAAAACATGTGTGGGGAAACAAGCGCAAGGTCTGCACCGTTTACAAAGGGCATAATCTAGACTGGTACCAAGAGAAGCCCGTTCAACTAAATGAATTCGGGATTCCCGACGGCGTGTTCGTGGTAGGCTCTGTGGCTAATGTCCGCCCACGAAAAGGTCTTCCGGTTCTTTTGAAAGCTACTCACATGTTACCCGCCGAGAGCAATATCCACCTCTTGCTAGTGGGCAAAGGCATGGACTCTCAAGAAATTCAGGGGCTGATAAAAGCCAGTCCAATGGCGGACCGTATCCACATCACAGGATTTCGACGCGATTCACCCGCAATCATTGCTGCTTGCAATGCCTCAGTACTCGCTTCCACCAAACGGGAAGGCCTGCCAAAAACGGTTATCGAATCGATGGCATATGCTGTTGCGCCAATCGTAAGTGATACCGGCGGCAGTGCGGAACTCATTGAGGACGGGGTGTCCGGCATTCGGGTAACACCGGGCAGCGCAGAAGACATTGCCGAGGGCATTCAGCGGCTGTACCAGAACCCCCGGCTATGCGCCGACATGGGGCAGAAGGCGAGGGAGCGAATCCGCTCACACTTCCATGTAGAGCAATCTGCTCGCGAACTTTACAGGGTTCTTAGCGACACCATTAGCGGCGCGTTTTGATCCAAAGTGCTGCGTACTTATTAAATACGTAGTACGCCGTCATCACGGCTAGCAGAAACCCATGTTTTCCATCAAGGATCCCGAACTTAAGAAAATATTTCTTCAGGAACGCACCCAGACTGTGTGTACACGCAGAAACTAATGAGGCAGCCTTGCCCCGGCGAACACGCTCCTCCGCCCAATCGTCCGCGTAGCGAACCGATTTTGCCATATAGTCGGCAAAATCCGTGGCGGTGTAATGCAGCAAATCGCCTTTGAGCGTCCCTACATCCGCGCCCGGGCAGTGTACCTTTTCGTGAACCAGTGCATCGTCATAACCATACTCTTCACGGCGGTACAGCCTCACCACCTTATCGGGATACCAGCCGGAGTGGCGGATGAACCGGCCAAAAAACCAGGACAAACGCACCACCTGGAATACTCGGTTCTTTGAGGCCCCTTCGATGACCTGCTGCACGGAGGTCGCCAACTCTTCGGTGACCACTTCATCGGTATCGACCCAGAACAGCCACTCACCCCGGGCGTAACTTTGTGCTCTCTGGCGTTGCCTGCCAAAGCCGGGCCAGTCTTCGGACTGAAAAATGCGTGCGCCGAACTGTTGTGCAGTGGCCAGGGTGTCGTCCGTGGAGCCGGAGTCCAGCACCACAATCTCATCGGCAAAGGCCAGGCTCTTCAAACACTCAGCAAAATCCGGCCCGGCGTTTTTGGTGATCAGTACAGCACTGAGCTTCACTGGCAAGCCTCCAGAACCCGCTGTACCGAAATCCCGGTAAGGCAATTGTAGTGGCCGAAGCGGCACGTCCGGTCAAAACAGGGACTGCACTCGACCGGGTGGCGGACAATGGTGGCTTTATCTGTCAGCGGTGGTGTGAAATCCGGGCTGGTAGAGCCGTAAATGGCAACAACCTCGGCACCGGCGGCGGCGGCCACGTGCATCAGGCCGGAATCGTGGCTCACCACTTTACGGCAGTGACTGAACAAATCCACCGTATCTTCCAGGCGGGTTTTACCGCAGAGATTGAACACGCCCTCCTGGCCACCGGCGATCTGCTCCCCCGCATCCACATCTTTCGGGCCGCCCGCGACCCAGACCTGAAAGCCTTTTTGCACCAGCTTTCCAGCCAGTGCCCGGTGGTTCTCAAGGGGCCATTGCTTTGCCGGGCCAAACTCGGCGCCGGGGCAGATAGCAACAGCAGGGCGGGCCGGGTCCAGTTTGAGCCTGGCCAGCACAGCCTTCAGGTTGGCCTCATCAATGGTCAGTGATGGCTGAGGCACATCAAACTGGTAGGTTTCGTAATCCGCTTTACTGGCCCCGAGCCCCATATAACGCCAGACAGTTTTATCTGTGATCACCGATCCGTCGCGCGTCGGGTGCCGGCGCCGGGCATCGGTCAACAAAACAGAGCGGCCTTCCCCGCTGAAGCCCACCCGCTCGGGGATACCGGCAAAGAACGGAATCAACGCAGACTTGAATGAACGCGGCAGGATAATGGCCTTGTCATACCCTTTCAGCGTTCGCGCCAGTTGCCACTGGGCCTTCAGGGCCAGCTCGCCACTTTTCCAGGGTGCCGCTATGCCCTGATTTACCTCAGGCATACGGGCAATGATGGGCAGTGACCACCCCGGCGCAAGCACATCAATAGTCGCCTGAGGATCCTGCTGCCTGAGGGATATGAATAACGCCTGGGCCATGACCATATCGCCCACCCAGGACGGCCCGACAACCAGATAGTTCATCGGTCGAGCCACTGCAGGTATCGCTCAACACCGGTTGCCACATCGGCAAACGGCTCCCGGTAACCTGCAGCGCGCAGCTGCTCGATGTTGGCCTGAGTAAAACTCTGATAGCGCCCCTTCAGTTCATCAGGGAACGGAATGAATTCAACCTGCCCTTTGCCATGGTGGGCAATCACCGCATTGGCGACATCGAGGAACGACTGGGCACGCCCGGTGCCCAGGTTGAAGATTCCGGACTTTTCCGGGTTGTCAAAAAACCACAGGTTCACCTTGCATACATCGTCTACATACACAAAATCCCGTTGCTGGCCGCCATCGGGATAACCATCCCAGCCTTCAAACAGCTTGGGGTTTTCACCGGCGCCGATCTGCTTGTGCAGGTGATAGGCCACTGACGCCATCTTGCCCTTGTGCTGCTCCCGCGGGCCATACACATTGAAATAGCGAAAACCGACCACCTGGCTGTTTATGTCCGGCAACAGGCGGCGAACGTACTGGTCAAACTGCCACTTGGAGTATCCGTAAACGTTTAGCGGCTTTTCACACTCAAGCACTTCACGGAAGTCATTGCTGGCGCCATACACCGCCGCACTGGACGCATAGAGATAAGGCACCCTGTGCTCCAGGCACCAGTGCAGCAACACCTTCGAGTAGGTGTAGTTGTTCTCCATCATGAACCGGCCGTCCCACTCGGTGGTGTCAGAACAGGCCCCTTCATGGAATATGGCACGTATGTTCCCGGGCAAATCGTTGTTTTTCGCCTTTTCCAGAAATTCGGCCTTGTCCATGTAGTCGGTCACATCCAGCTCTGCCAGATTGCGAAAGCGGGTGCCATCAACCAGATCGTCTACTACCAGTATGTCGGTCTCCCCTCGCCGATTCAGAGAGTGGACAATGTTGGCCCCTATAAAGCCGGCTGCGCCAGTGACAACGATCATAACTTCTCTCCTGAGGGATAAAGCGGCAGGCAGGTAAATTCAAAATACGAATGCGTAAATACTAACCTCTTTTGGCAATAGCTGAAACCGGACCGGCACGGTGCCGGGCCGTCACACCATGGGTTACTGCCAGCATTACCAAGTGCTTAGCCTTCGAAAAACCCTATACAGATGGCCAGCCGCCGCATGGTACACTTCACAATCATTTTCAAGCTCCGAATACGAGCATCCCGAATCATTTTGCAGAACCGGAGGCCCCCATGTCCCAGGAAAGCAGTTTTATCGCCGCACTGGAGCGGCACCGCACCACGTTTTCGGTTCTTGAAAATCATCTGGATGAGGCCGACAGACTGCTGAACATGACGCTCAAGGCTCTGAAAGCAGGCGGCAAGATAATTTTTATGGGTAATGGCGGCAGCGCTGCCGACTCTCAGCATCTGGCCGCCGAATTTATGGTTCGTTACAAGAAGGAGCGTGGCCCCCTTGCCTCCATTGCGCTGACTACAGACACCTCCATTCTTACCGCACACCCCAATGACTATGAGTTTGAGAGCGTTTTTGAGCGGCAGATACAGGGTCTGGCCCGGCCCCAGGATCTGGTGATTGGCCTGACCACTTCCGGGCAGAGTGAGAATATCAACCGTGCTCTCAAAGCTGCCAACGACCTCGGCGCCGCAACGGTTGCACTGACGGGGCGTGACGGCGGCAAGGTTAAAGACATTGCTGAACTTTCCATCATTATTCGCTGTGATGAGACCGCACGCATTCAGGAAGCTCACATGTTTATTGGCCACTGGCTTTGTGAAGCTCTGGACGATGCCGTCACCAGCGAGGGCCTGGCTCAATGATTGATCCGGCACAACTGGCCAACCTTCAGAGCGCGTCCGTACTGGTGGTCGGGGACGTTATGCTCGACCGCTACTTTATAGGTGACACCCACCGTATTTCGCCCGAGGCGCCGGTCCCTATCGTGCGCGTGGGCAGTGCCGAGGACCGCGCCGGCGGCGCTGCCAACGTAGCCCGAAACATTGCACACCTGGACGGCCAGGCAGCTCTTTTGGGCCTGGTAGGCAAAGACCAGGACGGCCAGCTTTTAAGCCAGTTGCTGATTAAAGAGCATGTGGAATCAGAACTGCTCACACTGGAGCATGCCAGAACCATTTCCAAGACCCGCATTATCTCTCGCCACCAGCAGATGATCCGGCTGGATATGGAGGATGTATTCAGCGAGTCCCACGCACGGGCTCTGGCAGACCGGTTTAACGCACTGGTCGCAAGCTACGACACGGTTGTCATCAGCGACTATGCCAAAGGCTCGCTGGCTTTTGTGCAGGAAATCATCCAGTGCGCAAAGAGTGCAGGCAAAACCGTACTGGTAGACCCCAAGAGCAGTGATTTTTCACGCTACCGGGGCGCTTCAGTTATTACACCTAACCTGTTGGAGTTCAGGGCCGCCGGGGGCGTGGACAGTAACGAAGACGTTATGCTTGCGTCAGCCCGTGAACTGTTGCGCACAGCCGGCATAGAAACCATGCTGCTCACCCGCAGCGAACAGGGCATGAGCCTGATAACGCCAACCGAACACCACCACTTCCCGGCACAGGTTCTGGAAGTGAGCGATGTAACCGGTGCGGGAGATACAGTTATTGCCACATTGGGCACCTTGTTGAGTGCGGGTTTCACATTGCACCAGGCGGCGTGGCTGGCCAATCTGGCGGCAGGCATAGTCGTTGCAAAACTGGGCGCAGCCACGGTTTCACCGGAAGAGCTCGCTGCCCGCGCAAGCCAGCAGCTGTCGTCGAAAACCAGTGGTTACTTCCCTACTACCGCCCAGAGTTTGCAGCATATCGATTATGCCCGCGCGCAGGGCGAGCGCATTGTATTTACCAACGGCTGTTTCGATATTCTTCACGCGGGCCATGTGCGTTATCTGGCCCAGGCCCGGGCACTGGGTGACAGGCTCGTGGTCGGGCTGAACAGTGATGCTTCGGTGAAAAGGCTCAAAGGCGATACCCGCCCGGTCAATCCGCTGGAAGACCGCCTCGAAGTGCTCGAAGCACTGGCCTGTGTTGACTGGGTCATTCCGTTCGGGGACGACGACTCCGATAGTGACACCCCGGAACAACTGATTCGCACAATAAAGCCTGACGTACTGGTGAAAGGCGGTGATTACACGGTCGACACGATTGTTGGAGCCGAGTTCGTTCAGCGCAACGGTGGCGAGGTAACCGTACTGCCATTGCTGCAAGGTCGCTCCACCAGTGGAATCATCAGCAAAGTACGGAGTTGATTTGGCCAGCATTAGCTCAATATGCATACTGCGGCTCTCTGCAATCGGAGACACCTGCAACGCCGTATCGGTGGTTCAGAGCATTCAGGGCAACTATCCGGATGCGCGCATAACCTGGATTATCGGTAAAACCGAAGCCGCGCTGTTGAACGGGTTACCGGGAATTGAACTGGTCGTCTTTGACAAGAACGCCGGGCTCTCTGCCTATCGAAAGCTCCGCCAGGATCTTGCCGGGCGCACTTTCGATGTACTCCTGCTCATGCAGCTGGCATTCCGGGCAAATGTTGCAAGCCTGTGCATTTCCGCAAAGCGGCGTATTGGCTATGACAAGGCCCGAAGCAAAGAGCTGCACAGTCTGTTTATCAATGAGCGTATAGCGCCGGCGACCAAGCCTCATGTGCTGGATACCTTCCGGCAGTTTCTGACCGCACTGGATATCCCCCTGACACCACCTCAATGGAACATTCCGGTGGCACCTGACGATGAACTCTGGGCGCGCGCGCAGCTCGACAGTGACTCCAAAAAACATGTGGTCCTGGTGCCTGCTGCCTCAGCGCAGGAACGAAACTGGCTGCCGGAACGCTATGCACAGGTCGTAAACCATGCCCACTCCAAAGGTTTTTCTGTGTACCTTTGTGGCGGGCCTGCACATCCGGAGGTGGAACTGGCTAACCGTGTGGCAAGCCTGTGCGACGCCCCTGTACACAACCTGGTTGGCAAATCATCACTCAAGCAGCTTTTTGCACTGATTAAAAACGTCAGCCTTGTTATTGCCCCGGATACCGGCCCCATTCATATGGCGGTTGCTGCCGGTACACCTGTCATCGGCCTGTATGCCCACAGCAACCCCGCGAGAACCGGGCCTTATGGCCAGCAGCAAAACACCATTGATGCGTACACACCGTTACTGCGAGAAAAACTCGGCAGCGATGCGCCAAATGCGCCCTGGGGCCGACGCCTGAAAGGTGATGACCTGATGAGCCACATCTCCGTGCAACAGGTGTGTGACATGTTTGACCGCCTGACCAGAGGGCAAGCGAAATGAGCCGTAAAGCTGTATTTCTGGACCGGGATGGTGTTATCAACGTGGATCATGGCTACGTATACCGGCCCGGAGAATTCGAGTTTATCGAGGGTGTTTTCGACGCCTGCAGGCACCTTCATGCTCTTGGCTACCTTCTTATTGTTGTTACCAATCAATCAGGTATTGCCCGTGGCAAATATACAGAACAGGATTTCCGGAAACTGACGGAGTGGATGAAAGATCGCTTTGCCCGCGAAGGCGCCCCCCTGACCCATGTATACCACTGCCCGCACCACCCCGATTACGGCAACGCTGATGAGCGCGATTGCTATTGCCGCAAACCCATGCCAGGAATGATTATCGCCGGCCTGAACGACTATGGGCTGACAGCGGAAGATTGCATCATGATCGGGGATAAACGCGCAGATATGGAAGCCGCATCCGCAGCAGGGATTGGTAAAAAAGTTCTGGTAATGTCAGGGCATGCCTTGTCGCCCGCAGACCTGGATACCGCAGATAGTGTCTGGCAGTCAATCCGGGAGGCCACACGGGCTATATGCCAGTGATATCAAAACTGATTTGCAAGCAGAGTTGGGTAAACCGTGAAAAAACTAGTTGTTGATCTTGATGGGACTATTACGCTTGGCAATACTTCAGATTACCGGGAGGTATCGCCTAATACCGAGGTAATTGAAACCCTCCGGCGCTATAAAGCAATGGGCTATGAGATCATAATCCAGACTGCCCGGAACATGCGCACCTACGAGGGCAACGTCGGGAAAATCAACATACATACTCTGCCGGTCATTACCGAATGGCTAACGAGGCATCAGGTGCCTTACGATGAAATCCACGTTGGCAAACCCTGGTGTGGTTTCGACGGTTTTTACGTTGACGACCGTGCCGTACGCCCATCGGAATTCACCCGGCTGTCACCGGAAGAAATTCAGCAACTGATTGAGCGCGAGAAACACTCATGTTCCTGATTATGTCGGCTGATTATGTAAGCCAGGAACTCCGCTCTGAATTCGGCGCATTACCCCCGAGCTTTTTACCTCTGGGTAACCGGCGCCTGTTTCAGCATCAGATCAAATGTGCGCCCCGGGGAGTCCCGACGTTCCTGTCTTTGCCAGAATCGTTCATGGTTGATGAGCACGACCAATCCTGGCTGGATCAGCACGGCATAACAGTGCTTTCCGTTCCGGATGGTCTCAGCCTCGGGGCGTCGCTCGTTGCTTCACTGAACCTGACCGAACAGCCACTGGACACCCCTCTGCAAGTGCTGTTCGGTGATACGCTTATCGACCCCGTGCCGGAGGGCACGGATATCATCGCTACCGCCAAAGTAGACGATAACTATGACTGGGCCGTGGTGACTGAAGACGACGATAACTGGCTGGTGAGCAGTAATGAAACGCCTGAACTTGAGAAATACAGCGTTGTAACAGGCTACTTCAACTTTAGCAGCCCCCGGTTACTGATCCGTTGCATCACCCAGTCCAACTGGAGCTTTCTGAATGGCCTGTCGCGCTACAACAAGGCACAGGGGCTGAAAACCGTTAATGTCGGCAACTGGCTTGACTTTGGTCACGCCAATACCTACTACCATTCCAAATCGACGTTCACCACCCAGCGTATTTTCAACGACCTGACCATTACACGGCGCTGGATTGAAAAATCGGGCTCCCACTGCGCAAAAATTGCCGGTGAAGCCCAGTGGTTCGAGAACCTTCCACCCATGATGCGGCAGTATACCCCGCAATTTCTCGGCGCCGACACCTCGGAGAAAGGCGAAGACTATCTGACCTATCGCCTGGAATACCTGCACCACACAGCGCTTAACGAGCTGTATGTATTTGCCGACCTGCCCCCGCTGATCTGGAAAAAAATCCTGCGCCAATGTGTGATTTTTCTCAAGGACTGCCAGAGATATCCAGCAGAGCGTGATAAGCCCTACTCATCTATCGAGGAACTCTTACAAAGCAAAACCCGCAGCAGGGTGACGACTTTTTGCGCAGAACGGGGCATATCGCCTGAAAAACCGTATGTGTATTCAGGCCCCGGGGCTCAGGAATGTCTCGAACTGACAATTACTGAGCTCATCCAAAAGAGCATCCCCTACTTGCCGGCGAAGGACCCCACGGCCACATTGATGCACGGTGATTTCTGCTTTAGCAACATACTCTACGACTTTCGCACCGACAGAATTAAAGTGATTGATCCCAGGGGCATCACCACTGATAACCAGTTCAGCATCTATGGCGATATCCGCTACGACATCGCCAAGCTCTCCCACTCGGTTCTGGGCCTGTACGACTGGATCATTGCCGGTACGCATGAGCTTGTGGTCACGGATAATCAGTTGCTGCTCAGCATCCCGCATTTTGAAAAGGTGGACTCGATCCAGCGACTGTTTCTCAAGCTGATTGAAAAGCACTTCGGCTTAACCGCTGCCGAAATGTACGCCATGCAGATCCATCTGTTTTTATCGATGCTGCCATTACACGCAGATCAACCGGCGAGGCAGGATGCACTTCTGGCGAACGCATTCAGGCTTTATACACTATTACTGGAAAGCACAGCTTCATGATAATCATTCCCATGGCGGGCCTCAGCTCGCGTTTTTTCGAAGCGGGGTATAACAAACCCAAATATATGCTTGAGGCTCATGATCGCACATTGTTTGAGCACTCAGTACGAAGCTTTGAGCGCTACTTTTCGAACGTTCCGTTCGTCTTCATTGTTCGGGATGTCTTTAACACCCCTGATTTTGTAAAAAACAGTGCCGAGGCGCTAGGTATAGCAAAGTTTCGAATCGTCATACTTGAGAATGAAACTCGAGGCCAGGCAGAGACCGTTTACCTGGCTCTGAAAAAGCTTAAAATTGAGAATGGACCGATAACAATATTCAATATCGATACCTTTCGCCCTGGTTTCGAGTTTCCGGAACCTTCTCTGATTGGCGATGGTTTTTTGGAAGTATTTGAAGGCAAGGGAAGCAACTGGTCTTTTGCACGTCCGATGAGCAGCGATTCCCAACGCGTTGCTGAAACCGCTGAGAAAAAGCCCATTTCAAACCTGTGCAGCGACGGGCTCTACCACTTCACACATGCGCTTGACTTTATCGAGAGCTTTGAGGAATACCAAAGCCGGCCCCGCAGCGAGTGGGCCAAAGGGGAATTATATATAGCTCCACTTTACAACTACCTGATAACCAATGGCCGTGAAATCTTTTATTCGTTAATACCTGACAGGGACATTATATTTTGTGGCACGCCGGATGAATATCGGCAGTTCCTTTCCAAGAGACCAGACACAAGCCGGAATTAATATGAGATTTGCTTTCGTTTTGGGCGGCTCTACCTATCAGCAGTCGCTTTACAGAGTCACTCACGATGTCGCCCAGGAAATTGAGAGACAGGGTCACTCTGTCGACTTTATTTTCTGGGAAAAGCCCGGAACTCTCGACAGCAATGACAAATACCTGAAAATTATCGGGCTTAATAAAGAGAGCAGATTCTCCAAACTGTTTTCAAAAATCTTTATCGCAATCCTCGGCAAACATTTCTATTATTACATATTCAGTTCTTTTTTTGTACGACAACTGCGGCGGCAGATAGGAATGGATAACTATGATGTCATCTTTTATCAGGGTCAAAGCTGCATACCCATGCACGCCTGCAGCAATAACCACTACATCGTGGTTCACAGCTGTAAATACGAGAACCTTATAAGCCGGTACACTGGCGTAAGAAAAAAATTTTACGGATGGTTATACAAAAAAATTTACAGCCACAAAAAACTGTTAACAGTGTCTGAAGACGTAAAGAAAGACATGCTAAATAAAGTGGGTGCTACGCCTGAAAGCATTGAAGTCATTCATAACGGCTTTGACTTTGACAGGCTGCGCCGGGAAATGCGCCAACCACCTCCTGAACAACTGCCCCAGTCCTATATCATGGCTGCAGGGCGACCGGACAGAACCAAGCGCTTTGACATTCTCCTGAAGGCATACGCCAAAACTCGGAGGCAGTATCCTCTGGTCATATTCGGGGAGGGAAAACGTCTGAGCGCTCTTAAACAACTAGCCAGGGAATTGGGTATATCTGGAGATGTCATCTTTGCCGGGTTTTGCGCAAACATATTGCCTGCATTTCACCATGCAAAGCTATACGTATCCAGCTCAGATGTTGAAGGCCTACCAACGGTGATTGTCGAAAGCATTACTGCGGGCACACCGGTAGTGGCTACCGATGCGGGAGGCTCCTACGAATTATTGCGTGGCGATCTCTGTCGCTGGATCGTTCCCAGGGGAAATGTGGATGCGCTTGCCAGCGCCATCGACGATATACTAGAGAACCCTCCCGCGGTAAGCTCGGAAAATATCGGGTTTCTCGACCACCGACGGGTTGCCAGGCGTTATATTGAGCTTGGTGAACGGCTGAAAGGAAATACACATTGAACCGCTTCAAAGATATAACCGTAGTGGTGCAAGGGCCCGTTCAGACCTTTCAGGATCGTCCACAAGAACCAGGCATCACTGAAAAGTGTCTTAAATCAATCCGTGAACATCTTCCCGGCAGTAAGATAATCTTATCAACCTGGGAGGGACAGGATCTTACCGGCCTTGATTTCGACGAACTGGTTATTTGTGCAGACCCAGGCCCAAACATTCGCTACTTCAAGCTCGATGGAAGCCCTCAGCGCTTCAATAATAACCGGCAAATTGTGTCTAGCCGTGAGGGGCTGAAAAAGGTTAAAACACCCTATGCAGTTAAGCTCCGTAGCGACAATTATCTTACGGGCAATCACTTTGTAAAGCTGCAATATGCTTACACCGAAAGATCTGAAAAACACAAGTACCTGCAACAACGAGTCGTCGTTAGTAATGTTTTCACAAGGAAATACGCAAAAGGTTATCCCGTAGCCTATCATCTGAGTGACTTTTTCTATTTTGGCTTAACTGAAGATCTGCTCTCTATCTGGGATTTGCCTCTTTATAAAAATGCCACAAATCCCGAGCAACAGAATGAGGCCTCTGTGAAAGGTGATTTTCCTATTGATTGCACACAAATGTTCTGGCTATCCGCTTTACAAAAATTCAATCCATCAATTGCCATCAAGGGGCTGCTGGATACCTCCAACGGGGCGCTAGTCAACTCAGATATTTGCTTTGCCAACAACCTTGTCATCGCATCGCCAGAACAGCTAGGGCTTGGTCTTTGCCAGAAATTTCTGGGCGAAGCCCGAATTTCGAGAACCAAAGGGCAATGTGCCCAGTGGCAGCATACTGAATGGATTAACGCCTATAAAAAGCACTGCACAGCCAACAGTAAGATTAATCGTATTCAGCTCTCACTGATTAAACTTTGGCTGACGCGAATGTGGCACGTTTTCCCCACACGCATTGAAACCCGACTAAAATTACTCAAGTGGAAGCGGAAATTCAGGAAATTGATATGACACCCGCACTTACCAGGCTCAATCCTGAGCACTCTCGTGCTACACAGGCTTTGGCCGCTGCATCAATCTTTGGCAACATTTTTATGCGGAGCCTTGGCACTTATAGCCCCATCCTCTTGTCGTCTTGATTGCTGCTGACGGAGCCAAGAATAAAACAAAGGCCAAAGAACAGAAATATTGTATGGGTGTGGAGTAAGGGAACATCGGTGAGCGACGCTCCTGCATAGAGCAACACCACCGACAGCCCACCGTACCTTTGCCAGGCAGTGCAAGGAGCCAGATAAAACATCCTGGCTGCCGCAACCAGAAGTAATACCAGAGCCAGCCCGCCAATCAGGCCCTTTTTTACCGTGGTGTCTATGAACTGATTGTGGAAGTGATTGGCTTCGAACCGGTAAAGACTTTCTTTCAGGTTACCGGTGCGGTGAAGCTCCTCCAGAGCACCGCGGTAGCCGTCACCGTGTCCCATCACAGGTTTACGGGCAATGAGCTCACCAGAGGCCACCCATAGCTGCAGACGAACGCCAAAAGAACCGTCGTAGTTATCTTGGGAAAGCGCTTCGTACTCGTGAACAGTCTGGTTCAGGCGATCCGTCAGAAGCGTTTTTCCTGCAACCATTGCGGCACTCGCCAATACAGCGATAACGATCAGGGATTTCAGGAACCGGTGACGCTCGTTCCGCATCAAGAGCGCAAGAAACAGCACGGCACTGATCACAAAAACGGGCCCGACAACTCCGCGGGTTTTGGTCATCAACAAAGCCGCAACCAGAGCCACAAACATCACCCCGAATATAGCCCGCTGCAATATGTTATTCCTGGCAAACAGCAACCTGGCAAGAAGCACCAACACAACTGCACCCACCGCCGTGGAATATGGTATGGGATTGATAAACCCGCCTACCCGACCGCCTGCCTGACTGTATTGGTAGAATGTCAGTGTAATGAAGCCAGCGGCACAGATCAGAAGAAGGGCCTTGAAGAACGCACTGCTGAACCGGACACCGCGAAAAAAGGAAATATAAACAGCCATCACCAGCAACGCCCTGAGCTCTGACCAACTCCCATCGTTAAGCAGATAGCTTGGTGCACTGACAAAAACGAACGTCCAGGTTGCCAATAAAAACTGCCACTGCTTGCGCTTCAGGTCCTGGTCCCGCTCCGGCAACCTCCAAAAGACACCGTAGATCAATATTGCGCCACCCACGATACCCGGGACATATTTTGCCCCATCAGGAATCCACCACATAAGGCTCAGTATGTAGACGAGTGGCACAGCCGCAACAGCCGTACCTGCGCCAGCGGCAAACCTGGCCCTGGATTGGCAAATCATGAGGAGCCCCTTCTTGTCAGAGGGTTGATAAAAATCATTTGCGAGTGCATGTACTGGTCGGTTTAATCTGCTCGATAACCCTCAAGCAGGCTTTGCCACCTGGCAGGAATATCTTCAGACGAGTCGGGCGTGCAGATTTTGTCAATTGATCTTTTCAGGCGTTCAAGATTCTTTGTCTTCCAGGTGGCATTTTGTGGTGAGGATTGGTAACGCCGGCACTTATCGAAATCAATGAGATAAATGTCATCGTCACCAATAAGAATGTTGAAACAGTTTAAGTCGGAGTGGTAAACACCGTGGTTATGAAAACTGCGGACTACGGAGCCGATTTTTCTTAACTCCGAAGCTGTGAGGTCGAAAAAACGATCCCCCATCGTGGTAACACCGGGGATTCGTTTGATCAGAATAGACGCTCTGTAAGACAGACCAACCTGAATACAGGACGCCGCGATAGGCTCTGGCACGGGGAGCCCTTCGCGAGTAAGGTCCTCCAGCAGCCGGAGTTCATTAAATGAGCGCACGCGGCTGGTGCCAACGAAAAGAAACCGATCTGCATTCAACCGTGACATTGCCCCACCCCGTAAATAGTGGCGCAACACCCAACTGCGACCATCGTCGCTGATAAGCCAAGCGCTGCCTCTGCCTCCACTTGTTACGGGCTCTATTGAAGCACCCCAGAACGAGGCCGAAAACCAGCACGGACTGAAATGCGGAAGATAGTCCTCACACACAAGGTATTGCGACCCGGGATTCTGGCCTTGAACAACTCCTGCCACACCACCTCCAATTTGCGTGGAGTAATTAACAACACCCTGCGAAATTCAACCTATCAGAACTCTGACTCTTCCGGTAAAGGGCTCCCGCGCCAGCTATTTCGGGGATATTTTTACTTGCTGATGTGCGTCAACCAATCCCCATGCTGCGGCAACTTCCCCTTAACCGCATCAAAATACATGGCTTGCAACTTCTCGGTTACCGGCCCCCGCTTGCCGGCGCCGATAGCACGGCCATCCAGCTCGCGAATGGGCAGCACTTCGGCGGCGGTGCCGGTAAAGAATGCCTCATCTGCCACATAGACCTCATCGCGGGTAATACGGCGTTCTTTGACGGGAATGTTCAGCTCTGCCGCAAAATCCAGAATGGTCTGGCGGGTAATGCCTTCCAGGCAGGATGTCAGCTCAGGTGTATGCAGAACCCCGTTCCGCATAATGAAGATGTTTTCGCCAGAGCCTTCAGCCACATAACCTTCGTTATCCAGCAACAGGGCTTCCTCACATCCACTGGCGATGGCTTCGTTCAGCGCCAGCATGGAGTTGATGTAATTGCCGTTTGCCTTGGCTTTGCACATGGTGATATTCACATGGTGGCGCGTGTACGAGGAGGTACGCACCTTGATGCCGATTTCCTTGGCTTCCGGCGCCATGTAGGAAGGCCAGCTCCAGGCGGCAACCATCACGTGAACTTTCAGGTTATCTGCACGCAGCCCCATTCCTTCGGAACCCAGGAAGGCCATCGGGCGTAGATAAGCTTCGTCCAGGTTATTCTCACGAACCGCCGCACACTGGGCGTCATTCAGTTCCTCTTTGCTGAACGGCATTTTCATATTCAGGATGTGGGCAGAGCGGAACAGGCGGTCCGTATGGTCTTGCAGGCGAAAAATAGCCGGGCCGTTCGCAGTACTGTAGGCGCGCACCCCTTCAAAACAGCCGAGGCCGTAGTGCAGGGTATGGGTCAGAACGTGGGTTTTGGCCTCGCGCCAGGGAACCATTTCACCATCCAGCCAGATAACGCCATCGCGATCAGCCATCGACATGCTTCGTTGCTCCTAAAAAAACCGGTTTTGGGGGTCTCATATTCCGTCTCGCATTCTAGCAGGAAATTTTGATGTGACGACACCCGGCGCACTAGCCGGACATGATTTTCTGCCAGACCGACCAGATGTACTTTCGTTCCTCAACAAATGCGTCAGCCGCAACCTGGCTGTTGAGGTTCTGCAGTGCCCGGCGATGGATGCTCGAGCGCAATGCGATGTAGGCTTCCCTCAGTTTCTCCGCATCTTCCACAGGCAGTACCCCGGCCCTGCCGAGTTCTTCCATCTGGCGGATATTATCGGACCACTTTGTGAGTTCCGGGTACGCGTTACTCCAGGCCAGCATCAGGTACTGCACCATGAATTCCATATCCACGATACCGCCGGTGTCATGCTTGATGTGGAAAACCTCGTCTTTGCGACTTTCCGTTGTACCAAGATTTGCCCGCATTTTTTCACGCATTTCCAGCACGTCCTGGCGCAGTTTTTCCCTGTCGCGGCTCTGGCACAGGATGTCATGACGGACGGCTTCAAACGCCGCCAGAGTGTCGCGTGAACCTGCCACACCCCGGGCCCGGGCCAGAGCCTGGTGCTCCCAGGTCCAGGCATCGTTAAGCTGGTATTTCCGAAACGCCTGCAGCGTGCTTACCAGTAACCCTGAATTACCGGATGGCCGCAATCGCATATCCACTTCATACAACTGCCCCGAAGGCGTCTGGGCATTAAGGATATGCACAATGCGTTGCCCCAGGCGGGTGTAGAAAACCGCGTTATCAATCGGTTTGTCACCATCGGTGACCAGCTCCGGGTCCGCACCATGAACAAACACCAGGTCGAGATCCGAAGTGTAGCCAAGCTCGATTCCTCCCAGTTTTCCATAACCGATAATGGCGAAATCCGTCTCGTTGGCAGCACCGTCTGCGCGCCCGGGGTAACCATGCCGCGCCACCAGATTGGCAAATGCCACGTCGATAACGTGATCAAGGACCACTTCGGCAATCCAGGTCAGGTAATCGCTCACTTTCATCAGCGGCAGGGTTCCCTTCAATTCGGAAGCCGCCACCCGCAGCGTATGTGCCTTTTTGAAGTGACGCAGAAACTCCATCTGGTTTTCCAGATCATCATAGGAAATCCGGAGCATCTGCTGTCGCAAATCATCCTGGAGCTCGTCCTTTGCAGGTGGATGGTAAAGACTCTCGGCATTCAGCAATTCATCCAGCAGCAGCGGCGTTTCAGCCAGTTGCCGGGCAATCCAGGGGCTTTCACTGCACAGGCTTACCAGTTGGGTCCGGGCACCGGGGTTTTCCAGCAACAGCAGCATGTACGCAGTTCGGCGCAAAATCGCTTCAACCAGTTGCAACACGCGGGACAGGGTTTCGGATGGCTTCTCCACCTCGGTCAGTGCTTGCAGCAGCACCGGCATGAACTGGTTCAGCCGTTTACGCCCCTGGGTCTGCATGGTCTGAACGGTACGGCTGTCACGCAGGCTGGCCAACAGGGCCAGGCTGCCTGCAGGGTCTTCGTAGCCATGCTTCTCCAGCCACTGCGTATCCGAAACTTCGTCAACCTCCGCCAGCCACAGTTCGAACCAGCCCTCATCCAGAGACGACTGCCCGTTCTCTTCATCTTCTTCCGTGGCAATGATGTTGGCAAAGTGCGTTGCCACCTTTTCACGATGTTGCTCAAGTACTGCATGGCAGGCCTGCCAGTCCTCAAAGCCCATAATCAGGGCAACGCGCGCCCGGGAGAGTTCGTCCTCGGGTAACAGCTGGGTCTGCTTGTCTTCCATGCCTTGCAGCGCGTGCTCGAGGTTGCGCAGAAAGACATAAGCCTCGCGGAGTTCATTGACCACCTTCGATGGCAGTAGCTCAAGTGCCTCCAGCTCATTCAGAATCACCAACAACTCGCGCTGCTGCAGCTCTCTGTCGCGACCCCCACGGATAAGCTGGAATGCCTGAACCACGAACTCGATTTCCCGGATGCCGCCGGATCCCAGCTTGATGTTGTTCTCAAGCCCCTGCCTGCGCACTTCGCGGCTGATCATTGCCTTCATGCTGCGCAACGACTCGAAGGCACTGAAATCAATGTATCTGCGATACACAAACGGCCTCAGGTTTTCCATCAGCACCTGGCCGGCCTTGCGATCGCCTGCCACCACCCGTGACTTGACCATGGCATAGCGCTCCCAGTCCCGGCCCTGGTCCTGGTAGTAGGTCTCAAGTGCGGCAAAGCTCAGGGCAAGGGCGCCACTTTGCCCGTATGGGCGCAGGCGCATATCAACACGAAACACGAAGCCATCGGCAGTGATCTGGTCCAGGGCCTGGATCAGGCGCTGCCCCAACCGGATAAAAAACTGCTGGTTATCCAGTGAACGGTGGCCTCCCCGGGTTTCACCTTTGGAGGGAAAAGCGAAAATCAGATCGATATCCGATGAAACGTTCAGCTCACACCCACCCAGTTTGCCCATGCCGATCACAATCAACGACTGCGGCGCCTCCGAACCCGACACCGGGTCCACTCCCCAGGGCGTGCCGTACTGCTCGCAGGCGGTTTCATGCAGCCAATCCAGCGCCCCCTGGATGCATACTTCAGCAAACGTACTGGTCGCTGCCATGGTTTCATGAAGGTCGGCCCAGCGCATCAGATCCCGCCAGATAATTCGAAACTGCGTTTCCCGGCGGAACTGCCGCAAAGCTGAATGCAGGCCCGGCTCATCGGCCACTTCACACAGATATTCGTTCCAGCGTTCCTGAAGATATTCCGGGGTAGTCGGTTCACCCAGCATCCGGGATTCCAGCAGGGCTTGCACCTGCTCCGGGTGCCGCTCAAGGGTCTGGCGCAGAAACAGGCTGCGGGCCATGGCCCGGGCAATAATTTCAGCCGAGAGACCTGTATCGTCCAGCAGCCAGCCTGGCAAACCTTCCGGGAAAACCGATTCCCAACTGGCAGCTACGTCGTCTGCCAACGGCGACGGAAGGCAACTCCATGGCTCGGACATAATGCAAACCCCTGTCTCTCTGTTATATTTCCGTTACTGTATAACGAACTTACCCGAGACTGAACAGGCCGACGCCGGATGCTGAGAAACCGCTTTCCCCTTAATGCAGAGCATGAGAAAAGCCAGATCCCCATGGGTGGGCTCATTCGCAAGCGGGTAAAGCGCCTGTTCGTAATTCTCCTGGCCTTGCTGACTGCCCAGATACTGATTATCTGGGCGGTTGAAGACCTGACTCTGTTCGAGTCTCTGTGGATGTCTATGACCACCATCGCCACGGTAGGCTACGGTGACTTCGCCCCCGTCACCTACATCGGCCGGATCAGCACCATTTTGCTGATGTTCGTGGGAGCCATTACTTTGCTGACCCTGATTGTCAGTGATTTTATCGAGTACCGGTTCTACCGCCGGGAACGCATTATCACCGGACGCTGGATATACAAAATGAACAACCATATTGTCATTATCAACACGCCCCAGCACGGCGGCGTGACCTACTTTATGCGCTTTGCAACGCAGATCCGCGCAGTGGAGGGTTACGAAACCATTCCGATCATGCTGCTTACCAGGGAATTTCCCAGCGGCCTGCCGGCGGAATTATCCGATCTCGGTATCGTGCACTTCCACGGGTCGGGATTCGATCCTGCGGCGCTCACGGCAGTGCATGCTGGCAGCGCCAGGCATATTGTCGTACTGGCCAGTGACGAATCTGACCCCCACTCAGACAGCCTCACCTTCGACATATCCCACCGCCTTAGCGAACTTAATCTGGGCCAGAAAACCACAGTGGAGTGCGTTACCGACGCAAACCGCAGCCGCTTCAAGGAGCTTGGCGTGCGTGCGGTCATACGCCCGGTTCGCACCTACCCTGAGATCATGGTGCGTTCGGTGGTTGCACCTGGCTCGGAAAAAGTGCTGGAAGACATGTTCAATTACGAGCAGGACCACCCTCACCGCTACGATCTGGAGCTTGACGACCTCAACTGGGCTGACATAGTAAGCGCCCTGATCCGCCATGGCATTGGCACTGCGCTGGCCTACATCGACCATAACGACGAAGTTATCTGCCATCCGCCGGTAACCCACGAGATTGAAGGCAAAGGCCTCATTGTTCTGGTCAAGTCAAGCGAAACGCCGGATCTTTCGGTGGTGCAGGATGCCCTGGAACGGTATCGCGTTTTCCTCGAGAAATGGCGAAACCTTCAGGAAGATGCGACCATAGCGGATTCTTCAGCCTCCACTGCTCACTGAACAGTCTCCACCGGGCATTGTTTATGGATTCCGTAACCTACCAGCCGCTGGTGGATGCCCTTGCATCCGGCCAGCCCCAATCCGTTGTTGATGCAGCCAACCTGTTTAATGCCGCCGATCTTGCCGGGTTTATCGAACAGAATCTCGATGCCGAAACAGGAGAGACCCTGTACCGGAGCCTGCCTCTTGCCCTGCGGGCGAAGGTGCTGGGCTACACCAGTCAGGACACGCAACTGCTCCTGACACAGGCAACACCACTGGATGAGCTCGCGCTGCTGGTCGCCCAAATGCCATCCGATGACCGGGCCGACTTCTATAGCCTGCTGGATGAATCCCGCCAGCAACAACTCATCAAGACACTTGACGACGAAGACCGCAAAGACCTGACCGCGCTTCTGGCCTACCCCGAAGGCACGGCTGGCGCACTGATGAGCACCGACTACGCGGTGTTTGAATCCGGCATCACGGCAAGCGAAGCGATTGAGATTCTGCGCAAAACAGCCGAAAACAAGGAAACCATCTACCAGTCGTATGTGATTGACGAGAATAGGGTGTTGATTGGTGTGGTATCCCTGCGCCGCCTGATTGTCGCCAAACCAGACACGGTTATTGATTCCCTGCTGGCCACAGGCCTGGTATCCACCCATACCGACACGCCCCAGGATGACGTTGCCCGGCTGATTGCCAAATATGACCTTCTGGCGCTTCCCGTGCTGGACGAACAAAACCGGTTGGCGGGTATTATCACCTACGACGACGCCATGGACGTGATTGAGGCAGAGGCAACAGAGGATATCCACAAGGGCGGCACGGTCAGCAACCTTGACACCGGGATTACCACCGCTTCTCCGTTCTCGCTGTACCGCTCCCGTATTCAGTGGTTGGTGATTCTGGTGTTCGCCAACATTTTTACCGGCGCTGGCATAGCGCATTTTGAGGACATTATCGGCGCCCACCTGGCCCTGCTGTTTTTCATGCCGCTTCTGGTTGCCAGCGCCGGCAACGCGGGTGCCCAGTCTGCCACGCTGGTTGTGCGCGGCATTGCCACGGGCGATGTGGTAAACCGCGATTGGCTGCGGCTGTTCAGCAAAGAGCTGCTGGTCGCAACAGCCCTTGGCCTGACCATGGCCCTGACTGTGTGGACTGTCGGCATGTTCCGTACAGAGATAGCCATAGCCACAACCGTGGCCATAACCATGATCGCAGTTGTGCTTGCCGGCGGGCTTATAGGCATCTTGCTGCCACTGCTGCTCAACAGGCTGGGCATTGACCCGGCAGCTGCAAGCATTCCACTTATTACAACCATTGCCGATGTAAGCGGCGTGTTGATTTACTTCAGCATCGCCAAGACCATTTTAGGCGCTTAGGGAAAGGCCGGCCCGGTATGCCAGTAAGCCAAGCTGGCACTGACCGAGTTCCGGTTTGCCCAGCAGCGCTTGCACCGGCTGCCTTTCCGCCAGGGCGTCAATTACTTCGGCAAAGGCCTGGCCTAACCCATAAGCTTCCGCCTGGGCAGCGAGTACCTGAATATCCAGCCCCTCAAGCGACACACGCCCCTGCTCCAGCCAGGCGTTGCTAAGCCGCTTTAAAAAACGATCAAGGTCATCCTCTCCGTTGGCTTTCGTACCGGTATTTTCAGCAGCCGTGAGCTCTGAAACGGCAAGCCCCGCAAGTTGATACCCCTGTTCCGCCTTGCTGACCAGGTTCAGAAACACCGGGCACGCCCGGGCAAGCCTTTGAGCCCAGACAAGCAAGCGTTTCGGATCACCGGATACCAGCTCGAATTCAACTTCGTGAAGCGGTTTTTGCTGACCGCCCGCGGCAATAAACCCATCGTCCAGAGCACATTCAATCACCGCTTCACCATCGTCCAGCATGATGACCTGGCGCGTGAAATTGGTTTCGAAAACCGATGTAAGGCGGGCCAGGTTTACGCGTTCTCCCAATGGTGTATCCGCCAGCAAACCCGGCGATAGCGTAGGCCCTGTAACTGGCCACTCCCATTCCTGCCGACGGTGGGCTCCATCCACGAAATCACCACGGGTTTTAAGTGTCTGTATGTACTGATCACCCGCCTGACGAACACGCAGGGCCGCGTGCTGTTGATTGAGCTCTGCCCCTGGCGTGTCGTAGTAGCAGTTTATAAGAGATTTCGTGCTCCCTTCTTCAGCTTCTGGCTGAGCTGACAGCCAGCTGTGAGCTTGCACCAGAATGTCGGGCTCAAGACTGAGTTTTATTTCCAGCTCTTCCGCCATGCTTGCCATACCTGTAAATTCCGGAATCCAAAAATGCAAAAACCGGCGACCCTGAGGCCACCGGTTTTCAATACTAAACTAACTGACTAGCTGGTTAGCTGATCAGAAGTAGTAGACAGCGCCAACTGCTGCGATGGAACGCTCGTCACCTGACTTGCCTTCCAGCTTGTACTCAGTCGCCTTGTCCGCATTGGACAGATAGCCTTCAACGTAGACGTACATGTTGTCAGACAGGTTGTGCAGGGCCTGCAGCGCAACGGTATCGTCTTTGTCGCCAGAAACGTCGTTGTCACGCAGCTGGTAAGACAGAGCGAACTGGTTTGCGCCCAGGGTATATACACCCATCACACCAAACACATCAGCTACATCTTTGCGGGTCTCGAAAGAAGCCGTCAGACGCAGGTCGTCCAGGTTATAGCTGGCACGCATACCGTAGGTGTTTTCGTTGTTCTTCGGAGTTCTCAGAGCATTGTCTGAATACTTGGTAGAACCGTCGTTGGAGTCCATGGCGAACGCCAGCTCCAGCGCATCAACCTCGTACATTGCCGCCAACTGGTACGGGTAGGACTTGCCACCCGGTGTGGAGTCACCGTTCACCTGAACCGCCGCACCCAGCCTCAGGCCACCGAAGGATGGAGACAGGTACTGAATCAGATCGCCTTCACCGGTGTCGTAGTTGCCACCAATGTTGGAGCCCACTTCATAAAAGTTGTAGATCTCGTCAATGGCTTCTTCGTACATGGAATCGTCGGAACCAACCCACACCTGGCCAAACGCGTCGCCTCTCACACCAATGTAGGCCTCGTCCAGACCGTCGATACCACTGCTATCGGCTTTATTATTGGCGTTGATGCCTTCCAGCTCCAGTTTCAGGAAGCCGGTAATGCCCGGAGCGATTTCATGATCGTGCTTTACACCCAAAGTGGTGCCGTTGTCAGCGTGATCTACAACAGAGCCCGCACCATCTACGTTGGTGTGTGTAAGCACATACTGAATATTACCGTAAACCGTTGGCAGGTTGCTTTCCTGAGCCAGCGCGGTGCCAGAAATAGTGGCCGCAGCGATTGCGGATGCAATGAGTGTCTTTTTCATGTTGTATGTCCTTTTGCGAGTTATGTCAGGTTTTAACAGCGGGTAAACCCCGATTTCTAAAAGGTGCCCCAGACTGGCTGAATGGCTCCAATCTTGGGATCACTGCATGTCAACTCTGTGACATGACAGTAATTTTTATTGTTATTGAGACCTGCACTTAGTCAGATCATTGTAGTTCAGTTACTTACAGAGTTCTTTTAAAGCACTACCTGATGATCCTGTTGTAATACAACAAAGCATATTTTGCAAATGTTTAATGTCTCATTTTTAACCTGCCTGGCGCTAGAGGCACAAACCCCTACTCACCCGCACACACGGCCTGTTGTGCGCCAAAGCCCGCCACAGAAGAGTCGGAGCCTGCACTCACAGGGCTCAAACAGAAACTCAGCGGGTTGAGAGCATAAAGGTTACGGGTCCGTCATTAATCAGGCTCACCTTCATATGGGCACCGAAACACCCCTCTGCCACCCTCTCAGCCCCAAGGCTCGCGCGGGCCAGATCCAGAAAATACGAGTACAGGCCTTCGGCCACTTCCGGCGTTGCGGCACGTGAGAAACCCGGGCGCGTGCCAGAGGAGGTATCAGCAGCAAGTGTAAACTGGGGCACAACAAGCAGGGCTCCGCCCACGTCGAGCAGGCTAAGGTTCATGCGCCCGGCTTTATCAGGAAATATGCGGTACGTGAGAATTTTCCGGCACAGTTCCTTTGCCTCGCTTTGACCATCTCCCTGTTCTACACCCAGCAACAAAAGAATGCCGGCATCGATACGTGAAATCTCGCGTTCCTTCACCTCAACGCCTGCTCTTGACACCCGCTGGACAAGCCCTTTCATCTGGTTTGCGGCCTATTCCTGCCAAATGAGAATTAAAATCAGGCAAGAGTGTATCCATGCTCTCAGGTTCCCGCAACCCCACCCCGGCAAACAGTATCAGCCTGCATTCTTCTCCACTTTTGCAACCACCTCATCAACACCCCGTATAAGCGCATCCACAATCGCGGGTTCAGAGGCGGAATGCCCGGCTTCACGAATAATGCGTAAATCTGCCTGCGGCCAGGCTCTGGCAAGAGCCAGCGCATTGTCCAGGGGGCAAACCATGTCGTAACGCCCATGGACAATAACTCCCGGTATATCCCGCAGTTTGTGGGCGTTTCTTACAATCTGGTCTTCTTCAAGAAACGCGGAGTTCATAAAGTAGTGGCACTCGATTCGCGCCAGCGCAATGGCTACATGAGGATGACCGAAATGCTCGACAACCGCCGGGTTCGGATGCAGCGTGGCACAACGCCCTTCCCATATTGACCAGGCTTTTGCAGCCTGGATCTGTTCCAGTTCGTTGCTGCTGGTCAACCGGCGATAATAGGCGCTCACCATATCGCTCTGTTCACTCTCTGGTATCTGCGCCTTGTAGTCCTGCCAGTAATCCGGGAATACGCGGCTTGCGCCCTCCTGGTAAAACCAGGAAATATCCTGCGGGCGACACAGAAAAATTCCGCGCAGCACCAGCCCCAGCACGCGCTCGGTATGGGTCTGGGCGTACACCAGGCTAAGTGTCGAGCCCCAGCTTCCACCGAACAGCAACCACCGGTCAACGCCCAGAAACCGGCGTATGGTCTCCATATCCTGAACCAGCTTGTCAGTGCTGTTGCCTGCAAGCTCGGCCAAGGGTGTTGAGCGCCCGGCGCCACGCTGATCCATCAGGATGATGCGAAAGCGTTCCGCATCAAAGAAGCGACGATGGTAATCCTCACACCCTCCCCCGGGGCCGCCGTGCACAAAAAGTACAGGTATCCCGTCCGGATTGCCGCTTTCTTCAATATACAACTCGTGGGGCGCTTCGACTGCCAGCCGATGTTTGGCGTAGGGTTTGATATCCGGGTAAAGGGTCAGCATGGGCCGCTCCGTTGGTCAGGCAGAATTCAGGCCTATTGTAGCGGAGTTAGTCAGGCCCCGCGGTTCATTTACCAAAAGCAGGGCAAAAAAAAGACCGGGGCTGTCGCCAGCGCCGGTCTTTTTACGAAGCGTGTAGCTTATTTCTTGTTCGCGCGCTTACGCTCGTTTTCAGTGAGGTGCTTTTTGCGCAGGCGAATCGATTTGGGGGTTACTTCAACCAGTTCATCGTCATCGATGAACTCCAGCGCCTGCTCGAGGGTAAACTTGATGGGCGGCACCAGGCCAATAACCTCATCCTTGCCGGAAGCACGCATGTTATCAAGCTTCTTGCCCTTGGTCGGGTTGACCACCAGGTCGTTTTCACGGCTGTGTATGCCGCAAAGCTGTCCTTCGTAGACTTCCTGCCCGGGATCGAGAAACAGCTTGCCACGGCTTTGCAGGGTTTCCAGCGAGTAGGTCAGAGCGGTACCTGTGGCCATGGACACCAGCACACCGTTCTGCCGGCTTGTAACATCACCACTTTTGATCGGGCCGTAATGGCTGAAGGTTGAGGTGAGAATACCCGTGCCCGACGTCATGGTGAGGAAGGTGTTGCGGAAGCCAATCAGCCCACGGGCAGGAATGATGTATTCCAGGCGCATACGGCCTTTGCCATCCGGAACCATGTTGGTCAGATCGCCTTTGCGCAGACCCATTTGCTCCATCAGAGGGCCCTGGTGCTGCTCTTCAATATCCACAATAACGTTCTCGTACGGCTCCTGCTTCTCGCCGTCCACTTCCTTGATCACCACCTCCGGGCGACCTACGGCCAGCTCGAAATTCTCGCGGCGCATGTTTTCGATCAGAACTGAAAGATGAAGTTCACCACGGCCAGAGACCTTGAACTTGTCTGCAGAGTCGCCTTCTTCAACGCGAAGGGCAACGTTGTGCAGCAGCTCTTTCTCCAGGCGCTCCTTGATGTTCCGGCTGGTTACAAACTTGCCTTCCCGGCCACAGAAAGGCGAGTCGTTCACCTGGAAGGTCATGGAAACCGTCGGCTCATCTACGGAAAGCGGTGGCAGTGCCTCAATGTGGTTCATATCGCACAGGGTGTCGGAAATGAAAAGCTGGTCAAGGCCGCTCACGCACACAATATCGCCCGCCTGAGCTTCCTCCACTTCCACGCGCTGCAAGCCGGAATGCCCCATTATCTTCAGGATCCGGCCCTGGCGCTTCTTGCCATCAGCACCAATGGCAACCACCGGTGAATTGGTTCTGATCTTGCCGCGGGCAATACGGCCGATACCGATTACGCCCAGGAAACTGCTGTAATCCAGCTGGGAGATCTGCATCTGGAACGGGCCTTCCGGATCCACATCGGGTGCTGGCACATGGTCCACAATGGCCTGGAATACGGCGTCCATGTTGTCGGCCAGGTTTTCATGATCCAGGCCGGCAACACCATTCAATGCACTGGCATACACGATGGGGAAGTCCAGTTGCTCATCAGTGGCTCCAAGGCTGTCGAAGAGGTCAAAAACCTGATCCACAACCCAGTCCGGGCGAGCGCCCGGGCGGTCCACCTTGTTTACCACGACAATTGGCCGCAAGCCTGCGGCAAAGGCCTTCTGGGTAACGAAACGGGTTTGGGGCATTGGGCCGTCGATGGAATCCACCACCAGCAGCACGCAGTCAACCATACTCATAACCCGTTCCACTTCGCCACCAAAATCCGCGTGCCCCGGGGTGTCTACGATATTGATATCGTAACCATTCCATTTCAGTGCCGTGTTTTTGGCCAGAATGGTAATGCCTCGCTCTTTCTCCTGATCGTTGGAGTCCATCACCCGCTCGTTCTCGAGCTCTTTGCGATCCAGCGTACCAGACAGGCGCAGCAGCTTGTCTACGAGCGTGGTTTTACCATGGTCGACGTGGGCGATGATGGCGATATTACGAAGTTTTTCAATCACAAAATTATTCCTGCGGCATGCACTCAATGACCTGAGAAGGTCGTTCGCGGGCAACACCCGCACATGCCATCTCAAATCCGTAAAATGAACTCATCTACCGGAACCTGGCGGCCCGGCGCCTCGCCCGCAACCATCGGAAGACATTCCGGGTACAGGCAGAGAAAATGAAGCGGCGCGCAGTATATCGAAAACTCTGCACCGTTTATATGCAGAAGAACGCCTATTTCTTAATCAGCTTCATCCGCTCACCGGAGCGCACCAGCTTGGCGCAACGCCAGACATCACCGCCCACCAACGCACCAATCTGGTGCACGTTTTATACTTATGCCTTTCAGGCACAGGCTTCGCCCCTGAAAACCAGGGCAGAGCCAGCTTACAATCGGCCCCCTCATTTATTAACCGTCGCGTCGGATCAAAACTGGCAAGCGCCTTGCTTTGAATCTTCCACAAGGTTTTTAGCCCTCTGCCCGGCTGAAATGTGAAGGTAAGAGCCAACAGCTTTTGCTAAGCTGCGCAGATCTGTAAAACTGACCGGAATTCCGCCCACAGCACAATCCGGAACCCAGCCACTGAATCTGCCCACAGAACGGGGATTACTTACGGAGCATGTATATGTCCAAGACAGCCGATTTGATCAAAGAATACGAAGTCAAATGGATTGACCTGCGCTTCACCGACAGCCGCGGTAAAGAACAGCACGTTACCATGCCTGCAACCGAGGTGGATGAGGACTTTTTCACCGAAGGAAAAATGTTCGATGGCTCCTCCATCGCCGGCTGGAAGGGCATCAACGAATCCGACATGATTCTGATGCCGGATGACAGCAGCTCCGTTCTTGATCCTTTCACCGAAGAAAGCACCATCAACATTACCTGCGACATTGTTGAGCCTTCTACCATGCAGGGCTATGAGCGGGATCCGCGCTCCGTTGCCCGCCGCGCCGAGGAGTATCTCAAATCCACCGGCATCGCAGATGGCGCCCTGTTTGGCCCTGAGCCAGAGTTTTTCGTTTTCGATTCGGCAAAGTGGAAAACCGACATGCAGGGCTCCATGTATTCCCTGCACTCAGAAGAAGCAGCCTGGGTTTCCGGTGAAGACTTTGACCGCAACAACATTGGCCACCGCCCGGGTGTGAAGGGCGGCTACTTCCCTGTACCACCGGTAGACAGCCTGCACGACCTGCGGGGCGCCATGTGCGCTGCCATGGAATCCATGGGGCTGGTCATTGAAGTGCACCACCACGAAGTGGGCACCGCGGGCCAGTGTGAAATCGGAGTCGGCCCAAACACGCTGACCAAAAAAGCCGACGAAGTCCAGATCCTGAAATACTGCGTGCACAACGTGGCCCACGCCTACGGAAAAACCGCCACCTTTATGCCCAAGCCGGTCGTAGGCGATAACGGCTCCGGCATGCACGTACACATGAGCCTGAACAAAGACGGGAAAAACCTGTTTGCCGGCGACAGCTATGCCGGACTGAGCGAAATGGCGCTGTTCTACATTGGTGGCATCATCAAGCACTCCAAGGCCATCAATGCCTTCACCAACCCCGCCACCAACAGCTACAAGCGGCTGGTGCCGGGCTACGAGGCACCGGTTATGCTGGCCTATTCTGCCCGTAACCGCTCTGCATCAATCCGCATTCCCTATGTAACCAGCCCGAAAGCTCGCCGTGTGGAAGTACGTTTCCCGGACCCGGCTGCCAACCCCTACCTGGCGTTTGCGGCACTCCTGATGGCCGGCCTCGATGGCATCCAGAACAAGATTCACCCGGGCGATGCCATGGATAAGGATCTGTACGACCTGCCAAAGGAAGAGGCTCTGAGCATCCCTAAAGTGGCGGAAACTCTCCAGGAAGCATTGGACTGCCTGGCGGAAGACCATGAGTTCCTGACCCGCGGCGGCGTGTTTACCGAAGATATGATTCAGGGCTACATTGACCTGAAGCGCGGCGAGGTTGAGCGCATCAACATGACCACCCACCCGGTTGAGTTCGAGCTTTATTATTCCTGCTAAGGCCCCGGGCGGTTTCTGCTGAAACTGCCGGGCTGACAAACAGCGGCTTTGAAAGCCTCGCCTCACAGGGCGGGGCTTTTATGTGAACCGTTACACAACGCCACAGCTCTTAACGATATGTAATCATCAACTCCACCCTGCTACATTGAAAAGGCCTGCCCTGCCATTGATAATCAGGTTAAAACATCACTGCAGGCTGAAATTATGAACCCCACGCTTGGAATCACCGCGGCGCTGATACTTCTGACCACAGGGCCAGCTCTTGCGGAGGTGTACCGCAACGTGGACGCACAAGGCAACGTCACCTTTTCCGATGAACCGTCGGAAGGCGCAGAGACGGTGAAGTTGAAGCCTGTTACAACCATCACCCTCCCCAAACCGCAAACTGTCCGGGAAACCGACAAGCTGCGGGAAGAAGTGAAACGTGAAGGCTCGGTCTATGAGAGCGTTTCCTTCACTTTTCCCGAGAATGACCAGGCCTTTCACAGCGGCAGTGGTGATGTGCGTTTTGAAATGCGCAGCACGCCACCCCTTGAGCCGGGGCATAAGTACGAAGTCACGCTGGACGGCCAGCCTGTAGGCCAGAGCACATCCGGCTCGATCACCGTTAACAATGTTTTCCGGGGCACCCACGAAGCCGGCGTACATATTGTCGACAGCAATGGTGTGCAGATTAAAACCGGTAACCCTGTTCGCTTCACCGTCCACCGCCCTTCCGTTCTGAACTGAACCGCATTTCGCACCATAATGGTGCGCGCGCACAAAAATAGTGCGACAATAACAACGGTAATCGCGCAATCCTGCCGGACTGCGCTTTTATTGCCCAACGAAATGCGTTGCAGCGAAGCCCCGCCAGCGAGTCCGACGCCTTACCTCCACGCTCAGCCACAGACGCACAGAATCTGGTTCGTTTTTTGCTGAGTTCTGTTACAGCGGTTGTTACGGATTCAAGGGCCAGCTGACCGAAACCCTGCCCGTTCTGCCAGCCATTACCAACAGGATTCGCCTATGGCACATCCATCAGCCAATACCAACAGCTACAAGAACATGCTGGATAACCTCACCACAGCGGTTGTTGTACTGGGGGACAATCTGATCATCCGCTACCTGAACCCGGCAGCCGAGAATCTTTTTGAAACCAGCCTGGCGCGCAGCGCTGGCCTCACCTTCGGGGATATTCTCCTTGATTCGGAGATCGCCACCCGAACTCTGCGCAAAGCCGCTGAAACCGGCCATCCTTACACCCGCAGGGAAACCGAATTTCTGCTTGCCAGTGGCTCAAGAAGAACCGTGGACTACTCTGTGTCGCGCCTGGAGCAGAACCCGCCCGGGCTGCTGGTTGAGATACAACCCCGGGATCGGCTGCTACGGATAAGCCGGGAAGAAGACCTCATAGCACAGCAGGAGACCACACGTGTTCTGGTGCGGGGTATGGCGCATGAAATCAAGAATCCACTTGGCGGAATCCGTGGCGCCGCACAATTGCTTGACCGTGAGCTGCATAGCGCAGGTCAGCGGGAATATACGCAGATTATCATTGAGGAAGCTGATCGCTTACGCAGCCTTGTTGACCGTATGCTTGGCCCCAACAAGGCACTGAAACCGGCCCCGGCCAACATTCATGAAATTCTTGAGCGTGTACGCACTCTGCTCGAAGCCGAAAGCAAGGGCCGGGTGCTGTTCCAGCGGGACTACGACCCAAGCCTGCCAGAGTTTGCGGGGGACAAAGAGCTTTTGATCCAGGCCTTTCTCAACATTGCGCGCAATGCCATGGAGGCGGCATTTGAAAGTGAGGCCTGCAACCAGAATGAACCGCAAGTACCCACCATTACGTTTCGAACACGGGCTCTTCGGCAAGTCAGCATTGGCCCCCGGCGCCATCGACTTGCATGCCGCATCGACATCATCGACAACGGCCCGGGAATCGCACCGGAACTGCGCCAGAATATTTTTTACCCGATGATCAGTGGTCGCGCTAACGGCACAGGTCTCGGGCTGTCCATTACCCAGAGCATCATTGGCCAGCATAACGGGTTGGTTGAGTGCGAGAGCGAACCGGGACAGACGGACTTCATTATCTTCCTGCCACTGGAGGTCACACCATGAACCGCGCATCTGCCAAAATCTGGATCGTCGACGACGACCGCAGCATACGCTGGGTACTGGAACGCGCCCTTAGCCAGGCCGGCATGCAACCTACAGCATTCGATAGTGGCGCAAACATCATGAAGCAGCTGGAACGCGAGCAACCGGACGCCATCATCAGTGATATCCGCATGCCCGGAGTGGACGGCATCACGCTGCTTTCCCGGATTGGCCAGGCACACCCGAACGTACCCGTGATTATCATGACTGCGCACTCCGACCTGGAAAGCGCTGTTTCCAGCTACCAGAGTGGTGCCTTCGAGTATCTCCCGAAACCCTTTGATGTAGACGACGCCGTTGCTTTGGCAAAAAGAGCGGTCGCCTACAGCCATGAGAAGAAAGCGGTCGCCACACCGAAAACACAATCGCCTGAACAAAGCACTGAAATTATTGGCGAAGCCCCGGCCATGCAGGAGGTTTTCCGGGCCATTGGCAGACTTTCCAATTCCAATATCACCGTTCTGATTAACGGTGAAAGCGGCACCGGTAAAGAACTGGTCGCCCAGGCTCTTCACAATCACAGCCCCCGGGCCCGACATGCATTTATTGCCCTTAATATGGCAGCCATCCCAAGAGATCTTATGGAGTCTGAGCTTTTTGGCCACGAAAAAGGCGCATTCACCGGGGCAACCGGCATTCGCCAGGGCCGTTTCGAGCAGGCCAACGGAGGCACACTTTTTCTCGACGAAATTGGTGATATGCCGGGTGACACCCAAACCCGCCTGCTCAGGGTTCTGGCTGATGGCGAGTTTTATCGCGTTGGCGGCACCACGCCCATCAAGGTGGATGTGCGTATCATCGCCGCCACTCACCAGAATCTGGAAAAGCTCGTTACGTCGGGCGCCTTCCGGGAGGATCTTTTCCACCGCCTGAACGTTATCCGCGTGCATCTGCCAAAACTTTCAGAACGCCGGGAAGATATTCCCCGCCTGATGCAGCACTTCCTCCAGCGTGCCGCAAACGAACTGGCGGTGGAGCCCAAAGTCCTGCTGCCGGAGGCGGAGAAATATCTTGTCTCCCTGGCCTGGCCCGGCAATGTGCGGCAACTTGAAAACACCTGCCGCTGGCTTACCGTGATGGCCAGCGGCCGGGAAATTCACATAAACGACCTGCCGCCGGAGCTACTGGAGCAACCCGAACAGAACACCACTGGCACAACCTGGCAGGAAGGATTGCGGAACTGGGCCCGCCAACTACTGGCCCATGGAGAAAAGAACATCCTGGATTCGGCTGTGCCGGAGTTTGAAAAAATCATGATCGAAACCGCCCTCGACCATACCGGCGGCAAACGACGGGATGCCGCTCTTCTTCTTGGCTGGGGCAGAAACACACTTACCCGCAAAATCAATGAACTGGGCATGGACAGTTCGGGCAGCGACTAAACCTTCAGCCAAAGAAAAACGACCACCGAAGCAGTCGTTTTTCTTTACACTCTCTAATCAACCGAGCCTAGAAGGGTATATCGTCATCAAAATCGTCCACCGGCTCGGGCATGCTGCCACCCTGAGCTGGTTGGGCCTGCCCCTGGGTGTAACCACCTGAATGCGGCGGCTGGTGGGGCTGAGGGGCTGGTGCTGATTGCTGCTGGGGGCGGCCGGCAGGTACACCCTGGCTCATACCGCCTTCACTGCCACGACTGTCCAGCATCTGCATCTGGCCATTAATGTCGACCACCACTTCTGTGGTGTAAACGTCCTGACCTTCCTTGTTCTGCCATTTACGGGTTTGCAGCTTGCCCTCAATATAGACTTTGGACCCTTTACGCAGGTACTGGCCAGCAATCTCGGCTATCTTTCCGAACATGACGATGCGATGCCATTCGGTTTTCGGAACCATCTGGCCGGTCTGGCGGTCCTTGTAACTCTCGTCGGTAGCAAGGCTCAGGTTCACCACGGCATTGCCGTTCGGGGTATAACGGGTTTCCGGATCCTGCCCGAGATTCCCGATAAGAATAACTTTGTTTACGCCTCTTGCCATGTTCCGCTCCTGATTCTGTTTTCAGCGACACCCGCATTCCTTGCGGGCCTCCGGATTTCAAGAATTGCTGCCCTGCCGGACGAATGGAAAGTCCGCAAGCAGCGCCTCATCAAAGTGCTGTCGGTCCACCTTGAGATAGGCGGTGGCAGCGTTTTCAACAATGACCACATCCTGCACGCCCGGCAAGCGGCGCAGAGTGTCATCAACATCGTCATACTGGTTGTTCGCTATATCACGCAACTGTACCACGAAACCTGAATTATGGCTTGGTGCTGGCATGGTCAATGCCACCAGCAACCAGAGCCCGAGAACAGTTACCATAAACCAGACGACCCCTTCGATTCCAACCTGCTGCAACAGGTAACCCCCAAGGGCGCCGCCCAGGAAGGCACCCATGAACTGGGAGGTAGAATACACACCCATGGCCGTTCCCTTGCTGGCCGCCGGGGCTTCTTTGCTGATCAGGGACGGCAGGCTGGCTTCCAGCAGGTTGAAGGCCATAAAGAAGAAAAACATGACCACCCAGGCGAATACCAGGCTGTCTGACACCCCGGCAAGCCCCGCTGTCGCCGTTGCAAGCAAAGCAATAGCTCCACAGAGCACTGGCTTCATTTTGCGTTTTTTCTCGCCGATAATGATAAACGGTACCATGGCGAAAAAAGAGGTAATCATCACACTCAGGTAAAACCACCAGTGGGAACCTGTGGCCAGCCCCAACTGATTCTGCAGCACGGATGGAAACACCAGAAACAGGGACGTCAGCACAAGATGCAGTGCAAAAATACCGAAATCCAGCCGCAACAGACGCCCGTCAGACAACACGTGCCCCAGCATGGCTTTTGCAGGGTGTGTATCGGCACTGGTTTTCTGCTGGTGCGGCGTAGGCACCACTCGGCTGACAATGAAAAGCGCTACCAGGGCCAGCACAGCGGTGGCGTAGAAAATTCCTGACAATCCCCACACAGAACCCAGCAAGGGCCCGAGCACCAGGGACACAGAAAACGAAAGCCCGATAGAAATGCCCACTGTCGCCATGGCCTTGGTGCGTTGCTCTTCCCGGGTCAAATCACTGAGCAGCGCCATGAGCACACTGGCAATAGCGCCTGCGCCCTGAAGAATCCGACCGGCAATAACAACGTATATTGAGTCCGCCGCGCCAGCCAGCATGCTGCCGGCAGCAAACAGGATCAGGCCGATATAGATCATGCGCTTGCGGCCAACCCGATCTGACAGCAAACCGAAGGGGATCTGCAGCAAGGCCTGGCTCAGGCCATAGGCACCAATGGCCAGGCCAAGCAGCGCCGGTGTCGCGCCCGCAAGGTCGTTACCCAGCAACATGAATACGGGCATGACCATAAACAACCCGAGCATACGCATGGCATAGACCGACGCCAGCGCGAATACGGAGCGTTTTTCCAGCGCATTCATGGTAGTGAGCTCCTTTCCCGGGGTTGAAAGCAGGTTCCTGCGAAAGAACCTGCATTATTCAGGCGCCGCATTGTAACAGAACCAGCCCCGGCGGTGGACAGATACGAATCAACCGGCACTTTCGCCGCGGCGGGCGTAACGCGGTATAATTTCCGTTTTTTCTCCAAGCGAGGTGTTATGGATCACATCCGGATCAAAGGGGCACGAACCCACAACCTGAAAAACATCGACCTGGAGATCCCGAGGGACAAACTGATCGTTGTAACCGGCTTGTCCGGCTCGGGAAAGTCGTCCCTCGCCTTCGATACACTGTATGCCGAGGGCCAGCGCCGCTACGTGGAATCCTTGTCCACCTACGCACGCCAGTTCCTCTCTATGATGGAGAAGCCCGATGTGGACCACATCGAAGGCCTGTCTCCTGCGATTTCTATTGAGCAGAAATCCACCTCCCACAACCCGCGGTCGACTGTTGGCACCATCACCGAAATTTACGATTACCTGCGCTTGCTGTATGCCAGAGCGGGCGAGCCAAGGTGCCCGGATCATGGCCAGCCACTGGAAGCCCAAACCGTCAGCCAGATGGTGGACCAGGTGTTGGCGATGCCGGAAAACAGCAAACTGATGATTCTTGCGCCGGTAATCCGCGATCGCAAAGGTGAACACCTGCAGGTTGTGGAGACCATGCGAAGCCAGGGGTTTATCCGCCTGCGGGTGGACGGAACGGTTTACGACATAGACGATGTGCCTGAACTCGACAAGAAGCGCAAACACCAGATTGATGTTGTTGTCGATCGCTTCAAAGTGAAGCCCGGCCTTGAACAGCGGCTTGCTGAAAGCTTTGAGACAGCCCTGGGGCTGGCCGATGGCATTGCGCTGGTGGCGCCAATGGACGCGCAACCAGGCTCCGCAAACGAAGAACAGACTTTTTCTGCCAAATACGCCTGCACCCAATGCGGTTATGCGCTGAGCGAACTGGAACCCAAGCTGTTTTCATTCAACAACCCCGCCGGTGCCTGCCCAACCTGCGATGGCCTGGGTATCAAACAGTTCTTCGATGCCGAAAAAATCGTTCAGCATCCGGAGGCAACACTCGCAGCCGGCGCCATAAAAGGCTGGGATCGCCGCGCTGTGTACTATTTCCAAATGCTGGGTAGCGTGGCCGATCACTATGGTATTGACCTGGAAACGCCCTGGGCAGAGCTACCGGAGGCCTTCCGGAAAACACTTCTGTTCGGGTCAGGCAGCGAAGAGATTCCGTTTCGCTATGTGAATTCCCGCGGCCATATCATGGAACGATCCCACTCCTTCGAGGGCATTATTCCAAATCTCGAACGCCGCTACCGGGAAACCGATTCCCAGAGCATGCGCGAGGAACTGGCCCGTAACCTCAGCACCCAGCCCTGTAAAGACTGCCATGGTTCGCGCCTGCGCCGCAGCGCGCGCCACGTCTTCATTGAAGAACGCAACCTGCCGGAGATAACCCGCCTTCCAATCGGCGAGGCCTTTTCCTATTTCGACACTCTTGCGCTGCCAGGCCGCAAAGGGGAAATCGCCGAAAAAATCACCAAAGAGATCCGGCAACGCCTTCAGTTCCTGGTGAACGTTGGCCTTGAGTACCTGACGCTGGAGCGCAGCGCCGACACGCTTTCAGGTGGTGAGGCTCAGCGCATCCGGCTTGCCAGCCAGATAGGTGCGGGCCTTGTGGGCGTGATGTATATACTGGACGAACCTTCCATCGGCCTGCACCAGCGCGACAATGACCGGCTGCTAAGTACCCTTACTCACCTGCGGGATCTGGGTAACACCGTTATTGTTGTGGAACACGATGAAGACGCCATTCGTGCCGCAGACCACGTTATCGATATCGGCCCCGGTGCCGGCGTGCACGGCGGCCAGATCATTGCCCAGGGCACGCCGGCACAGATTCTGGCCAACCCGGATTCGCTTACCGGCCAGTACCTGAGCGGGGCCAGGGAAATAGCCATCCCTGACACCCGAAACAAGGGTAGCGGCGAAACCCTCACCCTGTCCGGTGCCACCGGCAACAACCTGCAGAATGTCACGCTCAATTTGCCCCTGGGCATTATGACCTGCATAACGGGGGTTTCGGGTTCTGGCAAATCCACCCTGATAAACAGCACGCTCTATCCTGTCGCCGCCGCCAAACTGAACAAGGCGACAAGCCTCAGCCACGCTCCCTTCGAAGAGCTGACAGGTCTGGAGAAGCTGGACAAGGTGATTGATATCGATCAAAGCCCGATCGGACGCACACCCCGCTCCAACCCGGCCACCTACACCGGCCTGTTCACCCCCATACGTGAACTGTTTGCCGGTACCCAGGAAGCTCGCTCTCGAGGCTACAAACCTGGCCGCTTCTCCTTCAACGTCAAGGGCGGCCGCTGTGAGGCCTGCCAGGGCGATGGCATGATCAAGGTGGAGATGCACTTCCTTCCGGATGTGTACGTGCCCTGCGATGTGTGCAAAGCCAAGCGCTATAACCGGGAGACCCTGGAAGTCCGTTACAAAGGCAAGAATATCAACGAAGTGTTAAACATGACGGTTGAGGAAGGACGGGAATTTTTTGATGCCGTGCCGTTTCTCGCCCGAAAACTGCAAACCCTGATTGATGTAGGGCTCTCCTACATTCGCCTCGGGCAAAGTGCGGTCACTCTCTCTGGCGGTGAAGCCCAGCGGGTAAAGCTGGCCAAAGAACTGTCGAAACGGGATACGGGCAAGACCCTGTATATTCTCGACGAACCCACTACCGGGCTGCACTTCTACGACATCCAGCAGCTACTGAACGTACTGCAGCGTCTGAGAGATCACGGCAACACCATTGTGGTTATCGAGCACAACCTCGACGTCATCAAAACCGCAGACTGGGTTATCGATCTCGGACCCGAGGGTGGATCCGGCGGAGGACGGATTATTGCGGAAGGCACGCCGGAAGACGTTGCGGAGAATCCGGCATCGCACACCGGTCGCTACCTGAAACCATTGCTAACGAAATAACAGGGAAAAATCTCCAACCACAAAAAAACCGGACACCACACGGCATCCGGTTTTTTTGTGGACTGGCCAACGATGTTACTCGTCGTCTTCGTCCACTTCTTCCGCTTCGATGTCCAACGGACGGCCTACCAGCTCAACAAATGCCATGGGGGCATTGTCGCCGGCACGGAAGCCACACTTCAGTATACGAAGGTAACCACCCGGACGCTCGTTGTAACGGGGGCCAAGCTCATCAAACAGCTTGGCTACCGCCGCATCGTCGCGCAGACGAGAAAACGCCAGGCGACGATTCGCAACCGAATCTTTCTTGGCGAGCGTGATCAAAGGCTCAGCTACACGACGAAGCTCTTTGGCTTTCGGCAGCGTTGTTTTAATCAGCTCATGACCAACCAGTGACGCAGTCATGTTACGAAACATGGCCTTGCGATGCGCACTGGTCCTGCTGAACTTACGACCACTCTTACGATGACGCATTGCTCTGATTCCTTACCTTAAACTAATCGGCAATCAACCGCCCAGAACCCGGTCGTCGCCACGAAGGCTAGCCGGCGGCCAGTTATCAAGACGCATCCCCAGAGACAAACCACGAGACGCCAGAACGTCCTTGATCTCGGTGAGCGACTTCTTACCAAGGTTAGGCGTCTTCAACAGCTCAACTTCTGTGCGCTGGATAAGATCGCCGATGTAGTAAATGTTTTCAGCCTTCAAGCAGTTAGCTGAACGCACTGTGAGTTCCAGATCATCAACCGGGCGCAACAGAATAGGATCGATTTCTTCCTCTTCTTCAACGCGCTCAGGCTCTTTTTCATGATCGAAATCTACGAACACCGCCAGTTGCTGCTGGAGAATCGTGGCCGCCCGGCGAATTGCTTCTTCCGGATCGATGGTGCCATTGGTCTCCAGATCAATCACCAGCTTGTCCAGGTCAGTACGCTGCTCTACACGTGCACTTTCCACGGAGTAGGCTACGCGACGAACCGGACTGAAGGTTGCATCCAGCTGCAGGCGTCCGATGGCGCGTGTTTCATCTTCATCGAGACCACGCTGGTCAGCAGGCTCATAGCCGCGACCGCGGGCCACCCGCAGACGCATGTTCACTTCACCCTTTTCACTCAGGTGGCAGATCACATGGTCCGGGTTGGAGATTTCCACGTCATGATCCAGCGTGATATCACCGGCTGTAACAACGCCCGGGCCTTTCTTGCTGAGCGTGAGCTCAGTGTCATCCCGACCGTTCATCTTGACCGCAACGCCCTTGAGATTCAGCAGAATCTCAATGACGTCCTCCTGGACACCTTCAATGGCGCTGTACTCGTGCAAGACACCGTCAATCTGCGCTTCAGTCACAGCGCAGCCCGGCATCGAAGACAAGAGAATCCGACGCAATGCGCTACCCAGGGTATGACCGAAGCCTCTTTCGAGAGGTTCCAGTGTCACCTTGGCGCGGGTTGCATTCGATTCCTTCACGTCAATGGTACGAGGTGTCAATAACTCTTGTACTGAACGCTGCATAGACGCCCCTATCTGCTATCGTTGCTACTTACGTTGCAAATCAGGCTTTACTTGGAGTAAAGCTCGACGATGAGGTTCTCATTGATGTCGGCCGGCAGTTCAGTACGTTCGGGTACTGACTTGTAAACGCCGGACATCTTGCTGGCGTCGACCTCTACCCAGCTCACCGGAGCACGGCCTGCAGACAGATCCAGCGCGCCTTTGACTCGCAGCTGATTTCTGGCCTTTTCACGCACACTCACAACATCACCCGGCTTGACCTTGTAGGAAGGGATATTCACTACCTTGTCATTAACCAGGATCGCCTTGTGAGAGACGAGCTGACGGGACTCTGCACGGGTAGAACCGAATCCCATGCGATATACAACGTTATCAAGACGCGTCTCGAGAAGTTGCAGCAGGTTTTCACCGGTTGCACCCTTCTGGCGAGCCGCCTCTTTGTAATAGTTGCGGAATTGCTTTTCCAGAACGCCATAAATCCGACGAACTTTCTGTTTTTCACGAAGCTGTACGCCATACTCGGACAGACGGCTGCGACGCGCGCCGTGCATACCCGGCGGAGTCTCGATGTTGCACTTGGAATCCAGCGCGCGAACACCGCTCTTCAGAAAAAGATCTGTCCCTTCACGACGAGACAGCTTGCACTTCGGGCCTGTATAACGAGCCATAATTCACTGTCTCCTGTGTTAGACGCGGCGCTTTTTGGGCGGACGACAGCCGTTATGGGGAATCGGCGTCACATCTGTGATGTTGGTGATCTTGTAGCCGCACCCATTAAGAGCACGAACTGCAGATTCACGTCCGGGCCCGGGACCCTTAACCTCTACGTCCAGGTTTTTAAGGCCGTATTCAGCAGCCGCGTTACCGGCTCTTTCAGCTGCTACCTGCGCAGCAAAAGGTGTACTCTTACGCGACCCACGGAAACCGGAACCACCGGATGTGGCCCAGGACAGAACGTTGCCCTGACGGTCAGAAATGGTCACGATGGTGTTGTTGAAGGACGCATGAACGTGTGCGACGCCATCAACAACCGTCTTTTTCACCTTTTTACGGGTACGTGTACCTGGCTTTGCCATGTTTGCCTACCTGTTACTTACGAATAGGTTTGCGAGGACCTTTACGGGTGCGCGCGTTGGTCTTGGTGCGCTGGCCGCGGACAGGCAGTCCGTGACGATGGCGCAGACCACGGTGACATCCGAGATCCTTCAAACGCTTAATGTTCATCTGTACTTCACGACGCAGATCGCCCTCAACGACCACTTTACCCACTTCTGTACGAAGTGATTCAAGCTGCTCGTCAGACAGGTCCTTGACCTTGACGTCCGGCTTGACGCCGGTTGCATCGCAAAGCTTCTGAGCTGTTGTCTTGCCAATACCAAAAATGTAGGTCAGCGAGATAACAGCATGTTTGTGATCGGGTATATTGACACCGGCTATACGTGCCATCCAAATTACTCCGCGTTCAAAGCTTTGCTGTGTGAATTGTCCGCCACAAAAAGGGCGCGAAATAATAACGCCTGACCCGGTATCGAGTCAAGCGCTACCATTACGAACCTTTTTTAAACAGACCAGAGAGTTTCCCGAAAGAATCAGCCCTGGCGCTGTTTGTGACGAGGCTCCGAGCAAATGACTCGCACTGAGCCATTGCGACGAATTACTTTGCAGTTACGGCAAATTTTCTTTACCGAAGCGCGTACTTTCATTGTCGACTCCAGTTTTCAAGGGGAACGGGTTCAACCGTTCCGTCCATAGCCCTTGAGATTGGACTTCTTCATCAGCGATTCATACTGATGCGACATCAGGTGCGACTGAACCTGCGCCATGAAATCCATCACTACGACTACAACAATCAGCAGTGAGGTACCGCCCAGATAGAACGGAACATTCCCGGCCACCATCAGAAACTGAGGGAACAGAGAGACTGCTGCAATGTACATTGCACCGAACAGTGTCAGACGGGTCAGCACGCCATCAATATACTTGGCTGTCTGGTCGCCTGGACGTATGCCCGGAATAAACGCTCCAGAGCGCTTGAGATTATCCGCAACTTCCTTCGGATTATACATCAGGGCTGTGTAGAAGAAGCAGAAGAATACAACTGCTGCTGCAAACAGAATGATGTACAACGGCTGGCTTGGGGCCAACGCCTGGGAAATGTCACTGAGCCACTCCATGCCTTCACCCTGACCAAACCACTGACCCAGCGATGCCGGGAAAAGCAGGATGGATGAAGCAAAAATGGGCGGAATAACACCGGCCATGTTCACCTTCAGGGGCAAATGGCTGGACTGCTGGGCAAAGACCCGGCGACCCTGCTGCCGCTTGGCGTAGTTGATAGTCAGCCGACGCTGACCGCGCTCCATGAACACAACGAAGCCAACTACCGCGATCGCCAGAATGCCGATACCAAGAACCACCAGCAGGCTCATTTCACCATTACGGGCTTGCTCCAGAGTCTGGCCAATTGCACCGGGAAGCCCGGCAACAATGCCTGCAAAAATAAGCAGGGAGATGCCGTTACCGACACCCCGCTCGGTAATCTGTTCGCCCAGCCACATCATGAAGACGGCACCACTCACGAAAGAGACAACCGCAACAAAGTGGAAGCTGAAACTATCGTTGAAGGTTACGCCTTGCGAGGCCAGACCGACAGAAATACCAAAACCCTGAACCAGAGCCAGGACAACCGTACCGTACCGCGTGTACTGGCTGATCTTTCGACGCCCGGCCTCACCCTCTTTCTTCAGCTGCTCTAGTTGCGGACTTACCGCAGTCATGAGCTGCATGATGATCGAGGCGGAGATATACGGCATGATACCGAGAGCGAAGATACTCATGCGCTCGAGCGCACCACCTGAAAACATGTTGAACATACTCAGGATCGTGCCCTGATTCTGCTCGAACAGTGCCGCCAAACGGTCGGGGTTAATACCTGGCACCGGAATGTGGGCACCAATCCGGTACACCAGCAATGCCAGGAAGACAAACCAGAGCCGCGAGCGCAGCTCTGCAAGTCCTTTTCCCGCGCCCGCAGGCAATGATGCGTTCTTCGCCATTTAGTCCTCGACTCGCCTTAGTCTTCGACTTTACCACCCGCGGCAGAAATTGCCTCGCGCGCGCCTTTGGTTACCCGAAGTCCTTTCACGGTTACCGCACGGTCAATTTCGCCCGACAGGATAACCTTGGCTTCGCGAATTTCCTCGCGGATGATGTCAGCCTTTTTCAGGGCAGCAAGATCCGCAATATCACCTTCAACCTTTGCCAGTTCGCTCAGACGAATCTCGGCAACATAACGCTGCTGGCGCGATGTGAAACCAAATTTCGGAAGACGACGAGCCAATGGCTGCTGACCACCCTCAAAACCGGGTGCCACGCTGCCACCGGAACGGGACTTCAAACCCTTGTGACCACGGCCACCGGTTTTACCGAGACCGCTACCGATACCACGACCTACGCGCTTGGCGGCGGGACGTGAACCGGGCTCTGGACTAAGTTCGTTCAGACGCATCTTAGTTCTCCTCAACCCGAACCAGGTAATTCACCCGGTTAATCATTCCGCGTATGGACGGGGTATCCTCTACCTCAACGGAATGACCGATTTTACGAAGACCCAGGCCTTTCACACAAAGCTTGTGCTTGGGCTGGCAGCCGATCGGGCTGCGGGTCAGAGTTACTTTAATCGTTTTTGCGTTCGCCATGACTTCAACCCAGAATCTCTTCGACGGATTTACCGCGCTTGGCTGCAATATCTTCAGGCGCTTGCGTTGCCTGGAGACCCTTGATGGTGGAACGTACCACGTTTACCGGGTTGGTAGACCCGTAACACTTGGACAGTACGTTCTGCACCCCTGCCACTTCCAGCACTGCACGCATCGCACCACCGGCGATGATACCTGTACCTTCAGAAGCCGGCTGCATGTACACCTTGGAACCACCGTGCTGGGCCTTAACCGCGTACTGCAGCGTTGTGCCATCAAGAGGCACATCCACCATATTTTTACGCGCAGCTTCCATGGCCTTCTGGATAGCGACCGGCACTTCACGCGCCTTGCCTCGACCAAAGCCGACCCGCCCTTTTCCGTCACCTACAACGGTCAACGCGGTAAACGCAAAAATGCGACCACCCTTAACCACCTTGGCAACGCGATTTACCTGAACCAGCTTCTCCTGGAGCTCAGGCGCCTTCTGATCGTTAACGCTCATCTTCTCCACCTCTTAGAATTGCAAGCCAGCTTCACGGGCAGCGTCGGCCAAAGCCTGAACACGACCATGATAACGGTAACCGGAGCGGTCAAAAGCGACCTGCTCGATACCTGCCGCCTTGGCACGCTCAGCAATCAGCTGGCCCACCTTTTTGGCGGCGTCCACGTTACCGGTTGCACCCTGGCGCAATTCCTTATCCAACGTGGAGGCAGTGGCAATCACCTGGCTGCCATCTGCTGTCGTGACCTGGGCGTACATATGACGCGGGGTGCGATGCACGCACAGGCGTGTCGTACCCAGTTCACGGATCTTCATGCGCACTTTGCGTGCGCGACGCAATCTTTCGTTATTCGCGCTCATAGTCCCGCCTTATTTCTTCTTGGCTTCTTTGCGTCTTACCTGCTCATCCGCATACCGAACACCTTTGCCCTTGTAAGGCTCGGGCGGACGGAACGCGCGGATTTCCGCAGCGACGTGGCCAACCTGTTGCTTGTCGATACCGCGAATGACAATTTCCGTGTTGGACGGAGTTTCTGCGGTAATCCCCTCGGGCAGCTCATACTCAACCGGGTGAGAAAAACCCAGCGTCAGATTGAGCTTCTTACCTTGCGCCTGGGCCCGGTAACCTACGCCCGTCAGTTGGAGCCTGCGCTCCCAGCCTGCGGACACACCGGTCACCATATTATTGACCAATGCGCGAGTTGTACCGGCAAGAGCGCGGGACTTTTGGGCACTGTCACGGGCAGCAAAGCGAAGAACATTTTCTTCCTGTTTTACTTCAACCGCCTGGTGAATTGAAAACTCAAGCGCTCCTTTGGAGCCCTTAACACTAATTTCCTGTCCGTTCAGCTTAACCTCAACACCGGAAGGCAGCACGACAGGATTATTGGCAACCCTGGACATGTGATTCTCCTAGAATACGGTGCAGATGACTTCGCCACCCACGCCGGCAGCACGTGCGGCGCGGTCTGTCATAACGCCCTTGGACGTAGAGACAATCGCGACTCCCAAACCGCCGGATACCTTCGGCAGTGCCCCGGCGCCTTTGTACTGGCGCAGGCTTGGACGGCTAACCCGCTTGATCTGCTCAATAACCGGCTTGCCACCGAAGTATTTGAGAGTGATCGTCAGCTCGGGCTTCGCATCAGCTGAAACGGAAAAATCTGCTACGTAACCTTCGTCCTTAAGGACCTGGGCTACGGAGACTTTCATCTTTGAAGACGGCATCGTAACGTCTGCTTTCGATGCCATCTGGGCGTTGCGTATACGGGTTACCATATCCGCAAGCGTATCTTGCATACTCATTGGTATGAGGCTCCTGATCTTTTTAGTTGTGCAGCGGCTTGCCGCACCGCTTACCAACAGGCACCTGACCGAAGTCAGGCCGCCAATCTTACCAGCTTGCCTTGGTCAGGCCCGGAACGTCACCACGCATGCCGTATTCACGGAGTTTAATCCGTGAAAGCTCGAACTTGCGCAGAACACCGTGGGGCCGACCAGTCACCTGGCAACGATTACGAAGACGCGAAGGAGAAGCATCGCGAGGAAGCTGTTGCAGCTTCATCTGTGCATCCCAACGGTCATCATCGCTGGTATTCGGGTTCTTGATAATCGCCTTGAGCTCAGCACGCTTCGCTGCATATTTTGCAACGGTCTGCTCGCGCTTGAGCTCACGGTTTTTCATTGAAACCTTTGCCATTACTCTCGTTCCTTATCGCTTGAACGGAAAGCCGAAAGCTTTCAACAGCTCGCGACCTTCATCGTCGGTATCGGCACTGGTGGTAATGGTGATATCCAGACCGCGGATCTTGTCGACTTTGTCGTACTCGATCTCGGGGAAGATAATCTGCTCACGCACACCCATGCTGTAGTTACCGCGCCCGTCAAAGGACTTGGGATTCAGACCGCGGAAGTCACGAATGCGGGGAACCGCAATGTGCACCAGACGGTCAAAGAAGTCCCACATGCGCTCGCCACGCAGGGTAACTTTACAACCAATTGGCCAACCTTCACGGATCTTGAAACCCGCAACGGATTTACGCGCCTTGGTGACAACGGCTTTCTGACCGGCCAGGCGCTCAAGATCCGCCACGGCATTCTCAATCAGCTTTTTGTCACCGACCGCTTCGCCGACACCCATGTTCAGGGTAATCTTTTCGATACGCGGCACCTGCATGATGTTCTTGTAACTGAACTCTTTCTGCAGGGCGGGTACCACTTCCTTGCTGTACTGCTCTTTCATGTTAAGCATCGTAACCACCACCGCTTACTGGTTATCGACAGCTTCGTTCGTAGCTTTGAAGATCCGCACTTTGGCACCGTCTTCCTTGATCTGGAAGCCGACACGATCGGCCTTGCCGGTCTGCGGATTAAAAATAGCCACGTTGGAAGCCTGGATAGGTGCTTCTTTTTCGACGATGCCACCCGGGGTGCCCAGCATCGGGTTTGGCTTGGTGTGCTTCTTGATCATGTTGATCCCTGAAACAACCACCCGGCCATCATCCTGAACCTTCAGGACTTTACCACGTTTACCTTTGTCTTTCCCCGTGGTGACGATTACTTCGTCATCTCGTTTGATCTTTTTCATAACCGGCCTCTGGTCCTTTAAAGTACTTCGGGTGCCAGTGATATAATTTTCATGAACTTCTCGTTACGCAGTTCACGGGTAACCGGTCCGAAGATACGGGTACCAATGGGTGCGTCCTGATTGTTCAGAAGTACAGCCGCGTTACCGTCAAAACGGATCAGCGACCCGTCAGGACGGCGAACACCCTTGCGGGTGCGCACGACAACAGCCTTCAGTACCTGGCCTTTCTTCACCTTGCCGCGGGGAATGGCTTCCTTGACGGTCACCTTGATAATATCCCCAACGCTGGCATAACGCCGGTGTGAACCGCCCAGGACCTTGATGCACATCACCTGACGCGCACCGCTGTTATCCGCGACTTCAAGCATTGTCTGAGTCTGAATCATGGTTGTTCTCCGGGCGTCTTACACCTTGGCTGCATGTTCGGTGACTTCGACCAGGGCCCAGCTTTTGGTCTTGGAGACCGGGCGGGTTTCCTGAATGGTCACGGTGTCACCGATATTGCACTGGTTGCTCTCATCGTGAGCGTGAATCTTGGTTGAACGCTTCATGTACTTTCCGTACAGAGGATGCTTAACCTGGCGCTCAACCAGTACCACGATGGATTTCTCCATCTTGTTGCTCACGACCTTGCCGCTCAGAGTTCTGGCAGTTTTGGTAGCTTCGGTCATGTTACTGTCCTGCCTTTTCGTTCAATACTGTTTTCACGCGAGCAATATCACGCTTCACCCCTGAGAGGAGATGAGACTGATTCAGCTGACCTGTTGCTTTACGCATACGCAGGTTGAACTGCTCCTTCAGGAGTCCGATCAGCTCTTGCTTCAGCTCCTCGGCTGACTTTGCACGCAGCTCTGTTGCTTTCATCACATCACCGTCCTCGTTACAAAGGTGGTCTGTACTGGCAGCTTGGCAGCAGCGAGAGTGAAAGCTTCGCGGGCGATATCTTCCGCCACACCTTCCATCTCATAGAGCATGCGGCCTGGCTGAATCTCAGCCACCCAATACTCGACAGAACCCTTACCTTTACCCATACGAACTTCCAGGGGCTTGCCGGTGATCGGCTTGTCCGGGAAGACGCGGATCCAGATCTTACCACCCCGCTTGATCTTACGGGTCATGGTTCGACGTGCGGCTTCAATCTGGCGCGCTGTTATACGCCCGCGACTGGTGGCCTTCAATCCGTATTCACCGAAGCTCACCTTGTTAGCGCGGTGGGCAAGACCGGTGTTACGGCCTTTCATTACCTTGCGAAATTTGGTGCGTTTTGGTTGCAGCATAAGATTGCCCCTTTACTTAGAACCTTTCTTCCCAGAGGCTTTCTTGTCGGCACGGACCTGCTCCATACCACCAAGAATCTCACCTTTGAAGATCCATACCTTGACGCCGATTACGCCGTAAGTGGTATGCGCTTCGTAGGTTGCGTAATCAATATCTGCACGCAGTGTGTGCAGTGGAACACGACCTTCGCGATACCACTCGGAACGGGCAATTTCAGCTCCCCCGAGACGACCGCCAACCTGAATCTTGATACCCTTGGCGCCCTGGCGCATGGCGTTTTGTACCGCGCGCTTCATGGCGCGACGGAACATCACACGACGCTCCAGCTGGCCGGCAACGTTTTGCGCTACCAGGCGGGCATCCAGATCCGGCTTGCGGACTTCTTCAATGTTGATGTGCACAGGCACGCCCATCATCTCGCCGACTTCACGGCGCAGACGGTCAACATCTTCACCCTTCTTACCGATAACAATACCGGGGCGGGCAGTATGAATCGTGATACGGGCGTTCTGAGCAGGGCGCTCGATCACAATCTTGCTGACAGACGCTTTCTCAAGACGCTTGTCGAGGAATTCACGAACCTGAATGTCGTTCAACAGGTTTTTCGCGTATTCCTTTTTATCGGCATACCATACTGAGTTGTGCTCTTTGATCACACCCAGGCGCATGCCGGTTGGATTTACTTTATGACCCATCTGAGCATCTCCTACTTGTCGGCGACCTTGACGGTGATATGGCAGGTGCGCTTCATGATTCTGTCAGCGCGCCCCTTGGCTCGAGCCTTGATTCGCTTGAGCGTCGGGCCCTCATCCACCATGACGGTGGAAACCCGCAGTTCGTCAACGTCCAGACCTTCGTTGTGCTCAGCGTTGGCGATGGCAGACTCAAGAGCTTTCTTGATAATCACCGCCGCCTTCTTTGGGCTGAAAGTCAGAATGTTCAGGGCGTCCTCAACAGCCTTGCCGCGGACCTGGTCGGCGACAAGACGGGCCTTCTGAGCTGAGAGGCGAGCGCCCTTGTACTTGGCTGCTACTTCCATTTCTATTCCCCTCACAATCAGCGTTTAGCTTTCTTGTCGGCCGCATGGCCACGATAAGTGCGCGTCGCCGCGAACTCACCCAGTTTATGCCCGACCATGTCTTCGGTGACATAAACCGGCACGTGTTGCCTGCCGTTGTGGACTGCGATGGTCAGGCCTACGAACTCCGGAAAAATCGTTGAGCGACGGGACCAGGTCTTGATCGGTCGCTTATCGTTTGCTTCCAGAGCTGCCTCGACCTTCTTCAACAGATGCAGGTCTATAAAAGGACCTTTCTTTAAAGAACGTGGCACAGCATTTACCTCTATGTAGTCGTTTACTTGGCTGAACGACGACGTACTATCATTTGGTCAGTACGCTTGTTCTTACGAGTCTTATGCCCTTTGGTCGGAACACCCCACGGAGTTACCGGGTGACGTCCGCCAGAGGTACGCCCTTCACCACCACCATGTGGGTGGTCAACTGGGTTCATAGCAACACCACGTACTGTTGGACGCTTGCCACGCCAACGTGATGCACCCGCTTTGCCAAGCTGCTTGAGACTGTGCTCACTGTTGGAAACCTCTCCCAACGTGGCACGACAATCAACAAGCACCTTACGCATTTCACCTGAACGCAGGCGGATGGTCGCATAAGCGCCTTCCCGGGCAACCAGCTGTACGGATGCGCCCGCAGAGCGAGCCAGCTGAGCACCTTTGCCAGGCTTGAGCTCAACGCAATGGATCACAGAACCAACCGGGATATTCCGCAGCGGCAATGTGCTTCCTACCTTGATAGGCGCGTCGATTCCGGAACGCACAGGATCACCGATCTGCATACCTTTGGGAGCGATAATATAGCGGCGCTCGCCGTCGGCATACTTGATCAGCGCAATGTGCGCCGAGCGGTTCGGATCGTATTCAATGCGCTCTATTGTCGCTGGAACACCATCTTTGGTCCGCTTGAAATCAATAATACGGTAGTGCTGTTTATGACCACCACCAACATGACGGGAGGTAATGCGGCCAGCATTGTTACGACCACCCGACTTGCTCTGAGATTCAACCAACGGTGCGTAAGGGCGCCCTGTGTGCAGGTCAGGGTTGTAAAGCTTTACAACGTGACGGCGTCCGGCAGATGTTGGTTTGGTTTTGACGATCGGCATATTACGACCCCTTTACCTTATTCCACATCCAGAAAATCGATGTCCTGACCTTCAGCCAGCTTTACGTAAGCCTTGCGAATGTCATTACGCTTGCCGAATCCGCGGATAGTGCGCTTAAGCTTACCCTTACGGTTCAGAACCTGAACACCTTCTACGGTGACGTTGAACAACTGCTCAACGGCCTTCTTGATCTCCGGCTTGGTTGCGTCCGGGGCGACCCGGAAAACCACCTGACCATGCTCGGCTACCAGAGAGGCTTTCTCCGATACGTGAGGTCCGAGAAGGACCTTGTAAATACGTTCCTGATTCATCCCAGCATCTCCTCGATCTTCTTAAGAGCGGGAACAGTCACCACAACCTTCTCGAAGGCGACCAGACTAACCGGATCCAGACCTGCAACATCACGCACATCAACGTGCGGGACATTGCGCGAGGCCAGATGCAGGTTCTGCTCAACACTTTCTGTCAGTATCAGGGCGTTAGACACACCCAGATCCGCCAGCTTGGAGGCAAACACCTTGGTCTTGGGCGCGTCGATTGCAAAATCATCAACCAGCACCAGGCGCTCCTGACGAACCAGCTCAGAGAAAATGGACCGCAATGCGGCGCGGTACATCTTGCGGTTAACTTTCTGTTCATAACCACGGGGCTTGGCAGCAAAGGTTACGCCGCCGGAGCGCCAGATCGGGCTGCGAATAGTACCAGCACGTGCGCGACCTGTACCCTTCTGACGCCATGGTTTTTTACCGCCACCACTGACTTCTGAACGGGTCTTCTGAGCCTTGGTACCCTGACGACCGGCTGCCATATAGGCAGTGACGACCTGATGAACCAGTGACTCGTTAAAATCTTTGGCAAATGCAGCTTCGGAAACAGAAATCCCCTTGCCGCTACCTGTAATTGTCAATTCCATCGAACCGCTCCTCAGGCTTTAAGTGCAGGCTTGATGACAACATCACTGCCAGTTGCGCCGGGCACGGCACCACTGATAAGCAGGAGGTTGCGCTCGGCGTCGACACGGACAATCTTGAGATTCTGCACAGTGACCTGTGCATTACCCATCTGGCCCGCCATCTTTTTGCCCTTGAATACCTTGCCCGGAGTCTGGTTCTGACCGATAGAACCCGGAGCACGATGTGACAGGGAGTTACCATGCGTTGCGTCCTGCATGGAGAAGTTCCAGCGCTTTACGCCGCCCTGGAAGCCCTTACCCTTGGAGCGACCGGTAGCATCAACAAGCTGACCATCTTCAAAGACGGTTGCCAGAATTTCGCCACCTGCAGCCAGATCTTCGCCTTCACCATCAGCCAGACGAAACTCCCAAACGCCACGACCAGCTTCCACGCCGGCTTTGGCGAAATGCCCAGCCGCTGCCCTGGTCACTCGTGACGCACGGCGCGAGCCTACAGTCACCTGAACAGCGCGATACCCATCGTTTTCGAGAGTCTTGAGTTGAGTAATGCGGTTGGGCTCAACCTCAACCACCGTGACAGGCAGCGCCTGCCCGTCTTCCGTAAAAATACGGGTCATACCAGCCTTGCGGCCGACAACACCAATTGCCATGTTTCACCTCTATAGTGTACGGGGCTCTCACCCTCTATGGCCTTAGGACAGTTACACAGATTAATACCGGGCGGTATTAACCGAGGCTAATCTGAACGTCTACACCTGCTGCCAGGTCCAACTTCATCAAAGCATCTACTGTCTTTTCCGTTGGCTCAACAATATCGAGCAAACGCTTGTGAGTACGAATTTCATACTGGTCGCGCGCGTCTTTGTTGACGTGCGGAGAAACCAGAATAGTGTACTTTTCCTTCCGCGTCGGCAGAGGGATAGGTCCACGCACCTGAGCGCCGGTCCGCTTTGCGGTATCGACAATCTCCTGCGTGGACTGGTCGATCAGGCGGTAATCAAACGCCTTCAACCGGATTCGAATCTTTTGGCTTTGCATGATGCACCAAACTCCACTCGTAGCAGCTACTTGTTAGCCGACCTTCAAAAAAAGGAGCCGCATTGTATGCATAATACCCAACCCTGTCAACAAGCATAGTCACTGACCGGGCCAGGAGAGGCGATTGCGACTGAAACGGAAAAAGGGGCTGACAAAATCAGCCCCTTTTTCTGATGCAACGAGTGAATTACTCGATGATCTTCGCGACAACACCGGCGCCAACGGTACGACCGCCTTCGCGAATCGCGAAGCGCAGGCCATCTTCCATGGCGATCGGAGCAATCAGCGTTACTTCCATCTTCACGTTATCACCCGGCATAACCATTTCCACGCCTTCCGGCAGTTCACAGGAACCGGTTACGTCAGTGGTACGGAAGTAGAACTGCGGACGATAGCCCTTGAAGAACGGAGTATGACGGCCACCCTCGTCCTTGCTCAATACGTACACCTCACACTCAAACTTGGTGTGCGGCTTGATGCTGCC
>NZ_NIHD01000008.1 GCF_002806975.1 Marinobacter aromaticivorans | reverse complement strand
ATTCCAACTTGGGTGCCAGAAATTTACAGCGGGGCGGCCTCGCTTTAACAAGTCGCAGCAGTACGCGGCCTGCGGCCGCCGGACGCCCTTAAAAGGGCGCCGCTGTGCTTCAGGCGTTAAAACGAAAACACAGGAGGTCACATGCAACGGATCGCATCACAAACTATCTGGCGGGTTAATCTACTCTTTCTATCCCTACTCCCGAGCTTTGTCCTTGCAGGCAATTCCGCTCCTGAAGACTACCTCGCTGGCAAACCGTTGGTGTTGGAAGTTCGGTATTGTGAGTGTCAGGCCACCAAAACCGACAGCGAACTTTCTGACCTTTTGCCAAGTTTTCTGAAAGACTCGAGTCTTTTAAAGGTTAGTGTATCGAGCGAGGAGAAGGGCTTTGCTTCTTCAAATGAGTTGTCCATAGGTTATGAACTCAAGCCGGTCACAGGCTCGCCCAAGCAGTTTCAATTCAACTATGCTGGCAATTACACCACGAGCAATGGAAGCAGTGCTGGCAACGGGGAATTGCTGCTGATTCAGGGGCAATGGGTCAATCTTTTCGGTTCGCTGCATGAGAGCAAAACTGGATCGCAACATAGCAATGTCGCGGTGCGACTGTCTAAGCCCGGTGGTTCCTGATGGCAGGTTTTAACCAGTGCAGGCACGGCGACGCCTACTACATTGCGCCTTCGGCTTCATTTCGTAGTCGCGCATGCTGCAAGCGTTAAATTTTTTGCCGCACCTCGCAGACTATGATGTAATACACTGTAGTTTAAAAATTCGAGGGTATGGCTATGAGCGTCACCACAGTTCGCCTTCAAGCAGAAGTTGAACAGCACCTGGAAGCAATCGCCAGCAGGATGCACCGTAGCAAAGGCTGGGTAATCAACCAGGCATTGTCGGAATACATAGAAAAGCAGCAGCTTGAGCAGGAGCGTTGGAAACAAACGCTGGAGGCAATGGAATCCGCTGCCCAAGGCAAGGTTGTTGATGCTAGCGAGGTTCACGGTTGGCTTAAGAGCTGGGGAACAGAAAACGAGCAGGATGCACCGAGGTCGGGTAAGTGAAACTGGTTTACACGGACGAAGCCATTGGTGATTTGAAACGTCTCAGGGAGTTCATTGCGGAGCACAACCCGACGGCGGCAACTCGAATTGCTTCCGAGCTAGTTGGTAAAATCGAATTACTTCCAGACTTCCCCAAAATGGGCACACCCGTTGAAATGGCGCCGGTGCCTGACTCTGTTCGAGATATGATTTTCGGAAAATATGTCGTCCGATATTCAGTTCATGCCAGCGCCATCATCATTCTCCGGGTTTGGCACGGCCTTGAGGATGAACGATAGCAATTTAACCAAGCACGGCACTCGGCCGCTCTTGTCTCCGCTTCGCTGCGTCAAGGTCGCCGGTGCGCTATGCGTTAACCCTTCTACCCGCTACCTTGCAAAACTCCGTCAATGACGTATATTGATCATCATGTTTACCATCACCGAAACCCCTACATTCGAATCAGATGCCAGAAAGATCTGGACTGAGAAGGAACGGAATGCGTTCTTTGCCTGGCTGGCAGCCAATCCGGAAATTGGCGACCCCATTCCAGGTAGCGGTGGATGTAGAAAGGTTCGTTGGTCGGTGGCGGGTTCAGGGAAGCGTGGTGGAGTGCGAGTCATCTACTTCACCAGATTGGCAAATGGTGAGATCTGGTTGTTGGTGATCTACAAGAAGGCCGTCAAGGAGAACATACCCGCGCATATCCTGAAGTCGATTCGTGAGGTATTGGAAAATGAGTAATGAGACTCTGAGTGCTGAGGAGCTTGGTAACAAGCTGCTCCAATCCGTTAAAGAAATGAAAGCAGGCAAAGCCGCACGAGTCAGTCGTGTGGAGCCAAATGAGGTCGCAGAGGCGCGCGGCAAGACTGGCCTTACACAACGAGAGTTTGCCGAGGTGCTCCATATTTCTCCGCGCACGCTACAGGAATGGGAGCAGGGGCGACGTAAACCTTCCGGGCCGGCAAAGGCGCTCATCGAGATTGCGTTTCGCCATCCGGAGGTGATTCGGGAAGATCTTGAACTCAGGGGTTAACAAAGCGGTCAACGGGACGCCAACTACGCTGCGCTCCGTTGTCGCCCATTACCGCCGGCGTTAGCACCTCATGCCCGACGGTTTTCGTTCACCTCGTCCGCAAGCCAAGCCTTAATCAGTGACTGATAGGGCATGTCTCGCTTGTTGGCTTCGATTTTGATCCGATTAAGCAACGTTTCGGGCAAACGGAGTGAGATAGTCTTGGTTGAAGGCTTCAGCTTCGGAAAAGAAGCAGATTTTGCCTGACTCCAGTCCAAGTAATCTGATGAGTCGTGGGTCTCCCAGAACTCTCGCTCTTCTGCTTCAGTTTTAAACTCAGGCATCTTTTTCAACTTGCTCATAAACAGCCCTCTCTTTGCGGTGCATGTCGCGAGCTGAAATCACGCGAATCAGTGTACCGTTCTGCCTTAGTGTAAATGTGATGTGGAGTAGCCTCTCATCATCTGTTTCACCAAGGGCATGAAACCGGGCCTCTGCTTGGCTGTGTCTGGAATCTTCCAGCACGAGAAGCGGCTCATTAAAGAAAATTTCCTCCGCTTCGGACTGGTTGACGCCATGCTTCTCCACATTTTTTCGGGAGCTGCCTTCGTCCCAGTCAAAGCCAGTAACTTGTGCCCAATTGATCATAAAAGTATATTACCAACATATACGTTACCGCTAATAAGTGCTAACCAATGCAGGCACGGCGACGCCCACTATATTGCGCCTTCGGCTCCATTTCGTAGGCGCCCCTGCCGCAAGCGTTAGCCATAGGAACCTTCGGTGATTGACTGGAAAATCCCGATTAGTACTGTTTTGGAAGGCCTACTCGGTTTATTGCTTGGTCATAGACTCGTGACCAGTAGGAAGGATATCGAACATTTGATTTGTACTTGGGAATTGATTGGGCTTCGTTTAACATATCGTGCTTAGTTGCCAGTGACGGCGACATTAGGGAATCTGCGTTGCACTTCAAGGATGGAAGGAATTAGGAATGGGCAAGAACGTTGTATTGTTAGGTGATTTGGGAACCGACCATCAGGGGTTTCCGCCCACGCCGGTTATTGCCGGCTCCCCCGATGTTTTGATTGATGGCAAACCCGTCGCCCGCGTTGGTGATCCTCTCGCACCGCACTCCAAGCCGAAGCACCCTCCACATCCCCGCGCTATTGCTGCAGGTTCGGCAACGGTACTTATAAATGGCATGCCTGCTGCGGTGACTGGCAGCTCAATATCTTGTGGTGGTGTCACAATTGGCAGTGGCAGTGTTGTTATTGGTGATACCCATGCACCTTCGCCGTTATCTGGTATCTCTCGGGCACACCTGCAAAGACTGCTCCTCATACGATAACGCATGTTGACCAAACTGGGGGTGCCAGCGGCGAACCACTCAAGTCCCATGGTCTGGTGAAGGGTGCGAACATTCCTGTGGTTGTTGGACCGGCGCCGTTTAGCCCAGCTGGACAATCCCCAGTGAACCCTCAACGGAAGCTGCAGATAAAGCCCGGTTACCACGTAGTTCAGGCGCCCATAAGTAAATCAGAGTTATTAGGTGCTTTGTACGGCGATACCTCAGCAAAACCAAACGGTTTTGATCGGTTGAATCCAGGTCTCGGCGCGCAGGTGCTGCCCGGTGAGATGGTTGTTTTGGGTGACCCTGAAGGTTTGGAGTGCACGCAACAAGAAGCCGAACTGATGGAGGTGGCAGCCCGGGTAAATGCTCAGGTCAGGTCATTGGAGCAGGACGAGGCGCAGTTTATCGTCAAGCATTTCGATTTGTTGGAAGCGATTACCTCAACGGGTTCGGCCGGGCTCGGTGCAGGCGCCGTGATGGTTTCAAAGCAGATTAGCAGCATTGAGGTGACTTTGAAGAACATTGAGCGGCTTCATCAGGACAGTTACCGAAAACACGGTCATCTTAACCATCCTGAATTTTTTGAGAAACGGCGGGCGCTTTTCAAGGAATTGGATTTTGCTCTGGGAAGCGTGGCGCGTAAGGGTATGTCACTGGACGATGATGCTAAGTTGAAACGAGCCTTGGGATTGTCGTCGAAAAGTATTGTGAATAACTGGAAGACGGCTGGTGTTGGAGCGATACCTGGGTACGCCACGCACTATGAACGAGTGGCTAAAGGTGCGAAGTATGTCAGAAATGTGGGATATCTGGGGGTCACTTTAGATGTATCCATGTCTGCGCTGAAGATTCGTGAGGCGTGCACTGCGGGTGATGAAAAGGAGTGTCAGGTTGTGGCGTATAGAGAAAGTGGAAAATTGGTGGGCGCTACGATCTTTGGCGCTGCGGGTGGCGCCTTGGCAGGTGCGTGCACATTGGTGGGTGTAACCACAGTCGGGATAGGCGGTGTTGCCTGCGCGATCATTGTCGGCGGATTGGGAGCCGCAGGAGGTAGCCAGTTTGGCTCTGGCCTCGGTGAGGCTGCGGGCGAGCTTATGCGGAAGTCAATTCATGAATGACGAGAAGCTCGTAAGCATTGTAGAAGTAATATTTTTAGTTTCGATGCTCGGGGGGCTTCTTCTCCTAGTTCTGATGCTAACGGTTTTTTTTCCTAAGGTTATGGAGGTTGAAAGTCGCATCGCAACACCCGGTAAACAGCTGGAGAGTATTCGTAATCTTTGGGGCAGCGGTCCGATTGGGCGGTGGATGCGGATAGTCCATGTTTATATTTTTTTTGTATTTCGTAACCTTCCACGGATTGGTGCGCGGATTGAATCGAGGATGGGAGATGAACGTGAGGCGCTTCCGAGGAGTCTCAAATTATGGGCTGTTTTTCCGGTGTCGGCTTTTTTTGTTTCGGTTTTTGTGTCGGTTTTGGCGGGATGGTCTTTGAGGGTGCTGGACTAGTGTGCCGTTCGGTTAATTCGCTCATTTATTGTCAATTAAACTCAGCTTTGCCCGAGCCACCGATGTCATGATGAATTCGGCGCTTTTATTCCACTGGAACGGCTTTGCCAGTTTATCATTGTGAACCTTGATGAACTTTTTAATCGCAGATTTCAATTCGCCGACGCTGGTGAAAACACCTCGATAAAGTGCTCGTCGCTCCAGTTGACCAAACCATCCTTCGACCGCATTTAGCCAGAACGCACTTGTGGGCGTGAAATGCAGGTGGAACCGAGGGTGCTTGGCTAGCCAGGCTTTGACCTCCGGCGTCTTGTGAGTCGAACTGTTATCCAGAATCAAATGCAGGTCCAGATCCTTCGGAGTTTCCCGGTCGATCTGTCGCAAGAAGTCTAAAAACTCCTTGGCCCGGTGGCGCTGGGTGACTCGACCGATCACCTGACCCGTCAGGGTATTGAATGCAGCGTACATTGAATGCAGCGTACAGACTGGTTGTGCCATGACGCTTGTAATCATGTGTCTGTCGCTCAACTTGTCCCGGGCGAAGCTGCAATTTTGGCTGGGTTCGGTCAAGAGCCTGAATCTGGGTCTTTTCGTCAACAGACAGAACCAGTGCGTTATCCGGGGGATTCATATAAAGCCCAACAACATCGCACACTTTCTCAGCGAAGTGGGGGTCGTTGCTGATCTTGAATGTTCTGAGCCGGTGCGGCTTTAAATCTGCGGCTTTCCAGATCTGATGCACTTGCCAGCGTGTTACCCCGGCATGCTCGGCCATGAGACTGATGCTCCAGTGTGTGGCCTCTTTCGGAACTTTATGAACCGTGTCATCTAAAATCTTCTTGACGATTTTACCATCCAGTTTTCGCGGCTGACCGGGTCGCGGCGCATCATAAAGTCCCTCAAGACCTCGCTCATTGTAGCGTTTGCGTCACTTGAAGACGGTTTGAGTGCCTTGCTGAACGGCAAGGCCGGTATCAGTCCCGAGATGGCTATCCGGCTCTCTATCGCTTTTTATACCTCTGCAGAGAGCTGGCTGAACCAGCAGTCCCAATATGAACTCTGGCATGCCGAACAACACCGCAAAGAACTCAACGTGAAAAGGCTTGTTGCGGCTTAACGCCGCACATAACCAGTACAGGCACGGCGACGCCCTTTCCATTGCGCCTTTGGCTCCATTCTAAGGGCGCGCATGCTGCAGGTGTTAGCAGTTGTGGTTCCCCCTTTCCCGTACATCTTGCGAGATGAGTAAAAAAGGAATAGTTTATACTCATGGATGAGTTTGAATTTGACGAAGCCAAAAGTCAGGCCAATCTGGATAAGCACGGTATTGATTTCGTGGCCGCTCAAGAGCTATGGAAAGATCCGTACCTGCTGGAAATCCGCGCAAAATCAGAGGGTGAGCCAAGGTTCGCGCTGATAGGCAAGATTGGTGAAAAGCACTGGTCGGCTGTCGTCACATATAGAGAGACTCGTATTCGTTTGATTTCGGTCAGGCGCTCTCGTAAGAAGGAGATTGAGCTCTATGAAAGCTAAAGACTTCGATAAAAAATTCGACGAAGGCCAGGAGGATATTGTTGAAGATCTTGACCTGTCCACGGCCCGTCGCACCAACCTTGAACAAAAGCGAATCAACGTGGACTTTCCCGCATGGGTTGTAGAGTCGCTGGATCGTGAGGCTGCGCGTATTGGCGTTACCCGCCAATCAATCATCAAGGTATGGCTGGTTGAGCGCCTACAAGCAGAATCTGCTAACAAGCCGCTCAATGATGACGCCGCAGGCGGCGCACATTAGCTCAGCGTTAAATGCCAGTAATTGCGAGGTCCAGAGCGCCAACAATCTGGTCTCTGAAATGCAATAGGGAGCCAATTGGATTCTTCAACTGTTTTTCGGGCACCGAAGAAATCTGAGGTGTGAGCAACAGCAGTTCCTGGTCGGCAAAGGTGATTTCCGGTGTGAGGCCCTGCATAGCTTGACCGCCAAACGCCGCCCGTTTGCCCAGCGGAATGATGATGCGAGTGGCGAGATCTGTTAGCAAAGGGCTTTGTATATCCACCAAGTAGGGGTAATGCGCCCTGCTGGTTTTGCTGGGGTTTGGGTAAACGTCGAACTGAGCCATCAAAACTCCCGAAACTCGTCTCCGAAACAGCCATGCTGCTCGATGAACTCGTTATAGCTTTTGATTGCCGACCGATTTTCGTCAACCCACCGGGCAGTCTCGCGCTTTACTAATTCCTCTTTCAATGCTCGCTCAAGGGTCGCTGAGAGGTTAATGTTCAGAGCACGAGTTTTATTCAGCAAATCGCTGTTAACTGACAAGTTCGTGGCTTTTTTCGGTGCAGTTGTGTTGTATAGATCTGCCATTGTAGCCTCCAGTCGCAGTAACACACTTAGTAATAGAGTATGCGCATGGCTGTGCGCATGCAAGTGCATTTAACCAGCGGCTGTTGCCGGACGCGCCTACGCTGCGCTCCGGCACGCCGCAAAACCAAGCGCTAAGTCAAAATGCCAACACGGAGATGCCCGATGAAAACAATAGGTCTAATTGGCGGAATGAGCTGGGAGTCAACGCAGACTTATTATCGACTGATCAACCAGAGAGTGAGAGAAGAACTCGGTGGGCTCCATTCGGCAAAGCTCGTCCTCTATAGTGTGGATTTTGCCGAGATTGAGACGTTGCAGCACCAAGGGGATTGGCAGGCAACAGCGGAAATACTGAGTTCAGTTGGTCGGTCGGTTGAATCGGCAGGTGCAGATTTTTTGGTTCTCTGTACGAACACGATGCATAAAGTCGCCCCTCAAATTGAACGCGCGGTAAACATTCCCCTTCTTCACATTGCGGATGCCACGGCCAATTTGCTCAAAGAAGATGGGATAACCTGTGCAGGGCTGCTGGGGACTCGGTTTACTATGGAGCAGACGTTTTATCTTGGGCGTCTCGAAGATCATGGTATCCGGGTTGTTGTGCCGGACGAGTGCCAAAGAGAGAGCATTCACTCTGTAATTTACAGTGAGTTGTGCAAGGGTGTGGTCAAACCTGATTCAAAAGCTGTGTATCTGGATGTTGTAGCATCATTGGCTGAGCGCGGTGCACAGGGCGTAATTTTGGGATGCACAGAGATAGGTCTTTTGATCCAGAGTTCGGATACAGACATCAAACTGTATGACACCACAGAAATACATGCTGATCAGGCGGTTCAGTATGCCTTGGGCAGGGTTTAACCAGAGGCTGTTGCCGGACGGTTTTTCCGTCGATTTCCTTCTCCAAAGCCGCCGCAAAGCCCAGCGTTAGCCTCGCCCGAAAAGTGATACTATAGTGTCACTATCAATTTGGATCAGGGTGAGTCCATGAAAGTTGAACTTGTTACAAACCTTAAGCGCCAAGCTACAAAAATCTTAGCAGACCTGCGTCTGTCCAAAGAGCCAGTACTTATCACGGAACATGGCCAACCATCGGCTTATCTGGTTGATGTACAGGATTACGAGTTCATGCAGCGTCGACTTGAACTGCTTGAAGGGCTCTCACGGGGAGAGCGCGCTGTACTTGAGGGAAGAACGTACAGCCAAAGTGAGGCCAGGGAGAAAATGAGTAAATGGCTGAAGTAATCTGGACTGACCCGTCACTTCAAGAGTTAAACGCAATCGCAGAGTATATTGCTCTGGATAATCCTGCCGCCGCAAATCGCCTGGTAGAAGAGGTTTTCGATAAAACCGATCGATTGGAAGATTCTCCCAAATCCGGGCGGATACCTCCAGAGCTCCCTAATTCGGTATACAGGGAAGTAGTGGTTCCACCGTGTCGCATTTTTTATCGTGTAGATGAGAAGCGGGTTCTTATCCTGTATGTCATGCGAGATGAGCGGCAGCTTCGTGCGTACGTGCTTGAGGGCAGTTAGCTGCCCTGAACTTCGACGCAGCTTAACCAACGACTGTTGTTGGGCGCGCCTAGGCTGGCGCTCCGGCACGCCGTAAAGCCCTGATGGGGTCCACCTCATAGCAACACCGGTAAGTGAAATGTGTCAGCTCGCTTTACAGTTAAACGCATATACTCAAAAGGCGTAGGCACTAACTGCCTAACCAGGGGTCGAATTTTAGTCCGCGGCTTGAATGTTGCTTTATTAATAGCCAGTGAATAATGCTCGCTTCCGCAGTGCGGGCAAACGGGGATTCTGTTCCCCTGCGGAGGCGCACGGTGAGCGCAATAAAGAATATCTCTTTACTGGAACTGGTACGTCGACACTGGCTGGTACTGGTAGTGGGGTATTTGTTCGCTTTTCTCGATCCGTTTGGAATTAATTCGAAGACCAGCCAGGCCATCAGCAATGCCTTCGATCGCATGTACTCCCCCTTCTATACTAGCGAACTTGCCGGCTCGCCATCCGCTGACCTCGTTGACGTTATCCTCATAGACGACGTTTCGATTCGCACCCTTTCAGATACAGAAACCGGATACCTGCAAGCAAATGACTGGCCGCTGGCCTACAACGATTATGGCGTAATAATCGATGCGCTGAGGCGTCACGGCTATGGCACGATCGTTCTTGATATTACCTTCTACAGAGAACGCCGGTTAGGTGGCCAGTTAGACAAAAGTTTTCAGAATCTGGTCCGCCGGCTCGGCTATTTGCGTGATCGCGCGGGCGTAGATGTGATTTTGGGTGCTGGTGACAACCCGAATGAGCTCGAACAGTCGATAACCCCCCTGACCGGCTCGGTCTCGGCAGTCGGGCTAACCGGTTGGTCAGGTTATGGCGATTATTACCCGATATTCCTGGAACTGGACGGCCATAAGACCCTGGCTGAGGAAGGATTTAACGCTTACTGCCGCAAAGCCGAATGTAAGGACCTGGCCGAGGCGAAAAAGGCCTGGTTGGTACCCGGTGGGTCGGGAATGCACATAAGCTGGGGCCAGCCTGCGCAGAGAGTAGCCGCTTCATTGGGCTGTGACGCCGGCCACGCGCCCGGCGCTGATCTGGGCGAGATATTGGGTATCGTAGCGGGAAACGCGCTCCGAAATTTGTTCGGATCCGAGACCATTGGATCCGGAGGTCGCCAGTCCTGCCCACCATTACCAACTGCTTTGCTTAGCGACGTGTTCTGCACCGATCCTGAGTGCAAGGAATTTTTTTCAACAGGAAGGCCGAACGGCGAAAGGATCGCTATGGTCGGAGTTTCCCTCCCCTCAGCCCGGGACCTCTTTGATCCGCCTATACCCGGGCGTTTGCCGGGCGTTTATCTGCATGCGGAGGCTCTGCGCAATCTGCTTTTTTACGGCCCGGACTATCTCAAACCCATTGGTCTGCAGCCGAATCTTGGGCTTATCGGCAAGCCATCCTGGACCCTTCCAATTGATTTGATTCTGACGTGGCCGCTTCTTCTTTTGGTTGTGCTGGTTGCGGTGCGCAAGCTTATAAACTGGCGATGGGGTTGGGAATACACCTCGCGCTGGACTGAATTAGCGATGGAACTTGTTGAGGTGGCTGTGGTTGTGGTCTTGCTTGGTCTGATCTATATCGCGGTCTTGGCGTTCCATCGTACCCCCGGCTTCCTCACTGAACTCATGGCCTTTATGCCATGGTTGTGGGTTGCCATTCGAAATGAGCGAAAGGAGATGGAAAATGAACATAAAACAGTCGCTTTGGCTACTGGTGATCCTGAGCAGCTCGGTATTGGCAGAGACACTGGTTATTAGAGATTTTCATGACAGGGAACACGCGTTCGTATTCAAATCCGATGGTTCCATGGTGGAACTTAAGGAGTTGGGCCTGGAGCCTGGCGTTGAGCTTGAAATTACCGGCAAGGAGGGCGGGCAGTATCTGTTCAAAGCCCCCGATGGAGAGCAATATCGGGTGTTTGTTCCGGAGGTGGTGACGAACCAGACAGCGACAATCGACATTCCATGTGACCGCCCCCAGATCTTACTCGCGGACGATCACCGCAATGCCAGCGCACGCGGCGTGGGGGAGGACTGCAAGTGAGTTTATTTGCGGGGTATTTCTGGATTGCTCTGTTTGCCATAGGGGCGCTGACCGCATGCAGCTCAACACCGTATCAATCCAAAGAATGGGCCAGCGATCCCGAGTTACGACAGGAGCAAATCAACAAACTCACGGCCAAAGCTGAGCAACACAGGGCCGACAATCGAGACCCAATGGAAGATGCAGTGCTGCTGCGAGGCGACAGCGTATCGCCGTTGGAGGCTGCTTCCGTGACAGCAGAGCTTCAGGCCATTGCCGAGGAGCTGTCGAGCGATTGGCTTGGTGAACCTTGCCATTGTCGGGTCCGGTTGGGGCCGCGGTATAGTTTTGGCGGCTTTACCTATCCCCACGGTACAATTGTTATCCAGGCCGGCACACTGGAGTACCTGGATACCCGTGACGAAGTTGCAGCCCTGCTGGCGCACGAGCTCTCCCATTTGTGGTTGGCTCACCATGAAAAGGATCAATTGGAGACTACAGCTAAGGGTTTAGCCGATCTGGCCCAGGCGATTTCCATGTTCAGTAACGATGACAATGCGCGGGAAGCGACGCTGCGCTTCGGCGGCTCAACGGATGCCCTGGTTGCGGCTGCGGGCTTCACCCAGTGGAACAGGGAACAGGAAACGGAAGCCGATCTGTTGGCGGCCAAAGTACTGGAAGCGTCCCGTTACAACCCGATGTCGATGATTGCGCTGTTAACAAAACTCAATAAAGGAAAAGATGAGGTTCCGATAGCCGGCAGCGCTTATGAAGAAATGGCGGCCGTTGCGGCAAATAAACTCAAAAACGAGAAATCTGAAATCAGCGACAGCCAGATCCAGAAATGGATATCCTCTGTCGCCAGTGACATGAGTGGCCGGGAATACCTCTCTTCAGAGGATCGGCGCACGATCGTCCGGATGGTGATCTATGATCTTGAGGGGGCTGCATTAGCTCGCTCGTTCAGTGATATGCAGATCGATGTTGCCGTGTTGAAGCCGGTGACATCACTTAAGAAGATCCATGATTATGAACCAACTAGCCCGTCCTATATGGCGCTTGTCGATCAGGCACTGGCATACGAACCGGGTAACCTGCATCTGCAACTGGTGAAATTCCGTGCGGTGCTGGCTCGCAAAGACTGGCAGCAGGCCACGGAGCTAGCCAGAGAGTTTATTCAAAGGCCGGATGCAACCTTTAGTGCACTGAGCGAAGCGACCCGCTTTCTGGATCAGCACAATGAGATTACCGACTCGGAGCGCAAGTCCCTGGTGTATGAAGCGGTCTTGAAACTGGCCAAACTCGACCTTCCCGACGCTTACGTCGCTGATCAGTATTACCTGTCCAAACGATATGAAGTGCCCCTGCACGATATGTTGAATCAAAAACTGTGTGAGGCCGGCACTGGGAAAGTAAATGTTCGGGAGAGATGTGAACTGGCGAAGCAGGCACTGGAGAGCCGGCGCAGCTTCTACCAGACGTTAGCAGAGGCAGGATTATAGGCGTTGGAACAATGCCCGTTTCAGCCCCATCTTTGCCTTAAATGCCCGTGATAACGAGATCCAGAGTTCCAACAATCTGGTCTCGGAAATGCGAGAGGGAACCAATCGGGGTCGTGAGCTGTTTTTCAGTGCGGTGGTGCTTACGCAGCACTCCTGTACACTGCAATTGCAGCCGCGGATTTCGTGGAAGTACCCACGCCTTGCATAATCTTGATAAACAAGCCGGAGAAAAATATGTCGAAGTCAAGTGGTAGCGTTTATCCCAAGGGGCAACTTGCTATTGTGCAGGGCGTTGTCGGGGATTTGAGTAAGCACTGGGGCTGGCTTCTGGCGTTGGGTGTTCTTTTTATCGTGCTGGGGACAGTCGCCCTCGGAATGAGTGTTGCCGTAACGGTGGCAACCGTGCTGTTTTTCGGCGTGCTGCTGGCAATAGGCGGTGTGTTCCAGCTGGTTGAAGCGTTCAAGTGCCGGGGCTGGAAAAGTATTCTGATGCACGTTCTGATTGCACTACTGTACATAGTGGCCGGGGTCAGTATGATAACCGAGCCGGTGGCGGGCTCACTGGTGTTAACGGCCTTCCTGGGCGGCGTTTTCGTTGCGACCGGTCTTCTCCGGATTGTGATGGGCTTCCAGTTGAAGGGAACTGGCCTGCGCTGGGGTTGGATGGTTTTTGCCGGTGTTATTTCTCTGGTCCTGGGCGGGATGATCTTCTTTCAGTGGCCCATGTCGGCGCTTTGGGTGATCGGCCTTCTGGTTGCCATTGAAATGATTTTCCATGGCTGGGCTTACGTAATGATAGCCCTTGCGTTGAAAACTGTCCGCTAAGATGGCGATTTAAGCGCGGCACCGCTGGCCCCGCCTTCCGGTGCGCGGATACCCTGGTTGACAAGGATGAGTACATGTCACCAATTTTCCTGAAAATAGCAGGAGCAATTGCAATCGGCATGGCCCTGTTTGGGCTGCTCACGGGCAAGGTGGCAGCCGGAACCAGAGGTTTCAGGACCAATTATTATTACCGAAAAGAAAACCCCTTGCTGTTCTATGGGTTCATTTTCATCTATCTGGCCATCGGAACGGTTGTGCTCTCCAATTCGGGGTAGCAACCAGACGAGCCAGCCGAGGGCGTTTCAGTTGCCCTTGATTACTTCGTGCTCAAACCGACCCAGCACCACCATAATGATCAGTGCCATTAAAGCCACCATACCGGCCAGGGCAAAGTTTCCTATGCCGCTGGCTACACCTATGGCGCCCGCCATCCAGATAGATGCACCGGTGGTAATGCCCTGAATATTGCCCTGGCTCTGGATGATGCTGCCGGCGCCCAGAAAGCCAATGCCGCCAATAACACCTTCGACCACCCGTGTGGGGTCAATGCGTGCGGAAGGATCACCTTCGGCAGTGGCAAGAAGAATATGCAGCCCCATCATGATGAATGCGGATGAGCCCAGTGCAACCAGCATGTGCGAGCGCAAACCCGCGGCTTTGCCCCTGAGCTCCCTCTCCAGCCCCAGAAGCAGGGCCAGGCCTGCCGCAGCAAGAAGCCGGAAGAACATTTCAAGGATTGGAATCTGGGTATCAAACATGGCGTAGTTCCTCTTTCTTTTTGTTGTTCAGCGGGGGCACTGCCGCAGCGTTATTTGCCTAGCAGTTCCCCCACCGGACGAAGATTTACAACGTGATCGCACAGGGACTTAATGATCATTAAGATGGGTGTGGCGATTACCAGCCCGACTGGCCCCCAAAGCCAGCCCCAGAACAGAAGCCCGATGAAGATGGCCACGGCGTTGAGGCTGGATACCTGGCTGGTCAGCCAGGGTGTCAGCAGGTAACCCTGAATACTGGTAATCAGCAGCGATGTGCCGGCAACGATAATGGCCATGTTCAGCTCGTTAAACTGGATCATTGCAGCAACGCCGGTGCCAATGAGTACCAGAAAAGGGCCGAGGTACGGAATAGCGCTGGCTACGCCGGCCACCACACCCCACAGCATGGCTTGCTCCACGCCCAGTGCGAGAAAGGCCAGCCAGGTCAGTAAGCCGACAAACAGGGCGCCAAGCAGCATCACAAAGAGAAAGCGCCGAACCTGGCGGTGGAAATCGTTCATGATGCGGGCTGCCTTGCGCATTCGTCCGAACGAAGGGCCGGAAATTTTTACCACTTTGCGCTTGTACAATGACCCCACTGCCAATATGAAATAAACCAGCAGCAGTACCGAGAAAAACTGGGACACCAGCACCAGCGCTGCAGGCGAGCCCTTCAGTACATACTCCTGAATATCCATGGGTTTTTCCACCACACGAACCGGCGTGACGTTCTGGTGGACCGGATGCTTGTCACTTTGGTCCCGGGCGGCAGACTCCTCGATTCTTTTCGCTGCCGCCTGTGCCTTTTCCATGAGGCCCTCATCCTGTTCGGGTGCCTTCGCCTTATTGCGCTGGAACTCATTGATCGCCAGTGGAATCTTGTCCAATACCGCCACGGCTTCGCGCTGCAGCGGGATACTTGCTGCAGCAATAGCCGCCAGTAATGCGATCAGCACGATCGCGGCGCTCAATGGTCGCGGAAACTTCAGGCGGTCAAGGGTTGATACCAGTGGGTCGAGGGCGTAACTGATCAGAACAGCAACCACCAGTGGAAGCAGAACAGACTGGGCCCAGTTGATAAAAAAGACAGACGCTATACTGGCGATAATCACCAGCGACATGCTGCGGATATTAACCGCTTCCAGCAGTGCTTGCTGCGGCGTTGTGGTGCGGTCGGTATTGCTTGGGCCGGGCTCGCTTTGTGCGTCTTGATCCATGGTTGCCCTTATACGGTTTGATGGCTTCATACCAACCATTGTAGTCGGCTGAAGCGGCACACCGTCAAAAACAACACACCTGTAACCGGCAGGTAATCATTTTGCGGGTCAGAAATACGTGGTGATCCGCCCCGTAAGCCGCGCCTGATTGTCCTTGTACTCGGATTCCGAGGTCAGGGGCTTGCCCAGTTCAATATAGGCAGAGACGGAACCGGTGAGCAGCCTCAGCCCCAGGCCGGAGGCTGCGCCTGAGTGGCTTTCCCGGGTTTCATTCTCACGGGCGGTAGCTATGCTGTAATAAACGTAAGGCACCCAGCGAGCTCCAGGGATCCACCGGTCGTTATTGAATCCGCGCCGAAGTTCAAGCTTTGTCCCTATGCCAGAGTCGCCACTGAATTCGCCCGGTTCATAAGCTCTGGCAAGGCGCCCATTGCCCACCGAGAAGCGCTGGGAATAAGGCAGGTTATCGTCCGAGTACTGGCCTTCTATGTCCAGCTTCAATGAAAACTCAGCGGGCAGGCCGTGCCACAGAGTGTAGCGTGCATCGAAAAGCTGGAACGCCACGTCAATGGCATCATTCGCCCGGCTGCCACGGCGGTCTGCGCCGAGTGCATCGATACCGGTGCGGCCAGACACACCAACGCGCGATGTGCTGTTCTTGCCCTTTATATAGGCCAAGGCGCCGACAGTGGCCATGCGCAGTTTCTCGTCAATCTCTGTCTCATCGCCCCGTGATCGTGTGTAGTCCCGCAACGTAACACTGCCATCAAGGGCCAGCGACAATGTGCCTGAGTCGATGACATCGTGGCGCCACTTGAGTCGCGACCAGACGCGCCGGTAGACCCTGCTCGGGCTGGTATTATCGTCCTGGGGTACTGCCCGTGAGGCACTGATATCCGCATAAAACGTGTCGCGCCCGGAAGCGGAGAAAGACAGGCCTGTACCTATATTGCGGTAGCCCGCCGACTCCAGGGTATGAAGGCCGGATACGTATACCTCCCTGAGGCCTGCGCCCGGCCCGTACACGCTCACGCTGCCACCTGCCAGGTGTTGCCCCAGCCGCTGACTGCCTTCTGCGCTGTAGGTCAGTTCCCCGCGAATCCTTGGGGCAATCATGTAGGTGATCCGGTAGCGACCCGCAGAAATTTCTTCAACGTTTGTCTTCAGCCCCACCCCTGTCGTTTGCTCAAGGGCGCGGGAGAAGCGATCAATATCCGTGGTAGAGACCGGTGAGCGTGTCAGTAGTGGTTTTGAACGCTCCCGAACCGTTGTACGCTTTCGGGAAACGCCACCGGTAACACGGATTTCGGCGATTCGGGGCTCATCCACCTGTACCACCAGAATTGATTCGCTGTCCGGATGCACGTTTACGGTGACCGCTGGCGCCAGGTAGCCCTGGCGCAGATAATAGTCCCGCGTTCCTGCGCGCAGCCGTGACTGCTGATAGCTATCTGCCGTTTTACCCAGAAGGTTGGCGTACAGCGGGAGCAGTTGCTCCGGCCCAAAGGCTGTTACACCTTCAAAAAGGACGGCACCTGTGGGCTGTGTCTGGGCTGATGCGCTCAGCGAAGCCAGGCTGAGTGCCAGCAACAGGATGAAACACTTTGTTACCTTTACGCACACGGTATTTATCGCCAATAGGTTTAACATGGATGCAGATTAGCCTTTTAATGCGCCGCTATTTGTAAAAAATTGTTTAAAAAAGAAAAATCAGGAAAAAAAATCAGAAACCGCCACGACCGAAAAACGGGGGCACGAAGATGCGCTTCTTTACCAAATTGGGCAGGAGCAATACCTGTCGGGTTTTACTGGCTTTTTCGGCTCTGCTGCTGGCAACCATAGGTGTGACGGCAGAGCAGGTTCGGGTTGAGGAAGTTTCGGGGCTTGTGCAGTTTCGTGCTACCGCGAATGATGCCTGGGAAAAAGCAGAAGCAGGCATGTCGGTTTCTGTGCCTGTCGAGTTTCGGACGCTGGAAGACAGCACCGGCTTGCTGGCCCAGTCCGGCTCCGAGTTTGAGCTTAAAAGCAGTTCCCACGTTGTGCTGCAAGCGGATGCTGACGGCGCGGATGGCCTGGTTACAAAGATTAAACAATGGTTTGGTACGGTTTTTTATCGCATTGAGCGCCAGCCAGACCAGTTCAGTGTGGAAACGCCGTTTCTCGTCTCCACGGTAAAGGGTACCCGCTTTGTTATTGTCTCCACCCAGTCCTCCTCCACAGTAACGCTTACGGAAGGTTCGCTCGAGGTGCTGGATATCGCCACCGGCAGCATTCAGATGCTCGAGCCGGGAGATGTTGCGGGAATCGGTGCTGAGCAGGCGGGAATCCGCTCTTACAAACAGATTCCACAAAGGTCTGCCGCCTCGCCGGCTTCCGCGCCCGACGCCTTCCAGCCAGCCATTGATGACACGCAAGACAGTTTTGAAAGCGCTTTGGAAGCCATGACCGAGGTGGCTTCCGAACAGGCTGTTATTGCCGCAGACAACCCGGGCAGCAACCAGGGAGCAGATGATGCCGGTGCGGGTCCTGAACCTGATGGTAATGATGGGGCGGGGGATGACGGCGATACCGGCGGTGGTGCTGATGACGGCTCAGACGACGACATGGGCGGTGGTCATGGCAACGGTAATGGTAATGGCCATTATGATCATGGCAATGGTAATGGCAATGGTCATGACGATCACGACCATGACGACGATGATGATGATGATGATGATGACTGACAGGTATGTCTGCTGAAGTAGATCGTCGTCTCACATCGGGTTCTGCCGGCAAGGTCGTGCTTTCGGCTCTGCTGGCAGCCGTTGTCTTTGTGCTCCTGTGGTGGCCGGGCTTGCTGGAGCGGGCGGAATTCGGGCTCCGTGATCGCATTATTGGTCTGCTGGTGGAGGAGCAGCCAAGCAAACTGCTCATACTTGAAATTGATTCCGCGAGTATCGAAGCCCTGGGGCATTGGCCCTGGCCCAGAAGCGTGTTCGCGTCCGCAATCAACGCACTTGGTGAGTCGGATATCCGGTCCTTGATGGTGGATGTGGATTTCAGTGCTACCTCCAGCCTGGGTGGCGACACGGAGCTCGAAGAAGCCATTCGCTCCATATCGGAAAAAGTGCCCACCTTCCTACCCGTTTTCGTTCAGCGACGCAGCCAGACCGAATCAGACCTGATGATCCGCCGCCCCTTGTCAGGCCTCGCCGAGAGTGTGGAGCTGGTGTCTGTCAACATGTATCCGGAGGAGGACGGCCTGGTACGTTTCCTTTCCGTAGGTTTCCGTTGGCAGGACCGTTTTTACCGGGGAGCCTGGAACGCTATGGCGGGGCAGGCCGACACCGGCACCTGGATCGACTACACCATTTCGCCCGAATCTTTTCGCTATGTCAGCTTTATCGATCTTCTTGAGGGCAGGGTTCCAGACCGGGTTCTGGAGGGGCGGGATGTGATTATCGGCTCAACCGCTATTGAGCTGGGCGATAATCTGGCGACCCCTGTCCATCACGTGCTTCCGGGGGCGGTTATCCAGGCGCTGGGTGCCCAAACCCTCCGTAATGGCGGGCTCTATGCGGTTGCACCAGCGGCTGGCATAGGTGTTTTTGCCCTGTTCTGGCTTGGTGCCACACTGGTTTTCAGCCGCACCGGATGGCAGCGGGGCTTGCAGGTTCTGGTTGTGATGATTGCGGCCTGGCTTGGTGTGTTCACGCTGGTTCACGTTGAGGCCCGCCTGCTGCTTGATGTGTTCAAGCCCCTGTTTCTGAGTGTGCTGGTTTACGTGGCGATCAACCTTGCGCGACTCGACAGTGCCACGCTGGACCGTCTCTGGTTACAGATCAGTCTACGGGATAATGAGGCACTGCTTGATCGCATCGTTGCCACCACCAACGATTACATTCTGTGTGTCGACCGCAATGGGGTCATTACCAAAGCCAACCAGTCCATACAGACGCTTTGCGGAAGATCAGAAGGCCAGATGCAGAACACGCTGCTGAGTGAGTGCCTGCCGGATGCCCGCCACGGTTTGATGGCACTGCCAACTATACCTTTCGATACCCACCTCCTTACCCGGACCGGTGAACAGATTCCCGTTCAGGCCACGGTCAGCCGGGTTCACACATCCGCAGAGGCCATCTTCACCGTTGTTCTTCGCGATCTGCGTGAACGCGTGGAGCGGGAGCGGGAACTGGAATACCGTGCAACCTACGACAGCCTTACCGGATTGCTCAATCGGTCGGCTTTTTTTGATCGTATTAACGGATCCCTTCGGCTTCACCAGCATGGCTGCCTGATCTGTCTTGATATTGATTATTTTCGCGAAGTAAACCATACCTACGGCCACGCTGCCGGTGATCAGTTACTCAAAGCCGTAGCTGAGCGTATTGAGGCTTATGTTGGCAACCTTGGGCAGTGTGCGCGCATCGGCGGTGATGGCTTTGCCCTTTGGCTGCCGGGCCTGCGTTTTGCCGCGGGTGGTTGCCAGTTCTGTGAACACCTGCTGGAAAATCTGGAAAGCAAGCTGACCCTGGATATCACCGGAGATATCCCGTTGCAGATATCCGCAACTGCCGGAGTGTCTGAATTTGACGGCCCTGAAACCGCGGTTGATCATGCCTCCCATGGCGGATCTGCGACACAGGCAGAAATCCTGTTACGGCAGGCAATGGATGCCATGCGGCTTGGAAAGCTCGAGGGTGTCGGTGTCCGGTGCTACAGCCAGAACGATAGCCAGGCCGCCATGCGCAGGCTGGAACTGGTACCCGCCATACGCACTCACATCAGTAACGATGCGTTTCACCTGGTGTATCAGCCCAAACTGGATCTGCAAACTCTGGTCCCCATGGGCTGCGAGGCCTTGTTGCGCTGGCCCCAGAACGCCGGGGAGGTGGTACCCGTTACCCAGTTTATCGAAGTTGCCGAGAACTCCCGGCAGATCGTACCCTTGACCCGCTGGGTGGTGGAGACACTACTTGCCCAGGAAGCCGAGTGGCAGAAAAAAGGCCGGCCCCGTAATATGGCCTTGAACCTTTCGGCATGTCTGTTTCAGGATCGCAACTTCATTGCCGGCCTCAAGGATCTGCTCAGCTCCAGCAGTGGTTATTTCAATATTGAGTGTGAAATAACGGAAACCGCCTTACTGGGTAATGAAGATCGCGCTTTGGCACTGGTCAGCGAACTGGTTGACAGCGGCGCCACTCTCGCCATTGATGATTTCGGCACTGGTTATTCCTCGCTCGCCTACCTCCAGAGCTTGCGCGCCTCGGTGCTTAAAATCGACAAGTCCTTTGTCTCCCATATCCAGGAATCCCCGGGTAACCAGGTAATCGTCCGCTCGACCCTCAACATGGCCCACGAACTGGGTATGACGGTTGTGGCGGAGGGCGTTGAGACGATTGAAGATGAGCAGTTCCTTCGTGCTCACGGCTGTGATCTGGCCCAAGGGTATCTCTATGCCCGCCCGCTTGCGCTGCCGGATCTTGACAACTGGCTGGCGGCCCGTGAAAGCAAAGGTGGCCAACCCCTGGGTTACAACACGTATTGCTAATATTTGCGCGGCGCCTATCATAGAGCGGGTTCTGGTCTTCAATGCGAAGATGAGCCTGTGCCTGCTGCCGGCGAAGCCTGTGCCGAAGGTTGACCCCGAAAGGGCTTTCTGCACAACGCAACCCTGATACGGGGCCTTGGGGGATGCAGGTGAGAGCAAACCAGACACATGGATAGATATTTGCTATCGCGATCTTGTAAATAATCAATTTTACTGAATTAGACTCGTTGATTACGATATCAACCGTAGATTCATTTACACGCAAGCGAACCAAAAGGAGTGTTTTCAATGGGTGTGATCAACAGCGAAATCAAACCGTTTAACGCAACGGCCTTCAAGCAGGGCGAGTTTGTAGAAATCTCCGAAGCCGATGTAAAAGGCAAGTGGGCGATCTTTTTCTTCTACCCTGCAGATTTCACCTTCGTTTGCCCCACCGAGCTGGGTGACGTAGCGGACCATTACGAAGAATTGCAGAAGCTGGGTGTTGAAGTATTCTCTGTGTCTACCGACACACACTTCACCCACAAAGCGTGGCACGACAGCTCCGAGACCATTGGCAAGATCAACTACTACATGGTTGGCGACCAGACCGGCACCATCACCAATAACTTTGGTGTGATGCGTGAAGGCCAGGGCCTGGCAGACCGCGCTACCTTCCTGATTGATCCGGATGGCATCATCCAGGCGATGGAAATCACGGCAGAAGGTATTGGCCGTGATGCAGATGACCTGATGCGCAAGGTTAAAGCCGCCCAGTACGTACGCAACCATCCGGGTGAAGTATGCCCGGCCAAGTGGAAGGAAGGCGAAGCTACCCTGTCTCCTTCACTGGACCTGGTTGGCAAGATCTGAGTTTCCTTTAATCGGGAAACATGCAGTACAGGCTCTAAACGGGCCTGCTACTGACAGAAAACCCCGGAATTCCGGGGTTTTCTGCGTTCAGGGGGCAGAAAAAACGGATTAAGGACTGCTCGCAGCGACTGAAGCAGACCTGCTTTTTTGTACACGGATGATCAGCTTGCTCAGCTCCCGAAGCCATAACACGGAGCTGGCGACCAGGGTACAGAACAGCCAGTCGTCGAGGCTGAGGCTGACGGTAGAAAATGGCTTTTGCAAAAACGGCAGGTAGACCACCGCCACTTGCAGCAGCAGTGACACGCCTACGGCAGCCCACAGCCATGGATTGGAGAACAGCCCGCTGAAGGCACTCTGTTCGTCCGAACGTGATGTGAATACGGTGAACAACGAGAAGAGTACCAAAGTGGTGAAGGCCATGGTCTGGCCATAGGCAAGAGTGCCTGTGCCGGCCACCAGCCCCCCGGGAAGGGAAGCATCCAGCACAAACAGGGTGCCGGCGGCGGTGATTGTGCCTACGAACACGATTCCTGCCCACATACTGCGCGTGATCACGCCTTCCTCCCGGGGTCGTGGTGGCTTGGTCATTGCCTCCTCAGAACCCGGATCCAATCCTAGCGCCAGGGCTGGTGCGCCGTCGCTGACCATGTTGATCCACAGAATCTGGGTTGCCAGCAAGGGCAGAGCCAGGCCGGCACCGTTTGTGGTCAGCCCGATCACATCCGCCAGAAGCACCCCGAAAAACATGGTCAGCACTTCGCCAATATTGGATGACAGAAGGTAGCGCAGGAACTTGCGGATATTGGCGAAAATAGCACGACCTTCTTCCACGGCGGCAACAATGGTGGCGAAGTTGTCGTCTGCGAGAATGATATCCGAAGCCTTGCGGGATACATCGGTACCGGTAATGCCCATGGCTATACCGATATCGGCTGCTTTCAGCGCAGGTGCGTCGTTCACCCCGTCGCCGGTCATGGCAACTATGTTGTTACCCTTCTGCAGAGCCTTCACGATACGCAGTTTATGCTCGGGGTTGACCCGGGCATAGACAGAGATGTCCTGTGCTGCACTGTGCAGTGCCTCATCCGTCATCTGGTCAATTTCCTCGCCCGTGACCGCGCGTCCATCGGTGCAGATGCCCAGCTCCCTGCCAATAACAGCGGCAGTGACCGGATGGTCGCCGGTGATCATTACCGGGCGGATGCCGGCACTTCGGGCCTGGGCGACGGCCTGCCTGGCTTCTTCACGGGGCGGGTCGAGCATGCCGATCAGGCCGACGAACACCAGGTCCTGCTCGAGGTCCTCATCGACCTGCTGGGCATCGAAATCGCTTGCTGGCACAAATCTGGCCGCCACACCCAGAGTGCGTAGCGCTTCCCCGGCCAGCTGTTCGTTGGCCTGCAGAATCTCGCTACGACGTTCCGGTGTTAAGGGGCGGGTGCTGTCACCCACGCGCTCACGGTCACAGCGGCCCAGAAGCACATCGGGGGCACCTTTTGTAAATACTTGAATGGATTTCTGTTTCTGGCTGTCAGTATGCAGCGTGGACATCATTTTTCGTTCTGAGGAGAAGGGGAGTTCTGCAACCCTTTCATAGCGGGTGTCCAGCATATCCTCAGTCAGCCCGGCCTTGCGCGCGGCAACCAGCAGGGCTCCTTCGGTGGGGTCACCCTGAATGCTCCAGAGGCCTTCTTCCTGGTGAAGAACAGCATTGGCCGCTCGATCACCCACAGTCAGGGCCCGTTCCAGCTCCCGGCGCAGGGGCTCGCTGATGGTGTTGTCGCCATTCCCACCGGCTATTCCGTGCACGCTCACTTCACCCTCTGGCTCATACCCGGTGCCACCCAGCGTGACACGGCCACTGGCAGTAACGATCGCCCGAACGGTCATTTCGTTGCGGGTGAGGGTACCGGTTTTGTCGGAGGCAATCACATTGGCTGCGCCCAGTGTTTCCACAGCTGCCAGATGGCGGACAATGGCATTGCGGCGCGCCATCCGCTGAACACCCAAAGCAAGTACGGCGGTTACCAGGGCGGGCAGGCCTTCGGGTACTGCTGCTACAGCCAGGGCAACGCCCAGAATCAGCACATCGAACAGTGCGGAAAATCCGCTGACATGTTCCACCAGAATGATGGTGAAAATCATGACCACCGCAATGGCGATTACCACCATCCCGAGGATTCTGCCAACCCGGGCAAGATCCTGCTGCAGGGGCGTGGTTTCAGGCGGCGCTTGTTCAAGCATTCCGGCAATCTGGCCCATCTGCGAGTGCATGCCGGTGGCGGTGACCACCGCCGTGCCGCGGCCATAGGTGACGGTGGTGCCGCTGAAGATCATATTCTGACGGTCACCGACCGGGGCCTCGCCGCTGATGGCTTCCGGATCCTTGGATTCGGGCAGGCTTTCACCGGTGAGTGTGGCTTCCGAGGTTTGCAGGGAAACGGAGTGAATCAGGCGGCCATCAGCGGGAATGGTGTCGCCTTCTTCTACCAGAATGATATCGCCTGTGACCAGTTCTGTGGCCGCAACGCTGTATTGTTCACCGCCGCGGATAACCCGGGCCTGGGCAGCGGACATTTGCTGTAACTCTGCCACGGCCTGTTCCGCGCGGGCTTGCTGCACGAAACCCATGGCCGCGTTGAAAACAACAATGGCAAGAATCGCGATTGCTTCGTAGGGCAGGGCAGAGTCACGCTCGAACAGCCACAGGCCCAAGGACACGGCAGCGGCCAGCAGGAGCAGAATAACCAGAGTGTCGGTGAACTGGGCAAGCACTTTGCGCCAGCCTGGCACTGGCTTGGCCGCGACGAGTTCATTGCGACCGTTGCGTTCCAGCCGGGCTGCGGCCTCATTAACCTCAAGGCCCCGCTGTTCGTTGGTCTCCAAAGCGGAGATGACGGCGTCTGGGGATAGCTGGTAAGCAGCTACGGGCTCCTCCGGTACGGGTTCGCGAGTCATGATTTACCATCCTTATGATTGCCGAGCTCATAAGAACCAGTGTACCCGCAATTCCTGTCTGAAAAGACGACTGGAATCAGGAGCCGGCAATATCGGTACCATAGTGTGATCCACGCGCCTTGAGGCGATAGAATTCCTCAATCACTTCGGCCATGGCATCGGGGCAGTAGGGCCGCAAACCGCCCAATACCAGGTGTTTTGCCACTTCACCCACTGGGCGACCATCGGACATCAGGCGGTAATCAAGCGTTACATTGCCGCGTTTACCGTTAGCTTCCAGATCGGCATTGTGCAGTTCCAGCGCTGGCGAGGCGGCGTTCAGGCTGTCCAGCGCGAGGCTCATGCTCTCGTACATCACCATGGGGCGATCGGGATTGAACATCACGCCTTTCGATTCCATCAGCGGCTTCAGGGTGTGGGGAAAATTCTTGCCGGAGGCCGCTACATAGCAGCGGATAAACTCCTCGACAACCCGTTCATCCCCGGTAGTTTCACCACTGCGGGTGACTTCGAGATAGACTTTGCCGTTTTGATCGCAGACTTCGATAATTTCGTCACCATTTTGCCGGAACTCCAGAGGCACGCTATCGCCCAGCAGGGCGCGAAATCTGAACGTCATATGCCGGGAAAGCCCGAAGCGTGAAACCACAACGGCAAAAAGCAGGTCCCCCGGAACGCAGAACCGGCGCGCATCGGGGTCGTGGATCGGATTGAAGTCTCCGGCAATTTCCTTGGCGAACTGACTGGCCTGGGATGCGGAAATGTAAACGCGTCCGTCCTGAATGGAATGATAACGGTCTGGGAACATGTGCTGCTTGTCCTGAATGCAAAGGGTGACGCCACAAAGGTCTTCAACATGGTACCGGGGTCGAGCGTGTATGGGTATGCGCTATTTGTCCATTTACCCACATGATTTATTGTCCTGTTATAGGATTCAGCTATCAAATGCTTTGCATCAATTAATTTGAGCTTAATAAGGTGGCTGGCTATCATAGCGTCATAGTCGATTCAGTGGTCAATACAGCTCAGACAGCCCGTCGAAAGAACTCAGAAGGAGAAATGTTACATGTTGGATGCCAATATCAAACAGCAACTCAAAGCCTACATGGAAAAGCTGCAGCAGCCGATCGAGCTGGTGGCGGCCTATGATGATGGCGAGAAGTCCCGGGAGCTCAGGGAACTGCTGGAAGAAATCGAGTCTATGTCTGACAAGATCAGCCTGCGCACGGAAGAGTCAAACGATGTGCGTCGCCCGTCGTTCAGCATTAACCGGGTAGGGGAAGATACCGGCGTGCGCTTCGGGGGTATTCCCATGGGCCACGAGTTTACCTCGCTGGTTCTGGCGCTGTTGCAGGTGGGCGGTCACCCGCCCAAGGCCTCCCGGGAGGTGATCGAGCAGATTCAGCAGCTGGAAGGGGAGTTTGAATTCGAGACTTACTTTTCACTGTCCTGCCAGAACTGCCCGGACGTGGTGCAGGCTTTGAACCTGATGAGTGTTCTCAACCCGGGTATTCGCCACACCGCCATTGATGGTGCCGTGTTCCAGGACGAAGTGGAAAAGCGTGAAGTCATGGCAGTGCCCAGCGTATTTCTCAACGGCGAGCCCTGGGGCCAGGGCCGGATGACACTGGAAGAGATTGTTGCCAAGCTGGACACCAGATCGGATGAAAAAGAAGCCGAGAAAATCAACCAGAAAGACACCTTTGAGGTGTTGGTGATCGGCGGTGGCCCGGCAGGCTCCGCAGCGGCTATCTATGCTGCGCGCAAGGGCATCTCCACGGGCTTGGCTGCTGACCGCTTTGGTGGTCAGGTAGCGGATACCATGAGCATTGAGAACCTGATATCGGTACCCTATACCGAGGGCCCGAAGCTGGTTGCAGCCATGGAGCAGCACGTCAAAGAGTATGACGTGGACATCATGAACATGCAGCACGCGGAGAAGCTGATTCCGGCAAGCGAACGCGGCCAGCCCCATGAGATTCGCCTGGCCAACGGAGCATCACTCAAGGCCCGTTCGGTGGTGTTGGCTACCGGTGCCCGCTGGCGCCCGCTGGGTGTGCCGGGTGAAGCAGAATACCGCAACAAAGGCGTCGCCTACTGCCCGCACTGTGACGGCCCGCTGTTCAAGGGCAAGCATGTTGCGGTGATTGGCGGGGGTAACTCCGGCGTGGAAGCCGCCATCGACCTGGCCGGCATTGTCAGCCATGTCACCCTGATTGAATTCGGTGCGGAAATGCGCGCCGATGAGGTGTTGCAGAAGAAATTGCGCAGCCTGAATAACGTGGACATCATCACGTCCGGTCAAACCACTGAAATCCTCGGTGAGAATGGTCGGGTAAGCGGGCTGAACTACACCGACCGGAACACCGGTGAAAATCACCATGTAGCGCTCGAGGGTGTGTTTGTACAGATCGGGCTGGTGCCCAACACGGAATGGCTCAAAGGTGATATCGAATTGAGCCAGCATGGCGAGATCATCGTTAACGACCGCAACGAAACGTCCATCCCGGGCGTGTTTGCAGCCGGCGATGCCACCACCGTACCTTACAAGCAGATTGTGATTTCCATGGGAGAAGGTTCCAAAGCCGCGCTCAGCGCCTTTGACTATCTGATCCGCAATTCGGTGGAATAAACTGAACGGCTGAGCCATTCAAGCAGGGGCCGGGAGAGAATCCCGGCCAGATCCGGAACGGTATTCGCCTGCACAGGCAATACCGTTTTGTCGTATCAGTTGCCGGATATATCCCGCTCCAGGCTTTCCTCAGCCGCTGGCGGCTCTCCATTCTCTGAAAACAGATGCCCGTAGGCTGCTTTAACGCCGGATATGATGAATTCCCGGGGAACGTCGTCGAACACGCCGTGATCATTCACATATTCCATGTGCGCTTCGCCAGCTTCGGTATATTCCTGGAAAATGGAATCGTGTACGCCGTCAAATGCCAGGGGCTCCACCCCCATCAGCTCGCAAAGCTGCCTGTTGAACGCAGGGGTGGCTTTCACCCATTGGCCGTTCAGGTAAAGTTCGATAAACCCGTGCATGCGAAAAATATCCGAACGCAGCCACTCGATCAGCTTCGGGCTTGAAAGGTGGTTGCGCACATCGGCAAGGCCCAGGCGGCTGGGAATGCCGATGGATCGCGCGGCAGCACCGAGCAAGACAGCCTTGGGTACGCAGTAGCTTTCGCCGGTTTTCAGTGCGTAGCTGGCACTGAAGGTTTCGGGTTCGGTACGAAACACGTAGGGGTTGTAGCTGATGCCATCCCGAACAGCCAGGTACAGGGCCTTTGCCTGCTCTACCGGCTCCTCCGGCACGCCTTCAAGCTGAGCCTTAATCCAGGCTTTCAGTTGCGGCTGGTTGTAGTCAAAAAACTCGGTTGGCTGCAGGTAGGCTTCCATTATTGTTGTCTATCCAGTTGCAAGCAGGGCATTAATCATCTCTGATTAGCAAGCTACAGGCAATGACGATAACGACCACCCTCAATGCCCTAATAAACCATGCCCGGCTATCGCAGTGGATCCCTCCAGCGCGGTTATGAGCCCCGAACCAGTTCGTAGGCACACATATTGACCGCTGAAGCCAGGTTAAGGGATTCAATCCCGCCTTCTCCCGGGATGGTGTAGGGTTTGGCGCCGAGCTGGCTCAGGGCGTCGCGGGGAATGCCACGAGCCTCGTTACCGAACACATAGCAGTCGTGATGCCGAAACGCCCTGGCGGTCAGCCTGTCGCCATTCAGGTCCAGGCAGGCAACAGAGTGATAGCGGTTACTCAGGCTTGCCAGCGGCACCTCGGTTTCCAGGGGCACATGAAAGATAGCCCCCATGCTGGCGCGGACCACTTTCGGGTTGTAGGGGTCGACACTGCCGGGACTCAGCAGGCAGCGAAAACCGCCAAACCAGGCAAGGGTACGCAGAATGGTTCCGAGGTTGCCCGGGTCCTGAACCTGGTGCAGGTAGATGGCTTTTTCATTACCCGCGGTCGCCATGGCGGCTTTATCCAGTATGGGCGCAACCGCCAGAATGCCTTGGGGTGTATGGGTGTCTGCCAGCTTTGCCATCTGGCGCTCGCTGATCAGGTGAGTCCGGAAGGGGCTCTCCCAGTGTTCGTAAGCTCCGGTTACGTAAAGCTCGGCAGATAACAGCTGCGGCTGGCGCAGGGCGGCTTTCTGAAGCTCCAGAACCAGGTGTTCGCCTTCCACCAGGTAGTGCCCAAGCGCCTGGCGGTGTTTTTTCTGGTGCAGTTTTTTGATGTTATCCAGCTTCATGGGCGGTCCGGGGTGGGCTCTGAGGGTGTGCCGGGCAATTGTACGTGCGCTGCCAGAGGTTGTCAGGTTTTGCCGGGCGGGAACGGGGCACGTACAATGAGCTGCGGCTTCGCGCCGTCTCGGCGTTCATTCCGAGCGGTTCCAAATTACTTTAAAAAGAGTCCCCATGGCACGATCCAAAAGCAGTGGCCGCTGGCTTGATGAGCACGTGAACGACCCCTTCGTCAAACGGGCGCAGGTCGACGGCTACCGTTCCCGGGCCAGCTACAAACTTCTTGAAATCAACAAGAAAGACAGGCTGATTCACCCCGGTATGGTGGTGATGGACCTGGGGTCCGCCCCGGGTGGCTGGTCGCAGGTGGCGTCAGCTCTGGTGGGCCACAAGGGCAGGGTAGTGGCCTCCGACATACTGCCTATGGATGCCATTGCCGGGGTGGAGTTCATTCAGGGCGACTTCACCGAAAATGCCGTGTTTGAATCCATCATGGAAGCCCTGGGCGATAGCCGCGTTGATGTGGTGATTTCTGATATGGCGCCCAACATCAGCGGCGTAACCGTGGCTGACCAGGCCGCTTCCATGTACCTGGTGGAGCTGGCACTGGATATGGCCTGCCAGGTACTCAGGCCCAAAGGCAGCTTTGTGGCCAAGGTGTTTCAGGGGGAAAGCTACGATGAGTTTGTTAAATCGGTCAGAGCCGTGTTTGACAAGGTCGTTGTGCGCAAACCGGATTCGTCCCGCGCCCGTTCCCGAGAAGTGTACATTGTCGGCAAGGGCTTCAAGGGCTGAGCCGATGTGCTATAAATACGTTGGAAAAAAACACTCAGAAGGATCAGATTATGGCAAATGAAAGTTATCACGAGCCGGTAGGCGAACTGTCCGATGAAACCCGAGAGATGCACCGTGCCGTCAGCTCGCTGATGGAAGAGTTTGAAGCGGTTGACTGGTACAACCAGCGTGTGGATGCGTGCAAGGATCCCGAGTTGAAAGCGATTCTTGAGCACAACCGCGATGAAGAAAAGGAACATGCTGCCATGGTGCTGGAGTGGATTCGCCGCAAGGATCCTGTAATGGACAAGCACCTGCGGGAATTTTTGTTTACCGAAGGCCCGATTGGTCACCACGACTGACCGGGTGTAAACACTGTGTTGTACCCCTTGTCGACCCTTGCGCTGGCACCGGTTCTTGTCGGCCAGGGGCGCTATGTTCGCCGGGTAACGCCGCGTTTGCCAGAGCCTGAAGGCGAGCGCCAGGGTACCCTTGGTGAGGGGCCGGAACTCCGGCTTCTCATTCTTGGTGACTCTGCCGCCGCCGGCGTGGGCGTGAGTAACCAGCAGGATGCGCTGGCCGGCCAGCTGGTTGGTGAACTGGCAAGGGATCACTGCGTAACCTGGAGTTTACTGGCAGAAACCGGCCGTAAGGCAGCCGATGTTCTGGTCGCCCTCAAGGCAGCGCCGAAAGCTCACTACGACGTAGTGCTTGTATCGGTCGGTGTTAACGATGTAACCGGCCGTACCAGCACCGGGCAATGGCTCTCGGTTCTGCACGAACTTTCGGACTGTCTTGTAGACAGTATGGGCGCCACCCGCGTTCTGTTCACTGCCATTCCGCCCATGCACCTTTTCCCCGCCTTGCCTCAACCCCTGCGCTGGTACCTGGGTATGCGGGCCAGGCAGCTGAACGGGTTGATGGAAAACCTCTGCAACAGCCGTGTTTTCGGGGAAAATGGCCTGGAGTATCTCAGCGTTTCCTTTCCCCTGGAGCCCGGCTTTATGGCCTCCGATGGCTTTCATCCTGGCCGGGATGCCTATCGGGTGTGGGCAGAGCATTCTGCAGCTACCATTCGCAGGCTGGCCCAAAATCAGCGTATTTAGACCCCGCAAGCCAATCATCGCTGATACCCGGTTGCGCTATTGTAACTCTCATAGCAGTACCAGAATAACGACAGTGGAATTGAGAGACTGGCTATGAGCGAACAGCATTTTGACGTATTGATCATTGGTGCCGGGGTGTCTGGCATTGGCATGGCCTGCCACCTGAAACGGGAGTGCCCGGGCAAGTCTTTCGCCATTCTGGAGCGGCGCCAGTCGCTCGGCGGCACCTGGGACCTGTTCCGCTATCCGGGTATTCGCTCCGATTCGGATATGTTCACCTTTGGCTATAACTTCCGCCCGTGGACAGGCGGCAAGGTGTTGGCCGATGGCGCTTCCATCAAAAACTACGTGAGTGAAACCGCAAAGGAGCACGACGTTGAGCGGCATATCCGTTATGGCCTTGCAGTAAAAACAGCAGACTGGTCCAGTGTGGATAAATGCTGGAAGCTGACTGCAGTGAATGAAAAAACCGGTAAAAGCCAGAGCTATACCGCCAGCTTTCTGGTTGGCTGTACGGGCTACTACAACTACGATCAGGGCTACAAGCCGGACTTCCCCGGCGAAGCAGACTTCAAAGGCCGGATTGTGCACCCGCAGCACTGGCCGGAAGATCTGGACTATACCGGCAAGAAGGTGGTGGTGATTGGCAGCGGCGCAACGGCGATTACCCTGGTGCCCACCATGGCTGAGAAAGCCGGCCACGTAACCATGTTGCAGCGTTCACCGAGCTACCTGATGCCGTTGCCGTCAACTGACAAGCTAACGCTCGCGCTGCAGAAGGTGCTGCCTGCGCGGGCGGCCTACCGGCTGACCCGGGCCCGTAACATCTCTGTCTCACGGCTTTTGTACCAGCGTTCCCGCAAGAACCCCAAAGCCATGCGTCGCCTGTTTCTGGGTATTATCAAGCGGCAACTGGATGATCAAACCGACATGCGTCATTTCACGCCAAACTACAATCCCTGGGATCAGCGCCTGTGTGTAGTGAAAGACGGCGACCTGTTCAAGGCACTGAAAGCGGGCAAAGCAGCCATCGCGACCGATCATATTGGGCGTTTCACTGAGACCGGCATTCAGCTGAAATCCGGTGAGCACCTGGACGCCGACATTATTATCCCGGCGACGGGCCTGAATATTCAGATGCTCGGAGGTATAAAGCCAAAAGTGGACGGCCAGGAAGTGGTCCTGAAAAACAAGGTGGTCTACAAGAATGTTTTGGTAGAAGGCGTACCCAATGCGGGCATGATCTTCGGTTACACCAACATTTCCTGGACACTGAAAGCCGATATTGCCAGCGAGTACCTGTGCCGGCTGATCAATTATATGGATCGCAACGGCGTGCGCATGGCGGTTCCCCGGGATTACGAGAACAGCCTGGGTGAGGATACAGTGATGGGATCCCTGGACGCCGGCTACGTCACGCGGGCCAAGGATCGTCTTCCACGCCAGGGTACCCACGGCCCCTGGAGGGCGTCCCAGAACTATCTGGAGGATGTAAAAACTCTCCGTTTTGATCCGATAGAAGACGGGTACATGGAGTTTGACGGCAGGAAAACTGCGGCCCGTAAAGGTGAGCCTCGCGGTTTTCTCCGGCCTTTGCGCTCGGCGTTGTTTGGGTCCTGAAAGTCTGGTATCCGGTACTAAGTTTGTTTTTCATAAAAAAGGAACCATAGGCCAGGGGTATTGCCATAATTGCGGATACCCGGTAATGCACAGAACCTGTAGCATCCGCTGCTTTGTCTCCCGGGAAGTGCATTCTTGCAACCGATACGTTCCGCTCTTGCCTACATCGCCCTTAGTGCCGCTATTCTCGTACTGGTTCCCGGTATGGCGGGTCTTGGTGCCGGGGCGGTCAGTCTGGCTGTGATTCTGGGGTGGCGGGATATGCGCCGTGTACCCAGGGCTGTGTTTCTGGTGGCGGGCTTGGCATTGGTGTTTGCCTTCGGGCGAGACCCCGGCCTGATCGGCGTGGCGGCAGGGAACATGAGCCGCCTGGCGGGGTTGATATTGGCAGTTATGCTGCTCTCCTCCGTGCTTGGCCGCACACGTGATCTGCAGCAGATTTCAGCCAGCCTGTTCGGAGGCAAGCCTTTGGTGCGCTACCTCAGCCTGTCGTTCGGCACCTCTCTGGTTTCAATCCCTCTGAATTTTGGCTCAGTCGCCGTCGTAGGCAGCCTGGTAGGTGAGCGTGTGCGCACCCGTGGCGATTCTCCCGCTACCCGGAACGCCACCCGGGCGGTGTTGAGGGGCTTTGGTGTATCGCCCACCTTTTCACCATTATCAATCTCAGTGGTACTTACTCTCACGCTGTTGCCGGGGCTTGGCAGCCTTCAGTTGCTGCTGTTTACCGTTCCGTTTTCTGCAGCGCTGGTACTGTGCGGGCTGATCTGGCGTGAGCCGGAAACGGTTCAGCAAACGGAGCCGGCTGAGCCCACTGCAAGCCTGGCACCCTGGCTGCGATTTGGCGCTCTCATCCTGGTTATCTGCGCGGGAGTGTTCCTGCTCAGCCAGTGGTATCAGCTCAGTTATGCCCATGCGGTAACGCTCAGTTGCATGGGCGCGGTTGTTGGTGCACGGCTATTGGCGTGGAGCCGCAAAACGAATCCGCCCCTGGTTAATATGGCCAATGTCAGCAACGAGCTGGCGATTGTGGGTGGTTCGGCGTTTATTGGCTCGGTTATAAGTGGCGCGGTCCTGGGGCAGATCAGCGGTGATCCAAATGTACCCGCCTGGCTCTGGCCGGCCATCGCAGCCTGCGTGCCCTGGGTTTTCTTCGGCGCCGGCCTGGCCGGTGTTAACCCCATTGTGATCGGTACTCTGGCGGGCGGCATTCTTGGTGTTATCTGGCCAGACACTGCGCTGCTTGGCCTGGGTATCGGCATGGTAACCGGGTGGGGCGTGACTGCCTTTGGAACTCCCTTTGCAGCCAACGCACTGATTATGGAACGCCTGACAGGTTACAGGGCCATGGATGCCTCGTTTCTATGGAATCTCCGGTTGTCTCTTGCCGGCCTGGCGGCTGCCAGTCTGCTTGCCTCACTGGTTACCATCGCACTGTTATGACGCCCATGACGGCTTGCTCACGCCGGTCGCCCGGGAATTCCTTGTAGCTAATTTCGCAGGCCTCTGGTACTGTGCACGCATCCTGCCTCTAGGGATTCTGCAGTTTCCGGCTCACAAGCCGCGTTGCAAACCATCCATACGACCTGTCAGAGGACGTCACCCCGTTACCGGCGCGTGACCGTAGTCGTTTTTTATTCCATGAATCCTCATGGCATCTGCCCGCATTCACCGAGAACGGTGTTCGTGGAGGCAGAACAATCAAGAGTTAATCCTATATGAGTTTTTCTTCACTCGGTTTGTCCGAGCAACTGGTCCGTGCAACTACCGACCAGGGTTATGAAACCCCATCTCCCATTCAGCTTCAGGCTATTCCTGCGGTACTTTCCGGCAAGGATGTTATGGCTGCCGCCCAGACAGGCACAGGCAAAACCGCCGGCTTTACCCTGCCATTGCTGCAGCGCCTGGCTGAGAAGCCCCGCACAGGCAAAGGGCCAAGGGCCCTGATTCTGGCACCCACACGGGAGCTGGCGGCGCAGGTTCACGACAGCGTGAATCTTTACAGTAAATATGTGCCTACCAAAGCTGCCGTGGTGTTCGGTGGTGTGAAAATCAATCCGCAGATGATGAAACTGCGCAAAGGCGTGGACGTGCTGGTGGCCACACCAGGGCGCCTGATGGATCTGTATCAGCAAAACGCGGTGCGATTTAACGAAGTGGAAATCCTGGTGCTGGACGAAGCCGACCGCATGCTGGACATGGGCTTTATCCGCGATATCAAAAAAATCCTGGCACTGCTGCCGGCCAAGCGCCAGAACCTGCTGTTCTCTGCCACCTTCTCCGGCGAGATTCGCGCCCTGGCCCAGGGCCTGCTGGATAACCCGGTGCAGGTGGAAGTGGCCGCTCGAAACACCACGGCTGAAAAGGTGAAGCAGTCGGTGTACACAGTAGACCAGAACCAGAAAACCGCGCTGCTGAGCAAGCTGGTGCGGGATAACAGCTGGGAGCAGGTATTGGTGTTTACCCGCACCAAGCACGGCGCCAACCGCCTGACCCAAAAGCTGGAAAAAGACGGCATTACCGCTGCGGCGATCCATGGCAACAAGTCCCAGGGCGCCCGTACCCGGGCGCTGGCGGAATTCAAGCAGGGTGAGGTTCGCGTGCTGGTAGCCACTGACATTGCTGCCCGCGGTCTGGATATCAAACAGCTGCCACAGGTGGTGAATTTCGAGTTGCCCAACGTGCCGGAAGATTACGTACACCGCATTGGCCGTACCGGCCGTGCCGGTGAAAGCGGCCACGCGCTGTCACTGGTCAGTGCCGACGAGCTCAAGATGCTGGTGGGCATCGAAAAGCTGATCAAAAAGCAGTTGCCACGCAAGGAAATGGAAGGTTTTGAGCCGAAGAACAACGTGGCTATGAAGCCTAAAGCCAAGGCGGATCCGAGCAAGGCCCGTAATCGCAGTGGCGGTCATGGGCGGCCGGCTGGCAAACCCCGCAGCTTTGGTGACAAGCCCGGCGGGCGTAGCGGTGGTCGCAGCCAGGGCGGCAACGGCCAGCGTGGGCGCTCAGCCCAGAGCCAGAATTCGTAAGGAGTGCTTGAAGCCTTTCAGGCAACCGGCAGGAGAATAAAACAATGCGGAGTTCAGGCTCCGCATTGTCTTTTTCAGGGATCAGAACTTGTAGGTGAAACCTACCATGTAGACCATGGGGTCGATTTCGACGTCGAATTCGTCCAGGGTTTCAACTTTCGCTGTGGTGTCGATATCTGCCCACCAAACAGCTGCGTTCAGACCGAAATTCTCGCTGAGCATGTAATCCAAGCCGATCTCGGCGGCAACGCCGACACTGTCGTCCAGCTTGATATCGAGGCCAGAAAGCGCGCCTGTGGTTTTTTCTTCAAAGAACGTAGTGTAGTTAACGCCTACCCCAACATATGGCTGCAGAGCGGAACCACTGTGCATGGGGAAATACTGCAGTGTTACCGTTGGCGGCAAATGCTTGGTCTCAGCAAGCTTGCCAGCGCCTTCAAGGTCGCCTGCACCGCTGATGTTGTGCCTGAACGGGGTAGCACCCAGTACGCCTACGCCAAGGTTGCTTGTAAACATGTAGGTTGCGCGAATGCCAAGCTGTGTATTGGCATCCACTGCAACGCGCGCATCCGATCCTAAAGCCGATGCTCCGCCAACGGTAATGACATCACTGGAATCATCCGGCGCCACATGCACAGCACCGGCACGCAAAATGAAATCACCGGCTTCAAAAGCCTGGGCTGTGGGGGCAACGGCCATAACGGCAGCGGCCAAAACACTGAGTTTAAACGTGTGGGACATACATCTCTCCTTAACCTGAATCTTTGTTGAGTCCAGATTAAAGATCGTGGCGAAAGGAAAATTGATATAGCGCAATAATCACAGGCGGGAGATTGGTGTTACAGCGCGGGATTGACGCAACTCAAGAAATGGGGCGGAAACAACGTTTCTGAATTGTCAGGCAGGGCGTTTTTTGCTGCCAGGTACGGGTTCCCCGGGCACAAAAACATCCCGCACCGTGATGGGTTCGCCTTTAGCATTTTGTACCTGAACGGGCTGGATGGGCTGCCCGGTCGCCTTGTCGCGAAGATCAAGTGGAACCTCGTCAGGCGCCGGATTCCATTTGTCGCCCCATTGGCGCAGGGCAATCACTACCGGGAACAGGTCCCGGCCTTTTTCTGTAAGGCGGTACTCGAAACGGGAACCGTGCTCGCCCACATCCACTTTTTTCAGAACGCCGTTCTCCACCAGGCGAGCCAGGCGGTCACACAAAATATTTTTGGCAATGCCCAGCTCCTGCTGAAAATCCACAAAGCGCCGGGTGCCGTACATGGCGTGCAGTACAATCAGCAGCGACCACCAGTCACCCACCTGATTCAGGGCGCGAGCGACGGAGCAATTGGAGTCATCAAAACGTTTTCTGGCCATGGGCTCAAGTGTACATAATAAGGTTGCATCTTAAAACCAGATTAAATAGAGTTGCGTTAAGAAACCAAATTTGCAAGGCAGTCTGGCCGCCGTCAGCTGCCTGGCTGCATTATTCAACAGCCATTGTTTTCAGGGAGCAGTATCGGATGACCATGAATCTAGGCCCCATGTTTGAACCTTTCGGGATTCACAATCTTACCCTTCGCAACCGTGTGGCCATGGCGCCCATGACCCGGAACTTTTCACCCAAAGGCGTTCCCGGTGAGGATGTTGTTGCTTATTACCGGCGTCGGGCCGAGGCAGGCGTGGGCTTGATCATCACCGAAGGCACCACGGTCAATCATCCTGCGGCTAATGGTTATCCCAATGTGCCCGCTTTTCACGGTGATGAAGCCCTGGCGGGCTGGAAGAATGTGGTGGATGCGGTGCACGAGGCTGGCGGCGCCATATTCCCGCAGCTCTGGCATGTAGGCGCGGTGCGCAAGGAAGGCACAGACCCGGATCCATCGGTTCCCGGCTACAGCCCCTACGGCCTGTTTGCGCCGGGCAAACCCAATGGCAAGGCCATGAGCAAGGGCGATATTGACGATGTGGTCACCGCTTTTGCCGATGCCGCACAGGATGCCAAAGCACTCGGGTTTGACGGCGTAGAGATTCACGGTGCCCACGGCTACCTGCTGGACCAGTTCCTGTGGGAAGGCACCAATCAGCGTGAAGATGAATATGGCGGCAGCCTGGAGAACCGCCTGCGTTTTGTGGTGGAGATTGTAGAGGCGGTTCGTTACCGCGTGGGCCCCGAGTTTCCCATCATGCTGCGCTTCTCCCAGTGGAAACAGCAGGATTACGAGGCAAAACTGGTCCACAGCCCGGAAGAGCTGGAGCGATTCCTGAAGCCACTGGTTGAAGCGGGTGTGGATATATTCCACGCATCCACCCGCCGTTTCTGGGAGCCGGAATTTGAAGGCTCCAGCCTCAACCTGGCGGGCTGGACACAGAAGCTGTCCGGCAAGCCTGCCATGTCGGTCGGCAGCGTTGGCCTGACGGAAGATTTCATCAGCGGCACCTTTGCCAGCAAGAAAGACGCGGTTGAGCAATCGGGCATTGACGAGCTGATAGAACGCATGAACAACCACGAGTTTGAGTTGATTGCCGTAGGGCGGGCGCTGCTGCAGGATCCGCAGTGGCTCACCAAAGTGAAGGAAGGACGGCTTGGCGAGGTGGACGACTTCGCCCGTAAATCCCTCACCACACTGTACTGAGCCCGTGCAGAATATTTCCTCTCTGTAACAGCACACCCCCACTGCCTTTGCGTATGATGGGGGGTGTTTTTGTACACGAAGAATTTCACAGGAGGGGCGGCAATGTCTTTGAAGAACAGTCTTTCAGTATTGATGCTGGCGGGCCTGCTGGCGTTTGCCGGTTGCGCTACCGTGGGTAAGGATTTCCCCACTCACAGCATCGATCAGATCAAGGTGAATGAAACCACCCGGGCCGATATTCAGGAGATGTTTGGCGAGCCCTGGCGCACCGGCGTTGAAGACGGCAAGCGCACCTGGACTTACGGCAAGTACCGCTGGTCGGCCTTTGGGGATGCGGAAACCACGGATCTGGTTGTGCGCTTCAATCCCGACGGTACCGTATCTTCCTACGTATACAATACCACCGAGTAAAAGCTCTGCAGGTGTGGTGCCCGGAGCATCCGGACGCCACACCGCCTGCTCTGCTCCGGGCTTTTTGACAGCCATGTCCCGCGCTGCCGGCACCCCGGGGTGCTGGACTTGCCCGAAGAACCTATCTAGTATCGTTTTTAATCATGGAGTAGTTTAACGAATGGTGTTTGCTTCTTTTTGAATGTGGGCTGACTCGACGCACCGCCCGCAGCTTGTGCGTTAACTGCGTCGACATTTCTCACACGAGGTGAATTATGCAGGTACCTTTGGAAATCACATTCAGGAACGCGGAGCGTTCTGATCCGGTGGAAGCGGTTGTGCGTGAGCGCGCCGACAAATTAAAGCAGTATTTTCCGAATATTGTATCCTGTCGTGTCACCCTGGAAGTTCCCAACCGGACTCCGCAGTACGACGTTCTTAACCATCGCGTGAGCATTGAAATCAGCGTTCCTGGCCAAGAGTTAGTGGTATCCAGTGAGCCGACAGAGCATGAAGATTTTAATGATATATACGTGACGATCCGTAATGCATTCGAGGCGGCGGAGCGACAGCTGAAGGACTATTCCGGACGCCTCCGAGAGTCGCGAAAGCCTATCGAGGACTCGCCGTATGCCACCGTCAACAAGATATTCAAAGACGAGGGATATGGCTTCTTATTGACACCGGATGAGCGCGAAATCTATTTTCACGAAAACAGTGTCTCCCATCCTGGCTTTAGCAAACTCAGCGAAGGAGACACGGTTCGATTTGTTGAATCACGCGGCGATGAGGGGCCGCAAGCCAGTCTGGTTAAGCCTGCCGCACGATAATTCCTGAGAAAACCGGGGCAGGCCTATGGTTTATAGCTCAGCCCCGCAAACCGCTCACCAGCTTGTCGATGCTGTCCTTGGCATCGCCGAACAGCATACGGGCGTTATCCTTGAAGAACAGCGGGTTTTCCACCCCGGAATAGCCTGTCGCCATACCCCGTTTGAGAATCACCACCTGCCGTGCTTTCCACACCTCAAGCACCGGCATACCGGCAATGGGGCTGCCCGGGTCTTCGGCTGCGGCAGGGTTCACCGTGTCGTTGGCGCCGATAACCAGCACCACGTCGGTTGACGGGAAATCCGCGTTGATTTCGTCCATCTCCAGAACTATGTCGTAGGGCACATGGGCTTCTGCGAGCAGCACGTTCATGTGGCCGGGCAGGCGACCGGCAACCGGATGAATGCCGAAGCGTACATTCACGCCACGCTCCCTGAGCAGCTTGGTCATATCACTGACCCCGCTCTGGGCCTGGGCCACCGCCATGCCGTAGCCTGGAACGATAATCACCGAATCGGCGTTACGCAGCTCTTCGCACACCTCGTCTGCGCTGATCTCCACCGCTGTCTGGCCGTCCGCACCTCCTGCAACAGAACTGCTGCTGGTCTGGCCGAAGCCACCGAGAATCACACTGATAAACGAGCGGTTCATGGCCTTGCACATGATGTAACTGAGGATGGCACCGCTACTGCCCACCAGGGCACCGGTCACGATCAGCAAATCGTTGCCCAGCATGAAACCGATGGAGGCTGCGGCCCAGCCCGAGTAGCTGTTGAGCATGGACACCACCACCGGCATGTCGGCACCGCCAATGGCCATGATCAGGTGAATGCCCAGAACGGAGGCAATGACGGTCATCAGTACCAGGATGATGACTCCCCAGGCCATGCTGTCGGTACTCAGGAACCAGGCTCCCAGCAGCACAGATACCGCTATTGCAGCCAGGTTCATCAGATGCCGTCCGGGCAGGGTCAGGGCTTTGCTGTCGATCCGGCCGTCCAGCTTGCCGCAGGCAACGAGTGAGCCGGTGAAGGTAACAGCGCCTATGAAGATACCCACAAACACTTCCACCAGTTTGATGGTGTGCTCGGCGCCGCTGGTGTGGATCAGTGGGTCGACGTAGCCGGAAAAACCCACCAGCACCGCCGCCAGGCCCACAAAACTGTGCAGTAGCGCCACCAGCTGCGGCATCTGGGTCATTTCCACCTTGTTGGCGATGACGATGCCAATACTGGCGCCCACAAGCACCGCAATCACAATGGCCACAAGCCCGCTGTCACTGACACTGGCCATGGTGGCCACCAGTGCAATGAGAATGCCGGCCACCCCGTAAAGATTGCCCCGGCGTGCAGATTCCTGATGGCTCAAGCCTCCGAGGCTGAGGATAAACAATATGCTGGCGACCACGTAGGCCACACTAACGAGTCCTGTACTCATGGCAGTCGCCTCCTATTTGCGGAACATTTTGAGCATGCGATGGGTAACCCGGAAGCCACCCCCAACGTTGATGCTGGCAATCAGCACCGCCACAAACGCCATGATCCCCACGATCGCGTTCTCCGCTTGGGCCAGATGCAGCATGGCACCAATCACGATAATGCCGCTGATGGCATTGGTTACGCTCATCAAAGGCGTGTGCAGGGAAGCGGTTACGTTCCACACAACCTGCCAGCCGATAAAACAGGCCAGCACAAACACCGTAAAGTGTCGCAGGAAACTCTCTGGCGCATAGGCGCCAACACCGTAGAGTGCTGCAAGAGTGACAATCAGCACAGCACCCTTGCCAATCAGGCTGCGGCGCCGGGATTCCTTGTGCGCAGCTGCCTTCTGCTCTGCCGAGGGCTCTTCTGTGCCCGGTGCGGGTTTGGGGCTGGTAGGTGTTTGTGGTTGTGGTGGCGGCCAGGTGACATCCTGACCCAGTACCACCGTGAGACCACGAATTACATCATCTTCCATATTCACCTGGGGCTGGCCGTCTTTTTCGGGCGTCAGCTCAGTCACCAGGTGGAACAGGTTGGTGGCGTAGAGATCGCTGGCCACCTTGGCCATACGGCTGGGCAGATCGGTATAGCCGATCAATGTGACTTCATGGTGCTCGACGATTTTGCCCGGCTCGGTGAGCTCGCAGTTACCGCCGCGTTCGGATGCCAGATCCACAATCACGCTGCCGGGCTTCATGGATTTGACCATCTCTGCCGTAATCAGCTTGGGTGCCGGCTTGCCAGGGATCAGGGCGGTAGTGATGATGATATCCACCTCTTTGGCCTGCTCGGCAAACAGCGCCATTTCCGCCTTGATGAATTCATCGCTCATTTGTTTGGCGTAACCGCCGGTGCCACTGCCTTCTTCGTCGCCAAAATCCAGCTGCAGGAATTCCGCGCCCATGCTTTCAATCTGTTCTTTCACCTCCAGCCGGGTATCAAACGCCCGCACGATAGCGCCCAGGCTGTTCGCCGCGCCCACGGCTGCAAGCCCTGCTACACCGGCACCGATGACCATCACCTTGGCCGGTGGCACCTTGCCCGCAGCCGTAACCTGGCCGGTGAAAAAGCGCCCGAAGTGATTAGCGGCTTCCACCACCGCGCGATACCCGGCGATGTTAGCCATGGCACTCAGGGCATCCATTTTCTGGGCCCGGCTGATCCGGGGCAGGCTGTCGATGGCAAAGGTGGTGATTTTGCGGGCGGCAAGTTTCTCCAGAAGCTCGGGGTTCTGGGCCGGCCAGATATAACTGACAAGAAAGGCACCTTCCTTCATCAGGTCGGCTTCATGCTTGCCCAGAGCCGGATTGAGCATGGGTGCGCGCACTTTCAGAATGAAATCGGCGTCGCTCCACAACGAGCGGGTATCCACTGCGATGGTTGCACCAACCGCCTCATAGGCTTCATCGCGATAATGCGCAGCCTCACCCGCGCCGGTTTCAACCGTGACTTCGTAGCCGAGGTTGATCAGCTTGTGTACCGATGGCGGTGTGGCCGCCACCCGCCGTTCGTCGGTGAATATCTCTTTCGGAATGCCAATCTTCATGATGCAAACGTCCTCTGCCTGGACTGATGAAATAAACGTGAGCTACCTACATCCTAGTGCAATTTCAAGACTTTGCCTGCCATACGTTCTGATGCGTACGGCAGAAATCCGGATAAGGCGCTATGCTTGGCGTTTTTGCCCATACCGGAATTTTTCGATGTTCGAGATGTTTTTCAGTACCTACATCAGCAGTACCATTCGTTTTCTGTTTCTGCTGGCTCCCTTTTTCGCGGTATCCATGTTCATAGCACTGACCCGTGGGTTGCCCGCTGGCGAAAAAGCCTCAATTATTCGCCGGGCGTGTATCGCAGCATCTGTTATGGGCGTAATACTGTTCTTTGGTGGCCCGGTTCTGTTCAGTGCCATTGGCATTACCCTGAACTCCTTCCGTATCGGTGCCGGCACCCTGCTGTTCCTGACCGCCATCAGTCTGGTCACCAGCGGCACCCGCAACCACGCCACCGGCCTGCCGGAAGAAGAGCGTGACGACATCGCGGTGGTGCCGCTGGCGGTTCCGGTGATGATTGGGCCCGCTACCATCGGCGCCATCCTGGTGTACGGCGCAGAGCTGAAAAATGTGCCGGAAGTAGCCGGAGGCCTGCTGGGCCTGCTTTCCGGCCTGCTGATTCTGGGGATTTTGCTGCATCTGTCCGGGTACCTGGAAAAAGCCCTGGGTAAGACCGGCCTCAACATCCTCTCAAAAATCAGCGGTCTGGTACTCTCGGCCATGGCTGCAGAAATTGTTCTGACAGGTATTACGGGTTTTATAGCCAGTTCGGGGTTGGTAGGAGCATAAGGGAGCGCAATGTCTGCAGACACCACAGAGCATAATCGCAACCGACAGGATTTCTCCGGTATCGACTCGATCTGGCTGTTTGGTTATGGCTCGTTGATTTACAAAGTGGATTTCCCGTACCTGGAAAAACGTCCCGCGTCGATTCAGGGCTGGGCCCGCCGGTTCTGGCAGGGTTCCCACGACCATCGGGGCACTCCGGAAGCACCAGGGCGGGTGGTAACGCTCGTCGAAAAGCCCGGGGCTACCTGCAAAGGCATGGCGTTTCGGGTATCACCGAAGGTATTTGAACATTTGGATGTGCGGGAGAAGAATGGCTATTTGCGATTCACCACAAGGTTGACGTTCGATGATGGCAGCCATGGTGAAGGGCTGGTGTATATCGCCACCGAAGACAATGAAGCCTTCCTGGGCCATGCGCCGGATGAAGATATAGCGCGCCAGATTGCTTCTGCGGTTGGGCCGAGTGGTCCGAACTCCGAATACCTGCTCAGACTGGCAGAGTCTTTGCGGGCATTGGGTGACGAGTGTACTCATACTTTCGCAATTGAGTCCCACCTCAAGAAAGACTCCTGAGCAAGAGCTTTGGCTTCGGGGAAGCAACCGGGGGCGGGGCACCTTCCAAAACACGCTGTGAATACGTCCGTGTACGCTTGGCTCCGCCATCCCTGGCTCCGCACAGTTTTGAAAGGTGCCCCGCCCCCGGTTGCGTCAGGCTTCGGCGGTGGCCGCCTGTTGCTCATCTCGGGTAGCTGGATTAAAGCCTCTGGGAGGTGATTTGCGACGCTGGTTTAAGCCAATCAATACCAAAGGCACAACAACCATTAAGCTACCCACCAGGAACCACCAGTCCGGTACCTCGTTGAACCATATCCAGCCAATACCAACAGCCCAGATTAACCCTGTGTACTCTGCACTGGTCACCTGGTTGGCATCTACTTGCCGGTAGGCCAGTAACACAGTGATGTTGTAGCCGAGAATAAAAAATGCAGACGCGGCCGCTGTAAACAGAATTTCCGGGTGCCATGTTGCACCCTGTTGCCACTCCCACACCGCAAGTAACCCGGAAGCCGGAATAACCAGCAGATAGTTGAGAAACAGCTTGTGCACCGTGGTCTGGCCCTGTGGCAACTTGCGCACCATCACAGCATTGATGGCCAGTGTAATCGCCGACCCCAGTGCCGCTACGGCGGCCCAGCTGAACTCCACCGGGCGCAGGATAACGATGATGCCGGCAAAGCCACTGAATACTGCAAGCACGCTCAAAGGCGACAGCGACTCCCGGAAAATGACCACGGAAAACACCATTACCAGAATCGGCGCTGCGTAAAACACGGCGTTCGCGGTGGCCAGGGGCAGGTTGCTCAGGGCTACGATCATGCACAGCAGGCCCACCAGGTGAACGTGTGCTCTTATAGCATGCACCTTTATGCCGGCAAACAGGTTGCTGCGGTCGATCTTGCGGGCCAAGGGCAGTAAGAACATGAGGGTGATCAGGCAGCGCAAAAAAGCAAACTGGAGAATGGGCGCACCCGGTTCCATCAGTTTGATAAAAACGTCAGAGATCAGCGCCATGGCGTTGCCAAGCACAAGCAGAAGGATTGCGCTGTTTACGGTTTTACCTGCCATGATTGTGTTCCTGACCTCCGTATGTGAATAAAGCAAACACAGTAGAAAGTGGCAGTATCAGTCTACCTGGGCTTTAATATCCGATAAAATGATGTTTATTGGATAGGTATTAGAAAAATAGATAATGAAACTGCCACCTCTCAAAGCCTTGCCCGTATTTGAAGCGGTTGCCCGCCTCAATAGTTTTTCACTGGCCGCTCAGGAGCTGGCAGTGAGCCAAAGCGCGGTGAGCCATCAGATCAAACAGCTGGAAACCTACCTGGGAGAAAAGCTGTTCTGGCGCAGTGGGCGCACACTGGCGCTGACGGACGAGGGCCGGCAGTATCTGGACGCCATCAGCACCGCCTTGTTGCAGATCGAGAGGGCCAGTGAGCAATTGCTTGGGCATGAGGAGTCCCGGCTGCGGTTGTCGCTTTTCAGTTCCTTCGCTGTGCGCTGGCTGGTGCCACGGTTACCGGAGTTGCAGCGTCTGCATCCGCAGGTGGAGCTGGCGCTGGAAATGAGCAGCGAAAACCCTGTGCTGTCGGATCGGGTGGCGGACTGTTTTATTACCATCCACAGGGACTCACCGGCCTACAGTTACGAGCTTTTGTACGTGGAACGGCTTTTCCCTGTGTGCAGTCAGGACTATTGGCAGCGCATCCGTCGGGAACTGGGCCGGGAAACGGACGTAACTGGGCGCGACGAACCCGCCATGACACCAGCCGAGATAGCCCGCTTCCCCCTGTTGTCCACCCACAGCATATACGATAAGGCCGCAGGTGACTGGGAAGCCTGGTATCAAACCGTGGGTGAAACCATACCTGCAGCCGCCCGCGTGCAGCATTTCAGCCACATGCTTCTGGCTCTGGAGGCGGCGCGTTACCACCAGGGCATCGCGCTGACCAATGATTACATGTTAAGCACCCGCAAGGATTCTGAGGAATTTGTGCGCCTGCCTTGCCATCCGCTGGTAACCGGCGACCGGTTCTACTTTGCCTGGAAAACCAGCCGGCGCCGGGAACGAAGCATACAGCTGCTCAGAGGCTGGCTGGTGGATGAGGCGATCAGAGGCGGTTTGCGAACCGAGTGATGACAATCTGGCCCGTTAAGTCAGATTTCTGAGTGCTGGTACTCTCGGAGATCGGTTGCGTAACGGGTATGCTTGCTCCAATAACAACACAGCTGCCCTGGTGCACAGGTGCAGTGGGCAAGGAATCAACATGTCATTTAACCGTCGCCAGTTTCTGCAATACGCCGGCGCCCTTGGCGCCCTGGGGGCGTTTGGCAGCCAGGCTGCGTTTGCACAGGCCCTGAACCCGGAAAGAATGCAGCCCTGGCGCAACTGGTCGGGTGCACAGAGCTGTTTGCCGGCAAGTCATGTAACACCCAGAACGCTGGATGAACTGGTGGATGTGCTTATCCGCAGCACCGGCACCATCCGCCCGGTTGGGGCAGGGCACTCCTTCAGCCCACTGGTACCCACCGATGACACCCTGCTGTCCCTGGGCTATTTCAGCGGCATGCTCAGCCATGATCCGGCAACCCATCAGGCGGAGTTTGGTGCCGGTACGTCCATGGCGCTTATGGGCATGGCGCTGGACGAGGTGGGCCAGGGCTTTATCAATATGGCGGATATTGACCATCAGACCCTTGGCGGCGCGGTTGCCACCTCTACTCACGGTACGGGCATCGAATACGGCTCTTACTCCAGTTATGTGACGGGTTTGCAGCTGGTGACCGCAGCCGGCGAGGTGCTCGATTGCGATGCCACCCGTAACCCGGAGGTTTTCAATGCTGCCCGGGTGTCCCTGGGTGCGCTGGGGGTCATAACCCGGCTGACTCTGCAAAACCGGCCAGGCTATCGCCTGCGGGAAACCATGTGGGTTGCCGCCACAGAAGACTTGCTGGCGGATATTGACAAGCATGTTTCCGAAAACCAGCACTGGGAAATGCTGGTGATTACCCATTCGGATTACGCCCTGGCGATCGCCCTGAACGAAACCGACGAGCCGGCTACGCCCCCGGTAAACAAGGCGGAAAGCGGCGGCAATGAGTTTGTGACCCTTCTGGAAAAGCTGGACAAATACGGCAGTGATTTCCCGGCCGCCCGGCGGTTTCTGCTGAATAACCTGCGGCACTTTGCAACCTTTGATGAGCGCATTGGCGAGTCCTACGAGATCTACTCCAATGTGCGCTCCGTGCGCTTTAACGAAATGGAGTACTCGGTGCCCGCCGAGCATGGCCCCGCCTGCCTGCGTGAGATTCTGCAGCTTATAGAGCGCAATGATCTGCCCACCTGGTTTCCACTGGAGTACCGTTATGTCAAGGCTGATGATGTGCCCTTAAGCATGTTCCAGGGCCGTGACAGTTGTGCCATTTCGGTGCACCAGCATTACAGCATGGATTATCACAACTTTTTTGCGGCCATAGAGCCGGTCTTCTGGAAGTACGATGGTCGGCCCCACTGGGGCAAGCTGCACACGCTGAATTCCCGGCACCTGGAGCAGTTGTACCCCCAGTGGCGGGAGTTTACCGGGTTGCGGCAGAATCTGGACCCGCAGGGGCGCTTTCTGAACGGCCACCTGCGCAAAATCCTGGGCGCGTAAAGGAGAGATTGCTTTGAACCGTCGTGGTTTTCTGTTCACCGGCTTGCTGGGTGGCGCGGCAATAGTTACCGGCGCCGCCTGGCTGCGACCTGCGGACAAGGGTAAGCCATATACCGCCTACTTCGAGGCCTTGAACGCCGAGCTGAAAAGCACCGGCCCCATGCGGCCTGTGTTGCTGGTGGACCTGGACCGGCTGGATCACAATATCGATGTGGTAAATGCCTCCCTGAGGCGCAGCGGCAAGGCGTTGCGCCTGGTTGAAAAATCTCTGCCTTCCCGGGATTTGCTGCAGTACATTGCCAGTCGCACAGGCACGGACAAGCTGATGTCCTTCCATCAGCCCTTCCTGAACCAGACTGCCGGGTATTTTCCGCAAGCGGACATTCTGCTGGGTAAACCCCTGCCAGCCCGTTCGGTTCAGGTGTTCTACCAGCAGCACCAGGGGCAGACTGATCCCACAGCGCGCATCCAGTGGCTGATAGATACCCCGGAGCGGCTGTATGAGTACCTGCAGGTAGCGCAAGCACGCAACAGCAGGTTCCGGATCAACATTGAGCTGGATGTGGGGTTGCACCGTGGCGGTGTGGCCGACAATAGTACCCTGAACGTTCTGCTCGGCCTGATTGAAGACAACCCGGGTTATCTGGAGTTCGCCGGCTTTATGGGTTATGACCCGTTTGTGGGCATGGAGTTACCCCCGGTTCTTGGTTCGCCGGAAACGCTGCTGGAGAAGGTAATGGCCCGCTATCAGGGCTTTGTTGATTTTACCCGAACCCATTACCCGGCACTGTGGCGGGACGGCCTTGCGCTCAATACAGCAGGCAGCGCCAGCTACCGGCTGCACGAAACGGAAAACCTGAGCACCGAGCTGGCGGTAGGGTCCGCCATGGTTATGCCTTCCCACTTCGATTTGCCCTCACTGAGCGAACATGTTCCTGCAGCGTTTATTGCCAGCCCGGTTCTGAAATCCACCGGGCCGGTGAATATTCCGGCGCTGGACGGTAAATCGAAGATCTTCTCATGGTGGGATGTAAACCAGCGAGCCAGCTATTTTATTTATGGCGGCAACTGGCTGGCGGACTTCGCGGCGCCGGAGGGGCTGCAGAGCAACAGCCTGTATGGCAGAAGTTCGAATCAGGAGCTGGTTAACGCGTCGCCGCGTGTGGGTCTTGAAGTGGGCGATCAGGTGTTTCTCCGGCCACAGCAGAGCGAGTCGGTGTTGCTGCAGTTCGGGGATATACTGGCCATGCGGGGTGGCAAGATTGTTGAGCACTGGCCGGTTTACCGGGACGGATCCCCGGGATAGTTGTTGGGGCAGGCAGTGGCCAGCATGTTCAGGTGCCGGCCACTGCCTGTGCAAAGCGTGTACCTACTCCGCCGCCGGGCGCTCAACCACTTTGCGTTTGCCCTTGGCACATCGGGACAGGGCTTTCAGGCCGTCTTCATCAAAGGCATCCACTCGTATAACGTCGTACAGGGCAGTCAGTGCTTCCTCAAGTTTATCGCACTCGTCTGCCTTCACGATGCCTTCGGCGCAGGCCCAGTCCACCAGTTTCTTGCGCTCGTGGCCCATGAGCAGCGCGATACCGTCCAGCTCGTCTTCATCACGATGGCGAATGGCATCATGCAGCTTGCTGCGCATGCCGGCGGTTTCGTTTGCCAGCTTGTAGGCATTCAGAACCCGGCCCAGCGGGTCCTCCGGGTCCATGGTGGTGTAGGCGCCACGGCTGATGCGCTGGCGCAACGGTGTGTCGTTCACAATGCTGGCGGCCACGCGGGTGCCCAGCTTGTCATCGGGCCCGTTGAGACCGGTTGCGCCCAGCGGGAATACCAGCAGGCGCAATGGCCAGCGCAGGGCCGCTACCGGGAAATTGATAATGGCTTCGCGCATGGAGTGCTGCAGATCCCGCAAGCAGGATTGCAGGCACCACTCCACCAGCGGGCGCTGATCATCCGGGTAGCCTTCTTCATGCCATTGCTTGATGACGGCTGAGGCGTAATACAATTGTACAAGGCTGTCTGCCATGCGGCCTGAGAGCCTTTGCCGGGCCTTGAGGCCGCCACCGACCGAGAGCAGGGTTACATCAGTCATCAGTGCAAATGCCGCTGAGAAACGGGCAAGCTGGCGGTAAGACGATTTGATGTTGCCCTGGGCCGGAACAGACTCAAGCAGCCCGCCAGTCAGGCCAAGAACCAGTGCCCGCAGTGCATTGCGTGTGGTGTGCGCCAGGTGTTTGTAAAAGATGCCATCAAACTTCTTCGCGGCCTGGTCCTCGTCTTCCATGCCAGCGGCGGCAATTTCGTCAACAATAAACGGATGGCAGCGAATAGCGCCCTGGCCGAATACCATCAGGCTTCGGGTCAATATATTTGCACCTTCCACGGTAATGCCAATGGGCACGGCATTGTAAGCACGGGCCATGAAGTTGCGGGGGCCGGTGATGACACCGCGGCCTGCCACCACATCCATGGCGTGATTGATCACGATCCGCATCAGGTCGGTATTGCGATATTTCAGGAGCGCTGACGGCACCGACGGGCGCACGCCCCTGTCCAGCATGCCGGAGGTGAGCTGGCGTGCTGCGTCCATCATGTAAGTGTAGCCGGCGATGGGTTCCAGGGCTTCCTGCACACCTTCAAACTGGCTGATGGAACGGCCAAACTGTTCGCGGGTATAGGCATAAGAGCCGGTGGCCAGGCTGGCCACCTTGCCGGCACCTGTGCCGAGGGCGGGCAGGGAAATGGAGCGGCCAATGGACAGGCATTCCAGCAGCATGGTCCAGCCTTTACCGAGCATCTCCTGGCCACCGATAACCTGATCCATGGGTATGAATACCTCGTCACCCCAGGTAGGCCCGTTCATGAACACGGTGTTCATGGGCAGGTGCCGGGCGCCCGCATGCACCCCTTCTGTGTCACGGGGAACCAGAACGCAGGTTACGCCTATCTCGGCGTTATCGCCCAGCAGTTTGTCCGGGTCGTAAACCTTGATGGCCAGGCCAATCAGCGTCGCTACCGGCGCCAGGGTGATGTAACGCTTGTTCCAGGTGACTTTCAGGCCCAGCACTTCCTTGCCGTTCCACTGGCCCTTGCACACTATGCCCTTATCCGGAATGGCGCCGGCATCGGAGCCGGCGACCGGGGAAGTCAGGGCAAAGCAGGGGATTTCCTCGCCACCGGCCAGCCGGGGCAGGTAGTGCTGTTTCTGTTCGTCGGTGCCGTAATGCATCAGCAACTCACCCGGGCCGAGGGAGTTGGGTACCATTACGGTGACCGCCGCAGACACGCTGCGGGTGGATATCTTCATCACGATTTCGGAGTGGGCGGTGTTGGAGAAGCCCAAGCCGCCGTCTTCTTTCGGAATGACCAGGCCGAAAAAGCCGTTTTCACGGATAAACTTCCAGGCTTTGTCCGGCAGGTCGTAGTGTTCATGGGTGATCTTCCAGTCATCCAGCATGGCGCAGAGTTTTTCCACCGGGCCATCGAGAAAAGCCTGTTCTTCGCTGGTCAGGCGTGCCGGCCTGGCATCCAGAAGCCTGGACCATTGCGGCTTGCCGGAAAACAGTTCGCCATCCCAGTCCACAGAGCCGGATTTCAGGGCTTCTTCTTCGGTGGGCGAGAGCTTGGGAAGACGGCTACGCACCCAGCCCAGCAGTGGTCGGCTGAATTTGTCCAGGCGCAGGTCGCCGGGGATGACAAGAATCAGGGCCAGCGCCAGAAAAAGACCGCCAAACAGGACACTGGCCAGGTGCCACTCATCCTCGACCACGCCCACCAGAGTTGCGATGGACATCACCAGAGCAGCGGCGGTGCCGCCAACTCCCAGGTAGATCAGAACAAGTGCACTGATGAGCAGAAAAAGGACGCTCATGGGCAGACCTCCATATCGTGGGTGAAATCAGCAAAGTATAGTTCTAACCTTCGGTCAAAGCGGTCTCACATGCAAGGACAGCGACCGGGTGCAAACACAACCGCGGGTACTTAAAGGCTCAGACCAACCACCAGCAGGGCCAGCGTGGCCAGAAGAATCGCTACGTTGGTGCCCAGCAAAAGGTTGAGTGTGCCCGGCTGATCAATAGCCCCCGGCAGTTTCCAGGCAAGCCAGAGGGCGAAGGGTGCGGTCGCCAGGGACAGTATAGCCGGCAATGGCAGCCAGCCGGCGATGATGCCCGCCAGCAGCACAACATAGCTGGAAACAAACAGGGCCAATACCAGCCGGGCAGCGGCACGGGCGCCAAGGGTAATCACCAGGTGCCGGCGGCCTATTTTGCGATCGGCCTCGGCGTCCGGTATCTGGTTGATCAGCAGCAGTTCGCTCACCAGTAGCAGGCTGATTACAGACACGGTTATCGCCGTGGCATCCAGCCTTGCTCCAAGCGCCACCAGCGTGCCCAGAATCATTACCGGCCCGAACCCGATGCCCGGTGCAAACAGGCATAACAGGGGGGAGCGGGTGATCCAGCGCGTGTAGGTCAGCACCAGCATGATTCCGGCGACTCCCAGGACCAGCATGGGCAAGCCGCGTTGCCAGAGGAAATAGAGGCCGATAAGAATAACCAGGGCCAGAGTGCCGAGGGCTGCTGCCAACACACGCTTTGCTGCACCGGGGACCTCAGGGAGGGCGCCGCTGCCGCCGGAAAACGGGGTTCGGGTGGTGAGCAGGTCCAGCCCGGAGACAAAATCCTCGTATTCATTGAGCAGATTCACCGCAGCGTGAGCCAGCAGGGCGCCAATAAACACCAGCAGCGTATCCAGCAGCGCCGGTGGTTCGCCCTGCTGCCAGGCCACAGCCACTCCAAGCCCGGCACAGAGGGGTGCAAGAATCAGGAAGCTGGGGCGGGAGGCACGAACAACGGCGACCGTTTCAGACATTCGTCGTTTCCTCCGGTTCAGATATAGCCGGCAGCAAAAACCACCCCAAGCACAATGGGCATAACAACGAGGCTGCCCAGATTACCCAGTAATACGAGAGACGCCACCTTATGGGGCTCCTGTTGGTACTGCTCCGCAACCATGTAATTGAGCACCGCCGGAGGCAGGGCCGCAAATACCCAGAGTGAGGCAACTTGAAGCCCGGGCAGGTCCAGCAACGCAATCATCGGCCAGGCCAACAGCAGACCACTGGCCGGGCAGGCAATGGCGCCAAGCATGCCCAGCTTCCAGTCACTGAAGTCAATATCCAGCATTCTCACCCCCAGCGCGAACAGCATAAGCGGAATACAGACTTCCCCGAGCATGTTGAGGGTCTGCAGCAGCCAGTCGGGCAGGGTTACGCCGCCAAGGTTAACGGCCAGGCCCGCAATACTGGCAAACACTATGGGAAGCTTCAGGCGCTGCATGATGGAGGTATGAGGATCCAGCATATACAGCCCCACGGAAAAGTGCAGCAGCATTTCCACAATAAACAGCACAACAGCCGCGGGCAGCGCCGCTTCCCCGAAGGCCAGAACCAGCAGTGGAAGACCCATGTTGCCCGAGTTATTGAACATCATGGGTGGCAGAAAGGTTTTCAGGTTCAGGCTCAGAACCCGTGCCAGTGGGTACAGCACAAGGCCCGAGCCCAGAACAACAACGGTCGCGGCCAGTGCCAGCCTGGCGTAATCCTGCAGCGGCGCCTGCTGGTCGGCCAGCACCGCAAACACCAGCATGGGGACAAACAGTTCCATGTTCAGGACGTTCAGACCACGGATATCCGGCGTACGAAACCGGCCGTACAAGGCACCACAGCCGGCAATGAGAAACACCGGTAACAGCGTGGCAAGGATCTGGGCAATCATTGAATACTCCAACAGGCGCCGGGTGGTTTTTCGCAGACAAACCGTTAGGTTCGCAAGTACCGGGGTAATCCGGCAAGCATTATTGCATTCCGTTCGACCAAAGCAGAATGCCCGTACCCTGAAAGCGACCGACCGGTTGCGGTGGTGGCCATAGCCACTCACAATAACCGGAGTTGCCCTGTTGCCAACCGGTTGTGGAGTTCACCTGTGACTAGCCCGTTTGATCAGCATTTTAGCCGTGACAATACCTGTTCGGTAAAGTTTGAGGCCCGCAAGGCGGTTTTCGGTCGTGAGGACGTCATCCCGGTATGGATAGCGGATATGGATTTTGCCGCCCCGGAGGCGGTCACCCGGGCTCTGACCGAGCGGGCAGCCCATCCCGCTTATGGTTATACGCTGTTTCCGGAGAGCCTGTTCCGGTCCATGACGGACTGGTTTCTTGAACGCCATGGCTGGGAGATTCAGCGTGACTGGATTGTGATGGCGCCGGGCGTTGTGCCATCCCTGCACGCGGCGTGTATGGCCTATGCTGCGCCGGGGGAAGGGGTGATTGTGCAGCCGCCTGTGTATCCGCCGTTCTTCACGGCGGTTCGCCTCAGTGGCCGGGTGGTGATCGAGAACCCGCTGGTGTGCGACGATGCCAGCGGGCACTACCGGATGGACTTTGAGCATCTGGAGGCCTGCGCCGCCCGCCCTGACGCGAAGCTGCTGATACTGTGTTCGCCTCATAATCCGGTAGGGCGTATCTGGTCGGAACAGGAACTGAAAACGATTCTGGATATCGCCCGCCGCCATGGCCTGACCATTATCTCCGACGAAATCCATTGCGACCTTGCCTTCACTGACAAGCCCCGGCACCGGGTGCTGGCAACACTGGCCGGACCCGATGATGCACTGGTCACGGCTATTGCTCCGAGCAAAAGCTTCAACATACCGGGGCTCGGGCTGTCTGCACTTGTGGTTCCGGACCGGGAACAGCGCAATGCCATCAAGGCGGTGTTTGATTCCATGCACCTGCCGCAGTGTAATCCCTTCAGTGTTGTCGGCTTCGAAGCCGGATACCGTCATGGTGCATCCTGGCTGGACGAACTGATGGCGTATCTGCAGGCGAACCGGGATTATGTTGTGGAAGCGGTTAATACCCGCTTGCCTGGTATCCGGACCCGGGCGCCGGATGGTACCTACCTGATGTGGCTCGATTGCCGCAGCCTCGGGCTGAATGATGCGGCCCTGAAACGTTTCTTCGTAGAGGATGCCGGTGTGGGTCTGAGCCCCGGCATCTCATTTGGTGAACAGGGCAGCGGCTTTATGCGGCTTAACATCGGCTGCCCCAGGGCGGTACTGGCCGAGGTGCTGCGGCGCATTGAAGCGGCTTTGCCGGGTAACCGCTGAGCTACTGATCCGCCATTGAACAATGATCATCAACAGCCTCCCAGAAAGGTGGCGTGTTCATCCCCGGCATATCTCCCTTGGTTGTCTTCAGGGCTTTCCATACCTTGCTGCCGTGGAACGTCAGCTCACCTTTTTCGTAAGTCTCGGCGTATAGCCACTGTTCCGGGCGCTCGCAAAGGCCCGAGCTGTTTGCAGAGGACGCACCGGCAGCATTTGTGGTTGCGCCCCCGGCAGAGCCCGTGTTTTTAATGGCGTTGGGAGTTTCAACAGGGGTGGAACCGCTGCTCTGGGCGTTTGCTGTCGAAAAAACCACCATTAGCAGCAATGCCAGCAGCGGGGACCAGTGCGTGTCATGGTGCAAGGTGAAGGTGAACTTCTTGAGCATGGAAGGCTCCTTATGGATTTCTCAGGATAATTTTCTGTATTCCGGGATCGGTCGGCCTGCCCGGGTCGCCAGAACCAGCCCGACGAGGATCAACATTCCGCCAATGATGTGAAACTGCCCCAGAGATTCCCCAAGAAAAATGCTGGCCAGAATTGCAGCAAAGACCGGTGTCAGGTAAATGAAAATAGCCGCGCGGGACGGCCCTATACTGTGTACGGCATAGTTCCAGCACGCGTAAGCCAGGATTCCCGGGAAGATTGCGAAATAAGCCAGTGGCATTGCCGTTTCCCGGGTCAGCTCAAAGCCGCCCGAGAAAAACAGCAGATCAGCCAGATAAAACGGCAGGATAACCAGTGTGCCCAGCAGTATCTGGGTACTGAGGAAGGTGAACCCGGGCAAGGGCACCGCCTGGCGTCGCAATAACACGGAAAACAGGCCCCAGCTGAACACGGCCGCCACCATGATCAGATCTCCCGGCTGGGCCTGCAAGCCGGTGAGTACCGATATATCCCCCCGTGCCACCACCGCAAGAATGCCAAGAATCGCCAGGGCAATCCCCAGTGCCTGAATGGGCCGGGTGCGGTCTCCGAGGATGATCCATGCCAGCAGGGACACGAAGATGGGAATGGTGGCGTTGATCAGCGCTATGTTGGTTGCTGTGGTGGTCACCGCCGCAACGTACAGCAATGAGTTGAAGGCGCCCACGCTGAAGGTGGCAAGCACCACCATGGAGCCAAGGTGCTCACGGATTACACGGAGGTTTCGCAGAATACCGGGCATGGCAAAAGGCAGCAAAATGGCGAGTGCAATGACCCAGCGCCAGAACGCCATGGAGAGGGGCGGAATACTGTCAACCGTGCCCCGCGCTACAACGGCATTGCCAGCCCAGAACAGTGGTGTCAGAACCAGGCCTGCGTAGGTAAGCGCAGCGGACCTGGCTGGACGGATTTCTGCAGACACTTCGGCTCCCTTCGATCATTCGCAAACGCGCAAAAACGATAGGATACTATTCTCCTGGGACTTTTGCCTCCGTACCTATGTGATAAGCGGCAAAACCGGCCATCACGACCTGATCCACTGCCATACCGATGACCCGGCCGTCGCTGCTGGAGTGGATGGGGTGCTGGGCGTTGGTGATCGGGTCCGAGACGTAGCCGAGAACCTGCCCCCTGGAAACCTTTGCGCCCAGTTTGACTTTGCTGAACAGGATGCCGCCGTGGTTTGCCCGCACCCAGGCTGAATCGTAATACACCGGCTCCGGGTCGCCCCAGACAAACATGCGGGAAATCATGCCCTGCTTGTCCATCAGGCTGACCAGGCTGTTTACGCCGGCATTGATCTGGTGTTGCTGAATGCGGTGGGACTCACCGGCTTCCAGGGTTACCGCCCGAATGCCGGCATTAACGGCGGCGGTGCGCAACATCCCGGGCGATCCACTGCTATGCACCACGGCCATGCGGTCGAAGCCCCGGGTAAATTCTGCCACTTCGGGGTTGTTCATATCAGCACGCAGCTGCGGCAGGTTGGTTCGCTTCAGAGAACCGGTGTGAATATCCACCAGCATGTCGCAGTGCAGGATTATGTTTTCGAAAAGTGAATGGGCGATCCGGTCCGCCAGGCTGCCATTTGCGCTGCCCGGGAAGTGCCGGTTCAGGTCGCGGCGGTCCGGCAGGTAACGGCTGCCCTGCTCGAAACCCGGCAGGTTCACTATGGGAATGCCGACCACACTGCCGCTCAGCTTCGCCGGGTCCAGGTCGTACATGGTCTGGCGGATTATCTCTATACCGTTAAGTTCGTCACCGTGAATGGTGCTGGTCAGGCACAGCATCGGGCCGGCATTGGCCCCGTTGACCACCAGTACCGGCGTGGGTTGAGACAGGCCGGCAATCTGGATGCCGGAAGACCAGCCCAGACGGGTCGAGGTGCCGGGCAGGACTTCGCTATCGAGCAGAACCAGGTTGTCGGGGCGCTGCGGTTTCTCGTTCCGGGGACCGGGTGCTGATTGCGTCTGGTGCTCGGGCGCAGGGGCAGGCGCAATGTCTTTCAGATCAATATTGGGCGCGACCTTTTTCGGCATGAGCCTGGGCTGAGCCTTTGACGCGGGCTCAGCCGCTGGCGCCGGTTTTTCCGGCGTGGAACCGGCCAGGGGCGTCTGCGCACCGTCAGCCTTTCGCAGAGGTTTGGACTGCTCCACGTCTTCAACGCTTTCATCTTCTGCCAGCTCCGCCAGCATAACCTCGCGGGTGAGCGTTGCTTCGGTTTTGGCCACAGATGACTCGGCCATGGCAAGAGTCGGCAGGACAAGCAGCAGGCTCAGAAAAAACCAGGTGTTGGTCAGGGTTTGCAACCGGGAAAACAGCATGATTCCTCGCGGGTCAGTAGTAAGGGCCCAAGGATAAAGGTCGGGTAATGGCCATGAATATGGCGATAACACAGGTTTAATGCCATTTTCATGATGTCGTCATAAACAAAACGGCCATGAATAGTACTGTTGTGGCTTGCGTCAGTTTCGTTATATCCGACAAACGGAGCAAACAATATGGATCTTTTGCGAATTCTTATTGCGATTCTGTTACCACCGCTGGGTGTTTTTCTGCAGGTTGGTATCGGAAAGCATTTCTGGATCAACATACTGCTGACCATTCTGGGCTACATCCCCGGCATTGTGCACGCGGTGTACATTATCGCCAAAAAATAGCAGCCGGCAGATGCGCCGGGTCTCTGCCGGTGACAATGCCGCGGGGATTCAGGTGGCCGGCGTTGACTGCCAAAGCCCGTTTTTCTGCCGGGCCCGGCCATCGGCTTGCAGTTTCAGCAGGTGGGCCAGTGCGGATCGGGCGGCGACGCCGTGAATGGCCGCTGGCACATCGCCATAGGCCTTGCCGGTGAGATCTTTCAGACTCACGGGCGACAGTTTGTCGAGAGCCTTTGCAATCTTGTGCTCCCGCGCCAGGCGGTGGGTGATCAGGTAGTCGATGATGGTTTCCGGCTGGCCCATGAGAAAGCCGTGGGCGGGGGCAATGAACCGGATCGGCTCCGCCAGCAAGTCATAGAGCGATTCCAGATAGGCTTTCATGTCGCCGTCGGGCGGATTTATCACCACGGTTGAGCCCTGCATGATGTGGTCCCCAGAAAACAGCAGCTCCTGATCCAGCAGCAGAAAACACAGGTGGTTGGACGCGTGCCCCGGGGTGTGCAGTGCCTTGAGCATGCCCGCATCGGTTTTGATCAGGTCGCCATGCTCTGGCTGTTCATCCGGGGCAAACTTCTGGTCCTGCGAGGCCCCGGCCGGTGCAGCCCGGCCATAAACCAGGCACCCGGTTTTATCCTTGAGCGTGCGGGTGCCCGGGGAATGATCCAGATGGGTATGAGTAACCACCACCGAATCAATCTTTCCTCCCGTTATCTCCAGAATACGCTCAATGTGCCCCGCATGGTCAGGCCCCGGATCGAGCACGGTAAAGCGCTCGCTGCCCAGAATGTAGGTGTTGGTGCCCGGGCCGGTCATCACACCGGGGTTGGGTGCCGTAAGGCGGATCACACCCGCAGCAACTTCAACAGGCTCGCCGGGAATAATCTCGGCTTTGGTGCGGCCTTCACCCTCCGGATCCAGCTTCACAGCTTCATCGTAGGCCGGCGAATCTGGCTCCAGAACCACCGCCTTGCCACGCCGGATGGCCGGCCAGGGCTCGCTCGGGTAGGGTTCGGGCGGGTTGGCCCAGGCATAGCGCATCAGGGATTCAACGTTGTCAAAGTCCCGCAGAACCCGCAGCGTTCTCACGGTTGGTAATGTCATCAGGCGCTCACCGGCACGATGTTCTTCCAGCGCCTGGGCCGGGCTGATCCACAGATGATCTATGGTTTCCTCTCCGTCATGGCTTACGTACTGGTTCTCCGGTGCTGTGGTCACAAAAAAACGGGTATCAAAGCGCCGGGGGGGGCCGGGGGGTGTAATCCAGTGGCTCAGGTACGCCAGTCTGTCCAGGGGAATGGTGAGTTGATGGCGCCGGCACAGCCCGGCGAGGGAGAGTTCTCCCCGGAATACCGCCTTGCGGTCGTCGTGGGCGGGGTGGTCGCCGCCGATAAGGCGCCTGTCTGCATCAACGGCAATCAGTACGCCGGCTTCTTCAAAGCACTCGCGAATGGCTGCCAGCATGTAGTCCGCTCCGCCTTCGCTCAGGCTCATGGTATGGCTGATTTCGGTGTCTGCCAGGCCCGCAGCATGGGAGCGGCCACGGGATTCTTTCTGATCTACCGCACCGCCGGGGAAAACATAATAGCCGGGTAAAAATACCGCATCCCAGGTGCGCTGTAACAGCAGTATCTCAATGCCACTGGGGGTATCCCGCACCAGTGCCAGAGTGGCTGCCGGGCGAATGTCCATAGAGCCTTTATTGTTCAAAACCGTAACCTCCGCTTACCGCTACATCCTGCGCGTGGGCCAAACCTGACGCGCAAAGCCGAATACAATGCCAAAAGACCCTCACTGACGATAACCGATTTCTGTCACAAGATCTTGGGATGAACACCTTCGCACAAGAGAGTATCATCCGTTGCCGCACCCGACACTTTGCCAGACAGGTACCAGACGTGGCCCGAATCAAGCTTTCATTCCCCGATGATGTGTTCTGCTTTGAAACCCTTATGCAGGTTCGAACCACCGATATCAACAGCGCCAATCACCTGGGTAACGATGCGTTGGTTTCGATGCTCTCGGAAGCGCGTGCCCAGTTTCTGATCCATTACGGCACCCCGGAGGGCGACGGCAGTGGTGAAGGCATTATTGTTACCGATCTGGCCACCATGTATCAGTCGGAATCCTTCTTCCCCGAAATGCTGCGCTTTGAGGTGGGGGTGATGGATTTCAATAAATACGGCGGCGATTTTGTGTTCCGGGTAACCAAGGTTGAGAGTGGCCAGCCTGTTGCCCTGGCCAAGTACGGATTCGTGTTTTTTGACTATCGCCAAAAGAAGGTCATCCCAATGCCGGAAAGCTTCCGGTCACGCTTTGCCTGATGTCATTGGTTTTTGCCGGAGCTGCTTCATACCGGTGCGATAGAAACTGTAAGCCATGATGCCGGCGAGCAGGTTGCCCACCAGGGCGCCGCTTATCAGGCCATGGATGCCATTGAGCTGGCCGCCCAGCCACAGCAGAGGCAGAAAACACAGGAACAGCCGCAATGCGGAAACCAGCAGTGCCCGCAGGGCCAGGCCCAGGGCGTTGCACACAGACACCATCAGCATGCACACCCCAAGGCCGCTGTAGCTGAGCGGCACCCGTATAAGATAAGCCCCCAGAATGTCCTGCACCTGCTGATCACTGGTGAACAGATCGGAGACAAGGCCGGAGGCAATCAGCCAGAGCAGGCCAATGGCCAGTTGCCAGCCCACCACAAAACGCACTGCTATCCGCACCAGCTTGCGGATCTGTTCTATGTCGCCGGCGCCCAGCATGCGGCCGATCATTGGTGGCATGGACATGGTGAGTGCGAGCACCACCACAATGGAGAAAAACTCCAGGCGTGTACCCAGGCCCCAGGCGGCAACGGCGGCCGAGCCAAAGCCGGCAACCATGGCGGTTGCCAGCATGGCGGAAACGGGCGGCATAAGCTGGCTGACCATGGCAGGCGCCATAATGCTGTTGAGTTGTTTGAGGGCGCGTCCCAGGGCGAGTTCACGAAGATCGAAGCGGGCCCAGCCACGCCTGAGCAGTTTCGGGTAAATAAACAGGCAGCCGATTCCGAAGGAGGTTACGGTGGCCCAGGCGGCGCCGGGCAGCCCCCAATCAAAAACAAAGATATACAAGGGGTCCAGGGCAATGTTGGAAAGGCTGGTGGCTACCATCATGTAGCCGGGTAGTTTGGTGTCGCCATGGGAGCGGCAGATGCTGTAACCGAAGTAGAGGGCAGCGCCGATCCAGGCGGAGATCAGCCAGGGTACCCAGTAGCTGCGCACCAGCGGGAGCAGGGTGTCGTCCGCGCCCAGCGCGGTCATGATCGGGCTTTGCAGGAGCCACAGGCCGACACAGAGTACAAATACCAGTGTGCCGCCCACGGTGATGACCAGTCCACCCAGCCGGAACGCCCGGAGTTCGTCACCCAGCCCCAGTGTCCGCGAAATGATGGCGGTGGTGGCAATACCCAGGCCTACCTGCAGTCCTATGATGAGCTGTTGCATGGGCAGTGTGAAACCCAGTGCTGCCAGCGGATCCCGGCCCAGCTGGCCGATGAAGGCGCTGTCGGCGAGCTGGAATGTCATCAGTGAGAGCGCGCCAAACAGCATGGGCCAGGTCATGTTGAAGAGCTGGCGCGGGAGGCTGGCGGTTTGGGTGGTGTTGCTCACGGCGTCGGTGTATTGCCTTGGTTGGGGTTTGGGTGGTGGAGTTTAGCAGGTTTGTTTTTGGATTTTGGAGTTAGCCTACCGGGCGGGGGCACCTTCGCAGACACGCCGTGAACCCGTCCATGGGGGCTTGGCATTGCCATCCCTGGCAATGCACAGTCTGCGAAGGTGCCCCCGCCCGGTAGGCCCCGTCCTGGGATATAACCTCAAGCTCTCTAACCTCGTTCGCCCAGGCATGAATCAGCCCGGCGGAGTATTGAGGTTAAAGAACCGTCAGCGCCGCGTCGTAGTCGGGCTCATCGTGGATTTCGCTGACCAGTTGGCTGTGGATAACCTTGTTGTTTTCATCCAGCACCACCACGGCGCGGGCGCAGAGTCCCGCCAGCGGGCCGTCCTGAATGGCTACGCCGTAATCCTGCTGGAAGCTGTAGTTCCGGAAGGTGGAAAGCGTAATGACGTTTTTCAGGCCTTCCGCGCCGCAGAAACGGGATGCCGCGAAGGGCAGGTCGGCGGACACAACAAGCACCACGGTGTTCTCCAGGGAGCCGGCTTTTTCGTTGAATTTGCGCGTAGAAGCTGCGCATACACCGGTGTCGATGCTGGGGATGATGTTAAGGATTTTGCGCTTGCCGGCCCAGTTATCGAGCTTTACCTCTTCCAGCGCGCTGTTGGTGAGGGTGAAAGGCTGCGCGGTTTCGCCGTTCTGGGGAAACTTGCCGCTCAGTTCAATGGGGTTGCCGTCGAGAGTGACTGTGCTCATGAATTACTCCTTTGATGTTACGGATGCTGTCAGACGCTGTCCGTATAGGTTCAGAAACAGCTTACTCTGTTTAGTTCATTTTGGATGAGTTTGCATCCCTTCAGGCAATTTCAGGGAGATTATCGACTGGATGCCACCTGGGGTTCGAAGCCGGGAGCAGGGTGGCGCTGGACCAGCAGCAGGTAGCTGGCCAGGGCCGCAACAGCGCAAACGGCGATGATGGCCGCCATTACCAGCGAGGTGCCGTTGTGCAGATGACCCACCAGCATGCCGGCGCCCGCAGCAATGGCCATCTGGGCAAAACCAAAGAGCGCTGACGCTGATCCCGCCATGCGCGGGAAGTTGGCCATGGCGCCTGCCATGGTTTGCGGCATAACCATGCCGGTGCCCGCCATAAACAAGGCCTGGGGCAGTATGACGGCCCACACACTGAAGACCTCTGCCAGCGCTAGGGCCGCCATCAGGCTGCCGGCAGCCACGGCAATCAGCAGGCCGCGCACGAGAATCTGGTCCGGCAACAGCCGGCTGCCAAGTCGGATTGCTGCAACATTGCCGATGATATAACCGACCACGCTTCCGGCGAAATACAGGCCGAACTGCTGCGGTGGTATGTTGAGGAAGTCGATCAGCACGAATGATGAGCCGGAAAGAAACGCAAACAGGCCGGAGAATATCAGGGCGTTGGTCAGGGTGTAGCCAAGGAAACTGATATCGGTGCCTATGGCGCGATAGTTCCGCAACAGGCTGCAGAGTCTGAGAGGTTGGCGATACTCTGGTCGCATGGGCTCGGGGATGCCAAAGGCGACCACCACGGCCATGATCAGGGCGTAGCCGCCCAGTGCGAGGAAGATGGAGTGCCAGCCCAGGCCGGCCACCATTAAACCGCCGAGTGTCGGTGCAATTGCGGGCGCCAGCGCCATGATGCTGGCAAGCAGTGCCATGATTTTTGCGGCTTCGCGGGGGGTATAGATATCCCGGATGGACGCCCGACCCAGCACCGGCCCGGCGGAACCACCCAGCGCCTGCAAAAAGCGGCACAGAATCAGGGTCTCGATGTTGCTGGCAAGGGCACAGCCAACGCTGGCAATGGCAAAGAGGACAAAGCCGCCAATCATGATGGGTTTGCGGCCAAAACGGTCAGCCAGGGGGCCACACACCAGCTGTGCTATGGCAAAGCCCAACATGTACAGGCTCAGGGTAAGCTGAACCTGGCTGGTGCCAGTGCCGAAATCGCTGCCGATTTGCGGCAGTGCCGGCAAATACATATCGGTGGCCAGCGGCCCCAGCGCGACGGCGGCGGCGAGCAGTATGGTTGTCCATATACTGGTTAGTGCAAGCATTTATCGTCCATACAAACATTGAGGGAGGCAGGTGTGGATTCTAGGAGGTACCTTGCTAAAAAATAACAGGGGTGCTGCTCATAGGATATATGAGCAAAATTGATAGGTTACCCGTTCAGGCCATTCATGGTGGCGGCGACAGCGTTTACCTGGTTTCGTAACCAACGGTGGGCCGCGTCGTTCTGGTTACGGCGGTGCCAGACCATCAGCAGGGTAAATGGCTTGTAGCTGAAGGGTAAGGGTGCCCATGCAAAATCCCGGAGTAAGTGTTTGCTCATCAGCTCAGGCGCGGTTGCCAGCATGTCGCTGCCCCGAAGAAATTCCGGCAGGCCGGAGAAATTGGAAACTGTGACAAGGTTGCGGCGGGTCAGTCCGCGGGCAGAAAGACTGGCTTCGAGGGCGGGCTTCTCGCCACTGCCGAAGACCAGGGCAATGTGATCGGCCTTCAGGTAATCGGTCACGCTCTCTGGCGCTTCGCGTTTTTGCGGGTCGTAGAACACCACCATGCGGTCGTCCATCAGGCCTCTTTGCATGATGTCGGTGGCTTCCGGGGCGTGGGGCGAGATGATCAGGTCGCAGATGTCCTTGCGCAGCATGTCAGCACTGGGTATGCCGGATGCAATTACCTGCAGCATGATGCCCGGTGCCTGTTGTCGCAGGCGCTGCATTAACGGAGGCAGGAGCAGATCCCGCTCGTAGTCGTTGGCGGCAACGGTGAAGGTGAACTCGGTGGTTTCCGGTGTGAAGGGGGGGCCGGAGGCCAGGGAGTGCATGTCGTCGAGAATCTGGCGAACGTGAGGGCCTGCCTGCACAGCATAGCGCGTGGGTGCGATACCACGCCCGGATTTGACGAACAGGGGGTCGCCCAGGGCGTTACGCAGGCGGTCCAGAGTGTGGCTGACTGCCGACTGGCTGACTCCCAGTTTGACCGCTGCGCGGGAAACACTGCCTTCGTCCAGAACGGCAACAAAGGTTTGGAGCGCGCGGATATCAAGATTGAATGTATCAATAAGGTTCATGGATAGCAGTGTAATCCACAACCGCCATTCCCGGTACCGGGAGCACGATTAATCCGATCGCTGAGCCAGCCACTCCGCAATCTCCAGCCAGCTTTCCCTGGGTGCCTTGCTGCCGGCCAGAATGCCCATGTGACCGCCCCGGGTAACGCGAAAAGTCTTGTCCGGCGAGCTGACGTGGTCCATCAGCCGTTTTGCTGCCGCAGGCGTGACCATGGTGTCCTCGCTGCCGGCGACCGCAAACAGGTTGGCGTTTACGTTGGCCAGTTGTGCCTCATCGTCACCAATCTGCACGGTGCCCCGGGACAACTGGTTATCGATCCAGATGCGAACCACTGTGTCCTGAACGACACCGCCGGGATAGGCCACCATGCGGTCAAGAAAGGCGGATGTGGTGGCATGGCTGGTCACAAACTCCCGGTCTCCCAGCCGGATAATCAGTTCCCAGTAACCCATAATGCTGCCGACCGGGTTGGTGAGCTTGAAGCCAATGGTGTTGGCCCAGCCCGGGCTGTGAAACCAGTGGGGCCGAAGGTCGTGTATGCGAAATCCGGTGCGCTTGCGAATGGAGTCGGCAACGTCCGCCAGGCGCTGATTCAACAGGCCGAGAATGCCGGAGGCATGACTGTCGATAGGTGCGCCCAGTACGATGGCATTACGCACATGCTGGTCTTTGCTCAGGGCCGAATAGAACAGGGTGAACATGCCACCCATGCTCCAGCCGTGCAGCGACAGTTCCTGCTGGCCACTGTGTTCGCGTACCCGGTTCAGCGAGGCGGGCAGGAGCTCGGCCACGTAGGTGTGCAGGTTGTAGTGGCTGTGGGCCCGGGTTGGCGTACCCCAGTCAATGAGGTACACCTCAAAGCCCTTGGCGCGCAGAAACCGTACCAGGCTGCGCTGGGGGAAAAGATCGTAAATGAGCATGTTTACCGCCAGCGGCGGCACAATCACCACCGGGGTTTTATGGCTGTGGCGCTCAACCGGAATGGTAATGCCATCCAGTTCGATAAAATCTTCCTGCAGTGGCGGGTAATAACGCAGGCTGACCAGGCCATCGGTATGCAGGGTTTCAAAAGGCGTTTGCCCTGCCTGCACCAGACTGGCGGCGCGGAATACACGGTCAAAGGCATTGCCGGCATACAGGGTAGTCTGCCGCGCCAGCCCGGCGGCTTTTTCGGTGGCGGCTTTGATAAGATCGGGCATTGAAAACGTCCATGGGTAAATAAAGTGAGGCTATCCTGTAACGCCGGTCTGCGCCATGGCAGAGCTGTCACTTTCGGTTGGCAATCCGGTCACAATCAGCCACTGCCCATAGTTGACGGCGATTGGTATGATTGCTCCCCACTGGCTCAATAATCACAACAGGAACCCTATGCTCAGCTTTCTACCGGCCCCCGTTATCGGCATTCTCAATTCCATCTTGCTGGCAATCAACACACTGTTCTGGTGTCTGTTGCTCTATATTCCGGCGCTGCTGAAACTCATTATCCCCCACAAGGGTTTCCGGGTTCTGTGCACCCGGATCATTATCTGGATATCGGAATCCTGGGTGGCGTGCAACACCGGCTGGATGAAGCTGACCCACAACACAAAATGGCATGTCACCGGTGCAGAAAACCTGCGCCGGGAGAGTTGGTATCTGGTGCTCAGTAACCACCAGAGCTGGGTGGATATTTTTGCCATGCAGCGGGTGTTCAATCGCCGCGCACCTTTCCTGAAGTTCTTTTTGAAGCAGCAGCTTATCTGGGTACCGGTTATCGGGCTTGCCTGGTGGGGCCTGGATTTCCCCTTCATGAAGCGTTACAGCCGGGAGTATCTGGTCCGGCACCCGGAGAAGCGGGGGGAAGACCTGAAAGCCACCCGCCGCGCCTGCGAGAAGTTTCGTTATACGCCGGTGAGCGTGATGAATTTTGTGGAAGGCACGCGGTTTACCCGGGCCAAGCACGACAAGCAGAAATCGCCTTATACCCATTTGCTTACGCCAAAAGCGGGCGGCGCCGCATTCGTACTGGACGCCATGGGTGATTCGATACAGACCCTGGTTGACGTAACCATTGCCTATCCGGGCGGTGCGCCTTCATTCTGGGACTTCATTTGCGGCCGGGTCAGTGAGGTGAAAATGGAAATCCACACCGTGACCATACCCGAGCATCTGAAAGGGCGGGATTACGCAACCGATGCCGAACACCGGCGCAACGTGAAGAACTGGCTGGCGGAGCAGTGGCGGGCCAAGGATGCCCGTCTGGAGAAAATGCTCCGCCCAGAGTAAATTTAGGGGCGGCGTCAGCGTTTGCTGTCGTCGCTTGCCTTGGCGTTCCCTTCTGCATTCTCCTTTGCCTTTACCACTTCCTCAGCTGCAACCAGCTTGAAGTTGATCTGCCGCCGCTCTTCTTCCACCCCGGCAAAGCGCACTTTAACCGCCTGTTCGAGCTGGAAGATACGGCCATTCTTATTGTGAATCAGGCGCAGGGTAATCGGGTCAAAGCTGTACTTGCCGTTGAGATCCTTGCAGCTGACAAAGCCTTCCAGCCCGTTGGCTTCCAGGCGCACGAAGAAACCAGCGGGTATGGTGCGGCTGATCACGCCGTCCATGGGTTCTTCACCCAGGGATTTGGCAAACTCGCTTTTGAGCCAGGTTTCCAGACTGTTGGCCGCCTGCCGGGCTTTGAACTGGGTGTTTTGCAGCATCAGCAGTTCATCGTTGCCCAGTGCCTTCATGGGGGTATCCCAGAGCGCAGCCTTGATCACCCGGTGAACGTACAGGTCCGAGTATTTGCGCAGGGGTGAGGTAAACGTGGTGTAGGCGTTGAGTCCCATGCCCTGGTGCGGCGCAGCGGTAAATGCCAGTTCCGCCCGGGCCAGCTGGCGGGAGAGGATGGCTTTCACCGGTACTTCCGCCTGCAGTTCCGATGTTTGCTTCATCAGCGCCTTGAACCCTTCCGGGCTGGCTGCATCAATATCCGCCAGGTGCGGCGCATAGCCTTCAATCAGCGCCCGAATGTTGTCGGCGCGGTCGTCCCGGAGCCCGGGATGCTGGATAAACAGGCCGGACGGCTGCCGGGCCAGAAAATCCGCAGCGCAGCGGTTAGCCGCAATCATGCACTCCTCCACCAGGCGGTGTGCCTCGTTCTGTACCGAAGGCTCGATGCTGCGAATGCGCCTGTTTTCATCCAGTCGCAGGCGGAATTCGGGCCGGTCACCGCTCAGCAGCGCGTGTTCACTGCGCCATTTTCGCAGGGCCGTTGCCGCCTGGTGGAGCTGATCCAGGCTGTTGCATACGGATTCCGGCAGGGCCTTGATGTCTTCGTCTTCCCGCCCTTCAATCAGGTTAGAGACCAGATCGTAACTGAGCTTGCCCCGGGAACGGATGACCGCCTCATGGAAGCTGTAATCGCCCAGGCTGCCGTCGTTATTCACCTGCAGATCGCAGACCAGGGCGAGCCGCTTCACATCGGGCATCAGCGAGCACAGGCGCGTGCTGATGGTGTCGGGCAGCATGGGCAGAGGCTCGCCCGGGAAGTAAATGGCGGTTGCGCGCCTGAAGGCTTCCAGCTCAGCGGCACTCTCAGGGCCAATCACAGCAGACGGGTCGGCAATGGCAATGGATAACACCCAGCCGGTGGCATTGGGCTCGGCCAGCAGGGCATCGTCCATGTCCTGGGTGGCAGGGCTGTCGATGGTGACATAGGCACGGTCGGTGCGGTCTTCCCGACCGGCTTCGAGGGCTTCAATGGCTGACTCGTCCAGGCTGTCCGCCTGTTCCACAACGGGTGCCGGCCAGGTGTCTGCCAGATCAAACATCGCCAGCGTCAGGGCGCGTTCAATTCCCGGATCGCCGGCTTTGCCGATAACCCGCAGAACCTTTGCCTGGCCCTTGCCGTCTTTGATCGGGTGCCTGTGCATGCAGCAATACAGGTAATCATCCGGTTGCGCATTCATGCGCTCTTTCGGCGGAATGAAAATCCAGCGGTTGATGCCCGGCGTTTCCGGCACCACAAAGTGCCCCTTGCCTTTCACCAGATAGTGCCCGACAAAGGTGCTCAGCCGGGTTTCAAGAAGCTCGTCGACGACACCCTGGGTTTTGCCCTTTTCCACTTCCTGCTCGGTGACGTTCACTCTGTCACCCGGGAGCACTTTCTGCATTTCTTCCGGTGGCAGGAACAGATCCCGCCCTTCATCCAGTGCGACGAATCCGAAGCGGCCGTTGGTGGCTTTAACCGTCCCGGGGAAAACAACTTTGCTTTCCTCTAAGTCAGACTTTAGCTGGCGCAACTGGTTGAGAGCGTCGGCATTGAGCATGGATTAACCTGGCTGAAAAAAATGAATGATGGGGCGGAGTATAACGGTTATGGCGGTATGAGTCAGACCTGTTACACCCGGTTCGTTTCGATCGCTTCGGGGCCATTGATGCAAACACGGTTGCGACCCTGACTCTTGGCGCGGTACAGCGCCTGATCGGCGTTCCGTAAAATGGTGTCGCTGTCGTCTCCGGGCTCCGAGAAATAGCCACCTATGCTGATTGTTACGGGGGTGCCTGTTTTGCGGCTCTCCTGCTCCACGGTCTCCCGCATGCGGGTGGCGATCTGTTCAAGCGTGGTCGGGCTGCAGGGTGAGAGCAGTATTACAAACTCATCGCCGCCCCAGCGCCCTGGGTGGTCGTAAGGGCGAACGCTGGCTTTTAGCCACAGAGCCACGCGACAGAGTATTTCGTCGCCGGCCTGATGGCCAAGCTGGTCATTGATGGATTTGAAATGGTCAATGTCCAGCCAGATAACGCCGAAACCCGTGCCCTGACGGGCCGCACGCTCGATTTCTTCCAGCAGCAGTTCGTCCAGGCCGCGGCGGTTTCTGAGGCCGGTGAGCGGATCGATGCGTGCCAGCCGGTGCAGCTCGTCGGTGCGCTGGGCAACCTTGTTTTCCAGTTCCTGCGTGGAGTGTCGCAGGCTGTCGGTCATTTTTTCGAAATGATCGGCGAGCCGGCCAATCTCATTATCAGGCTTGTCCAGCCGGGGCAGTGCAAAGCTGCCGCTGCGAACCTTTTCCACCGCTTCTTCCAGCCCCATAATGGGTTTGACGATGCGCGACTGGATAATGAGGTGAAACACAATCAGGGTGATCAGCAGGCTAGCGATAAAGACCGCCACCAGAGGCCACAGATAGCTTTGGGGTAACAGTGTGTTCAGGTCCAGCAGGGTGATTTCAAACCAGCCGATGGCCGGCAGAAAAGCCACCCCGGCGAGATGTTCGCGACCCTCTACGGTGACAAAACCGCTTTCCACATGGCCTGGCTGCCCGGCGTTTTTCTTCAGCAGTTGCAGCATGCCCAGTATTTTCTGCTTGTCTTCGGGATTCTCGAACAACAGATCGACGGTGTTTTTCTGGCCCTCGGGCTTGATGACGCTGGCAAAATCTATGTAGTTGCGATCCCGGTACAGTTGTATCGCGCCGCCGTAATCCACAAACAGTGTGGTGATGCCGTTCTGGTTGATATCCACAATATCCTGCAGAAAGGTATCCAGGTTCAGCCCTGTGCCCACCATGCCGACAATCTCGCCGGCCGGGTCGCGCATCAGCACATCAATCCAGAGCTTGGTAACGCCCAGTTCGGTATCAGGATTCACGTTCAGGTGAAAATCCCGACCCTCCTCGATCAGCTGGTAAAACCAGGCGTCATCGGGCTTTTCCGGGTCCAGAACGTAGCGAAACTGCTCGCCGGCAAACTCGTTATCGGCATTGTTGTAGTAATACCGCCCGCTCGCCCGCAGGGCGACAAAATAGCTTTTATCGCGAAAATTGGCGCGGAAGCTTTCCATTTCCCGGATGGCGTTGTCTTTGAGTGCTTTGTTGTCCGGGGCGGCAGACCAGTTGATCAATGCGGTGGAGTCGGCCATTTGCCGGGCCAGGCCAATTTCGCGCTCGAGGGATTGCAGAAGGCGGGCGCTGTCGTAGCGCACCTGTATCTCGGCGACCTGGCGCCCCCAGCGCTCAATCAGATCCGCTGAAAGCTCCCGGTAGGCCAGCCAGGAGGCGCAGGCAGCGATAATGATCAGGCCGGCAGCGAGGCTGAGAAACCGGGTTTTAAGGCTCAAGAAATTCCATCTCCGTTCCAGGGGGATCGGGAACGATCATAGAGCACTGGCTGGCAAGTGTGTATAAAAGAATGCCAGAAAACCACGGGAATCTGTTGCAGAACAGTACCGGTATTCTTAAGCCACAGGTACTGTTCCGGCCCCGGCGGGGCGGCGCTGTTCAGGCCGGAGCCTGTCGGCTTCGGCTAGTTGTGTTCGGAGAACACCTTGGTCTGGCCATTTTCGTTGAACATCAGCACCTGATAATGGTCTTTGCGGTCACCCATTTCCATACCCGGTGAGCCGGCGGGCATGCCGGGAACGGCCAGGCCCCTGGCTTGTGGCGCGTCGGCAATCAGCTGCTGAATGTCGCTGGCAGGCACATGGCCTTCTATGACATAGTCGCCCACGAAAGCCGTGTGACAGCTGGCCAGATTGCGGCTAAGCCCGGCCTCGAACTTGACGCGATTCATGTCTTGAGTATCGGTGGTTTTCACATCAAAGCCATTGCTTTCAAGGTGCTCTACCCAATCGGTACAGCAGCCGCATGTGGGCGATTTGTAAACATGAATGCTTTGTGCGGCGCCTGCTGCCAGTACAGGTGTGCTGAAACCAAGTGTGGCAACCAGGGCTGTTCCGAGAAGCTGTTTTTTCATGATTTTCTCTCCAGTGTCGTGTTCAGTGATGGCTATGGTCTTGTACAGGCGCATCGTTGTCCGATGAGGAAAGCCAGAACCACCAGACCGTGGCGGCCATCAGGGCAAGGCCACCGGCATTGACCAGTATTGTTTCCATCAGTTCCGCTCCCTGTTTGTGTTTTGGCTTTGGGTTTCTGCCGGTTTGTGGCTGGTTTTAAACAGCCGCAGCCGGTTGGCATTGGTAACCACGGTTACCGACGACAGTGACATGGCAGCGCCGGCAAAAATCGGGCTCATCAGAATGCCCCAGACCGGGTACAGCAGGCCCGCCGCGATGGGAATGCCCAGAGTGTTGTAAATGAAGGCGCCAAAGAGGTTCTGATGAATGTTTTTTACCGTGGCGCGGGAGATCTCGATAGCGTCCGGTACACCGTGCAGCGAGCCACGCATCAGTGTGATGGCGGCGCTCTCGATGGCCACATCGGTGCCTGTGCCTATGGCAAAGCCTACATCCGCCGCGGCGAGCGCGGGCGCATCGTTGATACCATCACCGACCATGGCCACGGTATAGCCTTTGCCGCGCATCTCGTTTACCACGTCGGCTTTGTCCTCTGGCAGCACTTCTGCACGGTAGTCATCGATGCCGGTTTTTGCAGAGATGGCTTTGGCGGTGGCGTCAATATCGCCGGTAACCATCATCACCCGGATGCCGGCATCATGCAGGCGCTGGATAGCCGCCTCCGAATCGGGTTTGATGGCATCGGCAACGCCCATAACGCCCAGCAGTTCAGTGCCGCGGGCAAGAAACAGCGGTGTGCCGGCCTGCTCGGTAATGCCTCTCTCGACATCGGAAAGATCGCTCAGCGACAGCCCTTCGGCTTCCAGCCAGCGGCGGTTACCCAACCGAACCGGCTCGCCCTCAAACTGGCCCTTCACGCCTTTGCCATTCAGCGCTTCGAAGTCTGTGACCCTGAGAGGCTGTATGTTGCGCTCCGCGGCTTCGTTGGTAACAGCCTCTGCAAGTGGGTGCTCGGAGTGCCGCTCCAACCCTGCAGCCAGCGCCAGCAACTGCTGTTCATCGCCATTCACCGCGTGCAGGCTGGTCACCGCCGGGCGCCCTTCGGTGATGGTGCCGGTTTTGTCGAGAATCACCAGGTCCAGCTTGCCAGCCGTTTGCAGGGCATCACCCTGGCGAATCAGGGCGCCGTATTCCGCCGCCTTGCCAACGCCAACCATCACCGACATAGGCGTGGCCAGGCCCAGGGCGCAGGGGCAGGCAATGATCAGAACGGTCGTCGCCGCAACCATCATATGCACAACCGCAGGCTCCGGCCCCACGTTGTACCAGACCAGTGCGGACGCTATGGCAATCAGCATGACGCTGGGCACGAACACCGATGATATCTTGTCGGCCAGCCGCCCAATGGCGGGTTTTGAACCCTGGGCTTTCTTCACCAGGTGAATAATCTGTGCCAGGGCGGTTTCACTGCCCACACGGGTGGCCTCATAAATAATGGCACCATGGGTGTTCAGCGTGCCGGCAGACACCTCGTCATCCACGGTTTTCGTCACCGGCATGGGCTCACCGGTGAGCATGCTTTCGTCAATGCGGGTGCTGCCTTCAATAACCCGACCGTCCACAGGCAGGTTTTCACCGGGGCGAACACGGATGTGATCGCCCTTGCGTACATCCTCTACCGGGATATCCTGCTCCTGCCCGTCCCGGATAACCCGGGCGGTTTTCGCTCTCAGATCCAGCAGCCGGCGAACCGCCTCAGACGTCTTGCCCTTGGCCCGCAGTTCCAGCGCCTGCCCAAGGTTGATCAGGCCGATGATCATGGCCGAGGCTTCAAAATACACATGCCGGGCCATTTCCGGTAAAGCCTCGGGAATACTCACCACGGTGATGGAATACAGCCAGGCGGTACCCGTGCCCAGGGCAATCAGCGTATCCATATTGGCATTGTGGTGCCGGAAAGCCTTCCAGGCGCCAGTGAAGAAATGCCCACCGGTGCCGGCCATAACCGCCAGCGTGATCAGGCCGAGAACAAGCCAGGTGCTCTGGTTCGCGTCGGTGACTGTCATGGAGCCAAAGCCCATACCCCAGACCATCATGCCCAGGCCCAGGCCCAGACTGATGGCCATTTTCACCAACAGGGTCCTGTACTGTTTCTTGTCCTCTGCCTGCTTCTGTTCATCGGCGGCGTCTGCATCCTCAATCACACTGGCGCCGTAACCGGAACTCTCCACCGCCCTGACCAGGGCCTGGGGGTCAACTGCCCCGGTTGCCGTGGCGGTATTGTCCGCCAGGTTCATATGGGCATGGGTAACACCAGGCACCGATTTCAGTGCCTTCTCAATGGTATTCACACAGGACGCACAGGTGGCACCGGTTACGGCCAGTTGCACCTGCTCATCACCGTGTGCGGGTGGCGCTGTCGATTCTTCTGGTTTGCTCTCTGCGACCCCGGTGTCTTCAGTATCGTTCGTCGCCTTGCCCGATGCAGCACCGGCGTTAGCGTCTACCTCACCGGATCTGGAAGAACAGCAGCTGGCTGGCTTCTCAGCTCCGGCCTCCGCCACCGGTTCCGCCGGGTAACCGGTTTCGGTCACAATCCGCGCCGCTTCCGTGACATCAACACCTCCCGGCAGGGCTACCGTCTGATCCTCCAGATTCACCTCTACCAGATCCGCGTCACCGGTCAGCGGCTCCAGGGCATTGCGTATCTTCCTGGCGCAGCCCTGACAGGTGGCACCGGAAATGCTCAGCGTGGTATGTAACACAGGTGCTTCACTCATAATGATCTACTCCTCAACCTGCTTTGCGGGAGGGTTGTCATCCCAATGTTCAATCAAACGGCAGATGGTATGCCCATCCGGCGTACCGTCCGGCATGTCCTGCCAGGCGGCCAGAGCAGTTTTCATCCGCTTGCGCAACTGCTGCAACTCCTCAATCTCCCGCTCCACTTCGGCCAGCCGCTGCTCGAAAACATCCCGAACCATCGGGCAGGGCGAGTGATGCTCATCCGCCTGATCCAGAATCTGCCGGACCTCGATCAATGAAAACCCCAGCTGTCGCGCCTTACGCGCAAAACGCAGGCGCCGAAGATCCTCAGCGTCAAACTGCTGATAGTTGTTATCCGGGTTCCGGGACGGTTTCAGCAGCCCCTCTCGGGTGTAAAAACGCACGGTATCCGGACTCACTCCGGCAGATGTAGCAAGTTCTTTAACTTTCATATTCAGCAGCACTTACCAAACGTTAATGAGCGGCGGTGTGGGAGGCTTGTCCGAAAATGCTCGTAGCCAGGGAAGGCGGAGAGCAAGCGTACAGGGACGTATTCACAGCGGTTTTCGGACAAGCCTCCCACACCGCTGCGTCGATCGCCGAAGTACGATCGCAGACTAATTTAGAAACTAAGCATAGCCTAAAACCTGTGACCTACTCACAGGTCAAAGGTTTTCAGGAAGAGGGGTCTTTCGCCCGAAGGAAGGTACCGCAGTTTTTGCACTGATCAGGCGCCATCAATTTCGCCTGCCAGCCAATCTTGTGGCCACACGCCGGGCAGGCCAGACGCAACTGCAGAATAATGATCGGAGTGATCAAAGCAGCAATCAGAAAACCCAAAGGCCCCCAGCTCTCGCCACTGGAAAGCCCAAGCTGGCTGCTGAACACCAGCACAATCACCAGAGCCACGAACGCAAAAATGAAATAATTCCGGTTCCAGCGCTCCCAGCGGCGGAGCCTGCTGTCCTGTTCCGGTGTCAGATAACCCGTGGCCATAAAATTTCACCTGAAAAATCCAATGACTGCCACCACTATGGTGGGGACCGCAGAGGCTGATTACAAATCCGAATCAGCCGTTGCTCTTTGTTTAATAGCAGCGCTTCTGCCAGCTCCGCCGCCGGAGGCAGCGTCAGCATGCACCACAAATTCCTGTTCGTAGTGTCCCGGATTCACGGACTGACCGGCGCAATGCCCAGCCGCGGGATTTCCTGCTTGGGGCAGAGGTCCATGACAACCGTCAGCCCGGCCGCTTCTGCTCTGGCGGCGCCAGCCTCATTGATGACGCCAATCTGCAGCCAGATCACAGGCACCTTCAATTCAATAGCCTGATCAATCACCGCGTCTGTGCGCTCCGGCGCCAGAAACAGCTCCACCATGTCGACCGGTTCCGGCAAAGAGGCAATGTCGGGATAGACCGTCTCGCCCAGCACTTTCTGGCCTGCCAGCCGGGGATTGACCGGAATCATCCGGTAACCCTGCTTCTGCATGAACTCCATGACTTCATGGGAAGGCCGGTGGGTTTTCTCACTGGCGCCCACCAGAGCAATGGTGCGAACGGTACTGAGGATTTGGTGAATACGCTTGGGATCTTGAGTTGTCATGGTACCCTTACTTTTTTCAGAGTGGTCAGCTAATAGGCGCCTGGCAACCGTGCAGGTCTGCGCCTCCGTTCAACTGAATATACGTGCACCCGGTCAGGCCATCAAACCGGATCGCTCAGACTTTTGATCACTGGGTAGAGAGAAGGGGATTGATGATGGCAGTACTGGTACCGTTCGAATCCATGATCGGAGCATTGTTTGTCACCGTATTAGTGGGTGCTTACATACGAAAATTACTGAGATGATGTGCTATGTGGTATCTGTGCGGTCTGGGAAGCAACATTGAGCCTGAGAAAAACGTAGCGCTGGCGCTGGCGGAGCTTCTGAACCGTTTCGGTACCCTGTGGCTGTCTCCCGTGCTTCGCACGCAACCAAGTGGCATCGAGACGCCCAATCTGTTTTTGAATACGTTGGTGGCGTTCACCTCGGAGCTGGACCCTGATCAGCTGAAATCACAGCTTAACCGGCTGGAGGAATCCCTGGGGCGGGACAGGTCTGATCCTTTGAGCGCCGAGAAAGACCGACCCATGGATGTGGATATTCTGGCCTGTAGTGCAGATGGGCGATTTGCTGACCAGACATTCAGCGAACCCTATTTCAGGGCGTTGTTCGAGGGTGACAGCGATCTCTCAGCCCGCGTCACCATTGATCTGCATGGACATTCCCTGGGCAAGGCGCCGGCCACCATCCACCGGAATCTGGGCGCCGGTGATGAAATCATTGTCGATCAGGGCCAGCAGTTGAATCACCACGCTGTGGAATCCACCTTCCCGGGGCAACAGGGTCTCTGACAGAACCTGCTTCTTCTGATCGTCTGTGTGGCTGGGCAGAAAACCGATCGGGCCCGGCATAATGGCATTCACCCTGACATTCGGTGCCAGCTTGCCCGCATAGCTCAGGGTCAGGCTCGAAAGCGCAGCCTTGGAGGCGCAGTAAGCGGCAAACCGGGGGTTGGGGCGCTCGCTGAAGATGTCGGTAATATTGACAATCAGGGAAGGCGTGCCCTGGGCTTTTGCGGCGGTTACAAGTTGCGCCTGCAGGCCATGCATCAACATCATCGGAGCGGTACTGTTGATCTGGAACAGCCGGTTGGTCTGGGTCGCCAGATCGAGGGTGTCGGCCATGTCGGGATAGAATTCAGAAGCATTATTCACCAGAACGTGGATATGCGGGGCCTGGCTCCGAATCCGCTCCAGTGCCCCTTGCACATTGCCGGGCTCGGCCAGATCCACATGAATACTGACTACGCCCCGGGATTCAAGTTGTTCCAGCTCCGGTGTTGTGCTGCGGTACAGCACGAACAACCGGTATCCCCGCTCCAGCAGCGCCTGGCTGATGTGGTAGCCCAGGCGGCGTGCACCGCCGGTGATTACCGCCACAGGGGCAGGAGTTGGTGTCGCCATAAGCTCCGGCCTCAACCCCTGTTTCCAACCAGTTGCAGAAATTCGGTGCGCGTGGCCTGGGATTTACGGAACTGGCCCAGCATCACCGACGTTTTCATTATCGAGTTCTGTTTCTCCACGCCACGCATCATCATGCACATGTGCCGGGCTTCAATCACCACCGCCACCCCCTTGGCGTCGGTCACGCTTTCCACGGCTTCGGCAATCTGGCGCGTCAGGTTTTCCTGGATCTGCAGTCTGCGGGCGTACATATCGACAATGCGCGCAAACTTGGACAGACCCAGAACCCGGCCCTGGGGGATATAGGCAATGTGACACTTGCCGATAAAGGGCAGAATATGATGCTCACACATGCTGTAGAGTTCAATATCCTGAACCACGACCATCTCATCCATTGCGGACTCGAACACTGCGTTGTTCACAAGATCACCGAGATTCTGCTGGTAACCGCGGGTGAGGAACTGCATGGCCTTGGCAGCGCGCATGGGGGTATCCTGCAGACCTTCACGGTTGGTGTCTTCACCCAGCCCGTCGATGATGGCGCGGTAGTGCCCCGCGAGGTCTTCAAGAAGTTTGCTCATAGTCTTTTCCGGTTCTCTTGGTAATGCGGAGGTAGGGTGCAAGGGCCAAAGCTTAAGTGAAATTGGCCGGTATCTCTACGCTTTACGATGGCGCTTCCCGAAAAGACCAGTCATGGTTGGCAGTTTTCGCAGTAAATCTGCACGACTGTGGCAGCACAGAGGGGTTTATTCTACAGTCGCAGGTGAAAGAAGGATTTATGGGAGACAGCGCATGGAACAGCAGGTGCCGGGTATCAGGGACGAAAGCGCTGCGCGCCGCGAATCGATCAGCCTCGAGGAATGGCAGCAGGGCGGTAAATGGTTCTTCTATGAAGGCCATGCCATATTCAGCCGCATGGGAGGGCAGGGTGAGCCGCTGGTGCTGATACACGGGTTCCCTACCGCAAGCTGGGACTGGAACCGGATCTGGCCCATGCTGGTGCAGAACAACAAACTCCTGGTTGCGGATTTGCTGGGTTTCGGATTCTCTGACAAGCCGCGTGAGCATGCCTACAGCATTGCAGACCAGGCGGATCTGGTTGAGGGTCTGCTGGAAGGGCTGGGGCTGGAAGCGGTGCATCTGCTGGCCCATGATTATGGTTGCAGTGTTGCGCAGGAGCTGTTGGCCCGCGAGCAGGAGGGAGTACTGCCCTTTCAGATTGCCAGTGTCTGCTTTCTCAACGGAGCCCTGTTCCCGGAAGTGCATAACCCCCTGATGATCCAGAAGCTGCTGCGCAGCCCCATGGGCGGGCTGCTTAGCCGGGCGCTTACCCGGCGAAGTTTCGAACGCAGCTTTCTCAAGCTGTTCGGCAGTAAAAACCTCCCCGACCAGCAGGATTTGGACGACTTCTGGCACCTGTTAACCTATAACAACGGCCGCGGGATCCTGCATCATCTGATCCAGTTTATGGAAGAACGCCGGTGCCACCGCCATCGCTGGGTCTCGGCGTTGCAGAATGCCAGGCAACCCATGCGCCTGATTTCTGGTACCGCGGACCCTGTTTCCGGTGCCGCCATGGCGCAGCGATATCAGGAGCTGATTCCGGAGGCGGATGTCGTGCAGCTCAGAAATGTCGGGCATTACCCGCATTTTGAAAGTCCATGGGAGGTGTATGGCGCCTACCGGGAGTTCCGCAAGCGCCATTCAGATCCTGAACACTAGCCGGCCAGCACTGGCATAGACCACCAGGAAAGTGGCAAAAGCCGTTACCACAACAGAGGGGCCGGCCGGCGTATCCAGATACCACGACATGCTCAGGCCACCGCCCACGGCAACAAACCCGAACACCACAGCCAGTGCCGCCATATGCTCCGGAGTACGGGCCAGCCTGCGGGCGGTGGCGGCAGGAATGATCAGCAACGCCGTAATCAGCAGAACGCCTACCATTTTCATGGCAACGGCGATCACCAGCGCAAACATCAGCATCAGCAGCAGGCGCAGGCGCTCAACCGGGATCCCTTCCACCCTTGCCATTTCTTCGTGGATGGTACTCATGAGCAAGCCACGCCAAAGCAGGATTAAAAGTGCAAGGATGATAACCGCACCGCCGTAAATCCAGAGCAGGTCGTTGCGATTCATGGCCAGAAGGTCGCCGAACAGCAGGCCGGTCAGATCAATCCGTACATGGGGCATAAAGCTCAGGGTCACCAGACCTATGGCCAGTGCACTGTGGGCAAGAATGCCCAGCAGGGTGTCTGTAGCAAGGGTTTTATTGCGGGAAAACAGCATCAGGGCAATGGCCAGGACAACGCTGGTAATGATAACCCCGAGATTCAGGGGAACACTGATCAGAAAGCTGAGAGCTATACCCAGCAGTGCCGAGTGAGCCAGGGTGTCGCCGAAATAGGCCATGCGGCGCCACACTACAAAGCAACCCAGCGGCCCTGCGATCAGAGCCACCCCGAAACCGCCAATAAGTGCGCGCCAGAAAAAATCACCCAGTACCGCATCAATGATGCTCATGCTGACACCCCTCTTGGCGCTCTGCATGGCTTTCGTCATGACCGGTGACTGAGCGCGAGGGCCCGGACCCCACCACGTTGCCGTGCAGGTCGTGGCTGTGGTTGTGGTGGTGATGATAAACCGCCAGGGATTCGGCCACTGGCCGGCCAAAGGTCTCAATAAAGGCCGGATCGTGGGAGATATCGGCAGGGTAACCACTGCAGCACACGTGCTGGTTCAGGCAGATCACCTTGTCGGTGGCCGCCATCACCAGATGCAAATCATGGGAAATCATGATAACGCCACAGTTCAGCTCGTCCCGCAACTGGCGAATGAGGTCGTAAAGTGCCGCCTGGCCATTGATGTCAACGCCCTGGGCAGGCTCGTCGAGAACCAGAAGATCGGGTTTACGAACCAGTGCCCTGGCCAGCAGGAGCCGCTGCTGCTCGCCTCCGGAAAGATGGTGTACCGAAGCTTCGAGCAGATGGCTGACTCCGGTTCGTTCCAGTGCAGAAATGCAACGGGCCAGCGGCTGGCCACTGAGTTGCATGAAGCGTTTAACACTCAACGGCAGCGTCGATTCCAGATGCAGGTGCTGGGGTACGTAACCGATGACCAGGCCTTTTGCGCGCATGATCCGGCCACTGGTAGCGGCCTGTATACCCAGAATGGCTTTGATCAGCGTGGTTTTGCCGGCGCCATTTGGCCCGATGATGGTAATGATGTCGCCACGATGCAGTGCCAGATTGACACGATCAACCACCGTGCGCCCGTCAAAACGGACGGATAGATTTTCGATGGCAACCAGCGTTTCATTCATGATGCTGCCCCGCCTGACAACCCGGGCACAGGCCGGCAACCTCCAGTGTGATGGTTTCCGTACGGAAAGTTTCTGCGTTGGCAGCAGTTTCGATTGCCCTGGCTACCGACGGGTCCATCAGTTCCAGCACATTGCCGCAGGCCCGGCAGATAAGAAACATGCCGGTGTGTTGCTCACCGGCATGGGCGCAACCGGTAAAGGCGTTAAGTGAGGCGATGCGATGCACCAGCCCGTATTGTTGCAGGAAATCCAGCGCCCGATATACCGTTGGTGGCGCAGCGTTGTGGCCCTCGGCGGTAAGCTTTGCAAGCACATCATAGGCCCCCAGGGGCTTATGGGATTGCCAGATCAGTTCCAGCACCCGTTCGCGGGTCGGAGTCAGGCGGGCATTCTGCTTGCGGCAAATGGACCTGGCATCAGCCAGGGCCTGACTGACACAGGCGTCGTGATTGTGGGGGCGATACGGCAGTGCGCGGGCAGACATGATGGGGATCCTGCAGAGTTTGCAACATTATAACATTTGCATGGATCCCTGTGCCATGAGCCAGAGGAGGCATCCTTCACAGGCTACTGTCTCCTGCTCAGGCTTCCGATTCCCTCGCAAGAGATTCCAGATAGTCCAGGTCTGGAATCCAGGCGGCCTCGCCATCCACATCTACCTGCATAAGATCGGCGGGGCCGGTCTCACCGTCCAGCCGCTTGACCTGTTCCCTGGTAATACGCACCTGGCTGGGAATGCCCTGGGTGATCAGTGCCATAAAGCGAAGGTCGCTGCGGGCATCACTGATGGTGTTGAGTACCACGATCCGGCCCCGGTTTTCACCGGGCACCGAGAGGGCTCCGCCATTGGCGGCATCGTAAGAGATAACCGGCAGGTTCAGTCCACGCCAGTCCAGGCGACCGGCCAGCCAGCCCGGTGTTTCTGTGCCCGCGTCGTTACAGGCGTAATCCACAACTTCTGCAATGGATACGTTGGGCAGCAAAAGCTGCCGCCTGCTCACGGGAATCATGACGCAGGAGAGGGTTTGGCTGTTGTCATTCATTGCTTTTGTCCTCCAGCGGAGCGCCGTTTCTGCCGACCTTTGAGAAGGCAGGAATTTTCGATGGTTTTGACCAGTTCCCGGGCCAGCTCCTCCGGTGTGCCAGAAAAGCTGGCACAGCCGGTGGCGGCCACGGAATCCGGCATTGAGCTGTTGCCGCAACTGGCGCTCTCCTGAACCCAGATCCGGCTACCGTAGGCTTTGAGCAAGGGGGCGGCAATCGCGCCGTCGTTACCCATGCCGGAAAACAGGATGGCGTGGCAGTGGGCACCGTAGTGGTCTGCTGTGTTCAGCAACACCTGGTCAATAGACGGGCCGTAAGGGCCGGGCCAGGGGCTGTTCTGTTCGGTCAGCACACCGGTACTGTCAAATTTCCACTCACGTTCAACCGGCATCAGTACCACATCGCCGTTTTTTATCCGGTAATTCTCTTCCGCGTGCCGCAGTTTGTAATGCGCGTGGCGGCCAAGTACACGGGTGAGCACCTCGGCAAAATTGCCGTCAATATGCTGGGCGTATATAAAGCCCGCAGGCAGACCCGGTGGCAGATTATCCAGGAACGTCTTCACTGCCTCCGGGCCACCCAATGAAGCACACAGAACCCAGATCTCTTCTGCAACAGTGCCCCGGGCTGCGGATGTTAACCATTGCGGGAGCTGCGACGGCACCGGGCTTTGCGGTATCTGTGTTTCCAGTTCTTCGATGCTGGCCCTGGAGTCCAGTTGTGAAAGCTCTCCAAGTTGCTGCTCAAGCTTGTCCAGAAGCCTTCGCTCCCAGCGGAAGTACTCCGGGCTGCCGGTTCCGGGTGCCTGGTCCAGTCCGAACAGGATCGGCGCCTCGGTATTCTCCAGCAAAAAGTCGAACAGGGCAGGGTGATCCGCTTCGTCTTCCAGAGTGACAAGCCAGAGCCCGGCTTCCGGAAAATCCGGATAATCCTGCAACCGCTCGGGGTCCCCGGAAAAACACACCTCCAGGCCAAACCTGGCAACGGCTTCCTGCAGACGGTGTCGCTGCAGGACTACGTCCGACACGATTCCGACCTGAGCCCGACCGCCAAGGCCGGTCATCACTGATTACCGGTCAGCCGTTCGATGGTCTTCAGCAAATCGGTCTCCTGGAAGGGTTTGCCGAGGTATTCGTTGACGCCGATGGCCAGTGCCCGCTCACGGTGTTTCTCACCGGTCCGGGAGGTGATCATGCAGATGGGCATGTCGCTGAGGTTGTCGTCGTGTCTTACGAAACTGGCCACCTCGAAACCATCCATGCGCGGCATCTCGATATCCAGCAGCATGATGTCCGGTTTGTGGTCCTGCAGCTGGGCGACCGCATCCAGGCCATCTTTCGCCGTGATAACTTCCATGCCATTGCGCTCCAGCAGGCGGGAAGTCACCTTGCGAACGGTAACCGAATCGTCCACAACCATCACAACGGTCGCCCGTTCTTGCTGGCGCACCGCTTCACGGGCTTTTTCAAGATCCGCCAGGCGCTGGCGCTCAGACAATATGTCGGAACGGATCATGGCCGGCAGGTCGAGAATGACAACCACGTTACCATCACCCAGAATGGTGGCACCGGAGACGCCACGAACGGAACTGAACTGCGGGCCCAGGGATTTAACAACGATTTCCCGGCTACCCATCAGGTTATCTACCTGCAGGGCCATCGGCTGTTCTGCGCCCCGAACCAGAATCACCGGCAGTGGCAGAGCCTGGCCCTGTAGTTTGGGGTGGTGATCACTGTTCAGCAGGCTGCCGAGATACTGCAGGCGATACTCCCGGCCTGCATATTCGTACATGGGCGCATCCGGCTTGTAGTATTCCTCAAGCTCGTAGGTGCTGACCCGCACAATGCCTTCGATGGTGTTCAGTGGTATGGCGTAGAAGTCTTCCCCCGTGGCCACCATCAGCGCACGATTCACCGAAACGGTAAAGGGCAAACGCACAGTAAATACGGTGCCCCGGCCAAGCTGCGATTCGATATCCAGGCTGCCGCCAAGCTGCTTGATCTCGCTGGCGACCACATCCATGCCCACACCCCGACCGGAAATCTGGGTAACCTGCTGGGCGGTGGAGAACCCGGGCTGCAGAATAAACTGCAGGATTTCCCGCTCCGAAAGTTCTTCATCCGCCCGCAACAGGCCCTGGCGGATGGCTTTTTCCCGAATAACCGCGGAGGGAATGCCAGCGCCGTCATCTGCCATGCGCAAAACCACGTCGCCGCCTTCCCGGGCCAGTGACAAGGTGACCTCACCCGCTTCCGGCTTGCCGGTTTTGCGGCGCTGCTCCGGGCTTTCTATGCCGTGATCGATGGCGTTCCGCAGCATGTGCTCCAGTGGCGGAATCATGCGCTCCAGGATATTGCGATCCATTTCGCCTTCAGCATTGCGCACATCGAATTCCACCTTCTTACCCAGTTCACCGCTGGTCTGGCGAACAATCCTGCGCAACCGGGGCACCATGGAAGCAAACGGAATCATCCGGGTCTTCATCAGACCTTCCTGGAGCTCCGTGTTGATGCGGGACTGCTGAACCAGCAGGGTTTCTGTGTCGCGCACCCGGTCGGAAAGGGTTTCGCGCAGATCCGCGAGGTCCGAGGAGGATTCGGTTAACGCCCGCGACAACTGCTGGATGGACGAATACCGGTCCATTTCCAGCGGATCGAAATCGTCTCCGTAATCCGGGCCATGCTCTTTCTCGGCGCTGAACAGAATCTGCGCTTCGGTTTCAATTTCCATACGGCGCAGCTGCTCTCGCAAACGCTCGATGGTTGCGGCCATCTCATCCAGGGTATGGCCAAAATCGCTGCTTTGCTGTTCAAGGCGGCCACGGGTGATACTGGTTTCACCCGCCAGGTTAACCAGCTCGTCCAGCAGTGACGCCGATACCCGAATGGTTTCCTGTGCCATGCGCTGTGCGTCTGGCATTCTGCTGCGAGCTTTTGCACGGGCGGGCCTGGGTGCGGGCTCGGCGGTATGCGCCTCCGCAAGCTCCCGCGCTGTTTCCGCGTGTGTTGGTTCCGGTGCCGGCGCAGGCGCTGCGACTTCGGACGCCGCTTTGTCCCGTATTTCCGCAACCAGGGCAATGATGCCGTCGTGCGCTTCGGTAATAGCCTGCCACTGGCTTTCATCAGGTGCATTGCCGTCAAGATCTATAAGCCGGGCTTCCAGCGCGTGGGCCTTGTCGCCCAGCAGTGAAAGCTGTGATAAACGGGCTCCGCCTTTCAGGGTATGAAGAGCCCGCTGAGCCTCCTGATTGAAATGATTGTTGGCGGGTTCTTTGCGCCAGTCAGCCAGCAGTTGCTCCAGCTGATCCATGATCTCGCCGGCTTCCTCCAGGAATATTTCCAGGATCTCGGGGTCGACAGCATCCTGGCTGGCCGTGGCCGGATCTTCCGCTGAGGGCTCAGCGGTGCTGGTGTCCTGGCTTTGTGCATTGTTGAACGCAGTAAGTAGCTCCGGATCGGCAACCGGTTCTACGCCCTCACGCAACCGGTCGAGCATGGATTTCAACTCGCCAAGACCGCGATCACTCAGCGCGAGTAAAAGTTTCTGGTTACCCGGGTTGGAAATCAGGGCGTCCAGTGCACCCGACCAGGCTTCTGCCAGGTCCGCAACAGGGTCAACATCAGACAGGCGTGCGCCGCCTTTTAAGGTGTGCAGTTCCTGCTGCAGCTGTGCAACGCCGTCCATTAGCCGGGGCTCTTCCCGCCACTGATCCAGGCACTCGCTGATGGCATCGTAGATTTCGAGACCTTCATCCAGGAAGATGCCGGTCAGGTTGTCGTCGGTCTCTACAGACAGGGTTTCCGGTGGCTGTGCCGGAATGTTGGTGTCTGAGGGCCCGGCCACATCAGGTGTGGCTTCACCCTGCACAATGGCCTCAACCTGGGCCACCAGATCGCTGGCAGGAGGGCAGGGTTTCCGGGTCGCAACCTGTTCAACCATCTGCGCCAGCCGGTCGTGGCAGGCAAACAGCAAATCGTTCATGGCGCCATTGGCTTCAAGCCGGCCTTCCGCTACTTTTTCGAACAGGTCTTCCAGTACGTGGGTCAGGTCGCCAATGGCCTCAACCCCGGCCATGCGCGCGCCCCCCTTCAGGGTATGGACGTCACGTTGCAGTTCTGCAGCGACGGAACGGTTGGACGGGTCCTCGCTCCAGGTGTGCAAGGCACTGCCTGTTGAATTGATCAGGTCGTAGGCTTCTTCAAGGAAGATGCCGATCAGCTCCGGGTCCAGATGCGACAGGTCGTCGCAGCGTTCGCCCTCACCGGGCTCTTCAGGCTCTGCAAGTTCGGGCCATGGTGGCACCCCGTCATCGGAGGCGGCGCTTTCCGGCTCATCGGACCCAGTCACATCGGTTACTGGCCGTGAGCCGGTGGTGTTGTCCATGTAAGCGCGGATTTCGCCGATCAGGTCCGGGGCCGGGCGGGGTGGCTCTTTGGCTTCCATGTTTTCTATCATGCCGGCAAGCCGGTCATGGCAGCGGAAAAGCAGGTCAGACAGGTCTTCGTTAATGGACAGTCGCTGTTCGGTCAATCCCTCAAACAGGTTCTCCAGTTCATGGGCGAGATCCCCCACAGCCGAAATATCAGCCAGGCGTGCGCCACCTTTGAGGGTATGGAGGTCTCTTTGTAACAGGCGCAGGATATCGAGATTACCGGTGGCTTCGCTCCAGCTCTGCAAGGCTTCTGCTGTACTGTCGATAAGGTCGCGGGCTTCATCGAGGAAGATTTCCGCGAGCTCTTCGTCCAGCTCGCTGGCAGATGCGTCAGTGCCTTCGTCCTCAGCCCAGTTGGTTTCAGGCAGGGGCAGTTCGGGCCATGGCTGCGCATCCACACCGCTGGCGGGTGTGTCAGCGGTTTCAAGCTCGTCCATGTCAAAGCTGAGGTCAATTTCTTCCAGGTCATCTGTGAACTCCTGGTCGAACGCACTCCTGACCTCGGCTTCCGGTGCGGACAGAGCACGGGTAAGTGCTTCAAGCCCGGATACCAGTTCATCACCCGATTCGGTCGCCAGCCCGGCGGCAACCTGGTCCATCATGTTTATAAGGTGTTCATGGGCGTTGAGCATGGTTGCAAAGAACGCAGCATCGGGGGCCTGGTTCCTGGCTAATGCTGCGGCATAGACTTCCTGCAAGGCTCCTGATAACGCCGCGATGTCGGGCAACCCGGCGTCTGATGCTGCGTCGGTAAGATGCGCCAGTTCTGCGGTGAGCCGATGCAGTGAACTCCGGTCCTGCGGGCTTTCCTGCCACTGCGCAAGGATAAGGTCGGCATCCAGAACTATGTCCAGGCCGTCATTCCGGAACAGCTGCACGAGCTGGGGTGGCGCGGGCTGCTGGCCATCGGTGCTGGTGTCTTCGCTGTAGGTGCGGAGCCTGTCATTGGAAACATATTCCAGCTTTTCCAGGAATGCTTCCGTGCCGGGCAGCGAGGCCTGTGGTTCCTGGCGTATCTGCGCAAGGCCTTTTGTCAGGAAGTCACAGGCGGTTTCGAGAAGTGACAGTACATCGCGATCGGCACGCAGGTTCTGGGCACGGGATTCCTTGATGAAGCGCTCAAGGGGAGCGATAACCGCTGCAATCGGCGCAATGCCTGCTGTGTGCGCGCTGCCCTTCAGGGTATGCAGGGCACGGGACAGGTTATCGGTGTAGGATACGTTGGACTTGTCGCCTGCGGAGGCCAGAAAGTCTTTCAGGGTCTGCAGGTGGGTTTCGGTCTCGCTCTCGAAAATATCCAGAAGAACCGGATCAACAGCGCCTTCATCTGCTCCATAGTCGATGTCCGGTGCGCCTGCGGCTGTGGTACCGGACATATCTTCGGCTTCGGCAGCAGGCATGGTGCTGGTGTCGGGAATTTCGCCGTTGGCCAAGGCGGTGGCACGGGCTTCCAGGGCGGACGGATCGACCGAAGGCTGCCGATGATTTTCAAAATCATCGACCAGCGCAGGCAGCACGCCGGTTGCCTCCTCCAGTAAGCTGGCAATATCGTCGTTCATGAAGATGCTGCCGTCGATCACCCGGTTCAGCATATTCTCGATTGACCAGGCGAGCTCACCCACCGCCAGGGCGCCGACCATGCGGCCGCTGCCTTTAAGGGTGTGGAAGGCCCGGCGCACTTCGGACAGCGCACTGCGGTCATCGTGCTGGCGCAGTAGCATGGGGAGGTATTCGCGGATGGTCTCCAGAACCTCGCCGGCTTCTTCGACGAAGATCTCCAGGATTTCATCGTCGATCAGGTCGTCCTGCTGGCCACCGTCGCTGGCCGGATCCGGCTCGGCGCTGCTTTCCGCCATTGGCTCCGGCAGGTCAGCCATTGACTCCGACAGATAAGCCGCCGGTTCGGTCAGGTGTTCGTCGGCTGCCTCCGGTACCATCGTGGGTTCATCGTCGCTGCGGCGGGTTGTCGCCATGGCCTGCGCACGCTCAATCAGCCCGGCTACGTCGCCGGTGGTCTGGCCCTCACGGAATTCGTGAATCAGTGACGGGATGCGTGCGTTGACTTCATCTACCAGGGAGAACAGATCGTCATTCGGTTTGATGCTCTGATCAATGACCCCGTTCAGCAGGTTCTCCACCGACCAGGCCAGTTCACCCAGACTGGTGGCGCCAACCAGGCGTCCGCTTCCCTTGAGTGTGTGGAAGGCCCGGCGAACTTCGGTGAGCGCCAACCGGTCATCATGGCTCTGGCGCAGGCGCGGGTAAAATTCCTGGATGGTTTCCAGGACTTCTTCGGCCTCTTCCACAAAGATGGCAAGAATCTCGTCATCAAGAAGTTCTTCGTCCGATGCCTTGGCTTCCGGCTGCCCGGCGGGCATGCTGGCCGCCATTGCCGGCTCGTCGTCCGCCAAAGGCTCAACAACCGGAACTTCTGGTTCGGGTTCTGTGCCCCAGGTGGGCTCTTCGCCTACCGGGAAGCCCAGCCTGGCAAGGCTTTCTTCCGCTATCCGGAGAATGTCCTCGTTATCACTGATGCCTTCCGCCAGGCGCTCAAGGTAGTACTCAATGCTGGTAATGGCGTCGGCCAGGGTATCCAGCTGTTTCCAGTCGGGTACGTGCCTGTCGCTGAGCAGTACATCTGAAATGTAACGTTCAGCTGAAGCCAGCATGCTGGAAACCCGTTCCAGTGGCACTAGGCTCAAACCACCCTGGATACTGTGAAGCAGGCCCGGCACATGCTCGATTTCCCGGGCGTCCCACTGGGATGCAATAAAGTTGATAACCGCAGATTTTACCTGCTCCAGCGTATTTCTGGATTCCCTGAGAAGAGCGCCGCTTGCTTCCCCGAGCTCCCGGGAACCCTGGTTGAAATGAACAGGCAGGCTGTCGCGACCGGTTTCGATGCGCTCCGGCTGCCGGTCGCTGTCAAGACCGGCAAGGCTGGCTTCCACGTAGAGCAGCGCTCCGGCTATGTCCATCAGGGTGCCATCGTCAACCGGTTGCGCTTGCGAGCTGAGCGTTTCAATCAGTTCGGTCTGCTCGGTAATGACTTTGCGCGGAATTCCCAGGCCCAGTACCGCGAGGGTATTGCCCACTTGCACCATGCCGGGCAGGAGATCTTCAAGTTCACTGTTCTGGCGCAGCTCTGAACGTACAAAAAGATCCAGCTGGTCCTTCAGTTTGGCCAGCTCTTCGTTGAGCGCGATGACAACCGAGTGAATGGCTTCCCGGCCGGGGCCGGAGACGCGCGTGCGGGCTGCATCCACATCGTCTTCAGAGGGCAGGGCCTGCTCGAGCCGATAGCGGCTGCGCAGTTCCCGGACCCTTTCAGAATCCAGATCCCTGGCACGGGCAACATAGTACAACAGGTGTTTCAGCAGGGCGTCGGGGGCCGGTTGGGCGAGAATATCCCTGTGTTCGTCAGTGAGGCGACGGATTTCGCTGTCGAGTTCCCGAAGCAGGGCTTTTACCGCCGCATTGACCGGGTTGGCCCTGGCCTGCAATGTGTCAACAAAGGCGGCAGCAGCTTTCCAGAGCTCTCCGCGAGGAGTGTTGTTGCACAGGCGGATCAGGCGATGAATGACTTTCTGCAGGTAAACGAACTGGGCGTCCAGATCATCGTCGCGAATGATGCCGGCGAGGGCAAACTGGTACATCTGGCGAAGCTTGCGGATATGACCCAGTACTTTGGGGTCCTGCAGGCGTTGCGACACTTTGCTCGCAACCCGCATGCGGGATGGACCCAGATCCGGCTTGAACAGTGAGGTGTCCGAAAGCAGGGAATCACCCCGCGCTGCCCGGAGATCGTTCAGCAGAGGCAGCAGCACCATGGGGAAATCGTCCTGGCTGCTGCCCAGGTGTTCCAGGTATTGGGGAAGCTGCAGAATTGCCTGCATCAGGACATTAACGGCTTCGTCCACACTGGTTACGCGGTTATCCAGCACAGCCTGGGTGAGCTTTTCCATTTCTTCGGTCAGCAGGGCTGCACCGTAGAGCTCAACCATCTGCAGGGTGCCATGCACCTGATGGAGATAATTCAGGCAGAAGCGCAGGCGTGCCGTGTCTTCGCGGTTTTCAACGTACGCCTCCAGCGCATGCTGACCCTGGGTCAGCGTGTCCTGTATCTCGCCCCGAACCCAGTCGAGGGCGATGCTGTCATGGTGGTTGCCCATAACCTCTCCGGTTATTCTTCGTCAGCCTGGCGCTTTATCCACGCCAGTACGTGTTCCGAGGGTACTTTTTGCAGACCCGGGGGCTGCCAGTCAGTCAGCTCTCCCTGGCCCAGAACCAGCAGTCCCCCGGGCGCCAGCCGCTCTGCAAGTCGCCTGACAATGTCCCGCCTGCGCCAGCGGCGGAAATAAATCAGCAAGTTCTGGCAGAAGACAATGTTCATCCCGTGCATGGGGGCCTTATCCAGATCCAGTACATTCAGTCTGGTAAAGCAGACCCGTTCCCGGATGCTCTCCACAATTTCAACGGTATTCCGCTCAGCCGGGCGGAAATACCGGTTCTTCATATTCTCGTCCATGCCCTGCAATTTACGGGCATTGAACTGACCAATCCGGGCCTTCTCGATAACCGGTGTGCTGATGTCTGAGCCGGTTACACCATACAGCGGTTGCAGATCCAGTTGGTTCATACACTCTCTCAGCACCATGGCCAGAGTGTAGGGCTCCTCACCGGTGGAGCATCCGACGCTCCAGGCCTCGAGAGGCCGTTTGCGAAGTTGCTCTCTGGGTCGTGTAAGAACGTAGTCTGCGACCAGGCGAAAGGCATCCGGATCCCGGAAAAACCGGGTTTCCTGAACCGTCAGCCGGTCAACCAGTGTTGACCATTCCCGTATGGCATCCGGCCCCGAGACGATGGTTTCGTAATAAGCCTGATAGCTGCTGCAGCCAATTTCCCGCATCCGGATAGCCAGATTGGTTTCCAGAAACGAGCGGCGCTCTGCAGACAGTGTCATGCCGGTGCGGTGCTCCAGTAGCACCCGCCACTGGTGGAACTGCGCCTCATCCATATCGGGAAGACGGCGCAGAAACCAGGCGCTCTTGGCAAATGACGGATTGTTATGAAGCTCAGACATAAACCGTCATCAGCCCCTGGCCGTGATTCAGCCCACCACCGGTACGTTGTTGTCTTCCTCTTCTTCCTGGTCTGCCATTTCTTCTTCCGGCAGCGTAAAGCCGGCAACGGAGGACCGCAGCTCGGAGGCCATTTCCGCCAGGTTACCGATAGACTTCGCGGTCGCGTTGGTACCGGACGAGGTCTGGGAGGTAATTTCCTGGATAACGTTCATGGTGTTGGAAATGTGCGCTGCAGAGGACGACTGCTGGCGTGCTGCGTTGGAGATGTTCTGGATCAGCTCCGCAAGGCTCATGGATACGTTCTCGATTTCCTCGAGCGCGATACCCGCGTCCTGTGCCAGGCGTGCACCACGTACCACCTCGGCGGTGGTGTGTTCCATGGAGATTACGGCTTCGTTGGTGTCCGACTGGATCGTCTTGACCAGCGCTTCAATCTGCTTGGTTGCCGCGGAGGAGCGTTCCGCAAGGCGCTGAACTTCGTCCGCAACTACCGCAAAGCCCCGCCCCGCATCACCGGCCATGGAGGCCTGGATGGCAGCGTTCAGGGACAGGATGTTGGTCTGGTCGGCAATGTCGTTGATCAGGGATACGATGTCACCGATCTCCTGGGAGGACTCACCCAGACGTTTGATCCGTTTGGAGGTTTCCTGGATCTGTTCACGGATGTTGTCCATGCCGCGAATGGTGTTCTGTACCACTTCCGCACCTTTCTTGGCGATGGCTACCGACCGTTCCGCAACCGCAGAGGATTCGGCGGCGTTGGAGGATACCTGGTCGATGGACACAGCCATTTCGTTAACAGCTGCCGAGGCGCCGGCGATTTCCTGGGCCTGGTGTTCGGAAGCATCCGCCAGATGCATGGCGGTGGACTGGGTTTCCTGGGCCGCCGAGGCTACCCGCACCGCCGTACCACGAATCGCCTGAACCAGGCCGCGCATCTGGTCGATGGCGTAGTTGATGGAGTCGGCGATGGCACCGGTGAAGTCCTCGGTTACTGTGGCCTCGGTAGTCAGGTCACCATCGGCCAGGTCGGCCAGTTCGTCCAGCAGTCGCAGGATGGCGTTCTGGTTCTGCTCGTTCTGTTCCTGAGTGGTTGCAAGGCGCGCCTGGGCATCGCGATACAGGGCAAGACCGATGAACACAACCATGGCCACCATGGCTGCAAGGATAATAAAGGCCAGAGTGGGGCTTACCAGACGTGACCCGCTCTGGTTGCGGAAGCCTTCCGCCAGAACAGAAAGCTCGGAGAGCAGTATTTCGGAATTCTGGAAGATATCGCTGGCTGCAGTACGTACCTTGAAGAGGTCGGGAGAGGCCTCAAGGATGGCGTCTACGTTCTGGGCGACAAATTCGAACAGCTCATCTACGGCTTCAAGGCCGTAGATGGCATCTTCATCGTTAACTTTCGAGATACCCATGGCCGGGTTGCCGTTGAGCTGGCCCTGCAGTACGCGGCCAAAGAGGCTGGCGTCGCGACCGAAGCGGTCAGCGGCGATAACGGCGTCTTCGTCCCCGGACAGTACGTTGTTCACCGAACGCACAATACGTTCTGCCAGCAGTGACTGGCGCTGTGCCAGTGCAATCTGTTCCGCTGGCGCATTGTTTTCCAGCAGGATCTGTACGATGTCGTCGTATTCAACCTGGAGCTGGGGGATGGTCTCGTTCAGAGTGCGGGCTACTTCGTGCAGGCCCAGCACGGCGTCCCGGGTGGACAGAATGCTGTCTGTGTTTTCGCGCACCCTGTTCCAGTGCTGCTGCACACCGCTGTCGCGGGCCAGTTCGCTGGGCGGGAGGCCGGTTTCCGGGTTGCCTTCGGTCACGTTGGCCCAGAGCTGCTGGAATTCATCGCGGGAGCGGCGCAACTGGTTGAATGCCTCGGCGGTACCACCGGCGGCCTCGGTCGCGTTTTTGGCGATTTCCTGTGACAGCACCCTGAGTTCAGCGGCGTTGGCGGTGTATTCCTGATCGTTCTGGCTATCCCTGTTGATAATAAACAGGACCACAACAAGCAGGACGGTGAGTGCGATCAGTGAGGCAATCAGGCCGGCAACAAGTTTGTTGCCCCCCTGTCCCGTACTGATTCTTCCGGCTCTGTTTTTCATTTTCTGGCTCCCGGCCTCTTCGAGTATTTTTGGCAGTTGTTTTTAGTCAGATTTCAGGCAGTCAGGGTGTTTGCTCTGCCACGGTCGCCACCCTTACCACTGTGCGACGTCAAGAAAGCGTTCGTCTTCGAGCAGGTCGACGGCGGAAAACACTTTCCAGACTTCGTCATTCCGTTCGTAGCCGCCTGCAACAAACGGCTGAACGTTTTCAGGCACGCCCGTTGGCGCTGCCCTGAAACTGTCGGTTGCAAAGTACTGCATGCCCAGCACGGTATCGACGACCAGGCCGCTGAAAATATCCCCCTGTTCAACAACAAGAACCCGCCGTTCCCGCTGGCTGCGGGAGGAACGGGGAATGTCGAAAAAACCGGCAAGATCCACCAGGGGGAGGAGGCGCCCGCGAACGTTGGCGGCGCCCAAAAGGAATGAACGCACGCCCGGAATATGTGTAAACCGGGGCACATGCAGTATTTCAGTGACTTCTCCCATGGGGGCCACATAGCGCTCGCCGGCGAGAACAAAACCGATGCCGTTCCACAGCTCAACGGCTTCCTGTTGCTCCGGCAGGCCGGCAGCCGTGGCTCGGCTGCGTCGGGCGATATCCGTCAGAATGGCAAAGGGGGTGGCCTGGTCGGACATGCTCACTCCACGGTTGGGGATCAGGCAATCAGACTGTTGATTGTTTTGATCAGATCGTCTTCGTTTACCGGCTTCACCAGATACCCTTTGGCGCCCTGACGGGTGCCCCAGACGCGGTCGGTTTCCTGATCCTTGGTGGTAACAATGATCACCGGAATGGAGGCGGTCTCAGGGGCCCGGGTAAGCTGGCGGGTTGCCTGGAAGCCGTTGAGGCCGGGCATCACCACATCCATCAGCACCAGGTCCGGAGTTTCGGCGCGGGCCTTGGCAACGCCATCTGCGCCATTATCTGCGGTCAGCACATCGTGCTTGTGCTTTTCCAGGATGGTGGAGATTTTCTTAACCTCGGTAGGAGAGTCGTCAACAATCAGAATGCGGGCCATTGGTTCCTCGATGGTTCTTTGTATCAGCAGGGTTTACTGGGATGTCACAGGTATGTAGTGACGAATCGTATTGAGCAGCTCATCCTTGCTGAATGGTTTGGTCAGATACTGGTCAGAGCCGACGATGCGGCCCTTTGCCTTGTCGAAAAGCCCGTCCTTGCTTGACAGCATGATGACCGGCGTCTTTTTGAATGAGGAGTTGTTCTTGATGAGCGCGCAGGTTTGATAGCCATCCAGACGGGGCATCATGATGTCCACAAAAATGATGTCCGGCTGTGAATCAGCAATTTTAGCCAGAGCATCAAAGCCGTCTGTCGCGGTGATAACCTCACAGCCAACCTTCTTGAGGAGAGTTTCTGCGGTGCGACGGATGGTTTTACTGTCGTCGATCACCATGATCTTCAAGTTCTCGAAGTTGTCATCCATTGTCCGGGTGCCTTGCGCTCAGCGACTGTCATTGTTTTAAAACGAGGGTTTTTAGCACAAACGTTAAGGTTCTTCTATAAACCCCGCTCATTTATAGATTATCAGTGGCCCGATAAAAAGCATTTCTTTGTGACCAAATGTACTTTTGCCTGCAACATCACGTAATCGATCAAGGATTTCTCCGGGTGCATTCGCGGCTCGGGTACAATACCATCTGAATTCTCAGCATAGCACTTATTGCCCGGCTTACTCTGCAGACCGGTTCTTGTTTTCAACCCTCAGGAGTTCAGAGGCCTTATGACAGTTCGACTCGGGATAGTGATGGATCCCATCAGGGATATCCATTTCAAGAAAGACAGTTCGCTGGCGATGTTGCTGGCGGCCCAGAACCGTGGTTGGGAGCTTGAGTACATGGAGCTGCCCGACCTGTATCTGGAAGGTGGCAGAGCCATGGCCCACACGCGCAGTCTGACCGTGCACATGGATCCGGCAGACTGGTATGCCCTCGGCCCTGCCCGGGATCGCGCGCTGGGCGATCTTGATGTGATTCTGATGCGCAAGGATCCTCCTGTAGACCGGGAGTTCCTGATTGCCACCTATATTCTGGAAGCTGCCGAGCAGCAGGGTGCCCTGGTGGTGAACCCGGCCGCTACCTTGCGAGACTGCAACGAGAAGCTGTTTGCCACCCAGTTTGAGGATTTGACGCCGCCTTTGCTGGTGAGCCGTTCTGCGAAGCGTTTCCGGGAGTTTTATGCGGAACACGGCGACATTATCATGAAGCCGGTGGATGGCATGGGTGGCCACTCTATTTTTCGCGTCAAGGAAAACGACTTCAACCTGGGTGTGATTATTGAAACCCTGACCAACTATGGTGAACATCAGGCCATGGCGCAGAAGTACATTCCGGAAATCAGCGACGGCGACAAGCGCATCCTGATGATCGAGGGCGAAGCTGTGCCTTATTCCCTTGCGCGAATCCCGCCGCAAGGAGAGAATCGCGGCAATCTTGCCGCCGGTGGTCGCGGCGAGGGCCGTGAACTGACGGCCCGTGATCGCGAGATCTGCGAGCGTGTAGCGCCGGTTATCAAGGAAAAAGGCCTGATGTTTGTGGGCCTGGATGTGATTGGTGATTACCTGACCGAAATCAACGTCACCAGCCCGACCTGTATCCGGGAGCTGGACGACGCATTCGGAACAGACATCGGAGGTATGTTGATGGACGCCGTCGAGAAACGCCTCAACAGGAGCTGACGGGGAAAGCATGATTCAGGTCCAAGCACAGGAACGGGTTTAGTCATGGCGGTGCAGGTAAGCGATTTCGACCGGTTTTCCTTCACGCTGTTTATGGCGCTGGTGGTGCACGCGGTGGTAGTGCTGGGCATTACCTTTGCGCCAGAACCTCCGCGTTCCTCGGCCCAGACCATGGAAATCACCCTGTCGCAGTTCGATGACGGGCAGGCGCCGGAGAAAGCCGATTTTCTCGCCCAGACCAGCCAGCAGGGCAGCGGCACCGAGGAGGAAGCCCGGGAAATGACCACGCCGCAACCGGCTGAAATCAGCCAGCCGGAAGTGGCTCAGGTGCAGCCCGAGCCCAGGGCACAGGTTGAGCCGGTTCGCCGCCAGGAAAAAACGGTTGTGCAGACCCGGAGCGAGTCCAGTCAGCAGGTTGCGCAGCCCGATCAGCGCAGCGAGCCCGAAGCCGAACCTTTGCCGGTCAAGGAAAAGAAAAGCCTGATGGAGCGCAGCCTGGAAATTGCCAGCCTGGAGGCTCGCTTTGATGCCCAGCAACAGGCCTATGCCCGTAAACCGAGAGTGATGCGGGTAACGGCCGCATCTACCCTGAAGTCCACCAATGCGTGGTATGTCCAGAACTGGGTAAGCAAGGTGACGCGGGTTGGCAATATCAACTATCCCACCGAAGCCCGGCGCGCCGGGGTCTATGGCACTCTGCGAATGCTGGTATCCATGCAGAAAGATGGCACAATCAAGGAAGTGGCTATTCTGCAGTCGTCCGGGAGCAGCCTGCTCGATGACGCTGCCATTCGTATCGTGCGGATGGCCGCGCCCTTTGCACCCTTCCCGGATGAGATGCGCAAAGAAGTGGATGAACTGGAAATCATACGTACCTGGTCCTTCCAGCAACGGGGGCTGACATCCGGATGACGGCATCGAAATATTCTCCACACAATCTCAGGCATCACTTCCTGGTGGCTTCGCCGTATCTGGCGGACCCCCGTTTCCATGGTGCCGTCATTTACCTTTGCGAACACTCCGACGATGGTGCTCTCGGGCTGATGATCAATCAGCCGCTGGACATTCATCTGGGCGAAATTCTGGAGCAGCTTGATCTTCAGGGTGGCGAGCTGGATCTGCCCGTATTCAGTGGTGGCCCGGTTGAGCAGGAGCGGGGGTTTGTCCTGCACTCAGCGGGAACCAGTTGGCAGAATACTGCCGTGGTCACCGACGACGTTATGCTGACCACTTCCCGCGACATTCTTGCCGGCATCGGCCAGAACCATGGTCCGCAGGAGTTCCTGCTGGCTCTGGGGTACTCCGGCTGGGGCGCCGGGCAACTGGAAGACGAGTTAAGTGGCAATGCCTGGCTGACATGCCCGGCAAACACCGACATCCTGTTCCGGACACCCTGGACAGACCGCTACAAAGCGGTTCTGAAACTGATCGGGATTGACCTTAACCAGCTCAGTGAGACGGTGGGCCATGCCTGAATCCGGGCGCCGCAGCCTGATGGCATTCGATTTTGGCCTGCGCCGCATTGGTGTTGCTGTGGGCCAGGAATTTCTCGGTACCGGCCAGCCCCTGGCCATGATCAGCGCAGATAACGGAAGTCCCGACTGGGATCAGATTGGCAGGCTGTTGGCGGAGTGGCAGCCGGACACCGTGCTGGTGGGCCTGCCCCTGAACATGGACGACAGTGAGAACGAGATGTGTGCCCGTGCCCGTAAATTCGGCAAGCGCCTGCATGGCCGTTTCCATGTTCCTGTAGAGATGGTGGATGAGCGCCTGACCAGTTACGAAGCCAAGGGGAAGGTGATGGCTGCTGGCGGCAGCCGAGATTTTGGTCGCCACGGTGTGGATGACCGTGCAGCAGTGCTGATACTGGAAACCTGGTGTCGGCTGCAGACGGAATAAAAAGTGAGGATGTAATGAGCACACTGCTTGATGTAGAACAGCTTCTGGATACTCTGGAAACGGGGATGCGGCGCCTGATTGAAGAGCGCGGTATCGAATCACCGTTAGTCATTGGTATCCGCACGGGTGGTGTCTGGGTAGCCGATATTCTGGGCAAACGTCTCGGTATTGAAGAGCCTTTCGGAGAGCTGGATATTTCTTTCTACCGGGACGACTTCAGCCGCATAGGGCTGAACCCCAGAGTCACGCCCTCGAGCCTGCCTTTTGACACCGAGGGCCGGAATATAATACTGGTGGACGACGTCATCATGAGCGGGCGTACCATCCGTGCGGCGATGAACGAAATCTTCGATTACGGCCGGCCAGCCCGTATCATACTCGCCGCTTTGATTGATCTCGGTGCACGGGAGCTTCCCATACGGCCCGATGTGGCGGGGCAGTCGCTGGAGCTCAATGCCGGGCAGCGAGTAAAGCTTCGTGGCCCGGACCCGCTCCGGATCGAATTTCAGGAAGCCGGACACTAACCCCCCGAATCCGACAGCAGGAATGCCATGACCGAAAACGCAGCTTCCCCCAACCATCTACAGCTAACCCGGGACGGCCAGTTGCGGCATTTCCTGACTCTGGACGGCCTTGGCCGGGAGTTGCTGACCGATATCCTGGATACTGCCGACTCGTTTATTGAAGTCGGCGAGCGGACCATCAAGAAAGTACCCCTGCTGCGTGGCCGGACGGTGGTCAATCTGTTCTTCGAGGCCAGCACCCGCACTCGCAGCACTTTCGAACTTGCCGCCAAGCGGCTGTCCGCCGATGTGCTCAACCTCGACATCAACACCTCCGCCACCTCCAAGGGCGAATCGCTGTCGGATACGCTTCTCAACCTTGAAGCCATGGCCAGCGACATGTTTGTGGTGCGCCATGCCCAAAGCGGCGCGCCACACTTCATTGCTGAAAGCGTGACTCCCGGTGTCGCCATTATCAATGCCGGTGACGGTCGCCATGCCCACCCCACCCAGGCCATGCTGGATATGCTGACCATACGGCAACACAAAGGCGGGTTTGAAGGCCTGAAAGTTGCCATAGTGGGCGATATTCTGCATTCGCGGGTTGCCCGCTCCCAGATTCGCGCCCTGAATGAACTGGGCGCCGGGCAGATACGGGTGATCGCGCCCGGCACCCTGTTGCCGAGAGATGTGGAAAGCCTTGGCTGCACCGTGGAATACGACATGGGCAAAGGCATGAAGGACCTGGATGTGGTGATTATGCTGCGCCTGCAGAAAGAGCGCATGGAAGGTGCGTTGCTGCCGAGCGAGCGTGAGTTTTACCGGCTTTACGGGTTGAGCCAGGAAAAACTGGCGTTGGCGCATCCACAGTGTATTGTCATGCATCCGGGCCCGATCAACCGGGGCGTCGAAATCGAATCCGCAGTGGCGGATGGTCCGCAATCGGTGATCCTGAATCAGGTCACCAATGGTATAGCGATACGCATGGCCGTGATGGCCATGGCCATGGGTGGGCAAGTGGCAGAGCGCCAACAGAAAATGAATGAACTGAATGAAAGAGGCCAGGCATGAGCGGTAAAGAACACTTCTCGGGCGTCAGCCTGAAAATTACCGGCGGCCGCTTGCTGGATGGCCTGGGCAGTGAAACCCCGAATCGTGCGTTGCTGATTCAAAACGGTCGCATTGCGGCTACCGGAGACGCTGCTGAACAAGCGGATGCGGATCAGGTGTTTGATGCCAAAGGCTGTGTGATTTCCCCGGGATTTGTTGATCTTTACTGCAATCTGCGCGAACCCGGCACTGGTCAGAAGGGTAATATTGCCTCGGAAACCCGTGCTGCTGCCAAGGGCGGCTTCACCACGGTCTGTGCCTCGCCCGAAACCTCGCCGGTTAATGATTCCCGGGCCGTTTCCCGTTTGATCCAGGATGGAGCCGCCACCGGCTCGCCCATCCGGGTACTCCCGGTAGGGGCTGTGACCCGTGGACTCGAGGGCGAGATGCTCAGTGATATGGCAGGCCTCGCTGCCGCAGGCTGCGTTGCATTGGGTAATGGGTCGCGCGGTATACGCAGTGCCCGGGTGCTGCGCCGCTGCATGGCCTACGCCCACACGTTCGGCCTGACCGTGATGTTCCGCCCCGAGAACCAGTCACTGGCAGCCGATGGTTACGCCCACGATGGCCTGGTAACATCCCGCCTGGGACTTCTGGGTATCCCCGAAGTGGCAGAAACCGCATCAGTGATGGAAATGCTGTTGCTCGCCGAAGAAACCGGCGTGCGCCTGCATCTGAGCCAGCTTTCCTGCGGTCGCAGTGTTGAAATGGTGGCCGACGCACGGCACAGGGGCGTTGCGGTAACAGCAGATGTCGCCATGCATCAGCTTGTCTTCACCGAAAGTGCGCTTTCGGGCTTCGATAGCCGGTTTCACTTGCGCCCCCCGCTACGCTCGGAAGCGGATCGCCAGGCGCTGGTCGCCGGCGTTCGCGAGGGTGTAATTGATGCGATAGTCAGCCAGCACCTGCCCCACGACAGTGCCGCCAAGCAAGCCCCCCTGGCTGCTACCGAGCCCGGCCTTTCCAGTATAGAGAGCGTGCTGTCGCTGGGCCTCGGGCTGGTGCAGCGGGGCGAATTAACCCTTGCGCAGCTGATTCGCGGGCTTACATCCGGCCCCGCATCGGTGATTGGCCGGGCTGCGACCCTTGGTAATGACGATGTTGCCGACCTTTGCGTGTTTGACCCGGGTGCACAGTGGACGCCCGGCAGCCAGTCGCTTATCTCCATGGGTAAGCACGCGCCAGTGCTGGGCCAGCCTTTGATGGGTGTTGTACGGCTCACGCTGGTGCAGGGGCAGGAAGCTTGGTCCGGTTCCTGAGGCTGTATTCAGCCGGTAAAATGCGGCAGAGGTTGGCCAGCCGCTGTCGACGCCATCACATAATCCCGCTTGTAGCCTAAAAACGCTTGAAAGAGGGCACCTGTGCCAACGTATTCTTGTCCCTGCCAGTATACCTTGGCACAACAGACTACGACCCGGTCTTCTGACGTAACAAGTGCCGTGGACCCGACAATAATAACTCAGGAGTCATCCCGTGAAATCAGTAACCTTCCCGCACCGGGTGGCATTGGCAGCCGCCCTGTGTGCCAGTCTCGCCCTTCCCGCAATGGGGCATGCCCAGACAGAAGCCAAAGGTAGCGCTGAAATTCTTGAGCGGAGTTTCTGCGTGTTTGACCCGGTAGGAGCCAACGGGCCGCTGTTTGCGATTACCAAAACGTTTCAGCCCGTTGCCCTGAAAAACGGCATCAAGTTCAATCTGAGTGCTTACACCGATGAAAAGGTCGCGGCCGAAGACTTCAAGGCAGGCCAGTGCGATGCCGTGCTGCTTACGGGCACCCGTGCCCGGGAGTTCAACAAGTTTACCGGAAGCCTGGAGGCCATGGGTGCCGTACCCGGTGAAGAGGAAATGCGCCTGCTTTACAACACCCTCAGCCAGCCGAACGCCCGCCCGCTGCTGACCGACGGACCATACGAAGTAGCAGGCGTGTTCCCGGCTGGCGCGATTTACCTTTATACCCGTGATCGCACCATTGATTCCGTTGAGAAGCTGCAAGGCAAGCGCGTCGCAACACTGGATTTTGATGAGGCCTCCGTGCGCATGGTTCGCCACGTGGGTGCTTCCGTGGTCGGCTCAAACTCTGCCAATTTTGCCGGTAAGTTCAATAATGGCAGTGTGGATCTGGCCTATGCGCCAGCCGTGGCTTACACACCGCTGGAATTGTACAAGGGCGTAGAGCCGAATGGTGGGGTGCTGAAATACGCTCTGGCGTACATGAATTTCCAGGTCATCATCCATAGCGACCGGTTCCCGGACTCCGCGGGCCAGATGGTTCGTAATGAAGCCATCAAACGTCTTGATGAAGCCTACGAAATCATTGCCCAGGCGGAAGCCGAAATGCCTGAAAGCGTATGGATGACGCTGCCGCAGGAAGACACAGCCGAGTACGACAAAATGCTGCGCAAGGTCCGGCTTTCGCTGCTGGAGGACGGAGTCTACGACGAGCGGGCAATCAAGCTCATGAAGGCCATCCGCTGCCGTGTGGATGCAACCCGCTCGGAGTGTGCGTCTGTAGCCAGCCACTGATAAACCGCGTGTGGGTAAAGGGGCCCACCTGTGAATGCAGACAGGCCCCTGCTTCTGATCAGCGGAACGCGTCTTTGAGAGCCTTACCGGCTTTGAAACCGACAGTTTTGCTGGCGGGGATGCGGATAGATGCTCCGGTTTGAGGATTTCTACCGTCCCGTGCCTCACGTGCCCGGATGTTGAAGGTGCCAAAGCCGATCAGGGTAGTGTCTTCACCCCGGGCAGCTGCAGCCGAGACCTGGTCGGTAAAGGCGGTAATCACTTCACTGGCTTTCTCACGGGTAAGGCCGGTACGTTCGGCGATTGCTGCCGCAAGTTCAGGTTTGCGCATCGGGTGTTCCCTTTTTGTTTTTGATGGTTGGAGCCGCCGCCTGCCGGCGAGCGGTTACCTGAATCTATAGTGGTTTGCGGCTCTTTGTGCAAACCCGCAGCGGTTAAAACTGTGTACACCGGCGTCATTTGCGGCGCCGGTCTCAAAATGCTCAGGCCCGGTAGGCCATAATGCGGATCTGGTTACACACTGTAACAAGTTGCCTCGGGCAGGGGCCATGGCGGCATTCCGTGAGCCGCAAGTCAGAACAAAAATACGAAACGTTCAGAAGGTAAGAAACCATGATCCATTCCGGAACCTCACTTTCACAGTCTTCCAACAGAGGTTGTTGCCGCCCGCCCTCTGGATATTACCGGTGGCTGCGCTCGGCAGTCCGGCTCAAAGGCATTCTGATGACTCTGATCCTGGGTGCCCTGCTGTCAGGCTGCAGCATGGTCAATCATATGATGTACAAGACGACCGGCGATGTGATGCAGGGTTTTTCCCGGGAGCATACCATTCCCTACCTGATGGCCAGCGGGGATCTGGCAATGGGGTGCGCCATGAGCGAGGCCACTGCACCCTTGCTTATGTCTTTTGGCAGGGTCACCAGCGAGCCGGACCAGTTGGCCATCATGCTCTATCTTTCTGCTGGCGGCTGTGCCGAAGAACAGGGTCGTGAGCATGAGCTGGCGGCACTGGCGGCATTTTATGAAAGCGATGGTAACGCGGCGGAAGATGCCATGATTCGCCAGAAGCGTGCTTACGCGCTGGCTTCAAGGCGTTACCTCAAGTCCTGGGAGCACCACAACGCATTTTACGGAGAGCCCGGCACAGGTGAATGCCCGGATTTTGACGATGATCTGGACGAATTCGTTTATCTCGCGGGTCTGCTTTCAGGCCTCCAGGCCCTTAACTCGGAAATTCAGTCGACGTCTTCTATCGGTGTACCCAAAAACGTAGGTACCGTTGTGGGCCGGGCTACAAGCTGCCTGGAAAACGACAAATGGTGGGGGGCGCCCATGGCGTTGAGAGCAACTGTGTGGGCCATGATGCCCGGCGCTTTGCCCGAAGGAGAGGACGCTTTTGAGCGACTGGCCATGGCGGATCGCCAGGGCGAAGAGGCAGGCGTTCGCCTGAGCCATGTTTTCCATGCCATTGCAGCCATCAATAAAGGTGACGAGGCCAGGGTAAAGGCGGTGATTCGCCAGCATGCGGAGTCTCTGGAGGCGCGACCTGCCAATGAAGACTGGGCCTTTGTGGATGCCATGGCAACCAGCATGATTGTTGCGGTCTCTGATCGCATGTGGGTAGAGAATACCGGCCACCGCACGCCGTTGGGGCAACTTGGCACTTTCTGGGATGACCAGCAGAAAGAAGTCGAGACCATGGATCTGGATGATCTGCTGTAATCCACCAACGCTCCAGAGAATGTCGCTATGTTAAAGGGTGGTTTTCATCGCAGTGGCCTGGAATGGTTTTCATCACTGCCTGCGTGCCTGCTGTTGCTGTCTGTGGTGCTTTTTTCCACAAGCAGCGATATTCACAACCAGATGTTGCGTGGTGGTGAGCAGCTCTGGAGCGGTTATTACAAACTGCGTTTGGATCCGGCTGCACCAACCTGTAACCCGGAGCAGGACATAGATGCTGCGGTTGCGCGCGAGCTGGCACAAGAACCGGCTGACGACGACCCCATGGCAGCCTTACTGGGTGCCCAGGAGAAAGACCCTGCTGATGTCCGGCTGGCTATTGAGCGTTCGGTTGCCGACTGTAAAGCCGCCCACCAGAACTATGACAACCTCCGTGACAGGCTCACCCCCGGAGTCAAGGCCTACCGGGCCGTGGAGCTGTTCATTGCAGACCTGATTGCTTTTGGCCTCCAGTCCCAGCGCTATATTCTGGTTGTGCTGGTTATGTTGTGTGCGGTTACTGCAACGCTGACCCGTCACCATATCGCCATGCGTGCCATGGAAACCCGGCTGGACTACACGGTTTCCCTCACGCTCCAGACTCTTGCCAATGCCATGCTGCTGGGCTCCAGCCTGATTTTCCGGCAGTCCAGTATAGGCTCGGATACCACCATGTCGTCCGACGAGCTGTTGCTGCACAACCTCTGGATTACCGGTTTTGCCTGTCTCACGCTGGCGAGTCTTTACCGGCTGATTCGCGTGCCGTCGGGTCTGGCTCCTGGCGGCAGCCTGAACAAAGCTTTTCTTGCGGTGCCGCTGTATACCGTTATGTGTCTGATTTCCGGGAGCTATTTTGCCTTGATAGGGCATGCGTCCGGTATTGGCATTTATCTGGGCAAGATGATGGAACTGGCGGACATGTTTCTCAATGTGGGCCTGTATGTCTGGGTGGGTATGATGCTCAAGCAGACTCGCCTGGCTACCCTGGTGTTCAATGTGTTCCGGCCATGGCGCATGCCACCGGAAATGCTGGCAGTGGTTGCCGTACTGGTGGCTGCCATTCCCACCGCCTACACCGGCGCTTCCGGGATTTTCGTGATTGCTGCCGGCGCTGTTATCTATAGTGAACTGCGTGCTGCCGGAGCGCGCCGGCAGTTGGCGCTGGCCGCAACGGCCATGTCCGGTTCTCTGGGTGTGGTGTTACGCCCCTGCCTGCTGGTTGTGGTGATCGCCTACCTGAACCGGGAAGTCACTACCGATGAGCTGTTTGGCTGGGGTATCTGGGTGTTCGTGCTGACGGCGGCCATGTTTACCCTGGTTGCGCTCACCGTGAACCGCCAGAGCAGGTTCGACCTTGCACCCGCATCCCGGGCCCTGCCCGCCATGTTACAGGCGATCAAGCCCCTGATCCCTTACGCACTGGTGATTGCGGGTGTGGTGCTGCTTTATCGCTATGCACTGGACGTTCGTATGGATGAGTTCTCGGCACCACGTCTGCTGCCGGTCATCATGCTGGCGGTGCTGCTGTACGAACATATAAGTCTGAAAAACCGGAAGGGCACAGCCTCAGGGGAGATCAACCATCAGGGCCTGGAACGCAGCCTGCGTGGAGCCACCAACGACACCACCGCCGAAATCGGCGCGTTGCTGTTGTTGCTGGGTCTTTCGGTAAGTATCGGTGGTGTGATTGAGCGTTCCCATGTCATGCAGAGTTTCCCCCAGGCGTTTGACAGTGCCTGGTCTGCCATGTTGCTGATGGTGGTGATTCTGGTCATCCTCGGGATGATCATGGATGCCTTCGGTGCCGTCATCCTGGTTACGGCGACTGTCGCGACCATAGCCTATGCCAGCGGAATTCACCCCATCCATTTCTGGATGGTAACACTGGTTGCCTTTGAGCTGGGTTATCTGAGCCCTCCGGTTGCATTGAACCATCTGCTGACACGGCAAGTGGTTGGTGAAGCCGAGGTGCTGGCGGCCCAGCAGGAAACCGGCAGCTTCTATCAGCGCCATGAGCGTATCATCATGCCCCTTATTGCCATGGGCATCTCGCTGGTGCTGGTGGCCTTTGTGCCATTGCTGTTCTACGCCTGAGTGAACTCAATCGGGCTCGAAGGCGCCTTTGTGGAAGTTGATGGCGGCATCGACTTCCTCAATACCACAAACTTTCGGCTCCGGCGGTTCAGCACCCGCCAGCACCCGCAGCACTGAATGCACGCTTCGGGACAGAGATTCGGTGTTGTAGCCACCTTCAAGAATCATGGCCAGCCGGCCCTGGCAGTGTTTATCTGCAATCTGCCGGACAACGCCGGTCATGGCGGCGAAGCCCTCATAGCTGACGTTGAGGGCGAGATCAAAAGAGTGCGCATCAAAGCCGGCGGAGACCAGAATCAGGTCGGGTCTGAAATAGTCCGCAGCGGGAACCAGGATTTCCCTCAATGCTTTAAGGTACGCTGCGTCGCCCGCGCCTGCAGGCATCGGAACGTTCACAGTCGTACCTTCACCCAGCCCTGCGCCTGTGTCTGCCAGCGCACCGCTGCCGGGGTAAAACGGCGAAGCCCGGTGCAGATCAAAAAACATCACATCCGGATCGGCCCAGAAAATATCCTGTGTTCCGTTGCCGTGGTGGGCATCCCAGTCAACAATCAGAACGCGCTCACACCCCAGCTCGGCTTGAGCGTGCGCGGCTGCCACCGCTGTGTTATTGAACAGGCAAAAGCCCCGGGCACGGGTCGGCTCCGCATGGTGCCCGGGCGGGCGGACCATCGCAAATGCGCTCCTGCTATCGCCTGTGATGACCGCCTCAACAGCCGCGATGGACGTGCCGGCAGCCACTTCCGCAGCTTCGATGCTGCCCGGTGATACTGCGGTCGTATCCACATCCAGCCAGGCGCTTTTACTGCGCAGCGCAAAAATATGCTCCAGGAAGGAGGTCGTGTGAACCCGTGCCAGTTGCTCGCGTGTAGCTTTCTGGCCCCCGGCGACTCTTACACCGGGAATGGGTTCCCGTGCCAGCAGGTCCATGATGGCAATCAGCCGGCCGGGATGTTCCGGATACTTCCACTGAGCGTTCAGGCCTGACAGGATTGCCCGAACCCGCTTGTCGAGCCGGCCCGGCAGAAAATCCACATTGGTGTCGGGGTAATGAGCAAGCACTCTCTCATCGTAAAAGACGGTCACATCATTTTTTTCAGACAAGTATTCAGCCTCCACCGGCCTGCTCGCAGAACTACGTTACCGGGCGTAACCGCAGGCCGTTCCTGAACAAGCATAGCCTCAAAAGCAACCGCAGGCGATTGGCTCGGGCATAATCAAACGGCCAGAAAGGGTTGGCCGGAAGTGGCTGATCCGCACGGGCTGGCAAGATTCCGGTTCCGGCACAAAAAAAGCGCCGTGCTTTCGCAGGGCGCTTTTCTGGTCTGGCAGGCTCAGAGTTTCGGACCGGCCTCGACAATGGCATCGGAAACATCAAACTTCCTGAAGTTTTCCACGAACTGTTTGATCAGTTCTTCTGCTTTTCCGTCGTAGTACTCAGGGCTGGTCCAGGTGTTACGCGGGTTAAGCAGGGCAGTATCCACACCCGGCACATAGGTGGGCACGTCCAGGTTCAGGGCAGGCAGGTGCTCAGTCTCCACATCGTCCAGATCGCCATTCTGAATCGCGCTGATAATGGCGCGGGTCGTCGGAATGCTGAAGCGGGTGCCTTCGCCATAGGGCCCGCCGGTCCAGCCTGTGTTTACCAGAAATACCTTGCTGCCGTATTCGTCCATGCGCTTCATCAGCAACTCTGCATACACACCAGCCGGGCGCGGGAAGAAAGGTGCACCAAAGCAGGTGGAGAAGGTGGACTTGAGTTTGGACGATGAGCCCATTTCTGTGGAGCCGACCAGCGCTGTGTAACCACTCAGGAAGTGATAGGCAGCACCTTCGCGGCTCAGGATGGACACGGGGGGCAATACGCCGGTCATGTCACACGTCAGGAAAACAATGTGGGAAGGCTCACCGGCACGGTTTTCCAGTACGCGTTTTTCCACATGCTCCAGTGGGTAGGCACAGCGGGAATTCTCGGTCAGGGACACATCGTTGTAATCCGGTTCGCGGGTATCCGGATCAATGGTCACGTTCTCAACAATGGCGCCGAACCGGATGGCGTCCCAGATGATTGGCTCGTTCTTCCTGCTCAGGTCTATGCATTTGGCGTAGCAACCGCCTTCAATATTGAACACGGTTCCCGGGCCCCAGCCATGCTCGTCGTCCCCGATCAGGAAACGGTGAGGGTCGGCGGACAGGGTGGTTTTGCCGGTACCCGAGAGGCCGAAGAAAAGGCAGGTTTCGCCATTTTCACCCACATTCGCGGAGCAGTGCATTGGCAGCACATCTTTTTCCGGCAGAAGGAAATTCTGCACGGAGAACATGGCTTTTTTCATTTCGCCAGCGTAGTGCATGCCTGCCAGCAGTACCTTGCGGCGGGCAAAGTTGATAATCACACAGCCATCGCTGTTGGTGCCGTCGCGCTCCGGTACACATTCGAAGTGGGCAGCGTTCAGAATCTGCCATTCCTGCTTGTCAGCCTGGTTGTAGTGTTCCGGGCGAATGAACAGGTTGCGGCCAAACAGATTCTGCCACGCGGTCTCGGTGGTCATTTTCACGGGCAGGTAATGCTCGGGATCAGAGCCAACGTGAACATGAGAGACAAAGCGGTCTCTTTCAGCAATGTAGGCTTCTACACGATCCCAGAGGGCGTCGAATTTATCGGCATCGAAAGGACGGTTGATGGGCCCCCAATGGATGTCGTCAGACGTACTTGGTTCCTCGACGATATAGCGATCCATAGGGGATCGACCGGTACGTTCACCGGTTTTTACAACCAGTGAACCGTTGGAAGCCAGTTGGCCTTCTTTACGCTCCAGCGCCTGCTCGACCAGCTGTGCTGTACTCAGATCATTATAAGTGTTGCTCACTTCGACCTCGCCCTCGGGATGTCTTAGTGATTGCCCAGGCCGCCTAACCCGGAAATTGACGGAAAACTGAACAATCGAGTCAATTCAGGCGCGCTATTATGCCAGAGGCGCCGATAAAAAACGACTGCACCGGAAGCCGCATGATTGCTGGCTTCCAGGCGAATCCATAAGCTCTTCTAGTGTAACGTATGGCCAGCGAAAAGATGATCAATATCATTCCTGTCGAAGCGATAATGTGCGTGACAGAACTGGCAGTCCATATCAATGGCACCCTGTTCTTCAAGAATGCTGTAACACTCGTCTTTGCCAATGGCTTCCAGCGCGGCCAGGGTTCTGTCCCGGGAGCAGCTGCATTTGAACGCGACGTTTTCGGCGCCAAAAAGACGAACCGTTTCTTCGTTGAACAGTCGGTGTAGCAAGGTTTCGCTGTCCAGTTCCAGCAGTTCAGCGGCTTCAACGGTGCGTGCCAGATGGTTGACCCGCTCCCAGAGTTCGTTGTCTTCTTCGGTGGCACCGGGCAGGCGCTGAAGCATCAGGCCGGCGGCGCCTTGGTCATCGGCAAAAAGAAACAGGCTGGTGGGCAACTGCTCCGAGCGTTCGAAATACTCTTCAAGACATCCGGCGAGGCTGTCCCGCTCCCGCGGCACAACGCCCTGGTAACGGTTGCCCTCCCGCGGCGTGATGGTAATGGCCATGCGCCCGTTGCCAAGCAGGTTGTGAAAGCTGTCTTCAGCCACAGCGTGCTCATCAAATCTCGCCAGGCCGCGAATCTGGCGCTCATTACTGCATTCGGCCATCAGAGTTCGCAATGGCCCCTCGCCCTGGGCCTGGATCGACAGGGTGCCCTCGAACTTCAGGCTGCTGCTCATAACAATGCTCGCCACCAACGCTTCACCCAGCAGGCCGCGAATGGATTCGGGATAGGGCGCCTGGTTGGTGATCTCCCTGTAACTTTCGCCAAGCTGAACCCAGGCTCCGCGCACCTGGCTGTGTTCAAAGATAAAACGCTGGAACTGGTCGCGGGATGCCATGCTGGTTCTCCTGAAAACTGAATGCCTGGTTTGGTGGGTGGCGGCAGGGTGATCCTGTTCAGAGGCCGTTCTGGTCTCGGAACCGTTGAATATCACGGCGGTCTTTCTTGGACGGGCGCCTGGCGGGTGGCAATTGCGCGGCCTGCATGGTTTTACGCTGCCACGCGAGATCTTCCCGCTTTTTTACGCTGTCTTCGGTTTCATGGTAAAGCTTCTGGGCTTCGGGCGCTCCGCGCCTGCGTTCAGTTACCCCGTCTACAACAACGACTTTCTCCTGCCAGCCGAGGCGCAAGGTTATCATCGCACCCGGCTCAACCAGCCTGCCGGGTTTGCAGCGTTGACTGTTGTAGTGAACCTTACCGCCTTCAACCGCTTCTTTTGCCAGGGACCGGGTTTTGTAGAAACGTGCAGCCCAAAGCCATTTATCAAGTCTTACGCGTTGATCGTCTGAACTGGATGCCGCCATGTCTCCTCACCTAAGGGGCGTATGCCCGGATTATAACGCTGTCAGCCGGTAGATGGCAGTGGCCGTTGCGCTTGGATTGCGGTCAGAACCTCATCAAAGTGATGCACGCAGGGAATCTTCTCATGGGTTTTCCGGGCGGCCTGTTTGCTGTCAGGGGCGAGAATTCCAAGGCATTGCGCGATACCGGCGGACCGGGCGCTCTCCAATACCGGAAAACTGTCATCAACCAGCAGTGTGGCGGAGGCTCTGTAGGGCGTGAGTCGCTGCAGATCATGCCAGAACGCTGTGTCTTCTTTCGGTTTGCCCAGTTGATGGCTGGACACAATGCTATCCACAAGAGTGTCGAGGCCGGTCCGTTGCAGTTTCAGCTCAAGCGGGTCCGGATGGCAGTTGGTCACGATCACAGACTGCAGCCCGGTATTTTTGAGCGTCTGAAGAAAGTCAGCCACATGAGGGCGGTAACCTATGCGATCGCCAATCTCGGACTTCAGGCCGGTGATGTCCATGTCCAGCCGATTGCTCCAGTAGTCTGTGCAATACCAGTTAAGCGTGCCTTTTTCGGCCATGATCATGCTGATCAGTTGATCTTTGGCTTCGCCGGGGGGCAGATTGTGGTGTTCCGCGTACCGCCTGGGCAGGTGCTCCAGCCAGAAGTGATTGTCGAAGTGCAGATCAAGCAGTGTTCCGTCCATGTCCAGGAACACGGTTTCGAGGGATGTCCAGTTGATCATAAGCAAAAACAGCCTGAAAAATTTTCTTCAGGCTGCCGCAGATCCTGGCCTGAGGCAAGCCGGGATATTACTGATGCCATGAGTAGAAGGCTTGCAGGCCGGGTTCAGTTGCCTGACTGTTCAACCGTCTCTGATTTCCGACCTGATTTTGTGCAGCCCAGGCAGCGCACGAAGGTTGCTTTTGCCGGGCCGACTACCAGAACCTCTCCTGCTTCTTCAGCATTGCCACCGAGCAGGGAGAACGGCAGAGACACCAGGTAGACGGCGGCCCCCACAACGGTGGTGGCCAGCAGAACCGGGCGGACAAACACAGCGTCGCCAGCCATGGCCAGTGCAGATGGACTTTCATCAATGGGGCGTGCATGGCCCGCGGATGAAAAAGCCAGAAGGCAGGCCGCCACAGTGGCCATCAGGGTGCGTGAAATCGTGCGGGTCATTGTCTGTCTCCTGAACTTTCGGGGCCCCGTTGGCACCGGATTGTAGTAACCGGTACGTGGTTCGTATCGGGAAAATCGAACCTTATTGTAACTCCCGGGTATGAATCCTCTGTTAACTATGAATCATATTTACGTATTTTCAAACGAATTTTCGTTGCAAATTGTGCATTTCAGTGCGTTTCGGGCAGGGGGTGTACAGAGCTATCGCTGACACCGTGTGCAGTAAACCGTGGACCGGCCGCCCATGCGGATTTCCTTCAGCGCTGTCCCGCACTCCGGGCAGGGCTCCCCGGCCCGGCCATAAACCAGCAGTGACTGGGCGAAATAACCTGGCTTGCCGTCACTGTTCACGAAGTCCCTCAGGGTGGTGCCACCCATCAGGATTGCGGCGCTCAGGGTTTCACGGATGGCTTCCACAAGGCACCGGTAACGATCGAGACTTATGCGCCCGGCCTTGCGCCCGGGGTGAATGCCGGCTTTGAACAGGGCTTCGTTGGCGTATATGTTGCCCACGCCCACAACCACATGGCTGTCCATAATGAAGGATTTCACCGGGGTGTTTCTGGAGCGCGAGCGCTGGAATAACATTCGGCCGTTGAACTCCGGCGACAGCGGTTCCGGGCCGAGGCTGGCAATCAGCGGGTGTGCGGATGCTGAATCCGCCCAAAGCCAGCAGCCAAACCGTCGCGGGTCGTTAAAACGCAGGGTCACGCCGGATTCCAGTACAAGGTCGATGTGGTCGTGTTTTCCGGCTGGTGTGTCCCCGGTGATGATGCGAAGGCTGCCGGACATGCCCAGATGAACGATGGCGGTGCCATGGTCCAGGTTCAGAAACAGGTATTTGGCGCGCCGCTCCACCGACCGGATAGTCTCGCCTTCCATTCGTGCCGCAAGATCTCCCGGCACCGGCCAGCGCAGTCTGCCATTGCGTATTTTGATCCGGTGGATAGCCTGGCCTTCACAGAAAGGTGCAATGCCGCGTCTTGTGGTTTCAACTTCGGGTAATTCGGGCACTCAGTCCGTCTCCGGTCAAATTATGTGGGGCGAGATGTTGCGCAGGTGTGAGCGGTAACAAATTTGCTTTTAAAGCGGTTGTTCTGGCTAACACCTGTACGCTAAAGTGAGTGTGCTGGCGTCTTTTTGCGGTCGCCAAAGTTTTGCTTTGAGGATTAACTATGTGGTTTAACGGTCTTCTTGACCTGTCGGTGATGCAGCTGATTCTGGTTGCTCTGGGTATGACCCACATCACCATTATCAGTGTAACGCTCTATCTGCATCGCCATTCCGCCCACAATTCACTGGACCTGCATCCTGTTCTGAAGCACTTTTTCCGCTTCTGGTTGTGGCTGACCACAGCGCAGAATACCAAAGAATGGACGGCGATCCATCGTAAGCATCATGCCAAATGCGAAACCGCTGAGGATCCGCACAGCCCGGTGGTGCTGGGAATAAAGAAAGTACTGTTTGAAGGCGCCGAGCTCTATGCCTCGGCGGCCACACCCGAGACGCTTGAGCGCTACGGCCAGCGCACGCCGGATGACTGGGTTGAGCGCAGGATATACAGCCGCTACAGAACGCTGGGCATCACCTTGATGGCGCTGGCTGATCTGGCGCTCTTCGGCGTGCATGGCATTTGGATCTGGGCTGTGCAGATGGTGTGGATACCCTTCTGGGCTGCCGGTGTGGTGAATGGAGTCGGCCATTGGATGGGTTACCGTAATTTCGAGTGTGCGGATAACGCCCGCAACATTTCTCCATTGGGAATCCTGGTCGGCGGTGAAGAACTGCACAATAATCACCACACCTATCCGAATTCATCCAAGCTTTCGCGCCGCTGGTACGAAGTGGATATTGGCTGGGGCTACATCCGCCTGTTTCAGGGGCTTGGTCTTGCCAAACCCAAAGGGTACCGGCCCATTGCCCACTACGTTCCTGGCAAGCTGGATGTGGATGTGGAAACCGTGCAGGCCATCGCCAATAACCGCTTTGATATCATGCGCCAATACCGCAAACGTGTGACAGAACCTGTTTTGCGCCAGCAAAAGAGCCTGATGGATGATGAGATCCGGCCCAGGTATCGCAAGCTCAAGCAGCTGCTGTCGCGGGAAGTGACGCTGATAAAGCCCCGGGAAAAAGAAACGCTGGAGTCGGTTCTGGAGACTAACGCCGTTTTGCGCCAGATTTACGAGATGAGTAACGAGTTGCAGGCCCTATGGCGCCAGCGCGGGCTCAAGCCTCAGGAGAAGCTGCAGGCGCTGATGCGGTGGTGCAAAGAGGCGGAAGCCAGCGGCATCCGTTATCTGGAAGAGTTTGCGGCGCACTTGCGGGCTTACTCACTGCGTCCTGCCGCCTGAACTACCCGGTACAGACAGTAAGTGACCTGCCCTGCGGTTTTTTGCCGGTACAACTGCCAGTTGGCGGGGGCCGCCGGCGCCGGCAGGTCGCTCTCATGCTCCACATAAACCCAGCCCCCGGGTTTTACCCATCCCCGGGAGTCCAGCAGCGAAAACAAAGTGGTTAGCCAGCCCTGCCGGAACGGGGGGTCCATAAAGACAATATCGAAAGGCTCCCGCTGTCGCTGGCTGAGGTAGGTGTCCGCACCGGCACATACCACAGTGCCCGCATCCGAACCCAGCAGCCTCAGATTGTCCCGCAATGTCGTTGCCAGACTGGCGTTGTTGTCAACAAGTGTGGCCTGCGCAGCGCCTCTCGAGAGTGCCTCCAGGCCCAGTGCGCCGGAGCCGGCAAACAGATCCAGGCAGTCGCTGCCCGCCAGGTGGAAGGATAGCCAGTTAAACAGGGTTTCCCGTGTGCGGGCAGGGGTCGGGCGCACGCCGCCGGCGTCCGGAAAACGCAGTTTGCGGCTGCGCCAGTCACCCCCGATTATGCGCAGTTCGCCGCAAGCGCTATGCGGGCGGGCTGGCCCTCTTGGAGGTTTGTTTGAGTGGCGCGGACCAGCGGATTTTCGGCGCGTCATGAATTGGCTCCGGGTGGCGTGATGTTCTGTATTGCCGGCATATCTTATCGGAAATCGGGGTATTGCCGATATTCCGGGGCATCCTCACTTCCACGGGACAGTCTGCTAGAATGTGCGCTTTGTTTGTCCCGCCCATTCAGACTGATGGTATGACTTTATGATGGCAGAGTGGATTTCAGTCGGCCTTCTGGCCCTTCTTGTACTCGTGTTTGTTCTGGATATTGCCAGCAACCGCCGCCGTGTGCCGCGCCCAAAGCCGGTTCCCCACCGCAAACCGGAGGCGCTGAAAGGTCCTGAGCCCAAGGCGCCGGTCGAGAAAAAAGCCGCTGAAGCCGCACCGGAGGTTACCACCGAGGAGCCCCCGGCCGCCCCTGAGCCGAAGGTTGAGCCGGCACCCGAGCCGGAAATAAGCCCTGAACCTGAACCAGAAGCAGAGCCCCAGCTCAGTGTTTTCGAGCGCATCAAACAGGGTCTGGGCAAAACCCGTGCAAGCCTTACCGGTGGTATGGCGGATCTGTTCTCAATCGGCAAGAAAATCGATGAAGACCTGCTGGAAGAAATTGAAACCACGCTGCTTATGGCGGATGTGGGGGTGACGGCAACGTCGGAAATAATTGAAGCCCTTACCGACAAGCTCCGACGCAATCAGCTGAAAGATGGCGAGGCCCTGCGCAAGGCTCTGCGCGACGAGCTGCATGGCCTGCTCAAGGATGTTACCAGGCCGCTGATCCTGGATGCGGCGCAGAAGCCATACGTAATTCTGATGGTTGGTGTGAATGGCGTAGGTAAAACCACCACGATTGGCAAGCTCACCAAAAAATTCCAGAGTGAGGGCAAGTCGGTCATGCTGGCCGCTGGTGATACCTTCCGTGCTGCGGCGGTTGAACAGTTGCAGGTCTGGGGTGAGCGAAATGATGTGCCTGTTATTGCCCAGCACACGGGGGCAGACAGTGCCTCGGTGATTTTTGATGCGATTCAGTCAGGCAAGTCCCGTGGTGTGGATGTTGTGATTGCCGATACTGCCGGCCGGTTGCAGAACAAAGACAATCTGATGAGCGAACTGGAAAAGGTGGTCCGGGTAATGAAAAAGCTGGACGACACGGCGCCCCACGAAGTCATGCTGGTACTGGACGCGGGAACGGGGCAGAACGCCCTGAGCCAGGCGCAAGTGTTCCAGAAAGCGGTTGGCGTAACTGGCATTACCTTAACGAAACTGGACGGCACGGCCAAAGGCGGTATCGTGTTTGCTATTGCCCGCCAGTTGCAGCTTCCTATCCGTTTTATTGGTGTGGGCGAGCAGGTAGACGACCTGCGTACCTTTGATGCCGAGACCTTTGTGGATGCCCTGTTTGCTGAATAATTTACCGGATAGTCCGCCATGATTGAATTTCGTCAGGTTACCAAGCGGTATGACAGCGACCATACTGCGCTGCGCCAGGTGAATTTTCATCTGAGCCGGGGTGAACTGGCGTTTCTGACCGGGCACTCCGGTGCCGGTAAAAGTACTCTGCTGAAATTGCTCATGGTGATGGAACGGCCCAGTGCCGGGGAGGTGGTTGTTGGTGGTCAGCTGCTTAACCGCCTGCCGAGAAGGCAGATTCCCTATATTCGCCGCCACATAGGTGTGGTGTTCCAGAATCACCATTTGCTGTTCGATCGCACGGTTTTCGATAACGTTGCCATGCCCCTGGAGGTAATGGGCGTCTCGCCCCGCGACGTGGGCCGCCGGGTGCGTGCAGCGCTGGATAAGGTTGGCCTGCTCAGGAAAGAAAAAATGAACCCCCTGCAGTTGTCCGGTGGTGAACAGCAACGGGTGGGCATAGCCCGTGCGGTGGTCAACAAGCCCCCCCTGTTGCTGGCAGACGAACCGACGGGCAACCTGGACCCGCAACTGTCGGCAGACATCATGAATCTGTTTGCCCGGTTCAGCCAGGTGGGTGTCACCGTATTAATTGCCAGTCACGACCTTGCGCTGGTGAAGGAAATGGGGCGGCGTACACTGACTCTGGATCATGGCAGTCTTGTTGCCGGCGGTACCCCGTCACAGGGAGGTTCCGGTGGCCGTTGATCCTTCGTCCCGATCCCGCAAGCAGGATGCTGCGCGGGGCGCCAGAGTGTCGCGGTCGCCCTGGAGCGAACAGACCGGGTCCTGGTTTATCCATCATCGCAAAGTGGCCCGTGACAGTGCTGAGCGCATGTGGCGGACCCCGGTCGCAAGCCTGATGACCTGGACAGTGATGGGTGTAGCCCTGGCACTGCCGGTGATCCTCCTGCTTTTGTTAACCAGCCTGCAGGGGGTGAGTGCGGGCTGGGAAAGCAGCGTCCGGGTAACCGCTTACATGGAGTTGGGCGCCAGTATTGAACAGGCCCGGGAACTGGCCAGAGAAATCGGCGCTGACGGACGCGTGGCGGAACTGGAGCTGATCGACCGTGAGCGAGCACTGGCCGAGTTCCGGGCGTCATCCGGGCTTGATGAGGCACTGGATTACCTGGATGAGAATCCCTTGCCCCATACATTGCTGATTACACCTGTGGAGGCAGTCAGGACTGCAGAAAGCGTTGCAGGCCTAGTGGCGTTCATTGAAGGTGTGGACAGCATTGAGCGGGTTCAGGTGGACCTGGGCTGGCTGCAGCGGCTTAACGCCATGACCGATTTGCTTGCCCGCGCTGTCTGGGCGCTGGCACTTTTGCTTGCAGCAGCCGTGGTGCTGGTGATCGGCAACACCGTCAGGCTGTCCATCGAGAACCGACGTGATGAGATCCTGGTAACCAAGCTGGTCGGCGGCACCGATGGCTTTGTGCGCAGGCCGTTTCTGTATACAGGTGCCTGGTTTGGTTTGGGGGGCGGCCTCGTTGCCCTGATATTGCTGCAGCTGTCCCTGTGGTGGCTGAGCGGCCCGATTGAACGCCTTGCTGGGCTGTATCGCAGCGATTTTTCGCTCAACGGTCTGGGTATTGACGGTGTCCTGGCATTGATTATTATTGCGATGCTGCTAGGCTGGCTTGGCGCATGGGTGGCGGTAAAGCGCCATCTGGATGATATAGAGCCGGGTGAAATTGCCGGTGGCTAATGATCCGGATCACGGTAAAACCGTATTGAATCCGGCAGGGTTTGCGCGTTAGCTTGAAGTGCAAGAGAAAGTCAGGGTGAATTCCCCATTTTGTTGATTTCGAACGTTTTATTGGGTAATTCAGGAACTTTTCAGGTTCCTGGCGGTCTAATTTTTATTCGCTGTATTATCAGCCGTCGGGTTCGGAGGTTAAAGCATGGGTACGAGCTTACAGCTCATTGACAGACTGGTGCCGGGCGCCAATCTTGAGGCTTACATTCAGGCCGCGAGCCGCATTCCGGTACTGACCGTGGATGAAGAGCGGGAACTGGCAGAGCGCCTTCACTATGAAGAAGACGTGGATGCAGCTCGCCAGCTTGTATTATCCCATCTGCGCTTCGTTATTCACATTGCCCGTAGTTATTCAGGGTATGGCCTGGCTCAGGCCGACCTGATTCAGGAGGGCAACGTCGGCCTCATGAAGGCCGTCAAGCGTTTTAACCCGGAGTACGGTGTACGGCTGGTGTCGTTTGCCGTGCACTGGATCAAGGCCGAGATTCACGAGTTCATTCTGCGTAACTGGCGGATTGTGAAAGTGGCAACAACCAAGTCCCAGCGCAAACTGTTTTTTAACCTGCGCAGTCAGAAGAAGAAGCTGGCGTGGTTGAGCCATGATGAACTGCACGCAGTGGCAGATGATCTGGGAGTGGAACCCCGGGTTGTACAGGAAATGGAAGGCCGCCTGGCATCCCAGGATACCGCCTTTGATGGCCCCATGGATGATGACGATGACAGCGCCTACAAGTCGCCGGCGTATTACCTGGAAGATCGACGCAGCGACCCGGCTGTTCAGCTCGAGAAGGCGGATTGGACCGAAGATTCCAACGGGCGCCTGATGGAGGCTCTGGAAATGCTCGACGAGCGCAGCCAGGATATCCTGCGTGAGCGCTGGCTGTCCGAGAACAAGGCGACACTTCACCAGCTGGCAGACAAGTACGGCATCTCCGCTGAGCGAATTCGCCAGCTTGAGAAGAATGCCATGAAGAAAATCCGCCTGCAGATGGCTGAAGCTGCCTGATCGGGTCAGTCTTTCGCAAGTGTTCTGAAAACGCCACCACCGGTTCGGTTGGTGGCGTTTTTGTTTGTTTAGTGTGTAATAGCACTCAAGTATAAGAGGTGATTGGGCAGGCCTTTCCAAAACCGTGCGGAGCCATGAATGGCGGAGCCGAGCGTACAGGGATGTATTTCAGCGTGTTTTGGAAAGGCCTGCCCAATTGCCTCCTCCCCCGATGCTGGATAGAGGCCCACTCCTGTGATTGAAAAATTCCCCCACATCGCTTTCCTCGGCATTGGCCTGATGGGCGCCCCCATGACCCGAAATCTTCTGGACGCAGGTTTCCCAATGACTGTGTGGAACCGCACAGCCAGCAAGTGTGAGCCTTTTGCCGGCGAGGCAACCGTTGCTGACACCCCCGCTAACGCAGTGCGAACCGCAGATGTGGTGATTACCATGCTGGAAAACGGCGATGTGGTTGAACAGGTGCTGGTTGCAAGTGGTGCTATGGGAGCTATAAAGCCGGGTGCTCTGATGATTGATATGAGCTCCGTTCAGCCATCGCTGGCTCGTCGCCACGCTGCGCTTGCAGCGGAACAGGGTGCAGGTTATGTGGATGCGCCAGTTTCCGGTGGCACCCTGGGGGCCCGGGAAGCACGATTGAGTATTATGGCGGGCGGTTCAGAGGACGATGTGTCCCGGGCTTTGCCGGTCTTTGAGGTGTTGGGCAAGTGCACGCGGATTGGCCCTGTGGGCGCGGGGCAGCTAGCCAAGCTGGCTAATCAGGCGATTGTGGGGATTACCATTGGGGCTGTGTCTGAAGCTCTGTTGCTGGCCGCCAAGGGCGGGGCCGATCCGGCTGCGGTGCGTGAGGCGTTGATGGGCGGCTTTGCCGGTAGCCGGATTCTGGAGTTGCACGGCCAGCGCATGATTGACCGGGATTTTGCCCCCGGTGCGCCGGCCCGTATCCAGCTTAAAGACATGCGTATGATCCTGGATGAAGCCCGTGCGGAGAATCTGACCTTGCCTTTGTCGCAACAGGTGCACAATGAATACCTGTCACTGATCGCCAATGGCCACAGCGATGCTGATCACAGCGGACTGCTTCTGGAGCTGGAACATATGAACAGTAGCCGTCTGGGTACACAGGTTTCCGGCTCTAAAGCTGATCTCAAAGGGTAATCTGCCATGCCGCGTTTTGCCGCCAACCTCTCGATGCTGTTCACTGAGGTACCGTTTCCCGAGCGTTTCGCCAAAGCCGCAGAAGCCGGATTTGCCGGCGTGGAGTTTCTTTTCCCCTACGCCTGGCCCAAAGAAATGCTCAGTAGTGCCCTGAAAGACAATGGATTGACCCAGGTCCTGTTCAATCTACCCCCGGGCGACTGGGATGCCGGCGAGCGTGGCATTGCCTGCCTGCCGGACCGGATTGATGAGTTCCGCGCCGGAGTGGACCGGGCCATCGAATACGCCCGGGCACTGGGTTGCACGCGGCTCAACTGTCTGGCAGGTTTGAACACCGTGGATCTGGACAAAGAGATCGCCTGGCAAACGCTGGTGGCCAATGTCGCCTGGGCAGCTGACAAGCTGGCGGGTGAGGGCATTACACTGTGCCTTGAAGCCATTAATTCGCGGCTCGATATGCCCGGATTTTTTCTCGACACATCCGGAAAGGTCATTGCACTGATCGAGGAAGCCAGTGCCGGTAACCTGCGCCTGCAGTACGACATTTATCACATGCAAATCATGCAGGGTGACTTGATTCGTACCATGGAGTGCCTGATGCCCTGGATAGGCCACATTCAGTTTGCTGATAATCCCGGTCGGCACGAGCCAGGAACCGGAGAGATTAACTTTTCGAATGTTTTCTCTGCACTCGACAAAATGGATTATGACGGCTGGGTAAGCGCCGAATACCGGCCCTCCGGCACTACAGCGGATAGCTTGAGCTGGATGAGGGCATAGAGCCGACCGTCGCCAATGGCGACACCCTCTTACAAGATGGTAACTGGCCGGTGTCCCGAGTTATTCGTACTCTGTTGTTAATGTAATCCGCTATTGGGAGGGGATCCAGTGAAAGCGCTGGTAATCGAAGACGATCAGGACGTAGCAAATTATCTTGTTAAAGGGCTGAAGGAGTCAGACTTCGTTGTCGATCATGCTGCCGATGGCAAGGAAGGTATGATGATGGCCGCCAGTGAAGAATACGACATCATGATTGTTGATCGCATGCTTCCAGGTATGGACGGGCTCTCCATCATCAAGACGGTACGCGCCACGGGAAACCAGGTGCCGGTTTTGATACTCAGTGCACTGGGAGATGTAGACGATCGCGTTGAAGGCCTCCGCGGCGGCGGCGATGACTATCTCACCAAACCTTTCTCGTTTACGGAGCTTCTTGCCCGGATCGAGTCACTGGTGCGCCGGAATCGCCAGTCTGCGGAAACCGAAACGGTGCTGCGGGTGGCAGATCTGGAAATGGATCTGCTGGCCCGCACAGTAAAGCGCTCGGGGCAGAATATTGACGTTCAGCCCCGGGAGTTCCGGCTGCTGGAATACCTGATGCGCAACGCCGGTCAGGTGGTTACCCGGACCATGTTGCTGGAAAAGGTCTGGGACTATCATTTTGACCCCCAGACCAACGTGATTGACGTACACATCAGCCGTCTCCGCGCCAAGATCGACAAGGAATTCGAGACACCCCTGCTGCAAACCATCCGGGGTGCAGGGTACATGTTACGTGAAACTGCTTAGCCAGCTCAGGACATCGTCCTTCCAGCTTGCCCTGCTGTACATGGTGGTATTTGCCACCTCGGTGTTTTTGTTACTGGCCTTTATATACTGGCGTACAGCGGGGTTCATGACGGCCCAGACCGACGAGACCATAGAGGCGGAAATCGCAGGTCTGGCAGAGCAGTACCGGGGGCGTGGTGTCAATGGTCTGATCACGATCATCCGTGAGCGGGTTGCCCGCGACCCCAATGCAAAAACCATCTATCTGTTGACCACCGAAGACTTCCTCAAGCTGGCCGGTAACCTTGAAACCTGGCCTGAGGGATCGCGTTCGGAAAGTGGCTGGATAAACTTCACCCTCAGCCCCGCTGTAGGCTGGTCTGGCCCCGAGCGTCTTGCCCGTGCCCGCATCTTTGAGGTGCAGGGTGGTTTGAGACTTCTGGTCGGCCGGGATGTGGACGAGCTCACCAACCTGAAGCGGGTTATTGAAACGGCGATTAACTGGGGTATGGGCATTACTCTCGCGCTGGCATTGCTTGGCGGCTTTCTGATGAGTCGAAGCACAACCCGCCGAATTGAAATTATCAATAACACCTCCCGACGAATCATGAACGGCCACCTCTCCCTGCGTATACCCACCCGTGGCACAGAGGATGATTTCGATCAGCTTGCGGAAAACCTGAACCAGATGCTGGACCGGATTGTTTACCTGATGGAAGGTATCCGGCACGTATCGGACAGCATCGCTCATGATCTGCGCACGCCTCTCACCCGGCTGCGAAACCAGCTTGAAAATACCCTGATGTCGGTGGACAACGACGAGGCCAGGGAGCAGGCAAGCCGCGCGGTCGCGGAGGCGGATCAGTTGCTGGCAACCTTTAATGCCCTACTGCGCATCGCACGCCTGGAGACCAAGGGAAATTCCGCCGATATGAGAAAGGTAGCCCTGGATGAGCTGGTGTCGGACGCCTGTGAGCTTTACGAGGCGCTCTCTGAAGACAAGGAGCAGACCTTTGAACAGTCACTGGAGCCGGGTGTCATTATAGAGGGTGACCGGGATCTGCTTTTCCAGATGATCAGCAACCTGATTGACAATGCCATCAAATACACGCCCGAGCACGGCACCATTGGTGTGGTTGTAAGACGGGAGGGCGAAGAGGCGATTTTTGAGGTCAGGGACAGTGGTATCGGTATTCCCGACGACGAGAAGGATCAGGTATTCCAGCGCTTTTACCGGGTTGGCAAAAGCCGCTCGCTACCGGGTAATGGTTTGGGTCTCAGCCTGGTGAGTGCCGTTGCAGAGATCCATCAGGGCAGGATTGTGCTCAGCGATACCTATCCGGATGAGGCGCCACCGGGGCTGACGGTCTCTGTGCGCATGCCTGCGTTTATCCGTTCGCGCAAGCGCATCAAAGTCACACAGGCGGAACAGATGGTTGATTCTGCCGATGGCGGCGGCGCTCACGCATCGGCAGGAACGGGCCGGGCCTGAAACTCAGTGGCTGGGGCGGAGCCGGTTTACCTGTGACATTATCGGGCCAATCAGCGCATCCGTGCGTGTCTCAATCTGCCGGGTAATACGTTCAAACTGCATGCGGCGAAGGTTCACGCGCACCTGAATGCTGTCCCATTCACCTTCAAGGTGCTTCTGTTCTGCCATCAGGAATGCCGCAATATTATGCCGGTTGATCTTTCCGGTAATGCCCATCTGATCAAGCTGGTAACCCAATGCATCAACGCACTCGAGTGCCAGGTTCAGTAGCTTCTGTGTGTTCATTTTGCCATCTCCGTAACTGGAAGCGGGTATAAGATCTGTTGTCTGGAAGCTATCGACAATTCCTAGAGTGTACAACCTAATTTAACGTTCACGACCTTTCGGCAAGAAGTGCCTGGCGTACCCTGACCAAAAGGTAATTCATCGGCAAGGGCGTGGTAATACCGGGCATGGATAATAGTATCTGTAGATGGAAGCAGGCATCAGTAACCGCTTGCTTCTCCCTTCAGCACAGCGCTAGCCTTACCCCGTTCTTACGGGGTTTTTTTCTGCCCGGAACGCTCCGGTTGCGACTCTATTTTTGGTATTCAATAGCATTGATATACCAGGTTGCTGTTCCGGCTTCGGTTCTTACCTCGGCTTCATCACCCACTTCCTTTTTCAGCAGGGCCCGGGCCATGGGTGAATCTATGGATATGTAATCCTTACGGTTGAATATTTCGTCATAACCTACAATTCGGAACCTCAGGGTTTTGCCATCATCGTTTTCGACCTCTACCCAGGCCCCGAAAAAGACCTTTCCCTCCTGTTCCGGATGGTGTTCAACCACCTTGAGATTGTCCAGGCAGCGTCTCAGATAGCGCACCCGCCGATCAATCTCCCGCAGCCGTTTTTTGTTGTACTGATAGTCTGCGTTTTCACTGCGATCACCAAGGCTGGCTGCCCAGGTGACCTTTTTCGTAATCTCCGGGCGTTCAAAACGCCAGAGTTCATCAAGCTCTTTTTGCAGTTCATCGTAGCCCTGCCTGGTAATCAGTGGTGTCTTCAAGGCCGCTCCTTTTTTACAAATAATGTAAGAAGTATAAAAAGTAACTGAAAAGAGGGTGTATGCCGGGCAATTCAATGGTTTGTGTCAGTGAAAGTTGTCACAAAACGGTCAATTGTGCGAGAAGTGCGACCGGTTTAGCGATAAACTGATCAAAAATTGACACATTTCCGGGAAAATGCATCTCAGATCAGGATGGACGCCATGAATGTTTTGCATCGTATCGCCAGAAAGCTTGAGTGGATAGGCTCCGGACTCGTTTCTGTAGCTCTCCTGTGCATGATAGCAGGGTCGGCCAGTGCCCAGCCCCGTCCTGAAGAGAACCAGCTGTTTGAGGTTGAGCAACGCTCAACGCTGGAAACCATTCCTTTCCATTCCATTGCTGAAGATGCTCTTTCCGACACGGTGATCGAAGGTGGCCTTGCGGCGCCGGCGGAGGGTGTTCCAGTGCAGCCGGCAGGCAAGGATGACTTTTATCTGGATCCGCTGGCACTGCAGCCGCGTGACAGCCGCACCGACCTTGGCCGCTCGGAAATACCGGTTGAGTTCCGTTTCAGTATGCCAAAGTCTGTTCCAGGGCAGACCCACAGCAACAATTACGTGATTCGCCCGCCGGAAAACCGCACGTACGAGACACTCAATGTGAATATGACCGATCGCTGACATCTGCCGGGAATCAACAGGCATTGTGAACAAGGGGTGCGATCCCGGCGGGTTTTTACCGGGACCGGAAAGCCGGGCGCTCTACTTGAGGGCTTCGAGCTTGTCGATGTATTTTTGCATAGCCTTTTCTTTGGGCATACCTTTGCACTTTTCCCAGGCGTCGTACTTGGCGCGCCCTACAAAATCCATCATGCCCGGGCGTTTGCCCGACACATCGCCTTCGGTTCCCTGTTTGTACAGGGCGTAAAACTCCAGCTTCATCTCGTTGGAGGGTTTAAAGTCGCCTTCCGCCGTCTGGATGTAGTTTACTGCCTCGTCGAACTTCGCTTTCAAGTCGCTCATATCAATCGTCTCCTTGGTTATTGTGATAATGCCATGAAACCTTGAGGGTATGCAGGAGTATAGCCATGGCACCGCCCGTCGTCATTGACCTGTTCTCAGGTTGGTTTCGCCAATACGGCCCTACTGGACGCAAGTTGGCAAAAGCTTGCCCGTGCTCACAGTCTGACGTTTTGCTGGCCAGTTTTTGCTTGAGAAACAAGGACGATCTGTGTACAGTTTCGCCGTTGCGCACCAGGATGGTCCGCACAAGGGATTGAACAACTGCAAATGATTTGCACAGGGAGCAAGCCATGTCGTCCAAAGACGGTTCTGTCGCGCCAAAAGAGCGCATCAATATCAAGTATGTCCCCGCCACCGGAGATCAGCAGGCTGAAACCGAACTGCCGCTGAAGGTGTTCGTGGTTGGTGATTTCAAGGGACACGCCGAAGAAACCCCCATCGAAGAACGTAAAGCCATTTCCGTTGACAAGAACAACTTCCGTTCTGTCATGAAGGAGGCCGGGCTTACGCTTTCCACCACCGTTTCCAACCAGCTGGACGAGCAAGCCGAGGAATTGCCGGTCATTCTCGAATTCCAGACCCTGGATGATTTCTCACCCGACAGCATTGCCCGCCAGGTTCCCGAGCTGAAGAAGCTCATTGAACTGCGGGAAGCGCTTGTGGCCTTGAAAGGCCCGCTGGGTAATGTGCCTGCGTTCCGTTCCAAGCTGCAGGAATTGCTGGATAACGACGAAGCCCGGGAAACCCTGTTGTCTGAGCTTGAACTGGCTACCGACGGCGAGTAACCAGAATTTAGTCAGGGCTGCCGCCTGAGCGCGGTATACAACACCGAATATCAATCACGTACTGAAGGGATGTGGTATGTCTGATACTGCTGCGCAGCAATCTGCTGCCTCCGAATCTGTAATGGAAGGCTCCTTGCTTGACCAGGTTATGGCCAACAGTCGCATGGCGCCAGCTGACGAGGGCTACGATGTCGCCCGCAAAGGCGTTGCAACGTTTATTGCCAACCTGCTGAAAAGCGAAGAAAAGGGGCAGCCGGTCAACAAGGCACTGGTTGACCGGATGGTGGTAGAGCTGGATCGCAAGATCAGCGCCCAGATGGATGAAATTCTGCATGCGCCAAAGCTGCAGGAATTGGAATCCGCCTGGCGTGGCCTCAAACTGATGGTTGATCGCACTGACTTCCGCGAAAACATCAAAGTGGATATTTTGCATGCCACGAAAACCGAACTTCTCGAAGACTTCGAGTTCGCTCCCGATGTCACTCAGACCGGCTTCTACAAGCATATTTATTCCACGGAATATGGCCAGTTCGGCGGCGAGCCGGTAGGCGCGGTTGTTGGTAACTATGCGTTCACACCGTCTACACCGGATATGAAGCTGCTGCAGTATGTATCGTCTGTTGGTGCCATGGCTCACGCGCCTTTCCTGTCCTCGGTTGCGCCGTCATTCTTTGGCGTAGACAGCTACCAGGAACTGCCGGCCATCAAGGAACTGAAAGCCGTTTTCGAAGGCCCGAAATACGCCAGGTGGCGCGCCCTGCGTGAATCCGAAGACGCCCGTTACCTGGGCCTGACATCGCCACGTTTTCTGCTTCGGGTACCCTATGACCCAAGCGAAAATCCGGTGCGCAGCTTTAACTACAAGGAAGATGTCTCCGGCGATCACGAGCATTACCTGTGGGGCAACACCGCCTACCTGCTGGCGACGCGATTGACCGAGAGCTTTGCCAAATACCGCTGGTGCCCGAACATCATCGGCCCGCAAAGCGGTGGTGCGGTGGAAGATCTGCCGGTTCACCTGTTCGAATCTTTCGGCCAGCTGGAAGCCAAGATTCCCACAGAAGTGCTGATCACCGACCGTCGTGAATACGAAATGGCCGACGAAGGCTTTATCTCCCTCACCATGCGTAAGGGCAGCGATAACGCGGCCTTCTTCTCAGCCAACTCCGTACAGAAGCCCAAGCAGTTCCCGAACACCAAGGAAGGCAAGGAAGCGGAAACCAACTACAAGTTGGGTACCCAGCTGCCTTACATGATGATCGTTAACCGCCTGGCTCATTACATCAAGGTGCTGCAGCGGGAGCAGATCGGTTCCTGGAAAGAGCGTCAGGATCTTGAGCGCGAACTGAACACCTGGATTCGCCAGTACGTGGCTGATCAGGAAAACCCGCCGGCGGAAGTACGCAGCCGCCGCCCGCTGCGCGCAGCTCAGGTAACGGTTTCCGATGTAGAAGGCGATCCAGGCTGGTACCAGGTATCTCTGGCCGTGCGTCCGCACTTCAAATACATGGGTGCCAACTTCGAGCTGTCGCTGGTAGGCCGTCTGGACAAGGATTAATCCGTGTTCAGTGGCGACGCGCAATCCACGGGAGGCAGCCTGTTCGAGCGATTGGAGCAGGCCACTGATCCGGAAGGGCAGAGCATGGGGGAGGTCACCCATGTGGTGGCTTCCATCAAGCGCCATCTGGTTCGCCTTCTCAATGCCCACCCCGGTAACAGCGCCTGTGCGCCGGAGCTGGGGCTGCTGGATTTCAACGATGCGACCCTGGGTACTTACGATCTGAGTATCCAGATCCGCAGTGCAATCCGGCAGTGTATTGAGAAGTATGAGCCCAGAGTAAAGCGGGTTGATGTGGTTGCTTTGCCTCAGGGGCCGGATCCTTTGCAGTTGCGGTTTCAGGTGACGGTTTATCTGAACCTTGGCTCTAAAGACGACAAGACAACCATAGATTTATTACTGGATGACAAGCGTTATTACCGGGTGATGTAACTGGCGGGGACTGTGGTGGAGCGAGGGGGTGGGGATGCTTTTCTTCTGGGAAAACAACTCGCTGCGCTCAGACATCTTTTTCCCGCCAGAAAAGCATCCCCACCCCCTCTTTTCGAACATTGTTGCAGTTGTTCAGGTGTAGTTGGATGAAGTTGAATCGGTTTTACAGGGATGAGTTGAGTTTTTTGAGGCTGCAGGGGCGGGAGTTTGCTGAGGCTCACCCGCAACTGACCCGGTTTTTATCGGAACAAAGCACCGATCCGGATGTGGAGCGGTTGCTGGAAGGCTTTGCGTTTTTGACCGGGAAGCTTCGGGAGAAGGTGGAAGACGAGTTTCCGGAGCTTACGCATTCTCTGTTGAACATGTTGTGGCCGAACTATCTCCGCCCAGTACCTAGCTGCACCATTATGAGGTTTGATCCTCAGTTGCATGCGATCAGTGAGCGTCAGACCGTTGAGCGGTACACGGAAATCAAGAGCCGTCCGTTGGGAGATTCCACACGGCAGACTCAGTGCCGGTTTCGTACCTGTCGTGCGGTGGATGTATTTCCGATCAGTGTGGCGGATGCTCACGCCGAGCATTCACGGGAAGTGTCGTCGATGACCGTGGATTTGGCATTACACACTGATCAGCCATTGAGTGCTCTTGGGCTGGATAGCCTTCGTTTCTATCTGGGCGGTGATAACCACACGGCTGAAACGCTTTACTTGTGGCTGAACCACTACCTCAGTCGCATGGAGCTGGTGGTTGGCGGTTCGGTGTACAGGCTGCCGACGTCTTTGTTGAAGCCGGTTGGCTTCGCCAGTGATGAGGCGCTGTTGCCTTATCCCAAGAACGCCTATTCCGGCTACCGGATTCTGCAGGAATACCTGAGCTTTCCCGAGGCCTTCCGGTTTGTGGACATTACCGGTCTGAAGAACCGTTTGCCGGCGGTTCAGGCAGATGAAATCAGCCTGCGCTTTCATTTCAGCCGGATTCTGCCGCCGGATGCCCGGGTTCGGGCGGAGAACATGCAACTTTACTGCACGCCGGCGGTGAATCTGTTTACCCATGAGGGTGAGCCGGTGGATCTTAACGGGCGCCAGACCGAGTACCGGATACTGGCATCCAGCCGTTCGCCGGATCATTTTGAAGTGTTCAGTATTGAACAGGTGGAAGGCTGGCTGGAAGGCCGGTCAGGGCGGGGCGAGCGGCGGCTGTATACGGCGTTTGAGAGCTTTCAGCACGAAGTTGAGCGGGATCGTGGCCGCACAGCCCTGTATTACCGGGTTCGAGCCAAGGACAGCGTGCGCGGTGATGGCTTTGATCACTATATGTCGTTTGTTCGCGGTGACGAATCCGAGTGTATGGATCGCCAGGAAGCGATTTCCCTGACTCTGACCTGCACCAACCGGCAACTGCCGCAGCAACTGGCGGTAGGGGAAGTGTGCATGGCCACGGAAACCACACCGGCGTTTGCCTCATTCAGCAATATCACCCGCCCTACCGCCACCTTGAGGCCGACTCTGGATGGCAGCCTGTTGTGGACGCTGATTTCCAATCTGTCGCTCAACTATCTCTCCATGCTGGATGTGGATGCCCTGCGCACGGTGTTGCGGGTGTATGACTTCCGCGCACTGGTGGATCGCCAGGCGGAGCGGGTGTCCCAGAAGCGGCTTGCGGGTATCAGCGCCATCGAAACCAATCCGGTGGACAAGATGATCCGGGGGCTGCCGGTGCGGGGAATTCGCTCGGAAATAAAACTGGATCAGCAGGCCTTTGCCTCGGAGGGCGATCTGTACCTGTTCGGCACAGTACTCAGCCAGTTTTTTGCACTTTATGCCAGCATCAACGCATTTCACCAACTGGAAGTGGTGAATACAGACAATCAGGAACGGTATACATGGACGTTACAGCAAGGTCAGCAACCGCTGATGTAGCCGGCCTGCAACCCGTTCTGGGCAATGCACGGCGGTACAGTTTTTTTCAGCTGGTGGATCTGATTCACCGGCACCACGGTGACGATCTGGAAGGCGGTCGAGATGAGCAGCCACGGCAGGAGCGCATCCGGTTTTCAGCCGCGGCAGGCCTCGGGTTTCCCGGTAGCGATGTGGTTTCCGCCTTGTCGCCGGAGCATGAGCACGCACCCTATCAGATGGAAGTGAGTTTTCTGGGGCTGCACGGCTCCCAGTCGCCGTTGCCCGGTTATTACCTTGAAGATCTCGCTTGGGAAGCGGGTCAGGATCTGGGTATTCGCCGGCACTTTCTGGATTTTTTCAATCACCGGCTGGTTACCCTGTTTCACCGGTCATGGCGCAAATACCGTTACTACGTGCGTTTTCGCCCCGGCGCTTCCGATGGTTTTTCCAATCTGATCTACGCCCTTATTGGTCTTGGCGACAGCCGTTTGCGGGAAGCCACACCGGTTAACTGGTCAAAGATGCTGGCCTATTCCGGCCTTATGGCTGGCCGCAGCCGCTCTCCCGAAGTGGTCAGCGGCATTGTCGGGCACTGTTTCGACCTGGACGATGTGAGTATCGAACAGTGGGTATTGCGCAAGGTTGCGATTGGCGAAGATCAGCAAACCCGCCTGGGCCGGAGTAACGCGACCCTCGGCAATGACACATTGGTGGGCTCGCAGGTTCGTGATCGCAGCGGCAAGTTCATTCTGCGAATTCGCAACCTGAGCCGCCAGCGTTTTGCCGACTTTCTGCCCAACGGACAGGATCATCAGCGCCTGCTGAAGCTGGTGGAATTCGCCACCCGAGAGCAGCTGGCTTACGACCTGGAGTTGCAGATGCGGACACAGGATATTCGCCCGATGCAGATGGGGCAGGAAATACGGCTGGGCTGGAACTCGTTTGTAACACCCGAGAAATCCCAAACCCGGCCAGCGGTGCGGATTCAGATACGCCGTTAACAGGATAAGGAAACCAATCATGGACGAGCAGCCGATAACCAGACTGAAGCTGACAGTCACCAACCCGGGCACGACGCGCAGCGGTGCGGGTATCGAGCACAGTTTCAGCACCCGGGGTGGCTCCATAGGCACCGCTGAAAGCGACACCTGGCAACTGTCGGCCCATCGCACCGGTGCTGTCCCGGGGCATGCGGAAATCCGGTTTCTTGATGGCGGCTACTGCCTGATTGATCGCAGTGGCCGCACCTACATCAATAGTGCGACCCAGCCCGTGGGGCGGGGCCGCAGGGTCCGACTGAATCAGGGCGACACGGTCAGCATCGGTCGCTATCGCATACGGGCAGAATTAGTGGCCGGCGAGCTGTCAGCGCTTGCCGGTGATGAAGAGCTGGAACACCGGTCGGCCGCAGAAGACCGGAAGCTGGTGGATGTGGCACAAGGCGAACTGGTCCGTGGGGCCGCCCGTGACAGCGACATGCACATAGCCGAACCTCTGGAAGGCCTGGCGCCGGCAGAAGCAGAAACCATCAGCGCCGACCCCATGATGCACTGGCAGGATGAGCCAGCACGTGTGGATCAGGAAGAAAGTGCACTTTTGGCAAGTGATCGTGCCTGGTTTGCCACTGAAACCGACGTAACAGATGAATACCGGGAGAATCGCGACGTGGCGATGGGGCTGCCGGTAAGGAAAGGAGAGAAGGACAGGATGTCACATACCGAAACCGGTGCACTGGACCCGCGGCTTGGGGATACCAACGCTCAGCACAATGACCAAAGCCGCAAACACATCAGTGCCACCCCTCTGATGCAGGGCATGGAAACCGGCCTCAACTTTGCAGACAGCGATGGCATGCAGCTGTTTCTGGAAGAAGCCGGGCAGACCCTGAAAGCCACCATCGAAGGCTTGCTGGCCCTGCATCAGGGCGAAGACAGTCGGCATCAGGCCCTGCGCACACGCTTGCAGCCCATCGAAGACAACCCTTTACGTCTTGGCGGGAACTACGAAGAAACCGTGCAAACCCTGTTCGCCAGCCAGCGCAGCCCTGTGCATTTGTCGGCACCTGCGGCGGTGCAGGAAAGTCTGCAGAGCCTGAATCACCACCAGCGGGCCACCCGCGAGGCCATTAGCGAAGCGCTGGAAGCCATTCTCCATGCGTTTTCACCAGAAGCCCTGTTGCGCCGCTTCCATGGCTATCGCCGCGGTCTGCAACAGAATGAAGACGAAGGTCGCTGGGCCTGGGACATGTACCAGCATTACTACAAGGAATTGAAATCGAGTCGTCAGCAGGGTTTTGAGCGCCTGTTTCAGGAGGTATTCGATCAGGCTTACGACCAGCATTTACGTCAACTGCAAAGGGAGAATCTGCTGTGAAAACCTGCAAATGGAACTTGCTGCCAGCGACACTGGCAATGGTGTTTGTGCTCGCGGGATGCAGCACGCCTTATCACGCCGTGACGAAAACTGCCAAGGTGCTGTGGGATCCGGATATTCCGGTAGGCTACGCCGAGGACCTGCCCAGCCGGGTGGATCTCACCATGGTGGCCGAGCCGGGTGTAAACCCGAATGAGTCTCTGGCACCGACGCCGATTGCCTTTCAGATTATTGAAATGCGCGACAGCTCCCTGTTGATGGCCGGTGATTTTGACCAGTTGCTGAATAACCTGAAGAGCTCCCTGGGCCGCAACTACATCGATCACAGCGATTACACCCTGGTACCTGGCCAGTTCAAGTTTGTGGAACCATTCGAGATCAGCAAGGACACAAGGTTTATCGGCGTGATCGCCTTCTACGCCTACCCGAACCTGTCCCAGTGGAAGAAAGTGGTCAGGGTAGATCCTGTGGGTGGCCGTTACCACCTGCTGGTGAACCTGCGGGACAGGGAAGTACAACTCAAGCGGTCGGAAGAAACCTGATGGCAGTTACAAATCGAGTGGTCTGGAGTGATGGCCTGTTTATCAAACCCCAGCACTTCCAGCAGCAGCAGCGGTACCTGGAACACCAGATCAATGAGCGTTCACTGGCGGTTTCGGATTACCTGTACGGGTTCAGTGATCTGGAACTCAACGCGGAATACCTGAGCTTCGGGCGCGTGGGCCTGGTGCGGGCCAGTGGTCTGTTCCCCGATGGCACCCGCTTCAACCTGCCCCAGGATGATGTGATGCCGGAGCCCCTGGAAATCGCCGATGCCTCGGTGGCCAACCAGGTGGTGTATCTGGCCCTGCCCCTGGGTAGCGATAGCCTGGCCGAAGTGGAATGGCCGGATGCACCAGTGGCCGGACGGTTCCGGGCCGAGAGTGCAGAAATCCGCGACCTGCATTCCATTGACGGCGATGCCCACAGCATAGATGTGGCCCGGGTAGCGCCGCGTTTGATGCTGGAGCGGGACGACCGAAGCGCCTACGCGGCCCTGGCCATTGGTCGGATTCTGGAAAAACGCCCGGATGGCAGCCTGGTGATGGATCCGAACTTTATGCCGACCATGCTCAGCGTTCGCTCAGCACCAAGGTTGCAGCGTTTTGTTGGCGAAATGGCCGGCTTGATGCGGGAACGTGCACGGAATATTGCAGAACGTGTGGGCGCGCCCGGGCAGGGTGGTGTTGCCGATGTGGCGGATTTCATGCTGCTGCAGATGCTTAACCGGGCACACCCGAGGTTCATGCACCTGGCCCGTTTGCGCCAACTGCACCCGGAGCGTTTGTTTGAAGCCCTGCTTGAGCTTTGTGGGGAGCTGGTGACTTTTACCGACGAAGGACGTCTGCCCCGGGAATACCCGGCCTACGATCACGATCTGCCGGAAGACTGTTTTACCCCGCTGATGCAGGTGTTGCGGCAATCCCTCAGCACGGTACTGGAGCCCCGCGCTCTGGCTATCCAGCTGCAGCAACGCCAGTACGGCCTAACGGTAGCGCCGGTTCAGGACGGTCAGCTGATCAGTGGGGCCGAATTCATTCTGGCGGTGAAGGCCGACATGCCCCTGGACGATCTGCGCAAGCAGTTCACCCAGCAGTGCAAGGTGGCCTCGGTGGAAAAAATCCGCGATCTCATCAGCCTGCAGTTGCCGGGCATTCCACTGTCGGCACTGCCGGTGGCACCAAGGCAGTTGCCGTATCACGCCGGGTTTGTGTACTTCCGGCTGGACGACCAAAGCCAGGCCTGGCAGATGCTCGACAACGCCAGCGGTTTCGCCTTCCACGTGGCGGGCAGTTTCCCGGGTCTGGAAATGCAGTTCTGGGCAATCAGGAGCTAATTTATGACAAATGCACAGGTAATGGATTTACCCAATGGCAGCAGGCAGTCCGGCGGCAGTGCATTCAGTGATCTGTTGTTTGCCGATGAGCAGCCGCCCAACGGCGCCTCCGGCAGCGACTTCGGCAATGACCAGTTCCAGCTCCGGGGGCTGGAAGACAACCGCCTGACCGATGCCGCCACCCCCTTGCTCGGGCTGGTGATCCGCATTCGCAGGCTGGCGGATTATCGCGCTGTTGAAAGCCTCTACCAGCAGGTGGCGGACGAAGTGGCGGCCATAGATCGCGAGCTGATCGAGCAGGGCTACGAACGCCCCACCGTGGTCGCCTACCGGTATGTGCTGTGCGCTTTCATTGATGAAGCGGTGCTGGGTACAGACTGGGGCGCCCACAGCGTCTGGTCGCAGCACTCGTTGCTGTCGCGCTTTCACAACGAAACCTGGGGTGGGGAGAAGGTCTTCGCCATCCTTGCCCGCATGGAGCAGGAGCCGGCGCGCTACAAGGACATGCTCGGGTTTATCTACCTGTGCCTGTGCCTGGGTTTTGAAGGCCGCTACAAGGTGATGGAAAACGGCCGTGATGAGTATGAACAGATTGTGCGCGGGCTCCATGAACAGCTGCAGTCGCTGAAAGAGGATACGGACCCCGAGCCTCTGGCAGACGCGCAGATCAACGTAACCCCGGCCCGCAACCGGTTACGCAGTGGCCTGCCGATCTGGGGAATTGCCGGGCTGTTCGCCGCGGCCATGGTGGGAATATATAGCTTATACAACATAGCGCTGGAAGAACGCATCAGGGATGTGCTCAGCGTATTGGAACAACTACCGAAATAAGGATATCACTGTGATTCGGGTAGAACTGCCAGCGCTCATCGGGCGCCTCAACGACATTTGCCGAAATGGACTGGAAGCCTCTGCGGCCCTTTGCATCAGCCGCCAGGGTGCGGAAATCACCCCGGCCCACCTGCTGTTTAAATTGCTGGAAACGCCGTTTTCCGACGTGCGCCAGATTCTTGAGCAGGCGGGTATCAACCATCAGGAATTCCAGCCCATTGTGGGTGAAAGCCTGAACGGCGAGCTGCAAACGGCGGAGCCGTATCCGTCCTTTTCGCCGCTGCTGATCGACCTGCTGCAGGACGCCTGGCTATTGGCCTCCACCGAGCTGGGGCATCGGAACTTGCGCTCCGGCGCCATCTTCCTGGCCTTGCTGATGAACGCCGACCGCTACCTTATGCCCCAGGTGAGCCAGCAACTCCGGGACATCAACCGGGAACAACTGCGCCGCCAGTTCGACACCATGACGGCAGGCTCCACCGAACGCCCGGAAATGGCGCAAGGCGAAGCCGGCGCCCCCCAGGCCGAGGCGGATATGGATCCGCTCAAACGCTACGCCACCGATTTTACTGCGCTGGCCCGTGCCGGAAAGCTGGACCCGGTGGTGTGCCGCGATCCCGAAATCGACCAGATGATTGATATTCTCTGCCGCCGCCGCAAGAACAACCCCATCGTGGTGGGCGATGCTGGTGTGGGCAAAAGCGCCATTGTGGAAGGCCTGGCCCTGCGCATCGTCAACGGCGAAGTGCCGGAGCGCCTGCAAACCGTTGAACTCTGGACCCTCGACATGGGTGCCCTGCAGGCTGGCGCCTCGGTAAAAGGCGAGTTTGAAAAGCGCCTCAAAGGCGTGATCGAAGCGGTCAAAGCCTCAACCACGCCCATTATTCTGTTCATCGACGAAGCCCATACCCTGATTGGTGCCGGCAACAGCGAAGGCGGCTCCGACGCCGCCAACCTGCTCAAACCTGCACTGGCCCGTGGTGAACTGCGCACCATCGCCGCAACTACATGGCGCGAATACAAAAAATATTTCGAAAAAGACCCGGCCCTCAGCCGCCGCTTCCAGCCGGTAGCACTGGACGAACCCAGCCCGGCACAAGCGGTACACATTCTCCGTGGCCTGCGCACCCTGTATGAAAAAGCCCATCAGGTACTCATCGCCGACAGCGCCCTGAAAGCCGCCTCCGAAATGTCCGCCCGCTATCTGGCAGGCCGACAGCTCCCGGACAAAGCCATAGACGTACTGGACACAGCCTGCGCCCGGGTCAGCCTCAACCTGAGCACGCCACCGCGCCAGCTCAGCCACGTGCGCAGCGAACTGCACCAGCTCTCCATGGAGCAGGAACTGCTGAACCGTGAACACACCCTTGGCCAGAGCGTCGACACCGACCGGGAAGCCGAGCTGGAGCAACGCATTGCGGAACTGAACGCACAGGCCGCTGAACTGGAAGAAAGCTGGAACACCCAGCGCGACATGGTCGCCCGCCTGGTGGAAATCCGCGAACAGTTGCTGAACCCCGCTCAAGCACAGGAATCCGCTGCAGAGGGTGGCGCCGATACCGAAGCCAGCCCGGAACAGGCTGGTCTGGAAGAACACCCCGACCTGCAAAGCGAAGCCGCCGCCCTCGAACAGGAGCTGGCAGAACTCCAGGCCGACGAACCCCTGGTGCACACCCGTGTAGACGCCCGCCAGATTGCCGAAGTCATCGCCGACTGGACAGGCATCCCCGTCAACAGCATGACCACCGACGAACTGGAAAAAATCACCCACTTGCCGGCGTACCTGCAGGCCCACATCAAAGGCCAGAACACCGCCATCGACTGCCTGCACCAGCACCTGCTCACCGCCCGCGCCGACCTCCGCCGCCCCGGCCGTCCCATGGGCGCCTTCCTGCTGGTGGGCCCCAGCGGCGTGGGTAAAACCGAAACCGTGGTACAGCTGGCCGAACTCCTCTACGGCGGCCGCCAGTTCCTCACCACCATCAACATGTCCGAGTACCAGGAGAAACACACAGTCTCCCGCCTCATCGGCTCACCTCCGGGCTACGTCGGCTTTGGCGAAGGCGGCATCCTCACCGAAGCCATCCGCCAGAAACCCTACTCCGTGGTGTTGCTCGACGAAGTCGAAAAAGCCCACCCGGAAGTCCTCAACCTCTTCTACCAGGCCTTCGACAAAGGCGAACTGGCAGACGGCGAAGGCCGGTTGATCGACTGCAAAAACGTGGTCTTCTTCCTCACCTCCAACCTCGGCTACCAGACCATCGTCAACCACGCCGAACACCCGGAGAACATCGAAGAAGCCCTCTACCCGGAACTGGCCGACTTCTTCAAACCCGCGTTGCTGGCCCGAATGGAAGTCGTACCCTACCTGCCGTTGGGCGAAGACACCCTCAACCGCATCGTCGGCGACAAACTGGAACGCCTGGCACAGCAAATCCGCGACCGTTACCACACAGAGGTGGTGATGGAAGACGGCCTGGTAGAAGCCATCCGCAGCCGCGCAACCAGAAGCGAAAACGGTGCCCGCATGCTGGAATCGATCATTGAAGGTGAACTGTTGCCGCCGATCTCGTTGGCGTTGCTGGAGAAGCTGGCGGCGAAAGAGCCGGTAACACAGGTAACCCTTGGGGTTTCAGAGAACAAATTTACTGGAATCGTAGCTTAACGTGAAGGCTTCCTGAATCGTAGCGCACCGCGGGGTTGAGCTTTCCAAAACCCTGCGGAGCCATGGATGGCGGAGCGGAGCCTACAGGGACGTATTCACGGCGTGTTTTGGAAAGCTCAACCCCGTGGTGTGCGGGCGGTAAACAAGAGCCAAGCGTACAAGGATGTATTCACAGCGTGTTTCGGGAAGCCAATCCGCTTGCTGAGCGGCAGTCAAAGCACATTCTGGAAAGCCAAGCCCCACGCTGTGCGACCGGGCCAGAACAAGGCCGGATAACAGGAATATAAGGGAAAAGAAAAATGGGACGGATGCAGATGGAACTGCACACCGGCATAGAGCTGGCAGTCGCACTGACACGCCAAACCACATTGCCGGATTTGCTGAAAACCGCCACAACGCAGCTGGAAAACACCTTCGGCCTTACCCGCTGCTGGGCACTCGAACTCGACCTCAGCGGCCGCACACTGCACTGCAGCGACCTGGCTGAAACCGGCGAATTCGACTGCGGCGACTTCAGCCACCCCTTCGCCCACCTGCTGCAAACCGGCAAAGCCCGCGAACTCACACGGGCCGCAAGCTACCGCCTCGATCACCCTGGCTTCCAAAGCCTCATGGAAGCCAGCGACCGCCCCAAATCCCTGTGGCTCGAACCCCTAAAAGGCGACGACGGCCGAACCCTGGGCATACTCATCCTCTGCCGCGACGAATCCGACTGGAACGGCATAACCGCCCAACCCCTGTACCGCGGCCTCCTGCAGTTGCTCACCCACCAATGGATCGCCCAGCTGCAAAGCCGTGACCAGGTGTGGCAACGCCGCCTGCTAAAACGCTCTCTGGACGACCTGCACGACGCCGAAACCCTCCGCAAGCGCAGCGAAAACCTGGCGCAAACACTGGTCGGCCCCTCCGAAGCCATGACCCGCCTGCGTGCCCAGGTAGTGCGCGCAGCCAGCAGCCAGTTATCCGTGCTGGTTCAGGGCGAAACCGGCTGTGGCAAAGACGTCGTGGCCAGAGGCATCCACGAACTATCCGACCGCGCCGACGGCCCCCTAGTGGTGGTCAACTGCGCCGCCATACCGGACAGCCTGCTGGAGAGCGAACTCTTCGGCCACACCAAAGGCGCCTTCTCCGGTGCCGATCAGGCCAAAGAGGGGCTTCTGGCCCAGGCCAATGGCGGCACCCTGTTTCTGGACGAAATTGGCGACATGCCCATGGCGCTGCAATCCAAACTCTTGCGGGTTCTGGAAAGCCGTCAGTTCCGGCCCCTTGGCGCACAAAAGGAACAGCACTCCGATTTCCGGCTGGTCGCGGCTACCCACCAACCCCTGCGCCAAAGCATAGAGGACGGCAGCTTCCGCCGGGACCTGTTCTACCGCCTGAGCCAGTTCCCACTGCAGATATTGCCGCTGCGGGAACGCCTGGATGATCTGGAAGCCCTCAGCCGTCACTTTATCCGCCTGTATACCGAGCGTGAAGGTGCCGGGCCTCTGGGCATCAGCAGCCACGCCTTGAAAGTGCTGGCAACTTACGATTTTCCCGGTAACGCCCGGGAGTTGCGCAACATCATTGAATTGGCATGCTTGCAGACCCCGGCAGGGGATGACATTCAGCCGGAAATGCTGCAACTCACCGACCTGTATACCGATCCCTGCGTTTCGGAGACCTATGGTGGCGAGATTCAAAGCCCGGGCATAGCCTCCGTGCCCGGTACCGGGGAAATCCGCGACCTCAAAGCCGCCGCTCAGGCCTTTGAAGCCGCGGTTATCCGGGAGCGTTTGCACCAGTACGGCGGCAACCGCGCCCAGGCTGCCGAGAGTCTGGGACTACCCAAGCGCACCCTGGCCCACAAGTGTTTGAAGTATCAGGTAACCGATTTATGAAACTTGCAATGAGGCACTTCCTTGCGTGCGCCTGGGCATTGTTTAAAAAGCCATCGCTAACCGGCTTTTACGCCGCCCTTGTGATGCTTGGGGCGGCAAATACCCCGGTGCAGGCCGGATTGCTGGACCATGCCCGAAAATGCACCAGCGAAACCCGGCGGCTGGAGCGACTGGCGTGTTTTGACCAGGTGTTCGGTACGCCTTTGGCGGAACCTGTAGCCGGTGCTGTGCCCGGCACACAGGTTAACCTCAGGCCCGCTTCCAGCCGCTGGCGCCAGGCTTATGCCCAGGCAGAAGCAGATGCCTCCACCGGTGGCGTTCAATACCGCGACACCGGCCAGGCCGCAGGCCTTCTGGTAACCGTGCCGGCTTTGGGTGCGCAGCCGCCCCGGCCTTTGCTTGCGTTGCAGTGCCATAACAACATCACCGAACTGACCCTGATGCTGCCGGAGCCGCTTGAGGCGGAGCGAGTGAACATCGGGCTTGGTACCTCGGAAAACACCGGTCAAAACGCCTGGCGAGTGCGCGACAACGGCTACGTACTCAGCATCGGCCGCGGTTTGCCGGCAATCCGGGCGGTCAAGGCCATAGAGCGGGAAACAGACATTCGTGTGTTCTCTCAAAACAGCCCCATAGACGGTCTGTTATTTGATTTGACGGGTTTTGGAGACGCCATTCGCCCGCTTCGTAAACGCTGTGGCTGGTAACCGGCGGGAATAGACAGGCAAGGACGCGAGGGAAGAGACCATGCAGGTAATAGAACAGCATCCCTACATTGAACAGGTGGTATCGCCATTGGAAGTCGAATTGCCCACAGGCCAGGCGCTGGGCGAGGATGCCGCCCTGGCGTTTCTGGAAGACGAAATCATGAAAATCGGCTCCCTTGCTCACACGGATATCGACTGGGGCAAGGTTGAGAGCGAATCCCTGAAAATCCTGTCTGCCAGAAGCAAAGACCTGAAAGTGCTCGGCTTTCTTCTGATTGCCCTGCAGCGTGGCGGCGACGGCGAACGCTTCGCCCTCTCCCTGTATCTGCTCCATCGCGTGCTTGATGGCTGGTGGGAGGCAGGCGGGCCTTACCCCGGTGACAAGGGCAAGCGGGCGCGGAAAATGATGTTTACCCAGATGCTCCAGCGGGCAGCCAAGGGTGTCGATGGAAAAACCTTTGATGCCAGCGTGGGGGATGGCCGCAGCTATTGTCTTGAGTTGCTGGCAAAGCTTCAGGCTCAGGCGGAACAAAAAGAGTTGCCCGATGATGCGTTGCGGGATCTGAAACGCGCTGTTGAAAAGTTGCCCCGGGCTCAGGAAACCGGCACCCGGGCTGAAAGCAAACCCGAGGCGCAAGCTACAAGCCCGTCCAGCACAGCAGGCGGCACCAAAGCCAGTGCAACGCCTGCAAGCACACCTGCCAGCCCATCCCTTGGCGCGCTCACATTGGACCCGAGCGACGTGCGGACCACCCGCCAGAGCCTGCTGAAAGTGGCGGATATGCTCACCGGCACCGAACCGGAGCGGCCCCTGGGCTATCAGATCCGCCGCTACGCCATCTGGCAGAGCATTACGTCGGTGCCGCCTACCCGGGATGGCAAGCGTTCAGATCTGGCGGCCGTGAGTGCCGACCGGGTAGCCGATTACCGGGAAGCCCTGGAAAAGGCACCGGATCATACCCTTTGGCAGCGCATAGAGCAGAGCCTGTCGGTAAGCCCCTTCTGGCTTGAGGGTCACCGCCTCAGCGCTGGTGTGGCCGCCGCACTGGGGTGTGACGCCTGTGCCGAAGCCATTCGGGCAGCCGCTAACGAGTTTTTGGAAAAGCTGCCGCAACTGGCGGAATTGACGTTCAACGATGGCACCCCGTTTTTACCCTCGGAAACAGAAGAATGGCTTCTGTCTGCTCCTGCCAGTGCTTCCGGGCAGTCCGGCGGCGGTGCCAGCCCCTGGGAACAGGCTTATGACACAGCGCGGGAGCTGTCTACCCAGAAAGGTCTGGCGCCGGCGATGCAATTGCTGGAAGACGGGCTGGCCGGGGCCAGGGAGCCGCGGGAACAGTTCTATTGGCGCCTGGCGTCGGCACAGCTGATGAAAGACAGCGGCCTGGTGAGCCTGGCTTCGCGGCAGGTTCAGGATCTGCAGCAGCAGGTAGCGGGCCTGGTTATTGAAGACTGGGAGCCCGCACTCCTGAAACAACTTGATCGACTGTCCTGAGAACTCTGGACCTGTGTTGCCAACCTTTGCTGTGGAACCACCACACCGGCAGGTTGGCGCCTTGGCCAGAGCTCTCAGTCCGGGATTAACGAATTAGCCAGCCGAACACTGGTTATTGTAAGACGTACACACAGCAGGAATGGACACCATGTGGAGAAAAGCTTTACTCATCGGTCGCTGGCTTCTGCCATACATTAAAAACGCGGCACCGGTTACCTTGGCGCTGGGCCTGATTGCGGTCCTGGTAGCTACCTGGTGGCTGGGGCCAAGGTGGGAGGTGCGCGGTGAGTTCCCGCTGGCAGCCTGGCAGATGCGGGCGCTGGTGACTCTGGGCGTTGTGCTGCTGGTCGTCATGGTCTGGGGCACGGTGCTGGCCCGCCGCCTGGGCAAGGTAAATGCAGCGAAAGCCGAGGAACAGCAGGAGCAGGAAGATCCGATCCTGCCCATGGAGCGCCGTCAGCAGCGCTTGCTGGATCGCCAACTTACGGCGCTGAAGAGCAACCTGCCGGGGCGCCGGGGTGTTTACCGCTTGCCCTGGTATCTGGTTATGGGTCTGGAAGATGCCGGTAAAACCAGTCTGATCCAGCGTTCCGGGCAAATCTATACCCTCACCAACGTCACCCGCAACAATCGGGCGGATCGCAATCCCTTCGGGTTTGACTGGTGGATTGGCGATAACGGCGTGCTGATTGACCCGGATGGTGAACTGCTGAGCCAGGGAGAGAATCAAAGCACTGCCGGGGAAATACAGCAGCGGTTGTGGGCGCATTTTATCCAGTGGCTTGAGCGCAACCGCCCGCAACGCCCGCTTAACGGCGTGATTCTGGCCATTGATCTGGCCCAGCTGAGCACGGCCAGCGAGGAGCAGCGGGAAGCTCATGCCATTTTGCTGCGCACCCGGCTGCGAGAGTTGATGGAGCAAATAGGCTCGCGCCTGCCGGTCTATGTGTCCTTCACCAAAATGGATCTGCTGTACGGCTTTGGGCCCTTTGTACGAAGCATGAGCAAGCAGGAAAAAGAACAGGCGTTGGGTTTCACCTTCCGGCTGGAAGGTCAACTGGATAACGACGATTGGCTGAACGAATTCTCCGAACGCTACAGCGGGATGGTGGCGCGCCTGAGCGAGCGCCTGCCAGACGTGCTGGCCAATACCCGGGACGCAGAGGAGCGGGCATCTACCTACTCATTTACCCGCCAGCTTGCAGGCATGAAGCCCGCGCTGGAAAACTTCCTCACCAGCCTTCTGTCGGCGGATGCGTTTTCAACACCGGCCCTGGTTCGCGGTACCTACTTCACCTCGGTTGTGCAGGAAGGCGTGCCGGAAGATGCCTTTGTTTCTGCCGCCGCCAGCCACTATCAGGTATCCGGCCCCATACAGCCCGCTCAGCGTACAGGCCAGTCTGCCAGCCTGTTTACCCAATCGCTTTTCCCCGGGATCATCTATCCCGAAGCCGGGCTTGCCGGGGATAACCGGCGGGTTGTGCGCAGCCGCCAGCGCCGCGTGGCCGCTGCGGCGGTGGTGGCAGTGTGTGTCGGTACCGGCGTAACCGCGGGCTGGCAGCATTACTTCATCAAGAACGCGGAAGCCGCGGCCTCGGTTGAAACACGGGTTAAAAGCTTTATCGATAACTGGCAGCCTGTGGGTTACGAGCCGGACACCACGGGGCGTAACCTGCTGGAGCCTCTGGATCAGTTACGCCGGGCGACCCTGGCGTTCGGTGACCACCGCAAACAATGGCCGCTGATCAGCGATATGGGGCTGTATCAGGGCCACAAGGTGGGGCCGGAAGTGGAAGCTTCCTACCTGGATATGCTGGCGTACCAGTACCTGCCGGCGCTGATGTTCGGGGTGATGGGTGAGATGAGCCGGGCACCGGACAACAGCCCGGAGCGCCTTGAACACCTGAGGGTGCTCAGGATGCTCTACGATGCCAGTGGTCGTCGCCAGGATATTGTTTCCCGCTACATGAGCGAATACTGGCAGCGGGCCTTCCCGGGGCGCCGGGATGTTCAGCAAAGATTGATGGGGCATCTGGACTACGCCATGTCTTACACAGACCTGGCCCAACAGGCGCGGAACGGGGATGTCACTGCGGATATGGCGCTGGCTCCCTTCAAAAGCAGCGTACAGTGGTCACAGCACGAACTGGGGCGTATCTCTACGCCAGACCGGGTGTATCGGGATCTGGAAATTGAAGCCGCCCGGGAATTCAGCCAGCCAAACGACCTGGCCCGCACCTCCGGCCCTGCCTTCAGCAACGTGTTTGTGCGGATAGACCAGTACGGCGAGCCGGTTGCCAATGAATCTGAACGGCAAGCGGCACAGGCGCTGGCTGATGATCCCCTGAGCATCCCGGCCTTACTGACCCGTGATGGCCTGGAGAAATGGTTCCTGCGCAAATCCGCCACGGTGACCGAGTTGGCCCTGATCGACGCCTGGGTGCTGGGCCGCCGGGACAACGTGGAATTCAGTAAAGCCGACGAGGCTGAGTTGCAGGCCAGCTTGCAGAATCTCTACGCCGAACACTACGCCAATGCCTGGCGAACCGCCCTGAGCCGGGTGGACATTCAGACCTTTGACGACCTGAATCACGGGGTCCGCATACTGGAAAGCCTGACCGGTGGTCATCAGCCCCTGGCCCAGTTCCTTGGTCAGGTAAGCCGTAATACCCGGTTGATACCCGCTGCCGAAGGGGAGGGTGTCACGGCCCGTGAGTTGCTGGAGCAGTCGCCGCATTTCCGCATGCTGCAGAACATTGAGCGCCAGTTTGCCGACCTGAACCAGCTCACCCTCAAGAACGGGGACCAACCCAGCGGGCTTGAGCAGATCATGCGGGTGGTCAGCGACCTGCACGAATACATGCGCAATGTTCAGGAGTCGCCGGACAAGGGTAAGGCCGCCCTTAACGCCGCCCGGGCCAGAATGGGGTTGCAGGGCGCCGACCCGATTTTCACCCTGCAGCGCATGGCGGTGCACCAGCCCGAGCCACTGAACCGGTTGCTGAACCGGCTGGCCACAGAAAGCTGGCGGGTATTGCTGGACCAGGCCGTGGCGCAACTGGAGCGGGAATGGTACCGGGAGGTCTACCAGCCGTTCCAGCAGAACCTGGCCAGGCATTATCCGTTTAACGCCAGTGCCGGGCGCGATGTGGCGCTGCAGGATTTTGAGCGGTTTTTTGCCCCCGGCGGCGTGCTGGACAGCTTCTACAAGGACAACCTGAAGCTGTTCCTGGAGGATCATCCGGAGCAGGTCGGGGATGCCCGCCGGGCCAGCCTGGTGCGCCGGGATGTGCTGGCGGCTCTAGGCAACGCGGACAAGATTCGCAGTGCCTACTTCACCCGCAGTGGCACCCTGGATGTGGAGTTTGCCCTGGAGCCCCTGAACCTGTCTTCCAACAAACGCCGCAGTGTGGTGAATCTGGATGGCCAGTTGGTGGAGTTCAGCCATGGCCCGCGCCAGAGCATACCGCTGGTCTGGCCCAACACCCTGCGCGAAGCGGTTGAAAGCCGGATTACCCTGGTGCCGGTGCAGGTAAACCGTTCACCCCGCAGCATTTCAGAGAACGGGCCCTGGGCATTATTCCGGTTACTGGATAAAGCCGATATAACCGGCGTCAGCAGCAGTGCCGTGGATGTGCGCTTCCGGGTGGATGACGGAGAAATGCGCTACCGCCTGCACGCGGCCAGCAATATCAATCCGTTTACCCAGCAGCTGTTATCCGGGTACCGGATACCGCGCAACTTGTATTAAGTGACCTACCTCAAAAGCGACATGGAGTAGCCTGCGATGAATTGGCAGCAAAAGGCAGGGAATAAAGAATGCTGACTGGCCGAACAACATTCGCTTTCAGGCTTATGTTGTCTGCTTTATGGCTGGCTTTGGCTGTTGCTGTGAGATCTGGTGAGGTCAGCTTGCCCCCCGTGCCCCTGGCCAGTACCTATCAGCAAGGCGTTGCACTGGAGAATTACTGGATCAGTGAGAAACTGGATGGCGTAAGAGCTTACTGGAATGGCCAGGCCTTTTTATCCCGCAATGGCAACGTCTATCAGGCCCCGGCCTGGTTTACTTCAGAGTTCCCCGCTATACCTCTGGACGGTGAGCTGTGGATGGGTCGCCAGCGCTTCGCAGAACTTTCCGGTGCCGTGCGTAAACAGACACCGCTGGATGAGGAGTGGCGTGGGATCCGGTTTCATGTGTTTGACGTGCCAGGCCCCGGCCCGTTTTATCAACGGTATGAACAGTTGCAGAGGTTGGTACTGGAATCCCGTTCTCCGCACCTGGTACTGGTGGCGCAAAAGCCTGCAACCTCCCATTCCGCATTGATGGCCGATCTGGAAAGGATCGTCGCACAGGGCGGTGAGGGCCTGATGTTGAAACGGCAAGACAGTTTATACAGAGCGGGCCGCTCTGACGACTTGCTGAAGGTGAAGACCTATGAGGATGCCGAGGCGGTGGTGGTCGCGCATATACCGGGCAAGGGCCGGCTCCAGGGCATGATGGGGGCGTTAGAGGTGGAGCTTCCCAGCGGCCGGCGCTTCCGCATAGGCACCGGCTTCAGTGACGATCTGCGCACTCGACCACCCCTGCCCGGAACCCGCATTACCTTCAAATACTATGGCCTTACGGCAACCGGTCTACCGCGCTTTGCAAGTTTTTTGCGTGTGCGTGACGATGAGCCGGAATCGTCCGGATTTCAGCCGTAATACGGTTTTACCGGCTTTATCAGGTGTCTCTGGAAGATTTGCCAGTTGTCACGAAATTCAGGCCTTGTGCTAGAGTAATCTGTGAATGGCTTTATGGGTTCTCGAAAGGGGCCTGTTCCAGGCCGTTGTCGAATGAAGTCAGGAATCAATCAGGAGACAAGCTCATGGAAAAGCAAACAGCACAAGATGATTACGCTCGCGTCAAAGAAGACCTTCAGCTACTGAGGGAAGACCTTGCCTCACTGACCAAAGCCGTTGCAGAAGGTCAGAAAACCAGTGCCAGTAACCTGAAAGAAGAGATCAGCCGTGAGGCTCATGCCGTGTTTGAAAACCTGCGCAAACGGGGCGATGCTGCCCTGACTCGTGCGACGGAGGCAGGCTCACAAACGGTCGAGAGCGTGGAGCACAAAATTGAGGAAAGGCCGTTTCTTACGGTCATCCTCATGTTCCTCGCCGGTATCATTGTAGGTAAGATGCTTGACCGCTGATGATGCCTGATTCTGCAACGATCCAGAGCGCCCTTCGCAAGGCTGTCGCGGCAATCACCGGGATGGTTTTGGCGTTGGTGCTGCTTACGGCGTTGTTGGTTACCGGCTTTTATCTGCTGGTCAACGCAGCGACCCTGGCCCTGGCTCCCTTTGTGGGTAAGCCAGGCGCCATGGCGATTACAGGGGGTGTATGCCTGTGCCTGCTCGCGTTCTTCTTCTATCGCATGACCCGCCCGGCCAAAGCCGGCCGCGATGCGCAAAGCAGCAGTCCGCACTTGGGCTCGCCCATTGAGCTATTACGCTCACTGATTACCCGCAATCCACTAGAGGCGGCGGCGCTGGCGTTTGCCGTTGGCGTTGCAGAGCAGAGCGACCCGAGATTAAAGAAATTGTTGCTCCAGGGCGGCATGGTTCTGATGCGCCAATCTGCCGAATCTGATGCCCCGGGGACCGGTGCACCGGAAGAGGCTCCAGCACCCCCGGCAGACAAGGCTCCCGTCGACTGATCGTTTGCCATCCTGTTGTTTGTCCTTTTTGCACCCTCCCTTCTGGGACCTCAGGATTTCTTTCCTCAAGGCATGATTACTGTATTTGCACAGCTGTCGGGCTGCAACCGTTCCAGACATTCAAGTCTATGACTTCAAAGATTTATTCAGGGTTTTTTTTGAAAAATATTAATAAAGAATTAAGAGGATTTAGTCCGGATTTAACCCAAATTCGTGATCAGAGGCGTTAGGGTGGAAATACGTGTTTCGGGAGTCATGAATCAATGCAGCTACCCGGAAAACGCTTTTACGAACGGAACTTCTAACCAGCGAGGAAAAAGCATTATGAACTCCAAAGCTCGTATTGCCTGTGCCACGATTTTGTCTGCCAGTGTATTCGCTGCCCCGGCAGCCTTCGCTCAAAGTTCTTCGGATCGTGACGCCTCCGGCCCTTACATCAAGGGTAGCTACGGTGGTTACAAGTCGCACAATGGCGACTTTGACGATTCGAATGATCTGTACGGCGCAGGTGTCGGTTATCAGTTCAACCAGTTTTTTGCTCTGGAAGCGGATTACATAGACTTTGGCAACTTCGGTAAAGACGACGTTGAAAGTAAGCTGAAGGGTGGCTCCCTGGTGGCAGTTGGTCGTCTGCCGGTAACGGACAGCTTTGGTGTTTACGCCAAAGCGGGTGCCTTTGCGGCTGCGCTGGACGTGGACGCGTTCGATGAGAGCGAGACCTATGATGAGGTAAGCCCCGTTGTGGGCGCAGGTGTTGACTTCCGCATTACAGAGCACCTGACCACGTTCCTGGAATATAATCGCTACAATGTTGACGTAGACGAAGACGACTTTAACGGCCAGTTGAACAATGATGGCCCGGACTTCGATACCGCTCAGGTTGGTCTCAAGTTCCAGTTCTGATCCGCCGTAGTATGACCCCCGATGTAGTCTGACCCCCGATAAGGTGCAGAGGCGAGGCTTCTGCACCTTTTCTCCTTGTTAGCTTCCCGATAGCCCCCCTGCAGCTCATACAGATATACTGATACCGCATTGCCCGACGGTGAGCCGGAACGCAAGGCGGTAAATAAACAGCTGAACAGGAACAGAGCACATGTCTGGAAATGAACCCTTTGACTGGTCATCAACCCCCGCAGCGGTGTGGCGGCGCCATCGCTCCGGCTTGCGTGCGGTGCGAAGGCTGGATCCGGTTCAATGGGGCTCTCTGACCGGTATTGAGCACCAGCAGCAGGCGCTTGCCCGCAACACCGAACGCTTTCTGGCCGGCAAGCCGTCCAATAACGTGCTGCTCTGGGGTGCAAGAGGCACTGGCAAGTCTTCCCTGATCAAGGCACTGCTTAATCGTTACAGGGAGCAGGGCCTGAGAATCATCGAAGTCGACAAGGATGATCTGGTGAACCTGCCGGAGATTGTGGATAACATCTGCGATTTGCCGTATCGCTTCATCATTTTCTGTGATGACCTGTCCTTTGATGTGGGCGAATCCGGCTACAAGGCCCTGAAGAGCGTGCTTGAAGGTTCACTGGAGCTGCCTCCGGAGAATGTTCGGGTATACGCCACCTCGAATCGGCGCCATCTGATGCCGGAATTCATGTCTGACAACCTGAAAGGCCACACTCAGGATGGCGAAATTCATCCCGCTGAGGCCATTGAGGAACAGGTTTCCCTGGCCGACCGCTTTGGCCTGCAGCTATCCTTTTACGCCTTTCCCCAGGAAGTGTATTTGCAGGCGGTGGATGCGCTATTCCCGGACGCTGTGGATCGGGAAAACCTGCACCGTGAAGCCATCCGCTTTGCCACCCAAAAAGGCGTGCGCAATGGCCGCACGGCGCAGCAGTTTTACCGGCAGTTTGCCGGTGATGAAACCGGTTTGGAGAGATGAGTTCCAGACGGGACACTAGCAATGGGCGGACGGCATAAGAACCTTGAAACACACACCTTCAACGCCATGGCGAGCCTGATTTTCGGCTTCAACGCGCCCACCGTGAAAATCGGCGATCAGTTGAACGATTAACAGGCCTTGCCCGAGATGCCCTTCTTCCTGGCCCTGGCGAACGGATACGAAGGGGCTGAAAATGCTGGTGTCCGGATTATCCGGCAGGGCCGAGCCTTCGTTGAAAACGGACAGGCAAATCTGACTCCCCGCTTGCTCAACGCCAATATGAATCTGACCGTCTTGCGGCGTGAAATCCCGGGCATTATCCACGAGTTTGTCAAGCAGCTGCACCATCAGCTCAGGGGAGCCGGCCAGAAGGATACCGGATTCCGGCCCTGTGAAGTTAAATTGATGATGTGGATCCAGGGTCTGATAGGCCGCAGTTGCCTGGCTGATAACCTCCGCCAGATCGAAGGTCTCTTTGTCAGCATGATCAAAGCTTTGCTCCAACCTGGCCGCCTCGCTCATGCCATTGAGTATTTTCCGCAAGCGCTCGGTCGCTGCGGCTGCGCGCCCGATGTATTGCGAGCGCTCTTCTTCAGTTTCACTGTGGGAGAGGTTTTCCAGCGAAGATCGCACCACCGCCACCGGAGTTTTGAGTTCATGGGACAGGCGCCGCGAAAAGCTCTCCAGGTAACGATTATAGCCGTGCAGCCGGTCGGCCATCTGGGCGAAGTGGTTCTGTAGCTGCCCCAGTTCGTCCTGGGCGCTGGAGCCCGGAAGGGTGCCAATGATCCGGCCGTCGGCATCAATGCTGGTACTGACTGCACGCTGCAGGCGGGTAATACGCCAGGACAGCCAGCTGGCATAGCCCAGCAAAACCAGCGTGAGGCCAACAATCATCAGTGTGCTGCGGGCGATGACTGAGCCAAGGGTGGAGCCGGACAGTGTTAACAGTTGGTCCATGGATTGTTCCAGTACCAGGGTTCGTCCCCCGAAGACAGGCTCGGTGGTCATCAGCCAGACGCTGCCGTTTTCATGGCGCACGAGGCCTTCGGCTGGCAGGGCATCCATGTTCAGCCGGTTGGCACCGGCAGCAAGGGTTGCCGGTTCTGGTTGATAGATCTGTATCAGCGCCCGCAAGGCATTGAGGCTGATGTGTTCGGCAATCTGCAAGAGGCTGAGTTCATCAAACTCTGGCCGTTTTTGCCGCGCAGGTGTTGATTGTTGAGCGATTATCCAGCCCGCGGGCTCAACCAGCCGGGCCATTTGCCCCCGGTCCATACCCGGGGCCAGCTGCCGTTCCAGCAAGGGTTTGCGCTCGACCAGAACCGGTAGCGGGTTTGTTGATGTGGATATCTGGGCCGGTTCCGGGGTGTCCTGCCATCGGGCAGCAAAACCCAGGCGGCTGCCCCGCGGCGGCTTGGGAAGCTCCAATTCCAGCTGCCAGCCGTTGCCTGCCGGCTGCCAGGCTCCGCTGACACGATAGTCGGGTGTGTTTTCGCTTGCTTTACTGGCGGCATCAACCGTCGTTGCATAAACCTTGCCCGGTGCAGGAGTTCGTATCAGCCAGGAAGCTGTCCGGGCCGCGGGGTTCAGTGACCCGTCTGCAGGCTCCAGCCAGAGCAGGAGCCGGTCATGGGGCTGTTCCGGGGAGCCGGGGTTGAAAAATACAGGCTGGCGGTTGCCAACGCGTATCAGCAGGTACAGATGTCTCTGGTCGGTAGCCGCTTGCCAGCGCAGGGTGGGTTTGCCGGTGCTTTCTCTGGGTTGATCCGACTGTGCAGCAGACTGCCAGGGCTGAAGCTGCTCACTCTCATCGTAGCCCGGCCAGTCGTCACTGAAACCGTCCAGTTTGAGTGGGGTGTTCAGGCTTTCCACGTAGATGGCAGGCGTCCGGGAGGCCACCGGGGGAAGGTCCAGGCTGAGGTCGCCGGCAGTCTGCGCCAATCGCTCTGCCTGGTCTTTTAATTGCTGCAGCGCCTGTTGTCGAAGAGCCTGGTCCAGTTCCAGAACAAACTGCAGGCCGGCCCAGGGAATCAGCAGCATCAGCAGGCTGGCAACGAAGAGTTGGCGCTTGAGGGTCACGAATCAGAGCTCACGGGCGTTCCAGCGATAGCCCATGCCGTAGGCGGTCTGGATGCTGTCGAAGGTGCTGTCGATCTGCAGGAATTTGCTGCGGATGCGTTTGATGTGGGAGGTGACGGTGTTGTCATCCAGGTGCGTGTTGGCGGCTTTCATCAGTTGCTCGCGGCTGCGCACGTGGCCGGGGTGCTGCACCAGTGAATGCAACATCCAGAATTCGGTAACCGTGAGGTCGATTGCGTTTTCATCCCAGGCTACGGTCATGCGGTCCACATTGAGGCTGAGGCGGCCCCGGTTGACCACTTCATCCGGCTTTTGCAGGGCTTCGGCCCAGGCGTCGGCCCGGCGCAGCAGGGCGGTCACTCTTGCCAGCAGATGTTCCATGCTCATGTCTTTGGTGACGTAATCATCGGCGCCCAGGCGCAGGCCGTGTACTGAGTCTATGTCGCTGTCGCGGGCGGTCAGAAAGATGATGGGCAGGGTTGCGGATAGCGAGCGCAGGTCCTGGCATAGGGTGAAGCCGCCTTCGGGTTCGTTGCCCAGGCCGACGTCGATGATGGCGAGGTCGGGCAGGCTTTGGCGCAGGACCTGCCATGCTGATGACCGATCACCGTAGGTGGATACGCGATAACCGCGGCGTTCGAAGGCGGCGCGGTAGTTGTCGCGGATGGCGGGTTCGTCCTCTATCAGAACCAGGTGTTTTTTCATGTTTTTGGCTGTTGTTTGTGGGTGTTGGGGTCTATTTAAACACGGGAGGCGTTTAGAACAAGGGTAGCTTGCTGCGTTGCCATAATTCATCATTTTTTGTTCGCGGAATGTTTGATTCTGCCATGGGGGTACCTTTTTTGGTTGGTGGAATGGCTGTGTCTGATTTAGTCATGTAGCCAAAGGATTATTGCCATGATGTTTTCTTCTCTGTCCTCTCAACATAGCGCTTTCCCGTTTTGCTCTAGTCCGCCCACCCGAGCGGCTGAAGCCCCTCCCGAAACATGCTGTGGATACGTCCCTGTACGCTCGGCTCCGCCATCCATGGCTCCGCACGGTTTCGGGAGGGGCTTCAGCCGCTCGCGCGGGCTCAGTGCAGGGCGCTCGATTCGTGTTCGGCGCTTTATGGAAGGGGTTAGTTTGTGGATGGCTATGTTGCTGGTTTTGTTTGTGCAGCCGCTTTATGCAGAGGCCAACACCGGCAATGAAGATTCCGCAGGAGCCTTGCACTTTGTGGACGGTAAAGGGCAGTGGCAGGAACCCGCTTTGGTGCTGGGGAGTGACTTTGATGTTCGGGTTAGTGGGCTGATTGCAGACAGTAAGCTGGTGCGGTCGTTTAAGAACACGAGTGATGACTGGCGCGAGGGGGTGTTTGTGTTTCCGCTGCCGGAAAAGGCCAGTGTTTATGGGCTGACCATGAAGGTGGGAAGGCGCACGATTGTGGGGGAGGTTCAGCCCCGTGCGGAAGCGAAGAAGACTTATGAGGCGGCTCGGGATGCCGGGCGTCATGCGGCGACGGTTGAGCAGCAGCGGCCGAATTTATTTACCACTCGGGTGGCGAATATTCCGCCGGGGGCTGAGGTGAGTGTGGAGCTCAGTTATCAGCAGTTGGTGAGCTATCGGGATGGGGTGTTTGAGTTGAGTGTGCCGACGACGCTGACGCCCCGGTATATGCCGGGTGAGCCTTTGGTGGTGGCGCCGCAGCAGTGGCAGGGTGGCTGGGCGGTGCCCACCACGGAGGTGGCGGATGCGGATGCGATCAGTCCCTTTACGGTGGATGTGGCCGATGTGGCAGCGGACAGCCACCGGGCTTCGGTCCGGCTTACGGTTGATGCCGGGTTGCCGCTGGCGCGGGTATTCAGCCCCAGCCATGAGGTGGCTGCCCGGCAGGATGGGCAGGTGGTGTCGGTAGCACCCCGGGCGGGGAATATTGTGATGAACCGGGATTTTGTGTTGCGCTGGCAGCCGATTGCGGGGCAGGAGCCGGGGGCGGCGGTTTTTCATCAGCAGTGGGAGGGGGAAGATTATCTGCTGGCGATGGTGATGCCGGGGCGGGCGGGTAAAACCCGTTTGCCCCGGAACCTGACGTTTGTGATTGATACTTCCGGCTCTATGGCCGGGGAGTCGATTCGGCAGGCGAGGGAAGCTTTACAGCTGGGGCTGGAAACGCTGGCGCCTGGTGATCGGTTTAATGTGATTCAGTTTAATTCCCAGCCCCACGCTTTGTTTATGCGACCGGAAATGGCGACGGCCAATAATCTGGCCCGGGCGCGGCAGTATGTGAGCGGGTTGACGGCCGATGGGGGTACGGAAATGGCGCCGGCACTGACCCTGGCACTGGAAGGACAGGGCGAGAACACTGGTGAGCTGCAGGAAGAATCCACAAGAGTTCGCCAGGTGGTGTTTATAACTGACGGCGCGGTGGGCAATGAATCGGCGCTGTTCAGCCAGATTCGGCGCCAGCTGGGTGATCAGCGGTTGTTTACGGTGGCCATAGGTTCAGCGCCCAACAGGCATTTCATGCGCGAGGCCGCACGCTGGGGGCGTGGCAGCTATACCTCGGTACAGGATCCGGCGGATATCAGTGGGCCGCTGGCAAGGTTGTTTGCGGCCATGGAGGCGCCGGTGTTGACGGATATCCAGGTGAACTGGCCGGGGCAGTCTGAAGCGGCAATGGAAGACAGCTTTCCGCTCCGGCCCGGTGACCTGTTTCAGGGCGAGCCCTTGTTGCAGGTGGTACGTGGCGTTTCGCCGACGGGTGAGTTGAGTGTGTCTGGCCAGCTGCCGGGAGGTGGCAAGTGGCAGCAAAACCTGGATTTACAGCAGGCAGCACCCGGCACCGGGCTGAATCGCTACTGGGCGCGGGAGAAAATCGACAGTCTTCTGGATGAAGCGCGGATTCAGGCGAAAGAACCGGCCAAAACACAGATCACTGAACTGGCGGTTAAGCACAGTCTGATGTCGCCTTTTACCAGCTTCGTGGCGGTTGATAAAACGCCGGCTCGTGCTGCAGAGACCCGTCTGGTGCGGGATCATCTGCCGACTCTGTTACCCGCTGGCAGCCAGCCCGGTTTGGCGCGCTACCCACAAACGGCTACTTTCGCGCCTTTGCTGATTGCCCTGGGTTTTTTTGGCTTGATGCTCGGTGCTGCGATGATGCTGCTGCAAAGGCGGGCGTACCCATGAGCCGTTTACTGCTGTTGCTTATAACCAGCTCTGCCACCCTGTTGGTGTTCGGCCTTTGGGTTCCGTTAAAAGCGGTGGTAGCCCAGGAATTGCTGGAAATTGCCTGGGCTGAAAGCCAGGCTCGGCAGACGGAGGCACGGCCATGGCCCTGGGCAGATACCTGGCCTGTTGCAAAGCTGTCTATGCCGGATGTGGGCGATTCCATGATTGTACTGGCCGGCGTCCATGGCGAAAGCCTGGCATTCGGGCCAGGTCAGATGATGGGAGCCTATGGCCAGCGGGGTGCTGTGGTGATTGCGGGGCACAGGGATACACATTTCCGGCCCCTGAAACACCTGGAACAAGGTGACGAGCTCCGGTTGCAACGCCGGGACGGCCGGTGGCAGGGTTATCGGGTACACGAAACACGAATTGTGGATAGCCGCTCGGAGTTCATTGATACACAAACGTTGCCCGGGAATGTGCTGCTGTTGGTTACCTGTTATCCATTCAACAGCATGGATGCGGGAGGCCCGCTCCGGTATGTGGTGGAGGCTCATGCAGAGGGTGGCAGTATCCAGGGCCCGCCAGTGGAAATTGACACTGTTGCAGGTCTGTAAATCTGGCGTACACTTGTGCGCCAAAATCCTGTTTCAGAGTTTTCCGTATGGATGTTGCAAGAAGTCTGCTGGCCTGGCTGAGTGTTCCTGTGATCTGCTTCCTGGCGTTACCGGTTTATATTTTCCGGCCGTTCAACCCGGACAACAACCGGCTGCTGGGCTGGACCATGGCGCGTGTTGGCCGGGTAATACTGGGTATGAAGCGGCCCCTGCAGGGGGCAGAGAACATGCCAAAAGACCGACCGGTTGTGGTCATTGCCAACCATCAATACAACGATGATCTGTTTGTAATGGGTGATCTGATGCCTCCACGTACGGTTACGGTTGGTAAATCAGCGCTCGTGTGGCTCCCCGGATTTGGGCTTGTGTTCTGGCTGGGAGGCAACGTGATGCTGAACCGCTCTCGTTCCCGTAAGGCTGTTGCTGTTATGCAGGCCACCAGCGATGCCATTATTCAGGACAACAAAAGCCTGTGGGTATTCCCGGAAGGGACTCGCAGCAAAGGCCGTGGCGTGCAGAAATTCAAAAAAGGGGCCTTTTATGCGGCCGTGGCATCCGGTGCTCCGATTGTCATGGTTTGCAACGCAGAATACCGGAACAAGGCAGTGAGCTGGCTCGGTAAGCGGGAACCTGTTGCTGTCCGGATTTTGCCGCCCGTGGAAACTACAGGCCTGACCACTGATGATGTTCCCGCTCTGATCGAACGTTGCCACCAACAGATGACAGCAGCCGTTGCCTCTCTCTGAGGTCGAGCGTTCGTTGGCCGAAGTGGTTGAAACAAGGGCAAAAACAGGGCAGTCTTTGCGAGTCTGATTGCGCTTTTCGATGAATGCTTCATGGAATCCCCGCTACAAGAGAGGCAAAAGATGAACCTGATTCTGTTCCTGATTATTGGTGGTGTAGCCGGCTGGCTCGCCGGTCTGATTATGAAAGGCCGTGGTTTCGGTGTGCTGGCTAATATTGGTATTGGTATCGTCGGTTCCTTCCTTGGCGGCTTTGTATTCCGTTTGCTGGGCCTTGCGGCGCAGGGCGCAGTTGGCGAACTGGTAACCGCCACAGTGGGTGCAATATTACTGCTGGCGATTGTCAGCAAAATCAGGAAGAGCTGAACATGATTGTACCTGTTACCGGAGTGTTTGCGGCCGTACTCGGTATTCTTCTGCTGGTGTTATCGGTGCAGGTGGTGAGATTCCGCCTGAAGTACAAAAAAGCCCTGGGCACAACCGACGATCGTGATTTTGAGGCGGCCGTCCGGGCCCACGGTAATCTTATAGAGTATGCACCGCTGGGTCTTATCATGCTGGGTATCGCGGAGCTGAACGGTGTGGCGAGCGGCCTTGTTTACTGGACAGGTATGGCTCTGGTGGTGGGCCGTATTCTCCATGCCTGGGGCATGATTAGTGGCCATGGCGGCGAGCATAAAGCACGGGCGCTTGGCATAGTGCTGACCTGGCTGGCCATTCTGGCAGCCGCGATTCTTCTGCTCTGGAATGTCTGGAGCGTATACGGCTGACGGTGCCAGCCACAGAATCCGGGGCCAACCCAACCATTCCGGCCCCGGCCATTGCTTCTCTAGAGAGCTTTTGCCATCTCGCTGGTCAGATATTCAATCTCAACCCGGCGGTTAGCGGCCCTGTCATCCGGCGTTGTGAAGGGGCGGGCTGACCCCCAGCTGGCAGTGAGAAGGCGTGATTCGCAAACCCCCTCTTCAATGAGCAGTCTGGCGACAGCGTTTGTCCGCAGTCGTGACAAAAACCGGTTATAGTCCTCGGCACCGAAGTTATCAGCATGACCATGTATCCGGATATTGATGGACGGGTGCTGCCTCAGATAGGCAGCATGTTGGCGGATAATCGCCCTGTCTGAGCTCTCCAGCGTGTGCTTGTTGAAACTGTAGTGAAACCTCATCCGGTGCGGGCGTATGGCTTCAGCGGTCTGGGCCGGAAAGGTCGTCGCATTAAAACCGGATGCCAGGACAGCTTTGGCAATCAGCTCCGGGTTCTCCAGTACGAGTATGGTCATCTGCAGTATCCTTGTTCCAGGTCTCTGGTTTTTCTTGTTATTCCGGCTCACTATCAGCGGAGGCGGGAATAACGGCAATTGGCGGAAGGTCTAGAAATAACCTTCGCGCTGAAAGCCATTTAAGCGCCAAAACAAGACACTGATATGATAGAAAACACCATTTCAGGGACAGATTATGATGAATTGTGACCGCCCATGTTGATAATTCCCGCCGAGAACGCCGTTAACTGGAAGCACCCACCCTGGGTTACTCTTGGACTGATGCTCAGTTGCATTCTGGTTTCCCTGTTTTACCAGGGGGGAGACAGCCGCAAGCTGGAACAGGCAGTCGATACCTATATGGATTCCGGGTTGCCGGCACTGGAAGGGCCCGCCTATGAGGATTATCTGCAGCGCAAAATCCGCTTTGACGGTGAAGAAGACCGGGTTTTCGAGCTTCGGCAGTTCCAGAAGTTGCGGGAAGATGACGAGGAATTCTGGCTTTCCGTCAGCCTGCTCATGGATCGCGAGTTTTACCAGTACCTGCTGCAAAATCGCGAGGTGATCTGGGCGCCCGCTGAGCGAAGACACTGGCTGGAGCAGAGGAGCCTTATTGAAGAAACCTACATCCAGCGCCTGAGTGCGCAACAACTGGGGCTGATTCCCGCGCAACTGTCCTTATACACGCTGATTACCTACCAGTTCCTGCACGGGGGCTGGGGGCACATTGTCGGTAACCTGCTGTTCCTGTTCCTGCTGGGTTTTACCGTTGAAAAAGCCCTCGGCCCGGGCCGGTATCTGCTGGCCTATCTGCTCTGCGGTGCGCTGTCTGGTGTTGTTTTCACCCTGTTCTCGCCGGGCAGCCATGTACCGCTTGTAGGGGCCTCCGGTTCGATCTCCGGGCTGATGGGCATGTACGTGGCCATCTACGGCTTGAAAAAAATCCGCTTCTTCTATTTCATCGGTGTGTACTTCAACTACTTCCGGGCGCCTGCTCTGGCCATACTCCCGGTGTGGCTGGGCAAGGAAATTTACGACTACTGGTACGCCGGTGCAACCGGTATTGCCTACATGGCCCACGCTGGCGGCCTGCTGGCTGGTGCCGGGCTGGTCTGGCTGCTGGGCAAAAGCTGGCTGCAGGTACGCGAGGAGTTTTTTGAGCCGGAAGAGGACGAAAAGGACGAACGCTTCACAGCCGGCTACGCCCAGGCCATGGCAAGCCTGGGCAGGATGGATTTCGATCTGGCCCGGCGGCAGTTTGAAGCTTTGCGCGGGAATTATCCCGACAGGCCCATACTGCTGGAGCACCTATACCATCTCGCCAAACTCCGACCGGACTTGCCAGAGTATCGGAACCGCACCCGGGAGCTGATGAATGATGCCCTGAGTCGCCGCCAGCCGGAGCAGATGATTTCCGTGTGGCAGGAATACCTGAGCAAAGGGGAGGGCCATAATCCCCTTGCGGCAGAAGACCATAACCGGGTGTTGTTCGCCAGTCTCAAGCAGCACGATCTCAAGGCGGCAGAGAAAGCCTTTGAGCGGCTGCGTGGAGCGGATGATCCGCTGCTGACTGCAGAGGCGTGTCGCCTGTTAGCAGAAGAGTTTGAAAAGCTCCAAATGGCACCGAAAGCCCGGCACTACCGGCAGTTGCTTCAGGCTGGCTAAGTTTGGCGGTAGCCGGGAGGGCCTCCCCTCACCTTCCCTGGTCTGCCAGTGAGAATGACGCCTTTGGGCCTTTGAGCAACTCTCTCTTCTCAGCTTGCTCCAGAAACACCGGCACTTGTTCATGCAGCGGGTGATTCGCGCAACGCTTCTGGATAAACGTCAGAAACGCTGTCGCCTTCTCCCACTGGTTCAGACCGTTTGCCAGCGTTTGTGCAACCAGCAAATAGGCGGGAGCCAGCTCTTCGCTGTCCGGAAAACGTTTGTGGAAGTCCTGCAGCAGTTTTAGAGCCAGCTTGTATTGCCCCCGCTGATACAGGCAGCGGGCACAGCGCACGGACAGCTCCGGGTCATCCAGCTTGAACCCCGGCTCGGCTTCCTCAAGCATGGCCAGAACCCTGGCTATGCCCGCGTTATCGTTCCGGTCGGCCAGCCAGCCCAGGATCCTCGGGTGATACTGGTAAAGCTCCGTCGCATCGTTTCGGGCAACCAGCAGTTGGTGGAGCTGGCCGATACGCAGCGGGTCCTCCCGGTTCCGCTTCAGCGCCTCTTTCAGCATGCTCTGAACACGGTCGTAATTTCCATCTTTCAGGTTCATATCAATGTCGGCGTCAAAGCGCGTGCTGCGATCCCGCTGATGCATATCCATGCCATCGGTGTCGCCCTGAATATCCGAGGCAAATCCCAGCTCCTCCTGATACTGGAACAACAGGTAGCCCAGCATATTGAACAGGATCAGGGTGAAGGTACTGTTCAGAAAACCGGACAAAGGCTGTGAAAACCAGAAAGGAAAGTGATTGTGGGCAAAATCCTGGGCCACACCGGAGGCCAGGGTAAGCAGGATCAGGTAGCCATAAAGCAGGAAGTAGGGCGTGCCAATACGGGACATCAGAACGGCCAGGTTCATTGGGTTGACCGCAGCGGTCACCGACCGCTCCATGGCGAGTATCATGATGCTGGCAGGCAATGCCAGTACCACAAATGCCAATGCAAGCAGCATCAGCAAGGGGCCGCCCAGCATGGCGGCTGAGGCCACCAGGCCGCCCATGACAATGAACACCAGCAACTGGAGTATAACCACGTTGAACCCGCTGCCGGTGAAGGCAACCGATACGGATGGAGGAGTCAGGTGGCCTTCCGCTGTATGATTGATCACCGCGTAGGTGTATTTGAACAGGGCCAGAGCGAGCACCAGCCATACGATAAGACCGATCAGGTTGGCGGGTGCAAAAAGAGGGACCAGTGTGCAGATAGCGATGACGATCAGCGGATCCGTGTGGAACGGGTAGCGAAAAAACGAACCAATGCGGTTCCAGAAGGGGACGATCTCTGTGGCGGCTCCCAGATACCGCATGGCTTTACTGCACCCCGGGCACAGAGCTCGGCGTTGACGGGTATCCGCATCAGGCATGCAGCGCGCGCAGTAGTGAATCTGGCATTCGCCGCAGTGCCATTTGGCAGGGTCGCCCGGGTGGTAGTGGCAATCGTGTTTCACGGTAGGTGTTTGTCCTGATCCGTCAGAAAGCGGAGTTACAATCATGCCAGATGTCCGGGACAATCGCAGCAAACCCTTTGGCAGATTGTCGTGGTTGTGTTCGCAGTGTGGTATTCGGGCCATGAATTGCGAACATTCACGGGAGTGAGGTTGAACTATAATTATTCGATGCAATAGTTATATAAGACTTCACATTCCCTGAGTTTTGCGCCAGCCTGATTGTTTGCGGTCGCAGCGGAACTTGTAAAAGTGCTCGGATCATGACGAAGAACGGAGGCACAATTTATGACGAATGACAGCCTTGGCAAAGACAGCCTGAATACACTCACCAGCCTGAGTGCTGGCGGTAAAACCTTCCATTATTACAGTCTGCCGAAAGCGGCAGAGTCCCTCGGCGACATCAATCGCCTGCCTTTTTCCCTGAAAGTACTTCTGGAAAACCTGTTGCGCAATGAAGACGGCGTAACCGTGGATCAGAGCCACGTAGATGCCATGGTGCAATGGCTGAAAGACAAGCGCTCGGATACGGAGATCCAGTTCCGCCCGGCGCGGGTTCTCATGCAGGACTTTACCGGCGTGCCCGGCGTGGTGGATCTGGCCGCCATGCGCGAGGCGGTTAAAAAGGCAGGTGGAGATCCCGCGCTGATCAACCCGCTGTCGCCTGTGGATCTGGTTATTGACCACTCGGTAATGGTCGACAGGTTCGGCACTTCATCAGCCTTTGAAGAAAACGTTGCCATCGAAATGGAGCGCAACCAGGAGCGCTACGAATTCCTGCGCTGGGGCCAGCAAGCCTTTGATAACTTCCGCGTGGTGCCGCCGGGAACCGGTATCTGCCATCAGGTAAACCTTGAATATCTTGGCAAAACCGTCTGGCACAGGGAACAGGGCGATAAAACCATTGCCTATCCGGATACGCTGGTGGGTACAGACTCCCACACCACCATGATTAACGGCCTGGGCATTCTTGGCTGGGGTGTGGGTGGCATTGAAGCCGAAGCCGCCATGCTCGGGCAGCCGGTCTCCATGCTGATACCCGAGGTGGTGGGTTTCAAGATCACCGGCAAACTGCGAGAGGGCATCACCGCCACGGATCTCGTTCTCACCGTTACCGAGATGCTGCGCAAGAAAGGCGTGGTGGGCAAGTTTGTGGAATTCTACGGTGATGGCCTCAAAGACATGCCCGTGGCAGACCGTGCCACCATCGCCAATATGTCGCCGGAATATGGCGCAACCTGCGGCTTCTTCCCGGTGGATGAGCAAACCCTCAAATACCTGCGGCTGACTGGTCGCGACGATCAGCAGATCGAGCTTGTGGAAGCCTACGCCAAAGCCCAGGGTTTGTGGCGTGAGCCGGGCCATGAGCCGGTTTACACGGCCACTCTTGAGCTCGACATGGGCGATGTTGAAGCCAGCATGGCCGGACCCAAGCGCCCGCAGGACCGGGTCGCCCTGAAAAACATGAAAGCGGCGTTCGAGTTGCTGATGGAAACCGCCGAAGGCAGTCCGAAAGCCTCGGACGGGCCAGACAAGCGTGAGAGCCAACTGAAGTCCGAAGGTGGCCAGACCGCCGTGGGTGTCGATAAGAGCTATCGTCATCCCTGCAGCCGGGAGCTGACCCTCAACGGGCAGGATACCCGTCTGGACCCGGGCGCGGTGGTGATTGCTGCCATTACTTCCTGCACCAACACCTCCAATCCCAGTGTGATGATGGCGGCTGGCCTGGTGGCCCGCAAAGCCGTGGCCAAAGGCCTGAAAACCAAACCCTGGGTAAAAACCTCTCTGGCGCCAGGCTCCAAAGTGGTTACCGAGTACCTGGAGGCGGGTGGCTTCCAGGACGACTTGAACAAGCTGGGTTTTGACCTGGTGGGTTACGGCTGCACCACCTGTATCGGTAACTCCGGCCCGCTGCCGGATGCGGTAGAAAAAGCCATTACCGATGGCGATATAACTGTGGCCTCGGTGCTGTCTGGCAACCGTAACTTTGAAGGCCGTATTCACCCGTTGGTGAAAACCAACTGGCTGGCATCGCCGCCCCTGGTAGTGGCATACGCCCTGGCTGGCAACGTGCGGCTGAACCTGGCGGAAGACCCGCTGGGTGAGGACCAGGATGGCAACCCGGTGTATCTGAAAGACCTGTGGCCGAGCCAGCAGGAAGTGGCCGAGGCGGTGGAAAAAGTCAAAACCGACATGTTCCGCACCGAATACGCCGCGGTGTTCGACGGCGATGCCACCTGGCAGGCCATAGAAGTGCCGCAAACCAAGGTGTACACCTGGTCGGAAGATTCCACCTACATCCAGCACCCGCCCTTCTTTGAAGGTATGGGCCCGGAGCCGGACCCGGTGGAAGATATTGTGGACGCGAATATTCTGGCCCTGCTGGGGGATTCGGTGACCACCGACCACATTTCCCCCGCCGGTTCCTTCAGTGCTGACAGCCCCGCTGGCAAGTACCTGCAGGAGCGCGGAGTAGAGCCGAAAAACTTCAACTCCTACGGCTCCCGCCGGGGTAACCACGAAGTGATGATGCGCGGCACCTTTGCCAACGTGCGCATCCGCAACGAAATGCTGGACGGTGTTGAAGGCGGTTTCACCAAGTTTGTGCCCACCGGGGAGCAAATGCCGGTCTACGATGCCGCCATGAAGTACCAGGAGCAGGGAACCCCGCTGGTTGTGATTGCCGGAAAGGAATACGGAACCGGCTCAAGCCGCGACTGGGCGGCCAAGGGCACTCGGTTGCTGGGCGTGCGCGCGGTCGTGGCGGAATCCTACGAGCGGATTCACCGTTCCAACCTGATCGGCATGGGCGTAATGCCACTGCAGTTCCCGGAAGGTACGGACCGCAAGAGCCTCAAGCTGACCGGTGAGGAAACCATCAGCATCAATGGTTTGTCTGGTGACATAACACCGGGCCAGACCCTGACCATGACGGTAACCTACAAGGACGGTTCCACCGCAAGCTGTGATCTGAAATCGCGGATTGATACGGCCAACGAGGCGGTGTACTTCGTCCACGGTGGCATCCTGCACTATGTGGTGCGAGAGATGCTTAAATCTGCCTGATCCAGCCGTTTGGCTGGTTGAAAACGAAAACCGGCAGTCTGAATAAAGGCTGCCGGTTTTTATTATGGCGTATAGTTACCGGCCACCGGCAGGCGTATCCAGAAAGTGGAACCCTGTCCCGGCACCGAGTCGAAACCGACCTCGCCATGCATGGCCGTAACCAGTTCCCGCGTGATTGCCAGCCCCAGGCCGGTTCCGCCCTGCCTGCGGGTATCGGAACTGTCCGCCTGGGCGAAACGATTGAAAATCTGGTCCCGGAAGGCCTCCGGAACTCCCTCGCCGTTGTCGACAACGGCAATGGAAACAAACGGTTTTTCCACATCCGCATGCAGCTGCGCTGAAACCTCAACCTGGCCCGGCGCCGGGGAAAACTTGATGGCGTTGGATATCAGGTTGTTCAGCGCCTGCAGCAGCCGCTGGCTATCTACCACCACATCTGTCCGGGGGGTATCGGGGGACAGAGCAAGTGTGACGTCACGCTGCGCACCGTAGGGCTCATTTAAAGAAACTGCCTGCTCCAGTAGTGGCGCGAGCGCCTGTTTCCGCAACTCCAGGCTCAGCTTGCCCTCTACCAGTTTTTCTATGTCCAGCAAGTCGTTGATCAGTGAGGCCAGATGCTTCGTATTACGTTCGGCAATGGCCATCATACTGTGCGCTTTCGGAGGCAAAACACCGGCGGCGCCGCTGGCCAGCAGGCTTATGGAACCTGTGATCGACGTGAGTGGTGTACGCAGTTCGTGGCTGACGGTAGAAACGAACTGGTTTTTCATGCGCTCTATTTTTTTACGCTCGGAGATATCTTCTGCAAGGACCCATAAAAGTTTGCGATCGACAGCGTCACGAATCAGCATGCTGTGCACAATGGCAGGATAAAAATTGCCTTTGCTGTCAATCATCTCCTGCTCTACAGGGCCAAAGTAGCCGGTTTCTTGCAGCTGTTTCAGAATTTCAGCGCGCAACGACAGATGACTGGGGGCGAGCAGTTGGCGGTAGTCCAGTTCGAGGAACTGCTCTTTACGATAGCCCGTTGATCTCAGCATGGAGGCGTTCACATCAATGATGGCACCGCTGCGATAGTCGGCAAGAACAATGCCCGAGGGGGCGAGTTCGAACAGCCGGCGGAGCTGTTGTTCGCTTTCTTGCAGCTTTACCGTAGCCTGCATTTTGTCGTTGATGTCTTCCATGTATCCGTGCCAGATGATGCTTTCATCCGGGAGTTTCTGTGGTGTGGAATTGCCTTCAACCCAGCGTACCTGCCCGTTTTTGTCGCATATCCGGAACTGAATGGACCAGGTGCTCAGCTGCCGGGCGGACTCCTCAATGGAAGCCATTACGGCAGACGTATCTTCCGGGTGGATCATTGCAAAAAGCTCGGCCGCGCTCTCCCGGGCCTGCTCTTCCGTTACGCCAAACCAGCGCTCGACCCCCTTGCTGGTGAACGGAAAGCTCATGCTTTCATCCGGATACCGGCGGAACTGATACAGCCCTCCGGGCACCAGGTCGACAAGCTGTTTGAGCATGACCAGCGAGTCATTCTGGTTTTGCAGCTCCTGTTCCCGGTAGTGCAGAGCCAGCTTGCGGGCACTGATCTGTTCCTCGATGCAGTCGGCCAGGTCGCGCAGGTACTGACGGCACTCTTTGCCAAGTGTGCGCGGTTTGCGGTCGATAACGCACAAGGTGCCCAGGGCGTGGCCATCGGCAGTGTGAAGGGGCATGCCTGCGTAGAACCGGATGCTCGGGTCGCCGGTCACCAGCGGGTTGTCGTGGAAGCGTTCATCCAGGCGCGCGTCTTCGATGACCAGCGGCTCCTTGTCGAAAATGGCATGACCGCAAAATGACAGGCTTCTCGGGGTTTCACTGACATCCAGGCCGACAGATGACTTGAACCACTGACGGTCGTGGTCAATCAGGGAAATCAGCGCAATGGGGGCATCCAGAAGCCTGGCGGCCATGCGGGTGAGCCGGTCGAAGCGGGCTTCAGGCGGGGTATCGAGAATCCGCAGCTGGTCCAGTGCCGCCTGCCGGGCACTTTCATTTTCAGGTAGGTCGGGTGCTTTCATGATACCTTCGCCGCCTCGTCTGCTTCAGGGTCGCCCATGGGCAGTTCCACCCAGAAATGCGCGCCGTTGTTGTTATAGAACCCGACACTGCCGTTCAGGAGCTCCGCAAGCTGGTGACTGATGGTCAGCCCCAGGCCGGTGCCACCCTTTGCCCTTGTGGTGCCCACTTCCGCCTGCGCGAAGCGTTCAAAAATCTCGTTTTTGAAATCATCCGGCACGCCGGGCCCCTGATCGCTGATAGTAATGCGCAGCCGGTTATCGCCGGTCTGCCGGGCATGGACACTCACCTGACCGTTCGCAGGTGAGAATTTGATGGCGTTGCTGATAAAGTTATCGAGAATCTGGCGCAGCCTGTGGCCGTCTGTGTACAGAGTTGTTTTGGGGATTTCCTTTGCGGTTAACCGGACTCCCGCCTCCTGCGCCATGCCCTGGTTACTGCATACCGCATCCCTAACAAGATCCTGCAGGTTTTCCGCCTGAAAACTCAGGCGCATCTTGCCGCTGGCGAGCTTGTTGAAATCCAGCATGTCCCGGATAAGCAGTTGCAGGCGTTCACCGTTGCGCAGGGCCAGTGCGGTCATGTCTCTGGCGCGCTCGGGAAGCTCCCCTGCTGCTCCGGACTGGAGGAGCTTCAGGGCACCGTTCATGGATGTCAGAGGGGTGCGTAATTCATGGCTGACATTGGAAACAAAATTGTCTTTGAGGCGGTTGGTGGCATCCCGTTCATCCATTAAACGGTTAAATGCCCGGGCCAGATCCCGCACTTCCGGGGCACCTTGCTCCCGGAGGCGCCGGGAAGATTCGGGCTTCTGTATCATGGAGCCTATGCGCCGGGTCATCCGGGTCAATGTTGCGGTGGTTGATCCGAGAGCCACGTAGCTTAATAGCAGTATGCCGAGGGTGAGGCCGGCGCTGGCCAGCAGAAACCGGTCAAAGGCTTCCATGGCCGGGGCCGTTGCAAGTGACTTGGGCACCGCACGGATGAACAGCCACCCGAGACGTTGCAGGTGGCTGGTTGCATAGATCAGCGTTTGCCCCGATTCGGCTTTCACTTCGCCAAAGCGAATGCCTGAGAGGGCGGCATCAATTAGCAGGTTTTCCCCGGGATCTGGCAGCATCTCGATCATCCGGCTTTCGCCAGAGCCTTCAACAAAGAAGAAATTGCTGGTATCGACGACCAGGAACAATGAGTCGTCACTGGCACCGCTTCGTATATACTCAGGGATCAGCCGTGTCTGGTCCATGCGCAAACTGCCGCTCAGAAGGCCCAGAAGCTCCCCGTTGTTGGATTCAATAGGAGCAGTAAAGACCATCAGCGGCACACCCGTCGTCCGGCCTATAATGGGGCGGCTTATGATGGGACGGCGGGCTTCAATGGCGTCTTTTACGTGGTAGCGGTCGCCGTACCAGGTGCCCACTCTGCCGGGCACATGAACGTTCTCCGCGAGTGCGGTGGCGTCTGAAGACATCACAACGAGGCTGTGGGGAAACAGCTCCGCCAGTTTTTTCTGTTTGCGCAGCAGTTCTGTTAGCCGGTCTCGGGGCAATAGCCGGTTATCATCAACCAACAGGGGGGTGAATTGATCAAGCGCGCTGAGGCGAAGTTCCAGGCTTTGACTGACAAGATTGGAAACATTGGCTGTTTCGCTTGCCTGCTGGGCAGAAAGATTGGCCTGAAAGTCCTCCACTAACGCCCCATAAGCGGTATAGACAACGGCACCAACCGCTGTCAGGCTGCCGGCAATCACTATGATGACAAGGCGGACAACCAGGGAAATATGACTCAAGACCTGCTCCTGTCTGGCTATTTACAGAAAAACTTGTTTTGATTGAACAGTAATTGAAACGACATTCATAGCATTCGTGCGTGACAAACCAACAAGAGCCTTTATGCCTCACAGTCCTTCATACGAGGTGCGCAAAAAACTGGAGACTCTGCGTAACCGTTTTCAGGATAAAACGATACGTGAAATTGATTGTTTGGTCGCCAGTATATTCAATGCATCCCGGAATGCGGAAGCGGTCGGCGAGCTGATTGCTGCCAGCCAGCTGCTGCACCGCCTGGCTGGCTCTGCGGGCACCATGGGGTTTCCCAGGCTGGGTGAACAGGCCAGAAAGCTGGAAATTGCCCTCCAGCCTCTGGCAGACAAGGTTGTTCTCGGGGCAGACCGTGAGCAGATTCGCCGGCAGCTGACACACATGCTGGCGGCAGGCCTTGAAAGCCAGATTGTCGGTCTTGGCGATCTCCTGGGCTCAGCCGAGCCGGTATCAACGGGTTGGCACCAGCCCAGGGCGTTTGAAACCTGCGCGCAGCCAGTATTGTTGATTCAGGAACCGGACCAGGAACTTGCGCAGCTGATTTCCCAAGGCTTGTCTTTGTATGGTTACCGGCTTCGCAGTCTCGGCCCGCAGGAGGATTGGCCGGAAAGCATGGAGGATGTGGAGCTTGTCATGGTGAGGGACACGCTTTTGCAGGATGAGAATGCAGGCTGGAGCGAGAGACTGCACAGCGTCCCTGCAATCTGTTTCAGCGAGGCCCATGATTTTACCACCCGCTACCGGCTGGCCCGTTTTGGCGTGGATGCCTGTATTGATGAACCCCAGGATATTCCGGCATTGGCCGATCGCGTTGAGCAACTGCTTGCGGAGGGGCTGGCAACACTGACCGGACGGGTGATGATCATTGACGATGATCCGGAGTTGCTTGAGCATTACCGGCTGGTTCTCACCAGCGGCGGCCTGGAGGTCAGGGCGCTTGATGACCCGTCTCGCCTGTTGGCGGAGCTGGCCGAATTCCGGCCCGATATACTGTTCATGGATGTACAGATGGGGCACTACCAGGGCCCGGTTCTGGCACGGATGCTGCGATTCCAGGCAGAATGGGTCAGTTTGCCGATTATCTTCTTTTCCTCGGAAGAAGACCGGGATCTTCAGTTGGACGTTCTGGCCCGGGGCGGTGATGATTTTGTCACCAAGCCGGTATCCGACGAGTTTTTGCTACGCACCGCGAGAATACGCTGCTATCGTGCCCGCCAGCTTGGCAAGCTGGTGTCGCTTGACAGCCTCACAGGCCTTCTCAAACACGGGCTTGCAAAAACCGAGCTGAATCGCGAGCACGCACGTTGTATCCGTTCCGGCCATGACTCGGTGGTCGCCATGCTCGATCTGGATCATTTCAAACGGATCAATGATACCTATGGCCATGCAACGGGCGATACGGTGATCAAGGCCTTGTCCAACCTGCTGCGCCACCGGTTGCGTAATACCGATATCATTGGCCGCTATGGTGGCGAGGAATTTGTCGTTGTGTTGCCTGAATGCTCGCTGGATAAAGCTGTTGAAGTGCTTGAGGCCCTGAGCCAGGATTTTGCGCGGCTGGTGTTTAACGCAGGTAATGAAGAGTTTTCAGTGACTTTCAGCGCCGGTGTTGCGGCACTGAACGCCTTTGCGTCTGGTGAAAAGGCCATCGAGGCGGCAGATCAGGCCCTGTATCAGCGCAAGCGGGCCGGGCGCAATGGCGTTACGGTTGCCATTGAGGAACCGCCATGCAGGTAATGATACTCGAAGATGACGAGCTGATCGGTGACCTTCTGGAAACCGTTGTGGCGGCTGCTTACCCGGGGGTCGCGATCCGCAAGCATACCCGGGTGGAAGATGCGCTCGAGGGCTGGCAGAAACAGCGTGTGGATCTGGTTATCACAGACTGGAATCTGCCGGATGGCACCGGGCTTGAGCTTATTCGTGCGGTGCGAAAAGTCGATAACGATGTGCCTGTAATCATGATCAGTGGCCGTGCGGATCGCGACTCCATCCTCGCAGCCGCGCATCTGCGCATCAATGGTTACATCAGCAAGCCGTTTCAGGTGGATGTTCTGCACCAGAGACTGACTGAACTGGTGCCTGCCGCAATCAATCTGGATGGCGCCTCCACCACCTTGAATGAAAAAATGGAGGCAGCCTGTAATTCCCCAATTCAGTTGCCCGGCCAGATCGATTCCGGGGCAATACTCTCGCTCATGGAAAAACGTGATGAGCTGGATGCCGGCATGCTCGCTGAAGAATGGAAAAAGCAACCGGCGCTGAGCGCAAAAATGCTGGAGGTGGCGAACAGCGCTTCGTTTCGTCGCTCTGGCACGCCGATCAAAACCCTGAAAGAGGCAATCAGTCTGCTGGGTGTTGCGATGGCGCTGAATCAGGCGCTGGCCCTGTCGCTGGATATTGCCGGCAAGCTTTCCTGCCCGCGCCTGGCAGAGCGGGCACAGCTTGAGCAGGAACAGGCGTTGCGAGTGGCTGAAGCTGCCCGTGCGCTGGCCAGAAAAGTGGGTGACACGCCGGCGATCTATTACACGGCTGGCCTGCTGAGCCGTGCCGGGGAATTGGCAGCCTTGAAAGTGTTGCAGAACCACTGCGACCAAAGCGGTGAGCCGCCCGAGTTTGAAGAGATTGATTCGGCCATCGCTTACTGGGCAGAAAGGCTGGGCAACCGGATCAAGGTGCAGTGGCGTTTGCCCCTGGATCTGAGAGAGCTGATCGGTGCCGTGTATTTTCTAAGCAAAAGCAATGTCAGCCAGTCGAAACTGGTCATGAGAACAGCGGCTCTACTGGCGGCTGAGCAGGCAGGCAGTGCGGAATGCATTACTTTGCTGCGAAGGCTGGGAATTGAACACAAGGAACAGGGCGCAGACGATGCCAGACACGGTTCTTGAACGCATTCTGATGATTGAAGACGAACCGGATATCCGAACCGTCGCAGCGCTGGCACTTGAGGATATTGGTGGTTTTGATCTGACAACCTGCGAATCCGGGACTCAGGCGCTGGAGCAGATAGATGAATGCCGGCCCCAGCTGATCCTCCTTGATGTGATGATGCCGGGTATGGACGGCCCTGCCACGCTGAAGGCCATCCGCGATTTGCCGGGTTATACGGAAACGCCCGCTGTGTTCATGACAGCAAAAGTGCAGAGTGACGAAATAGAGAGCTACCTTGCACAGGGGGCAGCGGGCGTTATTCCCAAACCCTTTGATCCGCTTACGCTGGCCGAAAGAATTCGTGGGATCTGGAACCAGGACTGTACGATCGGTTAAGCTCCCGCCCGTTTATTCTGCCATTACTGTAAAAGGCCGCCATGACTTCTTCCCGCAACATTGATGAAATCAAAGCCAGGCTTAATCTGGAAACCTCCCGCATACGCTGGCACGAGCTGCAAACCTACTACGCCCGGGGCCAGGTCGTGCGTGTTGGCAAGGCGCTGGATTTGCTGGATGTGGCCTCTGAGCTCACCGCCGATAACCGGGCCCGGTTCGAGCAATGGCTGGCTGCTGGCGATGTCGGTGACGTATCACCGGATCTGGCCCGCGCCTGGTATGATCGTGACGCAGAACTGTGGGCAGTGGTTGTGGCACCCTGGGTGCTGGTTCAGGATCGCTCCGACTCAACGGTGCATTGATGCTCACAGATGCATTGCTGATTCTTGCCCCGCTGTTTCTGGGCTTTGCCCTGGCTCTTGAAAATCGCCGTCTGATGACGGCCATTCACTATCTTGTGGAGGCGCTGGTGTACTTCATTCTGGCCCTGCTGGGGCTCGGGCTGGGCCAGATGGAGGGCTTGTCGGATCAGCTCGGTACCATGGCTGTACAGATGTCGATGCTGGTGATCGTGCTGTTTGTTGCCAACATGGCAGGACTGTGGCTGTTTCACCGCTGGCGACCGATGACCCCGGAGCCCCGGGATGCAGCCTCTGGCGGAACAGGGTATGTGCGCCTGTTCATGGCAGCGGCCAGGCCCCTGCTGGCAGTGCTGGCGGGTGTGCTGTCGGGCTACTTTCTGCTACCGGAGCTGCCACAGGCGGAGCAGGTTGCCACTGGGGCACTGATGCTTCTGCTGTTTCTGATCGGCCTGCAGCTTCGCAATGCCGGGCTGTCTTTGCGTAAACTTCTGATGAATACTCAGGGTCTTGGCATCGCACTGGTGCTGGTGATCAGTTCTTTGCTGGCAGGTATCGCTCTTGTTCCTGTGCTGGGGCTGCCGTGGCATGACGTGCTTGCGCTGGCTTCGGGGTTTGGCTGGTACTCACTGTCGGGCATTGTGATCGGCGATGCCCTGGGGCCGGCATGGGGCGGCGTGGCATTTGTGAATGATGTGCTGCGTGAAATCATAGCTCTGGCCATCATCCCCCTGGTGATTGGTACCCGGCCGGCCATGGCCATAGGTTATGGCGGGGCCACGTCCATGGACTTCACACTTCCGATTATCCGCAGCAGTGGTGGGCTCAGCTGCGTACCCGTAGCGATTGCCTCGGGCTTTCTGTTGTCGTTTCTGTCGCCGGTACTGATGGGCGTTTTCCTGTCGTTGGGTTGATTGACAGAGCGCTTCAATACGGCAGTAATGCTTCAGGCAAGAAATTTGCGCACATCAATTTTGTATTGCCCGGGATCGACGGTGCGCAGAATGCGGTCCTGATTGCCGGCTTTCGAGAGATCGATGGTCGTTACGGTGATCGGCATGCGGAATTTGGTGTGATACATCACCCGCACAACCGGTAGCCGCTGATCTTCTTCATTGGTTTCCACCACAACGCCAAGCCGCCCGCTGTCCAGTAAAACCAGCGACCCGACCGGATACAGGCCGATGCAGCGGATGAACGCCTTGACCAACGCCGGATCCAGGTGATCTCCACTCCATTCCAGCAGTTTCCTGAGACCTTGCGAGGGCGTCAGGCCCTTGTGATAAACGCGGTCTGCGGTAATCGCATCATAGACATCTGCAATGGCTACCATACGTCCGTAAACTGAAATATTATCGCCCTTGAGACCCTCCGGATAGCCGGTGCCATCCATGCGCTCGTGGTGTTGCGCTGCGGTGATGACGGTAAGTTCGCCGATGCCCTCTGTTGCAGCCAGAATGTCGCGGGAGTGCCGGGCATGGAGTTTCATGACTTCATACTCTTCCGGCGTAAGGCGGCCGGGCTTGTGCAGCACGTCATCGGGCGTGAGAATTTTTCCGAGATCGTGCAGCAGGGCACCCACAACGGTTTGATGCATGATATCCGCAGGCAGTTTCTGGTACTGTCCGAAGACCGTCATCAGGACACTCAGATTTACCGAGTGTTCAAGCAGGTAGTTATCTTTCTCCCGTATACGCCCCAGACAACTCAGGGCGTTAGGGTTTCGGGACGCGGAGTTTTGCAGTTCGTCCGCGAGCTTGTGAATAGGTGCAACATCAACAGGCGTGCCCAGTTTTGCACTGTTCATGAAATTATTGACCAGCCCCTGGGCTTCCGCATGAATCGCCATGGCGGCGGGCATTTCTTCATTAAGCGAAACACGGGGTGCAATGCCGGGTTTTTGCTCCCCCGCCTGTTGCAGGGCTGCTTCATTGCGAGTGTCCACCTCTGCCACTGTCTCGGAATCCTGGGTGTCCAGTCCTTTGTCCGCATTGATATAGACATACCGCACGCCCATCCTGCGGATCTTGTCTATGGTCTCTTCCCGCTTGATGAGACCGCGCCTGCGCTGAACATTGTGAGGGATCCAGTCGTTGTTCAGGTCGGTGATGTACATGCCGACCCTCAGTGCGGAGATGGGGATGCGTTTGATCATTGTGTGGGGAAAAACGTTCTCAGGCTGTTCTGATAGGTCTGGATCAATACGTCGTCCAGTGGCATTTGTTTCACTTCGGCGATCTTTTCCGCTATGAAAGGCAGGTAGAAGGGGGCATTCTCCCGGCCACGGTAGGGCACGGGGGTGAGAAACGGGGCATCGGTTTCCAGAAGAATCTGGCTGATGGGGGCCATACGAACAATATCCCGCACGTTTTCCGCCTTGTTGAAGGTGGTAATGCCGTTAAAGCCGAGATTCCAGCCCTGATCCAGTGCATATCTTGCAAGACCCGGGCCCGAGGTGAAGCTGTGGATGACGCCACGGCGTTTGAGAGACCGCTCAAACTCTTTGAGTATGGCGATGGTGTCTTCGTCTGCATCCCGGCTGTGGATAACCACCGGGCGGTCGGTGTCACAGGCAATCTGAAGCTGGCGCCGGAATACCTCACGCTGTACACCACGGTCTGCATTATCGTAAAAATAATCCAGCCCGATTTCGCCAACCGCAACGATTCCGTCGTCCCGGGCGTGCGTACGGATTTCCTGTTCGACCGCATCGTTGTAGCTCTCCGCCTCATGGGGATGGATGCCCTGGGTGCCGTAAAGCCAGGACGCCATAGTGGTGAGTTCACGTACGCGCGCCAGATTGCCTGGTGAAACGGCGATAGTGATGACCCGCTCGATATTCACCCGATGTGTTTGTTCAAGGGTTTCCTGCAAGGGGCGGTCCCTGAGGTAATCCAGATGGCAATGGGTCTCGATAATCGGGTGATCGAATACGGGAATCTCGCGACGTTTTTTACTCATGAACTGCTGCTAGGCTCCTATACGGGCGGTTATATTGACTGCTTTAAGGGGATTCTTGGCTTCGAGTTTATCAGTTGTCCGTATATTGGCCTACAGTGACTGGTACGGGGTTTCCTTGATGGCGGGTGTCGCGTAGCCAAAGGCTACCCCACAGGGTTAATAAGAAATGGAGGTGCGGATGCACGTTGTCGTTATTGGTGGTGGCGTAGTGGGTGTTACCACCGCCTGGGAACTGAACCGTCGCGGGCACCAGGTTACGGTGCTTGAGCGTCATGATACCGCGGGGGACGAAACCAGTAAGGGTAACGCCGCCCAGCGGTCCTACGGTGTGGTTTACCCCTGGGCGGACCCGAGCATGGTCTTTAAGGCCTTACCCTGGCTCATCAAACAGGATGGTCCGTTGAAACTGCGGCTACCACCGTCGCTGGATGCCGTGCGATTCATGTTGTCTACCCTGCGTTATGCCTGGTCACCAGGCCTGTTTGGTTTGAACAAACGCGCCATGCTTCGCCTCGGTATTCACAGCCGTGAACGCTTTCTCAGGCTTGAAGAGGAACTGAATCTGGCGTTTGATGGCGGCCACCGTGGCCTGCTTCACCTTGCCAGCACGCCTGACGAGCTGGAGGTGTACCGGGGCACGCAGCGGATATTGAACGAAATGGGCATCGCGTCCCGGCTGCTGACACCGGAGCAGGTATACGAGGCGGAACCCGGCATGGCCCGCAATGGCCCGTTATATGGCGCCTTGAGTTATGACACCGATGGCACGGGTGACTGCCACCTGTTTTCCCAGGGTCTCGCCCGGGCCTGCCAGGACAAAGGCGTCCAGTTCCGTTACAACGTTCAGGTGGAGCGGCTGAAGGCCAATAGCCAGACTGTCGAGGCCGTGTTGTTGCGTAACGAAACTGGTCAGCAAGAAACCCTTGCAGCCGATGCCTTTGTGATCAGTGCCGGTTGCTGGTCGCCGGAACTGGTTCGGCCGCTGGGTCTTAAACTGCCCATATACCCGATCAAGGGCTACAGCATTACCGTGCCACTGAAAAATCCGGAAAAGGCGCCGGTTTCCACGATCCACGACGACAACTACAAAGTTGTGTCGACGCGCCTGGGTGACCGCTTGCGCGCCACCGGTTTTGTGGAACTGGCTGGTTTCAACCGTGATATTCCTGAGGCGCGTATCGCAACCATCCGGAAATCCGTGGAGTCCCGCTATCCGGGTTGCGCGGATCTCAGTGCCGCAGAAACCTGGACCGGTTTTCGCCCAATGACGCCGGACGGCCCTGCCATTATTGGCCGCGGACCGCGCAGCAATCTGTATCTCAATACAGGCCACGGTACCTTCGGCTGGACCTTCTCGGCGGGCAGTGCTGATGTGATCGCCCAGGTGATTGATGGTGAGGAACCCGCCGTATGCCTGGATGCCTTCCGCCCGGGGCGCCATCAGGAGTGAGTGTTCAGCAGCCAGCTGAATCCCACTACTCGCGCTGGCAAATGCTCAATGACTGGCTGGTGCAGCATCAGCCCATCTGGCAGCCGGCGCCGTTTACACAACGTCGGCCAGGCTGGATTCAAAGCTATCCCGGGTTGGCGCACATGCTGGCAGAGCTTACCGATGCGGAGTGTGATGCACTGGCTGATGCACCCGGTGCGCTGGCCGAAAGGGCTTCCCGACACCTGCCGGAACTGGCCCTGTACGATCGCCTGACCAGCCTGCCTGATCTGTCACCCGGGCTTGCTGAGGTCAGAGCGGCGACACTGCCGGAAGCCAGGGCAACAGACATGCCCGGGCGCAAGCGGGAACAGGCGGGTGCCTTTGTGGCTGCGCTTCAACCCCTGAAGCATGCCACCCTTGACTGGTGCTGTGGCAAGGGGCATTTGTCCCGAACCCTGGCGGCCTCGAGCCGGCAGCCCTCTGAAGGGTACGAATGGAACCCGGAGCTGGTGGCCAGCGGTAATCGCCTGGCCGCCCGCTTCGGCGATGGCGTTCAGATCCGCCGGCAGGATGTGATGGCGCAGAGCCTGCGCTTGCCGGACCAGGTTCATGTTGCAGCCCTGCATGCCTGTGGTGATCTTCACCGGCAGTTACTGCGGCGTGGTGCTGCTGCGGCTTTGCCGCGCCTGAGTGTGTCACCCTGCTGTTACCACAAGATTTCAGATGGCCCCTATGAGGTACTCTCTGAGTTTGCACGGGCCTATGACAACAGGTTGAAGCCACATCGCGATGATCTGCGCCTTGCGGTGCGGGAAACCGTAACCGCGCCGGCAGGCGTCAGGGCGCAAGCGACAACCTTAAGCCAGTGGCGGCTGGGCTTTGATGGCCTGCAACGGGCTGTTCGCGGTGCCGATCACTATCTGCCGCTGCCTTCGTGTTCTCCACGGCTGATCCACAAGGGGTTCCCCGCCTTCTGCCATTGGGCCGCAGAGAAAAAACAGTTCCGTCTGCCGGATAACATCGATTTTGATTACTGGCTCGCCCACGGCATGCAACGCCACGCTGAGGTTCGCCGCTATGAGCTGCTCCGGCATGTGTTTCGCCGACCACTGGAGCTCTGGATGGTTCTGGACTACGCGGTTTTTCTTGAAGAGCAGGGATACAGGGTGCGGCTTGGCCATTTTTGTGCCCGCACACTGACGCCCAGGAATCTGTTGCTGGACGCAGTCAGGGTTTGCGGTACTCCACCGACTCAACACAGCCGTCTTTGAGTCAGAAAGGCGCCCGAGGGCGCCTTTCTGACTCCACTTACTTTTTACCTGCGCTCAGGCTAAATCAGCGACGAACCTGAATGCGGGCTTCAACCCGACGGTTCTGGGCGCGGCCTGCAGCAGTGTCGTTGGAGGCAACGGGCTGTGATTCACCATAGCCTCTGGCGCTGACTTTTTCAGGATCTACCCCCAGCGGGCCAGTCAGGCGATCAGCAACGGCTTCGGCGCGACGCTGAGACAGGCTCTGGTTATAGCCGGCATCGCCGGTGCTGTCCGAGTGGCCGGCAATTTCCACGATGGTTTCCGGGTTTTCACTCAGGAAATCGGCAACGCGGCGAATCTCGTCATCATACGCATTGCTGATGACAGAGCTGTTGGTCGGGAACTGAACCTCAATGGTAAAGGTTTCAATAGTTTCGGTTACGCCTTCACAACCGGTTTCATCGACCACGGCACCCGCCGTGGTGTTGGGGCAGAGATCCTGGCTGTCGACGACACCGTCATTATCGCTGTCCAGTTCACAGCCCCGGCTATCTACCTCCGCACCCCGTGGCGTGTCAGGGCAGGCATCACGCGCATCAGGCACGCCATCACCGTCTGTATCGACCGGGCTCCTGGGTGCAGGAGCCGAAGTGCCTACTGTACGGTTAAAAGCAAAGCTGATACCCAGAGATACCTGGGTGTCAAAGGTACTTTCATCGATGCCGTGAAACTCGCGCAGGTCGCCACGCAAAGCTAAGGAATCCGTTACATTGTAGCGAAACCCGGTACCCACGTTAACGCGGGTTTCATCATGGCCAGTACCCGCGGTGTTATAGCTGATTGTATCCCCGACACCGAAATCTGCATGGCCCGCGCCTACGGATACGTACGGGTTCCAGGCTTTGTCCTGGGGCGCAAAGTAATAGGTGGCATCCAGGCGGAGCTCTTCGAATTCTGAAGAGCCGTCAACGTATTTCCGGTCTGCATCGGCGCGGGAATATAACGCCTCGACCGCCCAGTTGGGCGCAAACCGGTATTCCAGGCCCACTCCAAACGTACCGGTTTCGCTCAGGTCACGCTTGTCATCGAAAAGCTGAAAAGCGGCGAAAGGGTTGATGTATACCGTTTCTTTACGTTCGGCCAGGGCTGGCGCGGCAAGAGTGCTGGCGATGGCAGCCATCGCGATCGGGCGCATGATGTTCATGCAGAACCTCCTGTTCGGGTTTTATTACAACGGCTGAATCATAGAAATGTTCAGGGTGTGCATGTACGGGTAACTTAAGCTAAAGGGTTACAAAAAACAAAGAATTGATAATTAATGTTACATCAGGGAATGTACGTGTCAGTTCCTCGACCGGCCCTATAGTCTGACCTTTCACGGGGATGGAATGCTGAAATAGAGATGTGCGCTTTTTTTACTGAAGTTCATTTTTTCGCCGCTGGAAAAATGTACTTCGAATGAGCTTTCGTCTTCTGCGATCACACTACCTATACCAAAAATGCTGTGATTGAGGCGCGGCTGGTGCCACAGGGGTGACTTGCTGCCGGCGATTGTCAGTGCCCTGCCCTCAAGGGCAACACCCTCCTGCGCTGCGTAACGGGAGCCAACAGGCGTTAATGGCGCTTCCAGCTTGAGGGAACGGTCGGTATCGGGCGCCCGGTTATCAAGCCAGTGCCCGAACTCATTGGCCAGATCAAAACAGAATTCGTCGACAAACCGGCTGGGGCCCTGATCACCATCCAGATGGGGCTGGTTGCTCTCTGGCCGGCTGATCAGGTGCAAAGCTTTGCGGGTGCGTGTCATGGCGACGTACAGCAGGCGTCGTTCGCTTTCCAGAATCTCCCGGGTATTGTCCTGGGCGCGCGGGCTATGGGGCAGGTACTTCTCCTGTAACCCGGGAATAATCACCCGCGACCATTCCAGCCCCTTGGTGCGATGAATGGTGGAGAGCAGAACGCCCCCGCCAGCCCGCTTTTCACTGGCTTGCTGGCGCAGTGCCTTGAGGTGCACAAGGGCTCCTTCAGCATCCACATCCAGGCCTTTGAGGTATTCGCGCAAGCCGTGAATGGTATCTATGCGCTCCTCTGCAGTGTCATGGGTAAGCGCCAGGCTGCGAACACCTTCATAGAGGTCGGTGTGCTCCGCATAGACTGTGATCAGCCCTGCAACGGGGCCGGAATAACCGCGCAACTGTTGCAGAATCTCACCCAGTTTACGCAACTTGCGTGCAGCCATGGGAGCCAGGGCGCCAAAATCCAGTGCCAGCAGGCGCTCATGCCAAGCGGAAGTAAACCCTGCAAGAAAACGCGCCAGTTGCTCCAGCTCCGATTCTTTGAGGCCGACATGCGGGAAGCGCAGAAGCAGTCTTGCCAGCTCAAGCCGATCGTCCTCCGGCAGCCTTTCCAGCGTTCCGGAAACCACTTTCAGCAATGCCGTAATGGCCTGTACTTCGCGGCTGAACAGCGCGCCTTTGCCAGCGTCAATGCGATAAGGGATCTGCAGGGCCAGCAACTTGAGCTCAATGGGCACGCTCTGGCTCCACACCCGGAACAAAATGGCGGTGTCCGCCAGGTTACCTGAAAGATCATCACCTGTTTCCCGCCCGAGTATCTGTAATACCGCCTCTGCATCGTTCGCAGCCCGGTGCAGGGTGATCTCCGTAGCCGGCGTGGAGGGGTGGGAGTGGCACAGCACATCCTTGCGCCCGCTGTTGTGGCAAATCAGATGGTTGGCCAGCAGTGCCACGCGGTGGCCATAGCGGAAGGTATAACTCAGTGTTTGCTCCAGCGGGCTTTCAAACTCGTCACTGAAGCGTTTGAGAATAAACTCGGGCTTTGCGCCCCGGAACTCGTAAATGGTCTGATCCGGATCCCCCACGACCGTTACCCGGGCACGGTCCCCGGCAACGTAGCGCAGCAACAAGTGCTGAATCTCGTTGGTGTCCTGGTACTCATCCACCAGAATCAGATCCATCTTGTTGCCCACCAGCCGTTGCAGGGGCGGGTTCTGGTGAATGGCCATGACCGGCTCGTACAGCATGTCGGCGAAACTGATCCGACTGTGCTCTTTGCGCCACTGTTCAAAACTGTGAAATAAATCAATCAGGTACCGGTGCTTTTGTGAATAACCCAACTCTTCAAATACCATCTCGGCGGGCGACAGGGTGGTTTTCACCAGATCAATAAACCCGGTTGCGGTTTCAACAAAATCCTTCTTGTTGCGCTTTATTTCATCCGCCAGTTCTTCCGGCGCCAGCCGACGGGTTAACAACCAGGCCTGGAAACTGATTTCCTGCTCGGTCAGAATTTTCTCCGAAAAACCAGGCAGGTAACCTTCCCGTACAAAGCGCTTATACAGCCGCAGCCCCATGGCGTGGTAGGTGCGGATTTCCGGAAGCACCAAGCCGCTCTGATGACACACCTCTTGCAGCTTGCGCTCAAAATCCACACGGGCGCTGCGGTTGAACATCAGCACCAGCATGCGGGCCGGATCGTGACCTTGCTGCAGCAGATAGCGAATGCGCCAGGCCAGGGTGGAGGTTTTGCCACTGCCGGCCACAGCAGTGATCACCGAGTGCTCGTAGCCGGCGGTAATAATTGCCCGCTGCTCGTCGGTGAGAAAATCAGGAAGATCCAGGGTGTGGGGTTCCGGGGTGTTTGTCGGCATGGGGCTATTGTACTGGCCAACTGGTAGTGGCGGTACCTGTGCCGTTAACATGACGGATTAACTGGGCGAATCCACCTCAATAGTTGGAGAGCGACGAGGCGAGACCTTATCCAAAATCGTGCGGAGCCATGGATGGCGGAGCCGAGCGTACATGGATGTATTTACAGCGTATTTTGGATAAGGTCTCGCCTCGTCGCTAACTCCCAAGGCCAGAGAGAACAGGCATGCAAACTGAAAAATCGATTAACGTACTGGGTGAAGAACTGGAAACCTGTGGCACCGACCCGGAAACCGGCTTTTACCGGGACGGTTGCTGCAACACCGGCCCGGATGACCATGGGTCGCATACGGTTTGCGCGGTGGTAACCGACGAATTTCTGGAGTTTTCCAAAGCCCGCGGCAACGATTTGAGTACGCCCGTGCCCGCGTTCGGGTTTCCGGGCCTGAAAGCGGGAGACAACTGGTGCCTGTGTGCGGCTCGTTGGCATGAAGCGTTTGAAGCCGGCAGTGCGCCGCGAGTCCGGTTGCGGGCCACGCATCAGGCGGCTCTGGAACACTGTGCTCTTGGTGATCTGAAATCCCACGGCATAGATCTCAGTTAATGACCTTCGGGATAGTGCCTCCTGTGCCCGATGCCGACGCCTGGCGCTCGCTGCAGTCCGGCCTTGCCGCTGCCGGACATCGGCGGCTGGTATTGCTGGAAGGCGCGCGTGCGCTTGCCATGCAGTGGCTGCAAACGCTGCTGCCAGGCATTAACGCAGAAGGCGGGCTATGGGTCGGGCCTGCCGGTGATGTGCCCGATAATCGCCTTACCAGTATTGACCCGGCCAAGGCCCGCCAGTGGTTGGGGCAGGAAACATCAGTCATCGTATGGGATGGCTGGCAGGGGAACCCGCCGGATGCGTTTGCGGCGCTTTCAGGTACGTTGAAAGCGGGCGGGTTGCTGTTCTGGCTGATGCCTTCGCTGGCGGAGTGGGAGCACTTTGCCGATCCGGATTATGCAAGAACCGGTCTGGACCATGACCAGCCACATCCTTTTGCCAGGCGAATGGCGGGCATTCTGGCGGCCGATTCGTCAGTAATCCGGGTGCAGATTGGTTCGTCAGAAGCCCTGGCACTGCCCGAGCTGCCCAACCTCAAACCCGAATTTACCGTTGCCACAACTCCCGATCAGCAGGAGTTGGTCGGCAAGCTGGTGGCCTTCGGGCTGGGGCGCCGGCGCCGGCCAATTGTGGTGACTGCTGACCGGGGGCGGGGCAAATCTGCGGCGCTGGGCATGGCTGCAGCACAGTTACTGCAGCAGGGGCGCAGGCAGGTTCTGGTAACAGCGCCATCAAGGGCTAATGTGAATGCTCTGTTCGAGCACGCCCGGCAAAGCCTGGGTGCTGAGGTGCAGGATGCCAGGGAAGAGCGCATAGTAACCGGGTCGGGCGCGCTGCTACGCTTTCTGCCGATTCGGGAGTTACTCAGTGAAAAACCGGAAGCGGAAGTGATCATGGTAGACGAAGCTGCGGCTATTCCCGTTTCCCTGCTCAAGCGAGTTCTTCTGGGCTGGCCGCGAGTCGCTTTTGCTTCCACCGTCCATGGTTATGAAGGGGCGGGGCGTGGGTTTGCCGTTCGTTTCCGGCAGATTCTTGAACAGGCCACACCTCAGTGGCAATCACAGACGCTCTCAAGGCCTGTACGCTGGGCCACTCATGATCCCCTGGAACGTTTGATTTTCAGGCTGTTTTTATTGGGGGCCGATCATAATCCGGATGACCTGGCAGTGGAGCGGTCCGGAGATCTGGTGATCGAGCCCTGGCAGCCCGGGCTGGCTTCCGAAGCGGAACTTGCGGACGCATTTGGTCTGCTGGTCAATGCTCATTACCGGACAACCCCGGCCGACCTTCGCCAGTGGATGGACGACCCGCTTGCAAGGAGTTGGCGGGCCCGGATTAACGGGCAAACCCTGGGTGTGCTCTGGGGTGCCGTGGAAGGCGGCCTCAGTAACGCTCTGGCAGAACAGGTAGCCAGCGGCAAGCGCCGGGTCCGCGGGCACCTTCTGCCTCAGTCCCTGGCCAGCCACAGCGGGTTTCCGGAGGCGGCCAGCCAGCGTGGTTTACGGATTATCCGCATTGCCGTGTCCGCACAGGCCCGGCGCAGGGGAATCGGTGGCAGCCTGGTTGCAGCGGCGGCTCTGGATGCCAGCCAGGTGGGGGTGGATTTTATCGGTACCAGTTTTGGCGGCAGTGCCGATCTTTATGGCTTCTGGGCCACCAGCGGATTGGCGCTTGCACGCATTGGTTTTCAGCAGGAGGCCACCAGCGGCGAGTACCCGGTGCAGATGATCCGTGCCCTGAGTGCGCAGGGAGAATCTCTGGTTCAGCGGATTCGTATGCGGCTGGCCCGGCACTGGCTGGTGCTGGTGCCACTGAGCTGGAAAGCCCTGGAGCCGGCGTTGTTGATGGATATGACCAGCGATCTGCCTGCAGGGCTCTCGCCGGATACGGCAGACATCCGGGATCTGAAAAATTTTGGGGGTGGGCACCGGGGGTTTTTGCTGACTCTGCCGGTTCTGCGTGAACTGAGCCTGGCACCGGCCGTGATGGTTTGGCTTCGCGGGCATCAGGATGCGCACCTCTGGTGCCGGTCGGTACTGCAAGGGTGGAGCTGGCCTGAGTTGCGCAAGGAGGGCTTGTGCTCGGGCCAGCGCGAGGGTGAAGACCGCATGCGTGCTGTGGTCCGTGAACTTTTGCAAAACGGGCCAGAGTTGTGACCCGCTCGATTTAATTGTGGCCGCCACCCGCTCAGAATAGGCCGGAATAAAATTTCAGAGACTACCCGTTATGGCCAAGGGAACCGGCTCCTTCCTGTTTTCGATCCTGCTATCCACTTTGTTGCTGTTTCCAGCGTTAACTATGCTTTCAGGCTGCGCATCCAGAGCAGCTCCGGCCAATCTGAGCCAGCAGGCTGACAGCCCTTCAGGCTCCACTCTTTATAAGGCAGCCGCAGAGGGCGATTTTGAAGCGGTTGGCAATCTGATCGAGTCGGGTGCCCCTCTGAATACACTTACCGGGGCTGGCACCCCGTTAATGGCGGCTGTTCGCGCGCAGGCAGACCGTGTTGTGTGGTACCTGTTAAGCCGCGGAGCGAATCCGGATCTTGCGGAGAGTGATCAGGTTACACCCCTGATGGTGGCCTCGGAGCAGGGCGACCGTCGGCTTGTGCGCCTGCTGTTGTCCGCTGGCGCCAAAGTGAATGCTCCGGATACCCAAGGCTACACAGCAATCATGCGGGCTGCCGAGAAGGGTGAGTTGTCTGTGGTCAAGGTACTGCTGGCAGCGGGTGCCAACGTGAACGTCAGCCAGGATGGCGAATCGCTGCTGATGAAAGTGGTAGCAACGGGCGATTTGCTGACTGCCGAGATGCTTCTGGCCGCTGGCGCCGATGTGAACTTCCGTGCAGAGAGTGGCACGACTGCTCTGGACGTGGCCCGCGCCGGCAATCATCGGGATCTGGAAGTGTTGCTGGTGCAGGCGGGGGCCGAGTTCTGATACCAGCGTGGAAGCCCTGTATTATTCCAGCTGCATGGGGTCAGTCTGATCGTCCCACACGGGCAGGAAGTGGGCGTCAATAACGCTCTGGGGCACGTCTTCAATACGCGGGAAAGACCACTGCGGGTTCTGGTCGCGGTCAATCAACCTGGCTCTTATGCCTTCGAGAAGATCGGGCCTGCGCGCGCATTCCCAGACCATGGCCAGTTCCATCCGGAACACATCTTTGAGTGACATCTGCTGGGCTTTTCCGAGCTGATTCCACAGTAGCCATGCCGAGACGGGGCAACCCGCCTGCATTGTTTTGATGCAGGCTTGCCACCAGTCAGTGTCGATGCGAGCCGTCAGCAACCGGTCAATAATGTCCGTCAGGCTGGAGCCAGCACACAGCCTTGCAATATCTCTTTCGTGCAACTCCAGGTGGCTGGCCGGCAGCGCATGGTAATCCCGGGTTTCCAATTGATGCAGCAAGCGGAACAGGCGATTGTCATCGGCTGCTGTGTTGCCACTCCAGCGCTCGTTACGCAGTTGCGTGAGTAGGCCTTGCTGATCCTCCGAAGGCAGAGCCATGTCTGCCAACCCCACGCGCAGTGCGTCGGTCACATTCATACGAGCCCCGGTCAGGCCCATAAACAAACCAAGGCGACCCGGCAGCCGGTTGAGAAACCAGCTTGCACCAACATCCGGGAACAGGCCTATGGAAATTTCCGGCATGGCCAGAGTGGCGCTTGGTGTCAGCATGCGATAACGGCAGGCGGAAAACAGGCCCAGGCCGCCGCCCATTATGATGCCGTGGCCGATGCCGACAACCGGTTTCGGAAACCGGTGCAGGGCGTAGTCCAGCGCATATTCATAGCGGAAAACACTGAAGGCTGCTTCGGGATTCTCAATGCCTTTTAATGATCGATACAGTTGCTGTATATCGCCCCCTGCGCAAAAGCCTCTGTCTCCGGCGCCTCGTATCACAACAAGGCAGATGCGCTCGTCCGCCGCCCAGTGTTCCAGCGTGTCCCTGATAGTGAGGATCATTTCTTCAGTCAGGGCATTGATTGTGGCGGGGGAGTTCAGGGTCATCAGCCCCATATGTCCCTCGCGACAGGGAAATTCCTGGACCTCTACGGACATTAACGGTGTCTCCGCTCGGTAAAATAATCTCTAATTTGATCTTTGATCGTATAATCGCTCTAACCGGCTGAAAGTGAAAGAATGCGAGCTTTGAGTCAAACGCATTGACCTATGGCATTTGCGCTATCGCACGTGTGTGCTATAAGGTTCAGCCAGTTTTCGGTTCGGTTCACAATACCGGTTCGCAAACCTTAAAACGATGATGAGAGGTTAACCATAATGAATTTCAAACACTATGCTGTTGCAGGTCTTTTTGCACTGAGCGCCGCTGTTCCTGCAGTATCCTCGGCTGCCGGTGATGCGGAAGCAGGCAAGGCCAAAGCGGCCGTTTGTGCTGCCTGCCACGGCCAGAACGGGATTGCCCAGATTCCAATGTATCCTAACCTGGCGGGTCAGCACGAACAGTATCTGGTCTCCTCCCTGAAGGCCTACAAGGACAAGCAGCGTAGCGGTGGCCAGGCTGCCATCATGCAGGGCCAGGCCATGGCCCTCAGCGATGAGGATATCGCCGACCTCGCAGCCTACTTCGCAAGCCTGCCAGCAGACGGCGGCAAGTAAGGGCTGTATGTCAACACAGCAGCTCAGGCTGCTGTGTTGACAATTCGATAGCTCGGGCGATAGGCCGATACGCCCGGCAATTTCATCCGGTTCTGCGCAACGAACTGTTCCAGCATGGCTTCCAGCGGCTTGAGCAGCATTGGATCCCCGGCGATTTCAAACGGCCCCCTCTCCTTTACTTTCCGCATCCCTCCTTCCTTCACATTGCCCGCAACGATGCCACTGAATGCCTTTCTCAGATTAGCGGCAATAAGGTGCACGGGTTGATCGCGGTGTAACTCCAGGGCGAGCATGTTTTCGTGATCCGGCTCGAAGGGCAGCTGGAAGACCGGATCGATCTTCAGCATCCAGTTGAAGTAATAGGCATCCTGCATGGCGCGCCGGAAGGTCTCGACCTTTTTCATGCCTCTTTTCATGGTCTGCGCTACACGCACCGGGTCATCAATGATGATTTCGTATCTGCTGGCGGCGTCATCACCGAGGGCGTTACGGATGAACTTGTCGATCATCTCGAAATATTCAGCATTTTCCGGCCTGCCCGTGAAAACGACCGGAAACGGCAGGTCGGCATTGTCCGGATGTAAGAGAATACCCAGCAGGTAGAGGATTTCCTCTGCTGTGCCCACACCCCCGGGGAAAACGACCACACCGTGGCCACAGCGCACAAAGGCCTCCAGGCGTTTTTCGATGTCTGGCATAATCACCAGTTCGTTTACAATAGGGTTTGGTGATTCCGCGCCGATAATGCCAGGCTCGGTGATGCCGATATAGCGGCCATTTTTTATCCGCTGCTTGGCGTGGGCAATGGTGGCGCCTTTCATGGGGCCTTTCATGGCGCCCGGGCCACAACCGGTGCAAATGCTCAGTTTCCGCAGGCCAAGCTGGTGCCCGACCTCCTTGCTGTACTGGTATTCCTTATCGCTGATGGAGTGCCCCCCCCAGCAAACGACCAGATCGGGCTGACGGCCAGTCTGAAGCGCTCTGGCGTTCCGCAGGATGTGAAACACCATATTGGTAAGATCAGCAGGCTCGTTGCTCTTCAGAATCCGGGCAAAAGGCGGCGTTGAGTGGGTGTAAACAATATCCCGCAGTACCGAGAACAGGTGCTCGCGAATGGCCCGCAGCATTTCGTCGTCCACAAAGGCATGTGCCGGGGCGTTGATCAGCTCCAGCTTCAGGCCCCTTGGCTGGGGTATCAGCCGTATATCAAAATCCTTGTGGGCATCCATCAAGCCCTGGCAGTCATCAGTCACAACGCCGGTGTTGAGCACGGCAAGAGCGCACTGGCGGAACAGCCGGTACAGGCCGCCTTCGCTTCTGTCTTTGAGCAGATTGACTTCGTGATTGGAAAGTATTTCCAGGCTGCCCTCAGGTGATACAAGAGCATTGATGGTTGTTTCAGTCATGTACGGAACAGCTCCCGAGTGTTGCGGTATTGCCAGATTTTGAGGCGTAGCGTCAAAACGTTACACTAAGCGTTTTACCCATAATACACCATCCGACCAAGCGCCCATTTATGAAACTTCTGATCCGTCCTGCCCCTGAGGTTACCATCAAGAGTAAGCCTGTCCGCCGGCGCCAGATGCGGCACCTGCGCCAGAATATCCGTAAACTTCTGGCACAGCTTGACTACGGTATTATAGTAGACGGCAGCTGGGACCGGGTGGATGTTGAAGTGCCAGAGGGCCGGGGGCTGGACGGCCTGGTAATCGATGAACTTTTGCGCATTCCCGGCATTTCCACCATTCAGGAGATAGCTGAGTTCCCGCTTGTCAGCCTGGAGGATATTGCGGATAAAGCGGTGGCGGCGTTCTCGGGGCGGCTTGACAGAAAGTCCTTTGCGGTTCGTGCCCGGCGCCACGGAGAACATGACTTCCAATCGGTGGATGTCCAGCGTGCGGTAGGCAGGGCGCTGATGCAGTCGGCAACTGGTGCCCGTGTTGATCTGCGATCTCCGGATGTGGAGGTACGCATTGAAGTGCGGGGCGAGCGCTTCCACATTGCCCATCGCAGGCATCGTGGTTTGGGCGGCTACCCGCTGGGCAGTGTTGAAAATGTGATGACACTGGTGTCCGGGGGCTATGATTCCTCGGTTGCAGCCTACCTCATGCTGCGCCGTGGCCTTCGTAACCACTTTCTGTTTTTCAATCTGGGTGGTGTGGCGCACGAAGTTGGTGTACGCCAGGTCGTCCACTACCTGTGGGATCGCTACGGGGCATCCCATGGTGCCAAATTTATATCCGTGCCTTTTGAAGGTGTGGTGGAAGAAATCATGCGGTCGGTGGGTCACCGGCATTGGGGGGTGGTGCTTAAGCGGCAAATGCTGAAGGCCGCCAGCGAAATCGCCCGAAATAACAATGCCGTTGGCCTGGTAACCGGCGACGCGGTGGCCCAGGTTTCGAGCCAGACCCTGACTAACCTGAACGTGGTTGACCGGGCCAGCGAAGTGGTGGTTCTGCGACCGCTGATTGCCATGGACAAGGAATCCATCATCAACATTGCCCGGGAAATTGGTACAGAACCCTACGCTCGAAACATGCCCGAATACTGTGGTGTGATATCCCGGAAGCCAGCCACCCGTGCGCGCCTGAGCAGGGTGGAGGCAGATGAGGCAGCAATGGATCCTCTGGTCCTGTCGCAGGCTATTGAGGCCCGTGAGGAAACGCCGGTTCATGAGCTGCTTGCAACCACCACCACCCCGGAAGACGTGGATCTGGTGACAACGCCAGCTGTGAATGATGTCATTATTGACGTGCGGCACCCGGCAGAAGGGGAACATTCTCCGTTAAAACTCACCGGTAATGAGATCCTGAAGATTCCGTTTTATGAATTGAACCGCAAGGTGGGAGAGTTGCCGCCAGAGCGCCAGTATCTGCTCTATTGCGATCGCGGCACCATGAGCCGGATGCACGCCGTGCATCTGAAAGCGGAAGGGCACGAAAACATCAAGGTTTACGCGCCCGCTTCATAAGGCTTTTTCAGCCGGCCAGGCCCTTGAAGAACTGCTGAACATTTTCGCTCAGCGTATCGAGATCGTAGCCGCCTTCCTGAACAACCAGCATGGGAAGGCCAAGCTGGCGCATGTGCGCGCTCAGGCGACAAAACCCCTCTGAGGACACCGAAACCTTGGCCTGTGGATCGTCCTTGTAAATATCAAAGCCCAGGGTCAGGATCAGGGCGTCGGGCTGGAACAGCCGGATGGCCGCCAGGGCCTCGTCGAGTTTGCCAAAAAAATCTTCTTCAGATGAACCGTGGGGCATGGGCATGTTGATGTTGTAGCCGTAACCCTCGCCTTCGCCGCGCTCATTTTCAAAACCGGTGACCACCGGGTAAAAATTGGTAGGGTCGCCGTGGATGGAGATGTAAAGCACGTCGCTGCGATCGTAGAAGATTTCCTGGATACCCTGGCCGTGGTGCATGTCGGTATCCAGAATCACCAGGCGCGGGAAACGGGGCTTCATGTGTTCGGCGGCGATGGCAGCATTGTTGAGATAGCAGAAACCACCTGCGGAGTCCTTGCGGGCATGGTGCCCCGGCGGCCGGCAAACCGCGTAGGCCGTACGATCACCCGCCATGAGGGCGTCCGCAGCGCCGAGTGCGGTCTGCGCCGACCAGTAGGCCGCTTCCCATGTGTGTTCGCCGATGGGGCTGCTGCCGTCCGCCTGATAGCGGGCTGCCTCTGCAAGAATGCCTGACAGGTGATTGGGGGAGCGGACAAAAATGTTGGAAATGACTTCTTCTCCCCAGTCCTCCATTTCCATCCAGCGCCGGTGGGCGGATTCCAGAAAGCGCAGATACCCCAGATCGTGCACCCTGGATATCGGCCCTGCACCCTGATCCGAAGGCTGCAATACCTGTGTGCCGATTTTTTTCAGACCTTCCAGCATCTGGCTGGTGCGGTCCGGCACCTCCTGAGGCTGACGCATCTGGCCCCGGGTGAAGTAGGTTCGGGGCGAGTGCTTGTCTTGTGCGGGATGAAAAAACGCTTTCATTATCCGACCTCCTGAATGTTCGGTACTGCTCCGGTACTGTGAGCATAGGCAATGGGAGTATAGGCACAGATGGAGATTGTTCAAAAGCCGGGCCATTGACTTTACAGGTAGTGATTCAGCATCCACTATGAAAGACAGATTTAACTGACGCAACCATGCATCTTTCATTCACATTTTGCGCACCTTTGCATTTATTCTGCAGGTGTCTTACTGACTGACTGAACAGGAGCCGAAATGATCGAGTCACCACTGCTGGAAAAGCTGACCGGCTACATCGGCGGTCGCTGGACTGATAACAAACCGGGCAACACTTTTGATGTCTATAACCCGGCAACGGGCGAGGTGATCGCCCAGGTTGCTTCCATGTCTGAGAGTGAGGTTGAGGCTGCGGTGGAAGCCGGCAAATCCGCGTTAAAACTGACCAACCCTTATTCCATCGAAACCCGCAGGAAATGGCTGGAAGACATCCGTGATGCGCTGAAAGAGAACAGGGAAGAAGTTGGCCGTATCCTGTGCCTTGAGCATGGCAAGCCCCTGAACGAAGCCCAGGGCGAGGTGGATTATGCCGCAGGCTTTTTCGATTACTGTTCCAGACACATTCAGGCACTGGACGCCCACACGCTCCCGGAAAAACCCAAGGACTGTACCTGGACCGTGCATTATCGACCTGTCGGGGTCGCCGGGCTCATTACACCCTGGAACTTCCCGATCGGAATGATTGCGAAAAAGCTTTCTGCCGCTCTGGCAGCAGGTTGTCCGTCTGTGATCAAACCGGCCAGCGAAACGCCCCTGACCATGATCGCTCTGTTCAGGCTGATGGATAAACACGTGAACCTGCCGGACGGTATGGTGAACCTGGTAATGGGCAAGGCCAGTGTGATTGGCAAGGTTCTGTGCGAAAGCCCGGATGTGCCCATGCTGAGCTTTACCGGCTCCACCGAGGTGGGCCGCAAGCTGATTCTCGATACTGCAGACCAGGTTAAAAAACTGGCTCTGGAGCTGGGAGGCAACGCGCCGTTTATCGTGTTTGATGATGCGGATCTGGATGCTGCAGCGGATAACCTCATCGCCAACAAGTTCCGTGGTGGCGGGCAGACCTGCGTGTGTGCAAACCGTATTTTTGTTCATGAAAAGGTGATGGACGCATTTGGCGAAAAGCTTGCAGAGCGTGTGAACAAAATGACGGTAGGAGATGGTATTGCAGGTGATGTGGACCTTGGGCCTCTCATCAACAAAGCAGGGTTCGACAAGGTAAAACGCCATCTGGAGGACGCGCTCGCCAAGGGTGCGTCGCTGGTTGCGGGTAAACAGCCCGGCGAACTGGGCGAAGGGCATCTGTTTTTCCCGCCAACGGTGGTTTCCGGCGTAACACCGGATATGTGCTGCTCCCGGGAAGAGACCTTCGGGCCGCTGGTGCCCATGGCCAGCTTCCGCACTGAGGACGAGGTTATTGAGGCCGGTAACGATACCGAATTTGGTCTGGCCTCCTACGTGTTCACCGCCGATGCGGAGCGCGCCCAGCGCGTTGCCGCCGGCCTGCGGTTTGGCCATGTGGGCTGGAATACCGGCACCGGGCCAACGCCAGAGGCGCCTTTTGGCGGCATGAAAGCCTCCGGAATCGGTCGTGAAGGCGGGCTTGAGGGGTTGTTCGAGTTCGTTGAAGCACAGACGGTGCCCCGCGGATTCTGACCTCCCGGGCGTGCAGACAAAGAAGGCGGGCTGAGGCTCGCCTTCTTTGTTTTCAGTCCGGCAAAGCAGGCGCCGGGCAAGGCTGATATACTTGCTACCTGTTCATTTAACCAGTAGCGAAAGTGTTCCCTATGGATGTCTCCCACATTATTGATTCCCTGAATGATGCCCAGCGTGAGGCGGTTACGGCACAGAACGACCATTTGCTGGTGCTGGCCGGTGCCGGGAGTGGCAAAACCCGGGTACTGGTGCACCGGATCGCGTGGCTGATGCAGGTAGACCGGGTTCCGCCTACGGGGATTCTGGCAGTCACCTTTACTAACAAGGCTGCCAAAGAGATGCGCTTCCGCATTGAAGAGATGATGCACATTCCGTCGCGGGGATTGTGGTTCGGGACCTTTCACGGAATTGCCCACCGCCTGCTGAGGGCGCACTGGAAAGACGCGGGCCTGCCGGAAAACTTTCAGGTACTGGACAGCGACGACCAGCTCCGGCTGATCAAGCGGGTAATGCGGGAGGCGCAGATTGACGAAAGCCAGTTCCCGCCGAAGCAGGCCCAGTGGTTCATCAGCAGCCAGAAAGACGAAGGCTTGCGGGCTGACCATATCCAGGAAAACCCCGGGGATCATTTCACCTCCACCATGCTGAAGGTGTACCGGCGCTACGAACAGCTTTGCCAGCAGAGTGGCCTGGTGGATTTTGGCGAGTTGCTGCTGCGCTCCCATGAGCTCTGGCTGCACCGGCCGGAATTGCTGGCCCATTATCAGCAGCGTTTCCAGCATATTCTGGTAGACGAGTTTCAGGACACCAACACCATCCAGTACGCCTGGCTGCAGGTGCTGGCAGGCAAACGCGTTCCGCTGACGGTGGTGGGGGATGACGACCAGTCCATTTATGGCTGGCGCGGCGCCAGAATTGAAAACATCCAGCAGTACCAGCGGGATTTTCCCAACGCCCGCCTGGTGCGACTGGAACAGAATTACCGCTCCACCCAGCTGATCCTCAAGGCCGCCAACTCGGTGATTGCCAACAACCGGGGCCGGCTGGGCAAGGAACTCTGGACCGACGGGGTGGAAGGCGAGCCTATTAGCCTGTACGCCGCATTCAATGAGCAGGACGAAGCCAATTACATCGCCGACAGCATTTCCGCTTGGGTTAATGAAGGTAATCTGCGCAGCGAAGCCGCGATTCTTTATCGTTCCAACGCCCAGTCCCGGGTGCTGGAAGAATCCCTGATGCGTCATGGTATTCCATACCGGGTGTATGGCGGCCTGCGCTTTTACGATCGTCAGGAAATCCGCAATGCTCTGGCTTACTTGCGTTTGGTGCACTATCGGCGGGACGATGCTGCCTTTGAGCGGGTGGTAAACGTGCCAACCCGGGGCATTGGCGCCAAGAGCCTGGCGGAGCTGCGTGAGTACGCAGTCAACCAGAGCGCGTCCCTGTGGGAGGCGGCTGAGAGATTGCTGGAGGCGGGGCAGGTAAAAGGCCGGGCAAAAACCGGTTTGCAAACCTTTATCGGCATTATTGAAGAGCTATCGGCCATGGCGGAAGAAGCCTCGCTTCAGGGGCTTATGAAGCAGACCATTGAAGCCAGCGGACTGAAGGACTATCACGCCAGCGAGAAAGGTGAGAAGGCCCAGGCCCGGGTGGAAAACCTGGAAGAACTGGTTAACGCCCTTGCGGATTTTGAGGTGGAAGAGGGCGTTGATCCACTCTCGGAATTTATTGCCCAGGCGGCACTGGATGCCGGTGAATCCCAGGCGGGAGACCATGAAGACAGTGTGCAGCTCATGACCCTGCACTCCGCCAAGGGCCTGGAGTTTCCGTTGGTGTTCCTGGCCGGTGTGGAGGAAGGGCTGTTCCCCCACAGCATGTCACTGGAAGAGCCAGGGCGCATGGAGGAAGAGCGGCGACTGGCCTATGTGGGCATCACTCGGGCCATGAAAAAGCTGGTGATTACCTACGCAGAATCCCGCCGCCTTTATGGTCAGGAAAAGTTCCACGCACTCTCGCGGTTCGTGCGGGAGATCCCCAGCGATTGCCTGCAGGAGGTCCGGTTGCGCAACACGGTAACCCGCCCGGCCATGGTGGATCGCCCCAACGAAGGCCTGTTCAGCCAGGACGCTGCCCGGCAGTCCGGCTTCAGCCTGGGCCAAAGAGTGCGGCACCCGAAGTTTGGGGAAGGTATTGTTCTGAACGCCGAGGGCAGCGGGCACCATACGCGGGTGCAGGTGAACTTTGATGAAGGAGCCAAGTGGCTGGTGCTGGCTTATGCGCCCTTGGAGGCTTGCTAGGTGCGTGCAACGGCGAGCCTGATCACAAAGCTTAGCCTTCTCTTCGTTCAGTATGCCGTTTCCGGGCATTGGTTCTGAGAGATCAGGCGGGTGACAGTATTTGCGCATTCGGCTACTATCATTCTGCATTTTTGGTCATCTAAGGATAGATGAAGGTAACCATGAAGGACTCAACAGCCCAGAGCCGGAAGGCTCACGCAAGCAACCTGCCCTTTACCCCCAGCTCAGCACCGCTGGGCGCCCACGGTGCACCCATTTGCGTACACGAAAAAGCAAACGTGCGGCTACAACGCTCGGATAACCTCGGGCGCCCCAGGGCTTTTACCCACGCCGGCACGATCAGGGATGAAAGCGGCCATGTCGCCACGGCTGACCTGCAAAACGGCACTGAAGATACGCCGGATAATGCCGAGGCTCTCTTCACTCAACTCGTCACCGGAAACGCCAGTTGGCACTGGCCGGAGGAGCCAGAAGGCGAGCACCTGATCGGGTTCGACACCCTAAGCGAACAACGCCGCTTCGCCCCCGGCCAGCACCTCGACGAAGGGGTAGATCTCACCGTTATTCAGGGCGAACGCACAGCCAGGGCCATACACTTGCCACCACCGGTGATCATTAACCTGCGCGAACCGGCACCTTCAACAGGCGATTTACTGACAGACGAGCAACTGGATTACTTCCGGGCAAACGGCAACAACGCGCTTATCTATATACACGGCTACAACGTGCCCCATGGGGAGTGGGGGCGGTTTCTGAAGTACGACGGCAGCCGCGAGCCCTACCACGGCAACGCACCGTCGTTTGCAAAGGCCTATCGCTGGCACCCCGATAAAGCCACGGTTTGGCAGGATGGGGAAGCACTGTCGGGCAAAAGCACAGTTACACCGGGTGAGGAAAAGCTGAATGGCACAGGCGCCCACAACTGGGCGATTCACATGGAGTACCAGCTGAACCGCGCTGCGGGTTTTGATGGCCAGGACTGGATGCCCTACAGCCGCATTATCAATATTTCCTGGCCAGGGAACACCGGCGCCATCGACTTCATGCAGGCGGAGCTGAATGCCATGGCAAGCGGGCGGCGTTTGGTGCCCCTACTTCACCAGCTGGCAAACGCCGGCATTGCCATCAACATCATCACTCATTCACTGGGGGCACGGGTGGGCCTGACCGCCCTGAACATTCTGGGCACCACCGGCCATCACAATCTGGTCGACCACCTGTTTCTCTGGCAGCCAGCGG
>NZ_NIHD01000007.1 GCF_002806975.1 Marinobacter aromaticivorans | reverse complement strand
TATGGTAAAAAGTGGTGGAGTTTTCCCAACTTTCTCAAAAATGGTTTCAGACCACCCATTGAAAAGCTCTACAAGGACTACCTGCCTCTTACCTTCGAAGCCTGGAAAACAGCCCACCCTCAGCGTTCGGCGTATGTACCCGAGGCGCTCAAACATACCGTCAAAGCCAACTGGGCCAGGCTGGAACAAGACATTCTTGCCGAAGCAAATGCCCTGAGGCAGCCCTGTATCGATTGTCTGCGTAACGGCGAGCGGCCGCCAGAGTACACTCTGTTGTCGCCGTTGAATCACCGTGCCAGCGTAAGCCTGCAGGTGGCGAAGGATTATGTTTTACGTTTGAAGAGACTTGCGGTGAATGGTTGGTTTCCGGAGCAGTCACCCAGACCGGCGCTGGGGTATGTGGGGTTTGATGAAGTGGCGGGTGAGGGTGCCTCCGCATTCGATGCATTTCTTGATGAAACTCTGGCAGCCAAGAGGTTTTTCCCTGTTGATCAATCAAAATGGCTGTTTAGCCACTCAGGGATGAAGATTCCCACCCAAGAATTGTTCGAAGAGGTCTATGTGCGAGAAATCATGCAGAGCCAATTACTGGCAAGTTCAAAGTTTGGACGCTACTGATGAGCAAATTCAATCTACGGGCACTTTTTCTGTTTGGTGTTGCTTTAGCTGCAGGATTCAGCTTGTGGGCATTTTATAACTCACCCGGGCCGATCATGAGTGCCTCAGTTTCCTCAAGCGGGGCATTTGCCCTCACCGCTCACAAGGATCAGAAGTTGATTCTCTGGGATTTGAAAGCACATAACCGGAAAATCATCAGCCGCGAAGCTAACATCTACAGTGCCTACTTCATTAAAAACCGGGATGTTTTTCTATGGCAGGATCTCGACAATGTCGTGACCGGCCAAACAACGAACGGAGTGACACAGACAGCTTTTGAGTTAGACAAACCGACCTATGGTCACCTTATGACTCAGGATCTCAGCACCTATTACTACTCTGACATTGGCTGGGGTATATTTCGCCGATTGAAAGACGGATCTACAGAGACGATCAAAGCGACCGATGGCAGAGCTTTTCTTGGCTACCGCAAGCTCTTCAATCTCTCGATGGACGATTCTGAGCGCTGGATAGTCTCTGCAGGGAGCGGAGAACCTAAAGGATTTGAACCACCCTATTACCGGTCGATACAAGAGGTTCTTGATCAAGGGGAAGACTTCCAACACATGTATGGTGTTGCTTTATGGAATCTCGAGACCCGACAACCAGCCGCCAAACTGGACGGCAATTCTTCCAAAACCCACGCCACAATAAGCCCTGATGGGCAGTGGATAGTCAGTGCAGATGAAGCTGGAATTGGCCTGTTCTGGAATACAGAGCAGCCAGAAACCCGAAAAAGGCTGGCAAGGTATCATAGTGGGATTTATCTCGAAAATACGCCTTTCGAGATGGGCGACCCAAGAAACTGGGATAAAAGTGGGCTCATTGACGACTCTACCGGTCTCAACACCTTCACCATCGCCGTCGCCTTCATCCACAACAGCGAATACTACCTCCGCTTCGGCAACAACAGTCACATGGCCGCTCTATTCAAAACCGGCAGCCCCTGGCCCGTGAAGTACTTTGACCTTGGTGAATCACCCAGGTTGGTCACCTACGGCAGCAACTACGACCGCAACACCGCCATCGCCACTTCACCCGAAGCGGGTATTCTGGCGATGGGGCATCAGTCTGGCGGTGGAATCAGCGTGTATCAGTTTGACCCGGATGAACTGACGCTGGAGCGGGTTTGGGTGGTGGAGTAGTGGTGCCGGTTAAGGTGGCTGAAAGACTTCTCCGGTACGGGTGGGATAACCAGTTTGTTCGCGCTTACATCAGCACCGCGTAAATAACCCCGGCCAGAATGACCCGGTAAATCACATAGGGCCACATACCCACTTTGTTAAGCCATTTCAGGAAGAAGTGGATGGCGGTAATGGCAATGACAAAGGAAGTCACAGTCCCAACCAAAAACGCCCCCCAGTCCACGATGGTATCTGCAGCCGCCACTTCCAGCAGCTTGACTGCCGAGGCCAGCGCGGTGATGGGTATGGCCAGCAGAAAGGAGAAGCGGGAGGCGGTTTCCCGGCTCATGCCCAGGAACAGTCCGGCAGTGATGGTAATGCCGGAGCGCGAGGTGCCGGGCACCAGCGCGATGGCCTGGGCAATACCGACCAGCAGGGCGTCTTTCCAGTTAAGGCTGTCCAGGGTGCGCTGGCGCTTGGGCATCCAGTCTGCAACCCCCAGTAACAGGCCGAAGAACAGGGTAGTGGCGAAGATGATTTCCACAGCGCGCAGTTCGTTGTCGATGATATCCAGCAACGCCAGGCCGGCGAGGCCAGCTGGGATGGTGCCTATCACCAGATACAACGCCAGTGCGCCCTGGCCGACAACGCGGCGCTGGCCCATGGAAATGAGACCGTCCCGGGCGATGCTGAACACATCGGTGCGAAAGTAAATCACCACGGCCAGCAGCGTACCCACATGCACCGCAAGATCGAAAGCAACACCCTGATCAACCCAATCAAAAAAAGCTGGAACCAGAATGAGATGGGCCGAGCTGGAAATCGGCAGGAATTCGGTCAGTCCCTGAAGAAGGCCAAGGAAAAAAGCCTGGGAAAAATCCATTCTGTGGGTTCCGTTCTGGTCAGAGGTTTACAATTTGATGCGGCGAAAAGATGGGCCGGATATTAGCAGGGTGGCAGTTGGCTGAACAGTTCTCCGGCGCCTGAGGCAGGTCAGGTGCCGGAGTCAGGAAGCCTACGCAGGGAATTTGTCACGGGTACTATTGGCAATGCGCACCAGCATGAGCATGAGGGGTACTTCCACCAGCACACCCACCACAGTGGCCAGCGCAGCACCGGACTGCAGGCCGAACAGGGCAATAGCCGCGGCCACGGCCAGTTCGAAAAAGTTGCTGGCGCCAATCATGGCTCCCGGCGCAGCAATGCAGTGGCGTACTTTCCACAGCCGTGCCCAGCCGTAGGCCAGAAAGAAAATGAACACCGTCTGGATAATCAACGGCACGGCAATCAGGGCAATGTGTAACGGGTTTTGCAGAATCACTTCGCCCTGGAAGGCAAACAACAGCACCAGCGTGACAATCAGTGCAGCCGGGGTGACAGGGCTGAGGCGCTTCATGAATACGTCGTCGTACCACCGTTGTCCGTGCCGGGCAATCAGGGTGCGGCGGGTCAGGTAGCCGGCGGTGAGCGGTATTACGATATACAGCACCACGGACAGCAGCACCGTATCCCAGGGGACCTGGATGTCGGAAATGCCCAGCAGGAACACCACGATGGGCGCGAATGCGAACAGCATGATGATGTCGTTCAGGGACACCTGCACCAGGGTATAAGCCGCATCGCCTTTGGTCAGGTAACTCCACACAAACACCATGGCGGTGCAGGGCGCAGCGCCCAGCAGTATGGCGCCAGCCAGGTATTCGCTGGCCAGTTGCGGTGCAATAAACGGCTCGAACACCACCATCAGGAAAAACCAGGCAATGGCGAACATGGTGAAGGGTTTGATCAGCCAGTTCACGATGGTGGTAATGGCCAGCCCCTTGGGCTCTTTTCGTACGCCCACCACGGCGCTGAAATCAATCTGCGCCATCATCGGGAAAATCATCGCCCAGATCAGTATGGCGATGGGGATTGATACCTGGGCGTATTCGAAGCGCGACAGTGTTTCCGGCACCACCGGCGCAAGCTGGCCGAGTGCCACGCCGGCGATGATGGCCAGGGCGACCCACACAGACAGATAGCGCCCGAACAGGTCCATGCCTTCCGAGGTAGTACTTGCAGCTTCGGTGTTGTGGCTCATGGTTGCCCCTCAGATAGACCGTTGGTTAACACGTTTTGATAATTCTTCTGCACTTTCCTTGCGCTCGGAATAACGGTCGGTGAGATAGCCGCTGCGGTCGCGCACCAGCAGGGTGAATTTCACCAGTTCTTCCATCACATCCACTATGCGGTCGTAGTAGGGGGATGGCTTCATTCGGTCGTTATCATCGAACTCCATGTAAGCCTTGGGAACAGACGACTGGTTCGGGATGGTCACCATGCGCATCCAGCGGCCCAGCACCCGCAATTGATTTACCACATTGAATGACTGGGAGCCGCCGCACACCTGCATCACCGCAAGGGTTTTGCCTTGAGTCGGGCGCACAGCGCCCAGTGAAAGAGGTATCCAGTCGATCTGGGTTTTCATGATGCCGGTCATGGCGCCGTGGCGTTCCGGTGAGCACCACACCATGCCTTCCGCCCACTGCGCCAGTTCCCTCAGTTCCTGAACTTTCGGGTGGGAGGCGTCCTCGGCATCGGCCAGGGGCAGGCCCCGGGGGTTGAAGATGCGGGTTTCTGCGCCCATGGCTGTCAGCAGGCGTGCGGCTTCTTCCGCTGCCAGGCGGCTGAACGAGCGCTCACGGAGTGAGCCGTACAGCAACAGAATACGCGGTGCGTGATCCGAGGGCACCGCAGGAATGAGTTGCTCGCGGGTGGGGGCCCGGAAGAGTCCGGAGTCGATATTGGGTAATTCAGGTATTTTCATAATAAGGTTCAGGGTTCCTGCAAGAACTGCTCAGCCCAGATGTTTCTTGATATCGGCGGCACTGGCAACTTTGCCTTCCACCACAATCTCGTTATCCAGAGCCAGGGCCGGTGTGCGCATGATGCCGGCATCAATAATGGCATTCACGTCGGTGATCTTTTCCACCTCGTAGCTCAGACCCAACTCCCGGGCAGCCTCTTCAGCGTTAGTGGTCAACTGTTTGCATTTGCTGCAGCCACTACCATAAATTGTAATTTTCATTCTAATCTCCTTCGAATACCGGGATGAGTATTGGGGCAGGTATCAGGCGGACACCCACCAGTTACCATAAACAAAGCCTGTAACAGTGGCCATGACCACCACCAGGGCGCAATAAACCAGCGTCTTCTGCGTGCCCAGAATGGTGCGGATAACCAGCATGTTGGGCAGTGACAGGGCCGGGCCGGCCAACAGCAGTGCCAGGGCCGGCCCTTTCCCCATACCTGAGCCCATCAGGGCCTCCACAATGGGCACCTCGGTCAGGGTGGAGAAATACATCAAGGCACCTAGTACTGAGGCCAGAACGGTGGATAGCAGGGAATTGTCGCCCACTGCCGCCGCCACCCAGGAAGAGGGAATCATTCCTTCGTGGCCCGGCCGGCCAAGCGCAAAGCCTGCAACGAATACGCCGGCCAGCAACAGCGGCAGGATCTGCTTGGCAAAGTCCCAGGACTGCGCCGGCCATTCCCGGTCGTCGTCCCGCAGGGTAGCAATAAGCATCAAGCCGCCGATACCGATCACGAACGGTAATTCCGGTATCCCGGGTGCCAGCGCGGCGATACCGGCAATAACCGCGGCCAGTATCAGTAACTGGCTTGCGGGCCAGTTCCAGCGCCAGGCCAGCAGACCAGCGAGAGCCGCCGCCAGTGCTGCGGTGATGGGCCATTTCAGAGCGTGAATGGCCATCCAGGTGGGGCTGTCTGCTGCTGCCCAGTTGGCAAACACCAGAATGCCAACCATCAGAGCGAAGAACAGGGTAATGATACCAACGGGTTTTTCCGCGTTGTCGTCACCGAAGCCCCGGGCATTACTGACGGTGCGCCGGGCTTCTTCCTTGCGATAGATTATGTGCATGATGGCGCCAATCACTACGGCAAAAACGATGGCTCCGACAGCCCGGGCAATACCGATTTCAACACCCAGTACCTTGGCGGTAACAACAATAGCCATAATGTTGATGGCGGGGCCGGAATAGAGAAAGGCCACCGCAGCGCCCAGGCCTGCTCCGCGCCGGTAAATGCCACCGAACAGGGGTAGCACAGTGCAGGAGCAGACGGCCAGCAAGGTGCCGGACACCGAGGCTACGGTAAAGGCGACAGGTTTGGGGGCGGCGGGGCCCAGATAGCGCATGACCGAGCCTTGGCTGATGTACGCGGCCATGGCGCCGGCTATCAGGAACGCCGGCAACAGGCAAAGGATGACGTGTTCGCGGGCGTACCAGTTGGTCAGTCTGAACGCTTCAAGGACGGCGTTATCAAATCGCTCGGTGCCGGCAGGTATGAAATAAATCGCCAGGAATGCGAGGATCATGAAGAACAGCAGATTGCCTTCGCGCTGATTGTCCCGGTAAATCTCCAGGAGTTTTTCTGTCATGATGAATTCCGATGAGTGGAGTTGCGCAATCCTGATATCTTTACTTCGTCACTTTGCCTGCCTATTATCGCTAAAAACGAATATATGGCAAATCGAATATGTAATTGTGTGAAAACTGGAAAACTCCATGAAAAGACACGTTCTGCACCAGAAGGAAATTGCTCTGAAACCGACAAACGATAACCCGGTGGCAATTTTCAAGGCCCTGGGTGACGAGTTGCGGCTGGCTGCCCTGTTGCTGATTCGGGATCAGGGCAAACTGTGCGTGTGTGAACTGACCGAAGCGTTTGAAGTGTCCCAGCCGAAAGTCAGCCGCCATCTGGCTGTTTTGCGGGATTTAGGGTTGGTGGAAACAGAACGCCATGGTCAATGGGTCTATTATTACCTTAGCCCCCGGCTGCCAGCCTGGGTGTCGCGGGTGCTGGATGAAACCGCCCGGCACAATGAGGCATTGATCGAACAGCCCCTGGAGCAGTTGCAGACCATGGCTGAGCGCCCGGGTGTACACTGCCCCTGATTACTTACCGGATACACGGATTGCGAATTTCGCAAGGAGATCATCATGAGCAAGATCAAAGTAGGCATTAACGGATTTGGCCGCATTGGCCGCCTGGCTCTGAGGGCAGCCTGGGGTTGGCCGGAACTGGAGTTTGTGGCCGTCAACGACCCCGGGGGAGATGCCCATACCCTGGCGCACCTGCTGAACTTCGACAGTGTTCATGGTCTCTGGAACCATGAGGCCGAAGCCAGTGGTGATGAGATAGTGATCGACGGCAAGCACATCACCGTAACCCGCAACAAGGCTATCGGTGACACCGACTGGTCTGGCTGTGACGTGGTGATCGAAGCCAGTGGCGCGCACAAGAAGGTTGCGGCGCTGCAGGGCTACCTGGATCAGGGCGTGAAGCGCGTAGTGGCCACCGCGCCGGTGAAGGAAGCGGGGGCCAAGAACATCGTATTGGGGGTGAACGAGCATATTTTCGATCCGGCCAGGGACCGTATTGTTACTGCGGCGTCCTGCACTACCAACTGCCTGGCGCCTGTGGTCAAAGTCATTCACGAAAATCTCGGCATCAAACACGGTTCTCTTACCACCATTCACAGCCTGACCAACAGCCAGAATATCCTCGACGCGCCTCACAAGGACCTGCGCCGGGCCCGAGCCTGTGGCAGTTCGCTGATTCCCACCAGTACCGGTTCTGCCACCGCAATTATCGAGATCTTCCCGGAACTGAAAGGGCGTCTTGATGGCCATGCAGTGCGGATACCTTTAATCAATGCCTCGCTGACCGACTGCGTGTTTGAAGTGGAAACGCCGACGGATCGCGACACCGTGAATCGTCTGTTGAAAGAAGCTGCCGGGGGCGAACTGAAGGACATTCTGGGTTACGAGGAGCGCCCGCTGGTGTCCATCGACTACAAGACCGACCCCCGTTCTTCCATTGTCGATGCTCTGTCCACCCTGGTGGTCAACGGCACCCATGTGAAAATCTATGCCTGGTACGACAACGAATGGGGTTACGCCAACCGCGCTGCGGAACTGGTGCGCAAGGTGGGCGTGGCCTGAGATGAATGCTGCTGTCCGTCAGTATCTGGTGATCACCGGTAACTACTGGGCTTTCACCCTGACGGACGGCGCTCTGCGCATGCTGGTGGTGCTGCATTTCCACCAGCTGGGCTATTCACCCCTGGATATCGCCCTGCTGTTCATCTTTTACGAATTTTTCGGGGTGGTAACCAACCTGGCGGGCGGCTATCTGGGGGCCCGCATGGGCTTGAATCGCACCATGAACATCGGGCTGTTCCTGCAGATTTCGGCGCTGGCCATGCTGGCGGTTCCGGCGGCCATGCTGACCGTCCCCTGGGTAATGGCGGCGCAGGCTGTGTCGGGTATTGCCAAGGATCTGAACAAAATGTCCGCCAAGAGTGGCATCAAACTGCTGGTTCCGGATGAGCAGCAGGGCAGGTTATACCAGTGGGTGGCCATCCTGACCGGTTCCAAGAACACCCTGAAAGGCGTGGGCTTTTTTCTGGGCGGTGTCTTGCTGATGTCGGCGGGTTTTACCGGCGCGGTGATCCTCATGGCGGCGGCGCTTGCGCTGGTGTGGCTGGCCAGCCTGTTTCTGCTCAAACAGGAACTGGGCAAGAGTAAAGCCAAACCGAAGTTCCGCGAGATTCTTTCTAAAAGCCGTGCCATTAACGTGTTATCAGCGGCACGCATGTTTCTGTTCGGAGCCAGGGATGTGTGGTTCGTGGTGGCTTTGCCGGTGTACCTGCACACGGTCTTCGGCTGGGATTTCTGGAAGGTGGGAGGCTTTATGGCCACCTGGGTTATTGGCTATGGCTTTATCCAGACGGTTGCGCCCCGGATTACCGGCAACCTGGAGAGCAAACAGCCTGCCGTGTTCTGGGCCGCCGCCCTGGCGCTGATTCCCGCAGCCATTGCCCTTGGCCTGATGGCGGGCTGGCCGCCGCAGTTCGTAGTTATTGGTGGCCTCCTGTTGTTTGGTGTGTTGTTTGCCATCAACTCATCCCTGCACAGCTATCTGATTGTCAGTTATGCCCGGGGCGATGGGGTATCGCTGGATGTGGGCTTCTATTACATGTCCAACGCTGCGGGCCGGCTGTTGGGGACCATCCTGTCGGGCTGGGTTTATCAGGTTTACGGGCTGGAAGCCTGTTTGTGGATATCTTCGGGGTTGGTGGCCATGGCGGCGCTGTTATCGTCGATGCTTCACCAAAGGCATGCAGCCCTGGCCTGACAGTTGCTGGTGCGTCAAAAGCGCAGCACCAAACCAGCGCCTGCTTCAACCTGAAGGTAGCCGCTGCTGCGGTATTTGAGATCGCAGCCACCGGAACAGAACGCCGAGCCACCGGAGTCGAGGGCCGTGTAGATACCGCGCAGATCCAGCCGCAGGCGCAACCGTTCGTTAAGAAAAAACTGATAACCTCCGCCGAGGGACAGGGCAAGGCGGTGGTGGGTATCGAAGGCTGAATCGTCAGGTTCCAGGCGGGTCACACCCAGCACGCCGGAAGCGAAACCGCCGTAGGTTTTGCCTCCGGGAAAATAGAGGCCACCAAACTGCAGCTGGTAAATTGTAACGTCGATGGCCTGTGTGCCAGGGGCAAAGTGGCCGTTATCGAGCTTTGCCGAGGTTTCCTGCCGGCCGAAATACAGCTCGCCCTGCTTGCCCGCTTCCGGCAGGTCGAAGTTCAGTGTCAGCCCGTGGCTTGTGGTGTCCGTGAAGCGGATTTGGTCTTTGATGCTGGCGCCAGAGGTTTCAATATCGACCGAGCTGCCCATGCGGTAGCCCACATAAGGTGCGACGCCGATATCGGCCACCGCTGGCGAGGCGGTCAGGGCGAAGCATAGCGCCAGTGCGATTAACTGCCTGAAGTTCATGGGTTCCGGGTCTCTGTTGTCGCGCTCTGGCCAGTTTCAACGTTATGGTGTCACCATTACAGATACGGGCAACCTTGCCAATAGGTGGGGATGATCCAATAAAGCAATAAGTCTGATCAGAATGGAGGTGTTTCTTATGCCGGAGACCAACGTAGTGGTAATCACCGGAGCCAATCGCGGCATAGGTCTGGAACTTGCCCGCCATTATGCCGGTGAAGGGCATGAAGTGATTGGCGTGTGCCGGCAATCGTCTGAAGAACTGGCAAGCGTGGCGGCACAAGTGATCGAGGGCGTAGATGTCACCACCAACGAGGGTATTGCAAAACTTAAAGCCGGGCTGGCTGGCAAAAGCATCGGCCTGCTGATCAACAACGCCGGCCTGCTGCAGGATGAGCAACTGGGCAGCATTGATTTCGATTCCATCCGCATACAGATGGAAATCAACGCCTACGCACCCTTGCGTGTGGCCGAAGCACTGGTTCCGTTGATGGGGCAGGGCAGCAAAATTGCCAATATCACCAGCCGCATGGGCTCCATTGCCGATAATGACTCAGGTGGTCGCTACGGCTATCGAGCCTCCAAGGCGGCACTGAACGCCTTTGGTAAATCATTGGCGATGGATTTGAAGCCCAAAGGGATTGCCGTGGCCCAGTTGCACCCGGGGTATGTGAAGACCCGCATGGTGAACTTTGGTGGCCTGATTACCCCGGAAGAATCCGCCCGGGGCCTGGCGCAACGCATTGCCAGTCTGAGCCTGGAGAATACCGGCTCCTTCTGGCACAGCAATGGTGAGGAACTGCCGTGGTGAGCCGGCTTTGACCGGCCTTGTACTGGAAAACGTCAGCGTTGGCGCCCTGAGAGAGGTGTCTCTGACGGTACCCGGTGGGCAGGTGGTTTGCCTGTCTGGCCCTTCGGGCAGCGGCAAGAGCCGTCTGTTGCGAGCGTTGGCTGACCTGGAACCCCATGGCGGCAGGATTTTCCTGAAGGGCACCAACCAGTTGGATATGCCCGCTCACCAGTGGCGGGGCCGGGTTGTTATGGTACCGGCAGACAGCCAGTGGTGGTTTGATGAGGTGGGTGCTCACTTTCCTGATAAGGCCGGTCAACGGTTGCCCCCGGCACTGGGGTTGCCACCAGAAGTAATGGCCTGGTCGGTCAGCCGCTTGTCTTCCGGCGAACGTCAGCGGTTGGCGCTCTGGCGGGCACTTTCCCTGGAGCCCCAGGCATTGTTGCTGGACGAACCTACCGCCAACCTCGATGGTGAAACCACGAAAGCCATTGAAGCCTGGCTGCTGGGAGAAATCCGGCAGCGCCAGCTCGCAACCCTGTGGGTGGCCCATGACCCGGCCCAGATTCAACGTGTGGCCAGCGCCCACTATCGCATTCATGGAGCCCGGCTGGAGCCTGTTTATGGAAGTGATTGATCTGGCCTGGTGGAAGCTCGCGCTGGCGGCGTTGCTGATACTGGCGTTGGCGGTGACTGGCCATGTGAGCCGGCTCGGTATCACCCGCAGCCTGTTGATTGCCACCACGCGCACGATCATCCAGCTGGCACTGATCGGGCTGGTACTGGAAGCCTTGTTCGCATCCTCGGCTTTTTACTGGATTGCCCTGCTGGCGCTTATCATGCTTTTGGTGGCAGGCCGGGAGGTGGTTGCCCGCCAGAGCCGGCGATTGCGCGGACGGTGGGCCTTCGGCATTGGCACCGGCGCCATGTTTGTGTCGTCGTTCACGGTCACGGTACTGGCCTTGACGGTGGTGATCGGCCCGGAACCCTGGTATGCCCCGCAATATGCGATTCCCCTGTTGGGGATGATGCTGGGTAACACCATGACCGGTGTCAGCCTGGCCCTGGACCGGTTAAACGAGTCCGTCTGGCGGCAGCAGGCCGTGGTCGAAAATCGGCTGATGCTGGGGCAGACCTGGCGCCAGGCTCTGGAAGACATTCGCCGGGAGGCCATGCGCAGCGGCATGATGCCCTCAATCAACGCCATGGCTGCGGCGGGCATTGTCAGCCTTCCGGGCATGATGACCGGTCAGATTCTGGCTGGGAGCCCGCCGGCGGTGGCGGTGAAATACCAGATTCTGGTGATGTTGATTATCACCGCCGGTACCGGGTTCGGAGCACTTATAGCCGTATCCTGGGGCGGTCGCCGGCTGTTCGACGAGCGTCAACGGTTGCGGCTGGACCGATTGGTGAAAACCTGATCAGGCAGGCTGTTCCGGCACTTCCCGGATACGCCCGTGTTCATCAATGGCAACGTACACAAACCGGCCTTCGGTCACCTTGCGTGGGTGTTTGGCGGTGCGGTCGAGGGTCCACACTTCCACATGGATCTTCATTGAGCTTCGGCCTATGTCTACCAGCTCACAGTAGCAGCCAACCTGCGACCCAACCCGCAGAGGCGAAAGAAATTCCATCCTGTCCATGGCTACGGTGGCATTCCGGCCCAGTGAAATACGCCCGGCCATGGTGGCAGCGGCAATATCCATCTGTTTGACCAGCCAGCCGGCAAAAACGTCGCCGTTGGCGTTTGTATCCTGGGGCAGGGGCACTACCTGAAGGGTCAGGTCGCCACGGGGTTTGGGTTTGTCGTCATCGTACGCAGTCATGGAGCCAGCCTTTATTTTAATCTCTGGAATTATTTTCCTAGCATGTTAACGGCCCAGCAGGCGGCTGCAAGCTTATTCGGGGCTTGTGCGCAATTTTTCAGGCGCTGTAATAAAGCTGTCATACAGAAGCTCTAATCTTTACCCATCAGTAAACCGGTGCTGTACACAACATAAGTGACTGATGGAGATTCAATGTGATTAAACCGAACAAGGCTTTTGCGATTGCTGCACTGACTGGCGGGTTGTCCCTGGTTTCCGCTTCGGCTCTGGCCCGAGACACCGTAAACGTTGTAGGTTCCTCAACGGTTTACCCTTTCGCAACGGTGGTTGCAGAGCGCTTTGGTCGTAATACTGATTTCCCCACGCCGAAACTGGAATCCACTGGCTCCGGCGGCGGTTTCAAGCTGTTTTGTGCCGGCATTGGTACCCAGCATCCGGACATTACCAACGCTTCCCGCCGGATGAAATCCAGCGAATTCGAGATGTGCCAGCGCAATGGTGTGGAAGCCATTACCGAAGTGAAAATCGGCGCCGATGGTATCGTAATCGCCAACTCCAGGAAAGCCGACCGAATGGATCTCAGCCTGCGCCAGGTATTCCTGGCCCTGGCCAAGGACGTTCCGGATCCTCAAGGCGGTGACAAACTGGTTGCGAATCCTTACGACAAATGGAGCGATATCGACGCCGGCCTGCCAGCCAAGGAAATCCGTGTGATGGGACCACCGCCCACTTCCGGCACCCGCGACGCTTTCGTCGAAATCGCCATGGAAGGTGGCTGCAAAACCTTTGGTTTTATCGAAGCGATGGAAAAGAAAGAAATGCGTAGTGTTTGCCACAACATGCGTGAAGATGGCGCGTTTGTTGAGGCCGGTGAAAACGACAACCTGATTGTTCAGCGCCTGGCCCAGGATAAAGACACCCTGGGTATCTTCGGTTACAGCTTCCTGATGGAAAACAGTGGTGAAATCCAGGCCTCCACCATAAACGGTGTAGAGCCCACCCCCGACACCATTGCCGATGAGCAGTACCCGGTGGCCCGTTCCCTGTTTTTCTACATCAAGAATGCCCACGCTGGTGTGGTTCCCGGTGTTCAGGAGTATGCCAAAGAGTTCACCAGCGAAGGCGCCTGGGGCGACAATGGTTACCTGGTAGATGTAGGGCTGATCCCCAACCCCCGCAATGTGCGCCTGGAAACAGCCAAAGCGGTCAGGGAACTCAAGCCGATGACAGGCAATGAGCTTTAATCCACGATTGGCAAGCAACAGGGGCTATGAATCAAGGAGGCAGTCATGAACCAGAGAGAAAGCCATGCCGACATCTGATTTGTTACCCCTGGTTCTGTTGCTTGCCGCAGTGGCTTATGGCTTGGCTTTTATCCGTTCCCGGGCTGTGGCAATGCCCCTGGGGGGCATTCGCAACCTCAAGGCCCTGCCGGTTTACTATGCCGCCAGAGCCGCACTCTGGTGTGCGATCCCGGCACTGATTGTTCTGGGCGCCTGGGCGACGTTCGAGGGTAAGGTTATTCAGGACATGGTGATGGCTTCCTTGCCGGCAGAGCTGGCGCCGCAATCAGCAGGGCAGGCGAGCCTGACCCTTTCCCAGATCAGCAATCTGGCCGCCGGCAAGCTGGACCCAGCCATGGTTCCGGAGGGCATTTCAGGCGCCGCGACATTGCTGCAGGAGTTGCGGGAGCAGAGCAGTCGCTTCAAAGCGCTATTGGTGATTCTGATTGCCGTTCTTGGCGGGACCTTTGCCTGGACGCGAATCGCACCCCACATCAACGCCCGCAAGAGTGTGGAGCGTACTCTGCAACGCCTGTTTTTTGTATCTGCAGCCGTCGCAATCCTGACTACCATCGGCATCGTTTTCTCGGTTATTTTTGAAACTGTCCGCTTCTTCGGCAAGGTGCCGGTTACGGAATTTCTGTTTGGTACCAACTGGAGCCCGCAAACGGCTTTGCGGGCGGATCAGGTGGGTTCCGAGGGCGCCTTCGGCATTATTCCGCTGTTTACCGGCACTCTGATGATTTCGGCCATTGCCCTGCTGATTGCGGTGCCGGTGGGCCTGCTGTCGGCGGTGTATCTCTCCGAGTATGCCAGCGGCCCGGTGCGTTCGGTGGTCAAACCGCTGCTGGAAATGCTGGCGGGCGTACCCACCGTGGTTTATGGCTTTTTTGCAGCACTTACAGTGGCGCCTTTTATTCGTGACCTGGCACTTATGCTGGGCCTTGAGGCCTCCTCCCAGAGCGCCCTGGCGGCGGGGCTGGTGATGGGCATCATGATTATTCCGTTTGTGTCGTCGCTGTCGGACGATGTCATCAACGCGGTTCCGCGCAGCCTTCGGGATGGTTCCCTGGCGCTGGGCGCCACCCAGTCTGAAACCATGAAGAACGTGATTTTCCCGGCCGCTTTGCCCGGCATCATGGGCGGCATTCTGCTGGCCGCCTCCCGGGCGATTGGTGAAACCATGATTGTGGTGATGGCTGCGGGGCTGGCCGCAAACCTGACCGCTAATCCGCTGGATTCGGTGACTACTGTAACGGTGCAGATTGTCACCCTGCTCACTGGTGACCAGGAATTCGACAGTGCCAAGACACTGGCCGCCTTTGCCCTGGGCATGGTGCTCTTCATGGTAACCCTGCTGCTGAACGTGATTGCACTGAAGATTGTGCGCAAATACAGGGAACAATATGACTGATCCAGGCTCACAGGCGGAGCTGGTCCGCCGCTCGCTCAAGCGACGCTATGGCAAGGAACGCCGGTTTCGCTTGTATGGCATCGCCGCTGTTTCGGTTGCACTCTTCTCTCTGGCGGTTCTGTTTACGGACATTGTCAGCAAGGGCTATACCGGCTTTATCAAAACCACGGTGACCCTTGATGTCCACCTGGATGGTGAATTGATGTACCTGAACGATGCCTCAGATCCGGAGCAGATGGCCATGGCGGATTTTCAGGCGCCCATCATCAAGGCTCTGCAAGAGTATTTCCCAAATGCCACCAGCCGTGCGGATAAGCGTGAGCTCAGCCGGATGACCGGCAGCTATGCCAGCAATCAGGTTCGCGATCTGCTGAAGGAAAACCCGGACTGGCTGGGCAGCACCCGCACCATCGAGTTCCCGGCTCACGATACGGTGTCGGTCTACGTAAAACATGCGGGCGACCCCGGCTACTCCATACGCCTCACTGAGCAGCAACAGCGCTGGACGGACGAACTGCTCAGTAAAGGCGTGATCGATACCGGTTTCAACGATGTGTTTTTCACCAGTGGCGACTCCCGGGAGCCTTCCAATGCCGGTATTCTCGGTGCTCTGGTCGGGTCTTTACTGACCATGGCGATCACACTGGTGATTGCCTTCCCGGTGGGCGTGGCTGCGGCGGTTTATCTGGAGGAGTTTGCGCCCGGTAATCGCCTGACGGACTTTATTGAGGTCAACATCAACAACCTGGCTGCCGTACCTTCCATCATCTTCGGGCTACTGGGGTTGGCGGTATTTATCGGGCTGTTCGGTATGCCCCGCTCGGTACCCGTGGTGGGTGGCCTGGTGCTGGCGTTGATGACATTGCCCACCATCATTATTTCGAGCCGTGCCGCAATCAAGAGCGTGCCGCCGTCGATTCGCGAGGCTGCCCAAGGCATAGGGGCTTCAAAAATGCAGGTGGTTCTGCACCACGTTCTGCCTCTGGCCATGCCCGGCATGCTGACAGGCTCCATCATCGGCATGGCGCAGGCACTGGGTGAAACCGCACCTCTGTTGCTGATCGGCATGGTGGCGTTCATTGTCGAGATACCGGATGGCTTTTTCAGTTCCGCCACCGTACTGCCCGTGCAGATTTTTATCTGGGCCGGCAGTGCAGAACAGGGTTTTGTGGAGCTTGCCTCCGCCGGCATTATGGTTCTGCTGGCCTTCCTGATCACCATGAATGCGTTTGCCATCTGGTTGCGCAAGCGCCTTGAGCGCCGCTGGTAAAGAGGCAACACCGGTGAACGCTACGATTAACACTGTTTCCAGCACTATCCCGAGCAATACGAAGTCAACCGCGATCAAAGAGGCACCTATGCCTGAAGCAGACCTGATAAAAGCACCGATTGAGCGCCCGGCAGATACGGTAATTGAAGAAGGCAAAACCGTCGGTGTCCCGTTTTCGGATGATCCCAAGTTCCAGTTGCGGAATGTGGAGGTGTTTTACGGCGAAACCCGGGCCATTAAAAACATCAGCCTGGATATCGCCCGCAACGAGGTAATTGCCTTTATCGGGCCTTCCGGTTGTGGCAAATCCACTTTTTTGCGCTGCCTGAATCGGATGAACGACAGCATTGAAAACTGCCGGATCAAAGGCTCACTGCTGCTGGACGGCCAGGATATTTACGACCCCAAACGGGATGTGGTGGAGTTGCGTGCCCGTGTGGGCATGGTGTTTCAGAAGCCCAACCCCTTCCCCAAGTCTATCTACGATAACGTCGCCTACGGCCCCCGTATTCATGGCCTGGCCAACCGCAAGTCGGATCTGGACGATATCGTGGAAAACAGCCTGCGCAAGGCCGGCCTGTGGAATGAAGTGAAGGATCGCCTTGATGCCATGGCAACCGGTATGTCCGGTGGCCAGCAGCAGCGCTTATGTATCGCCAGAGCCATAGCGGTCAGCCCGGAAGTGGTGCTGATGGATGAGCCCTGTTCGGCCCTGGACCCAATTGCCACCGCCAGAATTGAAGAACTGATTGCCGAGCTGTCCGAGAGCTACACCATTGTGATCGTGACTCACTCCATGCAACAGGCCGCGCGGGTTTCCAACCGCACCGCCTACTTTCATCTGGGCCATCTTGTGGAAGTAAACGACACCAGCAAGGTATTCACCATGCCGGAACATGAGCTGACGGAATCCTACATCACCGGCCGTTTTGGCTGATGTGGGTGCAAAAGAACAGGGGAGAGAAACACAATGGCGAAAAAAAGAGACGACGTTTACGGAGACCACATCTCCAACCGGTTCAACGATGAGCTTCTGGCCCTTAAAACCCGCTTCCTGAAAATGGGCGGGCTGGTGGAAACCCAGATCGACAGTGCCGTGAAGGCGTTGATTGACGGTGACGGGTATCTGGCTGAAGAAATCCGGGCAAAAGACAGGACGGTGGACCGGATGGAGATGGATATAGATGAAGAAGCCATGCTCATCATCGCCCGGCGCCAGCCCACTGCGAGGGATCTGCGGCTGGTGATTTCAGTGATTCGTATGGTGGCAGACCTGGAGCGGGTGGGCGACGAAGCCAAAAAGATTGCCAAGTTTGCGATCAAGCTCACCGAGGAAGGTCAGGCGCCCCAGGGCTATGTGGAAGTGCGCAATATCGGCGCCCATGTGATGGGTATGCTGCATGACTCACTGGATGCCTTTGCCAGACTGGATTCCGAACAGGCTTTGCGGGTAATGAAAGAAGACAAGCGGGTGGATGAGGAGTATCAGGCGGCGGCCCGCACTCTGCTGACCTTCATGATGGAAGACCCACGTAATATTTCACGCTGTATGTCAGTGATGTGGGTACTGCGGGCGTTGGAGCGGGTAGGCGATCATGCCTGCAACATTGCAGAGAACGTGATTTTCATGGTTAAAGGCGAAGATGTTCGTCATACGCCGATGGAAGAAGCAGAGCGGGTTGTGGGGCGTTAAGCCCCACGTTGATCACGCCCTGTCGGCTCAGGCCTGCTTCATTTTATCCGTATAAGGTGGCCAGCCCAGCGGCTTTCCAGCCAGCAGGTGAAGGTGAATGTGGAACACGGTCTGCCCGGAGTTCTCGCCGCAGTTCATCACCGTGCGGTAGCCGTCGTCGGCAAAACCCATCTCTTTGGCGAGCTTGCCTGCTACCCAGTACAAATGGCCCACCAGCTCGCGATCCCCCTCCTCGATGTCATTGATGGTGGCAATGAGTTTTTTCGGGATGATCAGCAGGTGCACCGGTGCCTGGGGGTTGATATCGCGAAACGCCAGGCTGATGTCGTCTTCATAAACGATATCCGCCGGGATTTCGCGGTTGATGATTTTGCTGAAAATAGTTTCGGACATCTTGGCTTCCTTTTATTGATCGTTGTTCGGGTACTTAAAGCTGGTTCAGGTCCGGTAGCCGGGCTGTTAATTGCCGGATAATCGCCGGTAACTCATCGTCGATCCCCATGGCATAGCGTGCCACGCGGTTACGGGCAAAGGGCAAGGCGCGGGCGGTGCCCAGGCCGAGGTTCCGGAGCAGGTGCAGCGGAGGAATCCGGTTGCTGAACAGGTGGTAAAAGGCATCCATGGCATACATCATGCGCCGGTTTGCCGGTCGTCGCTGTTGCTCGTAGCTTGCCAGCACTGAGGCGTCGGCCAGATCCTTGCCGGTCCTCCGGGCCTCTTTCAGAATACCTTGCAGGCACTGGGCATCCTGAAAACCGAGGTTCACGCCCTGCCCCGCCAAGGGGTTAATGGTATGGGCGGCGTCCCCCACAAGTACAACGCGCCCCGCAGAATACTGTTTGGCATGCTGGCGGGCGATGGGGAAGCTGGCCCGGCCTTCAATGTGGGTAAGCTGCGGCAGTTCGGCTGGGAAGCCCTGTTGTATCTCCGCCATCAGTGCGTCGTTGCCCAGGCTTTTCAGGCGGGCGATTTCCTCTGGTGCGTCGTACCACACCAGTGAAGCGTGGCTTTCACCCGGGTCATCGGAGCCTGCACTGTGTAACGGCAGGAAGGCCCGGGGGCCCGAAGGGTAAAAGCCCTGCCAGGTGATATTCTGCACCGGCCCCTGATAGCGCACGGAAATAACCATGGCCTGCTGGCCGTACTGATTCCGGGTCACGCCAATGCCAGCCATGTCCCGCACCCGGGACTGGGCGCCATCGGCACCAATCACCAGCGCAGCGGCCAGCTCCTCGCCGTTCTCGAGCACGACCCTGGCCTGTTCTTCTGACCGGGTAATACCGGCGATGCCACTGCCGGCCAGTATAGTGACGGAGGGCTCAGCTTCCGCCGCCTGCCAGAGGCCGTGCTGGGTCACCGGGTTTTCAACAATATGGCCAAGGTGGGGCGTGTTCAGCCTGGTGGCATCGAACTCCACCCGGTTTGCGGTTGGCGGCAACAGATTGCTCAGCGGGTGTCGTGTTTCATCCCACACCGCAAGCCGGCGATAGGGTGTGGCGCGCATGTTGAGGATGTGATCCCAGGCGCCCAGATTTTGCAGGTAACGCTCACTGCCGGCGCTCAGGGCGGATACACGGATATCCGGTACCGAATCGGGGTCGAAACCGGGGGCAGGGGCACGATCAACCATCGCCACACTGAAGCCGTCCCGCCCCAGGCCGGTGGCAAGTGCGGCGCCGACCATGCCGGCGCCGACAAGTACAATATCAAAAGCTTGAGTCATATCGGGTTCCTGTCTGATGCCTTCAGTTTACGCGATGGCAAAGATCAGACAAGGGACCGGGATCAAGCCGGTTATGAAAACGCCATCAGCCAACCAGTCCGGATGCAGGTTGTTTTGATTCCGCCCCGGGCTGGCGACGGTCTTTCAGCAACCAGGCAGGCTTCTGGGTGCCGGGCTTGATGAAGCCCCGATGGAGCACCATGGGTTGAACCAGGTTCAGGAAATCCCGTGTTTTCATATGCACGGTTTCGGTGTGACTGCCTGCGGCAAAAGCCAGTTCGGACTGCTCGGTCAGCGGTTCGGCACAATACACGGTCATGCCGAACAGGTTGCCGAAGGGCGGCATGGCGCCGACTTCGCAGTTGGGAAACCGGTCCTGGAACTCCTGTTCGTCGGCAAGATCGACAAAGTCAGTATCCAGAATGCGGGAAAGGCTCTCCCAGCGAACGCGCCAGGTAGCCGGCATAACCAGCATGGCCATTTTTCCATCCAGTTCGATAATGACGGTTTTGACCACCTTGTCACCCGCGATTTTCACATGGTGAGCAAGCTCCTGAGCGGTAAACGCGGGGGGGTGAGTGAGGCACATGTATTCCACATTTGCCTCATCCAGAAATTCTTTTAACTGCTGTATCGGCATAGTGACAGCCTCCTACCAGCAATGACAGCAACCCGGAGCGGTTAACCCAGTGGTTGCCATGCTCCGGCGACCTTCTGGCGGGGTTATCAGACCCCACCATTATGGTCAGCTTAGCTGAGGTTGTGCCAATTGCGAGTAACGGGTTGTATCTATGGGATACGGATTGCTATTTCACTCGGTTTTGTACATATGTACATCGCGCTGGGGAAAGGGAATGGAGATACCTTCCGCATCAAACGCTTTTTTCACCCTTTCCTGCATATCCCAGTAGAAGGGCCATAAGTCGCCTGCTTTGGTCCATGCGCGTACCGTCAGATCTACGGAACTGTCACCCAGGCCTCCAACAACAATGAGGGGCACGGGATCTTTCAGGGCACGTTCATCTTCTTCGATCAGGCGTTTGCAGATGGCTTTGGCCTTGTCAATGTCGTCGTCGTAGCCGATGCCAAAGGACATGTCGCAGCGGCGGGTTTCGTAAACGCTCATATTGATCAGGCTTGCATTGGACAGCTCGCCGTTGGGAATCACCACGCGACGGTTATCGAAGGTGTCAACAATGGTGTAGAGAATACTGATTTCGCGCACCGAACCCAGAAACCCCTGAGCTTCGATAACATCACCTACCTTGAACGGCTTGAAAATCAGAATCAGCACGCCCCCGGCAAAGTTTCCGAGGCTGCCCTGCAGTGCGAGGCCAACCGCCAGGCCGGCAGCACCAATAATGGCAATAAAGGAGGTAGTCGCAATGCCTACCATGGAGGCAACAGAAATCAGCAGGAGAACTTTCAGAACGGCACTGAGCAGCCCGCAAAGAAATTTGTTCAGGGTGGGATCTTTCTTGCCAAGCTTTGAGTCCAGCACTTTCACAAAGCGGTTGATCAGCCACATACCGACGATCAGTGTGATGATGGCCAGCAAAACTTTCGGCGCGTAGGTCATTACCAGGGCAATGGCCTGGTCGACGTATTCAGAGGCGCGTCCGTCAGCGCTCAATAGGTCTTCCATAGGGACTCCTTGTAGATTCCTGTTTTCTTAGGTGTTACATCGTGATTACAGAACCGAGACAACCGGGTGGGCTCAGCAGTTTATATAGCAGACAAAACGATGAGGGTATATGTGAGCCTGGTTGAAACATGTCGCATCTACGCAGCAGTATTGGCTTTGGCCCACTCAATTACAGCATCCGGGCCTCCGCGGACTAGGATTTGCCCTTGCTTCTGGCGGAGCTGGTAATCGTACATCGGGTCGTAATAGTCCTGCAAAAGCGCCTGGATCCAGGCATTGTGGCCTTCTGCATTGCCCGTGCTTTCCTGCAGTGCCAGTGCCTCTTTCATCAGGTGGTGCAACTGGCGGTGACGCTCCCCGCCCAGGCGCTTGCTAATGCGGTCCAGAGCCCCGAGCAGGTAGTCGCGAAAATTCAGCCAGCCAGCTTCTTCGCCATCCCGCCTCATGTAATCCGCCGACATGCTTTCCACATAATCCTGCCGAATGATGCAGATACGGTCGTCAAGTGGTTGCTCAAGAATGAGCAAGGGGGCATGGGCCATCTTTTGTTTGAGTACCTCTGGCAAGGCACAGCGACCAACCAGCCGGCTTTCATCTTCCAGATAAACAGGGCCGATGTTCAGGTGATGGGCTTTTAGCATGGCGACCGCGAGGCGGTTTTCAAAATCTATCTGTGATGGCTGCGGTGTTACCTGGCGGCCAAAACTGGACCCCCTGTGGTTTGCCAGCTTTTCCAGGTCCACCGGGTTTGGCAGCTGCTGAAGTACGCGGGTCTTGCCTGTCCCTGTGCGCCCGCTGATGATACGGAAATCACTGGATTCAACAAGATTATCGAGGCTGTCGAGAAGAAACCGGCGCAACGCTTTGTAGCCGCCCTTCACCAGGGGGTAGTCGATACCGGCCTCTCTGATCCACTGCTGCGTCAGTCTCGAGCGCAAGCCCCCACGAAAACAGAACAGGTATCCTTCGGGGTGCCGTGTTGCAAAGCGTTTCCAGGCTTCAATGCGCCGGGCTTTAACGTCTCCGGAAACCAGTTGGTGGCCGAGCCGGATGGCTTCCTCCTGGCCTTTTTCCTTGTAGCAGATACCGACACGATGCCGTTCTTCATCATTCATCAGAGGTGCGTTTTCAGCGCCCGGGAAGCTGCCTCTGGTGAATTCCACAGGCGCCCGCACGTCCAGCAGGGGAGTGTTGTTCAGGAACAGGGACAGGTAGTTGTCGGTATCAGGTCTGCTTGCCATTTCAGGGCTCAATTGCTTGCCGGAATGAGGCGGCAGTATAACGGATGTGCAGTTTTCCTGCTGTTTTTGGCCCGGTTTGAGGGGAGGGTATGCGGAAATCCGGCACAAATAAAAAAGGGCAACCCTGAAGTCGCCCTTTCACCGGAACAGGTTGGCGCATCCTTGCGCTGAGTGCAACAGCCGTGTTGCGAATCCTTGTGCCACTCCCTGGTGCCGGCTTCCGAGCCGGCGATCCGAATAGTTGTCCCTTAAGCCGGGTATCCCTGTGTCCTTGCCTCTCCCTGCTTTTCCATGCAGGAGTGCATCCAGTGCTTCGTCCTTATTCCCGGTCATTCCTGACAGGCTCACTATACCAATCGAGTTTGTCGGCGCGTGTGACCCATGTGTGCCTGGCCGGAGTTTGGCTTTTGTCAGGTTAATGGAAGTTAATCATATCAGTCAGTTAGGACATGTTGGCCGGTGGCTGGAGATGCGACGCACGATAAATTACCGCACAATCTCACAGATTTGTGCGAGATATCTCACACGGATTCGGGCGAATCTCTCAAGTCCCGACTTGTGATTTTACGTAGGCCGGGCCAGGGAAGGAGTCCGATGACTATTCCTGCCCCGTCTGCCGCCACGTCGGCCAGGGAGAAATCCCGGTAAGGCAGGGTTGCCTGCACCAGTTCAATGGCCAGACCGAAACCCAGCAGGGCCGGCGCGAACCACACGGCGTGGAGTTGCGGCCAGGCGAGGCGTGTAACGATTGTGAGCTCAATAAAAGCAATCAGGTGGTTCACTTTGTCGCTGGGAGCAGACGGGATCGGGTAATTGGTGTCTGTCGTGGCCAGAAAACCAATGGCGGCTACCGACAGCAGCAGGATGAAGCGCCATAGCGGCCGAAAGTGCAGCAGCCTGGTGAGTTGATGTTTCAGTATTGCCATTGATGAATTCCGTCAGGGTTCTCTGGCTGTGTGGAGGTTTTCAACATGATATGCTTTGCGCCCCGTCACTGTCATTGAAGCGGAGGACTGATCGGCAATGCTCAGAGGAAATTTTTTTCGTGGACTGGGCTATCTGGGTGAAGGCTTTCGTCTGATTCGCCAGCCAGGCCTCCGCTTGTTTGTCGTTATTCCGCTTGTTATCAACATTCTGCTTTTCGGGCTGCTGTTCTATTTTCTGGCAGAGCTCTTTGGGGTACTGATTGCTTCCGCAATGGCCTGGCTGCCCGACTGGGCCTGGTTACAGGCACTGGACTGGCTGTTCTGGACCTTATACGGTGCCGTTATCCTGTTGATGCTTGCGTATGGCTTTGTGATTGTTGCAAACCTGATTGGTTCTCCTTTTTACGGTTATCTGGCGGAGCTCACCGAAAAACATCTTACCGGCCAGGAAGTGAGCCCCGATGACGGCTGGGCTGCCATCATCAAGGACATCCCCCGGGCGCTCTGGCGCGAAGTGCAGAAGATCCTCTATTACCTGCCCCGGGCCACAGGCCTGTTTATCATTGGCCTGATTCCGGTGGTTAACCTGGTTGCAGCAGTGCTCTGGTTTCTGTTTAACAGCTGGATGATGGCTCTGCAGTATGTGGATTACCCCGCCGACAATCACAAAGTGAGCTTCAAGGCACTGCGCCGGTTGCTTGCCGATACCCGGCTGTCTGCACTGGGCTTCGGGCTGCCGGTGGCTCTGGCAGCCATGGTGCCGGTTTTGAATCTTGTGGTGGTTCCCGCTGCGGTGTGCGGCGCAACCGCCTATTGGGTGCGCGAGAACGGCGCAACACGAAATTAACGAGTCTGGAGGTTTTTTGGACGCATCGGAATTTGTTATTGGTCAGCGCTGGGTCAGCCACAGTGATACTGCGCTCGGGCTTGGCATAGTTACGGATATGTCCGGACGCCGGGTTACCCTCGGGTTTCCCGCAGCGGATGAAGAGCGCACGTACGCCATTGATAATGCACCCTTATCCCGCATCGTTTACCAGATTGGCGAAGAAATCGAAACCTTTGATGGCAGCACCTATATCGTGCGTGCAGTGGAGGATCTGGGGGGCGTGCTGCTGTATCACGCTGAGGCCAGTAGCAGTGAAGAGCCTGGCGGGGACATTGAGCAAATCTCCGAGGTAAAACTTGCCGGTTCGGTCAATTTCTCCGCTCCCCACCAGCGTCTGTTTGCCGGTCAGTTTGATCGCAATGGTGCTTTTCGTCTGCGTTTCGCAACACTCCAGCATATGGACCGGTTACGGGCGTCTCCCGCCCAGGGGCTGATTGGTGCCCGCACACAACATTTGCAGCACCAGATCTACATTGCCCACGAAGTGGCCAGGCGCCATGCGCCAAGGGTGCTTCTGGCAGATGAAGTTGGCCTGGGTAAAACCATTGAGGCCGGCCTTATTCTGCATTATCAGCTGCAGACCGGTCGGGCCCGTCGGGCGCTGATTGTTGTGCCCGATTCACTGATTCACCAGTGGCTTGTGGAAATGCTGCGGCGCTTCAATCTGCGCTTCTCGATTGTCGACCAAGGCCGCTATGACGCCCTCAAAGACAGTGAGGACGATGTTGATGTGCTGATGACTCATATTTTTGGGGACGATGCAGCCGTCAATCCTTTTGAAAGCGACCAGCTGGTGCTATGCAGTCTCGATTTTCTGGTGAACAACGGGAAAGCCAGAAACGACGCTTTGAAAGCGGGTTGGGATCTGATGATTGTGGATGAGGCCCATCACCTGGCCTGGAGCCCCGAAAATGCCAGCCCGGAATACCTGCTGGTGGAGGAGCTGTCTGCGGTTAGCAAAGGTTTGCTGTTACTGACCGCAACCCCAGAACAGGTGGGCGTTGCCAGCCACTTTGCCCGGCTAAGGCTGCTTGACCCGGCGCGGTTTCACGATTTGCAGGCATTTCAGCAAGAAGAGCAACAGTACGAAGCAATTAACAGCGTGGTGCGGCGTTTGCAGGATGAGGGTTCGGAAATCCATGAGGATGACCGCAAGGCCCTGGAAGCCTGGCTCGGGGACGAGCTGGAAAAATTGCTGAAAGAGGCTTCGCCACGCCAGTCCATTATTGATGCGCTGCTGGACCGCCACGGCACCGGGCGGGTTCTGTTCCGGAATACCCGGGCGGCTATTCAGGGTTTTCCCGAGCGCCGGCCCCATGCGGTTCCCCTTGATTGCCCGGGCATGTATCAGAACCAGGCGTTTGGTTACTCCGGGTTAGCTCCCGAGCAATCCGTGCCCGAGGAACAGTGGCTGGCGGATGATCCGCGAGTTAACTGGCTGGAGAAAAAGCTGGTGAGCTTGCGCCCCGCCAAAGTGGTGGTAATTTGCGCCCTGGCCGAAACCGCTATGGCGCTGGAACATTACCTTCAGTTGCGCGCCGGCATTCGCAGCGCCGCATTCCATGAGCATCTGAACCTGGTGGAGCGAGACCGCGCTGCCGCCTATTTTGCCGATGATGAACAGGGCGCCCAGGCACTGATTTGCTCCGAGATTGGCAGTGAAGGCCGTAACTTCCAGTTTGCACATCATCTGGTGCTGTTTGATCTGCCCGCCAACCCTGACCTGCTCGAGCAGCGTATCGGGCGGCTTGACCGTATTGGCCAGACAGAAACCGTCGACATTCATATCCCCTATCTCCGGAATACCTCGCAGGAGGTTCAGTACCGCTGGTTCGAGGAAGGCCTGAACGCGTTTTCTGAAAGCTGCGCCGTTGGTGTTGCGGTGCAGGAAACGGTCAGTGATCAATGGAGAAGCGCCATGGAAGGTGACTTGTCTGTGCTGGATAGCCTGGTTGAAACCTCGGCTGCCGAGACCCTTCGCCTGAAAACCCTGTTGCAGAACGGTCGCGATGCACTGATTGAGCTTAACTCCTGCCGTCCCGAAATAGCCGATGCGCTGATTGCCCGCATTGAAGAGGAAGAAGGCTCGGCCCAGGTTCGGGATTACATGATGGAAGCTTTCGACATTCTTGGAGTGGATGTCGAAGACCACTCTGAACATGCCGATATTCTGCGCCCCGGCGAGCAATACCAGGCCGGCCATGTGGCTGAGCTGCCGGAGGACGGTATAACCGTTACCTGGGATCGCCGGCATGCCCTGGAGCGTGAAGACATCGCTTTTATGAGCTGGGAACACCCGATGGTAACCGGCGTGATGGACTCGGTAACCAGTTCCGGGCTGGGCAAGGCCGCGCTGGCCAGCCTGTCGGTGAAGGCATTGCCAGCCGGCACTCTGCTTATGGAGGCGCTGTTTACAGTGCACTGTCCGGCACCCGAAGCCCTGCAACTGACCCGCTATCTGCCGGTTTCGCCTTTGCGGCTGCTGGTGGATGTGAACGGTAAAGAACTCTCAGCGGCACTGCCCCATGATCGCTTGAACGATCTGTGTTCAAACATTCGCAGACGCACGGCTCAGGCCGTTGTGCCACAGATTCGTCCCCAGGTCGAAACCATGGTGGACCACGTGGAGCGCTTGTCTGCGCCGCATCTGGAACCTATGAAGCAAAAGGCACTGGAGCGGTTGGCGGCAAGTTTCGAGCCGGAGATCCGCAGGCTCGAGGCCCTGAAAAAAGTGAATCCGGCCATTCGCGAGGAGGAAATTGATTTCTTCCGCAACCAGCTGAAAGCTGCCCGTGAAGCCATCGGGCACGCCACCCTGGCTTTGGAAGGAATCCGGGTTATCGTTACGGCATAAGGCTGGTTTTTGCGATGCCGTTCACCCGCGGATGCCGCTGAAGCTGCTGGTCAGCGATCATCTGATACGATACCGTAAACGTAACATTTTGTAGCTTTTATCCATGGATGACAGAGAGAACCTATGATGACTTTTATTCTGTTTCTGGCGGCGCTGGCAGGTTTGCTGATTGTCATGCGGCGCGAATCCGGGGCCAAACCGGCTATCGGTGTCATGGTCGTGATTGGCGTTCTGTCAATGATCTTTGCATCGGGCTGGTTGGCGCTGATCCTCTTTATCGGCACGGCGGCGACTGCAGCTGCAGGATTGCCCGGGCTCCGGCAGGGGTGGCTGACGCCACGGGTGTTTGCCATGTTCAAAAAGGTTGCGCCCAGGGTGTCGGACACCGAGAAGGTGGCACTGGAAGCCGGAACCGTTGGCTGGGACGGCGAGCTGTTTACCGGGCAGCCGGACTGGCACAACCTGCTGATCAACCGCCACACCGGCCTCTCCGAGGAAGAACAGGCATTCGTGGATAACCAGTGTGTTCAGGCAATTTCCATGTGTGACGCCTGGGATGTTGCCGTAGAACGCGCCGATCTTCCGAAAGAACTATGGGATTTTCTCAAGAAGGAAAAGTTCTTTGGAATGATCATCCCCAAGGAATATGGTGGTCTCGGTTTCTCGGCCAAAGCTCAAACCGCTGTGCTGCAGAAGATCGCCGCCAACGAGATGTTGATGGTCTCTGTGGGGGTCCCTAACTCCCTGGGCCCGGGTGAGTTGCTGGTAAAATACGGAACTGAAGAGCAGAAAAACCACTACTTGCCCCGCCTGGCCGATGGTCGTGAGATTCCCTGTTTCGGCCTGACCGGGCCCCGGGCAGGCTCGGATGCAACCTCGCTGCCGGATACAGGCATCGTTTGCAAGCAGGAAATCGACGGCAAGGAGGTTGTCGGTATAAAACTGAATTTTGAAAAGCGCTGGATTACCCTGGCCCCCATCGCAACGGTGGTTGGCCTGGCTTTCCGCATGTTTGATCCGGACGGACTGCTTGGCGACACCAAAGATTACGGTATTACCTGTGCGCTGATCCCACGGGATACCAAAGGCATGGAAATCGGTCGCCGTCATTGCCCTATCGGCAGTCCCTTCCTGAACGGCCCGATTATCGGCAAGGACGTATTCATACCCCTGGATTACATTATTGGCGGTCTGGATATGGCCGGGCAGGGCTGGCGTATGCTGGTTGAATGTCTGTCGGTTGGCCGTTGCATCACGCTGCCTTCGGGTGCCGCCGGCGCAGCTGCCTATGCAGTGGGCACGGCCGGTGGCTTCACCCGTATCCGTCGTCAGTTCAATACCCCGGTGGCAGACATGGAAGGGGTTCAGGAGCCCCTGGCCCGAATTGCCGCCAAGACTTACATTGCCCAGGCAGCGGTTAACCATACCGCCAATATGATCGACAAGGGCGAGAAACCTGCCGTACCTTCGGCGATTCTCAAGTATCACCTGACCGAGTTCCAGCGCAGCATTCTGACAGATGCCATGGACGTGCACGGCGGTAAAACGGTGACTCTGGGCCCGCGCAACTATCTTGGCATAGGTTTCAGTGGTTCTGCGGTCTCCATCACCGTGGAAGGTGCCAACATCATGACCCGCAGCCTGATGATCTTCGGTCAGGGGGCCATCCGTTGTCATCCCTATGTGCTCAAGGAACTGGCTGCCAAGGATAACGATGATATCGATGCGTTCGACGAAGCCTTCTTTGGGCACGCGGGCCTGATTTTCGGCAACGCAGCGCGGGCCTTTACCCAGGCGCTTGGCCTTGGCCGGGCAGACGTTCCGTTCGATAGCGCCAGCCGCAAGTATGCCCAGGCTGTGGCTCGCTTCAGTGCAGCTTTCGGGCTGTGTTCGGATGCTGCCATGACCACCCTTGGCAGTGATCTCAAGATGCGCGAGCTGATCTCGGCGCGGCTCGGTGACATGTTGTCCAATCTCTACCTTGCCTCCATGGTGCTGAAAAACTGGCACGAAACCCAGCCGGTGGAAGGTGAAAAGGAAGTGATGCAGTACAGCCTTGAATTGCTGCTGCATCGTACCGAAGAAGCACTGGATGCTTTCCTGCAGAACCTGCCGAATCGCGCCGCAGCCTTGGTTCTTCGTGCGGTCACCCTGCCCCTGGGCCGGCGCCGGAATAACCCCCATGACGATCTGGCGCGTAAACTGGCCCGGTTCATTTCCACCGACACCCCCATTCGGCACAAGCTGCTTGCCAGCACATGGACTACCGAGGGTGACGGCACAGTGGAAAACCCGGTGGCGCGCTATAACGATCTGCTGAAAGACTACGACAAAGCCGAGCAGCTCTACCGCAAAGCAACCAAGGCATACGCCAAGGGTGAACTGCCCATCACCGCGTTGCATCCGGAAGAGCGCTTCGAAGCGGCACTGGAGGCAGGCATATACACCAGGGAAGAAGCAGAGTTCATGCGGAAGTACGAAGCGGTGGTTCTGGAGATGCTCACCGTTGACGACTTCCCGTTTGATGCGCTTGCCCGCAACAAGGAAACCGTAATTGATCACAATGCTGCGTAACCGGTCAGGCCACTGATTATGTGGTTAGCGTTCCTTGCAGTCAGCGCGGGTGCCGTTATTGGCGCTAACCTGCGCTGGCTGCTCGGTCTCTGGCTGAACTCCAGTTATCATGCGATTCCGCTGGGAACCCTCGCAGCCAACCTGGGCGGAGGCTGGCTGGTAGGCTTGCTGATCGGGTATTTCAGCCAGGGAAGCGCCCTGGCGCCCGAGTGGCGGTTGTTCGCGATTACCGGTTTATGCGGCGCGCTGACCACCTTTTCCACTTTCTCCCTGGAAATGCTCGCCGCGATTCAGGAGGGTAAATGGACGTTGGCCATTACCGGCATTCTCGTTCATGTTGCTGGCTCCATTTTGATGACGGCGCTGGGTATTTACACCTTTGGTCTGGTGAAAAGCTGAGTTGGTATCACTACCTACATGAATTGTTTTAAATGTACTTGGCAAGCCCGCAATTCCAGAGTAGAGTGTTTTGTGAAGGAAAGATTCAGCAAAGCATTTCATGAATAAGACGTACTCCGCAGTTAGTAGTGACCGTCCTGTTTTTGATTCCGCGAGTTCTGTATTTCCGCAAAACGCTGACCATACACATTCAGTGAGTGGCAGCAGATAATATGATTGATTTCAGGAAGTTTAAGTATGTCTACTACTACCGGTACTGTTAAGTTCTTCAACGAAGCAAAAGGCTTTGGCTTTATCACTCGTGAAGGCGGCCCGGACGTTTTTGTTCACTACAGCGCTATTCAGGGCAGCGGTTTCAAAACTCTGGCAGAAGGCCAGCAAGTTGAGTTCACCGTTACCCAGGGCCAGAAAGGTCCCCAGGCGGAGAACGTTACTGCTATCTAATCCCCAGGGATAGAGCAATAACCGCCAAAAAAGGCAGCTTCGGCTGCCTTTTTTTCGTTAGCAGGGGCCCATTTTCCTGCATCCGGGCAGTGATATGGTACATTTCCAATTGGGCACAGAGCATTACTGGGTGATATAACCGGAGAGTTTATGAAGCTGATTGGATCAACTACTTCGCCTTTCGTTCGGCGCATCCGCATTCTGCTGGACGAGGAACCCTACGATTTTGTGAACCTTGATATTTACGGCGAAGACCGGGACGAAATCAGGCGTACCAATCCTGCGCTGAAAATACCTGTACTGGAAAGTGATGGCCAGGAAATTTATGACTCCCGGATTATTTCCCGCTATATCAGTGCCAAACAGGGCAGGGACCCCCTTACCTGGGACCAGCAGAACCAGCTTACCCTGATTGACGGCGCCAACGACTCCGCGGTTATCCTGCTGCTGGCCAGGCGTTCCGGCCTTGATGTGGACACTCCGGGGGTTATGTTTTTTGATTTGCAGCGCGAGCGCATCATGACAACCCTGCGCACCCTCGCGGCCCAGGTGGAAGACGGGCAGTTCGAGGAGTGGAATTACCCGGCCATCTGCCTCTATTGCCTGGTGGACTGGCTGGATTTTCGCGACCTTGTGGACTTCACCGGCATTGAAAGTCTGATTGCCTTTCGCGACAGCCACAAGTCTCATCCCTGGGTGGCCGAAACCGACCCACGCGAGTCCTAATTCCGTCCGCAGCGCGAGCCGGAGAGTCTGGCCCGGTGTGGGTAACCGCCGAGTGGAGCCGGTTTCCTTCTGATGGTCAGGACAGGCCGCGTGTGATCATGGCAGGGTCGCCGCGGCCCTCTACGGCAGCCAGTTCGGCGCTGGACAGCCACTCCCCGGGTGGTTTTTCCAGAACGCTGGCGCAGGCCGTCAGTGTATGAGCCCAGGAACAGCGATTCGTGAACAGCATGCCGGCCTCGTTCAATGTACCTCCGCGGTTAATATAGCCCAGCACCCTGCTGTGAGCAGGGTCCGGAAAGAGCGGGTGCAGGTGCCCCCGGAACACCTCCGGTCGCATGTGGGTCAGTGCGACTCTCCGGTGCAACCGGCTCGGGAATATACGTTCCCGCTCCAGATCTGACAGGCAGATCTCCGCCTCCAGCATATCCCTGGGCGCCCGGAATCGCCCCGGCTCCTGTACATAGACCAGGCGGAACGAGGTGCCCGTCTCGCGCAGGCGGTCGCAAGCGCGGATAGCCTCGGAAAGCTGGTAGGCACCGTTGGCAATGAGCAGTATGGGCTCGCCCCCGGAGGTATCTTCATCAACAACCAGGGCACCGTGCCGGGCAAGCGCCTCCGCTTCGCGGGCGTCAAATACGCAGGGCCGCTCCCGTTTGGGAATCACCATGCAACTGATCGTTCCCCGTTCCGTAAAGACTGAGGGCAGAACCGCCAGGGTACTGTTGTAATCGGCCGGAAAGAGGACCCGGGAAACATCGCTCATTTCCCCCAGCAGGCTTTCACAGAAGGTGGTGTCCTGGTGGGACTGTTCGTTCTTGCCATTCTCCCAGGTATGGGATGTGGCAATAACCAGAAGGCCAAGCCAGCGGGCGGGCCGGCCAACGGCTTTCTGGTGGCGCGCAAAAATCAGTTCCTGGCGGATTGCGCCGAGCATTTTCACGCAGAATGCCTCGTAGCTGGCAACCAGGTTTAGGCCTGCCTTGTTCGCCAGGCAGGCAGAAATGACGGCCTCCTCATTCAGCACGGTGATTATCTTCCCGTGTATCGATTCTGATGAATCTTCGGGGTCGTTCACCCGGTGTTTCAGATCTTCCAGCAAACCTGTCAGGCGATTGCTGGCAAGTTCGTCCGGATTTCCCACCCGGGCTCTCAGGTCAGGGTTTTGCGCGACCAGCGCCCGGAAGAAGTTGTCCACCGCCAGCATCGGCGAAAGCTGATCGTGGCGAGCCGTCAGGGCCGGCACAACCGGGTCTGGCGGGTTACGCCTGGCGAGTGGATGGTCGCGCTCAAGTGGCCGTGCCTGTTGGTCGTGTTCTTTGAGCCGCTTTACGCTGTCTGCAAGCACGTCGGGAGCTACCCAGAGTCGGGATGCGTGTTCCCGGAACAGTTCCCGGGCACGTATATCCATGCGTGGATTTCCTGGCAATGGCAGGTTGTGAGCAGAGTTCCGGCCGGCGCCATAAAAACCGAAGCCTTTCACGGTTTCGGCAATACCGTAAGGAATGCGGACCGGGTACCCGAGTTCACCTGCCAGGGCGCGATCACTCCGGCTCTGCAGGGAATGCTCCATCTCCATCAGTACACAGACAAACGCAGCAGGGTCACGACCATCAAACCTGACCGGATCGAACCCCCGGGCCTCGAGGTGAGCCGCGAACCGCTCCAGGCCTTCACGGGAGCCAAGCTCTGTACGTTGTTCAATGCGGCGGCCGTTGGCAATCATTACCGGTGTTACCAGGCCGCAGTCCTCGGCCCGCCACCAGCGGGGGATCCAGTCACTGCCCCTTTGCTCTTCAGCAGCCCCGTCTGAAAGAAAGGCCACAAGGGATTCGCCGGGCAGTGGCATATGGGCATACTGAAGCTCGGCGAAGCCTAAATAGCCACCTTCAATAATGCCACCCGCTGTGTAGGGGTTAACGTGGCTGCCCAGTGGCGCTGCCGTGCTGCCGTCCGGCTTTTGCCGGTAGCTGTAAAAATCCGCTACCATCCGTGACAGGCCGTCCGTTCCCGTGTAGCGTTCTTGCTGTTCGGGATGAAGGTTGCCGGTCAGCACATTCAATCCGTCGATGGCGGCTACACAGTGTCCCTGGCCCATGAGCCAGCTCCGGGTTTTGCCAGTCAGGTTGTTGAGTGCCAGGTAAGCTGCGTAGGCGGGTACCATGTTCAGGGCACCACCGGTATGGCCCTCCGGTTTGTATTTGAAATCCCGGGCTGTCAGTGGGGCACCGGAGCTGTCAACGCGGTTTGCGTAAGTCATGTGTACAACCAGCCACATACCGGCGCTGGTCAACCGGTCAAGATCGGCCAGCTTGCGGTAAACTGTTGCTTCGTCTGGCTGGTGGCCAGCGGCGACAAGAGCCGAAGCAAGGGCCTGCACCTGGTCGCAGGTGGCATCGGTGTGCTGGATAACACCATAGCCGCGACGCCAACGTTCGTAGTCGGTGCAAACCGCTGATGGCGGGATGGATGATGACATGGCGAGCCTCCACGGCTTGATTGTTTTTCAGCAAGTGTATGGCACACCGGCAACAGGGGGCTTGATGCAGGTCATCCAGCCCGGCTGCCGATAATTACAATGGGTTGTGAAAATTCGTGGGAGAGAGCAATGAGTGATGACAAGCGCCGCCGCTATTCTGCCCCCGTTGTGGACGGCATTGGCAAGTCTGCCAGCCGGGCCATGCTGCGGGCGGTTGGCTTTACCGATGAGGATTTCCGCAAACCCCAGATTGGTATTGCCTCCACCTGGAGCAATCTGACGCCCTGCAATATGCACATCAACGAACTGGCGGAGGCCTCTTCTGCCGGTGCCGATGCGGCCGGCGGTAAGGCGCTGATTTTCAACACCATCACCGTGTCCGACGGCATTGCCAATGGTACTTTGGGTATGAAGTACTCCCTGGTGTCCCGGGAAGTGATCGCCGATTCCATAGAAACCGTGGCCGGTTGTGAAGGTTTTGACGGCCTTGTGGCTATCGGTGGCTGCGACAAGAACATGCCTGGCTGCATGATGGGGCTGGCCCGCCTCAACCGGCCTTCGGTCTTTGTGTATGGCGGCACCATTATGCCCGGGAAAAACCATACAGACATCGTCTCCGTGTTTGAGGCCGTGGGAGCGCACGCCCGCGGCGATCTTGATCTGATAGAGGTAAAGCAGATCGAGGAAACGGCCATTCCCGGCCCCGGTTCCTGTGGCGGCATGTATACCGCAAACACCATGGCTTCTGCGATTGAGGCCATGGGCATGAGCCTGCCCGGCAGCTCAGCGCAGAACGCGGTTTCCGCTACCAAAACTGACGACTGCCGTGCTGCAGGTGCCGCAGTTCTTAATCTTCTGGAGAAGGATATCAAGCCCTCGGACATCATGACCCGTGAGGCCTTTGAAAATGCCATCACGGTTGTTATTGCCCTGGGCGGTTCGACCAACGCCGTCCTTCATCTCCTGGCGATGGCCAGCACGGTTGGTGTGGAACTGAGCCTGGATGATTTTGTCGATATCGGGAAGCGCGTACCCGTGCTGGCAGATCTGCGCCCGAGCGGGCAGTACATGATGTCGGAACTGGTCGCAATCGGTGGTATTCAGCCCCTGATGAAAATGTTGCTGGAACGTGGATTGTTGCACGGTGATTGTCTGACGGTGACCGGGCAGACACTGGCAGAAAACCTGGCCCCGGTTGCGCCTTATCCTGAGGCCCAGGATATCATTCATGCCTTTGATAACCCTATCAAGGCAGACAGCCATTTGCGCATTCTTTACGGCAATCTTGCGCCGGATGGCGCTGTGGCCAAGATCACCGGCAAGGAAGGAACACACTTCACGGGTCGTGCCCGGGTATTTCATTCCGAAGAGGAAGCCCAGGAACGAATTATTGACGGTACCGTGGTTGCCGGTGATGTACTGGTGATCCGCTATGAGGGCCCGAAAGGTGGCCCGGGCATGCGTGAAATGCTCACCCCGACCTCGGCAATCATGGGTAAGGGGCTTGGCAACGACGTCGCCCTGATTACCGACGGTCGTTTCTCTGGCGGCAGTCACGGTTTTGTGGTTGGCCACATTACTCCGGAAGCGGCCGAGGGTGGCCCCATTGCGCTGGTTGAGGATGGCGATACAATAACCATTGATGCAGTGGCTAACACCATGGAGTTGGACGTGTCCGCACAAGAGCTGGAGCGCCGGCGCAAAGCCTGGGTGGCTCCCCAGCCCCGGTTTACCCGTGGCGTGCTTGCCAGGTATGCCCGTACGGTAAGCTCTGCATCCACCGGTGCGGTCACTGATCTGCCCTGAATCCATAAGCACAGAAGCACAGAGTGTAGTAAATGCACAAAACGATTATGGCGAAGATGGTGTTGTGGCTGGTCTTTTGCCTGCCATTGCTGGCAAATGCACACCAGACAAACACCCCTGAGCTTAAAAAGTCCACACAGGGCCCGAACCTGGCGTCCGTGAATGCCGCCGTTGCCCTGGCTGGCAGCAACGACCTCGTTTTTGGCAAAAATTCCGACCGCTCTGTGCCCATTGCGTCCATCACCAAAGTGATGACGGCTCTGGTGGTTCTGGAATCCGGTGCACCCTTGAACGAATGGCTGGTTTTCCGGAAGCGCCATACGCCGGCGGCTGCCAATGCATACAGCCGTATCCGGATTGGCTCGAAAATGCGCCGCGCAGATGTGCTGCGTATTGCGCTTATGTCATCTGAGAACTTTGCAGCCTATACCCTGGCCCGCAGCCACCCCGGAGGCTTCGACGCATTTATTGATGCCATGAATGCCAGGGCAAAAACGCTTGGTATGGTGGGTACCCGCTTCGTGGATCCGACTGGCCTTTCGGCGGAGAATGTCTCAACCGCCGGGGATCTGGTGAGGCTTGTCAATGCGGCGGCGGAATACCCGGAAATCCGGGAGTATTCCACAACCGGCTATTTTCGCGGCCATTTCCGTAACCCCCGTTACAGCTTGTCGTTCGGTAACACCAATGCTTTGGTGCACCGTAATAGCTGGGGCGTGGGGCTGAGCAAAACCGGCTACCTCTCGGAGGCCGGGCGTTGCCTGGTGATGATTTCGGAAATGAACGGCAAGCAGGTGGTTACGGTTCTCCTGGATTCTTTGGGTACCCGTTCACCCATGGGGGACGCAGGGCGCATCAAACGCTGGCTGGATACCGGTGACCAGGGCCAGGTGGCCAAAGCGGCGCGGCAATACGCGCAGGAAAAGAATGCTGCCTACAATGCGGTGGTTCACAGCACGACGGCTGCATTGAAATAGAATACGCACGGAACCCGCAGCGCGTTGACGCAACGCATTGACGGGCACATGAAAAAGGACAGGCAGTTCATGATCCGGATTTTTACCACCGGTGGTACCATCGACAAGGTGTATTTTGACGCCAACAGTGAGTTTGAAATTGGTGAATCACTGGTGCCGGAACTGCTCGCAGAGTCGAATATCCACAACGGTTACGAGCTGCAGGGGTTGTTGCGCAAAGACAGTCTGGAAATGACGGACGAAGATCGTGCAAAAGTTCTTGCGGCGGTCAAAAACTGTGATGGCCGCCGAATACTGATTACCCACGGTACGGACACCATGGCGGAAACCGCGCAGGTGTTGTCCTCAGTGACTGACAAAACCATTGTTCTTACGGGCGCCATGCAGCCGGCGCGAATGCGTCGCAGCGATGCGGTCTTCAACATGGGTTTTGCCTGGGCGGCGGTTCAGCTTTTGCCGCCTGGCGTCTATATCGCCATGAACGGGGAAGTGTTTGAAGCTGGTGCCGTGCGTAAAAACCTGAAGGCACAGCGCTTCGAACGTACCTGAACTCAGCCTGCCGAAGCAATTTCCTGTTCGGTCAGCTCTCGATAGGCTCCGGGCCCCAGTGCAGGGTCAAGGATTATATCGCCTATGCTCTGTCTGTGCAGGGCCTCCACATGATTACCCACCGCAGCCAGCATGCGTTTGACCTGGTGGTAGCGCCCTTCTGAAATGGTTAACTCAATCAACCTTTGCCCCAGAACCCTTACCTGGGCAGGCTTTGTGGGCTTCGGGTCGTTATTAAGCAAAACGCCCTTTTCCAGGGTTTTGATGGCGGAATCTGAAACCGGCGTGCTCAGGCTTACCCTGTAGGTTTTAGGGCACTCTACTCTCGGTGAAGTGATCCTGTGGGACCATTGCCCGTCAGTTGTCAGCAGCAGCAAGCCAGTAGTGTCGGCGTCCAGCCGGCCGGCGATGTGAAGATTGCGGGTCAGCTCTGCTGGCAGCAGATCCAGTGCGGTTGGATACTCACTGTCGCGGGTCGCGCTGACCACACCCTCAGGTTTATGGAGCATCAGGTAGCGCTCGCCCGGTAGGGTCAGTTGCGCGCCCTCCAGCATAACCTGAGCGCCTGCTGGCACGTGTTTGCCCGTTTCTTTCCAGACTTCACCGTTAACTTCTACGCCACCGGCATGTATGGCACGCCTGGCCTCTTTACGTGAAAGGGGTGAGCTGGTGGCGATAAACTGATCAAGGCGCATGGGGTCAGCACTCCTCGCCAGGCGCAGGCACCGCCAGGCTGGAAAGGCACAGCACCGGAATGGCGCCTGTTGCGCGAGCCCATAGCAATGGCAAGGCGCCTGTGTTCATGGTGGGCCGGGGCGCACGTTCGCCATTGCCCGGTATCAGCTTACCACCCCGCTCACTGGCCAGAACAAAGGTAAACGGGTGTGCTCCGGGAATGCCCAGGCGAATATCGGTTGCCGTGATTTTACCGTTGCTTGCCCTGTAATCGAGAAAGCCCCGGGTAAACCATTCCAGGCGTCGGGCTTCGGGAAGTTGTGAGACGGCTCTTGCCAGTTCTGGCTGGCGCGGGAAGTATTCAAGGGTCAGGGGCGTGTCGTCATCCAGAAAGCCGGTCACAATTTCAACCCGCTGCCGATCCGTAATGGCGGTGGCGCGCCAAAGTACCGTGTTGAAGGGCATGGGTTGTACCAGCAGTTCGGCGTCAGCCAGACCTGCTTTTGCGAGTGCGGGCTGCACCCGTTCGGTAATGACCTGCTGAGCCACAAACGACCAGCCAAGATACACGCTGGACAGAACCAGGCCAGCCGCCACGGCCCGCTGTGCCGGAGGGCGCAGCAGAAAGACGATGCAGCCGGCCAGCAGAGGGAGCGTATACAGTGGGTCAATAATGAAAATGCTGCTTATCGCAAGGGGCCTGCCAGTTGGCCAGAAGAGTTGCGTGCCGTAGGTGGTGAAGGTATCCAGCAGCGGGTGTGTCAGGAGTACCAGCGCGGTTAGCAACAACCAGCGCTGGAACCCCGGCTCCGGCTTCCAGCGCCAGAGCAAGGTCGCAAGCAGCAGGGACACAGGTGCAAGCACGAAAAGAGAATGGCTGAAGCCCCGGTGCTGGGTAAAGTTAGCCACCGCCGTTCCATAATCAATCAGCACATCAAGGTCGGGAAGCGTACCCAGTAACGCGCCGGTGAGCAGAGCCGATCGCCCGAAAGTTTTACCCGCCACCAGGCCTGCGATTGAGGCGCCAAGGGCGGCTTGAGTGATTGAGTCCATGAATTCCGCAAGAGTAGAAAATGGTGTTGAGTATTATGCGCGGTTTGGGGATTCAGATCACGGAAAGCAAGGGTTGATAAAAAAAGGAGGTGTTAAAAAAACTGACACCCCGGGCTTTTTGAAAGCGCGGGGTGTCAGGTTCGGGCTTTGAGCGCGACAGGGTTATAGGGCTTCTGCTAGCGGGTCAGCCAATCAAGCGGCTTTGCGGCGACGTGCCATGCCGAGGCCTGCCAGGCCCAGGCCGAGCAGGGCGATAGTGCCAGGCTCTGGGACGGGAACTGCTGTTGCATTCAGTTTTGCAAGAAGATCGTAGTCCCTTATACTTTTTTCCGGGGTGCTCACAACTTCCGTGCCGCTAAATCCAATCAGTTCCAAAGAATATTCAAAGCCACCGAGTATGAAGCTTGAACTGGAAACCGTTGTATCAAAGAGCGTAATCGTATCGTCAACGTTGCCGATAGGGAAGCCAATGCAGGCACCAAATACTACGAATCCCAGGCATGCGTTGTTTGGCGTTTCGTTGTGAGCAAATACGAATGTACCCTCGCCTCCTCCAGAGTCTCCAAAAGCCGAAAATCCAAGAGTAACCGCTAGATCGGTAGAAGTCAGGGCCGGGCCTGAAATCTTATTATTGGTGTGAGTCAGAGTACCGAGTTCAAATGGACTATTATCAGGGATTACTGGCAATGGATTTGCGCCTGAAAACTCAAGACTGCTTTGCTTCTTGAGCTGGCCGAAATCACCCCATTCAATAAGGCTTGTTCCGTCTCCCGAAGCAACGTTGCCATCGCTTTTTAGTGTGTTCTCAAATGTACCGGCAATCGACGTTACGTTAACCGGAAACGCCGCTACACTCATAGCCGCTGTCAGCAACAGCGCACCAAAGGATCCCTTCGCCAACATCTTCATGGCATAACTCCTAACTTTAACAGTGGAATAACACAATTCATTTTGTGTCGTCAGCTGCTACGATAAAGCTAGTTTCATGCCAACTGTGAATAACCTTTAAGAACAGTCGGTTACAGCTGGTTATTTTTTGATCTGTAAAGAAAACTGACAGTCTTCAGCTTCTTACCCCCAGTCGATCAAGCAGTTCCTGCCCCGGGAAACCATCGGCGATCAGTCCCTCATCATGCTGAAACCTGCGGATTGCGGAACGGGTTGCGGACCCGGTAATACCGTCGGGCTTGCCGGCATCGTAGCCACGTTCATTGAGAGCCGTCTGAAGTTGGATAATTGTGTCTCTTGAAAGTGCAGGTGTATCTTCCGGTGGCGGGTTCTGCAGCTTTCCTGCGCCCGCAATACGGTCAGCCAGATGACCGACGGCAATAGCGTAAAACTCCGAACGGTTCCAGCCCATGATCACCTTGAAGTTGTGATAGGCAAGAAACGCCGGTCCGCGGTGGCCGGCAGGGACAACCAATGCAGCATCAATGTCTTCCCGGGCAAGGGGGTTTCCGAAAGCATCGGTGATGCCCAGTTCCCGCCATTTGCTCAGTGCAAGGCGCCGGCCGTCGGCGAGCGAGTAGTCAAAGTTGTCCGGCAACAGCACTTCACGGCCCCAGCGGTAGTCTCCGTCCCAGTTCATGGACTGAAGGAACCTGCCGGCGGACATCATGGCGTCTGGCAGGCTGTTCCACAGGTCGCGACGGCCATCACCATCGGCGTCTACTGCGTGCTTGAGAAAGACGGTGGGCATGAACTGCACGTGGCCCATGGCGCCGGCCCAGGACCCTTCCATTTGTTCTACCGGAATGGCGCCTTCATCTATAATGCGCAATGCGGCAATCAGCTGCTCGGTAAAAAACGTGCTGCGGCGGGCATCGCAAGCCAGGGTCGTCAGTGAGTCCGGCACAGACATTTTGCCGAAATAGCTGCCGAAGTTGGTTTCCAGCCCCCAGAAGGCGACAAGGTAAGGTGCCGGCACACCGGTTGCCTCGGTAACCCGTTCCAGTAGTGCGCTGTGTTCCTTGATCAGCTCACGGCCCTTGGTCACTCTGGCTTCATTAACCCGGCGGTTCAGGTAGTCTGCAAAGGTGGTGGTGAACTCGGGTTGCCTGCGGTCCAGTTCGATAACCCGGTCTACGTGCCTGACCTTTGACATCACTTCCTGAGCGGTTTCAGCACTGACCCCGGCAGCAATGGCCTTTTCCTGCAATTGCAGCTTGCACTCTTCAAAGCCGCTGGGCGCGTTGGGCTGTGTGTCGCTCTCCATCATTCTCTCTGCCATTCCCTCAGCCATTGCAGGTAACGACAAAGTAACCAGAAGGGTGGAAACAGCGAGACGGCACGCTGTGTGCCGGTTGGGTAGAATCCTTGCAAGCTCGTTCAGCACGCGGAACCTCGGTCTGGGTAAGGGGGTACGGACAAAACCAGCCCCATGTTAGCGCGTTTTCAGGCTGGTGAAACAGTTTCCCAACCCTGCAGGTGTGACAGTTCTTTAACCTCTCGTCCGGCGCGCCTTCTGTAAATCTGCTTCTGCCATGTAGCTTTTACCCGGGATGCGCCTCCACCAGTCGCTCTGCCGGGAAGTGGCAGACAAACTCACTGCCTTTGCCGGGTTTGCTGCGTATTTCCAGGTGACCATCGTGATTGATCAGAACATGCTTGACGATGGCCAGGCCTAGCCCGGTACCGCCGGTATCTTTGTGTCGGCTGGGGTCGGCACGATAGAAACGCTCGGTCAGCCGGGGGATATGTACCTGATCGATGCCTGCCCCCGTGTCTTTTACCGAGAGGTGCCCGCCGTCAGCGTCGGTGTACCAGGATACAGTGATCCGTCCCTGGGCCGGAGTGTATTTAACCGCATTGAATACCAGGTTGGAGAAGGCACTGCGTAGCTGGCTTTCATCTCCTTTCAGCATCTTAGAGGCGGTTGCGTTAACAAGGATCTCGTGCTGTCTGTCCCCGCTGAGTGTTCTGGCATCCTGGCAGATCTGGCCAATCAGGGTGTTAATGTCTGTTGGCGTATTCGTGTCTTCCTGCTCACCCGTCTCGATCCGGGACAAAAGGATGAGGTCGGCAATCAGCGTTTCCATGCGCAAAGCCTGGGTCGCCATGGTTTTAATGGCCCTTTGCCATTTGGCAGGCAGGTCGTCGGCATTATCCACAAGTGTTTCCAGGTAACCGCTGATGACGGTCAACGGTGTCCGCATTTCATGGGATACGTTACTGACAAAATCCCGGCGCATAAGCTCCAGCTGGTGCAGGCGCGTCACATCTTTGGCCACAATGAGCCGGTCGTCATCTCCGAACAGGCTGATCTCGATTTGCAGATGTATGTGTGGTTTGGCAGGTGAATTCAGTTCCAGAGGTTCACGGTAATCCCTGGCGTCAAAATAGGATTTGAACGCGGGCGTGCGGATCAGGTTGTAGATGTACTGGCCCTGATCTGTATTCCGGCGAAAACCCAGCAGGTGCTCTGCCGAGCCGTTCCACCACTCCATGGCGCCTTGCGCGTCGGTCATGATAACGCCGTCACGCATGGAATTGGTGGACTCCTGTATGCGGTCGATTCGTGCTCGCAGGCGATCCCGGATCTGCAGATTATTCTGGTTCAGCTTATGCAGCCTTTCGAACAGATCGCCCCAGAGCCCCAGGCTCTGTGGAGCCTCGCCGGCAATCTCCGGTTCCGCCAGCCATTTCGCCAGGCGGCGGGTCTGGTGGAGCGTCCACAGCAGGTAAAGCCCCAGGCCCGCGATCAGCCCGTACAGGGGATACCCCAGATACAGGCCGGCAAGCGTTGTGCCTGCGAGGCCCGCAAGGGTGTAATAAAGGTGTTTCGACCATTTTGGCTGCATAAGGATCTGCCTTGTTTTGCACCGGCAGCGTCTGCCGGGCTGCGGTCATACGGGCTTGGCAGAGAAGCGGTAGCCAGCGCCTCTTACGGTCTGGATCAGATAATCGTGGCGCTCCCCCAGAGCCTTGCGCAGCCGCCGGATATGCACATCAACCGTTCGCTCCTCAACATAAACATTGCCGCCCCACACCTGATCCAGCAGCTGGGAGCGCGTGTAAACCCGCTCCTGGTGGGTCATGAAAAATTGCAGTAGGCGGTACTCCGTGGGCCCTATGTTCAGAGGGGAGTCGTTTGCCGTGACGCGATGGCTGGCAGGGTCGAGTGCCAGACCGTCCACCTCAATGGGGTCGTCGATGCCGAGAGGGGTTGCCCGGCGCAGTACGGCTTTCAGGCGCGCGACAAGCTCTCTCGGGCTGAAGGGTTTGGTGATGTAATCATCAGCACCAACCTCCAGACCACGGATTTTATTGTCTTCCTCCACTTTGGCGGTGAGCATGATGATGGGTATGTTGGCGGTGGTTTCTTCTTTTTTCAGCCGTCTTGCCAGTTCGATACCGCTGGTACCCGGAAGCATCCAGTCCAGCAGGATAATGTCGGGTTGCCGGTCGATAATCAGCGCATGGGCCTCACAGGCATCACCGGCTTCCAGGCACTGGTAATCAGCCATCTCCAGCGCAACAGCAATCATCTCGCGGATAGCGGGTTCGTCATCGACAATCAGCACGGTTTTACCGGACATATTCTGTAACCTGTTTCAGACCATGATGTGTTGCTGGACCATTAAAACGCCCAAGTGTTACAGCTGTGTGACAGGCTCTGACTTATTGCTTCCAGGCCTTCGAGGTTTGGAGTTCCGCCGTTGCAAACATTGTGCATCTACCGCCTTCTCACGAGATTAGCAGGTCGATAACCAGCCCGGTAAACACCGCAAACCCGGCCCAGTTATTGTTCAGAAAGGCCTTGAAACAGCCATCACGCTCCCGGTCTTTGGCCAGGTATTGCTGGTAGGTAAACAGGCAGGCCATGGCGACCAGCCCCAGGTAGTAGAAACTTCCCAGCTCGTAACGGTTGCCGACGATGATCAGGATAAGCACCACCATAGCCTGAAGCGCGCCGATGATGGCGCGGTCAGCATCGCCGAAAAGAATGGCTGTGGATTTAATGCCCACTTTCAGGTCGTCGTCGCGATCAACCATGGCATAGAAAGTGTCGTAAGCCACGGTCCAGAGCACGTTGGCAGTGAACAGCAGCCAGGTGACCTGGTTGAGCTCGCCAGCCTCGCCAGCCTCGGCAGCCCATGCCATGGGGATAGCCCAGGAGAAAGCGGCACCGAGAAAGAGCTGGGGCAGGTGGGTGTAACGCTTGGTGAAGGGGTAGATAAATGCCAGCAATGCACCGCCAAAAGACAGGTAGAGTGTAAGGGTGTTGGTAAACAGCACCACCATGAGAAACGACACAATACACAGCCCGGCAAACAGGGCGACGGCTTCCCAGGGGTTTACCCGGCCCGTGGTCAGCGGGCGGTCCCTGGTGCGCTTTACGTGCCTGTCCCAGTCCCGGTCGGCAAAGTCGTTGATGGCGCAACCGGCGGCGCGCATGAAGAACACGCCGAGAGTAAAAATGATGACATTGCCAATGCCGGGGCTGCCATCACCGGCAAGCCAGAGCGCCCAGTAAGTGGGCCATAGCAGGAGCAGGGTGCCGATAGGGCGGTTGATGCGCAGCAGTTGTGCGTAATCGGTCAGTCGGCTCCGTATGTGTTCTGGCACGGCTTCAGGCAGCATGGGGCTATCCCTTTGGGCATGGGAAAAGAATGAGTGGAAAACGAACGTGCAGGGATTATAGCCAGTGGGCGGGCAGGGGTGAAAGCCGGGTGCGTCTGGGTGGCCGGTCAGCTCTGGCGGTATAGCACCGGAAGCAGGTATTCGCCCACCAGCAGCGCACTTTTTTTGTTGCTGAACAGGGAGCGGCGGGCAATCTCCGGCCTGCCGGATGCTGGCCGGCCCCGGTTCGGGCGGTGACAGAGCCCGGTTTCAATCGGCCCCCGTTGCCAGTTGCGGCTGCTGAACAGATAGGCGCCCAACGGCTTGTTACCAAGATGCAGAAGACGCCTGCCTTCGCCAGTCAGGCAGGCAAGGGGGATGACGGTGCGAGCCAGAACCCAGGGCGTGCCGTCACCGCACAGGCGCACTTCACGAATCCACGCCTGCTGGCGCGGAGATACGCCAAGGCGCCGGGCTTCTTCAAGGGTGGGTGTGGTAAAGCCTTCACGGTGCACTTCCACGTGAAACGAACTCGTGCACCGGTTCTGCAAAGCCCGGGTAAAGGAACCTTCCACCTGAAGCCAGTAACGCGCCGGTCCAAGAACCTCCGGGTTGCGTAGCCCGGCAGCGGCAAGCGACTGATACCAGTCAGTCGGCGGGATGACCAGGTGGGGGTTGTCCGTCAGCGTACCGATATCAGAGGCCTTTGACCGCGTAAATTCCGGGGGCATTTCGCCAGTACCCTTTGTAGTCCATGCCATAGCCAAACAGAAAGCGGTCTTCCACCTTTAGCCCGGTGAAATCAGCCTTGAGATCCGGGCGGGCCTTGCGATCGTGTTGTTTGTCCACCAGCACCGCCGTCAGGACTTCTTTTGCGCCATGGGCCATGCAATAGTCTGCGATGGCGCAGAGGGTTGTGCCTTCATCAAGAATGTCGTCAACAATCAGCACAACCCGGCCTTTCATATCGGCTTCGGGCTGAAGCTTCCACTCCAGGATGCCGCCGGTAGTCTCCTGCCGATAGCGCGTTGCATGAAGATATTCCGCCTGCACGGGGAAGTTCAGCCGGGGCAGAAGCTGCCCGGTAAAGATCAGGCCACCATTCATGACACAAAACAGCAGTGGGTTGCTGTCCTTAAGGCGGTCGCTGATGTCGCTGGCAAGGTTGCGGATTGCAGTCTGTACCTGTTGCTCATCAACCAGGCAGTCAGCTTCGGCCATAACCTGATTCATTTCGGCGACGGTATCGGTCATAACGGTCGGTCCTGTCGTAAAACCGGCGATTATACCGGAGAGGGCTGGCAGTGGGGAGGGGGGGTGTGTCGGGGGATTGGCAGAAAATGCCGGATGGCTGCGTCTGCGCTGGCATTGGTCAATCCGCGAGTGCCGGGTATCATTGTGTTGCAATGCAGACAAAAAAACATGGCATAACAGGCTTTGGAGCAGGTTTGTGGAAAATGCTTGATTGATGTATTGTTCGACAATTAACATTGCGGCCACAAAATGTGGTGGAGATAGGTTTTATGAAGAAGTGGCAGTGTGTGGTATGTGGTCTGATTTATGATGAAGCAGAGGGCTGGCCCGAGGATGGTATCGAGCCAGGCACCTCATGGGACGATGTACCGGAAGACTGGGTTTGCCCCGATTGTGGAGTGGGCAAGGAAGATTTTGAAATGATCGAGATCGGCTGAGCCCGAACGGAGCATGGTTATGACAGAGCAGCACCCCATCGTTATTGTCGGAACGGGTTTGGCCGGTTATTCCCTGGCCCGGGAAATCCGCAAGCAGGACAAAGACGCCCGGATCGTGATGGTGACCGCCGATGACGGCGTCAGCTACTCCAAACCCATGCTGTCCACCGGCCTTACCAAGGGTAAGGATGCGGAAGGCCTGGCCCAGGCGGGCACAGAAACCATGGCAGAGCAGCTCAATCTGGAGCTGCGGACCTTTACAACCGTGACCGGTATAGATACCGAAGGCCACAGGTTATTGCTGGGCGACGACAGCCTGTCTTACAGCAAGCTGGTACTGGCCTGGGGCGCAGATGTGATTCGCCTGACCATACCCGGCGACGGTCAGGAACGGGTCTTTCCCATTAACGATCTGGGGGATTACCGTGTGTTTCGCAAGGCATTGAAGCCGGGTAGCCGGGTAGCCATTATGGGCGCGGGGCTTATTGGTTGTGAGTTTGCGAACGATCTGCGTAATGGCGGCTACGAGGTAGAGGTGATTGCCCCTTCTGACGCTGTCATGCCGAGCCTGCTGCCGGCCGTTGCTGCCGACGCGGTGCAGCAAGAGATGGAAGCGCTGGGTGTGAACTTCCACCTGGAGACTCTTGTTGAGCGCATTGAGCCGGCAGAAACGGGCGTAACCCTGTTTTTGGCGAATGGTGAAAAACTGCAGGCGGATATCGTGATATCAGCCGTCGGTCTGCGCCCCCGTATACAACTGGCCCGTGCTGCCGGAATCGATACGGGTCGCGGAATCAAGGTGAACAGGCTGCTGGAAACCTCGGCCCAGGATGTCTATGCCCTGGGGGATTGCGCCGAGGTGGATGGCCATGTGCTGCTCTATGTTCTGCCGCTAATGGCCTGTGCCCGCGCCCTGGCAAAAACCCTGACCGGTGTGCCCACTGAAGTGACCTACGGCACCATGCCGGTGATGGTTAAAACCCCCTGTTGCCCGGCAGCGGTTTGCCCGCCACCATCCGATGCGGAGGGGTACTGGGAAACCGAGCAGGATGGCAGCCACGTAAAAACCCTGTTCAAAAATGCCGACGGCGAAGTGCTGGGGTTTGCCGTTACCGGTCGGTTTGCCTTGGAAAAACAGGCGCTGTCCAAAATCGTACCACCCATTCATTCCTGAATAGCCTGTCTCCGACAGGCAATGTTGCAGTATCTGAGCGGATTCGGCCCGCCTGTGCTGTCCCAACAGGGGCGGGTCCGGGCAGCTTTTCGTTGCGAACTTCCTCCGCTTGCGGTAGAAACCTGTTCGTGTGCTAACGAATAAACAGGAGCAGGCATGCTTGATGTTACAAAAAGACTGGTGGAGTTGTTGTATCTGGCCCCCGCTGGCGGAGATCACTATCGGGGCGACAGCGAGGACCTTGGGTTTCCCCACGTATTCGGGGGCCAGGTTCTCGGGCAGGCGCTGATGGCAGCCAGTCATACGGTTGAAGACCGTCTCTGCCACTCGATGCATGCTTATTTTTTGCGCCCTGGCAACCAGCATATGCCCATTGATTATGAAGTTCAGCGGGTGCGCGATGGCCGCAGTTTTTCTGTTCGCAGGGTGATCGCCCGCCAGGACGGCAAGGAAATTCTGACCGGCTCCATGTCCTTTCATGTTGCTGAGGAGGGGTTCGAGCACCAGGCGGAGATGCCCGATGCGCCAGACCCGGAAACCCTGCGCTCCGAGCAGGAATGGGGCAAGCTGATGGCGCCACAGGTGCCGGAGAAATTGCGCGAGATCATGACCCGTGACCGCCCCATTGAAATTCGCCCGGTGAACCCGGTAAATCCGCTTCAGCCTGAAAAGCGCCCGCCCTGCAAGCAAAGCTGGATTCGTGCTCTGGGACCACTGCCGGATGATCCGGTTCTGCACCGCTGCCTGCTTACCTATGCGTCGGATTTTTCATTCCTGGGAACGTCCCTTAACCCCCACGGCGTGTCGTTCATGAACAAGGGGCTGCAGATTGCGAGCCTGGACCATGCCATCTGGTTTCACCGGGATTTTCGTATGGAAGACTGGCTGCTTTATGATAAAGACAGCCCCAGCGCGTCGTCCGGGCGCGGCTTTAATCGCGGCAATTTTTTCAATCAGAAAGGCGTTCTGGTTGCATCCACAACACAGGAAGCGTTGATTCGCCAGCGTTGATGACTGTTGATGGTTACCCGGGCAGTTGTTGTTTGACGGCCGTTTCCTGCCTTTGAGCGAGCCAGACCAGCATCTGCTCGAGCGGCAGAGGCCGGCTCAGCAGGTAACCCTGAATCATGTCGCAGCCCATTCCTTTGAGCAGGCTGGCAGTGGCTTCGTCTTCCACGCCCTCGGCTACAACCCGGTAGCCGAGGCTATGACACATGTTGATAGTGGTCTGGACGATAACCCGGTCCTCTTCCCCGGTAACCAGGTCAGTAATCAGCGACCGGTCAATCTTGATTTCACTCGCCGGTAGCTGCTTGATGTAGGAGAGCGACGAGTAGCCGGATCCGAAATCGTCAATGGAAACCGGAATGCCTGCGTTTGCCAGTGAGTTAAGTGCTGTCAGGGCATTGGCGGGATCCTGCATCATCGATGTTTCCGTAACCTCGAAAATAACAGCGCCCACGTGCCCCGGGTGCGCGTTCATCGTTCTGTTTACGAAATCCGGAAAATCCGGTTCCCGTAGGTTGGCGGGTGAGATATTCAGCGAAAGATCGAGAACATGCCCGTGTTCCAGCAGGCAGCTTCGAATCTGCAATGAACGTTCCAGTACCCAGCGGGTCAGGGGTTTGATCAGTCCGGTTTGCTCGGCCAGCATAATGAACTCGTCCGCACACACGGAGGGTTGACGCGCAGGCCAGCGTATAAGTACTTCCAGCCCGGCTACCTGACCGCTTGCGAGATTCAGCTTGGGCTGCAGGTGGAGTTCGAGCTCGTTGTTTGCCAGAGCTTGCTGTAACTTCGAAACCATTGTGAGCCTGCCGGCGCTGTAGGAGTCCCGGGATGGTTTGTAGTACGCCATTCCGCGTTCTTTCGCGCGTTCGGAGCTTTCTGCTATTGAGGCTCTGCGAATCAAAGAGGTGGCGTCCGTGCCATGGGCTGGTGAGACAGCGATGCCAAGCTGGGCGCCAAGCGGTATCTGCATACCCAGATAATCCACCGGTCGGCGTACGGCTTCCAGCGCTCGCATCACGGATCGGCCTGCGTTTTCTGTGAGGTTTGCATTCACCACAAAGGCGAAGGTCTCCGGATCAAGACAGGCGACAAAAAAACTGCGCCCATTGTGCTGCCCCAGAGGAATAATGCCGGGGAGCTTTCCAATAATGGCGTTCAGGTTCTGCGAGACCCGCTCCAGTATTCGATCCGTGTTCTGGTGCCCCAGGGTTTTGGTTACAGACTGCAGGTTGTTCATGTGGATGACGACAATGCCGTGTCGTGTGTGCGGTGCCTGGTGGATCAGGTCATTCACATGCATTTCAAAACTGGCGCGATTGGGGAGGCCGGTGAGAGTGTTGTGCAGGGCGTTCTCGATCAGTTTCAGTTCCGCTGAGCGTCTGGCCGCTATGGCCGCAAGCTCTGCTTCCCGGGCTTCCACTTTTTCCTGGCGCTCCTGGTAAATCCGGGCAGCCAGAGCCAGAGCCAACAGCATGGCTTCAAACGCGGAGCCAATCTCCATGCCGTAAGTGGTAATAAAATTATTGGGAAGCATGCCGTACTTGTTGGCTGCCGTGATGGCGCTGCCAAGAGACAGTGCGCCCCAGGCTATGGTGTAGTAGCTGGCCTGTGGCTTGCCCCGCATCCATTGCAGGGGGCCGATGACGGTGAGCAGCAAGGTGCTCGGGATGGCCATGGCAACGGTGATCCGGATGGCGTTACTGTAATCAATAATGCCGGTTACAACCGCCACGAGGGCGTTCGCTGCAATAAAGCCAAGTACAATGCGGTTGAGGTTTGGAGCAGTTTGTTCAAGCTTGAGAAAGGAGCGTGAAAACAGCAGCGTGAACACCACCGCCAGAGGTACTGTGAACAGCATAGCGCGGTTCTGTATTTCCGGGCTCTCGGGCCACAGTAGCTGGAACGCAGTGCCGTTCAGGTTGCTGATCAGCAGCAGGTAGCCCAGCGTTGACAGCACGTAAAGCAGGTAAACAGGCTCTCGCAGGGCAAAAAAGACGAACAGGTTAAAGAAAATAACGCTGATCAGTATGCCGTAATAAACCGCGTGCAACTGTTCTTCAACCGAGGCATGTGCAAAGAAAGCCCGGGTATTCCAGAGGCTCATGGGCGCCTGAAGCGTGCCTTCGGTGCGGATTTCCAGAAGAATTTCCCGGTTCTTGCCGCCATCCGGGTTGAACGGGAACAGAAAATGGCGATTCAGTACCGGGCGCTGGGCGAACGGATACCGGTCACCTGTAGTGACGGTGTCCACAAGCTCGCCACTATCAAGCAGGTAGAACGAAATGTAGTCAAGCTGGGAGTAGGCAACTTCCAGTAAATCTGCCTGGCGATTTGCAGGAACGTCAAAGCGGAACCAGACAGTATCCCGGGTGTAACCGAAATTCGGGCTGCTGTTCCCGAGCGGCAGCCAATCATCGGAGGCTATAACTTCGCTGGGGGACAGGTGCACACCAGGCGGCACCCGCAGAAATTCGATATCGGGAAAGCGGAATGTCTCGGCGCCACGGCTGCCAAACGCCAGGGGCAGAAGCAGCATCAGCACTGCCAGAACACGAGACCCTTGGAACCTTGTCACCATTCACCGCTTGTCATGGTTGTTGTCCGCAGCAGTATGCGCGCTCGCCAAGAGCCTCTCAAGTGGGACTCAGATTGATACAGCGGCTATCCATTCACGTACCCAGGGCAAAGCTTCACTTTCCGGTTCCTGGGTTTCCAGTGCGTCAATGCGCAGGGTGTCTCCCACCTTGCGGGCCGCGGTTTCATAGAGCGCTTCTTCCATCAGTGTGCCTGCACCGCAAAAGGTGTCGCCATAGGAACTGTCTCCCAGAACAATAATGCCGAAGGGGCGTCCTGGTTGTTGTGGCAGCTGCTCTCGCAGGGCTACATAAAAGGGCAGCAGGTTGCCGGGAACTTCTCCCTGGCCGGTGGTGGACGTACAAACCAGCAAGGGCGAGTCGTCGGAGGTTATATCGTCCAGCACCGGGTTTTCCAGAACCTGCACGCAATAGCCTTCGTTTTCCAGGGCCTGCCTGATGGCCCTGGCGGTCAGCAGTGCCCCACCGTATACGCTGCCTACCAGAATTCTGATATCTGTCATTCAAGTTGCCTTTTATTGCACCAAAAGAGTCCTGTGGCGCTGGACAATAGCGGCGAGAACAGATGACATCAAGTGTTTGATTCGCTGTGGGTGGCTGTAGCCTGGCTTCGCACTCTGGGGGCAATCCGGTTGCGGCCTGCCCCCTTGGCGCTGTAGAGCTGAAGGTCTGCCTGCCTGAGCATACTGTCGATGGAGTTGACCTGAGCGATAGAGCAAACTCCGGCACTCATGGTGACGGGTAAGTCCTGCCCCTGAAATCGGAAACTGTTCCCTGCCACTTCGCTGCGCAAGCGCTCGGCCAGTTTCAGTGCCGGAAGCAGGGAGGTATCCGGCAGCAGTAGCAGAAACTCCTCCCCGCCCCAGCGAGCCGCAATATCCGTCTGGCGGATGACGGTCTGCACCAGTTCGGCAAATTGCATCAGAACCGCATCCCCGGTGTTGTGGCCAAACTGATCATTGATCGTCTTGAACAGATCCAGATCAATCAGAACGATGGAAAAATGATGCCCGGAACGCTGGTACCGTGAAAATTCCCCGGATAACCGGTTCAACATGTCCCGGCGGTTGGAAAGCCCGGTAAGCTCATCGGTTTTGGCCGCGTGTTCGTGAGTCAGAGCCAGGTCCAGGAGCTCGTTGCGGGCCTTCAGCCGGCTGGCCTCCAGTACGAAACAGAAAATCGATTCAAAGGTCAGCGTTGCGAAAAAACGAACTTTGAAGTCGCTCTCGTACTCGGCAAATACAAAGGGCAGCTCAGGAAACTGGAACACAATGAGCGCAATCAGGTACACCAGCAGAAGGATCATGGTACCGGTTTTCAGGCTGGTCAGGAAAAACAGCAGGGGCGGGAACACGTAGAACCACAGAGGACCGGTGTTGCCTTCTCCACCGGAAGCTATCAGGTAGGTAAAAAGCACGCTGACAGTGACCAGAAGCCCGGCTTTTTGTATATCACGGTTGCCTGAAAAGGCGAACCAGACCATATTGACCACGATCGGAAGGATAAAAAACCAGAGGATCAGGGCGTGGGTGCTATGGCCGGAATGCCAGGCTTTTGAGCCAATGCCCAGAAGGCACAGGATTGCCGCCAGCGACAGCCAGGTTAGCACCAGTGAAACCTGGGCATCTTCACGTTCCCGCGCGGCCTGGTAGCCCGAAGAGGAATCTCTGCTCATGGTGGCCCTGTCCCGATATGCAGAACGCCTGCGTAGCGCTCTGGTTTTGCGTTTATTATGAATCAGAAAACGGCATGCATGCATCCATTGCAGGTGCATTGTGTGATCCTGTCGTTGTGTCGCACATTAGTTTCATTTTCAGGGCAAAAAACTTATAGTTGCGCGCAGCACAACGGTACGTTCTCCATTCAGACCAAATGAGACCTTTTCTGTTATGGCCCGTTCAAGCGGATTTCTGGATACCCTGCTGACCAGCGACTCTACGGAACGATACCGGATCGGATTCAGCCTGTTGTTTTTACTGGGCATCTGGCTGGTGGTGGGCGCCTTCAGTGAGGGCATGCCGAATGGCACGCTGCTCATGGCCGCTGCCGTTATTGGTGGCTATATGGCTATCAACATAGGTGCCAACGACGTTGCCAACAACGTCGGCCCGGCTGTCGGTTCCGGCGCCCTGTCTCTGGGTGCAGCGGTCATTCTGGCCGGTGTTTTTGAGTCCTCCGGTGCGCTCATTGCCGGTGGCGATGTGGTCTCTACCATCAAGGGAGGGATTATTGATCCAACACGGCTGGATGAAAGTCGCGAGTTTGTCTGGCTGATGACTGCCGCTTTGCTGGCGGGTGCACTCTGGCTCAACCTGGCGACCTGGATGGGCGCGCCTGTATCGACCACGCACTCCATTGTGGGTGGCGTACTTGGAGCAGGCGTCGCAGCCGGCGGCTGGGGTATTGCAGACTGGGCCGTCATGGGCAAGATTGCTGGCAGTTGGGTTATTTCGCCGGTAATGGGTGGCGCGGTTGCGGCTCTTTTGTTGTTCATCATCAACAAGACGGTGCTATACCGGAAAAATGTAGTACCCGCTGCCCGAACGTTTGTGCCCTGGCTTGTTGCCATTATGGCCTGGGCGTTCGGCACCTACCTGATGATCAAGGGCGTAAAGAAAATCGTCATGGTCGATTTCTTTGAGGCATCCCTGGTTGGCCTGGTTGCGGCCGTAGTAGCGTTCTTTGTTGTGCGGGCCCTTGCCATACGCCGCGCCGCTACCATGGAAAACAGCGCAGACGGGGTCAACACCCTGTTCACCTGGCCGCTGATCTTCGCTGCTGCCCTGCTGAGCTTCGCCCACGGTGCAAATGACGTGGCTAACGCCATTGGCCCGCTTGCAGCGATCAATGATGCCTTGGCAAATGGTGGCGTCGCGACCGCTTCGAGCATACCCCTGTGGGTTATGATGATTGGCGCTCTGGGTTTGACAGTCGGTCTTATGTTGTTCGGCCCGCGCCTGATTAAAACCGTGGGCAGCGAGATTACCGAACTGGATAAAACCCGTGCCTTTTGTATTGCCCTTTCTGCGGCATTAACAGTCATTCTGGCTTCGCAACTGGGCCTGCCGGTGAGCTCGACCCACATTGCCATTGGCGGCGTATTTGGTGTTGGCTTCCTGCGCGAATACCTGAAATCCAATTACGCCACCCAGTTGCACAAGATTATGGAGGAGCGTGACGAGGACGATCAGGAGCGCCTCAAACCCTTCCTTGACGATTTCCGCAATGCTTCCGTTGAGGAAATGGAAAAACTCCTCAAGCGTGCCAAGAAAAAGAAGCATGTACCCCTGACGAAATCGGACCGCAAGCGTTTGAAGAAGATCTACAAAGAGGAAATGGTCAAGCGCTCGCATCTGGTACGCATAGCAGCGGCCTGGATTATCACCGTGCCTGCGTCAGCCGTTATGGCGGCTACTCTGTTCTTCACGTTGCGCGGAATCTTCGTTTAACGCGCTGGCTGGTTGTAACGCACGGGTTTGTTCATACTGTGCGTATGTAAAATTCATTTGCCCGGAGGGTGAGGTATGAGTACACCAATTGAAAGCCGTCAGGCCAGGGTAATTGATGAGCTGCGAGTGTTCATCAAGAAGGTGCTGAGTGATCCGACGATTGCGGTAAAGTCCATCGACATTGCCCGGAAGTATCGGTCGCAGCCCGATTCCGACGAACTGATCGCCCGGGAGATCAGCGCCAACACCACTATCCGTATTCCGGAGAAGTGGAGCGAAGCGGATCGCATGTTCCTGGAAATTATTGACGAAGTGCTGGATGACGAAGAGGCGCTTTACTGAGTAAGCTTTTTGTAAGTGGCAGTTAGAGGCTAGCACGGAGCGAGGGAGGGGATCAGGCTTCCAAAACCGTGCGGAGCCATGGATGGCGGAGCCGAGCGTACAGGGATGTATTTACAGCGTGTTTTGGAAGCCTGATCCCCTCCCTTGCGGTTCCTGAAGGGTAGTTCCAATAGGTCAGGCTTGCTTTTGACCCTGCTCATGCTGCTTCAGCACCACATCTGCCATCTGAAGCAATATCCTGATTTCGTCCTGAATGCCTTCTTCCCCTGAAAGCTCACGCTGCTCTTCCAGAATGTCCGCCAGGATCTTCGGCGTGGTCAGCGGGTTCGCCAGAACAACCCGGAACACAATGCACGGGAAGTTGTAGTAGCGGGCGGGCTCCAGCCGGGTTCTTGAAACAAACGCCTTGCCGCGCTCCCGCTGGGTTTTCTGAATAAACTTGGTGATTTGGTTCAGGCAGGCGTTGAGTTTTTCCGCCTGCAACGGGTCCGCCAGAGCCAGGGCTTGCTGCACGTTTTCCGGACAGTAGCGGTAAGTGAGAATGTTCAGCTCGGGCCGGGTAACCAGCTCAAAATCCGGTTCCCCCTCAATCATGTCGGCGAAGGTAGCTGCTTTCTCGATGCCCTGGTCAATCAGAATTTCGTAGCCTTCCCGGGCCAGGATCTTCAGGCCGGAATGGATCAGCATGGACATGCCGGGGCGTGAGCCCTCAAGCGTGGTGGTGCCCAGGTCACGGGATCCTTTGCGAATGATGTATTGGGCGTGGTGCTCAACCGCGTTGGCCAGGCTCGGGTCTTTGAACACAACCAGCCCGGCGCCCATGGGCACGTACAGCTGTTTGTGGGCATCGAAAGTAACTGAATCGGCCTTCTCTATGCCCCGCAGCAGGTGGCGGTAGGTTCTGGAGAACAGCGTAGGCCCGCCCCAGGCCGCATCCACGTGGAAGTGGGCACCGAATTCTCTTGCGATATCCGCCATGGCGTCCAGGGGGTCTACGTTGCCTGTCTCGGTGGTGCCGGCTATGCCGCAAATCGCCATAACCTTGATTTTCTGTTTCTGCAGTTGCAGGCACTTGTCGCGCAGGGCGTCGGTCTGGATCCGGTTGCTGTCGTCGGTATCCACCGCCACCAGGGATTCCCGGCCCAGGCCCAGCACGTCGGCCGCTTTGCCCAGAGAATAATGACCACGGCGCGACACCACGATGGCGGCGCCTTCGTAGCCGTAATATTTTAATGCGCGGAACAGGCCTTCCTGGTGCAGGCCGCGGAAGCTGCCTTCGGCGGGAAAGGCACGGTTGCGGGCCACCCAGAGTGCGGTCAGGTTGGCCACGGTGCCACCGGAGCACATGGCACCGAGGGCATGGCGGGGGTCGTGCATCCACTTCCGGTAAAAGGCACCGTCTTCCTGGTACACCAGCCGGTGGATCATGCCGAGAACCTGCCGCTCCATGGGTGTAAAGGCCTTGGAGGTTTCGGTTTTTACCAGGTTCTGGTTCAGGGCGATCATGATTTTCGACAGCGGCAGCATGAAGTAGGGCAGCGCTGAAGTCATGTGGCCAATAAAAGCGGGTGAGGCGGTATGAACGGAGTTGGCGACCAGTTTGTCCAGGAGGAACTGGGCCTGTTCGGAAACGAATACGGGCTTTTCGGGGATGGCGTAGTCGGAGAAGTTTTTCTCGACGTCTGCAAGGTCCCGTTCAACCGCAACAATGTGTTCCTGCAGGAAGCCTGCAAGATTGCTGGATATATTCTGGTCAATCCGACTGAGCGTGGACTCCGGTGCCTCGGGCACGGTGAACACGCGGTACATGGCTTCAACCGAAGCCTGGGCGGATTTTTTCTTGCCGGTCATAGGTACCACACGCTTTCAGTGGTCATCCGAAGGGCAGGTCCGGATGCCCTACGGATACCGCCGGAGGCTGAGTCCGGCTTTGGTTACTTGTTACCTGTCGCTTGCAGGCACACTGGCATCCCTGAGGTGCAGTAGTATACGGACTGAGGCAGTGATGCGCTACAGAGCGTTATCAGAGAATCTCCCGGTGAATGTCGAGTATGGCTGCATCGATTCGTTCTTCGATGGCTTTTTCGATCTGGTCGAGGCGTTGGGTGATCAGTTGTGAGGAGGTGCCTAGGGCGGCGATTGTCCAGGTGGCGCAATCCAGGGCTTCGAGATCGGCAGTTTCCGCCACGGCCAGGTCGGGCTCCCTGCCCCATATGGCCCGTAGTGGGGTAAAGACTTTGCGTTTGGCTTTGAGGTCTTCGCAGCCGTAGAGCTGGAAGTGCAGGGTGAGTATGCCTACGTGGGGTGTAATCGCGGTGTTTTGTTGGGGCGCGTTGCCTTCTTTGAGTAGTTTTCTCAGAGCTTCAGACATAGGGGATCCGGCATTGGTGCTGGAACCGACGGATGGAAGGCTGTTCAAAACACGCTCCTTGCGGCACATCCCTGTGGCGCTTGGGCTCCGCCATCCATGGCTCCGCACAGTTTTGAACAGCCTTCCATCCGCCGGTTCGCGAACAATTCAAGTGGAGTCCACCAAGCTTATATCTTGATGCCTTGGTGGACACAAACGCTAGCCTACTACAGGCGTTGCCCGCTTGATAATAGCCGCAGCATCAATGCCCGAGGGCAGGTTGCCGTAGTTCATGCCTCCGCTGGATTCCAGCCGTGAGGCGCAGAAGGCGTCAGCTACGGCCTTGTCGCCGTTGCGCAGCAGCAGGGAGGCTTGCATGACCAGCGCCATGCGGTCCACCAGGTTGCGGGCGCGGTACTGGAAATCGCTGATGTCGGCGAAGTCGTTTTGCAGTTGCGCCAGGAACTGGTCAAAGCGGCGGTCTGCGCCTTTGGCCTCGGCGGCTTCCCGGAAGAAGGCGTCGAGGGTTTCCGGTTCTTTCTGGATGGCGCGCAGGGTGTCCAGGCACTGGACGTTGCCGCTGCCTTCCCAGATGGCGTTCACCGGCGATTCCCGGAACAGGCGGGGCATGATGCAGTCTTCCATTACGCCACTGCCGCCGATGCATTCCATGGATTCGTAAGCGTGGTTGGGTGTGCGTTTGCAGATCCAGTATTTGCCCACGGGTGTGGCCAGGCGGGCCAGCAGGCGTTCGTGTTCCTGGTTCTGGTTGTCGAGGGCGCGGGCCACTCGCATGGTGTAGGCGAGGGCGGCTTCGTTTTCCAGGGCCAGGTCGGCAAGCACGTTTTGCATCAGAGGCTGCTCGCTGAGGCGGCTGCCGAAGGCGCTGCGGTGGCGGCAGTGGTGGGTGGCCTGGGCCACGGCCTGGCGCATGCCGGCGGAGCTGCCGATCATGCAGTCGAAGCGGGTCATGGCGACCATTTCTATGATAGTGGGCACGCCACGGCCTTCTTCACCGATCATCCAGGCCAGTGCGCCGCGCAGTTCCACTTCGCTGGAGGCGTTGGCGACGTTGCCCATTTTGTTTTTCAGGCGCTGTATCTGCCAGGGATTTTTTGTGCCATCCGGGCGCCAGCGTGGCATCAGGAAGCAGGATAATCCGCCGGGTGCCTGGGCCAGTACCAGAAAAGCATCACACATGGGGGCGGAGACAAACCATTTGTGCCCGACCAGTTCGTAAGCCTGGCCAGAACCGCCGTCCCCGACCGGGTAGGCGAGGGTGCTGTTGGAGCGCACATCGCTGCCGCCCTGTTTTTCGGTCATCGCCATGCCGATGGTGACTGAGCTTTTCTGGGTGTCCGGGACGTTGCGGGCGTCGTAGCTGTTGGCCAGTACCCGGGACTCCCAGAGCGATGCCACCTCCGGCTGCTTGCGGATGGAGGGTATGGCGGCGAAGGTCATGGTAACCGGGCAGCAGTGTGCCGCTTCCACCTGGGAGTGCATGTAGTATTTTGCCGCGCGGGTTACATGCGCGCCTGCGCCCGGGTTGGTCCATGGGCTGCTGTGTAGGCCGTTTTCAAAGGCAATGCGCATCAGTTCGTGATACGAGGGGTGGAAGTCTACCTCATCGATACGATGGCCGAAGCGGTCGTGGGTATTGAATTCGGGCTTGTTGGTATTGGCTCGAAAGCCCAAATCAATGGTTGACGCCTTGCCGGCATGGGCCCCGAAAGCGTTCAGGTCGCTTTCGGATTTTGCGGCGCCCTCGCGCTTTACTGCTTCCCGGAGTGCAATATCCTGTTCGTACAGGTTGTAGTTTTCCAGTGCTGGTGGCTGGTTGATCACTTCGTGGGTGACCGCCAGATAGCGGTCACCATGTTCGGTTGCGGGTATTCCTGGCTTTGGTTGCGGCGCGTTCATAGCTACCTCCTGGTGCCGGTCAACCCCTGTATGCAGAAGCGGATGATGGTGTTGACCAGCGGGTCATGGTTGTCGGTTTTGTCCGCGATTTCCTGGTTGGTCTGAGTCGGTGACAGCGGGCCGACCAGGCTTTCCGCGATTGCGCCCACCAGGCAGGTACTGCTCTGACGGGCATCCTGATCCGGGATACACCCTTCTTCGATGCCCTCACGGATCGCTTGTTCAAACAGGTTGGCATAGGCTTTGCGGTAGATCAGCCGTTCTTCCTCAACCTTCGGGTCTACCGGTTCGGCAATCAATGACCATGCCATAACCGGGCCTTTAAGTGCGCGCTCGGCAAATTGCCGCAACGCCGTTTCCAGCCGGGTGGTTGCGTTGCCCGGTACGGCCAGGGCTTCGGCTACCTTGTCCACTTCGCGCTGGGTTGCTTTGCGAAATATTTCCGCAAACAGGTCCTCTTTTGACTCGAAATGGCGATAGATCGTTCCCGTGGCGACACCCGCACGCTGGGCGATGCGGGTAATCTTTGCATTGCGAAAACCGCCTTCCGCAACACATTGATAAGTGCATTCAGCTATTCGCTGACGAGCTGCCGCCTTTCGCAACCGCATCTTTTCAGTTTCACGATAAGCCATGCCGGCTCCTTGTATTAATTGAATCATTGTTCATTCTTTGTGTCAACGCGAATCCTGATTTCCTGTCCATATTTTATAATTGAAATTCAGGTGCTTATGCCCTGTTACAAAAAATTACAAAAATAGTCTTGTCAGGAATAGCCCTGCCTTCAAAAGCAGATTATAAAGACGCCAAGACGTTGCCGCAGTAGCGGTTGGTCGAGACGGAGTGCGGCCCCCGACGGAGTGGCCGCATTTGTAACACTGTTTTCGTTGATGGAGAAAACTATGAGTGAGTTCGACGAAAGCAACCTGGAGCAATCCGGGAACTGGGTTAACGAAAGCAACGACAACGCCGATGCGCATTCAATCGCAGGCCGGGCACGGGTGCGAGCACAATTGCAGCAGGATATCGAAGCCTTCCTGAGCCAGGGCGGAAAAATCCAGCAGATTGAGACGGCTTTCCGTGCCGACTCTCCGCGCAAGGTGGAAACAGGCTTTAACAACCGCTCACTCTGAGCATCGTTTTACTGGCCGGGGCGCACACCCCGGCCTGTTTTTTTGCGGTCAGTCTCGGTCAAAAGCCTCATTTGTATCTAATATAGCCCGTGTGAACGCCTTGATCCCCGTTTCCGGGCTCTTTTTCAAGTCACCGATGGCCGGATTGACCCCTCAATATGAAACCTGTTTCCAGACTTTCCTTCACAATACCGGTGATTATAGCAGTTGTAATTGCGCTCTGGCTGCTCGCCGATGGCGCTCAGGAGCAACCGGCATCAACCCGTTCCTCGGGCCACCCCGCGGAAGCCAGAACCGGTGACACCGGTTTTTCGCAACCGCGCCAGCCGGCGCCTTCGGAACTGGTTGGCCAGTCCGCAGAGACCGGTGTGCCGGAGCAGCGGCCGCCATCGCTTGAAGGAACGTCGGAGCCTGGAGGCTGGGCGAAAACAGACCGGTTGGGCAATCTTGTTCCCACCAGCGAACTGCGACAGCTGTTCGAGTACTACCTGTCTGCTTTGGGGGAAGAAACACTGGCACAACTGCTGGCCAGGATCCGGCTTGCAGTCTCGGTACTGGACGAACCTGCCCGGAGTCAGGCGCTTGAGACGCTTGGCCGGTATCTGGATTACAAGCTTGCACTGGCCGATCTGGAAGCCGCCTATGGCGATACCGATGTTTTGCAGCAAGGTGAGCTGGAGCGCAGAATGGCGGAAATCCAGGCGCTGCGCAGAACCTGGATGGACGCGGATACAGTCGAGGCCTTCTTTGCTGATGAAGAGGTTGTAGATCGCTACCAGCTGGAAAGAAGGCGTATTGGCAGCAATCCCGACCTGACAGATCAGCAACGGGAAGAAGCGCTGGCCGCTGCAGAAAGGGCTTTGCCTGAGCCTGTGCGCAAGGCCCGGCAGGAAACCCGCAAGTTTGCCCGGTATGAGCAGGCGCGAGAGGCATTGGCCGGGGATCCGGAAGCCTTGCGCTCCTGGCGCCAACAGGCATTCGGCGATGAGGCTGCCCGCAAGCTGGAGGAACTGGATGCCGAGCAGAGCGACTGGAACCGGCGCTGGCAGTCGTACGCCAGGGAGCGGGACGCGCTGAATACATCCGGGCTGGCGGCGCCGGAACGGGAAGAGAGCCTGGCACGGCTGCGGGAAAAGTATTTCAGCGACACCGAACGCATCAGAGCCAAAGCGCTGGATTCCATTCAATAGTGCAAGGCTCACCGAGGCCCCGCCGGACCGGTTTGCATTACCTGCCGCCCCGGCTTGCAACCTGTATCGTCCGGTAGCCTGCAAGCAGAGGCTCTGGCAGTGTATGATGGGGCAAACGGTGACGCCATAAGTGCCGGAATTTCAGGTCCAACCCTTTGCAGTGCCATTCAGGAGGTTTTCTGTGCCGCTATCAACCCCTCGCGTTTTCCCCGCTACCCGTCTGCGCCGCAATCGGGCCAGCGAATTTTCCCGCCGGCTGGTGAGGGAAAACCAGCTCACACCGGATAACCTGATTTACCCGGTTTTCGTTCTTGAAGGCGAAGGGCAGCATGAACAGGTGCCCTCCATGCCTGGCGTTGATCGCCTGAGCATTGATTTGCTGGTTGAGCAGGCGGCTGAACTGGTGGAGCTGGGTATCCCCGCGGTAGCGCTGTTCCCCGTGGTATCCGCGGAGAAGAAAAACCTCTCCGGCTCCGGCGCCTGGGACTCTGACGGCCTGGCGCAGCGTGCGGTTCGGGCACTGAAGAAGGCTTACCCGGAGCTGGGCGTTATTACCGATGTGGCGCTGGACCCGTTCACCACCCATGGTCAGGATGGCATTATAGATAACGATGGTTATGTACTGAACGATGTCACCGTTGAGGCCCTGGTGAACCAGGCTCTGTCTCACGCAGACGCGGGTGCTGATGTCGTGGCGCCCTCCGATATGATGGACGGTCGGATTGCGGCTATCCGTGATGCACTGGAATCTGCCGGGCATGTGAACACCCGTATCCTGGCCTATTCTGCCAAGTATGCATCCGGTTATTATGGTCCGTTCCGCGACGCGGTCGGTTCTGCCGCGAACCTGGGCAAAGGCAATAAAGCCACTTACCAGATGGACCCGGCCAACAGTAATGAGGCGATTCATGAAGTGATGATGGATCTGTCGGAAGGTGCAGACATGGTGATGATCAAACCCGGCATGCCATATCTCGATATTGTGCATCGGGTGAAAACCGAACTGCAGGTGCCGACCTTCGTATACCAGGTCAGTGGTGAGTACGCCATGCACATGGCAGCGGAGCAGAACGGCTGGCTCGACGGCGATACCGTGGTCATGGAAAGCCTGATGTCCATGCGCCGCGCCGGTGCCGATGGAATCCTGACCTACTTCGCAGTGCGTGCGGCCCGCCTGATGCGGGATCAGCGGCGCTGAAGCCGTTTGCGGACGGGCCGCTGCCGGTAGTCTGCAGGTGGTACATCAAACAGGAATTGGAACGCCATGAGAACGGAAATCGCCAGAAATCTGACCGCACACGGGGAGCGGAGTGTACCTGCACCAATAAAAATTCCGCCCGTGGGTGAAGTGATCGATCTGGACGCCAGTGAAAACTACTTCAATCGTGAACTGAGCCAGTTGCAGTTCAACTACCGGGTATTGAAACAGGCGCTGGATACAACTCACCCTCTGATCAACCGGCTGATTTTCTGCTGTATTTTCAGCAGTAACATGGATGAGTTCTTTGAAATACGGGTGGCCGGCCTGCGCCAGCAGATGAAGTACGGTCGCGAAACCCTGGGTGCTGACGGTCTCATGCCGGAACAGGCGCTGAGTGAAATCAGCCGTGTTGCCCACGAATATATTGATGAGCAGTACGACATCCTGAACCATGTCCTGATTCCGGAGATGGAAAAGGAGGGTATTCACTTTGTGCGCCGCCGGGAATGGACGCCGGAGCAGGCAGAGTGGGTACGCAAGTATTTCGAGGAGGAAATCCTGCCGGTGGTGAGCCCCATCGGGCTGGACCCGTCGCATCCGTTCCCGCGCCTGGTGAATAAAAGCCTCAACTTTATTGTCGAGCTGGACGGCAAGGACGCCTTTGGCCGTGAGACAGGTATGGCCATAGTGCCGGCACCACGTTCATTGCCAAGGCTGGTGCGGCTGCCGGATGAGATCTGCAACGGAGGCGAGAATCTGGTTTTTCTGTCCTCCATGATTCACGCCCACGCCGATGAACTGTTCCCGGGTATGGAGGTCAAGGGCTGTTATCAGTTCCGTCTTACCCGTAACGCGGATCTCGAGCTGGAAGACGATCTGGAAGACCTGGCTTCCGCGCTGCGCGGCGAGTTGCTCAGCCGCCGGTTTGGTGATGGCGTGCGGCTGGAAGTGGCCGACAACTGCCCGCAAGAGCTTGTGCAGTTTTTGCTGACCGAGTTTGGTCTGGGGCAAAGAGACCTGTACCAGGTGAACGGGCCGGTGAATCTCACCCGGCTGATGGCGGTCACCAGCCTGGTGGATCGTCCTGATCTGACCTATTCCAGCTTCTCGCCCTCCATACCCCGGCAGATTCGCAGCAAGGAAACCATATTTGACGCTATTCGAAAGCGGCCGATCCTTCTGCATCATCCTTTTCAGAACTTCAGTCCGGTAGTGGATTTGCTGCGCCAGGCCGCGAAAGACCCGCAGGTGCTGGCTATCCGGCAAACCCTTTACCGTACCGGTGCCAATTCCGAGATTGTTGAGGCTCTGGCGGATGCGGCCCGGCGTGGCAAGGAAGTCACTGCGGTGGTCGAGCTGCGGGCGCGCTTCAGTGAAGCGGAGAACCTGGAGCTGGCCAGCCGGCTGCAGGAAGCCGGTGTGATCGTGGTGTACGGCGTTGTGGGCTATAAAACCCACGCCAAGATGATTCTGATTGTGCGCCGTGAGGAGGGTCGCCTGCGCCGTTATGTGCATCTGGGAACCGGCAATTATCATGCGGTCAACGCGCGGCTGTACACCGATTACAGCTTCATGACCTGCGATGAATCCATTGGTGACGACGTCAACAAGCTGTTTCAGCAGCTAACCGGCATGGGCAAGGCCCTGAAGATCAAGAAACTGTTCCATGCGCCCTTTACGCTGCACAAACGATTACTCAGCCTGATTGAGCGTGAAGCCAGCCTGGGTGAAAAGGGGCGCATCATAATCAAGATCAACGCGCTGACTGAAATCCGGCTGATAAAGGCTCTTTACCAGGCCTCACAGGCCGGGGTGCAGGTTGATCTTATTGTTCGTGGCATCTGCAGCCTGCGACCTGGCGTACCCGGTCTTTCGGAGAACATTCGAGTGCGTTCCATCGTCGGGCGTTTTCTGGAACATACCCGGGCTTACTACTTTGGCAACGATGACAAACCGGAGGTCTATTGCTCAAGCGCAGATTGCATGGAACGTAATCTGCTGAGCCGGGTCGAGACAGCATTTCCCATTGAGGATCCGGAACTGATTGCACGGGTGCGTGAGGACCTGGACGTTTACCTTGCCGACAACTGCCAGTCATGGATGCTACAGCCGGATGGCGGTTATATTCAGAACCAGCCGGCGGAGGGTGAGGAGCGGATCGCTTCGCAACTGGTGCTGCTTGAACGCCTGACGGGTAAATCCTGATATTTTCAGATGGAGAGAATTCTTGAAAGCAAAGTGGATCATTGCCGGCGCCGGTGTGCTGGTTGTCGCTGGTGCAATGCCTTGGGTGGTAGGTTACGTAACCGAACAACAGTGGCAGCAGGTCACCCATGAGTTGAACCAGTCCCAGCCCTTCCTGAAGATGCAGACCGAAGAGTACCGCCGGGGCTTTTTCGGATCGGAGCTGGCCGGCGCGCTAAGGGTGCTCAACCCCGAGAACGGTGAAACTCACCTGATCGCGTATCGGGCCAACGTGACCCATGGCATCACCGGTAGTTTCATCGACTTCAAACCGGTGGGCGGCTGGGCCCCGGAAGGCGCTGACTGGTTTCAGGAGCGGCCCAGGCTGACTCTGGAAACCCGGCTTTGGGGTACCGCTGCACTTGAGCTGGAAGCCCCGGCCATCGCCATTGACAATCCCGAGCGCGGAGAGACACTCAGAACCAGCGGCGGTGTTGCCCGGCTTGAAGTCAGTGATACCGGATCCCGGGCTGAAACACTGGTTGTGTGGCCCCAGATCAGCCTCACCGGCCCGGATATGAGTATCCGTGTTAACGACTTTCGTGTAGAGCAGAGCATGACTCACCTGGATGGTGATGTCTGGACAGGCAGTATGGAGGCCTCTGTCGCCTCTCTTGCCCTGGCATCCCCCGATGCGCCGGCGGCCACCATAGAGGGCTTGCGAGCGCTAAGCAGCACCGAGGCCCGTGATGACGGCCAGCGCCTGGATTCCCGCTTGTCGGTTGAAGCAGAGACTGTTCGTTTTGAAGGCGAAGCCTGGGGGCCGCATAAACTGGTCTTTGCGCTGGAAAACCTGGATGTTTCAAGCTGGAGCCGGCTGACCGCCAGCATGGCTGAGCTTCAGGGCATGGTGCAGTCACCGGATGCGGGTGGCCGGGAGGCGTTTGAACGGCAGATGGCGGCCATGGGAGAGGTGAATACAGCCATGCGTGACCTGGTGGCGGCAGGGTTTTCCGCGGGGCTCCCGGAACTGACCCTGAATACGCCCGAGGGCAAGGTTAGCGGCAGCCTGATGCTCAGCCATCCGGAATTGAACCAAGCCCGGAAAGCCGAAATGTTGATGGTGATGCAGGGGCTGACCGGGACAATGGATCTGAGCGTGCCTCTGGCATTGGCAGAAAATTACCCCGCTGTTCGCCTGCAGCTTGCGCCGCTGATCAAGCAGGGATTGCTGGTGCCTGAGGGAGAACGACTAATACTGGCAGCAACGCTGAACGATTTGGTGATTCAGGTGAATGGCCAGGAAATCCCACTGCCTCCACTTTTTTAAACGGTGGGGTTAACAGAAAAGCCCCGGACGGGGCTTTTCTGTCACTGGCTGAGGGGCTGAGGTTTCAGGCTTCGCTGAATTTTTCTTTCAGAGCCGCTTCCACAACAGGGTCAACGAACTCGGATACATCCCCGCCAAGTGACGCAATTTCCCGGATCAGGCTTGAGGAAATATAAGAGAGGTGATTCGAGGGTGTCAGGAACACGCTTTCCAGTTCCGGCGCCAGGCGCCGGTTCATGTCCGCAAGCTGAAACTCATACTCGAAATCCGACACGGCGCGCAGGCCACGGATGATCACAGTGGCGCCCTGGTCGCGGACAAAATCGGCAAGCAGGTAGCTGAAGCCGGTCACGCTGACGTTTGGAATGTGACTGGTTGCCTGTCGAACCAGTTCGCAGCGCTCATCCAGGTCAAACAACGGTTTCTTCTTCGAGTTATAGGCAACGGCAACCACCACTTCATCAAACATGCGACTGGCCCGTTCAATAAGGTCCGTGTGGCCATTGGTAATGGGGTCGAAGGTGCCAGGGTAAATGACTTTAGGCATGCACAGCTCCTTTTGAAACAGGCGCTCAGAGTATCAGCATTTTCACCGTTTCTGTAGACCGGCTGAAGACCAACCCGGAGCACGGCGCTGTTGCGCCGGTGCTTGCCTGCAGGAGAACATCAGGTTCTCAGTCGTTGTGCCAGCCGCGTGCTGTTTCGGGCCGCCAGTGCATAAACCGACAGCTGGGGGTTGGCCCCGATACTGGTCGGGAAAATCGATGCGTCGTGTATGTTCAGATTGCTGACGTGATGATGCTCACCGAAACTGTTGACCACGGATTGTTTCGGATCACTCCCCATGCCGCAGCCTCCCATCTGGTGCGCGGTAAACAGGCGAACCCGGTGGAGTTCCATGGGCAAGGCGTCGATGGCAGCTTTTGCGTCTGCCCAGCTGGAGTACCAGTCGGAATCCAGGTGCATCAGGCGAACCCTCTGTGCACCGGCAGCAAACTGGATTTCCGCCATGGTATAAAAGGCCCTGCGGAGACCTTGCCAGAGGTAGTCAGTCACCGGGTAATCCAGCACCGGGCTGCCATCATCCCGCAGTGATACGGTACCGCCCGGGCTGTCCGCATGAAAACCGTCGCGTAACAGCGCAATTACAGACTGCATCCAGGGCAGGCTGGCCATGTTTTTTACCTGGGCGTCGCCATGGCCCGGCACAACGCCGGCAGACATGGCCGGGTGCAAAGGCGGTACTTCCAGCTTGTAGCCCACATCACCGTCCACGCCACTGCTGAAGTTGAACTCATCGGAGTAAACGGACTGTGGGGCACCGTAGAACGGGTCCACCAGCTTTGGCATTTTCGCGACACTGGCATTCACCGGGTGAATAAACGACCGTTTGCCCACCCGCTCATAAGGGTCTGGCAGCCGGGAGCGCAGCAGCAGCCCCGGCGAACCGATGGCGCTGGCGGCCACCACGAAATGCCTGGCTTTCAGCGTAACCTGAACAGAGGTCGGGGTGATGCCATCGCTGGCCATGGCGGTGGCCTGCAGTGACTCAATCCGGTCCTGGTTCATCACTAACCGGTCTGCGCGCAGGCCGTGGTACATGTGAGTCTGATGGTCAAGCGCACCGGGAATGGTGGTCAGCAATGCCCCCTGCTTGGCGTTGGTGGGGCAACCTACCCCGCAGTAGCCCAGGTTCCAGCAACCTTTTACATTGCGCGGAATAATCTGCCAGCTGAAGCCCAGCTTCTCACAGCCCTGGCGCAATATATCGTTGTTGATATTGGGGGCCATGTCCCAGGGTGACATGGAGTGGCGTTCTTCGCGACCAGCGAACCAGGGTGCCATGGCATCGGGGCTCAGGTCTTCCAGGCCGAATTGTCGGCCCCAGTAATTGAGAGTGGCATCCGGAGTGCGAAAGCTGCTGGTCCAGTTAACGGTGGTTGAGCCACCGACGCAACGCCCTTGCAGAATTGCAATGGCACCATCTTTGGTAACCCGGCTCATACCTTCCTGATAAAGGTTTGCGTAGGACGTGAGTTCGTCCATTTTGAAGTCTTTCTGATAGTAGAGGCGGCCTTCTTCAACAAGAATGACCGAAAGACCACGCTTCGCCAGAATTTCTGCAGTAGTGCCGCCGCCGGCTCCGGTACCAACGATAACCACATCGGCTTCAGCGGTGTGGTTTGCAGTGAGCGTTGCGCCATCGGTCACTTTCCAGCCGGATTCCAGACCCCGGGCGATACGATCATTTAACGACATGGTGGTGGCTCCGTATAAAGAAACTGAAGAAAACGGGTAGAAGATCAGCTGGTGCGAAATTGTGGCAGGGCCTGGACGGCCCAGTCGGGTGGCCCTGGATAGCCGGAGAGATGCCAGTTCTCCTGGTAGCCATAGAACGCCACGTTGCTGATTTTCGTGAGAGCCATATAGCCATTGTTGAATAGCCCGATACCGCTTGAGCGCCAGCGTTCCAGAAACCCGTTGGCCTGCTCTGTGGAGACCTGTGGCCAGGGTGACCAGACCCGCGCAATGGTGATGCGGGTAAGACCGAAATTCAGAAGATCAAACAACTGCCGCAGCTCTTTCTGATTGGCCGGCCCGAACTGGTGAATACCGGCGTCAATGCGCTCGACAGTGCCGGCAATTGCCATGCGCCTGGCGTTGGGTTGCGCCGGGAGTGCAGAGCCAAGAATGGCCGGAAGCAGGGCTTCGAACAGGTCGATGTCGTCGGCTGTCAGAAACCGGAACCGGTAACTGGCGTCCATCCGGGTTTCAACCGCGCCAAGCCGATCCGCAGGGGCTGTGGCACAGCCGCTGAGGCTGGCGGTTACACTGACGGTGCCCAGAAACAGCGCGCCACCCAGGCCGGTGCGCAGAAAACTGCGACGGTTGAGGGACGCTGCATCCTGATTTTCATGTCGGGGGAGTAGGTTGCTCATAGGCGGCTCGCTGTTGTTCTGTTTATGGCGATTGCCGGGACGAGCGAGCGCCCCGGCCCAGGCATGGGATGCCTAGCGGATGAAGAATTTATAAACCATTTTATGGAACGATGTTCCGTAAGGAGGATAGACATATTTACCACTGTTGAACTTCTGCTTGGCAAAAATCGCGCGCTGGTGCGAGAAGGTCAGGAAGCCTTCCTTGCCGTGATAGTGGCCCATGCCTGAGTCGCCTACGCCGCCAAAAGGCAGGTCGTCCTGGGCGACGTGCATCAGCGAATCGTTGATGCACATGCCTCCCGAGAGCGTATTGTCAATTACCTGGTTCTGCTGATCGCGGTCGTAGCCGAAAAAGTACAGGGCCAGGGGGCGAGGCCGGTCGTTAATAAACTGGATCGCCTCCTCGAGCTTGCCGTAACTCACAACCGGGAGAATAGGGCCGAAGATCTCCTCCTGCATCAGTTTCATGTCCGGCGTGGTTTTAAGTACCAGAGTCAGCGGAATCTTGTGGGTGCCATCGGCCATGTTTTCGTTTGCCGGATTGATCTCAACAAGCTCCGCTCCCTTGGCCCTGGCGTCCTCCAGGTAGCCCTGCAGGCGGTTGTACTGGCGCTCGTTGATGATAGCCGTATAGTCGTCGTTATCCCGCAGGGAGGGGTACATTTCCGAAAACCGGGCACGGAACTCGTCGACAAATGCCTGGGTCCGGTCAGCCGGGCAGAGCACATAATCCGGTGCCACACAGGTCTGGCCAGCATTGAACGCCTTGCCAAAGGCTATGCGTTGCGCCGCGTCTTCCATGGGAACATCCGCGGAGACAATAGCCGGTGATTTGCCGCCCAGTTCCAGAGTGACCGGGGTCAGGTTCTCGGAGGCTGCCCGCATTACCAGCTTGCCCACGGCGGTAGAGCCGGTGAACAGCATATGGTCGAAAGGCCGTGCGGAAAAATCGGCGGCAACATCGGCTTCGCCATTGATGACCGATACCAGGTCCTCCGGGAAGGTGGCCTCTATAAGCTCTTTGAAAAGTGCTGATGTATGAGGCGTGAACTCGGACATCTTGATCATGGTGCGGTTACCTGCCGAAAGCGAGGCAACCAGAGGCCCGACAGCCAGATAGAGCGGGTAGTTCCAGGGCACGATCACACCCACAACACCCTTGGGCTGATAGCACACCTTGTTGCTGGCGGGCTGGAACAGTATGGAAACGTGCCGGCGGGAAGGCTTCATCCAGCCCGCCAGGTTTTTCAGGGCATAGTTGATGCCCTGGATTGAAGGCATGACCTCGGCGATCAGGGATTCATCGCGGGAGCGGCATGTGAAATCCCGGTCAATGGCTTCCACCAAGCGATCCTGGTAGGTGAGCAGCGCCTGTTTGAGACGATTGAGGTTTTCCTGGCGTTCGGCCAGTGACGGTGTCGGGTTATCGTAAAAGGCTTTCTTCTGGTTCTCAAACACCCTGTGGGTATGCTGAATGTGCTTTTTGCTCTCGGTGAGCTGAACAACACTGGCACTCATAATATCCTCCCCCCGGCGCCGTCATCATGCTCCGGCAGCCTGCTGTCTGGTATTGGCGAAAAAACGCTCAATTTGCACTTGGGGGTATTATTAGAGTATATACTCTAGGTAGTCAAGCGGGCCTTATGGCGAATCAGGCCATCTGTCAGCTGTACTACAACAAACGTCGATGAGCTTATGAAAACCAGAGACAAAATACTGCTGGCGAGCCTTGAGCTATTTAATGAGCAGGGTGAGCGCAACGTCACAACCAACCACATAGCTGCTAACCTGGCGATATCGCCGGGCAATCTCTATTACCATTTCCGTAACAAGTCCGACATCATCTACGAGATATTCCAGGAGTACGAAAAACTGGTGGATTTCTATCTGGACATCCCGGAAAACCGGCCAATGACGCTGGCGGATATGACGTTTTATCTGGAGTCTGTGTTTGATGGCCTGTGGAGCTACCGTTTTTTCCACCGGGATCTGGAATACCTGTTGGACCGGGATCCGCGCTTGCGCAAGGATTATCGTGAATTTACCAACCGTTGCCTGGCGTCCATCAGCCTGATTTTCGAGAAACTGGCTGATAGCGGTATCATCGAGCCACAACCGGAATCCCTTAGGGCTGCCATGTCGTTGAATGTCTGGCTGGTCATTACCAACTGGATGGCGTTTCTGAAAACTGCCCATGCGGAACAGGCATCCGCCTGCCTGACCCTGCGGGAATTGAAGCAGGGCATTTATCAGGTTCTTACGCTGGAAATTCCCTACCTGACCCCGGCTTATCGTGAGCAGGTACTGGAGCTGAGAGAGAAGTACCGGCCAACAATGCCGGAGCAGGAAGGTGAACAGGAAGCGCCGGTGAACTGAGTGTGTTGAATCGCAATCCGGTGCTTCTGGAACTTTTACAGTCTGCCGTGGTCAGAAGAAGTGGCGCTGGCAATCCGGACATTTCCGGCGCCTCCTGAGTCTCCCTGGAGGACCCTCAGGTTTTAGCACGTCGCAAACCCTGACGTTTCACCGGCCTGTTTTCTTGCAGGCCGGTTTTTTGCTTTTTATGCCATTCCTTTTATTCCCGCTGTTTTATGCCTGCTCTTCTGCGCCAGCTTCCAGCCAGTCAATGAGCGCAGCCCGGCACTCATCAACGCCGCGTTTGGAGGTGGATGAGAACATCAGCAAGTGCTGCACGCAGGTGAAGTTCTCCAGTCGGCGAGCTATATCCAGCATGCTGTTTTTCGCCTGCCCGAATTTCAGTTTGTCGGCTTTGGTGGCCAAAATCATCAGTGGCAGCTTGTTATGCTCACACCACTCCACCATCATCTGGTCGAAATCAGTGAGTGGGTGGCGGATGTCCATCACCAGAACCAGACCACGCAGGCACCGGCGGTCATTCAGGTAGTGCCCCAGATGTTTTTGCCAGTCGTCTTTCATGTCCCGGGATACCTTTGCATAGCCGTACCCCGGCAGATCAACCAGGCGGGCATTTTCACGGTTCAGGGAGAAAAAGTTGATCAGGCGTGTGCGCCCGGGAGTTTTACTGGTTCGGGCCAGCTTGCTGTTTGCGGTGATTGCATTAAGGGCACTGGATTTGCCAGCGTTGGAGCGTCCTGCAAAGGCGACTTCGGCGCCGGTATCCGGTGGACAGTCTTCCAGCCGGGGAGCGCTGACCATAAAGCGGGCGCTGTTAAATGAGATGCTTTTTTGAGTCAGATCAGAGTCCACAGCGGTTGGCATTCCTTTGGATTTCAGTTATCAGGGATTAATGTATAATGCTACACCAATTCCGGGCGGTACGCTTGGCGTAACCGCTGTCAGTCCGGGTCTTGAGCGTGACTGGTCAGCGCCTGCCGGCTGTATACCAAGAATATTTTCGAGATGAGAGAAGCGGAGCGAGCATGAAGAAACTGATCGCAGGAGTTGTTTTTGGCGTTGGCCTTGCAGCTATGGCGCACGGAGCAGGAGATCCTGAAGCAGGTAAACAGAATGCAGCGGCCTGTCAGGCCTGTCATGGCCAGGGCGGGGCAAAGCCGATTATGGGGGTTTACCCCAAGCTTTCAGGGCTGGGAGAGAGATATCTGTATGATCAGCTGGTTGCCATCAAGAACAATTCGCGCCCTATTCCGGAAATGACCGGCCAGCTTGATAATATGTCAGAGCAGGACCTGCGAAATCTTGCCGCCTATTTTGCGCAGCAGGAGATGGTGGTCAGCCAGGCAGATCCTGATCTGGTCGATAAAGGTGCAGCGCTCTATCGTGGTGGCAATATGGCCTCCGGCGTTCCGGCCTGTGCGGCTTGCCACAGCCCGCAGGGCAAGGGTAACGAGCCGGCAGGCTATCCGCATCTCGGCGGTCAGAACGCCGAGTATCTGGCGAAGCAACTGAAAGCCTACCGTGACGGCACCCGGGCTAACAGTGCCAATGCGTCGATCATGGTGGATGTATCCACCCGGCTGACCGACGCAGAGATTGAGGCGGTTTCCAGCTACATTTCCGGTCTGAACTGATTTAACAGTTCGGAACCTGACGAAAACCCCGCCACGAGCGGGGTTTTTCGATTATTTCGATCATATAATCCACGAACGGTGGAACTTTTCTGGTTCAGCGGGTCATAATTCCCCTGTAATGACATTCATAAAACCCGGAGATATCTCATGTTTCGAGCGCTCAGAACAGTCACCCTGTTGGTGGTAGCTCTGGCAGTATTCGGCCAGGCCGGTGCTGCCGACTGGAAGGAAGGTACGCATTACAAGAAACTGGATACGCCTGTGCGCACCGACAGCGGCTCAAAAATTGAGGTGGCGGAGGTGTTCTGGTACGGCTGCCCGCATTGCTACAACTTCAAGCCGCTGGCCGAGGACTGGGAAAGCAAAGCTCCGGATTACGTAGATTATGTGCGCATCCCTGCGGCCCTGGGCCGCTCCTGGGAGCCACACGCACGGGCTTTTTACGCGCTGGAAGCCATGAATGCCCGTGAAAAGCTGCACGATCCCTTGTTTGAGGCTCTGGCCGGTCAGCGCCGGCCGCTGAATGATGCTGAGTCCCTGGCGGATTTTGTTGCCGATCATGGTGTTGATCGCGACGAATTCCTGAATAATTTCAAAAGCTTCGGTGTGAATGCGCGTATGCAACAGGCGCAATCGAAAATCCGCGGCGCGCGCATTACCGGTACACCGTCTATGCTGGTAAATGGCAAGTACACGGTCAGCGCTTCTATGGCCGGTAGTCTGGAAGCCATGCTGGCGGTTGTGGATTATCTGGTGGAGAAAGAACACGCTGCTCAGCAGTAACGCCAGGCTTTGGGCCGTGTGTTTTGGTTCAACGTTGCCAAGCGAGGTCTTGCAGCAGAGTCACTATGTATAAACGCTTCAGAAAACAGGTAGATGGCATCATCAGCGCCCGGGGCGAGTCGAAAGGCTCGAGCTCGGGCCTTGAGCATGTGCCCGCGTTTGAGCCTCAGCGCCATATCAGGCTGCTGACCTTCAACATTCAGGTGGGTATCAGTACCTCCTCCTATCGCCACTACCTGACCCGAAGCTGGCAGCATTTTCTTCCCCACCGGAACCGCATCCAGAATCTTGACAGAATAGCCACGCTTCTTCGCAACTACGATGTGATTGCCTTGCAGGAGTGTGATGGTGGTAGCCTGCGCAGCGGTTATATCAACCAGGTGCAATATCTTGCCGAGGCAGCTGGTATTCCCTACTGGCATCAGCAACTGAACCGTAATCTGGGGCAGATTGCCCAGCACAGCAATGGTTTGCTCAGTCGGTTCCGGCCTCTGGATGTAAAAGAGTACAAATTGCCCGGGCGGGTTCCTGGCAGAGGGGCCATTGTTGCCCGCTACGGCACCAAAGAAGACCCGCTTGTTCTGGTGATAATGCACCTTTCCCTGAGCAAGTCGGCGCAGCAGCGCCAACTGGGCTTTATCAGTGAGTTGATTTCAAAATACCGGCATGTGGTGCTGATGGGAGATATGAACGCCCATGCGGAGCAGTTGCTCACCCAGACGCCCCTGAAAGAGACGGACCTGGTGCCTTTGCCGGACACTGCCCACAGTTTCCCGAGCTGGCGCCCGGAGAAAGCGCTTGATCACATTCTGGTGAGCCCGAGTTTGGAGATACGGAACTCCGGGGTGGTGAGTTATCCCATGTCTGACCATTTGCCGATTGCCATGGATATTGCTTTGCCGGACGGGTACCTGGAGAAGTTCTGAGGTATTGCTGAATTGGTTAAAAAATTCCACAAAAAAACCCGACATGTTGCCGGGTTTTTTTGTGGATGCCGATCAGGAATTACTTGATCTTGGCTTCCTTGTACTCAACGTGCTTGCGAACCACCGGATCGTACTTTTTCATAGCGATTTTTTCCGGTGTATTACGCTTGTTCTTTTTGGTCGTGTAGAAATGACCAGTGCCTGCTGAAGATACCAGCTTGATTTTTTCGCGCATGATGCGGCTCCTTATACTTTCTCGCCGCGGGCACGAAGATCGGCCAGCACAGCGTCAATGCCTTTTTTGTCGATGATGCGCATGCCCTTTGTGGATACGCGCAGCTTCACGAAACGCTTTTCGGTTTCAACCCAAAAACGGTGGTTCTGCAGATTCGGCAGAAAACGACGACGAGTGTGATTCATCGCGTGGGATACGTTGTTACCGGTGACCGGACGCTTACCGGTAACCTGACAAACTCTGGACATACTTGCCTCCGACCTGAGCAATGGTCTTGATAAATGCGAATTCTATTTTAATGCGTCTCTGGTTGCCGAGGAACGGTTACGCCCCTGTTTGCGCCTCTAAACTGAACGCTGCTCGCCAGACGCCGCCAGAAAGGGACGCTTTTATACCAGAACCAGTTCCCTAACGCAAAAAATTGTTGGGAATTTGGCCAGTTTTCTCGCATCTGACGGTGACAGCTTACATCAACCCGCGTTCTGCGAGGGATATTACCTCACCGTGGCCAACAACCATATGGTCAAGAACCCTGATATCCACCAGCCCAAGCGCTTCTTTCAGGCGCCGTGTGAGTGAAATGTCCGCCTGGCTGGGCTCGGCCACCCCGGAGGGATGATTATGGGCGAAAATAACGGCGGCGGCATTATCTTCCAGGGCCTGTCGCACAACTTCCCGCGGATACACGGCGGCGCCATCAATGGTGCCCCTGAACAATTCGCGATACTGGATAACCCGGTGCCGGTTGTCCAGGAAAAGGCCGGCAAAAACCTCGTGGGGGTAGGTGCCCAACCGGCTGGTGAGAAAGCGGCGGGTATCCTCCGGTGATCGCAGTGGATCACCCTGGCGCAGAGGTTCGTCCATAACCCGGCGGGCCATCTCCATGGCAGCCTGCACCTGAGCATACTTTGCGGTACCCAGGCCTTTTACATCACAGAACTGCCTGCGGGAAGCGGTTAGCAACCCGCGCAACCCGGAGAACTCCTGCAGCAGGAAACGCGAGAGCGCCATTACCGGCATACCGGTGGTGCCTGTACGCAGGAAGATGGCCAGCAGTTCAGCGTCCGAGAGGCTTTCGGCCCCGTGCGTCAGTAATCGTTCCCTGGGACGTTCGTCCATGGGCCAGGTGGGGTGAGTCATTGTCGCTTCCTTGCAGCAGGTTTCAGAATCCGGATGCATCCTGCAACCGGGGGAACGGGCGTGCTACCGGTATCAGTTTTTCTTTGCCGGCGCCCGGGAAGTTACAAAGACTACTCCAAAAAGTAACAAATGGTAAACGTGCCAGGCTGCGTACAGGCTGCCGGCGTTGCCAGAGCATGCTATCGTGTAAGCATTTAAAATAAGTGGATACGGAGCCTTTATGGCGAAAAAAATACTGCTGGGTATAACCGGTGGCATTGCGGCCTATAAAAGTGCCGAGCTCGTGCGCCTGCTGAAGAAGGCGGACTACGAAGTAAAGGTTGTCATGACCCGGGGCGCGGAAGCTTTCGTTACGCCGCTGACGTTTCAGGCGCTCAGCGGTGAGGCGGTACGTACCTCCCTGCTGGATCCTGAGGCCGAAGCCGGCATGGGTCACATCGAACTGGCCAAATGGGCTGATCAGGTTGTGATTGCCCCGGCCTCTGCGGATTTCATCGCCCGACTGGCCCAGGGCATGGCGGACGATCTGCTGACCACCGTCTGCTGCGCAACCGAGGCTCCTATTGCCGTGGCGCCCGCCATGAACCAGGCAATGTGGAGTAACGGGCGAACGCAGCGCAACATTCGCCTGCTGGAAGAGGACCCGCAAATTACACTCTGGGGCCCGGACCAGGGCGAGCAGGCCTGTGGTGACAAAGGCCCCGGCCGGATGCTTGAAGCTGCCGTGATTGCCGGGCTGATTATCGACAAACAGCCTGACACTGGCAAACTCGCAGGCAAGCGCGTGGTGATTACTGCGGGCCCTACACGGGAGCCGATAGACCCGGTGCGCTATATCAGCAATCACAGTTCCGGCAAAATGGGCTATGCACTGGCGGTTGCCGCCCGGGATGCCGGTGCCAGCGTTGTACTGGTCAGCGGGCCGGTCAATTTGCCGGCTCCGGCAGGGGTAGAGGTGCGTGACGTGGTGACCGCCGAGGACATGCTGAAGGCCACTTGCCGGGCTGTTGATGAGGGTTGTGATCTGTTTATTGCCACCGCAGCGGTGGCAGATTACAGGCCAGAGAACCTTGCCAGTGACAAGATAAAGAAATCCAGCGAGGCAATGGCGCTTTCACTGGTGCGCAACCCGGACACTCTGGCGACCATTGCCGCGCGCCCGGATGCGCCTTTTACTGTGGGCTTTGCCGCGGAAACGTCAGACGTTGCCCGCTATGCCAGGGATAAAATGCAGCGCAAAAACCTGCGAATGATTGTTGCCAATGATGTTTCCGTCCCCGGGATGGGGTTCAACAGTGACCAGAACACGGTAACGGTATTCTGGCCCGGCGGGCAGGAAAGCATAGGGCCGGCCTCCAAGACTGCGATTGCGGTACGCCTCGTAACACTGATCGGTAATCATCTTGAACAGGAATGATATGAGCAGAAAAAAATTGCAGGTACGTATTCTTGATGACCGGATTGGCAGCCAGATTGCTTTTCCCGAATACGCCACAGAGGGCTCCGCCGGCCTGGATCTGAGAGCTTGCATGGACGAGCCTTTAACGCTGGAGCCCGGAGATACACAGTTAATCCGCACCGGGCTGTCCGTCCACATTGCCGACCCGTCTCTGGCAGCCATGATTCTGCCCAGAAGTGGTCTCGGGCACAAACACGGCATTGTGCTGGGTAATCTGGTGGGGTTGATCGACTCCGACTACCAGGGCGAGCTGATGGTGTCCTGCTGGAACCGGGGTCGCTCCGCCTTTACCGTGAACGTTGGTGAGCGGATCGCCCAGTTGGTACTGGTGCCTGTTGTGCAGGCAGATTTTGAAGTGGTTTCCGAGTTTGATGTGAGTAACCGGGGTGAAGGCGGTTTCGGCTCCACCGGAACCCGGTAACCCGAAAGGCCTCGCGCAGAAGCCTGTTGCGGCGTCTATACTTTGCCGGTAAGCGCTTGTCCGGGACAAAAAAGATAATTGCAGGATGTATTATGAAACTGGGTAAGAAGAAAGCTTCCGAGGCGCCTGTTGATGACCAGCCGGCGGCCAAGGCTGAAAAAAAACCGAAACCCCGGGCTTCCGCTGGTTCAAGACTGAAACACCTTGGTTCGACAGCCATCAGGCAGGCCCTTCTGGTTGTACTGGCCGGGGTGGCGGCAGTGGTTCTGGTGCATTTCCTTGTATTGCAGCCGGTCGCAGACAAGCAGCTCAGCGTCTGGAAAGCTGTTGAAGCCGACGCAGCGGCCCAGCGTATCAATGGCTACCTTGCGTTGATGCAGCAGAGCGTGAACGGCCTGGCTACCCAGCCTCATGTCGTGGACACCCTGATGGAACGTGTCGATCCGGCAGCTGTTGAGCAGAAGCTGGCGACAGCCCTGCCTGGCGCTCAGGCAGCATTCCTCTTCCCCTATCGGCAGATTCCGAGAACCGGCAACGAAAACGGCCTGCTGGGTTTTGCGGGCCTTGAACTGGCACGCCGTGCGGAAAACAGCCAGCCTCTGCATCCGGATGCATTTCCCCGGGATAACCACTGGTATATCCAGATAGCCGCACCGGTGCGCAACCCGGCAAGCAAAGCGGTTGTTGGCAGCTTGCTCGTGGTGTTTGACGCCGCCCAGCTGCAACCGCTGCTGTCCGTAGTTAACCCCCGGCTTGGCGGAGAACTGGCGCTTGTACAAACCGTTGCCGGGTCCTCCCGGACCTTTGTCAGCAAAGGGAGCAGCTCGAATCCCGGCGCGGCAGAAACCCGGTCACTTGCCAATCCGGACTGGTCCGTCAGTTACAAACCAGGTTCCCTGCCGGAGCCGCCAGTCAACATTCTGCTGGTTGCATTACTGGTAGGCGTTCCGGCGCTGGTAGCCGCCATCCTGGTCTGGGTCATTCTGGTCCGTGCCCAGAAAGGGCTGCGTCACGATGTAACCAATCTTATTCAATGGGCTCACAAGGTTTTCAGTGGCGAGCGACAGAAGCTGCCTACGTTTCAGTGGGACATGGTCGCCTCTGCGGGTGAGGTGCTTTACAGGTTGTCCCAGGTGGTGGACAAGCGTCTGGCAAAGGTGGCGGAAAGCGCCAAGCCAAAACCCGCGAAAAGTGCCACCGCGCCAGCGGCAGAAGATGCCGAGCCATTGTTCCAGGACAAGGAACTGCCGGACATCGATATGCTGGACGGTGATGAAGATGTTCTGGGTTTTGGCAGCGGCAACGGTGACAGCTCGTTTTTCACCGGTGGGAAAATGCCGGATGTTGAAGAGGCGGATGATCCGGCTGTTGAAATATCACCGGATATTTTCCGGGCCTATGACATCCGGGGCATTGTCGGCGAGACCCTGTCTCCGGCCATTGTTGAAAGAATCGGAGTTGCCATCGGCTCCGAAGCCATCAGCCGCGGCCTGCCCTCGTTATGCATTGGCTATGACGGCCGTCACTCAAGCCCCGAACTGGCGGACGCCCTTGCACGTGGTGTGATGGCCGCAGGGTGCAACGTCATTCATATTGGCGCTGTACCAACGCCGGTGCTCTATTTTGCCACCCATCATCTTGAAAACGGTTCCGGCGTTATGGTGACTGGCAGCCATAACCCGGCTAACTACAACGGCCTGAAGATCATGCTGGGGGGTGAAACACTCTCCGGTGAGGCGATACAGGCACTTTACCGGCGTGTGCAGACCGGTGATCTTGCGGCGGGCCGTGGCACCCAGTCCTCGGAAGATGTGCGCAGGGCCTATCTTGACCGCATTACAGATGATATTGCGGTGGCAGCGCCACTCAAGGTTGTGGTTGATGCCGGCAACGGCATTGCAGGTGAGTTGGGCCCTATGCTGATAGAAGAGCTTGGGTGCGAGGTGATCCCGCTGTATTGTGAAGTGGACGGCGACTTCCCGAATCATCACCCGGATCCCGGTAAACCAGAGAACCTTGCAGACCTGATTGAAACGGTCAAAGCCGAAGGTGCAGACCTCGGCGTGGCGTTTGACGGTGACGGCGACCGCCTGGGCCTGGTCACCAACACCGGCAAGATTATCTGGCCGGACCGGCTGATGATGCTCTTTGCCCGGGATGTGGTGTCGCGGAACCCGGGCACGGATGTGCTTTACGATGTCAAATGCAGCCGCCGTCTTGCGGGTGTGATTTCTGAAGCGGGTGGGCGCCCCATCATGTGGAAAACCGGGCACTCCCTGATGAAAGCAAAAATGAAAGAAACCGGCGCCCTGCTGGCCGGTGAGATGAGCGGCCATATCTTCTTTGCCGAACGCTGGTACGGTTTTGACGACGGGCTCTATTCCGCTGCCAGGCTTCTGGAAATACTCGGTATTGAGGATCGCCACAGTGACGAAGTGTTTGAAGACTTTCCCGAGGATATAAGCACCCCGGAGCTGAATGTGGCAGTGACGGAAAGCAGCAAGTTCACCATAATCGAAAAGCTGGGCCAGGAGGGTAACTTTGGCGATGGTAATATCAGCAAAATAGATGGGATCCGGGTAGATTATGCCGATGGCTGGGGGCTTTGCAGAGCTTCCAATACCACGCCGGTACTGGTTTTGCGCTTTGAGGCTGAAACGGAAGAAGCGCTGGAGCGGATCAAAGACGTTTTCCGCAGCCAGCTGAAAAAAGTAGCACCGGATCTTGTGGCGGATTTCTGAGGCCGGCTTCCGGCCCCGGGGCTTGCGCGTTTTCAATACTGATTTATTAAGGCAATCAAATGACGCTGGATCGTGAAACAGCAATGCAGGTGGCGACCGTTCTGAGCCGCGCCTTGCCGTATATTCAGAGGTTTACCGGAAAAACAGTCGTTATCAAATATGGCGGCAACGCCATGGAAAATGAAGAGTTGAAGAGCAGTTTTGCCCGCGATGTGGTGCTGATGAAACTGGTGGGTATTAACCCGATTGTCGTTCATGGTGGTGGCCCGCAGATTGGTGAATTGCTGCAGCGCCTGAACATCCAGTCCCGCTTTGTGAACGGCATGCGTGTTACCGATGCAGAAACCATGGATGTGGTGGAAATGGTTCTGGGCGGCCAGGTCAACAAGGAAATTGTTTCCCTGATCAACGCCCACGGCGGTACCGCTATAGGCCTGACCGGGAAAGATGGCAACCTGATCCGCGCCCGTAAACTGGAGGTGGTGGATCGCTCGCCGGAGCATGAGCGTGCGGAGATCATTGATATCGGCCACGTGGGTGAAGTGGCCGGGGTTAACGTGAATGTAATCGACATGCTGACCCGCAGTGATGTCATCCCCGTGATCGCGCCCATAGGCGTTGGGCCGGATGGGGCCTCCTACAATATTAACGCCGATCTGGTGGCCGGCAAGGTGGCCGAGGCCATGAAGGCGGAAAAGCTCATGCTGCTGACCAACGTGTCAGGGCTCAAGAGCAAGGAAGGCAAGGTACTCACCGGCCTGACCGCACAGCAGGTTAATGACCTGATTGAAGATGGCACCATTTATGGCGGCATGCTGCCGAAGATCCGCTGTGCCTTGAGCGCAGTGGAGAATGGTGTCCGCACCTCCCATATTATCGATGGCAGGGTGGCGCACGCCTGTCTTCTGGAAATCTTTACCGATGAGGGTGTCGGTACACTCATTTCCCGTAACTGACGGCACTGCCTGAGGATTTTCCGGATGAAACGCCTGCTCACAACGCTGATCCTGGCTGCCTTGCTCGGTTTTGCCGCATTCAAATCCGCTGTGTGGTGGCTGACCGATCAGCGCCTGGCGGAAGCACGCCAGGCGCTGAGTGAAACCGGTGTCCTGGAGCGTGGCAAGATTGGTTCCGGCATTGAGGGCAGTCTGACTCTCTCCGGAGCCTCCTGGCAGGATTTCGAGCTGACCCAGCCACTGGTTATTGCCCGGGCAGAGTTTCAGACCGGTTCCCCCGCTGCCTTGCTGAAGGCGCTGGCGGACCCTTCTGATTTGCCCGCCAGCTGGTCGCTGCAGGCGGAAGGGATGGCACTGGTGCTTGAGGCAACCATGTTCCGTAACTGGGTAACCGCCGACGGCACCAGTGGGCCTGAGCAGGCTGCCCTGTTTTCCTTACCCTGTGCACCGGATCCGCGACAGCAACTGGGCAGTGGTGATTTGCTGCGCATGGGTATTACCCGGCTCACCGGCGAACTTATTGTGCAGCAGACACTCGAGCGCCTTCACCTGGAGCTGAACTCGGCAAATACAGGCAGCCTGGAGTTGAACTGGCCCGGCGCCAGAATCAGCCTGGTATCCCCTGAGGCAACATTGTCCAGCTCGAACCAGCCCCTGGAGCTTACCCTCAGGGATGGTGGCCTTATGCGCCGTGTGGCCGCTTACTGTTCCCGGGAGACAGGTATGGACGCATCGCAATGGGCAGGGCGCGCACTGGAAACATTCGAAAACGGGCTCAGGGCGCGAGGCTGGAGTGCCAGCGATCAGTTGCTGGCACTCTACCGCCAGTGGTTGCTTGAGGGTGGAGAAATAACGGCATCTGTTTTACCTGCTTCCGAGGCGCTCGGCATTCCCGTGCGCCCCGGAGAGAATCCCGGGAGTGAGCCCGCGGAGGCAAGCCGGGCCTGGACTGTAACCTATAACGGTGCCAGGGTGCCGGATGTGTTCCTGCGCAAAACCAGGCCAGCTGCACCGGAACTGCCCGAAGAAACACAGGAGCCCGCAACGCCGCGGGATAATCCGGTCGTAAACCGCTGGTATGCCGAGAATCTCGAAACAGCATCTGCCTGGGTTGGTCGCACTGTACGTGTGACGCTCACAAACGGTAATCTGGTGCAGGGGCGCCTTGCCAGTGTTACTGAACAGGAACTGGAAATTGCCCGCAAAGTGGCTGGTGGCGAGGTGGCCTACCCCATAGTTACCCGCGCAATCACAGCGTTTGAGGTATGGAAGCTCGGCCAGGCACAATAAGGCCCGAGCCGGAGCGAGGAGATGCAATGATCAACAGAGCCGACACGGTTCCTGGTGTGCAAGAGATGTTGGCGACACTGATCTCGCTGCCATCTATCAGCAGCGCCTCGGCAGAGTGGGACCACAGCAATGAACCTGTGGTGCGAACACTGGGTGAGTGGCTGGAGGCACTGGGTTTTTCGGTTGAGTTACTGCCACTGCCGGATGCGCCCGGAAAATACAACCTGATTGGCACACTGGGCAGTGGCTCCGGTGGCCTGGTGCTTGCCGGCCATACAGATACCGTGCCGTTTGACGACAAACGCTGGAAAAGTGACCCCTTTACCCTGACAGAGCGTGATAACCGCTGGTACGGCCTGGGCACCTGCGATATGAAAGGCTTCTTTCCCCTGGCGATCGAAGCGGCCAGAGAGTTTGCCTCCGCCGAACTGAAACAGCCTTTGATTATCCTCGCCACGGCGGACGAGGAAACTTCCATGAACGGCGCCCGTGCGCTCGCCGAAGCCGGTAAACCGAAAGCACGTTATGCGGTTATCGGTGAACCCACCAGCCTCAGGCCGGTGCGTATGCACAAAGGCATCATGATGGAGCGGCTCACCTTTGAAGGGCAGTCTGGCCACTCGTCAGACCCGGCGCTGGGCCGCAATGCTCTGGAAGGCATGCATGAAGCCCTTGGCGAACTGCTGGCCCTGCGGGCAGACTGGCAGCAACAGTATCGCAACACGAACTTTGACGTTCAGGTGCCAACGCTTAACCTTGGCTGCATCCACGGTGGCGATAACCCGAACCGCATATGCGCCCGTTGCGAGTTGCACTTTGATTTGCGACCACTGCCCGGGATGAGCATGGAAAACCTGCGCCAGGATATCTTGCACCGGCTTCAGCCTTTGGCTGAGCGACGTGAGCTGGCGATGGAATTCGAGCCTCTGTTTGATGGTGTGCCGCCGTTTGAAACTCCGGCAGATGCCGCGCTGGTGAAGGCCTGTGAAAAGCTTACCGGCCATACCGCCCATGCGGTGGCCTTTGCCACGGAGGCTCCGTGGCTGCAGAAACTTGGTATGGAAACCCTGGTTCTTGGCCCGGGCTCGATAGATCAGGCTCACCAGCCTGATGAGTTCATAGAAATGTCACAGCTGGAACCGACGGTGAAAATCCTGAAGGGGCTCATCCGGCAGTTTTGCCTTTAATTTATCAGGCACGTTAACCTAAGAATCTGAGTGCTGCCGGTGGCTCCCTCCAAAACCGTGGAGCACGAGGGATGGCGCGACTGAGCCCTACAGGGACGTCTTTACGGGCGTGTTTTGGAGGGAGCCACCGGCAGCGCTCTTGCACCAAAGTCTCCGGCGCGCGCAACAATGTATGAACGGGAGAACACTACTTGAAATCCAACGGCTGGCTGCATTCTTTTCGCCATTCATCGCCTTATATAAATACCCATCGTGGTCGCACGGTCGTACTTACCCTCCCGGGCGATGCGATTGTACATGAAAATTTTATCAACATCGTTCATGACATCGCGTTGTTGAGCAGTCTCGGTGTGCGATTGGTTGTTGCCTTCGGGGCGCGCCCGCAGATTCAGCGTCGCCTGGATGAGGCCGGTCTGGAATCGTCGTTTTCCCGTAACCTGCGTATCACCCCGGAAGACCATTTGCCGCTGGTAATGGAAGCAACCGGAGGCTTGCGGGCTTACCTTGAAAGCCAGTTGTCCATGGGGTTGGTGAATTCTCCCATGCACAATGCCCGTATCCGGGTCAGCAGTGGCAACTATGTAACCGCGAAACCGGTCGGTGTGCTGGATGGCCTTGATTTCGGTTACACCGGCAAGGTGCGGCGTGTTGATGTGGCGGGCATTGAGAAGCTGCTGGAACAAGGCCATATCGTTTTACTTCCCCCTATGGGTTATTCGCCCACCGGGGATGCCTTCAATCTGTCCTACGAAGATGTGGGCAGTCAGGTCGCGGCGGCCCTGCAGGCAGAAAAACTCATCGTATTTATTGATGACGTGGGCTTGCTTGAGCAGGACGGCTCCCTGATTCGTGAGCTTTCAGCCCGGCAGGCGCCCGAGCGGCTGGCGGATGGAACGGTCACGGGGCACGATGCAGACCTTCTGCGGGCCGCCTGTGACGCCTGCGTTAAGGGTGTCCGGCGGGCGCACTTTATCAGTTACGTGAACGATGGCGCCCTGCTGGAAGAGCTGTTCACCCGGGATGGGACGGGTACGCTGGTCAGCGGTGATCATTATGAACAGATCCGGCAGGCCCGGGCCGAGGATATCGGCGGTATTCTGGGGTTGATTGAACCACTGGAAGAACAGGGCATCCTGGTACGACGGTCGCGGGAAATGCTGGAGACCGACATTGAAAACTTTATTGTTGCGGAGCGTGACGGCACCATTGTCGGCTGTGCGGCTCTGCACAACTACCCGGATGAGGGCGCGGGCGAACTCTCCTGCTTTGCAGTGGATTCCGCCTATCGCCGTGCTGGCCGTGGCGACGAGATTTTGCTGACGGTGGAAAAACACGCTCGCAGCCAGGGCATTCAGAAGCTGTTCGTGCTCACCACGCAAACCGAGCACTGGTTTCGTGAGCGCGGGTTCTTGCCCAGCACCGTTCAGGCTTTGCCCGGGCCAAAACTCGCTGCTTACAATACACAACGCAACTCAAAAGTTTTCTTCAAACCGCTCTGACAGATCCCGCAGTGCCTGCTGGCGCTGCTCTTCGGGTTGTTGTGAGAGATTCTCCACCGCGTGGTAAAACGCGGGGAAGTCGTAACCGGTTTGCTTCAGTAGCTGCCGAAAGGCAGGCACATGCTGGTTGTATTGCGCAAACAGGGCAATCCGGGCATTGTTAAAGGCCACGGGCGGGGCGCCGAATGGCCCCGCTTCGTTCTCGCCCCTCTTGGCCAGCAGGTGTTCGTAGGCGGTTTCCAGTTCGGAGAAAATCAATTGCTTGCGCTGGCGCAGGGCATCCACGGAAAGCACGCCCTGCTGCCGGTAAAGCTGCTCCAGTTGTGTGCTGGCGGCTTTGACCAGCGCGTGGGTCTGGTTGCGCAGTTCAAGCCGCGTGAGGGCCTGGTTGAAGGCTGTGGGATTGCCCTTGTGGGCGAGCCAGAGTTTCAGGCCCTCCAGTTCCACAGCGGTGGCAAAGCTTTCGTTGAGCGTTGTATCCCCCTTGATGTAAACCACACGATGGGCCAGTTCATGAAACATCAGAGCCACCATCCGGTCATCGTCAAGGCTGGTAAAACCGGAATGCAGGGGGTCGTCGAACCAGCCCAGTGTTGAGTACGCCGTTACACCGCCAATAAAGGTATCGTAGCCTTTGGCCCGGAAGCGCTGCTCTTCGGCCCGGGCATCTGCAAGATGGAAATAGCCACGGTAGGCCTGGCAGCCCAGAACCGGGTAGCACCACTGGTGTGGCTGCAGGGAAAACTCGGGTACCGCTACCAGGTTTACCACGACCCAGGGCCGGCCCAGGGCGACATAATCCGTGTAGGTGTCTCCGGGGTCCAGTTTCAGGCGGTCATTGGCAAAACGCCGGGCCTGGCGCGACACCAGAAGCTTGGAGCGGAGTTCAGGAGGTGTGTCTTCACTGGCTATGACGCGATCAACCGGCTCGCCGGCCATGGTCAGAGCCAGGTGACCGCGGATAGCCTGGGTATAGTAACCAATGGTGTTGCAACCACTCAGTAGTGCAACCAGTAGTAAAAGTGTTGAGAGCTGGCCAGGCTGCTTCATAGGTTGCGTTATAATCGCTGAATGGTTTATGTGCCCCTAATGGATCGCTATAGTACACTCATATAAAAGCAGCTATAAGTACCATCAGTTTATTCATAAAAGAAGGTGGCAGCGGCCACTTTTCAGGGACGCCAGTCGCTAGCGGGCAAATACGCAGCCCCCTCCGGCTATGTGCAATATCAGGTAGTTCATGGATTCGAGAGAACGTCGAAGCAGCCCCCGTAAACCGATCAAACTTGCTGCCCAGCTGGATCTTGGCACGGGTACCCCCTTGCCGTGCCAGATCGCGGATTTCTGCGCAGAAGGGCTTTTTGTTCGCTATTCCAGCGAGACTTCCCGCAAGCTTGACCGGGCTTTTGCCTCGGGCACGCCCTCTGAGCTTGTGGTGCGTTTCCGGGACCCCGATGGGAAGCGCAGGCACGATCTTCACGTCAGTATAGTGCGGCGCATCGAAGGCGCTATGGGCGTTAATTTCACCCGTACCAATCCGGAGGCCGTTGCCTCCATGTTGCGGCAATGTGGCGGCTCCAGTGGCCAGAACCGGGCCTCCTTGCGAGCCCCCAGTGAGCGCGTCCAGTTTGTACTCCACCAGTCTGCGCGCGCGATTATCCAGCACATAGAGCCGCTCATGGACGCCTGCTTTGTGCAAATGGCTGCAGCTTTGAAGGAATCGGCCCAGAAAGCCACGAACGATCAGCAGGCAAATGAACTGATGGACTTTTCCGGCCAGGTTCAGGCCCGGCAGCGGGTGATCTGGCACCAGATGGCGCGCAGCCTTGAATCGCCACTCAAGCCTGCACCCAAGGGTTTCCCCGGTTCCGAGCTGTCTGTGGTGGACAAAGGCGAGTTCGAAGACTGGCTGACCATCCGGGTGATGGTGACCAAGGCCGATACCCAGTATCGCAAAGACCTGCTGCAGCTCAAGCTTCGCCTGGACAAGCTGGGCATTGCCAACGCCACCGGGCATCACAACCCCCTTGGGCCCTCGCTTGTGTGCGAGTCCTTCCACGCCGGGCTGAGTCAGCTCAAGGCCCCCCGGGAAGTGGAGAAGATTTGCCTGAAGGTTTTTGAACAGTCGGTATTGCACCATCTTGGCCCGCTTTATACGGAGCTGAACAATATTCTGATCCGCCATGGTGTATTGCCGGAACTGGACCTGAGCAAATACCTGAGTGAGCAGGCCACCAGCACCCCTGCGGGCAAATCTGCCGCAGAGGAAAAACTGCCCGGCCAATCTGCAGCAGAGCCAGAGCGACCTGCGCCACAGACCAGCACGGCTGAAGCCGCGGCGGAGCCTCTGGCTGGCCCTGACAACAAAGCCGGGGCGTCGCGCCTGGGTAAGGAGTTTCGCGGTTATGCCCAGGCCGCACAAACAGCCTTTGCTACGGTGCGAAGCCTGTTGGGAACACTTGCCGCCAGCCGTGCAACACGGGGCGACATTGAACCGCCCCCTTTTCCGGCGAATGCTCAGCCCCTGTCGTCCGGCGAATTGCATCGCGAGCTTCAGCAGCTGCAAACGGAGCCGGTGGAGTCTGCAGGGAATGTTGTGCCTCTGCGGGAACGGGTCGTCGGGAAAATCCTGGAGACGGGTAGCAAAAAGCTGGACGACGAGCAGCAGGATACGCTGGATGTTGTGGATCGTTTTTTCCGCTCTGTTATTGAAAGCCCGAAACTCAGCGAGTATGCCCAGGAGCGCATGCGTCAGCTGGAGGTGCCGGTCCTGAAAGTGGTGATGCGTGACCCCGCCTTCTTTGATGACAAGAACAGCCCGGTCCGGGGTGTGATGAACCGGTTGGCGCAGCTTGGGGTCAAGGGGGGGCGCCTTAACCCGGTGGTCCAGCGTCGGGTTGATGAGCTTATACAGCGCATTACTGCCGAGTTCGAACAGGATACCGGGGTATTTGAACAGACGGTCCAGGAACTGGATGGCCTGATTGACCGCCAGAACCTGGTTTATCGTCGCAACGTCGAGCGGGTAACCGCAGCGGCGGAAGGTGCCCAGAAAGTTACCGAGTCCAAGGCCGCCGTGGCCGAGGTGTTAAACCGCAGGCTGGCCGGGCGCAAAATTCCCAAAGCCGTTCTCAGCCTGCTGGATGGTGGCTGGCGCGACCTGCTGTCACTGACCTGGATCCGCCAGGGGCCGGACAGCCAGATCTGGCAGGACTACCTGTCTGTTGTTGATTCACTGCTGGCGTTTGCTGATGATCGCGACAGCACGGTGAATCTGCCGGAATTGCTCCGGGTTATCCAGGATGGGCTGGCGTCCATTTCCAGTAACCATCTGCCATCCTCGCAGATTCGTGACGAACTGAAGCAGTTCCTGGTGCGCAGCCCGGAAAGCGCTCCGGAAATGGTGGAAGTGCCCAGGGTCCAGCCTGCCAGTGATCTCAAACAGTCCCTCTCAGAGCGCGAGCGGCGCAGTTTGCAGCGTTGGATAAACCGCGCCCAGAAGTTACGGACCGGTGACTGGCTGCGGGATCAGGAAAAACCCGATGAGCCCCAGTATATCCGGCTGGTCTGGGTGGCTCGCGGTTTCAGCCGGTTCGTTTTCGTGAATCATCAGGGCATGCGGGTTGTGGAGCTGGAGCTTGAGGCTCTGGCACGCCAGATGCGCAAGGGCATTATTGTGCCGGATAGCCAGTACGAACGACCCCTGGTGGATGAAAGTATCGATCGCATGGTGCGCAAGGTGTATGACCAGTTGTCCTGGGCCTCTACCCACGACGAACTGACCGGGCTTCTGGCGCGCCGGGAATTTGAGCGCATGCTTGACCAGCAACTGGCCCGGCGCGAAGACGAGCGTTCCCTGCTGCGGCTGGATTTGCGCAAGTTCCGCCTGCTGAACGATACCGCCGGCTATCAGGCCGGCGATGACACCCTCAAGCGCATTGCCGACCTGTTGCGGGATCATGTCGGGGACGGAATGCCGCTGGCCAGGCTCGCAGGTAATGAGTTCGGCATGCTGGTGCCGTCTGAGGATGCAGAGGATTCAGCCCGCAAGCTGATTGCTGCGGTGGAGGAAACCGAGTTCATTTACCATGGTCGCAGTTACCGGTTGTCGGCCAGTGTCGGTGTTGTACCTGAGCTGCCAGGGCTGGTGAGCGCGGAGCGCTGGCTGAGGGCCTCGGAACAGGCTCTGGCAGCCGCCAGGCAAAAAGGTCACGGTAAGATAGCGGAATACACGCTGGATGCGGATGACCAGTCCCGCCAGGAGCAGATAGCAGCCAAGGTTGCCAGCCTGGGCGATCTGGACGAAGAGCGTATGCTGTTGCGCTGCCAGAAGATCATTCCTCTGCACAGTCGCACCAGGATGGCGGCCCAGTATGAAGTGCTGATCAGCATGTACGACGATGCTGGCGTACTTATCACTGGCCGGGACTTCGTGCGTATGGCAGAGCGGTATGAACGCATGCAGGCGGTCGATCGCTGGGTGGTGGGGCACATGCTTGACTGGCTGAGGGTGCAGGCGCCGGACCCCCGGCATTTCGGAGGAGTGTGCATCAACCTCTCGGGCTATTCACTGAATGACCAGTCCTTGCTGGAATACATTTACGAAAAACTGAGCGAAAAGGACGCGCCCATTGAGCGTCTCTGGTTTGAGGTTACTGAAGCATCAGCCATTAACGACGTAGAGGCGGTCGCGGATTTTATCATCGAGATGAAAGAGCTGGGCTGCCGGTTCTGCCTCGGTAACTTTGGCAGCGGCCCCAGTTCATTCGAATTCATGCGCTCGCTTCCGGTTGATCTGATCAAGATAGACAGTGCGTTCACCGGCCAGCTCAACACCAGTGAAACCGATCGTGCCATGGTGAAGTCCATGGTGGATATGGCGCATTATATGGATCGCGAAGTGATTGCCGGGCAGGTTGAATCCCGCGATGTTCTCGAAACGCTGCGGCAACTGGGTGTGGATTATGCCCAGGGCTTTGTGATCGAGAAACCCTGTTCCCTGGACAGTCTTACCTGACCATGTCAAAGCGGCATCCTGTTATCGCAGTCACAGGCTCGTCTGGCGCTGGTACCAGCACCACCGGCCAGATTTTCCGGCGCATGTTTGCCAGTGAAGGGTTGAAAGCGGCCATGGTCAGTGGTGACAGCTTTCACCGCTATAACCGGGAGCAAATGGCACGGCTGGCCGCCAAAGGCCAGTTTGGTGAGCGTAACCATTTTGCTCTCGCAGCCAACCACATCGATAAGCTGGAAGCGCTGTTTTACGATTACGGCCAGACAGGCAATGGCCGTTACCGCCAGTATGTTCATGATGAGGATCGCGAACTGCAGGCCGAAGGCCACAAAGCGGGCACGTTTACGCCCTGGGGCTCCCTTGCGCCGGACACCGATCTGTTATTCTACGAGGGGCTGCACGGGGCGGTGGTGAGTGAGGCATTTAACATTGCCCAGTATGTGGACCTGCTTATCGGGGTGGTGCCCATCGTAAACCTGGAGTGGATACAGAAAATACACCGGGATACCCATCAGCGTGGTTACAGCCAGGAAGCCGTCGTTACAACGATCATCAACCGTATGGATGACTATGTCCACGACATAGTGCCTCAGTTTTCCCACACCCATATCAACTTCCAGCGTATTCCCCTGGTAGACACCTCCAACCCTTTTGTGGTCCGGGATGTGCCCACGGAGGATGAGAGCATGCTGGTGATCCGATTCCGGGATGCTTCCGAGGTGGATTTTTCCTACCTGTTGCAGGCAATACAGAACAGCATCCTGTCACGCCATGACACATTGGTTATCCCGGGTACAAAAATGGCGCTGGCCATGGACCTGATTGTGAGGCCCATGGTGCAGCGCCTGATTGCCCAGAAAGCGTTTGCCTGACTTTGCCGGCGGGCGCTACTCTTCCATGTTGCGGGAGTAGAAAATCTCCAGCTTTTCGCGGCGAAGCCTGTCCTCGATAGACCTGGCTACCTCCGGGTCCAGTTCATCGGCATTTTCGCCGAACACGTGGTTATCCAGATGGAACTCTTTCAGCATCATCTTGGTGTGGAAGAGGTTTTCCTGATAAACGTTTACATCGATCATCTGGTAGGCTTTCTGGGTATCTTCCGTCAGATAGTTCTGGATCGAGTTGATGTCGTGATCAATGTAATGCTTGGTGCCGTCCACATCACGGGTAAACCCGCGCACACGGTAGTCAACGGTTACCACATCGGAATCGAAACTGTGGATCAGATAGTTCAGCACTTTCAAAGGTGAGATCAGGCCGCAGGTAGACACGTCGATGTCTGCCCGGAAGGTGCTGATCCCCTCGTGGGGGTGGCTTTCCGGGTAGGTGTGGACGGTTACATGGCTTTTGTCCAGATGCGCCACGATGGTGTCGGGCAGCGGGCCGGGCGATTCTTCATTGTCAGGTTCTTCTCCGCTGGACAGTTCGTGCTCGGCAATAAGCATGGTGACCGAGGCACCGTGGGGTTCGTAATCCTGGCGGGCGATGTTGAGAATATTGGCGCCGATGATCTTGACCACGTCGGTCAGGATCTGGGTGAGACGTTCCGCATTGTACATCTCGTCAATGTAATCAATGTAGCCTGCGCGTTGTTCTTCGGTCTGCGCGTAACAGATGTCGTAGATATTGAAGCTCAGGGATTTGGTCAGGTTGTTGAAACCGTGTAACTGGAGTTTGGGTTCCATACTCAGCCCCTCCGGATTATGGAGATGAATGACGACAGAGCGGCAATTGCATGCTCTGCACAGGCCGCCACCGACTACTGACCAGGTAGTACACCTTTTGCGCAGACCGGCGGAGAAAGGGCGGTATTATGCACGCCCCGCCAGGTATTGAATAGTGCCGCGAGCAGGGTCTATTCAGTGGTACGTATTTCGTAGCTGTGAGTGATTTCCACGCCTGCTTTTTCAAGCATGATAGAGGCAGAACAATACTTCTCTGCGGACAGGCTCACAGCCCGTTTTACCTGGTTTTCCCTGAGGTTTCGACCGGTCACCACGAAATGAAGATGGATCCTGGTGAAGACTGCAGGCACGGCGTCTGCCCGCTCGGCTTCCAGTTCGGTATGGCAGGCAGTGACATCCTGCCGGCTTTTTTTCAGAATGCTCATGACATCAAATGACGAACAGCCTCCAAGGCCCATCAGCAGCATTTCCATGGGGCGGGGCCCCAGATTTTCGCCGCCGTGATCGGGTGGCCCGTCCAGTTGCACGGAGTGTCCGGAGCCACTGGTGGCCCGGAAGCTGGTGTTGCCTGTCCAGTCGATGGTTGCTTTCATGACGGGTAATCTCCTGTTAGACAAGGGCAGGCGTGCGCCGGCCCGGGATAAACGACTGGGACAGGATGCTAGCACAACCCGGGTTTGCGGGCAGGGGCTGGCGACTGGTGACACCGTTTCCAGATACATCCTGTATACTCTTTCCGGTTGCCCGGAGCAGGCCTTCTTGTTATAAGTTGCTCTGATCTGTACGAAAAATAAATGAACCCGCAGGGAAAGTCGGGTGAACAACAAACATCGGAACCCGCCAGTATTTGAGGAGGCACGACTCGCACCATGGCCACTATCGTCAAGCCGGTTGAGCAGAAAACCAAGCATCTCGATTATTTTCTTTCGCAATGTCATCGCCGCCGTTATCCGGCCAAGAGCACCATTATTTACGCCGGCGACAAAAGCGATTCCCTGTTTTACATAGTCAAGGGTTCCGTAACGGTTATCATCGAAGACGACGACGGCCGCGAGATGATCATGGCCTACCTCAACGCCGGGGACTTTTTTGGCGAGATGGGGTTGTTCGATAACATGGATTCCCGCAGCGCCTGGGTAAAAGCCAAAACCGAGTGTGAAGTGGCTGAAATCAGCTACACCAAATTCCGTGAAATTGCCCAGCAGGATCCGCGGGTTCTCTATTTTATTGGTGAACAGATGGCGTCACGTCTGCGCCAGACCACGCGCAAGGTTGGCGACCTGGCGTTTCTGGACGTAACCGGTCGCGTTGCCCGCACTTTGCTGGATCTGTGCAAGGAGCCGGATGCCATGACACACCCGGATGGCATGCAGATCAAGATCACCCGCCAGGAAATTGGCCGTATTGTAGGCTGCTCCCGCGAAATGGTTGGCCGGGTACTCAAGACCCTGGAAGAGCAGGGGCTGGTAATGGTCAAAGGCAAAACCATGGTGGTTTACGGGACCCGTTAAGGCCGGATAAAACTGCGCACTGCACTGGCAATTGCCTCCGGTTCAGTGAGAGGTGCCCAGTGTGTTGCATCCAGCCGCCTGCAGGTAAGTCTGGCAGCCCAATGGTTTTGCTGGCGGAAAAGGTCCTCGCCAACATATTTGTCCCTGTCCAGAATGATCAGTTGCACCGGGCAGGTGGCGAATCTTGGTCGCGGTTTCAGCAGCCGCGGCAGGAAGTTGGCCCGGTAAAGCTTTACTCCAAAGCGTCCATCGGCCTTTTGCAGCGTGCTGAAACAGGCATCCGTAACGCCTTCCCGCTGCAACAGAGCCGGCCACTTCCTGTCCAGCCCCATGCGCCAGAGGGTTTCCGGTACAACAGGGAGCTGAAAGAGGAAAACATACCAGGATCGCAGCAACTGCCTGGCAACTCTGCCAGAACCTCCGCCGGTAAGATCCAGGGCTTCGGCTCTGAGCCAGGCTGCGACATGGTCAAGGCAGGGGCCGGAAAGGGTCGTATAGGAAAGAATCCGCTCCTGCAGCGGGCCGGAGCCCACAGATTCCCAACTCTGTATCGAGCCCCAGTCGTGGGCGAGCAGGTGAAACCGGCGGCCCGGCAATAGTTGCTCAACAACGGCCCTGAGATCCCCGGCCAGCAAGGATAGCCGGTAATCCCGTGTGCGTTCGGGTTTGTCGGAAAGGCCGGCGCCACGGACATCGTATCGAACCACAAAGAAATCGTCTGCCAGCGCATCCGCCACTTTGTCCCAGATATGGTGATTGTCCGGGTACCCGTGAACCATCATCAGCGGCGTAGCTTCCGGATTTCCCTGGGTTACGGCGTGGAGTGATAGTTTGCCGCTGGCAACGCGGTGTGTTCTGGAGGTCATTGCGGTTCCCGTCATCTGCAATTGAACGGTTTACGCTTGGGAGCTTACTTGCCGGGGGCTGGAACGGCTGTGGCCAAATGGGCCAGAAACCGGTCCGGCAGATCAATCAACTATGGCTACAGATTTGATCTGCATCCAGACTTTCTGGCCGGGTTCAATCGCAAGAGTATGTACCGCTCGTGTGGTCAGGCGCGAGAGAAACGGAGTTTGCCCTGCCAGCAGTCTGACCATGGATGTTCCCGGGCGTACGTCCGAGGCGACTTCATCAACCATGGCGGGCAGCAGGTTTTGAATGCTCTGATCAGTCTGTCGGCTTCTGGCCAGGCTGATATCCCTTGCCAGCACCTGCAAGCGAATCCTTTGCCCGATTGCCAGGTGTCCATCGGCACGCAGCCAGAGGTGGCCTCCTGCAAAATCGGCCCGGCACAGATGCCAATGCTCGTCGTGTTCTGACACTGTGGCATCCAGAATTACCCCCGAATCTTCCTCAAGCCCAAAGGGCTGATCTGTGCGTGCCATGATTGTTTGCAGCGGGCCCTCGGCAACTACCCGGCCTCCATCCATCATCACAATGTGATCCGCCAATCGCGCAACCTCTGCGGTGGAGTGGGAGACATAGAGCATGGGGATAGCGAGGTTGTCCCGCAAGGCCTCCAGATAGGGCATGATCTCCCTTTTGCTGGCCTGATCGAGGGCAGACAGAGGCTCATCCATCAGCAGAAGCTTTGGGCTGGTGAGCAGTGCCCGGGCGATCGCCACACGCTGGCGCTCCCCCCCTGATAACTTTTCAGGCATCCGGCCAAGCAGGCGCGAGAGGCCCAGCCATTGAACAGCCTGGTCAAACGATATCCGGCGTTCACTTTCGGGAATTCGCCTGTACCCGTACATCAGGTTGCGCTTCACCGAGAGGTGGGGGAACAGGCTGGTTTCCTGAAACACATAAGCAAGAGGCCTTTGGTGAACAGGACGGCTGTCAGTTCCACTCTGCCATTGGTCACCGTTAACGCGCATGATGCCATCTGCGCTCTGAAGACCCGCCATGCAGCGCAACAAGGTGGTTTTTCCGCAACCCGAGTGCCCGAACAGGGCGGTGAGCCCGCTACCCGGGAGATCCAGATCCACGTCAAGTGCAAAGTTACCGACACTGCAGGCGAAGCGTGCCTGTATTCCTGCTGCCGCCATTACTTCACCAGCCCGGACTGCATCCGGCCGTTGAGGGAGTAGAGCGTTACCAGTACCACGAAGGAGAACACCACCATGCCGGCAGAGAGCCAGTGGGCCTGTGTGTATTCCAGGGATTCCACGTGGTCGTAGATAGCGACGGAGAGCACCTTGGTTTCACCGGGAATGTTGCCGCCAATCATCAACACAACGCCGAATTCACCGATGGTATGGGCGAAGGTGAGTACGCTGGCGGTGAGAAAGCCGGGCCGGGCCAAAGGCACGACAACGGAAAAGAATCGGTCCCGGGGTGAGGCCCGGAGCGTGGAGGCCACCTCCAATAGTTGCCGGTTGATTGAGCCAAAGGCGTTCTGCAGCGGCTGAACGGTAAACGGCAGCGAATAGATAACCGATGCAATCACCAGCCCTTCAAAAGTGAAAGGAAGCAGACCAAGCCCCAGCTGTTCGGTGATCTGCCCAACCACGCCTTTGGGCCCCATCAATACCAGCAGGTAAAAACCCAGAACCGTGGGCGGCAGCACCAGAGGCAGCGCAACAATGGCCGAAATGGGCTGTCTGAGCCAATGGTTGCTGCGGGCCAGCCACCAGGCGATGGGTGTTCCCACTAACAAAAGCAGGGCGGTAGTCAGGCCTGCAAGCTTCAGGGTGAGCCAGACGGGCTCCCAATATATATCCATGGTGTTGGCCGGGTAACTGCTCAGAGTTCGGTTTCGTAGCCGGCGGCTTCAATGATACGCCTGGCTTTGTCGCTGCGCAGGAAATCAAGCCACTGGCGAGCGGCGTCATTTTTCTCACTGCGGGTTAAAAGAATAGCCTGTTGATTGATTGGGGAGTAGTAACTTTGCGGGATCAGCCAGAGTGAGCCGTCTTTATGATCCCAGGCGCGAACCTGTGAGAGGGCGACAAAACCTGACTGGGCGTTGGTGGTGGCGACAAACTGAAACGTCTGGGCAATGGAATCACCGCGTACAAGGCGGCTTTGCAATGAGTCCCAAAGGCCCATTTCGGTCAGCACTTCCCGGGCGGCAAGGCCGTAAGGTGCGGTTTTGGGGTTTGCTATCGCCAGTCGGGCAAAAGCTCCGGATTCCAGCCAGTCTTTCGGGTCGTCAAAGGTGTCGGGTACCGGGCTCCACAGCACCAGTTTGCCCCGGGCATAGGTGAACCGGGTGCCAGGCACCCCCTGGCCGTTCTCTTCAAGCAGTTCCGGGCGGCGACGGTCAGCGGCCAGAAATACATCAAACGGCGCACCGTTATCAATCTGTGCATACAATTTGCCGGTGGAGCCGTAGCTCGCCTCTGCTTGCAGGCTGGTTTCTTCACCGAATGCTGCAATCAGGTTGCGGGTAGTGTCGGTGAAGTTGGCGGCCACAGCAATGCGAACATCAGCGGCCCGGGCATGACTGCCGAACGTCAGAAACAGGATGAGTCCGAGGCATAGCGACAGCCGTTGGCTATAGTCTGTTCGGGGCAGGGGCATGAGCAGGTCTCCTTATATTCACCTGTGTAAAACGCTACCGATAGTCCGAGTAAATTTTTTTTAGTACCTGCAGTTGCGGCTGCCACTGATCAAGCCAGGCTTTTATCTCCCTGGGGATTCGCGCAGGCTTTGGCCAGGGAACCAGATAGGCCTGCGGCTGAAACAGCGGAGCAAAAAGGGCTGCGGCTGTCAGATCGGCGCGCGAGAAGGTGTCGCCCGCCAGAAAGGGCTGCCGGCTGTAGGTTTCTGCCAGTTCTGTGAGCAGGGTTTCCATGGTTTGCCGGGACTTTTCGGCAGTATTTTCGTTTATTTTCATCCACTTTCGCATTATTTCGTTTACCCGGCTGAAGGCCAGGCTGAGCAGGATGCGGTTGTAGAAAGGCGTGCCCGCGGCCAGCATCGGCACCACAATTTTCGGGCGCTGCAGGAAATGATGATAGGAATAACAACGAACGGCCGGCCCGGCCTCGTCATCCAGGCGTGTCTCCCATGCCAGTGCCAGTGATTTCGCAGCTTCATCCACCGGTGTGAGTGGTATGTCGGGGAAGGTTTTGTCGAGGTAGTCCAGTATGTGTGATGAGCCCTGAATAACGTCACCATTATGCTCCAGCACTGGTACAGAAGTGCCCGCGCCCCTGGTGAGCTTCTGCACGGTTTTTGCGTGCTGCCCTGGCAGCAGGTTCGTGGTTTCATAATTGAGTTTTTTGTAATCCAGTGCCCAGCGGATTTTCTCGCAGTAGTGGGATATGGCGAACTGGTAGAGCCTGAGTGCCATGGGCAGCCTCCTGGGTAAAGGCTCTCAGCATAGCGTTGCACCGGGGAGATAAAAAGCAGTGGCGGCTCCGGGTTGCGTGTTTTTAACAGCCATCACGCCTTTGCCATTGGTTTTCAGGCGGGCGAGTCATTAAGATGCCAGCATTGACTCATGATCTGACCAGAGGACGTGTCTATGTACTCGAAGCGGCTTTTTATGATCTCCGCCATTGCAGGTGCCAGCCTGTTTCTCGGCGCCTGTGCCACGGATACCGGGCCGGATACTGCCAGAGCATTGGGTACCTATGAGTGCGGCCAGCTTGAGGTTGCCGTTACCGCATCGGGTGAGGGCGACATGCTGAGTGTGGCTTACCAGGGCAAACGCCAGCTGCTTAAACAGCAAGTAAGCGCTTCCGGGGAGCGTTACGTGGCCCCCGGGGACGATGAGACCAGTTTCTGGATCAAGGGTGACCGGGCATGGTTCACCGTAAGAGGGCAGGCATACCCGGAATGCCTGCGGGCAGGCGCGCTGGAAATGCCGTTTGAGGCCACTGGCAACGAGCCTTTCTGGCACGTCCGGATACAGGGCGACACGTTGCTGTTCAATCGACCTTATGAGTCTTCAGGCCCTGAGAAAATAGCGCTGGAAACCACCGTTGCAAACCGCCATGGGCGGGAATTTCGTGGTGAGCTGGACGGGCAGGAGCTGACATTGAAGGTAGCTCGCCAACTGTGTGAGGACACCATGTCGGGTGCCCAGTTTCCGGCTCAGGTTCGGCTGGAGCTGAACGGGGAGGTTTTTAAAGGCTGTGGCGGTGATCCCGAGCGCCTTTTCCGTGGTGCGCAGTGGGTGGTTGACGATCTGGCAGGCACCGGCATTATTGATCGCTCCCGCATGACAATCGAGTTCTTTGATGACAACCGTGTCGCCGGGCGCGCTTCCTGTAACCGCTACGGAGGTCAATACGAACTCACAGGTGAAGGCATCAGTTTCAGTTCCATGTACGCGACCAAAATGGCGTGTGCGCCGGCCCTGATGAACCAGGAAGACCGCTTTCTGGAGCTGCTTTCGCGCGTGAAACGAGCATCGATAGGCCGCAACGGAGAGTTGCTCCTGACAACATCCGAGGGTGAAATAATTACCGCCTTCAAGTCAACAGAAACTACCGGGGGCCAATAAAGGATCTGTGCTGACAACTGGCCAGTAAGCCGGCGAGTGCTCAGGCTTACTGGCTTCTGGCAGATCAGTTCTTGCGTAGACCGCGCTCGGTGGCTGCATCGGTGGGAACCAGTGCGCGGGTGAGGGCTTTCATGCTCAGGCTGCCCACCATCTCTCCATCCCGGACAACCCTGAAGATCTTGTCTGTATCGCCCCCGGAGCGACTCAGCACTGCCTCAAGATTGTCTTTCTCGGAAATATCCCCCGCATAGTCCGCATCCCTGTCGAAGTCCGTATCCATAACAGAACGCACCCGAAGCACACGCGCGCGGTTGATGTCACTGATAAAGTCGACGATATAGGGATCGTTGGGGTTAAGCAGAATTTCCTGTGGATCACCCTGCTGAACCACTTCACCATCCTTGAGAATGACCAGATGCTCGGAGAGTTTCAGCGCTTCGTCCAGATCGTGGGTGATGAACACGATGGTTTTCTGAAGCTCGCTCTGCAGCTCCAGTAGCAGATCCTGCATGTCTGACCGGATAAGGGGGTCCAGGGCGGAGAAGGCCTCGTCCATCAGCATGATGGGGGAGTTGGATACCAGCGCACGGGCAATGCCAACCCGCTGCTGCATACCACCCGATAACTGATGCGGGTACTGGTTTTCATTGCCCTCAAGACCAACCCTGGCCAGCCATTTTACCGCTTCGCTTTCGAAATCTGCGACGGTGTAACCGCGAATGTTCAGGGCCATGCCGGCGTTCTCAAGCACGGTCTTGTGCGGCAGCAGGGCGAACTTCTGGAACACCATGGACATCTGTTCCCGCCGCAGCTGGCGTAATTGTTCTTCGTTCAGGTCCAGAACATTTTCCCCATCGAGGTGGATTTCTCCGGCGGTGGGTTCTATCAGGCGGTTGAGATGACGGATCAGCGTGGATTTTCCGGAACCCGAAAGCCCCATGATCACGGTAATCTTGCCGTCGAGGATATCCACATTGATATCCCTGAGCCCCAGAACATGGTTTTGCTGGTCCAGCAGATCGGCCTTGTTCATGCCCCGCTTTACATATTCCAGAGCCACATCCGGCGTTGGCCCGAATATCTTGTAGAGGTTTCTGATGGAAATCTTTATATCATTTGCCACGTTCTGTCCTCACTGCTTTTGGCTGGCATTGATACGCGCCAGAGAAGCCTTGGTCACCCGGTCCAGAATGACTGCCAGGATGACAATACCGAGGCCGGAAACCAGGCCAACCCCAAGCTCCAGGTTGCGAATGCCGCGAAGCACCAGCACGCCGAGACCGGGCGCTGAAACCAGAGATGCGATAACGACCATGGCAAGGCTCATCATGATGGTCTGGTTGACACCGGCCATGATGTTGGGCAGAGCCAGCGGGATCTGAACCTTGAACAGCTTCTGTCTCGGTGTCATGCCGAAGGCATCCGCGGCTTCAATCACGTCTTTATCCACCAGCCGTATCCCCAGGTTCGTCAGCCGCACCACGGGCACTATGGCGTAGAGAATAATGGCGATACCGTAGAGTTTGGATTCGGTCACGCTGAACAGGAAGATCAGCGGGATCAGGTACACAAACGGTGGCAGGGTCTGCAGCATATCCAGCACCGGAATGGTCAGCCGTTGCATGGTATCGCTTCTAGACATGGCGATGCCTATAGGCACGCCAAAGAGCACGCAGAGGAAGGCGCAGACAAAAATAATGGCCAGCGTCTGCATGGCGTATTCGTAGTAATCGATGAATGCCAGCAGGCAAATGCTGCCGGCAACAAACATAACCAGTTTCCAGGATTTGGTCACCACGAACACAACGGCGAGCATAACAGGGATGATAATCCACCAGGGGGTGTTCAGCATGCCGTAAAGTGCGCTGTCCAGAAACCAGCTCAGGGGTTGGGTCAGGGGGTCAAGCACCAGGCTGAGACTGTCTTTGATGTCCAAAAACCCCTGTTCCAGGCCCTTGGTAAGTTCTCGTGACTGGGGGAAGGCGGCGCAGGATTCGTTGAGTGCATCCATGGACGGAAACGGGAGGTCCCACAGGGATGGGGGTTCTGCGTCCTTGCCTTTGGTTTTTGCAAGCAGGTCAGCCATGGACATGGGGCCATCGTCTTTTCCTTTTGCGCACCAGTCTTCTAGCCCCAGCGCTGAGAACAGGGAGTCGTAGGTTGCCATTCGTGTTCAGCCTCTTCTACGCATGGGCAGCCATGCGTTCATAATCAATTGCTACTACGTTCAGGCTTGCCCGGGGCAGCTCGTCAGAATGCTGCACCCGGGCCAGGGCGGGTCGATCAGTTTTCAAGAATGGCGGCGAGTTTCTTTCTGGCATCATCGTTCAGCCAGCCAGACCATTCATCACGGTTGTTGCTCAGGTAATAAACAGCGGCTTCTTCGCCGGATGCGTTGTTGGCATCCATCCACGCCAGCAATGCGCTCATGGTGTCCGTTTTAAACGTCATTTTGCTCAGCATTTCAGTTACTTCCGGCTCCCTATCCTTGAAGTCGGTGGTCACCGATGTCAGAACCGGTGCAGCCGGGAACTCGGAAACGCCCGGGTTGTCCGCGTCGGGGTTCTGATTCTTCTCATGGATCTCCTTGTTGTACTCGCCCAGTTTTACCCGGGTCATGTCGTACTTGCCGAGAGGCACTGTCGGGCCCCAGTAATAGCCCAGCCAGGGTTCTTCATTCTGCACAGCAGAGGCCATTGAGGAGGCCAGGGTTTCGCCAGACCCGTGGTTGAAAACTTTTATGCCGGAGCTTTCCAGATCCAGCGCCCGGATCAGGTTGTCACTGACAATCCGGCAGCCCCAGCCGTCGGGGCAGTTGTTGAAACGCCCGCCCACCAGTTCAGGATTGGCCATCACGCCTTCGATTGTCTTCAGTTCCGGGTGCTCCTCAGCCAGGTACGTGGGGATCCACCAGCCCTCAACGCCGCCAGGATCAAGTACTTTTCCGAGCCTTTCGATTTTGCCCTCTCTTTCAAGGCGCAGGTAAGCCTCACCAGCCGAGTTCAGCCAGAGCTCGGTCACAATGTCGGGCTCACCGTTTTCTGCAACAGACGTTACGGCAGGTACGGTATCGGAAGGCACAACCTTTACGTCGCAGCCATAACCTTGCTCCATGATGAATTTGGCTACGTTGGTGACCACGGTGTTGGAGGCCCAGTTCATTTCCGTGATGGATACTTCCCCACAATTGGCCTGTGCCATGGCGGGAACTGAGAGCGCACATAGCAGTGCAGCAGACGCAAGCTTTCGCATAGTCACTTCTCCGTTCTGATGATTGTAAAATCGATTGGAGCGGTTTTTATCGCTTTTCTGACGCTCCCTGTGTTGGTGTCAGATCGAGTGTTAACGGGTTCTACTACTGAGGAGAGGCAACCGGAAGAGGTTCCCTGGAGTGCGGCTTTCTGGCAATACTGAAAGTAGGGCAAAACGACTCATCTCGGTTACCACGTACCTACAAGCATAAGGATCCTGCGCTCAGTTACAAGGTTTTCACAAAAATACGTCATTTTTCCAGACGCATCCTTGCCTTGACCCTGGCTTCTGGTCAGTTGCTTGACGCAACTCTTTTTTCGGGCCAATCTCACCTGTAACCTTTATGCTGGAATCACGGATTTACCCGGAACGGAGTTGATAATAATGAAGATTTTTGAAACGAAAACGGCACCGAATCCCCGCCGCGTACGCATGTTCATGGCAGAGAAAGGTTTGCTGGATAAAGCCGAATTCATTGAGATTGATTTGCAGAAGGGCGAAAACCTGACGCCGGAGTACGTAGCGCGTAACCCCATGAAGAAAGTGCCGGTGATGGAGCTGGATGACGGCACCTGCATTGCCGAGACCATGGCCATTTGCCGTTATTTTGAGGAAAGCTACCCGGACACCCCAACGCTTCTGGGAGACACCCCTCTGGAAAAGGCGTTGATTGAACAGTGGGTAAGGTGGGTGGAATTCTACTTCTTCATGCCCACAGGCATGTGCTTTCAGCACACCAGCGGTTATTTCAAGGACAGAATGAACCCCATCAAGGAATGGGGAGAGGATTGCGGCAAGAGTGTTGGCAAGTTTATGGAGTTTCTCGACAATCATCTTGCCAACAAGGAATACATCTGTTGTGACCGGCTTACCGCTGCCGATATCAATGCCTTCACAACGGTGGCCTTCGCCCGGGTGGTAAATATCCGTATTCAGCCCGGGCAAACCCACCTGCAGGCGTGGTATGACCGTATCAAGGCACGCCCGTCAGCGCAGGTCTGACGCGCCCGGGTACCAACTGAAGTCAGCATGCGGTGGCGTCTGAAGCGTCCTGTCCTGGTGCAGGATCATGGCCGGAATTAGACGGAGTGCTGACCTCTGTGCGATTGCGGCCATTTTTCTTGGCCTGGTAGAGTGCGTCATCAGCGCGCTTGATGGCGCTTTCGATATCATCGCTGCCACGGCAACTGGTGACGCCCAGGCTGATGGTCTGGTGGATGTCGTGCCCGCCGGCCACCATGGGTTCGTTTGCAAGAGACAGGCGCGCCTTCTCCGCCACGTGCCGGGCTCCGTCCGGCCCGGTTTCCGGTAACAGCATCAGAATTTCCTCACCACCCCAGCGGCAAAGGGCATCCTGTGCACGCATGTGGCTACCCACTCTGCGCGCGGTTTCCTGGAGCACAATGTCGCCAACGTTGTGGCCGTAGGTGTCGTTTACTCGCTTGAAGTGATCCAGGTCGCCCAGAACAAGACTGTAAGTGGTTCCGGAGCGCTGGGCCCGGGCATGTTCCTGCTCCAGCAGCTGATGCATGGCCCTGCGATTCAGCAGGCCGGTCAGCAGGTCGGTTGTTGCCTGGTCCCGGAGCTCCTGCCTGGCTATGAATTCCCCTGCTCGCAGCTGCCTCAGGGCTGCACTCAGAACGATGCCAATCACCATCATCACCATGGGGTCGAACATGTATGGCAGCAGCTCTGTAAAGGTCAGGCCGCGCATTCTGGCAGCGAACACAAAGATTACCAGGGGCAGAACGAACATGAGCCACCATTCTTTGGGCCCTCTGACCGACAGTATGGCAACGCCGAAAAAACTGATGATGATTCCATTGGTAATCTGATAAGTAGCGGCAGACGGCCCGTTGTAGTGAATGAGGAACAGCGCAAGTATCATGACCATAACGGAAACCCCCATGGCCCTGAGCAGATAGCGGCTTTGGCACATGGGTTTACCGGTGTAGTGGGAAAGCAGTGTAAGCAGAGCCGTGAGCAGCACCGGTGTCCGGAAGCCCAGCTCGGTGAGCCAGAGATCCGGGCGGTGGGCCAGGCGCAGTTCATGGGTAAACTGGTAGAAAAGCACGGTGATCAGAAGCACCCAGGCGGCCACAACGGCTACTTGCCCTTCCACGGTCCTTATATAGGCCTCATAGGCTGGACGCCATTTGGGTGGTACCTTTTCATATGGCGGTTTGAGGCCTGAAAATCTCATCATCGTCATAGTCCGGCTGCCAGTAGCTCTAATCATCAGTTAATGCTGCGCCCGGCGCAACGCCCCGGCGGAGCAGTCATGTCGTAAAAGGAGACAGTATGGAGCGAGCATCCCTCAAGTGTGCTCTGGATGCGATTGACAATGCAAATCGCGCCGACCCCAATGAAGAGGTGGTGGCAGGTGAAACCCTGCCACGGGAGTATGCTTACAGCTTGCACATGACCCGCTGGCTGCATGAGCTGGAACCTTCGCCTTCCGAACGGATGCAGATTGCCTGCCGCGCCCAGCATATCGAACGCTGGAAAATGCCCCGCAGTGACTATCCGGAGGGCCGCAAAGCCTATTACCAGTGGCGCCAGGCCTGTGGTCGCATGCATGGGCGCCGGGCTGCGGAAATCATGGCCGGTTGTGGATACCCGGAGAGCGAATGTGAGCGGGTTGAGGTGATTCTGACCAAGCGGGAATTGCGTAAGGACGCCGACACCCAGCTACTGGAAGACGTTGCCTGCATGGTGTTTCTGGAAAAATACTTTGCGCAGTTCTATACCGATAACACCGAATACGAGCGGGAGAAGTGGCTGAGGATTGTGCGGCGCACCTGGGGCAAAATGTCGCAGCGTGCCCACGAGCGGGCTTTGGCATTATCGGCAAAGTTGCCGGAGCATCTGCAGTTGTTGATGCAGGAGGCGCTGGCGGGCCCTGCATGATCCGCCGGCCTCTTTGGACTATTCCGGGAAAAACAGTTCCTGCAGCTTCTTGCCCGGACTGGCCGCGCGCATGAAGGATTCGCCCACCAGAAATCCGTAAATGCCCCGGCCGGTCATGGCTTCCACGTCGGCCCGGGTCATGATGCCGCTTTCGGTGATGGCCATACGTTCCGGGCCTATGCGCTGGTGCAGGTTGAAGGTGGTGTCCAGGGACACATCGAAGCTGTGCAGGTCGCGGTTGTTGATGCCCACCAGTGGCGTGCTGAGGGTGAGTGCATCGTCCATTTCTTCGCTGTTGTGCACTTCTACCAGTACGTCCATGCCGGTTTCATGGGCTATGCCTTCGAGTTCCTGCATCTGGTCTTTGGTTAGGCAGGCGGCGATCAGGAGTATGCAGTCGGCACCGATGGTGCGGGCTTCGTACACCTGGTAGGGCGCAACCATGAAGTCTTTGCGGATAACCGGCAGGCTGCAGGCGTTGCGGGCGGCGATCAGGTAGTCTTCGTGGCCTTTGAAGAAGTCGTGATCGGTGAGTACGGACAGGCAGGCAGCGCCCCCCCGTTCGTAGCTTTCGGCGATTTCGGCCGGCTCAAAGGGGTCGCGGAGTATGCCTTTGCTGGGGGAGGCCTTTTTGATTTCGGCGATAACCGCAGGGGTGCTGGCTTCGATGCGTCGGCGCAGGGCGCTGGCGAAGCCTCTTGTATCTGGCTGGTCGCCGGATAGGGCCTTGAGGTCTTCCAGGCTCTTTTGCCGCTTGCGTGAGTCGATTTCTTCCCACTTTCTTTCTACGATTTTGCGCAGGATGGTGGGGGTTTTGTCGTTTTGCTTGGCCATTTTTGTCTGGTTCCGTGTTTGAGCCTGCCGGCAGCCGCCTCTCAAAACACGCCCGTGAATACGTCCCTGTAGGGCTTGGCTGCAGCCATCCCTGGCTGCAGACAGTTTTGAGAGGCGGCTACCGGCAGGCTCTCAGAATTTGGATGCTGGCCTCGCTGGCAGGAGGCTCCACTGCTTGCTCAGCCTGTTTGGTCTGAAAGTCAAAAACAGTGCGAAAAATCCGCCAGTTCCGCCAGTTTTCCAGCCGCCAGGCCGGAACCCATGGCGTCCAGTGCCATTTCCACACCCATTTTAGCGGTCGGTGCCAGGCCGGCAACGTAGATGGCAGCGCCAGCGTTGAGGGCGATCAGGTCCCGGGCTTTTTCGGCCATTTCGTCGTGGCCCCGTCCGAAGGCGGCCTTGATCAGTTTCAGGGATTCTTCGGCAGTGTCAACGGACAGGCCTACCAGGCTCTGACTCTTTACGCCGAGGTCTTCCGGGGTTATGTCGTATTCGATGATTTCGCCGTTTTTCAGTTCCGCCACATGGGTGACGCTTGCCAGGCTGATTTCATCCAGGCCGTCTTTGGAAGCCACAACCATGATGTGCTCGGAGCCCAGTTTTTGCAGTACTTCGGCCATGGGGCGGCAGAGGGCTTTGCTGAATACCCCCACTAGCTGGTGTTTGACGCCCGCGGGGTTGGTCATGGGGCCGAGGATGTTGAACAGGGTGCGGCAGCCCATTTCCCTGCGCGGGCCGACGGCGTGTTTCATGGCGCCGTGGTGGGCCGGGGCGAACATGAAGCCGACGCCGATCTGTTCCACGCAGCGGGCGACCTGTTCCGGTGTAAGGTTGAGGTTGATGCCCGCCTGTTCAATCAGATCGGCGCTGCCGCTTTTGGAGGAGACGGCGCGGTTGCCGTGTTTGGCGACAAAGCCGCCTGCCGCAGCCACAACGAATGCGGAGGCGGAGGATACGTTGAACAGGTTGGCGCCGTCGCCGCCGGTGCCGACTATGTCCACCAGTGGCTCGGCCTTGATGGTTACGCCGGAGACCAGTTCGCGCATGACTTCCACGGCGCCGGTGATTTCGTCCACGGTTTCGCTTTTGATGCGCAGTCCCATCAGCAGGGCGCCTATCTGGGCGTCGGTGGCTTCGCCGTTCATGACGATGCGCATCACCTGTTTCATTTCGTCCCGGGACATGTCGAGGTTTTCCGCCACCCGGTTCAGTGCGTCTTTCATGTTCATTGGTTTTGCCTTTTTTATTGGGTTCGCAGGAAGTTGCGCAGCAGTTCGTGGCCCTGTTCGCTCATGATGGATTCCGGGTGGAACTGCACCCCTTCGATGGCCAGGGTCTTGTGGCGCACGCCCATGATTTCTTCCACGCTGCCGTCGCTGTTGCGGGTCCATGCAGTCATTTCCAGACAGTCCGGCAGGCTGGCCTGTTCGATCACCAGGCTGTGGTAGCGGGTAGCCTGCACAGGGTTGTTAAGGCCACGGAATACGCCGGTGTTGTTGTGAAACACCGGGGAGACTTTTCCATGCATCACGCGCCCGGCGCGGATGATCTTGCCGCCGAATACCTGGCCGATGGCCTGGTGGCCCAGGCAGATGCCGAGTATGGGAATTTTGCCGGCAAAGTGGCGAATGGCTTCCATGGAAACCCCCGCTTCATTGGGTGTGCAGGGACCGGGGGAGATTACCAGCTGTTCCGGGTTTAGCGCTTCGATCTGCTCCACAGTGATTTCGTCGTTGCGGTGTACCTGCACCTCGGCACCCAGCTCTGCAAGGTACTGCACCACGTTGTAGGTGAAGGAATCGTAGTTGTCGATCATTACCAGCATGATGTGTCCCTCGCCTCAGTGGTCGAAATCGTTGTAGGTCATGGCCACGGCGCGGAAAATGGCGCGGCCCTTGTTCATGGTTTCTTTCCACTCAAGGCGGGGTATGGAGTCGGCCACTATGCCGGCACCGGCCTGTATGTGCAGGGTCTTGTCCTTGATCACCGCAGTGCGGATGGCGATGGCCGTGTCCATGTTGCCATTGAACGAGAGGTAGCCCACGGCGCCGCCGTAAACACCCCGTTTGACCGGTTCCAGTTCGTCGATGATTTCCATGGCCCGGGTTTTCGGGGCGCCGCTCAGGGTACCTGCGGGCAGGGTGGCCTTGAGTACGTCGAGGCAACTGGTGCCGTCTTTTACCTGACCGGTCACGTTGGACACAATGTGCATCACGTGGGAGTAGCGTTCCACCGCCATTTTTTCAGTAAGCTTTACGGTGCCGGTTTCTGATACACGACCGGCGTCGTTACGGCCCAGGTCGATCAGCATCAGGTGTTCGGCAATCTCTTTCGGGTCGGCCAGCAGTTCGGCTTCCAGGGCCCGATCCTCGGCTTCCGTAGCGCCGCGTTTGCGGGTGCCGGCGATGGGGCGAACGGTGACTTCACGGTCTTCCATGCGCGCCAGAATTTCCGGCGACGAGCCCACAATGTGGAAGTCGTCCAGATCCAGGAAGTACATGTAGGGCGAGGGGTTCAATACCCGCAGTGAGCGGTACAAATTTAACGGCGGCGCTTCAAACGGGATCGACATGCGCTGGGAAATGACGGTTTGCATCACGTCGCCGTCCAGCACGTAATCCTTGATGGTATCCACTGCGGCTTCGAACTTTTCCTGGCTGAAGCCGGACACGAACTCGCTTTCGTCCACGGTTTTGCCGCGCAGGTGTGCCGGAGTTTGCGGGGCGTTGGCGGTTTGCCGGTGCAGCTTCTGTTCCAGCTCGTCCAGCCGTAACTGCGCATCTTCGTAACCGCGTTCATCCGCCGGATCCACGTGCACAATCAGGTGCAGCTTGCCCCGCAGGTTGTCAAACACCACCAGCTCGTTGGACACCATCAGCAGTATGTCCGGCGTGCCAATGCGGTCCGGGGGGCAGCTGTTTGCCAGGCGCTTTTCAATGTAGCGCACTGTGTCGTAGCCGAAATAACCCACCAGGCCGCCGTTAAAGCGGGGCAGTTCTTCCAGGTCGGGCGCGTTGAAGCGTGCCTGATAACTGGCCACAAACGCCAGCGGGTCATCCACTTCAGCGCTTTCAACCAGCTCCCCGTGGCGGCGAATCTCTATGCGGTGATCATATACCTTGAGCACTTCCTGGCTGGGCAGGCCGATGATGGAGTAACGGCCCCATTTTTCACCACCCTGAACGGATTCAAACAGATAGGAGTAGGGACCGCTGGCGAGCTTGAGGTAGGTACTCAAGGGGGTGTCCATGTCCGCAAGCACTTCACGGTACACGGGGATACGATTGAAGCCGGCCTGTGCCAGCTTGCGGAATTGTTCGGCGTTCATGTTCGGGTTTCCTGGGATCTGATCTGCGTTCCGGTAGGCAGGCCACTATGCTGGCCGGGGCCTGCCGGGTGGTGGCGTCAAACGGGCAGGCGCTCGCTTTCCGCCGGGCTGAGTGTGTTCAGCCGGTACGCCATCGCCACCATCGTGTTGCGCGGGTATTAAAAGTGCCTCGCGCGGCAGTCAGATTCAGTCCCTGCACGGCAGGAATCTCCCGAATTGATAAGAAAAAAGTTCAAGATCTGAGAGATTACAAAAGCTCGCTCAGGGAATCAACCACAGCGTCTGCCCCCAGTGCCTGCACCGAGCGGCCAAAATTGTAGCCGTAGGTGACCGCCACACAGGGGATGCCGGCGGCCTGGGCCGCACTGACGTCTGCCGCGGAATCACCCACCATCACTGTGGTGCCACGACTGCCCTGCAGTGTTTCCATGGCATGGAGCAACGGGCCGGGGTCTGGCTTTTTGGTACTCAATGTATCGCCCCCCACCACCAGCCGGAAATACTCCTCCAGCCCCAGTTGTTTCAACAGCGGGCCCACAAACTGTTCCGGCTTGTTGGTTACCACGGCTATGCGGCAGCCGAGCCGGGTTAATGCCTCAAGGCAGGGCTCAACTCCGGGAAAAACCACGGCATGCTGGCCGTTGAGCTGCCGGTAGTTGTTGAAAAACATCGTCAGGGCATCGTTAAACAGGGCATCGTCTGCCGCACTCGCAGGTTCCCAGTCGGCTTTGCCAGCAAGGGCGCGCCGCATCAGTATGGGGGAGCCGTGGCCCACCCACTGGCGCACTTTTTCAAGGCCCGCCGGTTTGCGTCCCAACTGTTCAAGGGTGCGGTCCACCGCGGCAGCAAGATCCGGAGCACTGTCTACCAGGGTGCCGTCGAGATCAAACAGCGCAACACCGGGCCAGCGCGCATTGAACAGACCTGCCAGGCTCATTGGCTCAGTACCTTCTGGCCCAGTGCGGTGCGGGCGTATTCCAGTTCCAGGCGCATGGCATCAATGGTGGCCTTGTAATTGTCTGTGTTGAAAATGGCCGAGCCTGCAACAAAGGTGTCGGCGCCGGCCTCGGCAATTTCACGGATGTTGTCGGTTTTTACGCCGCCGTCGATTTCCAGCCGGATGTTATAGTTGCTGGCGTCGATGCGCTTACGGGCTTCCCGCAGCTTGTCCAGGGTGCCGGGAATGAACTTCTGGCCACCAAAACCGGGGTTTACCGACATCATCAGCACCATATCGAGCTTGTCCATCACGTGATCCATGTAATGCAGCGGCGTGGCCGGGTTGAACACCAGGCCGGCTTTGCAGCCACCCTCGCGAATCAGCTGCAGGGAACGGTCGATATGCTGTGTGGCTTCCGGGTGGAAAGTGATGTAGCTGGCACCGGCATCAATGAACATGCGGATCAGATCGTCCACCGGCGTTACCATCAGGTGTACATCGATAGGCGCAGTAACGCCATACTTGCGCAGCGCTTCGCACACCATCGGCCCGATGGTCAGGTTGGGCACATAATGGTTGTCCATGACATCGAAATGCACCACGTCTGCGCCGGCTGACAGCACGTTATCCACTTCTTCGCCCAAGCGGGCAAAGTCGGCAGACAGAATGGATGGGGCGATCAGGTAAGGGTTCATAACGCTTCTCGCAAACAATTGGCGGTAATTGACAGTAATCTTGCGGCAAACCGCAAACGGGTGACATTCTAACAGCACACAAGGGTTTTTTCGTAGCCAGAGGAGCAGGAACTGTGCACCGATCCAGAGCAATAAGCCGACGCAGCTGCGGCAGGAACATAAGTGGTTGCATGCTGGCCATTCTGCTGGCAGTCAACAGTCTGCCCGCATTTGCTCTGGAGGAAGAGCCTTCAGCGCAAAATGAAGAGCCCTCAGCGGAGGAAGCAAAGTCTCCAATCGGCGAAGTGCGGGGAGTGGTGTCGTCTGGCCTGGGTGAGTGGGGCCTCAGCCAGAGGTTTCCGGACTCCGCATTATGGCTGGATATGGAAGACGGTTCCCGCACGCTGGCGCTTTTCTGGCCCGAAACGGAGGCCCCGGCAAGAGGCGCCCTGATTATTTTGGCCGACGAGGGCGAGAATGCCGCATCCGGCCTGGCAGGGGCACTGGCCCGGGAGTTGGCAACCCGGAAGCTGGCGGTACTTTCGCTGGGCCTTGAAGCCCCGCCCGCTTCACTTGAACAGGTTCTTGAGCGTCCGGGTTCTGCGCCCGGAACAGAAGCCACAGAGCCGGGCCGGAAGGCCGCCAGTCCGGCAACCATTGATGTCATGGCACCGGAAACGCCGGTGGAGATGGAAGCTGTGTACCGCTCCCGAATCCGGAACGAACTGTCAGCGGCTGAAACGCTGCTTGAGCAGCGCGGGTACCAGCTTGCAGGTGTGGTCGGGATAGGTCGTGGCAGCAACCATGTGGTGCCTTTTGTTGCAGGATTGAAAACACCTGCGGCACTGATCTGGGTTGAGCCCGCGTTCTATCCCCGGGATAGCGATCGGTTGGCGGAAGCGCTGGAAAGCGCTTCTGTGTCGCGCATTCTGGAGTTGTCTTCATCGGAAGACCGGGTGCGGCGCAAGGCCCGTTTGCAACGGGCGGGAATGGAAGCTTTCAGCTTGCAGCCCGTGGCTCCAGGCTCTGCAAGCATACCGCCAGACGGGAAGGCCCTGGCGAGCAGAATATCGGCCTGGTTAAAGCCGGATGCACGTTAACAGCAGAAAAATTCGAGAGCAGGGATAGCCATGGCAATGGGTGCTGCATCAGGACCGTTCGTCAGTAGTGCCGCCGGATAAGCTCCCAGGCTTGCTGATAAACCAGCAGGCGCTCCTTGGCCAGTGCGCGCTCGGCGTCGCTGAGCTGCTGCTGGGCCAGTTTGTCCGGGTGGTATTCGGAGACTTTTTTCCGGTATGCCCGTTTGATCGTGGCCACCGGGTCCCTTCGGGTAACGCCAAGAAGAGCGCATGCCTGTTCCAGGTTCGCGGGTTTTAGCGGCGTACTGCTGATGTCGTCCCACACCCGGGCGGCATAGCTGTCAAAAATGTCCTCGCTGACGGATACCGGCAGTCCAATCTGGTCAATGGCGTCTTCGCAGCGATATCGGCGGGGCTTTGTCGGGCGGCCTCTTACTTGTGCGGCGTGGCACAGGCAAATGGCAATTTTCAGGGCCGGGGCGGGCCAGAGGTGGTGGCTGAGCCTTAGTGTGAGGCCGGTAAGCGGTGGCAGATTTTGGGAGGTTTTGCCCTGTTCAAAGCTGCGTATGGCCTTGTGTCTCTGGCTCTTTGATAACCCCAGCGCTGTGATGAGGCTTTCTGCAAAACGTATGTCCTGCTCCGATACGCGCCCCTCTGCTTTTGCGATATAGCCCAGGAAGAAAAACAGGGGGCGCCGACACCACCGGGGCAGGCGGGTCTGGGCAATCAATTCGTGCGCCTGATGGCCAGAGTTTGAAAGCTTGCGCAGCAGCCTGGAAAATACTGCGTCCATTCTTGGCGGCAAGGCCGGTTGTGCGGGGCGGGTCGCCATGGCGCTACGGCTCCCGGATCGCCAGTTGCTGATCCAGATTGCGCAGCCGCTCCGGCGTTCCCACATCAACCCAGAGACCACGATGGTGCAGCCCGGTTACCCGGCCTTTACTCATGGCGTCGCGCAGGACGGGGCCGAGTTTCCCGGCCTGGTCGGTCAGTCCCTCAAACAGCCTGCGGTGCAGCAGGCTGATACCGGAAAAGGTCAGTTTTTCGCCTTCTTTGTTCACACAGTCTTCGTAGATCACGCCCTGGTCATTCAGGCAGAAATCGCCGTGGCGGTGGTGCGGTGGGTTGTCCACCATCACCAGAACCGCATCAATGTGAGCCTGCCCGGCAGATGCCAGTGGCTGCAGTCTTGCCAGATCAAAATCTGCCCAGATATCACCGTTTATAACCACAAACCAGTCTGTCTCGGGGCTCGTGAGTAACGGCAGCGCGCGCACAATGCCGCCGGCTGTTTCCAGCGGTTCGCCTTCCCGGGAGTAATGCAGTGCCAGCCCGAAGCGCCCGCCATCGCCCAGCGTGTACTCAATCTGTTCCCCAAGCCACGCATGGTTGATAACCACATCCTGAAAGCCTGCATTGCGCAGGTGTTCCAGGTGGTGCTCAATGAGGGGCTTGCCACCTGCGATGAGCAGGGGTTTCGGGGTAGTAAGCGTAAGTGGCCGCATACGCTCCCCCCTGCCTGCAGCAAGAATCATCGCCTTCACAATGTCGCCTGCTCCTTACCTGGAAGTGGGCCGATCCGCTCTTCAATCCGGGGCACAGCGACCGCTTCCAGCCAATCATGAAAATGCCTCAGGGCCGGTTGCCGGCTGCTTGCGGTTACAAGGTAGCTTACAGTGCGGGGAATATCCTCCAGATAGCGTGTTTTTCCATCACGCATGGCCAGTCTGGCAAAAATGCCAGCCGCCTTCAGGTGGCGCTGCATGCCCATAAGTTCAAACCACTGGCGGAAGGTATCGGCATCGGCATGGTGCAGGCCCGCCTCCAGAGTCTGCTGGCGGAAATTTTCCAGCCATTCACAAATCCTGTCCTCGGGCCATTGAATGTAGCAGTCTTTGAGCAGTGAAACCGCATCGTAGGTTACCGGGCCGGTTACTGCGTCCTGAAAATCAATAACACCAGGCCGGGGGTGCTCATCGAGGACCAGCAGGTTCCGGGAGTGGTAATCCCGGTGCACGGTGGCGGTGGGCTGGGCCAGTGCGCTCTCGCGAAGCAGCGCAAAGGTGGTATCGAGCATGGATTTCTCCATGTTATCCAGTTCCAGCTCAAGATAGCCTTCCAGCAACCAGTCGCGGAACAGTGCCATTTCGCGGTTAAGCAGGGCTGCATCGTAAACCGGCAATGGGTAGTCGGAAGGGGAGGACAGCTGCTGGATGAGAACCAGTTCGTCCAGGGCGCCCTGGTACAGCGAGTCTGCGGTGGTGGGCCCGAGCTGTCCCAGCATCAGCTGGTCACCGAAGTCTTCCAGCAACAGAAAGCCGTGCATCGGGTCGGCTTCGAAAATTTGTGGAACGTTGATTCCTGCCTGGCGCCAGTGGCGGCCAATGAGAACGAAGGGTGTGCAGTCTTCCAGCTCCGTCGGGGAGTCCATAACAATGAACGGCGTTTTGCGGCCGTCCATATCGGTTTTGCAGACCCGGAAGTAGCGCCGGAAACTGGCGTCGCCCGAGACGGATCTGACCTCGGTATTCTCAAATCCGGGGAACTGTCTGACCCAAACGGTCAGCTGCTGCAGGCGGTTGTCCATAGCTTGGGTTGTTATCCTGACGTAAGTGATACATTTGAAGCAGAAACGGGCAGGCCCTGAACCGGATCCACAACGGGATTTTTCAGCAGGCACCCTGTACGGAGTATAAAGAGGGTAAGCCGGTTTTGCAGCGGAGTTTTGTTTAGCGGCCTGTTTCCGTTAACAAGCCTCGGGGCCACGTGTAAACTACACCGCTGTCGGTTGTGTATGTGTGCCCTGCCGCGCTATTCACAGTCCCTTTTATGCACCCGGAACAGGAACCCAGCTATCGTGTCAGTGTCCGAGCGTTATCTGCAGGCGCAGAAAGGCACATTGCAGCGCCAGGTTGCGGGCTTGCTGGCCGGGTTTCTTATGGCTTCAGGAGCCGGACTTTCAGCCGCCCAGGAGGCGCCCTCTGCCGCTGAGCTGGACTGGCGCTGGAAAAGCCAGCTTCCGGAGTCCGTCCGGAATTCCCTGCCGGTATTCTGCGAAGGTGGTTACCTGCCATCGGGCACCGGCGATGGTGGCCTGATCGCATCCGGCGATGCCGCCGCCAGTGATGGAGAAGCTGTCCCCTTGCATGCCAGTGGCCTGACTGCTCGTTATGAAATCGACAAGGAGCTGTATCTTCAGGGCGATGTAAGACTGAGCCAGGGAAGTTTTCAGGTGACGGGCCCGGAAGCCCGTTACAATCAGAGTATCGGCCTGGTTTCGATTCAAGGTCCTCTGGTCAGCCGTGGTGAAGGCTTTGTGCTGACCGGCGAGCGCGCGAAGTACAGCGTGGAGTCCGGTCGTTTTGATATCAATACCGCAACGTTTCTGTTGCACGGGCCGGAAATGCGGGGCAGGGCCGGAAGCCTCTCCCGGTTCGATGACTCGCTGGTAGAAATCCGTGACGGTATGCTGACGACCTGTGGCCCGCAGCAAAACGACTGGGCAATTGTAGCCTCCGATATCAAGCTGGATCAGGCCGAGGGCTTCGGCACGGCAAAGCATGTTCGCCTCGAGGTTCTTGATGTTCCGGTATTTTACTGGCCCTACGCCAGTTTCCCCATTGATGACCGTCGCAAAACCGGTTTCCTGTATCCGCAGTTTGGTTCGTCCAGCGCCGGCAGCGGTGCGTTTATCGCGGTGCCCTATTATCTGAACCTGGCCCCCCATTACGATGCCACGCTCACACCGCAATACATCCACGGCCGCGGTTTGTTCAATGAGCTTGAGGGCCGGTATCTCAGCACTCTCGGGCAAACGACATTGCAGCTTGGCTATATAGACAACGATTCCACCTACAAAGATGAAAACCCCGGTGAGAACGGGCAGCGCTGGGCTCTGGATGCCTCCACCCGGGCGGCGTTGGGCAGTGGCTGGAACGGCTACGGCGATTTTTCTTCAGTCAGTGATGAGGATTACCTGGGCGATCTGAACCGGAGCCTGGATATCAATCAGGCCACACATCTGCAGCGTAAAGGCGGTGTGCGTTATCAGGGGCCGAACCAGTATTTTGATGTGTACATCAATGATTACCAGACCGTCAGCGACCGCATTGCCCAGGCGGACAGGCCTTATGCCCAGCTGCCAGAAGTGATTTATGCCGGTACTGCTGAGGCGGGCTGGTTTGAGGCCGGGCTGGAGAGCCAGTACACCTGGTTCTACCGGGATAACGAAACACTGACCGGGCTCGACCGGGCCAATGGTCAGCGTTTTCGTGCCCGCCCGGAGCTGGCTCTGCCCATGCGGGCACTCTGGGGCTTCAGCCGCCCCTCGGTCAGCCTGGATTACACCCGCTACGAGCTGGACGACTACAGTGCCGGGGACGGTGCGTTTGATCGCACGGTTCCTGTGGTGGAATGGGATAATGGCCTGTATTTTGATCGCCAGTCGAGCCTGTTTGATGTGCCCTACAATCAGACCCTTGAGCCCCGGCTTTATTATGCCTGGGCGGATGCGGAAGAAGACCAGAACTATATTCCATCGTTTGATACGGACGTGCAGACCTTCCGTTTTGAGCAATTGTTCCAGCCGGATCGTTTTGTCGGCGGCGACCGGGTAGGCGACGCCAACCAGTTGACCGTGGCCCTGACCAGCCGCTTCAATGATCTGCTGACCGGGGCCGAGCGGGCCCGCGTCAGTATTGGCCAGGTGCAGTATTTTGATGATCGCGAAGTAACTCTGTTTGGTGAAGGTGGGGGAACCCGCAGTCGTTCACCGCTGGCAGGGGAGGTGGTACTCAACCCGCTGCAGAATCTGCAAATTCGATCGTCCGGGCTCTGGGATCCGGACACCGGGGAAACAGAAGAGGGGCGCAGCCAGCTTGTTTTTCACTCACAGGACTACCGTTACCTGGCCAGCGTCGGGCACACCTATAGCAAGGATAATCTGGAACAGTCGGACATTGCGGCAGTTCTGCCGGCAACAGACCGTGTTAGCCTGATTGGCCGCTGGGTCTACGATTCGACGCTTGACCGCACGGTTGGCTCCCTTGCCGGAATTGAGTACAACAACTGTTGCTGGAGCGTTCAGCTGGTTCACCAGAATTATCTGACCGATGACCAGGAGCTGGACAGCCGTATACTGTTCCAGGTTCAGTTAAAAGGCCTGGGTGGCAGCGGAGGAGCGTCCACGTCGATCTCCAACGCCATTTATGGATTTGATGAGCGCGAGCGACGCCGTTTCGGAACTCCCTGACCGGCGCTGCTTATTGATGCTTCACATTGTATTCCCCTGACGGCAGCGGTGCCATTCCGGTACCCTGTATGCAGGCTACTATCTTCATTAAGAGGTGATTATGAAGGCGACGATTCGCCAGGGTTTACAGACACTGCTGATGCTGCTGGCAGTGGCTCTTTCTTTTTCAGCCCAGGCTGAGCGCAAACTACTCGATCAGGTGGTTGCTATTGTTGATGACGAGGTGATCCTGCAGACGGAGCTGGAGGCGCGTATCAACACGATTGTCAGCCGCCTGAGCGCTCAGGGTACCGGGCTGCCACCGCGCAGTCTTCTTGAACAACGTGTCCTTGAACAGCTCATTACCGAATCCGTTCAGCTGCAGATGGCGGAAAAGATGGGCATGCGTATCAGCGATAACGAACTGAACGAAACCCTGGCTAATATCGCCGAGCGTAATGGAATGAGCCTGCCCGAGTTTGAGGATCAGCTTGCTGCTGAAGGGGTCAGTTATCGCCAGGCCAGAGAGCAGATTCGCCAGGAAATGATCATCGGTCGGGTGCAGCAGCGCCAGGTGGGCAGCCGCATTCGTGTTACCGAGCGTGAAGTTGAAAACTATCTGCAGGCCCTGGAGTCCGGCGGTGGTAACGATGCGGAATACCGGCTTGCCTATATCTTTATCGAACTGGACAACCCCACCGATGATGCTGCCGTAGACGCCACCCGGCAAAAAGCGGAAGAGCTTCGGGCGGCCATCGTGAATGGCCGGGATTTCCGGGAAGTGGCGGTTGCCGAATCCGATGCCAGTAATGCCCTTGAGGGCGGTGATATGGGATGGCGCAGCGAAAGCCAGTTGCCATCGCTGGTGGCGCCGGTTGTGCCGGAGCTGGAGGTTGGGCAGCCTTCGGAGGTGCTGGAGAACAACAGTGGCTTCCATATGGTGATGGTGATGGACAAGCGTGGCGGTTCACAGCAACAGGTTATCCAGCAAAACCGTGTCCGGCATATTCTGATCAGGCCCTCCGAAGCAGTAACGGACAGGGAGGCAGAAAACACTATCCGGGAGATATATGAACAGTTGCAGGATGGTGCCGATTTTGCCGTACTGGCTCGCGAGTATTCAGACGATCCGGTATCCGGTTCCGACGGAGGAAACCTTGGTTGGGTAAGCCCGGGCCAGATGGTGCCGGCGTTTGAGCAAGCCATGCAGGAGGCGGACGTTGGCGAGTACAAGGGTCCGTTTCGCTCCCAGTTCGGATGGCACATCCTTCAGGTTGAGGAGCGCCGCCAGAAAGACATCAGTGGTGACGTAAAAGAGGCCGAGGCACGCCAGGCCATCTACCGTCGCAAGTTTGAGACCGAACTGCAGAACTGGTTGCGGGAAATCCGGGATGAAGCCTTTGTCGAGTTCAAGGGCGAGTATGCACAGGAAGCTGAAGACGAGCCCGACGATGCTCAGGAATCCGCAGAATAATGACTGACGATATTGTCCTGGCCCTGACCGCGGGCGAGCCCGCCGGCGTGGGGCCTGAGCTGTGCCTGCAACTGGCGCTGGAGCAGCGTGCTGCCGGCCTGGTGGTTATCGCCAGCCAGCCATTGCTGGAACAAAGGGCCAGATTGCTGGGTCTGGATGTAACCCTGCATGCCTGGCAGCCCGGCAGGGCGCCAGCGAAGGGCGCGGGTGAGCTCTCGGTATTGCACGTTGAGGGCTGTGCATCTTTTCAACCGGGCAAACTGAATACCGGTAACAGCCGTTATCTTCTGGAAACCCTCACCCTTGCGGCAAAAGGTTGCCTGAAAGGTGACTTTGACGGCATGGTTACGGCGCCGGTACACAAAGGCGTTATCAACGACGCGGGTATTGAATTCAGCGGCCACACCGAGTTTCTGCAGGAACTGTGTGGTGTGGACCGGGTAGTCATGATGCTGGCTACCGAGGAGTTACGGGTTGCATTGGTAACAACGCACTTACCCCTCAAAGACGTTCCTGCCGCGATTACGCCGGAAAGGCTGACCCAGGTTGCCCGCATTCTCAACGCCGATCTGAAAACGTTTTTCGGAATTGCACAGCCAAGGATCCTGGTTGCCGGCCTGAACCCCCATGCCGGAGAAGGCGGACATCTGGGCCGGGAAGAAATCGAGGTGATCGGGCCGACCCTTGAGAAACTTCGCGCGGAGGGTATGCAACTGATCGGGCCCTTGCCAGCGGATACCCTGTTTACGCCGCATTGGCTGAACGAAGCCGATGCGGCATTGGCCATGTACCACGATCAGGGCTTGCCGGTTCTCAAATTCCAGGGTTTCGGCCGGGCGGTGAATATCACGCTTGGGCTACCCATTGTGCGTACCTCCGTGGATCACGGCACGGCCCTGGACCTTGCCGGTACTGGCAAGGCCGATGCGGGCAGCCTGCACACCGCTATTCGCGTGGGTGAGCAGATGGCGCGCTCGCGCAAATCGGCCAATAACAGTAACGCCATCCCTAGTTGCAAAGTCACCGGTAAAGAGAAATCGGAGTGAGCAAAAAAGCAGGTCATCAGGCCAGGAAACGGTTCGGCCAGAATTTTCTTCACGATCCCGGGGTGATTGAGCGGATCATCCGCGCCATTCACCCGAAGCCGGACGACGCCATTGTTGAAATCGGCCCGGGACTGGGAGCCATTACCGAGGAGATTCTCGCAGTAAACCCGAAGCTACAGGTGGTGGAGCTGGATCGCGATCTGATTCCGGTGCTGCGCACCAAGTTTTTTAACTACCCCGACTTTCGTATCCACGAAGGGGACGCCCTGACGTTTGATTTCAGCCAGCTTACAGACGGTAAGCCCCTGCGCATTATCGGTAACCTGCCCTATAACATTTCCACGCCACTGATTTTCCACCTGCTGTCACAGACCGGCGTAGTGCAGGATATGCATTTCATGCTGCAGAAAGAAGTGGTGCAGCGCATGGCTGCTGTACCTGGTGACAACAACTATGGCCGACTGGGTATCATGACCCAGTACTTCTGCAAGGTTCAGCCCCTGTTTGAGGTGGGCCCCGGCGCATTCCGGCCTGCGCCAAAAGTGGATTCAGCCATTGTGCGGCTGGTTCCCCATACCGAACTTCCACACCCGGCGAAGGATCTGGGCACACTGCAGGCCGTGGTCAGAACAGCATTTAACGCTCGCCGCAAAACCCTGCGCAAGGCGCTGGCAGGTGTTGTAACGGTTGAACAGTTGCTGGCTTTGGGCATCAACGATGGCCTGCGGCCGGAAAACCTCAGCCTGGCGGATTACGTGAGCATTGCAGACCTGATAACCGCCGAAAAAGAGAGCGGGCAAGGCAGTGCCCAGGCAGACGAGAGTCGCGCAAAAGACGTGAGCGGAGACACCCATGACTGATTACGCCATAGGCGATATTCAGGGCTGTTATGATCGCTTTCGGGACGTGCTGGAAAAGGTGGGCTTCTCACCTTCCCGGGATCGACTGTGGGTGGCGGGCGACCTGATTAACCGGGGTCCGTCCTCCCTCAAAACCCTGCGTTACATGGAAAACCTGGGCGATACTGCCGTGGTGGTTCTGGGCAATCATGATCTGCATTTGCTGGCGGTAGCGCTTGGCGGCCACGCGCCAAAACGCAAGGATACCCTTGCCGAAATACTGGAGGCGCCCGATCGCGACGGACTGGTGAACTGGCTGCGGCAGCAGAATCTGTGCGTGCACGATCCCGAGCGCAACATCATGATGGCCCACGCCGGGGTGCCCCATATCTGGAGTGTTGAGCAGGCCCTGGCGCGAGCCCGGGAAGTGGAAGACGTTATTCGCGGCACTGACGCCCCGGAATACTTCAGGCTGATGTACGGCAACGAGCCGGAAGGCTGGAGTGAAAAGCTGACGGGCATGGATCGCTGGCGGGTGATCACCAACTATTTCACCCGGATGCGCTTTATTGCCCCGGACGGCAGGCTGGAACTCACCACAAAAGAGCACGCTGGCAGCGCACCCAAAGGTTTTGCTCCCTGGTTCGAATACCCCCGTCCTGACAACCTGCGCGTGATCTTCGGGCACTGGGCGGCTATTGAAGGCGAGACTGGTAGTGACCGGTTTATCGCGCTGGATACAGGCTGTGTCTGGGGAGGGGCACTTACAATGATGAATCTGGATACCGGCGAGAAGATCCACTGTGACTGCTGAACCTGTAAAGCCACAGAGCCCCGGCTTCATGCGCCTGCCCCTGGTAACAGGTGCTTTTTTCGCGCTTACGGCGGTAATGGCCGGTGCTTTCGGCGCACACGGGCTGCGCAATCTTGTAAGCGGGCGCAGCCTGGAAGTCTTCCAGACCGCGGCCAGTTATCAGATGTATCATGCCATCGCGCTGGTGCTGGTTGCCTTGCTGTCGGGTTTTGGCCTGTCGCGGCGACTACTGGCGCTGGCCGGCGGCTTCTTTTTTGCCGGCATACTTCTGTTCAGTGGCAGCCTGTATACACTGGTACTGACAGACATACGCTGGGTTGGCCCGATTACGCCCATGGGTGGAGTGTGTTTCATGATCGGCTGGGCCTTGTTGCTGACCGCCGGCGCCCGCCGGCAAGTGAGTAAAAGCAGAGGTTAAGGGTGATATGCAAGTTCAGGTAAATGGTGAAACCATGGAGCTGCCGGAGGGCGCCACCGTGGCCGCCCTGGTGGAAAAAATGGCGCTGGCGGGCAAGCGGCTGGCGGTAGAGGTGAATGAGGACATAGTCCCGCGCAGCCAGCACACCGAATTTGCCTTGAGTAACGGCGATCGCGTTGAAGTGGTGCATGCGATCGGCGGCGGTTAAAACCGCGCATGTTCAGGCCTAAGCCTGATGCATGATTTCAGGAATTTTTATTATTACGTTTTACCAACCCGGAAACACTATGACCGAAACGCCAGAGATCCAACTGCCCGAAGACAAACCGCTTGAAATTGCAGGCCGTATTTACCAGTCACGGTTGCTGGTTGGCACGGGCAAATACCGCGACCTGATGGAGACCGGCCACGCCATTGAAATGAGCGGCGCCGAAATAGTGACCGTAGCGGTTCGCCGCACCAACCTGGGGCAGAACAGGGATGAACCCAATCTTCTGGACGTTATCTCCCCGGAACATTACACCATCCTGCCCAACACAGCCGGCTGCTATACCGCTAAAGACGCAGTACGTACCTGCAAACTGGCGCGCGAGCTGCTCGATGGCCGCGATCTGGTGAAACTGGAAGTGCTGGGTGAACACAAAACCCTGTACCCGAATATGCCGGAAACCCTGGTGGCTGCGGAGGCGCTGATCAAAGACGGCTTTAAAGTCATGGTCTACTGCTCCGATGATCCCTTGCTGGCCACGCGGCTTGAGGAAATGGGCTGCATCGCCATCATGCCTCTGGGCGCACCCATTGGCTCCGGTCTGGGTATCCAGAATCGCTACAACATCCGCTTGATCGTCGAAAACTCAAAGGTTCCGGTGTTAGTGGATGCCGGCGTAGGAACAGCATCCGACGCCACCATAGCCATGGAGCTGGGCTGCGACGGCGTGCTGATGAATACAGCCATCGCCCAGGCCAAAGACCCCATCAAAATGGCCAATGCCATGCGCCTTGCCATCGAAGCCGGTCGTGAAGCCTACCTTGCAGGGCGAATGCCCAAAAAGCTCTACGCGAGCGCGTCGTCGCCTCTTGATGGCACATTTTTCTGATACAGATTCTTACTGAGAGCGCTGCGGTATTACCATGACCGATCAGAAACCCAGCAGTCGCCGGGAGGCGATTCTCCACGCCCTTCTGGAACTCCTGGAAACAGACCCGGGCGCCAGGATTACCACTTCTGTTCTCGCCAGATCCGTTGGTGTAACGGAAGCGGCGCTGTACCGTCACTTTCCCAGCAAACGGAAAATGTTCGAAGCGCTTCTGGAGTTTGCAGAAGAAGCTGTGTTCTCCCGCTGTCAGGTCATCCTGCAGGAGCAGGAGGATGTGCGGGTTCGTTTGCAGCAGCTGGTGCATCTGGTTCTGGTGTTTGGCGAGCGCAATCCAGGGCTGTGTTGTGTGCTCACCGGTGATGCTCTGGTGGGCGAAAACGAGGCCTTACGCAAGCGCGCTTCCCAGTTTTTCGAGCGCCTGGAAACCCAGGTACGGCAAACCCTCAAAGAAGGCGAAATTCGCCAGGGTTTACGGCCACGCACCAGTGCCACGCGCAGTGCGGATTTTGTTCTGGTGTTTATGGAAGGCCGCATTCAGCGGTTCATCCGCTCGTCTTTTACGCGGTTGCCGACAGCCGATTTTGACGAGAGCTGGGGGTTGGTTGCTGATTCAGTTTGGGGCTGAGATTGGTGCTCTTTTTCTTTGTAGCCTGATGGTCTTGGTGCAGGAGGCCGGCGGGATCGGTCTGCACAGAACCGCTACGAGCACATCCATGTGCGCTTGTTTCCGGCCATCCATGGCCTCCAACATTCTGTGCAGACCGATCCCACCGACCTCTTTCAGACAACTCAGATATATCTGACTTTTCTTCGGTTTGCGTTAGATTTTGTGGCAGCAATCGGAAAGATATCAGTGTGTCTTTTTGACGAGATTTCGCTTTAGTTAGTTGCACGGGCAGGAAGGCCCTGTCCCGGAATGTCGTAGGCCATGGATGGCCTACGTCAAGCGCACACGGACGTGCTTGTAGCGGTTCCGGGACAGGGCCTTCCTGCCCGTGCCACCCCCCAAAACCAACAGGCTACAAAGAAAAAGAGCACCAAAGCTCACTCATACCCAGAAGCAGACCGAAGAATCTGACGAACAGGTTCCCAGATAGCCGGCGCCGAAATCAGGATGTCGCGGCCCCAGAGGTCGACCGGGTAGCCCTCGGGAACCTCGCTGAAGTGACCGGCGGTGGCGCCGGCTTCCAGGGCAATCAGGCGGGCGGCGGCGAAGTCCCAGGGGCTGACGTTTTCATAGTAGATATCCAGCCTGCCGCAGGCTACCCAGCAGATATCCAGGGCCGCAGAACCGATGCGCCGCAGATCGCGGCACTGATGAATCATTGCGTCCAGGCGGCTGACCAGTGGGGCGAGGTTGTCTTTGGTGTAAGGGAAACCGGTTGCAAAGAGTGACTCCCCTGGAACCGTGGCACCGCTGTGGCGTATGGGTTTGCCGTTAAGCGTGGCACCATCGCCCAGTGTGGCGCGAAAGGTTTCGCGCGGGCGCGGGAAGGGCGCGTGCACCACACCGGCCTGCACACGGCCATTTTCCGCGTAGGCAATGGACACCGCAACCTGCGGGTGACCGTACGCATAGTTTACCGTGCCATCGATGGGATCAATGATCCACAGTGGCGTTTCCAGTTCCTCAGCCTGGCTGAGATCCGGCATGGTTTCTTCAGAAAGTATGCGGTGATCAGGAAAGCGTTTGCGAATGGCGCTGGTGATAAATTCATCGGCAACGATGTCCGCGTGGGTGACCAGCTCAGAGTGTTGCTTGTAGTCGGTGCGCAGCGTGCTGTGGTCACGCTCTTTGCGGATCAGCTTTCCGGCCTTCCGGGCCAGATCCTCTGCAAAATCGGTAATACCCTGAAGGGAAACAGAGTCAGACATGGTGCCCCCGTCATAGCCTTTGAAAAGTAGAGGCACCAGTCTAACACGACAAACTCAGAGGCTGTTCAGCCAGGCCTCCATCTTGTCCATTGCTGTCACCAGACGAGGGCAGGCTGTGTCGACAAAATCATCAGCAAGCTCCCGATCGGCATAGTCCCCGCCAGCCAACTGAAGAGCTTCCGCACCATCAAAATCCACGAACGCCAGGCGCGCACCCAGATGATCCGGCACAAAGCCGAAATCGCTGGCCGGTAAAATGGCAACGCCTGTGCTTTCCAGTAACGACTGGCAGAAGGCCTGGCTGGTTTTGATGTCCTTTCTGGCAAGCTGGTCGCGGAAGTTCTCGAAATTCGGGAACACGTAGAAAGCGCCTTCAGGCTTCTGCACCACAGCACCCATATCACTCAGGCGCCGGTGCATGTACTCACCTACCACCTTCAGCACACGGCGTGACTGTTTCAGATATTCATCTATATCGTCGCCACCGTTAAAGGCAGTGATTGCAGCATGCTGTATGGGGGCACTGGTGGCGGTGTAGGTTTCGCTGGCGATGATGGCCATGGCGTCCTGCAGGGGGCGGAGTTCTTTAGGGAATATGAAAGTACCCAGGCGCCAGCCACCGGCACCCGCCCACTTGCTCAAACCGGTACTGATAATAGTGCCTTCCGGGTAGTAGCGGGCGATGGATTTGTGCTTTCCTTCAAAGTGTACTTCGCCGTAAATTTCATCCGAAAGCAGGATCAGTTTGTACTTGCGGGCGACATTGGCGATGGCCAGAAGCTGGTCGTCGGTGTAACTGCAGCCGGTCGGGTTGGACGGATAGTTGAGAATCAGGATACGTGGGCGCGAGGGGTCGTCCCGGCAAATGATGTCCAGTTCCTCGGCGGTCAGTTGCCAGTTGTTCTCTGCGTGAGTGGGCAGCCAGTGTACGGAACGACCAATAATGCGGGCCTGGGGCGCATAGGACACCCAGCTCGGGCGTGGAATCAGAAGATCGCCATAGTAAGCCAGCTGCAGAATGAACAGCAGTTCTTTAGAGCCGGGGCCGATCAGCACGTCTTCCCAGGTGCACCGCATACGCTCCCGGCGGTTAATGTAACCGGCAATGGATTCGCGCAGGCCTCTGAGGCCCTTGACCGGCAAGTAGTCCTTTTCATGGGCGTGTTCCCTGAGTGCACTCACAACACGCTCAGGAACCGGGAAAGGCGATTGCCCGAGGCCAAGCTTGATGATGTTCCTGCCTTCGGATTTTAGCTGGTTGCTCAGTTCGTTGATTCGCAGGGTAGCTGAAGGCTGGATGCCGCGAACGTTCAGGTTAATTGCAAAGCGCTGGTCGTGATGGATATCCATTGTTCCGGTCTGTTGGTTGAGAATGACCCGGACAGTATAGAAAACCCAAACATATCTTTGGGGGAATCGCGCATAAGTGATTGCCGAGGCCTGTGGTTGAGGGGGGGGCGTGTGTGCGGGAAACTCAGGGGAACCTGTGCGGGTCCAGCTCCATGTGCAGGATCCGCGGTCCGAGCATGATAACCCGACCGCTATAGCGCTCCTCGCCGGTGGCCGTGAAATCGAACAGGAAGCGGCGCCACACGCGGATCTGGCCTTTTTCGTCGCGCTTGAACCAGATGCCCCGCAGGTAGATGGCGTCATCGAGCAGCATGACGTCCATGGTTTTGCAGTAGCGGTGGGCAGCCTGGAGGACAGAGTCCTTGATGGCCTTGGCGCGCCACCAGTACCAGATGGCAAAGGCTGCAACAAACAGCCAGAACAGAGTTCCCAGAGTCATGATAACAACATGATAGTGACGATTTTCCGCAACGAATACCGGGTGAGGTCGTCAGACTACCGCATTGTGGGAGCCTGGGGAATCGCTATGGCTGTGCTTTTGCCCCGACTTTGCCTGCCGTTAACCGGCCAGAAAGCATTTTCAGGAAGTGGCTGGTGAGTAGTTGAGCCTGGTCCACGCTGTTACCGAGATCCTCGGATTCCAGTCGGACACTCTCGCTACTGCGGACTGACTCGTCACCCAGCGCGAGCAATCGATCCACCTGCTTCTGTACCTGCAGGCTGAGGGCGGATTGCTCTTTGGTAGCACTCGCCACTTCATGGGTGCAGCTGGTAATAATTTCGATATCCCTGAGGGTGGAGGCGAGTGCTTTACTGGCCTCATTTCCCATGAATGTGGTTTGCTCACAGGCACTGGCTCCGCGGTTAATAACATCAACAACGCTGTGCGTTTCATTCTGCAAGGCGTCGATAATCTCTTCGATTTTGCGGGTGGATTCGTGAGTACGCCGGGCCAGCCCGCGGACCTCATCCGCAACCACCGCAAAGCCGCGACCGGCATCGCCCGCTCTTGCGGCCTCAATCGCTGCATTGAGCGCCAGCAGGTTGGTCTGTTCCGCGATGTCTGAAATGACATCAAGCACCAGACCGATGGCATCACTTTTTTCCGACAGTGCGGTTATTCTCTCGTTGGCGGCGGAAAGCTGGTTATGCAGGCCGGACAAATCGTCGTTCATGACCTGCATTTGTTGCTGGCAGTGGCCGGCTGATTTACTGGCATCCATGGTTGCGTCATGGGTGCGGCTAGTCAGTTCGCTTACGCCTTTGACACTGCGCGCCAGTTCATCAAATGCCCGGGTAATGCTCTGGATGTCTTCACGCTGGCTGCGAATGCTGGCAACTGACTGCGAAACCCAATCAATCGTGCGTTGTTTGCTGCCGTGCAGGTACCCTACATTGGTGTGCATGCGGGCCGATACCGCGCGCAGGACTGCGTTGCGTTTTTGCCGGTCGAACTCGATCCATGCGCTTTCATCCCGGCGGCCGGTGTAGATCCATGGCATAACAGGGTGTGCGTGCCGGCAGGCGGCTTTTGCGCTTCGAACCATCGGTTGTGTCAGCCCTTGCAGGGTCAGAAAAGCCACCAGTAGTAATCCCTGCAGGATTACCATGTTCTGAGCGGGTAGTGTCGTCAGGCCAAGGGCCAGGAGCCCAGTCGCCAGCGCAGCGTAAAGACAAATCAGTTTCCAGGGTAATGCCGGGCTTGTGGCCAGAAACCGGCGGGGAATATTACCCCGGTTCCAGGCTGCGTAGGCCGCTTCTGCTCTTTGTATCTGGTCTCTGTGGGGCAGTACCCGCACTGACTGATACTCAACAATGTTGCCGTTATCAAAAATGGGGGTTACAAAAGCATCGACCCAGTAATGATCGCCATTTTTGCAGCGATTCTTGACGATGCCACGCCACGATTCGCCATTCTTAATGGTTTGCCACAAATCCCCGAACGCACCCTCCGGCATGTCGGGGTGTCGTATTAAGTTGTGGTGCTGCCCGATCAGCTCGTCTTCGGTATAACCCGAGACCTCTGCGAATGCTTCATTGGCTGCAGTAATCCTGCCTTGCAGGTCTGTCGTTGTGATGAGGTTGAAGTCATCAGGGTAAGTTCGCTCTTTTTGGGTGACTGGTTCGTTTCTCCGCATACCGCATCCTGCTCTTCTTTTGTTGTAATAGTGATGTGCAGGCAGGCGCCGCTCTCAAGCGCATCTGATGGCGCTCAGTTTGGTATGAAAAGCACTTTAATGAATATCCATATAATGCAGTTGGTGAATTAATGTTCAAATTTAATTATTATTCGACCTGAACCGCGCACTTTTGCGTAATGTGGATAGATGGGCGCAGGTTTCCCACTACGCTAATAATGCGTGAGGAGGCTGACAGACGGGAAGATCGGGAGCAGGTTATTCATGCAGTTTGAACAACAACAAGATTTCAGGGCTTTGGTGGATCAGTATCCACGCGCCATCATGATTGCCACCAAAGAACCCAGAATCACCTATGTAAACCGTATGTTCCGCGCCGTTACCGGTTACCAGCCCGATGAGGTAATGGGCGAGCCACCTTCGGTTCTGAGCTCGGGACTGCATTCACCTGACTTTTATCAGGCCATGTGGCAATCTCTGACCAGCGACGGTCGGTGGGAAGGGCTGGTCTGGAATCGGAAAAAAAGTGGTGAGATCTACCCCCAGTGGCTCAGCATTTACCCCATGGAGTACGAGAACCAGCAGGCCTATGTGGGCATGTTTATGGATATGGGGGAGAGAACCGGTGCAGATGAACATCTTGCTTCTCTGGCATACTACGATCCGCTCACTGAACTCCCCAACCGCTCCCTGTTCCAGGAGTTTCTGAAGGCCCGGGTAAGTCAGCGTTCCCATGGCGACGGCTGGTTTGCCGTTTTGTTTGTTGATCTGGATTTCTTCAAGTCTGTTAACGATCTACATGGGCACGAGTTTGGGGATGGGGTGCTGCAGCAGGCCGCCCGGTGCATTCAGAGCGTGGTAGGAGCGGATGATGTGGTGGCTCGGCTGTCAGGTGACGAGTTTGCTGTCATTGTTGAGCTGTCGGGGCCTGGTGATCTGCATGAGGTCTGTGAGCGCATGATCCAGGCATTCCGCGCTCCGGTAATCGTGGGCCAACGGGAGCATTTTCTGTCTGCTTCCATAGGGGCGGCGATTTATCCCTCACATGGGCAAAGTGGTGCTGAACTTTTGCAGAAAGCCGATCGTGCCATGTATTCGGCAAAGCTTGCGGGCCGTTCCTGTTACCGCATATACAGCGAAGCGGACGACGAACAGGGGCGCCGGGAGCAGCAGCTCTCAGAAGCTTTGACCGCATCGCTCAAAACCTCACCGGATGAGTTTCATGTGGTCTATCAGCCCCAGTATGATCTTGATTCGGGGCAGGTTGTGGGCATGGAGGCGTTGTTGCGCTGGAATCATCCGGAGTTTGGCCCGGTATCACCCGGCGATTTTGTGCCGCTTGCAGAACGCCGTGGACAGATCCATGAAATGACCCAGCAACTGGTGCGCGCAATTCTGGCCGACTTGCGAGACGATCCCCCCGATATGCCCGGCAGTTTTCGGCTGGCGATCAATATATCCGCCCGCCAGATTACAGATTCGCGCCTGCGCACGGCCATTGGTCCCCTGTTTGCCCGTATCCGTGAGATAGGTTGGCAGCCGGAAATCGAAATTACCGAAACTCACATCATGCACTTGTCCAGCCAATGCCTCGCGTGCCTCCGGGAATTCCGGGACCAGGGCGTGGTGATCGCCATTGATGACTTTGGAACCGGCTACTCCTCCCTGGCTTATTTGCAGAATCTACCCGTACAGGTGCTCAAGATCGATCGCCAGTTTATCAGCTATGTGGCCTCGACAAACCGTGATTCGCGGATTGTGTCGGCCATTTTGGGGATCGCCGAGGCACTGGAGCTACAGGTGGTTGCTGAAGGCATAGAGAGCCAGGCCCAGTATCAGCAGCTTCGCCAATTGGGGTGTGAGCGCGGGCAAGGGTACCTGATGGCCAGGCCTCAGCCATGGAGCCAGGCGCGACAGACAATAATTGATCCATATCAATAAAATTCAGACTTTTCGTTTGTTTCCCGAGTAGTTTGCAACATGTGGCCAGGAGAGTGTGACCTATTGCACGGCGTGGAGACGGACCGGGTGTTCTGCGAAGAGCCCATCCAGGGCTGACAACGTAAAAGCCCGGCCAGCCTTTTGGTTAGCCGGGCTTTTGCTCTTAGGCCTGTTCTTCCCGTGCCTCGTTGTGATCACGAGCCAGCAGGATATAGAACGCTGGCAGCACGAACACGGTGAACAGGGTGCCAATGCCCAGGCCGGCACTGATGGTCAGGCCGATGGCGAAGCGGCTTTCTGCGCCGGGCCCGGCCGCCAGCAGCAGTGGCACCATGGCAAAGATCAGCGCCAGAGAGGTCATTATGATCGGCCGCAGACGGATGGCGGCGGCCTCAATAACCGCATCTACTTTATTCAGGCCTCTGTCTCTCTGCAGCAGGTTGGCAAATTCCACGATCAGTATGCCGTTCTTGGAAACAACCCCGATCAGCGTAATCAGGCCCACCTGCGTGTAGATGTTCATGGTTGCAAAACCAAGCACGATAAACGCCATTGCACCCGCAATCGACATGGGAACCGAAACCAGAATAATAAAGGGATCGCGCCAGCTTTCGAACTGCGCTGCAAGCACCAGGTAAATAACCAGCAGCGACAGGAAGAAGGTGACCACCAGCGCGCTGCCCTGATTGGCCAGCTGCCGGGTCTGGCCGGTGTAGTCGTAGGTGAAGCCCTGCGGGAACACTTCTTCAGCCGTTTGCTCCATGAAATCCATGGCGGTACCCGCAGCCACACCCGGCATGACCACACCTTGCAGGGTGAGGGAGTTCTGCTGGTTGAACTGTGTGCGGTTGGAAGGCTCCACATCCCGGGTAAAGCTCACCACACTGCCCAGGGGCACCAGAGTGCCGGTACCCGTGCGGATGTAGTAATCGTTCAGCGCCTGTTCATCCAGCCGGAACTTCTGATCCACCTGCGGGATTACCTGATAGGAGCGGCCTTCCATGCTGAAGCGGTTGATGTAACCGCCACCAAGCATGCTGGAAAGCGACTGCCCTACGTCCTGCATGGAAAGGCCGAGATCGGCAACCCGGTCGCGGTCCACTTTGATGCGGGTAACCGGGCGGTCGAAGTTGATGGACTTCTGCAGGAACATGAAGTTGCCGCTGCCCATCGCCTTGCCCAGCAAGTCATCAGCCACCTGGTCAAGCTGCTCATAGCTGCTGCCGGTAGTGATCACGAACTGGAACGGCAAGCCGCCCCCTGAACCAGGCAGCGCAGGCGGCGGGAATACCGCTGTTTGCAAGCCTGTGACTTTCTTGAGTTTGGCATCAAGCTGGGGTTGAACCTCAAACTGGGTGACGTCCCGCTTACTCCAGGGCTCCATCTTGAAACCACCAAATACGGCGTTGGGCGCCGTGATACCCAAAATCATGAAATCTTCGGCGTAGCCGGGTACCGACGCCAGGTGGTCCTGAACTTCATGGCCGTGTTCGAGCAGGTAATCCAGGGTGGCTGTCTGGGGGCCGAGGCCCTGGTAGAACAGAATGCCCTGGTCTTCTGTGGGAGCCAGTTCGTTCTGGCTCATCATCGCCATGAAGTAAATGGAGGCGAGTATCACCAGCGCGAAAAACACGACCACGGACTTGGTTTGCATCAGTGATCTGAGGGCTGTTTTATAACCTGATGAGATGCCGTTGAACGTGCGCTCAACCAGGCTTTCGAACCTGCCGGGGTTACCGTGCGGCTTGAGTACCTTGCCCGAAAGCATGGGGGAGAGAGTGAGCGCAACGATGCCAGAGATCACCACTGTGCCGGCCAGCGTAAAGGCGAACTCGGTAAACAGCGAGCCAACAAGGCCGCCCATAAAACCGATAGGCGCATAAACCGCAACCAGAGTGGTTGTCATGGCAATGATCGGTACCGCCATTTCCCGCGCACCGTTCAGCGCAGCTTCAAACCGGGATTCGCCGGCTTCGATGTGACGGTGCACGTTCTCTACCATAATGATGGCATCGTCTACCACCAGGCCGATAGCCAGAACCATGGACAAGAGCGTAAGCAGGTTCAGGGAGAACCCGAACATCAGCATGATGAAGGCGCCGCCAATCAGCGACAGCGGAACCGCAACGGACGGTACGATGGAAGCGCGGATTGAGCCAAGGCAAAGGAACACCACCACAAGAACGATACCCATAGCCTCAATCAGGGTACGAATAACCTCGCTTATGGAATCTTCAATGAAGTCTGATGCATCGTAAGCCAGACGCACGTCCAGGTCCCCAGGGAGCTGGCTTTCGATTTCCGGAAGGTCGTCTTTAACCAGGCCCGCTACTGTCAGGGGGTTGGCACCCGGGGCCAGCTCGATGGCTACATAGGTTGCCGGCTGGCCTTTATAGAGGGCCAGTGCGTCGTAGGTTTCAGAGCCGAGCTCAACCCTGGCGATGTCCTGCAGCCGGATCTGGGTTCCATTCGCCTCCTTCACCACGAGATTTCGGAATTCGTCCGGATCCGCCACATCCGTGTCGCTGGTCATGCTGATTTCGGTATAGACGCCCTTGGTGTTGCCGACGGCCGCCTGATAGTTGTTGGCGCGTAGCTTGGCCACCACTTCTGTGGGGGTCATATCCACCGCTGCCAGTCGTTCCGGATCCAGCCACACCCGCAGGGCAAACTTGCGGCCAAGCAACTGTGCCTTACCAACGCCGGGTAAAGCCTGCAGTCTGGGCTGCACCACCCGGGTCAGATAGTCGGTAATCTGCGGAACCGCCATGTTCGAGCTGTAGAAGGCAATGTACATAAGCGCGGTGGAATCACCGGTGGTGGAGGTGATCACCGGATCCTGGGCATCAGCCGGCAGAACGTTGCGCTGGCTGGCCACCTTCGCCTGTATTTCGGCCAGCGCAGCATTGGCGTCGTAGTTCAGCACCATCTTGGCTTCAATGGTCGACTTGCCCTGCGAGCTGGTAGATGTGAGGTAGTCAATACCGCTGGCTTCAGCAATGGCCTGTTGCAACGGCGTGGTGATAAAGCCCTTGATAAGGTCCGAGCTGGCGCCGGGGTAGGCCGTTGTTACCGTTACCGTGGTACTTTCGAGCTCCGGATATTGCCGTATTTCCATTTCCATGGCGGCCCGGGCACCAAGCAGCAGGATCAGGAGGCTGACCACCGTCGCCAGCACGGGGCGATGAATGAATATGTCGGTGAATCGCATTACTCAGATGCCTCCTGCGGCTGCTTTTCCTGGCTCTGCTCAGGGCTCTCATCCTGAATCTTGACCTTCTGGCCGGCCCGGAGTCTCAGCAGTCCTTTGGAAACCACTTTCTCGCCACTTTCAAGGCCTGAAAGAACAGCAACGCGTTTGTCACGGGTCTGGCCTGCGGTGATGCTGCGCCGATTGACAATCAGGTCGCCTTCTTCGTTCTCCTCGATGACAAATACAAAATCGCCGTAAGTGTTGTAGGAGACTGCGGTGCGGGGAACCGTAACCACTTCGTTATCCTCGGGCTGCAGGGTCTGTATGGTTGCAAACATGCCTGGCCGCAGCAGGTTCTCCGGGTTGCTCAGCGTTGCCCGCACACGCACCGTGCGGGTTTCCGGATTGACCGAGGTGTTGATGGCGCTGATCCTGCCCTTGAATTCCTGCTCAGGAACAGCGGCAACGGTCGTGACCACGGAGTAGTCACGGGCAACATTCTGCAGATTCTTTTCCGACAGTGTGAAGTCCACGTAGATCGGGTCGAGCATGTTGATCTCGACAATCGGTGTGCCTGTGGCAAGGTATTCGCCCTGGTCCACCATACGAATACCGAGGGTACCGTCGAACGGCGCGCGGATTATTTTTTTGTTCAACTGAGCCTCGGCTTCGTTAACCCGGGCCTGGGCAGCGTCAAAATTTGCCTTGGATTCGTCATACTGGGACTGGGAAACCGCACGTCTTGGCAGCAGATCGGAGATGCGCTTGAATTCCTGCTCCGCAAGCTGTGCCTCTGCCCTGCGGGTGCGCACAGCGGCCTCATCGATTGAGGTGTTCAGGCGAATAAGTACATCGCCCTGTTTGACGGTATCGCCGGACTCGAAATTAATACTCTCGATAACGCCAGGCACCTCGTTGGCCACTTCAATGCCGTTAACCGCCTTGATGCTGCCCACGGCCTTGATAGACGGTGTCCAGCTCTCGGTGCGAGCCTCGGTGGCGGAGACTTCAGCAGGCGGTTGTGGTTGCGACAGCATTTCTTTCATCTGGCCAAACTGGTAAAACTTGTAGCCGAAGATGCCGCCAAGCACTACGCCAAGGAAAATGATTGCGATCAGGAAGCGGGAAGCAGTGCGCATAATTCAGGTCCTGGGAATCTCTTTCTGGTCCGGAGTTTGCTGCGAACAGTAAGGGAAGCGGTTGGGCTGTATTCCCCTGCTGGTTCTTGCATACAACAGACTGTTTGGATGCGGAAATTATTGATCAACAATAAAGCGTAGCATCCTACAAAATTCAAGGTGCAGTTGTCACTGCTTTGTAGGAGTTTGTAGCTGGCCTTGTTGCAACAACAGATGCCAGAATTACGGTGTTATATCAGTAAAGGATCAACCATGCAGTGGATACTGGGAATTGCACTGGCGGCAGCCCTTTTTGTAGTTCTGAAACAGTGGGGCAGATTGTCGGCGGAAAAGAAGAAAGCTGCAACCTGGAAGGTGGTTCTCATGGTTGGTGGCGCCATGCTTTTGTTCATGGTTTTGACTGGCCGTGTGCATGTTCTGACTGCCGCTGTGGCTGCGCTGATTCCTCTGTTGCGCAAATTGCCGGAAATCGCCCGTTTTGTGCCCGCGCTGAACCGTTTCTTTTCAGGTGGCGATGGCAATACGGCGGGGCCAGGAGCAGGGCATCAGCGTCACGACCAGGCACCCGGTAATGGTATGTCTGAACGTGAAGCCTGCGACATACTGGGCCTTACGGTGGCCTGCTCGAGAGAAGACGTCATTATGGCGCACCGTCGCCTGATGCAAAAAATGCACCCGGACCGGGGCGGGAGCGACTATCTCGCGGCAAAGATCAACGAAGCCAAAAGCGTATTGTTGCGCAACCGGGTGTAAGCGTTATGGCATAACGTCCACTTTCACTTCAAAGCTTCGGTTATCCGACCGACTGCTGTTTACGCTGTAGGCAATACCCGATTGTTTGCTGGTGGATTCGGTTGAAGTGCTACCCAAAGATACCCATTGACCTGGCTCCACCCTGCGGATCGTGACAACAGCCTGGGTTTCATAGCCTTTCAGCTCTGCCGGATCCGCCTCGAAAGAGACAATGCTCAGTTCCACCGCACGGTCAGAAATCACCTGTGGGCTGACTATGAAACCGCTGCGGGTTTCTACTTGCTCAAAAATGGCGGCGGGGTTTCTGCCACCGCGCACTGCGAAGGGCAGTGTGCGTATCTGGCCTGACGTGATATGGGCAGACTGCCCATCCATTACCATCAGGCTTCGTTCCCGGGTTCCGCCGGTGCTGGTAACCTTGCGCTCCACGGTTACGCCAACCTGATCCCGTGTGGCGGTAACACCGCCGCCGGAGCGTTTGCCGCCAATATCCTCCTGTGATCTCACGGAAATCCGGAGCTGGGCCGGGGCCACGTCGAGAGTGTCAATCAGTGTGCCGATTTCATCCAGCACCTGCGGGCTGCTGCGAACCACAATCTGCTGCCCTCGTGCAGTCACAGAAACCTGCTCGCCCTGATAAAGCTCCCGAACCTGGCTGGCAACATCGGCACCAGGCCGGTTGTTGAGTTGATAGGTTCTGGATTCAGCGTGTGCCGTACTGGCACCGGATGCCAGTATCAGCATTGCTGCAAAGAGGAGCAGGACGGCGAATTTTTGTAGGTGCAGTGTCATTTCTGGGCCCTGTTTTCCTGAAGAGTCCGGTTTGCCTGCGAAAAAACCGGTTTGCGGGTTGCCAAGCTGAAAACCCGGGGTATATATTAATAAGCATGAATACGACACAAGCGGTCTGTCAATTAAATGTTCTGCAAGCTTTTGGCCAAAAGCCGAAGGCGGCAGCCGCTGCTGTGTTTTTCTGGTGGTTTGGTTATGGCTTTTATTTTAGCCAGCGCCAGGGCCGCCCATAGTATCTTCAAAATACGTACAAAGAGGATGGCAGCCCGGCGAAAAACCAGGCTGCCGTCGGATTCAGAAAGCCCCGACTGGTAGCCCAGCCGGGGCTTTTTCGATTCTGACGCAGGGAAACGGGAACACTGATATGAACATGCCTTTGAACACCGCCAGGGAGTGCCAGATACTCAGCACCGCCGTAACACACAGGCAGGAAACTGCTCTGCCAACGCCGGCGGAGTTGCGGCAGCGCCTGCCTGTGAACGAGCATCTTGCCCGACAGGTGGGCAGGCACAGGCAGGCGGTAAGGGACATTCTGCACGCCAGGGACGATCGCACGCTCATCGTGGTTGGGCCCTGCTCGATTCACGATGAGGTGGCTGCACTGGAGTATGGCGAAAAACTTAAAACACTGGCGGATGCGGTCAGTAACAGGTTTCTCATTGTCATGCGTGCATATCTGGAAAAGCCGCGAACAGCGGTGGGCTGGAAGGGATTGTTGTACGACCCTGAGCGCACAGGGGCCGGAGACCTCAACGCAGGCCTGCTGCGGTCACGGCGTTTGCTTCTGAACCTGGCGGAGATGGGCCTGCCACTGGCGACCGAGGCTCTCAGCCCCTTCGCTATGGATTACCTGGGAGACCTTGTGAGCTGGACGGCGATCGGCGCCCGCACCACGGAATCGCAGATCCATCGGGAAATGGTCAGCGGCCTGCCAATGCCTGCAGGATTCAAGAATGGTACCGATGGCGGAATCAGCGTGGCGCTCAATGCCATGAAGTCCGGAGCGCATCCGCATCATCATCTGGGTGTATCAAGCCATGGTGCGCCGGTCATGGTCAGTACGCCGGGCAATCCGGATACCCATCTGGTGCTGCGAGGTGGGCGCGGCATCACCAATTACGATGAAGCGAGCATTCAGCAAGCCGCACAAAGCCTTTCAGAGGCTGGGCTGAGTGCTGCCATTATGGTGGATTGCAGCCATGATAATGCCTGCAAACAGGCCGAGCGACAGATCGATGTAGCCCGTGAGGTGATGCGCCAGAAACACTCCGGTAACACCAGCATCCGCGGGCTGATGCTGGAAAGCTTCCTTGAGGCTGGCCGGCAGGACGATGGCGATGATTTGCGTTTCGGCTGCTCTATTACCGACCCGTGTCTGGGATGGGAGCAGACTGAGGCTCTGCTCCGCTCACTGTAGAGAACAGGAGTTGACCGGCGAGCAACAGCAGGACACCGCCCATTAGCCGGTCGAGCCAGTGGCCGAAGCGGTTGAAGCCCTTGCGCACCGAGGGCAGGGTAAAAAAGATGGCAACCAGGGTGAACCAGAGCCCTGTGGCCAGCGCCATGTAAGCACCATAGCCAGCCTGGACGGCCACCGGGGTGCCCGGGCTTATGATCACTGAAAACAACGAAACGAAGAACAGGGTGGCTTTCGGATTCAGGGCATTGGTCAGGAAGCCCAGACGCAAGGCGGCAAAGCCGGACTGTATTGTGCCCGTTCCGGTTTCCACGTAAATCCCCCCAGCCCGGGCTTTCAGGCATTGCACGGCAATCCAGGTGAGGTAAAGGGCGCCGGCAATCTTGAGAACGGTAAACAGCAGGATGGACTGCTGGATAATCAGGCCAATACCCAGTAGCGAATAACTCACATGCACCAGAATGCCGGCGCCGATACCCGTTGCGGTGAGCACTGCATTTTTCCGGCTCTGACACAGAGCCTGCCGAAGCATCACGGCAAAATCCGGCCCGGGGCTGGCAACGGCCAGTAGGTGTACCAGTGCCACGGTAAGGAATTCCGGCCAGTAGCTGGTCATACGCAAGCTTCTCTCTATACTGTTTCCAGGTTTTCGTTGCTTCGATTAGGGGTAAAAGCCTATGGAGTTGCACCCGTAAATTGTCAGACTGTTAGCCTGGCTGTCAGCATAAATTCATTCGCCGGTATTTTCACGCCCCGCACAAAACAATTCCGGCCCCTATACTGGCGTATACACGATTGAACGTTTTACCCACATTCCCGGGTTCCGGGAATATCGGCCAGGAGACTGTTTTATGGATAAGCGAGAAGTTGATGTAGCCATCATCGGTGCCGGGACAGCAGGAATGGTGGCCTACAGCCGCGTGCGAAAGGTTACGGATAAAGTAGCGCTGATTGAAGGAGACCAATACGGTACCACCTGCGCCAGGGTGGGCTGTATGCCCAGTAAGCTGCTGATTGCGGCTGCAGACAGTGCTTATCAGATGGCGCAGGCAGACCTGTTCGGAGTGAGTGCCGGCAATATTAAAGTTGATGGCAAACGGATCATGGAGCGGGTGCGTTCGGAACGCGACCGGTTTGTTGGTTCGGTCCTCGGCTCTGTGGAGAAATTTCCCGAAGAGCATAAGATCAAGGGTCATGCCCGTTTCGCCGGCCCCAATCGCCTCATTATCAACAATGAAACTGAAATCCACGCCCAGCGGATTATCATCGCCACCGGTTCCCGCCCGAACATCCCGGGTTTTCTGAAAGAAGCGAAAGACCGGCTGGTGGTGAACGATGATATTTTTGAATGGCAGGATCTGCCCGAGTCGGTAGTAGTTTTCGGGCCGGGTGTGATCGGGCTGGAACTGGGGCAGGCGCTCAGCCGCCTTGGTGTTCGTGTGAGAATGTTCGGAGTGGGCGGCGCTGTGGGCCCGATCCAGGATGACAACATTCGCGAATACGCGCTCAAGCGCTTTAACGAAGAGTTCCCGCTGGATCCGGATAGCGACGTGAAGCGGGTTGAGCGGGTTGATGGCGGAGTGGCTGTCACATTTACCGACGGCAGCGCCGGTGAAAAAACCGAAACATTCGAGTACCTGCTCGCGGCTACCGGGCGCCGGCCCAACGTTGATGGCCTGGATATACAGAATGCGGATATTGAGCTGGACGAGCAAGGCTTGCCGGTGTTCGATTCATACACCTTGCGTTGCGCCCAGAGCCACATCTTTATTGCGGGCGACGCCAACAATGACTTGCCGCTGCTGCACGAGGCGGCAGACGAGGGATACATTGCCGGGAACAACGCGGCGTCTTATCCGGAAGTAAGGGCAGGCAAGAGAAGCACTCCCCTTGCAGTTGTGTTTACCGACCCCCAGATTGCCACCGTAGGAATGACCATTGATGAAGTGGACAAGCGGTGCGGCGGTTGCTTTGCCGTAGGCGAGGTATCGTTTGAAAATCAGGGCCGTAGCCGGGTAATCGGCAAGAACAGCGGTTTGCTCAGAGTGTACGGGGAGCACGGCAGCGGCTTGTTCATGGGGGCCGAAATGTTTGGCCCTGCGGCGGAGCACATTGCGCATTTGCTGGCCTGGTCGGCACAGCGCCGGTTGACCGTCAGTGAAATGCTGGATATGCCGTTTTACCACCCGGTGATTGAAGAGGGTGTAAGAACTGCACTGAGAGATCTCAACCGAAACCTCAGTATCGGGCCGGCGCCAGAAGGCGACTGCACCGATTGCGGCCCTGGCGTATAGGTTTCTGCCCGGGATTGAACCGCGCTATGGACGGCATGGGATATCTCAACTTCACGGATATCTGGAGCCTTGGCACTATTGGTTCCAGCTTGTGTTTTACAGCCACGAAGGAGGCATATAATGAGTAAGAATTTTATTGGTCTGGATAAGGAAAAAACCGTCAAGCTGGCGGATTCCCTGAACGATTTGCTCTCCAACTACCAGATTTTCTATATGAACGTGCGCGGCTATCACTGGAACATCAAGGGTGATAACTTCTTTGAGCTTCATCTGAAGTTTGAAGAGTTGTACGACGATCTGCTGCTCAAGATTGATGAGATTGCAGAGCGCGTTCTTACACTGGGGCACCGCCCTTCCCACGCGTACAGTACCTACATCGAGCGCTCGGAAATCCCGGAGCAGAAAGACGTTGCTGATGGCAAAACCGCCATGAGCAATATCGTTGACAGTTTTGCCAAACTGATTGGCAAGCAGCGGGCCTTGCTGAATCTTGCGGGGGATGCCGAGGATGAAGGCACAGTGGCGCTGATGAGCGACTACATCTCCCAGCAGGAAAAAACGGTCTGGATGTATCGCAGTTACCTGGGCCATTAAGCCCGGGGTGTACTGATAGAGCGGCAAGATGGCCGCTCTATCGCTTCCATACCCTTCGTATTCACAGTCTCTGTATCCGGCCTTTCAGGTCCGGGCACTATGAGTTTGCCACAAGTGCCGGCACCTCCTGATGCAGGAACCATCTTTCCGTTACCACCTTGCGCGTGAACCAGTGGGACCGCATCAGGGTGCTGGCCAGTGGCATTCGGATCCAGTCAGGCACCTGAAAACCCTCCTTGTTGACGGAGCCACGATGGCCAAAACGCTCCGTTATGGCATCGCCGTATGCCTGCAAAGAGCTGGCGGAGAAGCCCGGAGCCTGTTTGATCACGTCAGCCGCCAGTAATGCGGACTCAATTGCCGGGCGAATACCTTCGCCGCTTTGGGTGTAGGCAAGCCCCGCTGCATCACCGATCAGTATCAAGCCGTCATCCACCAGCGCCCGCCCCGCATGGTCATAAAGCAAATAGGCGTGGCCCTTGAAACGACCCGGTAGTTCTGCAGGAATCCGGCCTGAGGCTTTCATGGTTTCCACGAAGTCCTGCAGGTGCTCAGTCAGCTTGTGGTTGTCTTCCCGCCCCAGGCCAATGTTCAGGTAGTTGCCCTTGCGGAAGACCCAGGCGTAACCTTTAAGATCCTTGCAGAACCATAGCTCCGGTGTGTCCCCCCGGGCTTCGCAGGCATTGGCCTGGTCGTGAGTCATTTCGAACTCTATTTCCTTGGCCGCCACAACGGTTTCATGGCTCCCCGGGCCATCGCCGATCAGCCTGGCAACCGGGCAGAAATGCCCTCCGGCGCCCACCAGCAAGGGAGCGCACCAGGTATCGTTAATCAACCAGTTACCGTCTTTGCGGATAATGTTTTTGACCGGTGTGCCAAGCTGTTTGGGTGTGTTGGTTCGTGCCAGCAGGTAATCATCAAATTCACAACGCCGGATACCATAGCTCACTACGCTGCCGTGATCGTTCTCAACTGCCTGCTGCCCCATCATGCCGATCCGGAACCGGCGTATCGGCTGGAGCGTGCGGCCCTTTCCGTACTCGGCCAGGTCAATACCAAGGGTTTCTATCACCGCGGGTGTTACCCAGCCCGCACAGGTTTTATCCCTGGGGAAATCCTGTTTATCGATCAACAGGGTGCGTTTGCCGCTGTCTTCCAGAGCTTTCGCCAGGGTAGATCCTGCCGGGCCGGCGCCAACAATAATCAGGTCGTAGGGTTCCATCTCCAGTCACCTCAGGTGTTTTCAGGTGCAGCGGGGAAGTTGTACAGATCCTGCCGTGTTGCCGGCACCTCATTGTTGTCGCCATGGGTGAACACAACCTGGAAAAGCTGAAGCGACCCCGCCCGGAAGGCAGCGATAGAGCCGGCCAGGTACATGCGCCAGGCCCGGGTAAAGTGCTCATCGTACATGTCGGTAACTTTCGCTTCTGCAGCATTGAAGCGCTGCATCCAGTCAGTCAGGGTGCGGGCATAATGGAGACGCAGGTTTTCCACATCGAGCACCGAGAAATCGCCATGCTCACAAAGAGCCATGAACTCACCGATGCTGGGCGGATAGGCTCCGGGGAAAATCCGTTTTTCAATCCAGGCGTTCATCAGCATGGGCCGGTTGCGGCCAATGCTATGGAGCAAGGCGATACCGTTCGGCTTCAGCGAACGTTTGATCAGTTCTGACAGGGCAGGATAGTTATCCTTGCCCACGTGCTCCAGCATGCCAACAGACACGAATGCATCGTACTGGCCCTGAATGTTGCGATAGTCATCCTCGACGTAATCGACAAGGTTATCCAGGCCCTGTTTGCGAGCCTGCTCACGGGCGTAGGCGATCTGTTCCCGGGAAATGTTGTAAGCGTGAACTTTAACCCTGTAGTTGCGTGCCATGTAACGCGCCAGCCCGCCCCAGCCACAACCGGCTTCAACCACCGTCATGCCGGGCTTGAGCCTGAGCTTTCTGCACACGTGCTCCAGTTTGGCCAGCTGTGCCTGCTCCAGAGTCAATTCAGGCCGTTCGTAGTAGGCACAGGTGTACTGCATCTCGGCCTGGTCAAGCCAGAGCTGATAGAATTCGTTGCCCAGGTCATAGTGATGATGAATATTCTCCCGTGCTTCCGACAGCCCTGTTGATCGCGGGGCGTGATTGCGCCAAAGGGCTTCAAGCCAGCGCGGCCACTTCTGGCGTGCCCGGTGAATAGCGCGGTACAGCGTTTCCATCAGTTCAGGCAGGTCGCCCTCAATATCCAGGCGCCCGGCACTGTAGAGATCACCAAACGCCAGGTTGGGGTTGGTAACCAGCGCGTAGAGCGCTTTCGGGTCGGACAGGTGCAGGGTAAAGCGCGCGTGTTTTTCCACGGGCTCAATCACATCGTCATTCCAGAGCCGGAAGCGAACCGGCGGAGACCCCGCCATACGCATAAGCTTGGCCACCAGCCATCGCTCATGGGTGTGAGGCGCTCGGTCTACGTGAGTGTCCTGCAGAGGAAGATTCAGGATGTGGGATTTACTGCGCTGTTGATTATCCCTTGTGTTCTTATCGCTCTCCTCTGTACCTGACTGGGCACTGTTCTGATTCACGGAATCTATCCTCCCCTATTACCTGAACATTACTGCTAAGGCTGGCATGATGCCCCGAATACTCACCCGGGAACCGCCGGTTGCCCTTCAGTATAGGAAAAGTTCCGTTTTTGTCAGGTATGCCGGTGATCAGCGTGAAGCGGGTAGCTCAGTTGCGATGCAGGGTGGGGCAATATTAACAGCCGGGCCAGGCGGCCCGGCTGTGCAGGAGACCTCAGTATGACGAGCTCATACCGAACCATTCGGGGAAGATTACAATCAGGGCCAGCACCAGAATTTGCAGGAGAATAAACGGTAACACGCCTTTATAGATGTCCACCGTTCGCACCTGTGGTGGTGCGACCCCTTTCAGATAAAACAGGGAGAATCCGAAAGGAGGTGTGAGAAAGCTGGTTTGCAGGTTCATGGCAATCAGAATAGCAAACCAGAGCATGTTGATGCCCATGGCTTCGGCCACCGGTGCCAGAATAGGCACAATAATGAAGGAAATTTCCACAAAATCGATGAAAAATCCCAACACCAGGATCACCAGCATGGCGAGGATGATAAAGCCCCATTTCTCGCCGGGCAGCTGCAGCATCCAATCTTCCAGCAGGTAGTCGCCACCAGTGTAACTGAAAACCATGGAGAAGGCCGTTGCGCCGATCAGGATGGCGAACACCATGGCCGTTACCTTGACCGTGTCTTTCGATGCATCCCATACCATCTGGAAGGAAAACTGGCGATAAACCATGGCCAGAATAATGGCACCGACGCCTCCCAGTGCTGAGGATTCGGTCGGTGTTGCAATGCCGGTGAAGATTGAGCCCAGTACAATCACGATCAGCGCCAGCGGTGGAATGATCGCCAGCAGCGCGTTCATGATTTCCTTTTTGCGGGAAATGCTGTCGTCTTCCGGCATGGCCGGGGCTGTCTCGGGCCTGAAGCGGGTCATGATCAGGATGTAGGCAATGTAAAGGCCGATCAGAACCACACCGGGCCCCACAGCCGCCTTGAACAGGTCGCCAACCGGAAGGCCCAGTACGTCACCCAGAATAATCAGAATGATCGACGGCGGAACAATCTGGCCGAGTGTGCCTGCTGCACAGATGGTGCCCGTTGCCAGGCGCTTGTCGTACTTGTGGGCCAGCATGACCGGAAGCGAGATCAGCCCCATGGCCACCACGCTTGCGCCTACAACACCGGTGGATGCTGCGAGCAGGGCACCTACCAGAATGGTGGAAATGGCCAGGCCGCCGGGCAGGCCACCAAAGAGGCGGCCCATGGAAGTCAGTAACTGTTCGGCCAGTTTGGTGCGCTGAAGGACAACGCCCATGAAAATAAACAGCGGTACCGCCATCAAAACGGTATTCTGCATAACGCTCATGATGCGATACGGCATGAAGGCAAACAGATCCATGCCTTCGGCAAATACGCCGAAAAACAGGGCTACACCACCAAAGGTGAAAGCAACAGGGAAGCCCAGCATCAGCATGAAGAGGGCCGCAAGGAACATAATCATGCCAATCATGCGAGGCCACCCCCGCTGTGTTCTTCTTCGTACTCTTTTTCACCAGACAGCACGCGGATGGCGAAAGTGGCCATATTGAGGCCGGCGGTGGCGATAAAAAAGGCCGTGAGTGGAATAACCGATTTGATCAGCCAGCGGTGGGGCAGGCCCCCGGGGTCGCCACTGCCTTCGCCCATGTTGTAGGAATCCACCGCAAAGTCGTAACCGTAGATGCCGATCAGCCAGGCAAAGGGGATCACAAAAATCAGGGCACCGACCAGGTTTACCCATGCCTTGGCCCTGTTGCTCCAGCGGGAATAGAACACGTCAACACGCACATGGCCGTCTGTGCGCAGCGCGTAGGGAATGCCGAGCAGAAAAACCACCGAATAAAGGTGCCATTCCATCTCCTGCATGCCAATAGACACTTCATTGAATGCGTAACGGGCAATAACGTCATAAAACACATTGCCGGCCATCAATAACATTGCGACACAGGCAACCCAGCCGCAGAGAATGGACAAGCGGGCAAGGCCCTCATCCAGTTTTATAATCCACTGCATTCACAATCCTCCGCCAGGGGACTGGCGATTATGCTATTGCTATAAACAACAAAACCGGGATCACCCCCAGAGCGATCCCGGCTCCATTACAGCGTGTATCTTACTCTACTGTGCCCATGGTGTTCAGGTATGCGCGCTCCGAGATGTTCGAGTAGGCACGGCTTTGGGCGAGGTAGTCCTGTTGGGATTTTATGATCCGCGCCGCCTGTTCGTTGTTTTCAGCGGCTTCTTTCAGGAGTTTTTTGTTGGCGTTATACATGGCCTGGAAGATATCCTGGGGGAACTGCTTGATCTGTACGTTCGGATAGTCCTTCGTGATGCTGGCCCAGGCTTCCGCATTGGCGTGCTGGGAGTGTACCAGCATGTTGAAGGAGGCGGTACGCATGGCAACCCGCATAATCTCCTGTAAATCGGCAGGCAGTTTTTCCCATACCTGCTTGTTCACCAGGAACTGAAGCTCGGTCGCGGGCTCGTGCCAGCCAGTGTAGTAGTAATCGGCAATCTGCTGGAAGCCGAGGCGAAGATCCAGGGCCGGGCCTACCCACTCAACCGCATCAATGGTGTTACGCTCAAGCGCGGTGTACAGCTCGCCCGGAGCGATATTGGTGGGGTTAACGCCTACTTCTGCAAAGACTTCACCGGCGAAGCCCGGGATACGCATTTTCAGCCCATCCAGGTCATCCAGCGATTTGATTTCCTTGCGGAACCATCCGCCCATCTGAACGCCAGTGTTACCACCGGGGAAGGACAGCATGTTATGAGGTTCATACACTTCCTGCATCAGTTCCATGCCGCCGCCATGGTAGAACCAGGCGTACTGTTCTATGGCGTTCATGCCGAATGGCATGCTGGTGAAAAACAGGGTCTCTGGAACCTTGCCCTTCCAGTAGTATGAAGCCGAGTGCCCCATGTCGTATTGCCCCGCCTTGACCATATCGAAAACGCCAAGTGGAGCCTTGTGCTTGTTGGCCGAATCTATCCGGATCTTCAGGCGCCCATCCGACATGGCCTCAACGGATTTGGCGAAATTCTTCGTGGTGTCTCCGAAAATCGGGAAATTCGGCCCCCAGGTTTCGGCCAGTTTGAGGGTAAATGTTTCCTGAGCCAGGGCCTGGGTAGAAGCAAAAGTTGCTGCCACGGCGAGCACCGCCGCAGAGAAAACGGAACGGATTTTCATTGCTCTTGTATCCTTTTGTCATTTTTGTGGGTAGAGCATGGGCTTCTCTGACGGAAGCCTCACAACTGGTTCACATTAGCAAGTATTGCAAACCGACGAAATGAAAAATCGCCCCGCCTAAGACTTAGGTCGTAGTTGGCGTCAGATGTCTCTCATTCTGCCAATCTGGCTGGACAGCTGCATGGCTTCGTGTTTCTCCAGTGCCAGCAAATCTTCCAGGAGGGTCTTGGCGCCTTCGATCTCTGCCTTGCCAATGAGCGAATCGTAAAGATCCATCACCTGATCATGGAACTCGAAAATTTCCCGCGCTATGTCTTCAAACCCGAGGGTTGTGAATCTTGCATCACAGGCCTGGCCCGGCGTGAAAGGCTTGTGATTCAGATAATCATAAAGGCGGGTGTGCAGAACTTTGGGGTCGGCCTGTTTTTCAAACTCCGCCACAGCTTCCGCGAGCAATGACTCATGGCGTGCAATGTAGTCCAGCAGGGCACTGGCGCGTTCATTATTGTGCTTTCCGGCAGATTCGTGCAGGCATTTTGCCAGATGCGAGTGCAGTTGGCGGGTCCAGTCAATCAGGTCCTCAAAGGTTTTTATCTCCATGGCCTAGCTCCATCGGTCAGGTATGTGTTCAGAACAGTGACTGAACAACAGTCTAGTCGATTGCCCTGGCAGTTGCTGCCTGGGTCTGGGTTGTTTCTGCACGGCTTCGCCAGGCCCGGAACTGTCGCAACGCGGGTTTTTCAATACTGTAGTGAATAGCAGAAGCCAGAAGCAATGCAGTGGCAAGGGCGAGACAGACACCGAGCCAGCCGGGCAGGCCCGCCTGGTAGCTCCAGGTAATCACGCCATAGCCAATGTTCTGATGCACCAGGTACAGGCTGTATGAAAGGCTGCCGAGCCAGAGCATGGGACGGTTTGCCAGCCAATTCAAGCGCCCGGCGACGGCCAGGGCAAACACCGTGAAGCAACCCAGTACAAAAAGGCTGTAGGGCATTTTGTACGCCAGCAGACCATGGCACACAGCCAGTGCCAGCAATATGGCATCTCCGGTTGCCGGTCGCCCGTATCGGTAGATGCGGTATATCAGGATGCCGCCGATAAACAACGGAGCGTATTTCACAAACATCAGATCCTTGATCAGAAATTCCATGCTCTCGGGTATCTGCTTCCACCAGATTACGCCGGCGTAGCTGATCAGCATCCAGACCCGGAAAACCAGGCGCAGCTTGGTCCAGTCGCGAAGAGAGTAGAAAAACAGCGCCATCCAGCTGTAGAACGTGGCTTCTATTACCAGGCTCCAGTAAGCGCCATCCACGTGCTCGGCGCCCAGGTACTCGTGCAGCAGGGTTGCGTTAAGCAGCGCAGTTTCAAGGCTTACAGCACGGCTTTCCGGGCCCAGAAGGTGTACCGATACGAAGGTGAGAACAATGCCGGTCCACAGGGCAGGCAGCAGCCGTGCACCTCTGGCGAGGCCAAACCAGGCGGCATTGCGGGTACGCTCAAGGGTCATGAAGATGACAAAGCCACTGAGGATGAAAAAAAGATGCACGCCGTAACGGCCAAACAGCAATGTGTCTGTCAGCAGCTGTGGCAACCTGAATGAATGGCCAAATAGCTCGTTGTAATAGGGCAGGTAATGAAAAAGCACCACGCCCAGAGCTGCGAGGCCGCGCAATGCGTCAAGACTGCCCAGCCTTGTCTGGGAAGCGATCATGGTCTGGGTGGCGATCATGGCAGTTTCCGTGATGGTTTTGTATATAGTAGCCGGCTATTGCCGTGGGGAATACGGATGCGATATACCATTCGCTTGCCGTAGGTATACCATGTGGTAATACATCAGGGAGAGGGTTATGAGCACAACACTGGGCATTATCGAAGGCTTCTATGGGCCAGTATGGAACTGGCAGGAAAGACAACAGCTGGTGCGTGCGCTGGCGCCGCACGGTTACGGCTTTTATCTTTATGCACCCAAAGCCGACGCTTTTCTGCGCCGGCGCTGGCAGGAACCCCACCCGCCGGAAATGGCATCGGAGCTGGCGGAGTTCGGTCGCTTTTGCCGCAAGCATGGGCTGCGTTTTGGCGTCGGGCTGAGTCCATACAAGATCTTCAACCGATTTAACGATGCTGCCCGGCAGGCACTCGCGAAAAAGCTTGAACTGCTTGATCGCATCGGCCTGGATGAACTGGCCATTCTGTTCGACGACATGCGTGCCGATACGCCTGCGCTAGTGGAAACCCAGGTGGAGATCATGCACTGGATTCGCGAACGTACCCAGGCACCCCTGCTTTCCATATGTCCCAGTTATTATTCTGACGACCCTGTGCTGGACCGGGCATTTGGTGAGCGTCCGTCAGCTTATCTGGAGACCCTTGGTCGACTGCTGAACCATGAAATTCAGGTGTTCTGGACCGGAGAGGAAGTGTGCTCCAGAGAGATTTCTCCCGGCCACCTCAAACGTGTAAGCGAGCGGCTCGGGCGCAAGCCTGTGCTCTGGGACAACTACCCGGTGAATGACGGTGATCGCATGTCACAGCACCTGCACCTGCGGGCATTTACCGGTCGCCCGGCGGCGAACGGCGCCTATCTGTCTGGCCATGGCATTAACCCGGCGCTGCAGCCGGCGTTAACCACTATTCCTGCAATAACCCTGGCCGAGTCCTATCGCCAGGGTTCCGATTACCAGTACGGGCAGGCATTTCGCCAGGCTGCAAAGGAAGTGCTTGGGCGGGAGATGGCAGAACAGCTCCATGCCGACCTGCCGGTGTTGCAGGATGCAGGCCTTGGGCGTATCAGCGAGGAAAAGCGGCAAAGCCTGATGCGCACCTACGATGCCTATGATCACCCGGCCGCCAGCGAAATACTGCGCTGGCTGGTGGGTGAATATCAGGTTACTGACGAGATGGTGCGGACCCAGTAGGAGCGCTCAAGGTTACTGGGTTCCCGGGTATGATCCCTGAGGGCATTACTGGAGGTAATACTCAACGGTTGAAACCACTCGCACCGTTTTTACCGGTTGCTGTTGCTGGGACTCTCCCGGAGCCTGGTCCCGGGCCAGTATCTGGAATACGCCCTGATTGGCCCGGCGCAGATCACCCAGTTCGGTTTTGGCGTCCTTCGCAAACTGGCTGGCAGCTTCACGGGCGGCAGCGGTTGCTTCTGCAATCATGGCGGGTTTTATATCGTTCAGTCCGTTAAACAGATAGACCGGCCCGCTCGGGCCGTAGTCGGATGACAGCACCACGCCGGAATCCACCAGATCGCTTACACCCTGAGCGGCCTGGCGGATTTTCTCAATATTTTCGCTGCGCACCATCAGGGTCTGGCTGATGATGAATTTCTGCTCGTTATTGTTGTCCTGATAAGGATTGGCCCTGGTGTCGGTCACGTCCAGCCGCTGCAGTTCCACTGCGCTGTCACTGATGGCCTGCAGTTTCAGGAACGCCATGATGGCGTTGCGGCTGCTGCGGGCTTTTTCCTGAGCATCGCTCAGGCTGGCGCCGGTGGCCACAAAACGGATCGGCCATAGGGCCAGGTCGGCAGTGACTTCACGCTCCGCTACACCTTTCACGGTTACGTAACGATCACCGGTGCGCAGATCGGTTAGGCCTTCACTGATAAGTGAGGCTGAAATAATGGCGCTGAAACCCAGAATGAGGGCAACAATCACTTTCATCGAGAATCTCCCGGGCAGTTGTCTTCAGGCGGTCGTCGGAATCTTGCAGACATCGCTTTATGTTCGCGGTCTTCATCCAGGAACTCCTCCGGCAAAGGCTGGATGAAGTAGAGAAAATCGCCTTTGTTGCGGTTCTCATGCAAGGGCGGCTTTTCGGCATTCGCCGGCCATATTACCGGTGAAATCACGGCCACCGAAACGTCCGGGGCCCGCTGTTTGAGCAGGGCAACGGTTCCGAGGTGCTCTTCACTGTGGAATGTGCCGGTGGTGTGAACAATCTGGGCGCCAGGGTGCGCATCCAGGGCAGCGAGTATGCGGCTTGCCATGGTGTTGTCCCGCAGTAGCTGGGCTTTATAGGTGTTGTTTATGCGCTTGCCCATGGCTTCATCCGCTGCGCCGTGGGAGCCGGCAATTGCGGCATCGAATTTTTTGCGGTAGGCGGGCGTGTCCATGAACGGGTTGTCGGGCAATTGTGCCCGTTCGCTTGCAGACAGCTTATCCAGGTAACCCGGCCCTGTGCGACCAACGCAGCGTACAATGGCGGCGGGGGCGTTGGCGGCAACCACAGGCAGGTTTTGCTGGCGTGCAAATTCGATCAGCGGGCGATAGGAAGCGCGGTAATTATCCCAGGCGTTGCTGTCCTCAATGAATTCGGTTTCGCCGGTCTTACCGCTCAGGTAGGCATTCACAGCGGGCTGGTTGTCCAGGTTGAACTGTTCCATGGACAACACCTGCCGCGGTTGCCGGCGATAGAGCGCTGCCTGTATCTGCGACTGCAACAAATGTGCAGCCTGGTGGCCGTGGTATTCGCCAATCACCACCACATCGGCAAGGGCAAGCCTCTGGCCCAGCAAATCCACGCTTAGCCTGGTGCCGTCAGCGGCATCAATCAGGCGCGTCTCGTAAAGGGTTTGTGGTCTTGCCAGGGTATGGCTCTCGCTGGAATGTGTCATGGCTGCGCACCCGGTCAGGCCGCTGATCAGTATAGCCAGCACGGCGACGTATGATCTTTTCATGGCAAAATTATATATGATGTAGGGCCTCGCTACTTGTATGAATTCCCAGACACGAGGCCAGTATGCCCCATCGAGCTCATCTTTTTTCACTTCGGCTTGCCCACGCCTTCCGGGAAGCCTGCATTGACCAGCCATACAACAGCCGCCGCTTTCTGCGGGACCTCATGGCTGGCGTTACAGTGGGCATTATCGCCATCCCCCTTGCCATGGCGCTGGCTATCGCAAGTGGCGTTGCGCCCCAGTATGGTCTTTATACAGCCTTTATTGCCGGTTTTATTATCGCCCTTACGGGTGGCAGCCGGTTCAGTGTCTCCGGCCCCACCGCGGCTTTTGTTGTTATTCTCTATCCCATCGCCCAGAGCTACGGCCTTGGTGGCCTTTTGCTGGCAACCCTGATGTCCGGTGTTCTGTTGGTGATCATGGCGGTCATGCGGCTGGGCCGTTTTATTGAGTACATACCCGAATCCGTCACCCTCGGATTTACCGGCGGTATAGCGGTAGTCATTGCAACCCTGCAGGTAAAAGACTTTTTTGGCCTGTCGGTAGAGAGTATGCCTGAGCACTATTGGGACAAGCTGGCAGTGCTGGCGCAGAGTTTTCCCGCACTGGATACCATGAGCGCGCTGGTTGCCGTGGTTACGCTGGCGGTCATGCTGCTCTGGCCGCGCCTGAAAACTCCGGTGCCGCCTCATTTGCCGGCGGTAATTATTGGCAGCTTGCTGGCATTTTGGCTCAATGCCAATGGCGCCGGCGTGGACACCATAGGTTCAAGATTCAGCTATTTACTGCCGGATGGCGGCACAGGTGCCGGAATCCCGCCGTTTCTGCCGGAGTTTGCCTGGCCCTGGCAGCAGGCGGATGCCAGTGGTGAGGCAATCGGCTTGTCCTGGAACATGGTGCGGGAGCTATTGCCGGCGGCGTTTGCCATTGCCATGCTTGGCGCGATTGAGTCCCTGCTCTGTGCCGTAGTGCTCGATGGTATGACGGGTAAGCGCCACAGCGCCAACAGTGAGCTGATGGGGCAGGGCCTGGGCAACATTATTGTGCCGTTTTTCGGAGGCATTACCGCCACGGCTGCCATAGCCCGGTCTGCTGCAAACTACCGTGCCGGCGCGGAATCGCCGGTTGCCGCCATGGTTCATGCGGTAGTGGTTCTGCTGGCCCTGGTATCACTGGCGGGCTTGTTGGCCTACCTGCCGATGCCCGCCATGGCAGCTTTGCTGATTATGGTGGCCTGGAACATGAGTGAAGCGCCCAAGGCTGTGCGTCTGCTGAAAACCGCGCCACGCAGTGATGTACTGGTATTTCTCACCTGCTTCTCCCTTACAGTTGCGCTGGATATGGTGATCGCCATTACCACCGGCGTTTTGTTGGCCGCGGTGTTATTCATGCGCGAAATGGCCGAGATGACCAAGGTAACCGATATCACCACGGGCAAGCGGGTCAGTGACCAGAATCTGCCTGCGGGCTGGCGGGTCTTCAAAATTAACGGCCCGTTGTTTTTTGCGGCGGCAGACCGGATTTTCGGCGAACTCGCAGAGCTTTCCCGGGACGTAGAGGGGTTCATCCTGTACATGGATGGCGTTACGGTTCTGGATGCGGGTGGCCTGTCAGCCCTCAATAAGCTGGTTGCCACCTGCCAGAATGACGGCACCCGCATCGTCATTGCCGACCTGCAGACCCAGCCTCAGCGCACGCTCGCCCGCGGCGGCCTTGGGCCTGTGGAAGGGGTTTTACAGTTTACTTCGTCGCTGCGGGAGGCACTGGCCTTACCTTTGTCATCCATAGCCCGGGCCAGTTCAACGCCTTTACGGCCTAACGGATCAAACTGATGAAAAAGACCGCCATGCTGCCTTTTCGTGTAGTCGACCGGGTGAAGTTTATTGTTGAGCGACAGCTGGTAAAAGGCGCCGGTTTCCAGCTGTTGGTGGTGGGTGTGCTAATCGGCCTGATTTCCCTCATTGGCGGCCTGCTGGTGGTGCCCCAGGGAGGTGAGTTTGATGATCCGGGATCCGCTGTCTGGTGGGCTTTTCTGCGTCTCACCGACCCGGGTTATCTGGGTGACGATGTAGGCACCTGGCAGCGCCTTGTCTCAACCCTGCTGACCATCAGCGGGTATGTGGTGTTCATGGGCACTCTGGTGGCCATTCTGACCCGCTGGCTGATTGCCAAAATGGCAGACCTCGAACGCGGGCTAACCCCGGTTCCCCTGAAAAACCATGTGGTAGTCCTGGGCTGGACCAGCCAGACCCTGCCACTGCTTTCGGAGTTACTGGGCTCCTCGGGCCGTATGCGCCGGTTTCTGGAGAGGCATGACACCCAGAAACTCCGCCTGGTGGTTCTGGCAGAAGAAGTCAGTGCAGCACAGTTGCACGAGTTGCGAATCGAGCCGGGTGTGGGCCGCCGGGCGCGTGAGGTTATTTTGCGAAGTGGCTCGGCCATCCAGCCCGATGCTTTGCACCGGGTGGCCTGCCTGGATGCCGCGGCAGTGATTGTGCCCAGCCAGGTGCACAGTGCTGGCAGCCTGGTGACCTCCGATGTGGAAACCGTCAAGGCACTCCTCTCCATTGCGGCGCAGGCCCGGCATCTGAACGCTCCTTTGCCGTTTGTGGTGGCCGAGATTCAGGACATGCGTAAATTACGGGTGATCGAGCGTGCCTACCCGGGTGCCGTGGAAGTGGTGGCGGGCGATGTCACCATCAGCAGGTTGATGGTGCAGAACGCATTACATCCCGATCTGTCGGAAGTCTACAACGAGCTGCTCACCGCTGGAGACGGTAACGAGATTTTTGTGCGTGGTGGAGAAACGGCAGAGGGCCTGACTTTGGCGGAACTTGCGACACAAAGACCCTATGCGATTGTTCTTGGCTTGCTTCATCCCGCCGCCGGCGGTGGCTGGCAAGTAAATTTGCTGGCCCCGTCTGACACTGTCGTTCGCCATGAAGATCGCGTGGTTTTGCTCGCCCGCGATTACCGGCACACCGGCGCAGATCCTAAAGCCGAACCGCTGGCGCGGGTTGAGCGTGGCAATGCCCGGGTTTTAAAGCACAGGACACAAGGCACCCATCGAGTACTGGTGCTGGGCTGGAATCGCAAAGTACCCAGCCTGGCGGCGGAGTTTGGCAGTTATGGCGACTGGCATTTTGAGCTGGACATGGTGTCGGCCACACCACTGGAAGAGCGACAGCGGGAGATTGCCCGTTATGGCGTTGATCTGGACAAGGTCAACGGTCGCTTGCTGGAAGCCGATTACATGGTGGAGGAAGACCTCAGAAAACTGGATCCTGCCGGCTATGATACCGTCATGCTGTTGAGCAGCGACCGCATTGGTTCCGGGGAAGAGGCAGATGCCCGTGCCATGGTGGGTTACCTGCAACTGGAAGATATCCTGGCTGAGTCGTTGCAAAGGCCGCAGGTAATCATGGAACTGAGTGATCCTGATAACCGAAATCTGCTTTTTGGCCACAAGAGCGAAATGCTGATCAGCCCGATGATTCTGAGCCACGTGTTGGCACAGGTGGCCCTGCGCCGGGAACTCCGGGTGGTGCTGGATGAGTTGTTTACGGTGGGCGGAGCCAAAATCCAGTTTCGTGACCCCCGGAATTACCCGCTGCCAGCCAGTTTTGATTTCCAGTTGCTGGAGAAGGTCGTCGCCAACCGGGGAGAGATCGCGCTGGGTGTGTTCAGGGTGGCGGCCGATGAACACGGGCGGCATCTGCAGATGAACCCGCGGAGAACACAACTGCTGGATCTGAAGGCCGAAGACCGGATTGTGGTTTTATCACTAAGTTGAGGGGCATCGCTATCGGGCTCGGTGCATCAAGGCCCGGTATTGCTTCAGCAATCCCTGATTTTCCGCGCCTGTGAGGTGATGCAGTGTTGCACTAGTCAACCTGCTCCAGCAGCACCGTCATAATGTCATCCATAGCAACGAAACCCAGCAGGTCATTATCCTCCAGCACCAGAACGCGCTTCACCCGATGCTCGGTCATCAAGGCTGCAACCTGTCGTACCTCCAGGCTTTTGCCTACAGCCAGAGCGGGTTTGGCACAGGCGTCGTACACGTTCAGCAGGTCGATGTCGCCCTGTTCGGCCACCACGGTTTTCAGAACATTGGTGTAAGTGATCAGCCCGTAGGCATCGCTGGGATGCTGCTTCTCGACCACCAGGGATTTTACGCCGTGTTTCTTCATCAGCCGCAGGGCTTCGCGCAGCGTGGCGAAAGGGGACACACAAATTACGTTGCTTACCATCACCTCTTTAACCAGTTTCATGCCTGAAGCTCCTCAGAGATTGTCTTTCAAGTGCTGTTCGAATTTCTGGAACTGGGACACGTCAATGCCGCCAAGATGCTCCAGCGGAAGGGTGAAGACCAGGCCCTGGGAATCATGTTCCGCCGGCATCAGCAAGCGCTGGATTGCTTTCAGAACCTGCAGTGACAAGCTTTTTTCAAGCACCATCAAAAGAACGCTTTGGCTGCCGTCATAGGTAAAGCCGAAGAAGGTCTTTTTGGCAGTGTTGCTTATACCCCGGCCAGACATCACGGTGATGCCGCCAGCGCCCGTTTCACGGGCAGTATCGATACATTCCTGTTCCTGGTCTTCCGGAACAATCGCTACTAATACGGAAAATTTCATGAGCTCAGCCCTCTTCGATCTACCAGCCATTGCATGGTAATGGCGTATAGCATCACACTGATAATGGGAAACATGGAAGCAAAGGCAATCAGCCCGAAACCATCAATCAGAACACTGCGGCCCTCGATGTTGGATGCGAGCCCGATGCCCAGCGCGGTCACCAGTGGCACAGTGACCTCCGATGTGGTGACTCCGCCCAGGTCATAGGCCAGAGCCACAATGTATTTCGGCGCCAGAACAGTAAGGATGATCACCAGTGTATAGCCACTCATAATGTAGTAGTGCATGAGGTCGCCAGCAATGATCCGGTGTACGCCAATGGTGATGCCGGTGGCCACGCCGAGCGCAACCAGTAGCCGGATTGCGTTGCCGTTAATTCGTCCGGAGGCAGCTTCTTCCGCCTGCTTGCCGACCGCAAGCAGAGCCGGTTCCGCCAGGGTGGTGGCAAACCCGATCATGAAAGCAAACAAATAGATAAAGCCGAAACGCTCCTGCTCGATCAGCTGTTCCGCCATACTGGTGCCAATCGGGAAAAGACCCAGCCTCAGGCCCACGACAAAAGCGTAGAGGCCGAGAATAACAAGGACAAAGCCGAACAGGATCTTGGGCGGGTTGGCCAGCCCGCGACGTAACACAATGTACTGGAAGAACAGGATGGTCAGAATGATGGGCGCTACATCCTTGAGCATTCCCGCCAGCTCCACAAGCATTTTCAGAAAGCCGGAAATGGTTTCGCTCTCATACTGGGGCACCATTAACAACGCGCCGTCTGAACCGTCACCGTTGTAGACCGCAATCCCGTAAAGCTGAACCGTAATCATCGGCACCATGACGGCCAGTGCAACCAGGCCAAAGCCATCGGTAAGCGGATTCCTGCCACGGATAGAGGCCGCCAGACCAATGCCCAATGCGGTAATCAGCGGTACCGTGACAACATTTGTGGTGACCCCGCCGGAATCATAAGCCAGGCCGACAATCTCCTGCGGGGCAAACCAGGTCACCACCACCACCGTGATGTAGCCAGTAATCATGAACCAGTGCAGCGGGTAACCAAAGATGGTCCGGAATACACCAAGCGCAATGACCAGGCCAACGGAGGTGGCAACCAGAAGCCTGAGGGTGAATGCGTTGATTTTGCCCTCACTGATGCCCTGGGCCTGCTCGGCCACAGCAATTAAAGCAGGTTCGGCGATAACAGCGGAAAACCCCATGGCGAAGCCGAACGAGAGCAGGACGGGGACTGACCCTTTCCTGGCAAATTGGTTGGAAAGGCTTTTTCCTACCGGGAAAATGGACAACTCGAGGCCTTGGAGAAACAGGGCTACACCGACGGCGACAATCAGCAGGCCAATGGCCATACTCAGGGTGTTGTCCGGCATTTGTTGCAGGACAACAAGCTGGAAGAACACCACAACGACCACAATCGGGAACAGATTTTTCAGTGCGTGCAGCAGTGATTGGCCGAAAGCGCGGATATAGTACACTGACTACCCCTGTAGTCCGTGGGTTTGGGGCCCATGATTCTGGTCAGACGGCTGAATCATAGCACGTTGCAGGATGGATAAAATGACCGGACCCAGTGAGGAAGTCGAGTGGTAAGGCTCTGTTTTGGTATTCACAGGAAAAATGCTGGAAATAGATTATATAAATTTCAATTATAAATCCGAAGCTACTAAAGTACTCGACAACACAACCCGTCAGTCTGGTATTTTGTCCAGGCTGTCGTTATTAACCGCTTTTCATTAACACTCTAAGGATCGAGATCATGCCTTACGCAAAAGACGTCGATACCATTGCCTCCATCGTGAAGCAGAACCCGACCTGGCACGCCATCAACCCCAAGCACGTTGCACGCATGCGCGCCCAGAACAAATTCAAGACTGGCCTGGACATTGCCAAATACACCGCAAAAATCATGCGTGAAGACATGGCTGCCTACGATGCCGATTCTTCCAAGTACACCCAGTCCCTGGGTTGCTGGCACGGATTTATTGGCCAGCAGAAAATGATCTCCATCAAGAAGCACTTCGGTTCCACCAAGCGCCGTTACCTGTACCTGTCGGGCTGGATGGTTGCCGCTCTGCGTTCCGAGTTCGGTCCTCTGCCTGACCAGTCCATGCACGAGAAAACCGCAGTTCCCGGCCTGATCGAAGAGCTGTACACCTTCCTGCGCCAGGCAGATGCCTGGGAACTGAACCACCTGTTCCGTGATCTGGAAGCTGCCGAGAAGGCGGGCGATACTGCCAGGGCTGAGGAGCTGATCAAGAAGATCGACAACCACGAAACTCACGTTGTGCCCATCATCGCGGACATCGACGCCGGTTTCGGTAACGACGAAGCCACCTACCTGCTGGCCAAGAAGATGATCGAAGCGGGTGCCTGCTGCATCCAGATCGAGAACCAGGTTTCCGACGAGAAGCAGTGTGGCCACCAGGACGGTAAAGTAACCGTTCCCCACGCTGACTTCCTGTCCAAGATCAACGCTGTACGTATGGCGTTCCTGGAACTGGGTGTTGACGACGGCGTTATCGTTGCCCGTACAGACTCCCTGGGTGCTGGCCTGACCAAGCAAATTGCCGTGACCGACGAGCCCGGCGACCTGGGTGACCAGTACAACAGCTTTATTGACGGCGATGTTATCGAAAAGGCTGAAGACATCAACAACGGCGACGTTGTCATCAAGCAGAACGGCAAGCTGGTCAAGCCCAAGCGTCTGGCTTCCGGCCTGTTCCAGTTCAAGGAAGGTTCCGGTGAAGACCGTGTTGTTCTGGACTGCATCACCAGCCTGCAGAACGGCGCAGACATGCTGTGGATCGAAACCGAGAAGCCGCACGTGGGTCAGATCGCGGGTATGGTAAACCGCATCAAGGAAGTGGTTCCCGATGCCAAGCTGGTTTACAACAACAGCCCGTCCTTCAACTGGACACTGAACTTCCGTCAGCAGGTATTCGACGCCATGCAGGAAGAAGGCAAGGACGTATCTGCCTACGACCGCGCCAACCTGATGAGCGAAGAGTACGACAACACCGAACTGGGCAAGCTGGCTGACGAGTGGTGCCGTAACTTCCAGCGTGACGCTTCCCGTGAAGCGGGTGTATTCCACCACCTGATCACTCTGCCGACGTACCACACTGCAGCCCTGTCTACCGACAACCTGGCGAAAGGCTACTTCGGCGACGAAGGCATGTTGGCATACGTTGCCGGTGTTCAGCGCAAGGAAATCCGCGAGGGTATTGCCACCGTCAAGCACCAGGATATGGCTGGTTCCAACATCGGTGACGACCACAAGGAGTTCTTCGCAGGTGACGCTGCGCTGAAAGCCGGTGGCGCTGACAACACCATGAACCAGTTTGGTTAATTGAACGGTTTGTAGTGCCCGCTCCCGGGTTTATTCCGGGGCCCAAAAACCCTGCAGCTGGAAACAGTTTGCGGGGTTTTTTGTTTTTTACACTGCAGGTTCTTTGTATGTAGCTGAAATTGTGGAAAAACTGCCTTATTACTGCTTTTCCCTCATTCACGCTGTGTCATCCCTGGAACAGTTCCTGTTTTCGCAAGGGCGGGTCTTCCCGCAGCGCCAGCCTGAAAACCCTTTAAAAATATAGGCTTGGTTGCAGTCGCCTTATTCTGGCACGGGAATCGCTTTCTACGTGTTATGGGTCTGGACCTTGGCTTGCTCGGAGGTTAGCGGGTTGGGTCGGATTCCTGGAAAAGCCAATAACCTAGAAGGAAACGACATCATGAATACCAAAAAAGGACTGCTGGCTGCTGCTATCGCAATGAGCCTGGGTGTTACCGGTTTCGCCTTTGCGGCGCAAGGTGGAGACGGGGATCCGAACACCAATGCGGATAATACTTCCACTGCCAACAACGATCAGTCAGGCAATACCGACTCTGGTAATAACAACTCCACAAACACCAATAACTCCGATAACTCGGACGGCTCTGATAACTCGAACAATTCAGACAACAGCACGGATGTTGCCGATGCGTTCAAGATTGCCAACAGTGGTAATACCAATGCCTCGGACAACTCGGATAATTCCGATGCTTCCGACAACTCTGATAACTCCGACAACTCGAATAACTCAGACAACAGCACCGATGTTGCCGACTCGTTCAAGATTGCTGACAGCGGAAATGATATGTCTGACAACTCAGATAATTCCGATAACAGCGACAATTCAGACAATTCGGACAACTCGGATAACAGCACAAGCGTGAATGACGCATTCAAAATTGCCGACAGTGGCAATACCAATGCGTCGGATAATTCCGACAATTCCGACAACTCGGATAATTCGGATAACTCCGACAATTCGGATAACTCCGACAATTCGGACAACTCCGATAATTCGGATAGCTCCGACAACAGCACCAATGTCAATGATTCATTCAAGATCGCTGACAGTGGTAACAGTGACAGTTCAGACAACTCCACCAATGCCACGGATTCCTACAACAGCGACAGCAGTGACAGCTCTGACAACAGCGTTACCGAGCTGAATCTCTCGCTGGAGGTGTTCATGAATGATGCTGACCTCAATGGCAGCGTTAGTGGCACCAGTGTGACCTATGGTGATTCCAACGGTGGGTATTCCTACACCAATGTCAGTGCTTCCAATGAGATCTCCGGAGGCTCGGCTAACTTCACCGGTGTTGGTGCCTTTGCCCAGAACGCCGGCGTGGGCAGTGTTACCCAGGCTAACGTGAGTGTCATGTCCAACCTGTCCGCAGGTGGCGGCGGCACCCAGTGAGCAAAGCGGGCCGCACCTCAGGGTGTGGCCCGGCTTCTGCCGGGAGGCGTGTCATGACTAACGTCATCAGAAGGATGCTGAGGATTGCCTGTTTAATTATGGTCATGGGGCCAGTTGCCGGAATGGCAGCCGAAGAATGGATGAGCGAGGCCCCGATGAGTGCAGATCAACTGGAGCAGTTTAGTGGTCGCCAGGGGATTCCTGTCCAGGTGCAGCTTAATGACAACCAACAGAGTGCGGTGGTCACCGGAAATACCTTGTCGGGCCCTTCAATGACCGGCAACAACATGATTTCAGACCACGCATTCGGGAATATGAGTGGTATTGCCACGGTCATCCAGAACACGGGTAACCAGGTGGTGATTCAGGACAGTACTCAGGTGAATATTCTTATCAATCGCTGACAGGAGGTGGGCCATGGTGAAGCAGGGGCTTGTTGTATTCATAGCGGGTGCTGCGATGCTCTGGTCCACTGCTTTTGCGGGCACCGTCATGTTGCCGGGGCTGAATGGCGGACTCCAGTTGGAGGTTCGCAGTTTCAAGGAACAGCGTTTCAGCTCGGTTATGCAGCAGCAGTACGACTTCAGCTGTGGTTCTGCCGCGATCGCGTCGCTACTTACCTACCATTACGATAACGAAGTCACGGAGCAGGAAGTCTTCTCCGGAATGTTCTCGTTGGCAGATCCGGAAAAGGTTCGCAAGGAAGGCTTTTCCATGCTGGATATGAAACGGTTTCTGGAGTCTGAAGGTTATCAGGCTGACGGTTTTCGCATGCCACTGACGGGGCTGCGGGACAAGGTTCGCTTGCCGGTTATTGTTCTTTTGAATCTGAACGGTTTCCGGCACTTTGTTGTGATCAAGGGGATCAGTGAGGACGAAGTGTTTGTCGGCGACCCGGCCCGGGGGCTTAAAGCCTATTCCAGAGCAGAGTTTGAAGAGTATTGGAACGGCGCAGCCTTTGTTATTCGCAGCAATATACAGCAGGGAAGAAGCAGGTTCCTCACCGATGGAAACTGGCCGCAGATTGTCCGGGCACCGCTTTTCAAAGCACAGGAAGGGCCGTCACTCGGTCATACGCTGCCATATTGGCCATCAACAAGGGAGTGGTAACGCCATGGTCAGCCTACCGCGGTGTGCAATTACAGGACTGGTCGTTGTTCTCGGAATTGCGGGAATGCCCGCAGTGGCAGATGGAATTTTTTCAGCTCCGGCTCTGAGCGACAATGAGCTGGCCGCACAGAGGGGTGGCTTCAGTCTGGACAATCTGGAGATCTCGATCGGGCTGGAGCAAGTGGTTTCTGTGAACGGCGAAACCCTGGCGATCAATCGCCTGACGATCCCGAATCTGAATCAGTTGGTCAGTGGTAAGGCTATGCCGCACAGGGTTGAGACCGTGCTTGGTATTATCAACTCCGGGCAGAACGGGCAGGCGCTTGTCTCAGCCAGCTCAAACGATGGCGGGTGGATGACGCTGATCCAGAATGACCTGAATAGCGCCGTTATCCAGAATGCACGGCAACTGAACATCGAACTGAATAATCTGGGGGCAGGCTATCGAATCCCCGATAACCTGCGGGCCCCCATCCTCCAGTTTCTTGGACACTAGAGGCTGATTGGCAGTTTCAGGGTGATCTCAGTGTTCGGAGCATTCTCTGTTACTCCGACATTGACGGTAAGGCTCAGGGTTGTGCTGGATGTTAGCCGCTGAGACAGCCCGAATGCCAATGAACCGATCTGGATACTGTCAAAGTTAGCGCTGAACAGATCTATGTCGCGTTCGTAGGTGGTCTTTCTGATAATCGAGTGATCGTAGCCCAGACTGAACGACGTCCGTTCATTGAATGCAAACCCCATGCCGAACCCGTACCGCACCACATCCCCCGGGTTAACCGTATTGCCATTCTCGTAGCCTTTTTCGTCCTTCAGGGTGTAAACGTAACTGAGATTGCCATAAAGAACGGCAGGATCTGACGGATAGATGAATGATACTCCCGGCTCGAAAGACCAGAAGCCGGAGCCCGTTGGCCGCTCTGCAAGTTCAACGCCTATGGGGTTGCCCTGGCTATCGTTAATAATCTGCCGGTCAACGTCGTAGGGGCTATCGCCTGTAGGCGCTTTTACCCGGAACGACCCTATGATGTAGGGCCAGCCGTCAAGGCCATCGTTCAGCTGGTAACGGGCTGACAGCTCGATGTCTCCCAGGCCTTCGCCCGAAGACTCCCGCAAGGTATCTACCGGGGTGCCCTCAAACGCTTCCCGTTCCCGAAGATCTTCCTGGATGCTCAGGTAGGGCACTCTCAGCGCTGCTTCAAACCGGCTGGTGAAGCCATATTTGAGTGACATTGCCCCAACAAAAATATCCCGCTGTACTTCCGAGATATTGATGAGGCCGATCAGCAGGGCAGGAATGACGGTATAGCCCTCTACGGCAACCTGGGTAGCATTACTGTGGGCGTGGGAGAAAGAAGGCTCGATGGTGAAACGACCAGGCCGGGTGACAATGCCACGATCAGCGGTGATTGAGGCAATGTCTGTAGCCTGTTCGCTATCCTGTTCGGCCTGGCCTGGGGCAGCGGAAGCGTCGTCATGCTCCGGCTTTGCCATGGTTGATGCAGAAACCAGGCATGCACTCACAGCAAATAGCACAGGGGTATAGACTTTCATGTTCAATCTCCCTTCGGGTCCGGCTTTTTGTCGGCGGGGTGGTTAAGCGGATTCGAGTTGTGCCTGTCGAGGAGGCGGTACAGGGAAGCCCGCGATACTTTCAGCAGTCTTGCGGCCTCAGACATGTTGTGGTTTGCAAGTTGCAGGCTGCACAGCAGTGCCTGCCGGTCGGCTCTGTCGCGGAACTCTTTTAGACTGAGGCTGGAGAGTGCATCGGCGCCTGACCCCGGAGGGCTGAACCCGAGATCCGAAGCTTGGATAACAGACCGTTCGCTCAGCAACCATCCTTGTCGCAGCCGGTTTTGTAATTCCTGGAGGTTGCCCGGCCATGAGTGGCTAAGCAGGCACTTTTTGGCTTCCTTGCTCAGCCGTTTTGGATTAGCTCCCTGGGGTAATGCTTCTAACAGTGAGCGGGCGAGTGTCAGTATGTCCTCTCGCCGGTCTCTCAGTGGAGGCAGCTTTACTTCAAGGCTGCCAAGCCGGAAGTAAACATCACTTCGGAAGCGACCGAGTGCAACCAGATCAGGCAGGGGCTCGCTGGTGGTTGTTATAATTCGGCAGTCAACCGTTATCTGGGCGCTACCGCCCACACGCTCAATCTGGCTTTCCTCGAGAAAACGCAGGATTATCGATTGTTGCTCGGGTTTCAGCTCGTTAATACCGGAAAATACCAGAGAGCCGCCATCTGCCTGCTCAAGTCGTCCCTGTCGGCAACTAAGCGCACTGGTAAAGGCACCTTTTTCATAGCCGAACAACTCACTCTGGGTGAGACTGGTGGGCAGGGCCGCACAGTTAATCGTAACCAGCGGACCCGCCGCACGGGCGGAGTGTGAATGGAGAAACCGGGCTGCAGCCTCTTTTCCGGTGCTGCTTTCGCCGGAAATCAATACCGGCTCCAGGGTCGTTGAAAAGCGCTGAAGCAGGCTGCGGACATGCCGAATGGCTTGAGAGTCGCCCAGCAGTGCAAGATTCTGATAATCATCATGAACAAAACTGCTGGCAGGCTCTATAATTGCTGCCATACCCCAGAGGTGTCCCAGCGCCATGCTGATGCGTTGACTGTCCACAGGCAGTGTATGGAAGTCGGAACAGTAACGGCTGATAAGCTGTGCAGCCCGCGTACCGTTGGCAGGCAGCTCGGGCGCTATGGCAACCCAGTATTTCAGGTCCAGCATTTCGAGCCAGCTTTCCGGCCAGGGCATACGCCCGCCACGCACACTGGGGAATTCCAGCACGCCCACCCTGGCCCCTTCCGGAACACAGGTGAACAGGGGCACCGGCTCGTCAAGATTGAAATCAATCAGATTCCAGTTTGCTTCCAGTTCCTTTCGCACGCAGTTATTACTGTTTGCCGCTGATAACCAAACAAGCGGTCTCTTTTCCACCATGGCAAACCTCCAGGGGAGTAGTGCCTCGGAAATGGGACTGCCAGCCGTCCAGGATTGCGTTGGTCAACCGGAACCACGAAAAATCCGGTCACTGTCCTGTGTGACCAGCTATGACTGTCTGATACAGACAGGTTTTTTTGCTTCTCTGCTTGCACGCAGACTACGTACCAGGCCGCCCATAGGCATTGTTATACAAGTGCTTGCGAAGGACGTGCACTTGGCGCAAACGAAGAACTGTAAAAAACGCTGACATATTCAGAGGGCCGGTGTTCACCTGTGAACGCGTGTCTGCGCTACTTTGTCTTTGCTTTGATATATTCTGTAACTCAACCAATCTCAGGAGGTCACCCTTGAGTATCGAGCAAGGCATTGTGTTTGCGGTACTCGGAACCACCCTCGCCATGTTTGTGTGGAACCGCCTGCGTTTTGATGTGGTAGCCATGCTCGCTCTGCTGGCGGTCGCCATAACCGGGTTGGTGCCAACAGAAGAGCTCTTTGCCGGTTTTGGACATCCTGCTGTGATTACCGTGGCGGCGGTGTTGGTGATAAGCCAGGGGCTGGTGAATGGCGGGGTCGTGGATAATATTGCACGGCTGCTGGGCCGGATCGGCCATCGCCCGACGCTTCAGGTTCTTACCCTGACCAGCGTGGTCGCGCTTTGCTCCGGTTTTATCAATAATGTGGGTGCGCTGGCGTTACTGATGCCGGTCGCCATCTGGATGTCACGGGAAGCCGGGCGCTCCCCCTCATTGTTGCTCATGCCGCTGGCCTTCGGGTCGTTGTTGGGCGGTACCATGACCCTTATCGGTACGCCGCCCAATATCATCATTGCCTCCTACCGCGAGGGCGGCACCTTCAGGCTGTTTGATTTTGCCCCTGTGGGTGTGGCAATTACCCTGGCGGGGATCGCCTTCATTACCCTGGTCGGCTGGCGCCTTGCACCCCGTCGGGAAGAGAGCCCGGCTAACAGCAAGTTGTTCAGTATTGGTGAGTACGTTACCGAGCTTCGTATCCCAACAGACTCTCCGCACGCGGGCGGGACCTTGCACAGTCTGTTAACGGCCGCCGGAGACGAGCCCGATATCGTTGTTCTCGCGCTGATCCGGGGTGAGAAACGTCTTACAGTGCCCTCTACATACAAGATTTTACGCGAGGGCGATGTTCTGTTGGTTGAAGCGGATACCACCAGTTTGCAGACGTTTCTTGATAAAACGGGGCTGAAACTTGCGCAACAGGCCATTGATGACGAGGAAGTGGAAAATGGTAGCGACAAGACCAGCGATAGCGCTGAAACCAAGACCGCCGGCAGCGACAATGCCGAAACCGACAAGGCGGCGCCGATGCGGATAGCAAAAGGCGAACTTCACCTGGTGGAGGCGGTTATAGCTCACGACTCCTCGCTGGTAGGGCAGACCGCCAACCGGCTGCAGTTGCGGGAGCGTTACCAGCTGAATATTGTTGCTGTGGCGCGGCTGGGTTACCGGCTTAAACGGCGTCTTGGCGACATCAGGTTCAACGCGGGTGATATATTGCTTGTGCAGGGCTTTGAGGACTCGCTGAGTGGTACTCTGGCTGAGCTGGGTTGTCTGCCATTGGCCGAACGGGGTCTGAGGCTGGGCTCTCCCCGCAATACCGCGAAGGCGTCCGGCATCTTTGCGGCGAGTATTGCCGCCATTGTTACCGGGCTGCTCTCGGCACCTGTTGCCCTGGTAGCCGGTGCCGTTACCATGGTGCTGGCCAAGCTCCTGTCCGCAGCGGAAGCATACAAGTCAATCGACTGGTCGGTGATTGTGCTGCTGGCTGCCATGATACCAGTAGGCCAGGCTCTGGAAACCACGGGGGGTGCCGGGCTTATAGCCGCTCAGATGCTGGTGCTTGGTGAGAACCTGTCGGTAGCTTCCGTGCTGGTCATGATACTGGTGGGCACATTACTGTTATCCAACGTAGTCAATAATGCGGCGGCGGCGATTGTGGTCGCACCTATTGCCCTGAGCCTGGCCAGTGAACTGCAGATACCTTCGGATGCAGTGTTGATGGCGGTTGCCGTTGGCGCCTCCTGCGCGTTCATGACGCCAATTGGTCACCAATCCAACGCCCTGGTTATGGAGCCAGGAGGCTATGAGTTTGGTGATTACTGGCGCCTCGGTTTACCCCTGAGTGCCGTTGTCACAGCCGTTGCGGTGCCGGTCATTATGCTGGTCTGGACCTGATAGTATAAGCAAGAGGCACGTTTGACGAACCATGATGGAAACCGAACAGATGCGAAAAGCTGAATTGCTGGCGGAGCTTGAGCTGGCGCGGAAACGAACCCGGGAACTCATCATCACCCTGGATGAAAAGCAGCTGGATGTTCCCTATCACCCGGGCGTGAATCCGCCGCTCTGGGAAATGGGGCATGCCGCCTTTTTCTACGAAGTGTTCGTGTTCAATCTTCTGGATGGCGATGTCAGCTTTGATCCTTCCATGGACGACCTTTGGGACTCGTTCCACATTGATCATCAGGATCGCTGGCGCCGGGATCTGTTTCCCGGCCTTGAAAAGACGCTGGCCTATTTCGATCATGTCTACAACAAAATGGCGGAGCGTATCGAGCGCAAGCCCCTGGCAGACCGCGACCTCTACCTGTATCGGTATGCGATCTTTCACCAGAACATGCACATAGAGTCGCTGGTGTGGTGCCGCCAGACCGTTGCTTATCCGGCGCCTGCGGGTGCAAATGTCCAGCGTCTTGCCCCCGCAGCAGCGGCAGACATGCCTTTGCGAGGGGATGTGGTTATTCCCGCTGGCCGCTGGTTGATCGGTATGCCCGGCAATTCCATGCGCTATGCGGATGAGGATTTCGCGTTCGACGCCGAAAAGCCCCGCCATGAGGTGCGGCTGGAGGGGTTCGCGATTTCCCGGTGCCTGGTGAGTAATCAGGAGTTTATGGCTTTTGTCGAGGACGATGGTTACCAGAAACCGGAACTGTGGTCGTTTGGTGGTCAGAAATGGTTGCGAACAGCAACCGACGTGGCATTGGCGCAATGCGCGCCCCGGCCGATGCTGCAAACACCCCGGCACCCGCTGTACTGGCGCTGGCATGATGGCCAGTGGCAAGAGCGGTTATTCGATCAATGGCAGCCGTTGAACCCCGATGCTCCGGTGACCCATGTCAGCTATTGGGAAGCCGAAGCCTACTGCCGCTGGGCCGGGCGACGCCTGCCCACGGAATACGAATGGGAAGTGGCAGCGCTTGCTAACCGCAACGATGAGCCCTTCCGCAGGTATCCCTGGGGCAACGAGGCGCCGGCTGCCACGCACGCCGATATGAACGCCAGCGCCATGGCCCGGAACCCGGTAACGGAGTACCCGCAAGGTGACAGCCCCTTTGGCTGCCGGCAGATGATCGGCACGGTATGGGAGTGGACCAGTAGCCAGTTCTTTCCTTACGACGGCTTTTGCATGGACATGTATCCGTTCATGTCCACGCTCCAGTTCGGCGATCACAAGGTTACCCGTGGTGGCAGCTGTGCCACATCATCCAGCCTGATTCGTGGTACCTACCGCCAGGCGTACCTGCCCCAGAGAAACGATGTTTACACCGGCTTCCGGACCTGTGCCCTGTCCGCAGGCTGAGCTTAGCCCGCCTTGTCTGAGACCAGCGCCGGTACGGGTGGAATCCTGTCCAACAGGTGACTGGCCAGCGCCACGCCGGTTTCGCTCATGGTCAGATAAGCATCGTCTGCGCCGGCTTCGCAGATGCGTTCCGCTTCGTCGGCGTACATGGTGTGGGCGACAATGTAGCCGGTAAAGCCCAGCTTTCTCAGCATTCGTGCTGCAATCAGTTTGGCCTCTATATCGCTCATCGCAAGAATAACCGCTTCCACGGATGGCATATGAAGCGCTTCCCAGAAGGTGTTGTCTTCGGCATCGGCATAGACAACGTTCCTCCCTTTAGCCTGGTGTCGTGCCACCTTTGGGAGGTCAGAATCCAGCGCCATAAGCCTTGCTTCCGTAGTTTGCAGCCAGTCATAGGCGGCTGTGCCTGTGCGCCCCATACCCATGACCAGAACACGGGTGTCGCCCAGGGAGATGGGTAGTTCATCAGGGTGCCGCTGGTGGCTCTCGAGGCGCACAAGGCGATGGCTAAAGCGTTCGTACAGTGGGTGAGCGAGCCGGTTCAGGGGGGCGGAAATCAAAAAAGAAAGCGCTACCGTTATTGCCAGAGGGATCAGCCACTCCGGCAGCGCGATGCTGGCAACGATCAGCCCGAACTCACTGTAGTTGGTAAGTGCCAGTGCGGTAAGAAAGCCACTGCGGGCACGCAGGCGGAACAGCAGCATCAGGAAGAAAAACAGGATGCCCTTGAGGGGCAGCACCAGCGCCGCCACAATGGCAAAAATAACAGCGTTGGTGTCGGGCAGGCCGCCTATACCGATTTGCAGGAAAAAACCGACCAGAAAGATCTCTTTCACGCTCCAGAGGGATTTCGCCAATTCCTGGCTGCGGGGGTGGTTCGCCAGAATGGCACCGAAGACCAGGGCGCCCAGTTCCGAACTGAGCCCGATCGCTTCAAAACCCATACCGCCGATAACCAGTGCCAGCAACATGCCCAGAAGAACCAACAGTTCGTCGTGCCCGCTGGCATCCAGTAACTTGTACAGCAGTGGCCGCAGCAATGGCAGGCCGAAAACAATCAGTGCCCACTGCGAAGGCGTCTGGCCGGCTGCCAGGCTCATAACAAGCAGGGCAATCAGGTCCTGCATGATCAGAATGCCGATGGACACCCGCCCGTGGAAGGCTCTGAGCTCACGCTTGTTTTCCAGTACCTTTGCGGCCAGTACGGTGGACGAGAAGGAGAGGGCAACGGCCAGCATGAACGCCACATACCAGCTTATATCCATCAGCAGGTAGAGCCCCGGCGTAAACACCAGGCAGGTAATCGCAAAGTGCAGCAGGCTGCCGCCGATCACTTCCGGGCTGATAACCGATTTAAGCTTGAGCTTGAGGCCCACCGTAAACAACATCAGCAGTACGCCCAGGTGGGCGATATGTGCAAGCACAGCGGTGGGCTCGGCAGAGATGCCGATAGAGGGGCTGGCGGCAAGACCGCTGAGCACAAAACCGGCCGCCAGATAGCCAACCAGTGGTGGCAGGCCTACGGCCTTGATCAGCAGGCCAAGGCCAAATGCAAAAGAAATCCAGATAGCTTCAGGCATGAGAGGTTCTTTCAGGGGGAACGGATTAACTTTCGTGTAAGGCTACCCTGTTTTCTCGGGACGTTGAAGCCGACAACAACAGAACCTCCTGCACGATTGCCTTAGCCGGCCTTTGCAATGCGGGGTTTGGCAAATTCCAGGAACAGGCGTGCAGATGCCTCCGGAGCCTCAATCATCGGTGCGTGGCCAATACCTTCCAGTATTTCCAGCCTGGCACCGGAAATGGCTTCCCGAAAAACCTCACCATTGCGGTAGTCAATTACGCGGTCTTCCTTGCCCCAGATGATAAGTACCGGGTCTTCAATACGTTGTATGGCATTACGGAAGTCTGATTCAAAGCCGGCATCACGTATGGCGGCAAAGATCACCTTGTTCACCTCCAGGTTGGCGATGGCTTTTTCTTCCATAACACCGAGAATCGGCCAGGGTACAAAGGGTTTTTCTTCCATCGCAAAATCCATCAGGCGTTCAAAATCACCCGGCTTGCTGGGAATGAGGGGGTTGTCGCCGGCGAGCACTATGCTAACCATTTCGTTTTCATACTCAAGAATGCCTGCCGGGTCGAACAGGACAGCGGTTTTTATCTGTTCCGGGTAGGTTGCGGCATAGAGGGCGGTGATGCCGCCGCCCATCGAATTACCCATCATGTGCATGTCCCGGATACCCAGAGCGTCAAGAATACGGGCAAGGTGGCCAACCTGGTCTTCCAGGCGATAGCCCAGGTCCAGGGGTTTGCTGCTTTCACCGTGGCCCGGAAGGTCTACAGCGTAAACGTTGAAATCATCGGTGAGCTCCCGGGCAAGGCGCGTCCAGTTATCCTTGTTGGCGCCAAACCCGTGCACCAGAACAATGGTATCGCCGTTGTTGGCTTTGGTGTTCCGCAGGTAAGCGATGTTCAGATCACCCACCGTAATCTCGTCTGCTTCAAGTCCGGCTGCGGAGCGTTCAAAGTTAATGGCCGTTTCATAAAGGTCGTGACGGGAGCAAGCACTTACGAGCAGGACGGACAAAAGTAGAAAAACGGCAGTAAAAGGCGATCGTTGCAGCATCTGAATGGTTCCTGGAGTCTGTGTATCGTTCTTTCCCGGGGCGGATTTACACTACTCCAAAAAAAGGCCCGGTCAATGGCCGGGCCCGGGTTCCGGTCAAGCGATTAGACCTGCTCGCGGGCAATGGCCCGATATGCAATGTCCTTGCGATAAAATGCGCCATCCCAGCGGATCTTTTCAGCCAGTTGATAGGCCCGTTGCCGGGCCTCTGTCACGGTGTTGCCCAGTGCCGTTGCGCACAGCACCCGACCGCCACTGGTCACTACCTGGCCGTCCTTGAGAGTGGTTCCTGCGTGGAATACTTTCTCGCCCTCTGTTTCGGTTTCCGGCAGGCCGGAAATAACATCGCCTTTGTTGTAACTGCCGGGATACCCGCCTGCGGCCAGCACAACGCCCACGGCGGCACGCTCGTCCCATTCCGAACTGCACTGATCCAGTTTGCCATCAATGGCCGCCTGGCAGAGTTCGACAATATCGGACTTCATCCGCAGCAGAATCGGCTGGGTTTCCGGATCACCAAAGCGACAGTTGAATTCGATGACCTTGGGGGTTCCGGCTGCGTCTATCATCAGGCCGGCGTACAGGAACCCCTTGTAGGGATGACCCTCGGCAGCCATGCCGCGCACCGTTGGGTAGATAACCTCGTCCATGATGCGCTTGTGCACCTCAGCGGTCACCACCGGAGCAGGGGAGTAGGCTCCCATGCCACCGGTGTTGGGGCCGGTGTCGCCGTCGCCTACGCGCTTGTGGTCCTGTGAGGTGGCCATGGGCAGCACATGCTCGCCATCCACCATCACAATAAAGCTGGCTTCTTCGCCGTTGAGGAATTCCTCAATGACAACCCGGCTGCCTGCCTCGCCAAAGGCGTTGCCTGCCAGCATGTCACGGATGGCATTTTCGGCTTCCTCAAGGGTCATGGCTACGATGACACCCTTGCCGGCGGCAAGGCCATCTGCCTTGACCACAATGGGGGCACCCTGTTCACGCACATAAGCCAGAGCTTGGTCTACGTCGGTAAAGTTGCCGTAACCGGCCGTGGGGATCTTCTGGCGGGCCAGAAAGTCCTTGGTGAAGGCTTTGGAACCTTCCAGTTGCGCTGCGCCGGCACTGGGGCCGAATACGCGCAGGCCGCGCTCTTCAAAGAGATCGACAATGCCGGCCACCAGCGGTGCTTCCGGACCAACGATGGTGAGGCCAACGCTGTTATCAGCGGCGAATTTGGCCAGCCCTTCAAGGTCCATAACGTCCAGGTCGACGTTTTCAATACCCGGCTCGCGGGCTGTGCCCGCGTTACCCGGCGCCACAAAAACCGTATCCGCATCCGGAGACTGGGCTGCCTTCCAGGCCAGAGCGTGTTCACGCCCGCCACTGCCGATTACCAGAATGTTCATATTTCGCTACCCTAGACGTTTACGAAGTGTCGTATCAGTGCCGGAAATGGCGCATACCGGTAAATACCATGGCAATGCCGTGTTCGTTGGCTGCGTCGATCACTTCCTGATCCCGCATGGAACCTCCGGGCTGGATCACCGCTGTAATGCCGGCTTCGGCGGCTGCATCAATCCCATCCCGGAACGGGAAAAAGGCATCCGAGGCCATGACGGAGCCTTTCACTTCCAGATTCTCGTCAGCGGCTTTGATACCGGCAATGCGGGCGCTGTAAACGCGGCTCATCTGGCCCGCGCCAACACCAATGGTGCGACCGGAGCGGGCGTAAACAATGGCGTTGGATTTGACGTATTTCGCCACTTCCCAGGCAAACAGCAGGTCGTTCAGTTCGTGCTCGGTGGGCTGGCGGGTGGTCACAACTTTCACATCGGCCATGGCCACCATGCCCAGGTCACGATCCTGAACCAGAAGGCCGCCGGTTACGCGCTTGTAGTCCATGGACGGGGTGCGCTCACCATTGAGCTCGCCGCAGGCCAGTAGCCTTACGTTCTTTTTGGCCGCCACCAGCTCTACCGCTTCAGGTGCGATGGTGGGTGCAATAATGACTTCCACAAACTGCCGGTCGATGATCGCCCTGGCGGTTTCTGCGTCCAGCTCCCGGTTGAAGGCAATGATGCCGCCAAAGGCCGAGGTGGGATCGGTGGCAAAGGCCAGGTCATAGGCCTGGTGGATATCCGCACCAATCGCCACACCGCATGGGTTGGCGTGTTTGACGATGACACAGGCCGGGTCCGCGAAGGGCTTGACGCACTCCAGAGCCGCGTCAGTGTCTGCCACATTGTTGTAGGAGAGCTCTTTACCCTGCAGTTGCTTGGCCGTGGCAACGCTGGCTTCTTTCGGGTTGCGCTCGGCGTAGAAAGCCGCCCGCTGGTGCGGGTTTTCGCCGTAGCGCATGTCCTGCACCTTGACGAACTGGGCGTTAAAGGTGCGGGGGAAGTCGGCGTTGTTGTTGTCCGCTGTGCGGCCACCCAGGTAGTTGGCAATGGCACCGTCGTAGCCTGCGGTATGCTCGAAGGCTTTTACCGCCAGGTCAAAGCGGGTGCTGTGACTCAACAGGCCATCGTTTTCATCCAGCTCTTTCAGAACCCTGTTGTAATCCGAGGTGTTGACCACAATGGCCACATCGTTGTGGTTCTTGGCGGCGGCACGCACCATGGTAGGGCCGCCGATATCGATGTTTTCGATGGCGGTGGCCAGGTCGCAGTCGGGGTTGGCAACGGTGGATTCGAACGGGTACAGGTTTACCACCACCATATCAATGGGGTCGATGCCGTGCTCGCCCATAATGGCGTCGTCGGTGCCCCGGCGGCCCAGAATGCCGCCGTGGATTTTCGGGTGCAGGGTTTTCACCCGGCCGTCCATCATCTCCGGAAACCCGGTGTAGTCCGATACCTCGGTAACAGGAACGCTGTTTTCTTGCAGGAGACGGAAGGTGCCTCCGGTGGATAGCAGTTCGATACCGCGGCCGGTGAGGGCGCGGGCGAACTCGACAATGCCGGATTTGTCACTGACGCTGATCAGTGCGCGACGAACGGGGGTGTTAGCCTGGTTTGCCATGGGGTCTCATTCTTCACTTGGGGTGAACGAACAGGGGCCTCGCGAAGCGGATTCCGGAGGCCCTCATCAAGTCAGGGTGTCTGGATTATAGCAGGCCGTACTGCTTGAGTTTCTTGCGCAGGGTTCCGCGGTTCAGGCCGAGCATGGTGGATGCCTTGGTCTGGTTGTTGCGGGTGTATTTCATTACCTGCTCAAGCAGGGGCGCTTCTACCTCTGAAAGTACCAGCTGGTACACTTCGGTAACGGGCGCTCCGTCAAGCTGGGCGAAGTAGTTCTTCAGCGCCACTTCAACATGGTCGCGCAGGGTAACGGTGTTACCGCTGCTGTTCACCGTTTGCAGTTGGTGACTGTCGTCGTTGGCCGGGGTGTTCAGGGGGTTGTTTGCCAAAGTCTCAGCGCTCATGCTGCGAATTCCTCTCCATTTCGTAAGCCTGAAAAATACTGTCGGATGCTGTCTTTCTGCTCCGACGCATCATTAAATGTATTGAAGCGATTACGGAACTGTTTGCCGGGGTCGTGGGCCTGCAGGTACCAGCCCACGTGTTTTCTGGCAATACGCACGCCCATAAGCTCTCCGTAAAAGCTGTGCAGGGCGTCCAGATGTTCACTCAGAATCTGTTCCACTTCGCGCAGCGGGGGTGCGGGCAGATGATGTCCGGTTTCAAGGAAATGCAGGATTTCCCGGAAAATCCATGGGCTGCCCTGTGCTGCGCGGCCAATAAGCAGGCCGTCGGCGCCGGTATGTTCCAGAACCCGGCGGGCTTTCTCCGGTGACGTGATATCGCCATTGGCAAATACTGGAATGCCAACGCTGGCTTTCACTTCGGCAATGGTGTCGTACTCTGCTTCGCCGTTGTATTTGTCGGCCCGGGTGCGGCCATGAACGGCCAGTGCCTGAATGCCGGCATCTTCGGCCATGCGGGCAATCGCCGGTGCGTTGCGATAGTTTTCATCCCAACCGGTACGCATTTTCAGGGTAACGGGAATATCGACGGCCTTGACCACCGCATTCAGGATTTCGCGTACCAGGTTTTCATCTTTCATCAGTGCCGAGCCGGACGCCTTGTTGCATACTTTTTTGGCGGGGCAGCCCATGTTGATGTCAATAATCTGGGCGCCGGATTGCGCATTGAGCCGAGCTGCATTGGCCAGCATTTCCGGGTCGCCACCGGCGATCTGAACCGATCTCGGCTCGGGTTCCCCGGCATGGTCCATGCGGGTTCTGGATTTACGGGTATGCCAGAGCTTGCTGTCTGCGATGACCATTTCCGAGACCGCCAGGCCTGCGCCCATTTTGCGGCAAAGCAGCCGGAACGGGCGATCGGTTACACCGGCCATGGGTGCAACAACCAGCGGATTGGGCAGGGTGTACGGCCCGATTTTTGCCGTTGGCAACATGGTCTGAATCCGTATCACAGCAGAGTAAGCCAAAGTCGGAGTGGGTCGGCTGCTTAATAAATGACCGATACCGGTTCCGAAGGGCGCTAATGATACCGCCGGGGGGGCTGTGATTGAAGGGGCCGGAGAGCGAAAAAACTGATTATTTTTCGCTCTTTCTGGTTGACTTTTGTGCTGCGAGGTGTGGGCTGCCTTACCCGCCGCCCGATCACCGACCGGTGCTTTCAGGGCGTGTAAGGCTGGAATGTGATGTTGTAATTAACGGCATCCCGTCCCGGGTCGCGAATGTTTATGGCAATGCGCACGGGGGTTTCCACAGGCATTATGTCGAGCTCTTCGGCTTCACCGGCCAGGTATTCAGCGGGTGTAAAAATGCTCTGGGCAACCACATCCCCGTTGAGATTGGAGAAGGTCAGGGCAATGGCCGGAAACGGTTGCTGGAAGTCCGCGCGGTTAATGATCACCGCATCAACCACCAGCTGCTGGCGATTCTCCGGATCGGTGCGAACCACCAGCTTGCGGCTCTGGATGGCATCGACGTTGATCAGGGGCTTCAGTTCGCAGCCCACCAGTTCGCAGCCTTTTTCATAAAACGGCCGCAGTTCCGGTATTGCAGACAGCCGGTCAAACTGGAACCAGATTATCTGTGCAACCAGAAAACCCAAAAGGCCAAGCACAATAACCGACCAGGCCAGAGAGCGTAGCCAGCTTCTGTTATTGCCGCCAACAGAAACGGGATCGTGCCTGAGATCGCCAAATGGTGTCGTTGCCTGGAGTGGCTCTTCCCTTTGCAGGTTCTCGTTCGCCTGCCGTGGCTCATGCTCGTTGGCAAAGGATTCAAACGAAGGGTCCGGCTGGTCATCAATGTAAAACCCGGTATGGTCCCCAGGCCGGGGCTCCTGATCGGGTTCAGGTTCCGGCTTTGTTACAGTATCCGGTTTGGGTGCAGGGTCAGGCTGTGCCTTGGGCTCTGGCGCTGGCTCTGGCTCTGGCTCGGGCGCCGTTTTCGCGGGTCCGGCGTCTTCCCGAAGCATGGCTTCGGCCCAGCTTTCGTCAACATCTTCTGTGAGCTCGTCGTCCTGTTCATCCTGCGCAGAGGCATCCCGGTCGTCGAAGTTGCGAAAGCTGTCGCTCAGTTCATCCTCGGAGAAGGTCAGCCTGGAGCCTGCATAACGGCCCTCTTGCGCGTCTTCTTCGGGATTATCCGCGAAGATGAAGTCGTCTTCCGTGGTGTCAGTGGTAAAACCGCTGGCGGAGCTATCCGGGAGAGCGCCCCCGCCCCGTGTTTTGCTGTCGGTGTCAGACGATGTTTTCGATGCAAGCTGGGAGCCAGGGGCTACCTTGTTTTCAATCGCATTGAAAACCTCCATGCAGTGACCACAGCGCACCTTTCCCTTGGCAATACCAAGCTGTTCGTCGGTCACCCGAAAGCGGGTGCGACATTTCGGGCACTGGGTCTGCAGGCTACTCTGGGTCATGCTTGGGGTCCTGAAAGCGTCTGAACTACCAGTCTCGGAGTTTAGTCGTTAAGACAGCCTTCGTCATCTGTCGTTGCGCCGCCCTGTGAGGCGGACCCATTCTTCACGCTGTGCCGGCTCGTTCATAATGAACCAGGGCTCATAGGCAGCCATCACTTCGCGGGCCTGGTAAGACAGAATGCCCGAGAGCACCAGGTCGCCACCGGGCTTTGTCAGCCTGGCCAGATGCGGTGCCAGGCGGATCAGGGGTTGCGCAAGAATGTTTGCCAGCATTATGTCGGCTCTGGTATCCGGCTCATCTTCGGGCAGGTAAAGATCCAGCCTGGCTTCGTCTATGCCGTTGCGACGAGCGTTTTCACGGCTGGCTTCCAGTGCCTGCGGATCCGTATCGACACCAATAACGTGGTTTGCGCCCAGAAGCAGGGCCGCCAGGCCGAGAATGCCGGAACCACAGCCGTAGTCGGTAATCTGTTTGCCGCTTACATCTTTTCCATCCAGCCATTCCAGACACAGTGCGGTGGTAGGATGTGTACCCGTACCGAAAGCCAGGCCCGGGTCGAGCAACAGGTTGGCGGCATCCGGATCAGGCGCCTGGTGCCAGCTTGGCACTATCCATAACCGCTCTCCAAACTGCAAAGGATGAAAGTCGTCCATCCAGGCGCGTTCCCAGTCCTTGTCTTCCACCAGGGTAACATCGATTTCTGTGAGCGATTGCTGGGTTTGCTGGTGCCAGGCGTTGCGCACGTCGGCACACAGTTGGTCGATATCACGGTCAGAGCGAAAGAGCCCGGTAACCGTAGTCTGGCTCCACAAAGGTGTGGTGCCAGGGTCGGGTTCGTAAAGTGGCTGGTCGGCAGCGTCTTCCATGGAAACGGCGTCTGCGCCCATCTCCATGAGCAGATCTTCAAGCTGATCCGCAGTATCGGGATCAGCCGGGATCTGAAGTTGTATCCAGGGCATAAGTCATCCTGCAGCAAGACGCAGGATGTTAGTCCCGCATCAGTTTCTCGAGATAGTGGATTGTGAAATCTACGGTTTTAAAGCCGCCGTCGCGCACCAGTCTGCGGTGCAGGGACTGGTTGGTTTTAATACCATCCACCAGAAGCTCGTCCAGGGCGTTTTTCATTCGCCTCCGGGCTATCTGCCGATCGTCGCCCCAGGTGATCAGTTTTGCAATCAGTGAGTCATAAAAGGGCGGCACCGTATAACCACTGTAAAGATGCGAATCCACTCGCACACCGTAACCGCCGGGGGCGTGGAAGTGTTTCACTTTACCGGGGCTGGGTACGAAGGTTGCCGGGTCTTCCGCGTTGATGCGGCATTCCATCGCGTGCCCCCTGATCTGAATGTCTTCCTGCTTGTACTGGAGCGGCAGGCCACTGGCAATACGCAGCTGCTCACGGACTATATCGACACCGGTCACCATTTCCGAGACCGGGTGCTCCACCTGAACGCGCGTGTTCATTTCAATGAAAAAGAACTCGCCATCCTGATACAGGAACTCAAAGGTGCCGGCGCCAACATAGCCGATTTCCTTGCAGGCATCCACGCAGGCTTTGAGAGTGCGCTCTCGGGATTCCGGGTTGATGTTGGGGGCCGGTGCTTCTTCGATGACCTTCTGGTTGCGGCGCTGCATGGAGCAGTCGCGGTCGCCCAGGTGGATGCAGTTGCCGTGCATGTCGGCCAGCACCTGTACTTCCACGTGACGCGGCGCTTCCAGGAATTTTTCCAGGTAAACCGTGGCGTCACCGAAGGCGTTCCTGGCTTCGGTCTGGGTTATCTGAACGGCCTTGAGCAGTGCCGCCTCGGAATGCACCACCTGCATACCGCGACCGCCGCCGCCAGAGGCTGCCTTGATCATCACCGGGTAGCCGATTTTGCGGGCTACTTGCAGGGTGCGCTCGTCATCGTCGGTCAGCGGGCCGTCGGAACCGGGCACCGTGGGAACGCCGGCACGAATCATCGCATTGATGGCTGAAACCTTGTTGCCCATCAGGCGGATCGTTTCGGCTTTCGGGCCGATAAAGCGGAAGCCGCTTTTCTCTACCTGCTCGGCAAAATCGGCGTTCTCCGCCATGAAACCGTAGCCCGGGTGTATACCCACCGAGTCTGTTACTTCAGCGGCACTGATAATAGCCGGGATATTGAGATAACTCTCCAGAGGACTGTTGGGGCCGATACAGACAGATTCATCGGCCAGGCGCACGTGCATGAGGTCGCGGTCTACCTGTGAGTGAACCGCCACGGTTTTGATGCCGAGCTCCTTGCAGGCACGCAGAATCCGGAGTGCAATTTCACCCCGGTTTGCGATCAGAACTTTTTCTAACATGGCCATGATTAGCTATCGCCCGGTTCAGGAAATGGTTAACAGCGGCTGGTCGAATTCCACGGGCTGCCCGTTTTCAACCAGGATTTCAGTAACCGTTCCGCTCTTGTCAGCTTCAATCTGGTTCATCATTTTCATGGCTTCCACGATGCAGACAACATCGCCAGCTTTAACCTGCTGGCCCACCTCGACAAACGCATCCGCTGTCGGAGAAGGCGCCCGGTAAAAGGTTCCCACCATGGGCGAACGCAGGGCGTGGCCACTGAATGTGGGTTGTGCAGAGCTTTCTTCCTGCACGGGGCCCGGTGTTTCCGGGGCCGGAGCATAGTGTGGCGGTGGCGGCGCGTAGGCGCTGATGTACTGTGCGCCCGCAGGCTGTTCACCGCGGCGTGAAATGCGTACCGAATCATCGCCCTCGTGAATTTCAAGCTCTTCGACGTCAGACTCCTCGAGCAGTTCAATCAGTTTCTTGATTTTGCGAATATCCATAATCAGTCCGGTCCCGTGTTGTCAGGTCAATCAGTGAATTCGTTGTAATGCCGCCTGGAGTGCAAGTTCGTACCCCTGGCTGCCCAATCCGCAGATAACGCCTTCGGCGATATCGGAAAAATACGAATGATGGCGGAAAGCCTCCCGCGCATGCACATTGGAAAGATGTACTTCTATAAACGGAATGCCCGATGCCAGTAAGGCATCCCGCAGGGCAACACTGGTGTGCGTGAATGCCGCCGGGTTGATGATGATGAAATCCACGCCTTCTGTGCGGGCCTCGTGAATCCGTTCGATCAGTTCATACTCGGCGTTAGACTGCAAATGCAGCAGGTGGTGCCCAACCTCAGCGGCCATGGCGCGCAGCCGGTCATCAATATCGGCCAGTGTCTCGCGGCCATAGACCTCCGGCTCGCGGGTACCGAGCATGTTGAGGTTGGGGCCATGGAGCACAAGAATCGTCGACATGGGTACGTCTGCCTTTATTGCGTTAAAACAGGATCGCCGAAAATACCGGTATTTTCCACCAATGGTGTGAGCTTTTTTTCTTCATATCAACACTTTTTGACAATCTTTCCTGTTGCCCGATGGCTGCAATAAAAGACCGGCAAGGCCAAAATCAGGCCCACCTGTTTACGCTAATCATTGTCGTTAACGGTGAGAGGGACTTCTATACGACGATGGTTTCATACGGGCAGCCCGGGCAGGCTGCCCTGTTCGCGCGGTGCTGGTCAGCTATCTGCGAGCGTTACGCAATTCCTGCCATGTGCTTTGGAGGCGTAAAGGGACCGGTCGGCCCGCTCGCACAGGGTTTGGGAAGGTTCGTTATTCCAGCCGGCCACGCCGCAACTGAAGGTTACGTTGAATTCCCTGTCGCCGGCGGGCTGTTGAAGCTCTGAGAAACGTTCGCGGATTTCGTTGAGAACGTTGCGGGCGTCGCTGGGGCGGGTGTCGGGAAGAATAATGGCAAACTCTTCACCACCGTAGCGGCCAATATGGTCAGTTTTGCGCAGGCGCTGTTTCAGGAACATGGAAAGGCTGCGAAGAACACGATCGCCGATGGGGTGTCCAAAGGTATCGTTTACCTTCTTGAAATAATCAATATCAATCATGGCAAAGCATAAGGGCCGACCCTTCTGCCGCGCCCGGACAATTTCCTGATCAAGCAGATACAGTGTATGGGTGTGGTTATACAGCCCGGTGAGGCTGTCATGAATCATCAGCGCCAGCAGGGAGCGGGCGCGCCGGCCCCGGTTATGAAGTGTTGCAATCAGGTGCTTGGGGTCAATGGGCTTGGTGAGAAAGTCGTCACCGCCCAGGCTCATGGCGTGCAACTGCTTGCTGACATCATCTTCTGCTGAAAGGTATATGATCGGTACGCTGTGGAACCGGTCCTGCTGGCGGATCACCCGCGCAATCTCCATGCCGGTGCAGCCGGGCATATACATGTCGAGAATGATGATTTCCGGGGAGAAGGTGTCGAGCGCATGGATGATCTCCATGGGGTCGGTAATGATGTGGGCTCTCATGCCCGCTTTTTTCAACACCGTTTCCATGAACTTTGCCTGTGCCCTGGAATCGTCCAGAACAAGCACCCGGTAGGGCTCAACTGTGTTGCCGTGAGTGTAGGTCTCAATTTTTTCAATTAACTGGCCCGGGTCCACTGCCGGGTAGAAGAACTCTTCACCACCGCATCGGGAGGCGCGCAGGCGGGTTTGTATGGTGCCATCTTCATCACTCATGAAAATGATCGGGATCGGTGTATCGTGCCGTTCCTGCAAACGTTCGATTGTGGTGATGCCTGCGTTCTGGCTGCCGCCGAAATTCACATCCATCAGAATAGTTTCAGGCTTGTGCAGGGCGCAGGCTTCGGTGAGTTCCCTGGCGGAATCAAAGGCGGATGCGCGGAAGCCAAAAAATTCCAGCTGGCGGATCAGCCTGTTTGCCATCTCCGAATTGGCGAGCGCTATATAAACCGGTGTGCGGCGGTACTGGTGGGGTGCATCCGTGTTGCTGTGGTCTGTTCGCCGGAGGGTGCTGCGGGCAAGGGCATCAAAAGCATCCTGAAGTTGTCGCCGGGTGGCATCGTCCGGACACGTGTCGGCTGGCCAGTCGCCTATAATCCGGAGAATTTTACTGCCGGCTTCTGCATGGCCGGTCATCTCGAATCTCTGTGCGTACCGGACAAGCTTGTCGGCAGCGGACAGAAGGTCTTTTCGGTGCGAGCTCAGGGAATCATTGCTGGTGTGGATTTTCTGCCAGGTATCCAGCACTACCCGTGCCTGGGTTGTTACGCGGCGTGCAAAGTGCTGCCTGAGTTTTTCTTTCTGGCTTGCGTCGCTCATTTTGCTCCGGCCTGTATCTTGTCGTTATGGGCCGTCCCTTGCAGTGTGGACGTTTTCCCAACTCTAGTCTGTTTACGGAGTCTATAGTGTTTAGAGTTGTGGGCGTAGGTTGCACTGTGTAATTGTTTGTGAAGTGTGCGGTGTGTATAAGGGGCGCTCCATAGGTTAGGATCCGTACAGATCGTTTGCACAGTCAATCTACAGACAAGGGGCTTAACGTAATATGCCGGGCAAAATCAGACAGTATTTCAGAGACAGGAAAGAAGACGCGCAGGATTATGCTGGTAGCAAGGGCGTAATTGGCAAATTCGTAGCTGTAGTCCTGCTGGTATACCTGTTGGTAGCGGTGGTGCTGGGGATCTACTGGAGCAGCGAACCGGAAGCCTTCTCCGTGCGCGAGCATACCCGGGCGGTCGCCAATGAAATGCAAAGGGAACCTATTACCGGCTTTGCCACAACCGTAACCATGATCCGAATCGCCGAGACACTTCTGGACAAGCCGGGAGGCTACATATCCAATGATATTTTCCCGCCGGGCTTATGGCTGGACAATATGCCTAACTGGGAATATGGCGTTCTGGTGCAGCTGCGTGATCTATCCCGGGCCATGCGCAAAGATATAAGCCGGTCCCAGAGCCAGTCTGCGGAAGACCCTGATCTGATCATAGCGGAGCCGCAATTCCACTTTGACAGCGCAAGCTGGGCAATTCCTTCTACCGAAGCGGAGTATCGTCGCGGTATAACGGCGCTGAAGCGCTACCTCAATCGCCTTTCCAGCCCCGAACAGGCCAATGCCCAGTTTTTTGCCAGGGCCGATAACCTTGGCAACTGGCTGGCGGATCTGGAGACCCGTCTGGGCAGCCTTTCGCGCACCCTCGGTGAAAGTGTTGGTAAGGCATCGGTATCCGAAGCAGTGGCCAATGTGGATGCAGACAACCCGTTGAATGAAGAAACCGGTGGCGGTGATATAAAAACCGACTGGACCAAGATCGACGATGTGTTCTATGAGGCACGGGGCAGCTCCTGGGCATTGCTGCACATTTTCCGTGCAATTGAAGTGGATTTTCGCAAGGTGCTGCAGGACAAGAATGCCATCTCCAGTGTCAAGCAGGTGATTATCGAACTAGAAGGGGCGCAGGGTGAAATGTGGAGCCCGGTTATCCTGAACGGCAGCGGGTTTGGTGTTCTGGCGAACCATTCCCTCACCATGGCCGCGTATCTGTCCCGTGCCAACGCGGCAATCAGTGATATGCGGGATCTCCTGTCCAGAGGCTGAAAACGTTTGTTCGGCCATAAAAAAACCGGGTCCTGGCGGCCCGGTTTTTTTGTATTCAGTCTGGCCGGATTAACCCTTGTAGGCGTTGATCGCGTCGACAATGGCTTTCTTTGCAGCGGCGGCGTTGTCCCAGCCTTTTACCTTGACCCACTTGCCGGGCTCGAGCGTTTTGTAGTTCTCAAAGAAGTGCCGGATCTGGTCGCGTAACAGGATCGGCAAATCGTCGATTTCCTCCACATCCAGATAGGAGTTGGTAAGGTTTCTGTGGGGCACGGCTACCAGCTTGGCGTCGCCGCCAGCCTCGTCGTCCATGTTCAGGACGCCTACCGGGCGGCAGCGGATTACGGAGCCGGCCTGAAGCGCGTAAGGGGTAATAACCAGAACGTCCAGCGGGTCGCCGTCTTCACCCAGAGTGTGGGGGATGAATCCGTAGTTGGCCGGGTAGAACATGGGAGTAGCCATAAACCGGTCTACCAGCAGGGCGCCCATGTCTTTGTCGAGCTCGTACTTTACCGGAGAGCTGTTGGCGGGAATTTCGATGGCAACGTAAATGTCGTCAGGCGGGTTTTTGCCGACTGGGATGTTATCGAATTGCATGTGAGGTCCTTCCTGATAGCTTAGAGTCGTTTGGCTGTGTTTTAGAAGTGAGCGTGATTATACGGGACTCTTCAGCCATTCGAAACTAAACCTTGGTAGGCGGGTTTGGCTTAGGGCCGCCCGAGCATCCGGGTAAATCCGATTTCGGAGTCTATAGCCGGATCTGCTTGGCAATCAGCTCTTTCATGATTTCCGTGGTGCCGCCACCAATCGACAGGATTTTGGTGTCCCGATACAGTCTCTCTACTACGGATTCCCGCATGAAACCCATGCCGCCGAACAGTTGCACGGCTTCCCGGGTGACTTTTTCGCACACATCTACAGAGAAGTTCTTGGCCATGGCAACTTGTTTGATAGGGTTTTTGCCGGCTTGCATCAGTGCCGCGCAGCGGTAGGTATATTCACGGGCCACGTCGATCCCGGTGGCCATGTCGACCAGTTTGTGGCGGGTAACCTGGAAGCCCGCAACCGGGCGACCGAAGGCCTGGCGTTGCTTGACGTATTCCATAGCGGCTTCATAAGCCAGCTGGGCTGTCATGTAGGCCATGATGGACAGGCTGAGGCGTTCGGCCAGGAAGTTGCTCATGATGGCGATAAAGCCGGCGTTTTCGGCGCCGATCAGGCGATCTGCAGGCACCCGGCAGTCTTCAAAGAACAACTCGGCGGTGTCGCTGGCCCACCAGCCCATTTTTTTGAGTTTGTTGCCATTGGAGAATCCGGGCATGCCGCGGTCGATCAACAACAGACTGATGCCGGCGTGGCCCGCGCCACCGGTGCGCACCGCTACAGTGAAGTGGTCGGCCCGGGTGCCGCTGGTAATAAAGGTTTTGCTGCCATTCACGATGTAGTGATCGCCATCGCGAACGGCGCGGGTTTTCAGGCTGGCTACATCGGAGCCTCCGCCGGGCTCGGTAACTGCAAGGGCCGCAATTTTTTCACCGCGCAGCACCGGGGGCACGATCTGTTCGCGGATTTCTTTTCTGGCCCATTTGGCAACCGGGGGCAGACCAATATCCAGGGAGCCTATGCTGGCGACAAATCCGCCAGAGGTGGAGCGCATCAGTTCTTCGGAAACCGCTACCTTCAGGAAGATATCTCCTTCACCTATCCCTCCCAAAGCTTCAGGAAAACCAATACCGAGAAGGCCCGCATCCCCGGCTTTTCGGTAGATCTCCCTTGGAAACTCCCCGGCCTCTTCCCAGTCATCGATATGCGGGGTGACATGAGTTTCAATGAATTTGCGGGCGGTCAGTCGAACTTGTTCATGGGTTTCGGTGAAGTAGCTGGACACGGCGGTGTTACCTTTATTCCTGGACTAAAAGGCCAGTGTCGCGCAAATCCCGATACCAAGCAAGCGCTTGGTTTATGTTTATTCGGGCGATAAAAAAGCTGGCATGGAGCCAGCTCAGAAATCCCTCAGGCTAAAGGCGTCAGGCGCCCTTGCGGGGAATGCTTTTAACGCCTTCGCTGGTGCCCAGCAACAGCAGATCCGCCGGGCGTCGGGCAAACAGTCCATTGGTGACTGCGCCTACAATGTTGTTCAGCCGCTCCTCAACCTGGATAGGTCGGGAAATGTCCATGTTGTGTATATCCAGAATGATGTTGCCGTTATCGGTTGTGAAGCCATCCCGGTAAACGGGGTCGCCACCCAGCTTGACGATCTCTCGGCCAACATGGCTCCTTGCCATGGGGATTACTTCAACTGGCAGGGGATAGTTACCCAGTATGCCGACGTGTTTTGATTCGTCCGCAATGCAGATAAAAGTTTTGGCAACCTCCGCAACAATCTTCTCACGGGTCAGCGCACCGCCACCGCCTTTGATCAGTTCAAGGCGTTCGTTGGTTTCATCGGCACCGTCCACATAGAATTCCAGTTCGCCGGCACTGTTGAGATCGTAAACGGGAATACCATGGCTTTTCAGGCGCTTGGCGGTTGCTTCCGAGCTGGCCACGGCGCCATCGAACTCGTTTTTGAGATCAGCGAGCATATCGATAAAGAAGTTGGCGGTGCTTCCTGTACCAACACCGATCACGCTGTCGCGCTCCAGATGCGGTGCGATGTAGTCCACTGCGGCTTTGGCAACGGCTTTCTTGAGTTCGTCCTGGGTCATTGGGCGCTCCGGATGAAAATCGTATGAGTTCAGGGCCATTATAACGCTTAAGAGGCGCCCGCTTATAGACGACTGCCGTGCAAACTTTCTACACTGTAGGTTTTCCTCAACCATCCATCAGCAACCGGAACCAACATGCCGCAACGCTACATCAAGAAGATTCTCGATGCGCGCGTCTATGACGTGGCCATCGAAACACCGCTCACTGAAGCCCGCAGCCTGTCCAAGCGCTTTGGCAACAACATTATGCTCAAGCGGGAAGACCTTCAGCCGGTGTTTTCCTTCAAGATTCGCGGCGCTTACAACCGGATTGCGCAGTTGTCAGAAGAGCAGAAAGCCAAGGGTGTTATCTGCGCCTCCGCCGGCAACCACGCACAGGGTGTGGCGCTTGCGGCTAAAAATCTGGGGATCAAAGCCGTCATCGTGATGCCGCAAACAACGCCGGAAATCAAAGTGCGTTCGGTGCGGGATCATGGCGCGCGAGTAGTGCTCAAAGGCGATGCTTTCGATGAGGCTGCTGCTCATGCCCACGAACTGATCAAAAAGCATGGTTACACCTACATACCGCCTTATGATGACCCGGATGTCATAGCCGGGCAGGGTACGGTTGCCATGGAGATGCTGTGGCAGTTCAGCAGGCCCATTCATGCGGTATTTATCTGTGTGGGTGGCGGCGGTCTGATTGCCGGTATGGCCGCGTACATAAAGTATTTACGGCCTGAAATCAAAGTGATTGGTGTGGAGCCGGAAGATTCCAACTGTCTTCAGGCTGCCATGAAGGCTGGCAAGCGGGTGGTTCTGGACGAAGTGGGTATTTTTGCCGACGGCGTAGCGGTAAAACAGATCGGCAAACACCCCTGGGAGATCTGCAAGGACCACGTGGACGAGGTGATCACCGTCTCTACGGACGAGATCTGTGCGGCTATCAAGGACATCTTCGAAGATACGCGCTCGATTTCCGAGCCCGCAGGTGCACTGGGTGTGGCCGGTATCAAGAAATACGTGGAGCGGGAAAAGATAGAGAATGAAAACCTGATCGCCACCCTGAGCGGCGCCAATATGAACTTCGATCGCCTGCGCTACATTTCCGAGCGTACGGAAATCGGTGAAAAGCGCGAGGCCATCCTCGCGGTCACTATTCCCGAGAAGCCGGGGGCGTTCAAGACGTTTATCAACGCTCTGCACAAGCGCAGTATCACCGAATTCAATTACCGTTACGCAGATGCCATCTCGGCCACCATCTTCGTGGGCATCCAGATCCAGGCCGGCGGCCTTGGCCGGGATGAACTGGTACAGGACCTGCGCGAAAATGGCTACGCGGTTGTCGATCTTACTGACAGTGATCTGGCCAAGCAGCACATTCGTCACATGGTTGGCGGCCACGCACCTACCATAACCAACGAGAAGGTGTTCCAGTTCGAGTTCCCCGAGCGCCCGGGAGCCTTGTTAAAGTTCTTGATGTCTCTTGGGACACGCTGGAATATTTCCATGTTCCACTACCGCAATCACGGTGCGGCATACAGCCGTGTACTGCTGGGGGCCCAGGTAGAGGACGATGAAGTAAAAGACTTTGAGGCGATGCTGGAGAAGGTAGGCTTCCGTTATGAAAACATGACCGATAATGAGGCCTACCAGCTGTTCCTGGGGGCAGGTAACGGCAAGGTTTGCTGATGATCCGGGCCGCTCGTCCGCTGGTTTTCTTACTGAATTTTAATCTGTCAAAAATTGTAAAACTCGGAATGCGTGTTAGTCTTTTCTCAAATTCTTGAAGTCAGGACTATTTGGCTGATTTCTCGCAGATTTCACTTGGTAAGAATTCACTTGGTAATTGGGAACAGGAATACGCGACATGGGTGGCAAGCCTGATATTATCCGCGCAATAGTATTGATTTTCGCGGTTGGCCTGGTGGTTACCGGATTTACTTCGCTTCAGGCTTCGGAAGACAGGCCATCAGCCCTGACGAGCAGCTCGTTTGCGGCAGATTCCGCCTACGCGAGCAGGACCCGCTAACCCTCCGGCGGCCCTGCGCCCTGTTTTACCCGGTAAACCTGTCTGTCCGTCACCACGCTATGAAGTGGCACATCCCAGGGTTCGACAGCTAGCCTCCCTACTTTCTGGAAATCATGGGCCAGGCCAATCAGCTTCGGCGCCAGTCCAGGGCGCAGCCGGCTGAATGCGAACGTGCGATCGTAGAATCCCCCTCCCATGCCAAGTCGCCCACCGTATTTGTCAAAGCCCACCAGTGGAAACAACACGGCATCCAGCGCCCAGGCGGGTCGCCTGAGCCCCTTGCTGAACGCGGGTTCGGGAATGCCAAAGCGATTGGCGGTCAGCTCCACACCGTCGTAGTAGGGGCTGAAAACCAGCTTGCCCGGGTAAACCGGATGCAGCACGGGAAGATAAAACTGAACGCCCCTGGGACGGGCCATGGCCATGTAGGGGTGCGGATCAATCTCTCCGTCGTTGGGCAGGTAGATGGCGATGTGTCTGGCCCGGTGTAAATCCGGATTCCTGGCCAGATTCAGGGCAAGTGAAGCAGAGGCCTGTTCCTGCTCCCGGGGCGTGAGCCTGCGCCTGCGCTGACGCAATTCTTTGCGCAGTTCATTACGGGACAAGGAGGTCAAAACGGGTTCAGAAGAGAGTGAGTCGGTGTACTGGCTCAAAATAAAGCTTCCCGGGCTGCCGTTATCGGATGTAGCCCTTGAACCCAGAGTTCAGAACGACCGATTAGTGGCGCAAAAAAACAAATACTTACGGATTTTATGAGATTGTGATTGTACCACTCCAGTGTCCCATTCGATGCCAATTCGCGCAATGGTTATATGTTCGAACTGAAATGCCATGCGGGGCAATTGGCCTAATTATGCAAGGACCCGTATACTACGAAGCCCTTTTGATGGGTTCCAACGGTAAAACTGGTATAAGCGTATCGGAAGTACTAGATTGACGTTTAATGGAACCAAATTCGAATCTCATCGCCTAAGGAAGCCCCAACGTATTATGTCTGTATCGAAGCTGCCTTCTAAGCTTGGCAAGGAGCCGCTGGTAGACGTGGTTTTCGAAATGAGGTTTCTTCCCTCAACCATGGCGTCAGTGGTGCTTCCCGGGATGTTCATGAAGCAACTTGGTCTTAAGGGCGGAGAAAAGGCGATCGAGCGTTTGCCGCTTTACGATATGCCAGCGGAAGTGAGACGACGCGAACACGGAATGCGTTACCAGCCTTTGCTAAGAATCCATTGGGATAACTACGTCCTGATAATTAGTGATCACAGCGTTGGGGTGGCATGCAAGATTCCGTACCGTGGATGGTCAGAGTTTAGGCAGAAAATCATGGACGTTGTGGCTGTAATAAAGGAATCAGAGGTTGCAGTATCGGTTGAAAGAATCGCTCTTAAATACGTTGATTTAATCCCGGGCAGTTCTGTGGGTGAGCAGCTTAATCGGCTGAACGTAAGTGTTGAAATTGGCAAGCATAAGTTGAAGAACGAAAGCTTCAATCTTCGCATGGAAATTCCTGGTGACCATGCTCTTCACGTTGTAGCGATTGGAGCTCCAGCAGGTGTGCGCGCCCGCGATTCTTCGAGTGAGCGTAAGGGAGCAATCGTAGATGTTGATTCTCTTTCGCCGGTACGGTTCGAAAATTGGGAACGGTTAAGTGAATCGCTCCCGGATATGCTCGATAATCTTCACGCCGAAAACAAGGCGATGTTTTTTGAGTGTTTGAAAAGCGAAACCATTGAATATTTGGAGCCCTCTTATGAGTAATGGATACTCTATGGAATTGACCAGTCGGACGCCTAGCTTTGCCCCGGTGATAATCGCAGGTGCATTGATGGGAGGGGCTTCTGGAGCGGCTGCCATGGAAACTGAGCAGGAGTTTTATGACGCTTTGCCTCAGGTTCCGTATGTCGATATTTCAGATGGTACCTATGCCGCAAATACTGATTACCTATCATCCGTAGATGCTGGTCGGCAGTTTGAGGGTGAGGTAAAGAAGTTATTTGATAGGTTTGCTTCAGAACAGACAACTCTGGGAGCCGAGTTTGAGGAGGTTCTTCATAAGAACCTTTGGGACATGTATACCCGTTCTTAACTTATGGCTTTTTCAGCGGAAGATTTAGCTAGGCAGGTTCCTCCGTACTTGATCGATGATCGTGCGGAGGGTTTCCTCAAAGAGTTAAAAAGCTTTCTCGAAGGCAGGAATGTAGCATTGTTCTCTGAAACTGATGAAAGTCAGTGGATTCAGGGTGATGGAGCTGATTCTCTCCCGATAGTCGAGATTCGAAGTATGGAGCAAGCATCGGTTTCAGGAATCATCCTGTCCAACACATGTGATATTGCACCCGAAAATCGCAGAGACCTCCCATCGAAAGTAACTTTCGCTCCTATCATCGCTTTGTCAGTGTTTGAAAGCTTCTTGCAGTCGGCCGGAGTTGGTGCCGCGAAAATCGAATCAAAATTTCAAGAGATTCGAGCTCAGCGGGTGACAAACATTGTATTTTTGCCAATGGGTGCTGGGCTAGCTCAGGACTCAATTGCTTTGTTAGACGATTTGCACTCGATCCCAGTGGACCTGCTGCCGCCAGCCGAAGAAAAGCGTTCTTTTAGCTTAAGCCAGATCGGTCACTACTTATTTTTATTTAAGTTATCATTTCATTTCTGTCGTTTGCATGAGGGGCTTGAAAGAGGCTAGTTGCTTGCCTATTCTTTGCTCCGCTCCCTTCATACATTGAGCAGAACTTACCTCAAGACTGCCCAATACTTGGAATATTGCAAAAATCTTATAAGCAAACTACTCTAAGCTCTACACTATCAAATTGATGTAGCCTATTGTATTAAATGCAATAACTGGTATCTCTTGAATAGAGCACTTCGCATGGAAAAGCAGTATTCGCTCTCAACGTATCACATCCTCTCAAATCGATGTGCCCACAGGGTTACCCCATCCTGGCGCCCCCTGGCAATCGCCTTCTCAAGCTTCAAAGGATTTCCCGTAAAGGCGAGCAGTCCTCCTATCGCCAACATTAGATTGTAATTGATACCAAACTCCACGCACGTCAGAGCAGATGTGCTCCCCTGAAGATGGATAGGCAACTACTTTTATGAAGATCATTCCTTCTTACATTTGGGACGGTCAGAAGCCTGGGAATCAGGCAGAGCATCGTTTCTTTGAGATTCTGCAAAAAGTGCACTTCCCCGAAAAGAGTATTGCGCTGCATAGCCAGAATCTAAGGGGAGATAAGAAACAAAGCTGGTACGAGATAGACTTTCTAATCTTAACGCAAACCTGTATTTACGGAGTTGAGGTCAAAACCGGCTTTTTGTCGAGCCGAGAGGGCGATTGGCGAGTCCATAAATCCAACATGAATATTGCCTATACGAAAAAGAAGTCGCCATATGTCCAAGCGAAAGACGCTACTCTTTACTGGCGCGACAATTGGCTTTTCAAATATTTTCCGGAGCTTAGAGGACGCGTCGACTGCGCCTTTATGGTGGCGCTGTTCCAAAATGACGAGTCGAGCCTGCAAACGCTAAACTGCCCTGAACTACCTCGAGAAGTCGTTTTAGGAGACCAAGAGTTCACGGCCGATGGGCTTATGAAACGGCTCGAAGAGACAAAGGACTACCACCTCACGCCAACAAAACGACGAGCCCAAAGCCCAGGACTTTCCAAGCAAGAGGTTGAGTTCATTGCTAACAAATTAAGACCAAGTCTGGAGCAATCCTATCCCGCCGGGGCAAGGAACTTCCTCTTAAAGTCTCAACATGAGCTGACGGAAGAGCAATACAGACTCCTCGATACTCTGGAAAGCTTTGACCGTCTGCTAATCGATGGTGGCGCGGGTACAGGAAAGACTTTCGTGCTCATTCACCTAGTTAGAAAAGACGTTCTTGCCGGGAAGGCGGTTCTGATTCTCACACGCCCGGAGAAGCTGCGTTCAAAGCTCCAACAGCTCCTCAAAGATGTAGATGTTTGCATACTGGGACCCGAGGATTTAGCAAACGTCGAAGATAATCGATTCGACATTCTCTATGTGGACGAAGGACAAGATTTATGTGACGAGCAAACCCTTCATGAGCTCGACAAGAAACTACGAGGTGGGATGGAAAGCTCGCGCTGGCGTTGGTTTGGCGACTTCCAAAATCAACTCGGCGCGAAGCTTCACATGTCTGAAGAGGTCTTCGAGTTCATCAAGGGCCTGACGGGAAACAATTCGATCTTTCCGCTGAAGCGCAATGTCAGGAATACCCCGAATGTCGTTCGGTGGCTGGAAGCCATCTGTCACGCCCGAATGGGTGAGACCGTAATGGCCGGAGCCGGGCCTGAGGTCCTCATCGAAAACGAGCACAGGTTCTCTAGCTTGCTTGAGCAAGTAGCTTCGAACCCAGTTCTTGGTGATTCACCGACAGAGTCTACGGTAATTATCTACCCAGAAGGTTTTGCTGGCGAGTTCAATTCAAGCACTTTCGGTAAGGAAGCCCTGAATGCAAACCTTCTGGTAAGCGATTCGGAGAGTTTTAAAGGGCTTGAGTCAGAAGTTGTGTATGCCTGGGTTCCTCAGCAGATAGAAGACTCTGATCTAAAAGACTATCTCTACAAAAGCGTGTCACGAGCACGAGCAATATGTTTCGTCATGACCAAAAACAAAGATTCATTAATGAAGCAAGCCATGCGGTTGCAGGAATCGAATCAATGAACCGAGCTGATATACGAGATCGTGTCTCTGAAGAGATCAAGAGCCTGCTGATTGGACCTTATGATGGTCCCGATGAAAAGGTATCTGGTCGTCTCTCCCTCCGTTATCTGGCTGGAATTCTTTATCCGGTCGGCTCAACGCGCGGGCAACTACAACAAGAAGAGACTCCTGAGTCTGCAGACACTGGAGGTGGCGATGAGTTCTCTGCAGATTCTGAGAACCCTCTCTCACTGGCAAACGAGATGCTTCCGTCGTCAGTTGCCATCTCTTTTTGTGTTCGTAAAGGCTCAGATGTATTCGTTCGGGCTGGAGGCGGACACTATGAACTAAAAGAAAAGTCACCTCAAAAATGGCAGAGGCATCAGCTACCTAATAGCCAATTGAAGGTAAACACGGACGAAAGCCAGAGATTCGAAGTGCTCGGGGGCGCTGGCGAAATCAGGGTTGCCCGAAGAGAATCAAATTTTAGTCCTAGCACCGAGATTATTACTGTTGCTCTGTTGAACGCTCATAAGACGACAGACAAAGAAAACGTTGAAGCGACAAAAAATATCGAGAAGCGCGTTTATCAAGTCACTCTTTCTTGCAGGGCAGAAGGAGGCATTCTGCCCTACGAAGACGTTAGCTCCAACATCGATGATTTAGAGGAGGAAGTACTTGCACTCCAGTATTCGCAGAACTCTGTTTTTGCTGTTGGTCACGGAGCATCCGTTTCTTGGGAGAGCAATGGAAAGCTAGCCGACTCTGTGAGTATTGACTACGCACCATCTGCACGCGTCTACAGACCAATATTCGATAGCCTTCAGCTGGACGATGGACGAGCATTCGATTCATCTGAAGTTCTTCGGCTTGGTTACCTCGCCTCGTCTGACACCTCAAAAAATGATGCAGTTTCAAAGCTCAAAGCATTCATCAATTTCTATGGCGAGTGGATCGAGCTCCAAAAGGCAATTTCGGTTCCACCGAGGTATGAAAGGTCACGAGATCACCTAATATCTGAGATGTCGAAGTGTTTCGATAGGATGCACCGTAGCGTTGATCTCCTGGAGCAGCGGGAAGACTGTTGGCAAGCATTCCAACTTGCAAACGCCGCAATGCTAATACAGATGGATCAGAACGATAGGATCAACACGTTACGGTCAGCAAGAAGCAGCGAAGGAAAAAGCTGGCCGATTCCTGCCGACGAGGCAATACACCCGGGCGACAACACGACTCCAGACCAGCTTCCCAACAGCTGGCGCCCATTCCAGTTGGCATTCTTTCTACTGACAATGTTTGACCTCGAACATCCAGAGGAAGAGGATGCCAGCACTGTAGATTTGATCTGGTTCTCTACGGGTGGCGGTAAAACCGAAGCTTATCTGTTATTGGCAGCCTACGAGCTAATTCGGCGACGGCATCGATTCGCTGATCCAGATATAGGAAGCGGGACGGGGGTGATTACAAGATACACTCTTCGTTTCCTGACGGCTGACCAATTCGCACGAACAGGCTCTTTGATTTGTGCACTGGAGAAGTTGCGTCAGTCTGGCGAATACAAGCTTGGAGGGGCTCCGTTTTCTTTGGGGTTGTACGCTGGCGGCTCGGTTTCTTACAACAAAATCAGTGACGCCGAACAAGCAATCTCTAAACTTCAGAACAATCCCGCCGAGGATCATCTTTTCCAACTCGACTACTGTCCGAACTGCGGCACGTCTCTACTACCTAGCGAACCAAAGTTTGATGAGAATGGAGAGCCAGACTTCTCCCAGTTGGGTTATTTCATCGTTGAAAACCAAGTTCACGTCCATTGCACAAATGACGGCTGTTTGTTTTCGAATTCAACAGGACTTCCCATCAAAACTGTCGATGAGGATATTTTTGAGACGCCGCCCAGTTTTCTCCTCGGCACGGTCGACAAATTCGCTAATTTTGCCTTTGGCAAACGGGAAGGAAGTATCTTTAAAGGAGGAGATGGGAAGCAGGCTCCTCCGAGCCTGATCATTCAAGACGAACTGCATCTCATATCAGGTCCACTCGGCACCATAGCAGCGGTTTACGAGGGCGCGTTCGACGCCATCATCAGGTTCCAGAATCGCGCATTGGGGTTTGGGGAGCGTGGACCGAAGTATATTGCATCGAGCGCAACCGTCCGGGATTCTGACACCCAAATACAACGCCTCTTGGGCAGAAGCTCCGCAATATTTCCACCTCGAGGAATCTCTTCCGCTGATTCCTTCTTTTCCAAGGAAGACCGAGACCTCCATAGCTCACGCCTGTATATGGGAATCATGGCCCAAGGCTTGAACTCTACCTCTGCAGCCCACTGGACTGCTGCGGCGATGCTTCAAGCAGTTCGAGGAGTCTGTGAGTCAAATTCTTTGAGTGCAACAGAAATCGATTTCCTGTGGTCTCTGGTCTGTTACTGCAATAGTAAAAGAGAGCTCGGGCTTATCAATGCGTCTACGAACGACGAAATTCTTTCAAGAATGCGCGTATATCGGGCAATTCAAGGGTTGGACGAAACCAAGGTCAAAGAACTTCGCAAGGAGGAAGTTAGTAGTCAAGGCGTGAAGAGCATCTCTGAAACACGAGGAAATCTTCTAATACCACTGTCAGATAATCGCGATACGCCGGTCAGAGACTTTATTCCCGCGACAAATATGATTTCCGTCGGTGTGGATATTGACCGGCTCGGTGCAATGATGATCAACGGACAACCTAAAACTACGGCAGAATATATTCAAGCTTCTTCAAGGGTTGGGCGAGCTCCATCCAAGAGAGGTCCAGGTTTGGTTTTGACCCTTTACTCACCCTCAAAACCGAGAGACAGAAGTCACTATGAGCATTTCAGAGCTTACCACGAAACACTCTACCGGCTTGTCGAACCAACAAGTGTGACGCCTGGCAGTGAACAGGCTCTCGAGCGCGCCTTGCACGCGGCAATTATTATTTCTCTGAGGCACTCCATAAAGAGCTTAAACAACCACCCCAGAGTGAACTCCTTTGAAGAGCCAGAGACGAAAAAAATACTCGACCTATTAAAAGACAGATTGTTAGCCGCGTACCCCGATCCTTTGCACCAATCTCATGAAAGAGAGACTATTTTGCGCCTTTATGAGCAAGTGATATGTCATTGGCATCATCTCGCCGAAGACTTCACTGACCTTGTCTATTACTCGAAAAGTCGGGGAGACCATTCCCTGATGAGTGATTTTTCTGGGAAGCATTCCTCTGGATTCCCCACCATGCGATCAATGAGATCGGTCGATGTATCAATCCCCATGAAATTTAGGTAACAACATGAAAGGTGAAATCAGAAGAGCCCAACTAATCCAAACCTTCGGAGTTGGCGCGATCGTTGATGCTAATGGTGAGACCTTTGTTGTCAAAGATACGACCTATTGGGATGCCAGAGAAAGAATCGAGTGCGCCCGTCTATCTCGGCTTATTCAAGGAAAAAGCCTCCGAACTTTCTCGGGAAACGCAAATGAAGAGGAAGCTGTTCCAGTCGAACGCTTCCCTCGTTGGTATTACTGCCCGGCGTGCAATCGGATGAGGAAGATTTCAAAAAAAGAGGACTATGAAAACGAAGATGGAGCTTGCCCACGTTGCAAAAATGCCGAGTGCAAACACAAACCAGAAATGATACCCATGCGCTTTGTAGCATACTGCAGCAATGGGCACCTTACCGAAATTAATTGGTGGGAGTGGGTCCACCAAAAAGCTAGCGCGGCAGAAAATGGTCAATGCAAAGATAAAGACTCTCTCAAGTTTACTTCTGGGGGGCGTGCGGGTGGTGACTTCCTAGAAATGAAAGTCAAATGCGACAAATGTGGGCTAGAAAAGGATTTGTCCGATATCCAGCGTCAGGTCGCTAAGCCGAATGTCGTGGAAGGTTATGGCCAGTCTTGTTACGGCAGGCAGCCTTGGCAAAGGTTCGAGGATCGAGAGGCTTGCAAAGCACAAATGAAGATCGAACCTCGTGGGAGCTCTTCTATCCACCGCTCTTTGGTTCTCTCCGCTCTAGATATTGAAGAAGGAGTTCACTCGCAACTCAAAAGTGAAATCAGTCCTGAGGCAAGAGCTGCGATAGAAAAAAAGTGTCAAAAACTTATAGAGCGATCTCAGGGCACTCGACAGATTCTCCAAACTAAAGTGATACAGAAATCGGAAGATATTCAGGATCAATTGGCTAACATTGCAGAAATATTTTCGGACGACGAGGATGAACTGATCGAATACGGTTTTCAGTTCCTATTAAATGAGCTTACAACGGCAGCTCCCGAACTCGAGGAAGCAGAAGATGCTCAGCTAGAACTTCTGGACGCAGAGTATGCTCTTCTCGCGCAAGGAAAGGACATTGAACAACCAAACTTCAAAGTTTTCTTTAACGATTGCTCTGAGGACGCTGACCCAATTCTGAGTCGGGTATTCTCGAGAATTGGTCAGGTAAAGCGTCTCCGAGAAGTAAGGGCATTCAAAGGCTTCGTCCGAGGAGAAGGAAAAACGGAACTATCGCCTGATCTTGGCGGAAATCAGAATTGGGTACCCGCCATTGAGGCTTTCGGGGAAGGTATATATTTTGAATTTAATCAAAACACATTAACTACCTGGTTGGAGAAATCGGGCCAGCAAGTCAGGCAAGCCCTCACAAAGCAACTCAATGCATTAGAGAAACTTCAGGAAAGAGTAAAGATTGGCGTTGTAGAGGACCCCATATTCATACTTGCCCATACTGTCGCCCACATTTTAATCCGCGACCTAACTTTCCGCTCGGGATACTCCTCTTCAGCCCTAAGGGAACGAATTTTCTGTGTCCCCGACGAAAAACGAGCAGGGATACTCATTTACACGACAGACACAGACACTGAGGGCACGCTAGGCGGCCTTGTAGATCAGGCTCGTCCCGAAATTCAATTTCATCTTGTGAGAAATCTAAGCAACCTGACTAGCTGGTGTTCCGCAGACCCTGTGTGTCGCGAAACTAAGGAATCGGGGTTCCAAGGCGTCAACCAGGCAGCCTGCCATTGTTGTGCCCTTGTGTCCGAAACCAGTTGCGGTCACCAGAATGCTGGGCTCAACCGTTTACTTCTGTCAGGGATGGGCGAAAAGTTTGGTGAGCCTTTAGGCTTTCTAAGTTTTGTGGAGGAGGCAGCGCGTGAGGATGCCAACGTTTGCTGAACTAGATTCGGATCAACGCGGAATTTACACTGAATCGCCTGCAAACCGGGCGGTATTGGTTACGGGACCTCCCGGAACAGGAAAGACCGTGGTGGCTTTTCATCGCGCTCTTAGACTATCCAAAGGAGGAAAGCCCGTCACCTTGCTAATGTTCAATAACGTGCTTTCCAAGTATGCGGATAGCGTTGCCATTGAGCATGACATAACCATTTGTAACTTGCATAAATGGGTCGACCATTGGTTCCGGCACGCCTTCAAGAAGCGCGCCCCATATAGTAGTAAGTTCGACATCAACTGGCATGCGATTGGCAAAACCATTCGGGAAACAACGGATGTTTCAATATTACACAGACTATGCTGGGGTCACCTGATAATAGATGAAGGTCAGGATTTTCCGGTTTCCATGTACGAAGCTTTTATGGACTTGATCGACCATCCATTATTGGAAGAATCTTCTCGCCCTACGCTTACCGTTTTTGCCGATGAAAATCAAACGATTACTGAGCACAACTCTACCTTACAGGAAATTCGACAAACATTAGATGTTGGGATTCGAAACAAAAGATACTGGCGACTCTTTAAAAACTACCGAAATACGCGGGAGATATCAGAGTTTGCAACATTCTACCAATTAACAGGTAGGACCGCTGCAAAAGCTCCAGACCGTGGAGGAATGAAGCCACAAGTAATAATGCTTTCAGACCACGCTGCGGTTGCCGAACATATAACAAATTTTGTCATAAATAATGGTCAGATCGAAGTTGGCGTCCTGTCATTTGGAAAAAAGGGAGATGTAAAGAATATATATGCAGAGCTAAATAAAGCCAAAGAAGAAAAAAAATCAAAGCATACCGTCCAGATGTACGTGAACGGCCCCGCCAAAGAAAGCATTCATCACGATGCCAAATACTTAAAATTCGGCGCACCACCCTCTATCACTGTACTTCACAACAAAAGTTCAAAAGGGCTTGAATTTGATGCCGTCTTTATCGTGAATATGCATAGAGATAGTCGAGCATTCGACGCAAGTGCCCAAGAATTAATCAAGGATATGTACGTTGTTTCATCGCGAGCCAGAAACACATTATTCTTTGACATCGTGTGCTTTGGCGACTCGTTGCCCCAAATAACTCGGTTGCTCCCCTCGCCCGAATCCAGGCTCTGTGGATACAATGCCAACACTGAATGGAAAGCAGAGCTGCGTGAGAAGCTCAAACATGTTCGGTGGTCAGAAACAGAGGAAATGGCTGACCAGATCAGAGCAGATACATTAGCAGATGAAATTCTGTCGCTCGGGGAGGACGCACCGCTACTATTATCCAGCTTAATTGAAGGCTCGAAAAAACACAGGGTTTTAAAGCAAGGCGTCAAAGAATACATTGATGGTCTCGATAAGCAGAATATAGTTCGATTGATAAAAGAGATCGGATGCCATAGGGTCGAACAAGATTTAATGACTACAGCCTAAGTGGAAAAATATTATGAACAACTTCTACATCCCCATTACAGAAATTGGGCTAGTGGAGTTTTTGAGCTCAGGATTCATTGGCGTCTCCACAAGCAAAGTCCAATATAATGATATCCACACCAGGCTTTGGCCGAACACTGTTGTGGTCAAGAACATAGAGGACTCTCCACTCCCTATTTGCTGTGAGGTGGAGCTTAAAGGTCGGGCTTATTCTCTTCCATGCAAGTTGGGCAGCAAAAAAGTTCAACTATTTAGAGTCAAATCCGCGCTATCCATAAATGAAATTAAAAGAATTCACTTTTCATCTGAAGAGGCATTAAACGAGTTCATATCGAAATACCATTACATGAGCGATTTGGACATAGAAAACCTTCCCGTATCTGTTAGCAATTCCCTTATGGAATGCAACGAATTAGCCTCGAATGATATGGGAGGTGAGGTAGAACTGATTGAGAATAAAAAGATAGATATAGATGATACTTGCTCGAAAGGAAGGCTAATTAACGATGGGAAATCAATTATAGCTTTCACCTACGCACTCCACAATCATTTAAAAGGAAATTCACGACAGGAAATCCCAATTCTATCGACACGAAATGACGTAGATGTGGCTATATCTGAGCTGGCATCGCACCTTGGCGTTAAGCTACCGCCAAAAGGACTCAATCTCCTGTTACGTGAGTATTGGGAGCTTTGCAGGTTGGATAGCATTGATGCTCGCTCCGACCAAATGGAGGTCGTTGACCTGCTTCAAGGAAAATTGCATTCCATTCCAGACGATAGTATCGAAGTAAAGAAGACAATTTCTTTTCTTGAGAAAATTTCAAGCGTTTTCATGGGGATGGAACCTCATCCACAACTAGATGAAAAAAGTCTAGAAAAGGCGTTTCAATTCGGGTTCTACGTTTCATTAATGGCCAAGACCGCAAGCGAATTTTCTGAACTAAGAAATAGGTTCCGGTTTTCAGATCAGGTAGAAGCAATTGCCAAGTATTTTTTCTCATTACGCAGCCGCTTTAGCCAGCTCACTAGTGACTTTTTTAGCTCCTTCGGCACCCAAAAAAGCTCCTGGGCATCAGCAATTCTGGATTGCTGCTTTGCATCAAAAGCCGTAATCGAACTTAGCACCAGAAAAGGAAATGAAGATCTTCGCGTAACATATGACTTAGCAGTCAACGGAAAAGAAATTGGAGCAACCACTAGAGATATTAGCCCTGAGGAACAGCTAGTAGTATCGACGCTACGGACGTTCTCAATTGAGCCGTTCAGAGACGAGCACTCTGGCGACATAGCTGTGAGAAAGTATGTTCAGTCAAAGCCGATTGTAGTCACGCTAAAAATATTCAACTCTATGAGCAATCACCAGCTAAACGAGGTGCACGTTCAATACGAAACGTCACTGAAACACGGAGTCTTGAGCAAGGCAAACACTCGCCTTCAGGTACTAAAATTAGTTACGGAGCAAGGGGTCGCTCTCGGCGTTAATGAAGAAGGCAAGCTTCTCCTGACAAGGTTGCAAATGGTCGACACTATGGATCGCGACGAACTTTGGCACCATGTAGAGCAGGTAGCCGACGGGGGTGCGTTAATTGAAGAGTTAGTCTCTACGATCTAAACCTCATCCGTAAGGGCTCTGGCGGGGCGGGGATAAGGCAATGGGAACAAAGAAGTACAGTCCACGGCGCAAACAAGCCGAAAATCGAGCCCTTGCTATATCTAGTAATACTATCTCCTGGTTTGTTTTTCAGATCATGGAGTGGTTCTCCAAAAATGGCCGAAACTTCAGTTGGCGTAAGAATGACTATCCGCTGTATCGGGTAGTCGTAACTGAGCTTCTCTTGCAGAGAACGCGAGCTGAGACTGTGGATCGATTTATCGGGATTTTTTTTGAGCTCTATCCGGATTGGCTGACCATTGCCCGCAGTAAATCAGCCAACCTTCAAAAAGCCCTTGAGCCTTTCGGTCTATGGCAGCGGCGAGCAGCAACACTCCGAAAACTTGCGATAGCGATAAAGAGCAGAGGTGGCGCGTTGCCCGAGAGTCCCGAGGAACTTGGAACGCTCCCAGGGCTGGGACCTTACATCGTTAATGCGGTTCTCCTTTATCGAGAGAATCGCCCGGAACCACTGCTTGACGGCAGCATGGCTCGGCTTTTGGAGCGTTTCTTCGGTCCTCGTGGACTTGTTGATATTCGTGACGACCCTTTCCTTAACATAATCGCCAGGCGAGTATTGCAAGAATCGGAGGTCTCACCTCTGTCACTCAACTGGGGTATGCTAGACGTTGCGGCACAAATCTGTATGCCTGCGGACCCAAGATGTGAGCACTGCCCCCTCACCAAGAGATGCCCCTCATCTACTTGCGCTAAATAGTGTACCTAGGCCGCAGTTGAGGCAGCTTTCGTATCTCGAACAAACGAATCGACGATATTTTTTATCTCATCACGAAAGAAACAACCCAAGCCCTCCGCCATTAGCGGTGGGACGGCGTTTCCCACCTGCGTATACTTTGGACACGTAGATTTCCTGAGACTGCCGCCAGTCGTGTAAGGTCCTTCAAATCTGAACCAATCTGGAAATGACTGCAAGCGAGCCAATTCTCGAACCGTTAGGATTCGTGGTTCGTCGTAGTGAAGGATGTCATCGGGGAGCGTCGTAACAGTGACTGACGGCTTATCTGGATGCAGTACCGTCAATGTGTGTTTCTTGCTGTTCAGCCTCTCCTCTCGATACTTGATTGGGAGCGTCTTCCTCCGAGAGAGGAGATACTGATTCTGGAAATCCGGATTGTCTACGTCATCTAAAATTCGACTGAACCTGTCAACTACAGGTTTGCTATGCTTCGGAAGGCGAAGCCCACCATTTGGTAAATCCTTGTTCCAGCCATCGGACATCAGTCTTTGGTAGTTTCTATCGATGCCCTTCATAGGGGCGGAGTTCGCAATCTGCTGAAAGCCGCTCACAGTGGAGTCCGACGCGGATTTCTTGTCCCTTGCGCCAAATGCATCCATTGTTTTCAGGTCGCCAATTGCTTCTTTTACACTGACCAAAGAGTCTTGCTTTAGGCCGAGCGATGCACGAAATCTCGTAGCGAAACACTCCAAACCATGTTCAAGTCGAGGTCTAAGTGCTTTGCCTGCCGCAATCAGCTCATCAACTGCTTGGTCACTCCCTTCCCCCGAAAAAAGCGTGCCGAACAAGTTTTTCCTAATGCCAATCAGAACAAACCTTTGACGGGTCTGCGGCACCCCCCACTGACTGCTGTCTTCGATGAAATGAGCAGTCAAATACCCCGTCTTAGCAAGCTCCTTCTCAATTTTTTCCGATACAGCTTCACCACCATCACCTTTACTGAATGCGTGTGCGATACCTCGAACATTCTCCATTAGGATATATTTGGGCTTAACCAAGCTCACAAAGTCCAAATAGGCAAATACCAAACTATTTCTGGGGTCATCTGGTTCACGTTTGCCAGCCGTGGAAAAACCCTGGCATGGCGGTCCGCCAGCGACTAAATCAACGTGCCCACAATCACCTAACTCACTCAGGTACTCAGTGAGTTTAGGATCGCTCAACAGCTTGGAGATATCGTGAGCACTTTTACTCAGGCTCGGGTGCTCCAACCATTCGTAATGTCCATCGAACTGGTCACTTTGACCGAGCAAATTGAACTTCAGCGTCTCGAACGCTTGTTCATTTTTTTCGACGGCCAATAATCCTTGATGACCCGCTTTAAGCAAGCCTAAGGACAGCCCTCCGCAACCGGTAAACAAATCGATAAACGTCATATGATTCAATCGTTCGAGCCCAACGCCATTGATGCTTGCATCATAGCATCTGCCAAGACATTGAGATAATTGTTCGGTATCGGCCAGTTTCAGACACAGAGAGACTGCGGTTTCTACAAGCCGGAGAATGTGAAATCAACCTTCAGTTTGCTTTTTGTAAAGCCGCTTCGCTTTTGGTCCCCCGGTTCGGTAAAGCTCCTTGTTCTTCGCCCATTTCTCCCCGAGAAGGTCCGGCGCTTCCGGTTCGTATTCCTCGATCAAGTCACGACCTTTTACTTCCCGTTGCCGATCACCGCTACCCATGGTGTACCGATCCAACATCATCCTGGCGAGCATCAGGGGGCTGGAGGGTTTCTCTCCCGTAAGCGCGTAATAGGCAGCGGCGAGCTCCTTGTGATCGAAGATGTCCGGCAATAAACCCAACAAATGGATCAATCCACGCTTGTTCAGTCTGGATTGCATCACCTGGTCGAGATCAGCCTTCAGGCTGCCGACAACTTCGTTCACGATTCGGGTTTCGACGGTACTGAGAACCCTCCCAACATCGGCGACGGGTACCAGTGCCATGCCTGCAGCCTGATTGCCTTGAAGCTTCTCCTCAGTTACCAGTTGAATATAGATCAACGTCAGGCTGTCAGTATCAGTGTCATCCGGTGAGAGAAAACCATGACGCTGAACTCCTTCCGAGTATCCAGAGAGTTCAGATGCAAGTTCAGACGCGATCGAGTCTGGATTGCCTTTCGTTAGGTCCTCCGAGGGCAACCCCGTTTCTTCGCATGGAAGCATGAGTTGCAGTTGAGCATGACCCATCGTCAACGCGATCAACTTGATTCTTACGTGCATGGAACCTCACTCACCGTCATTTAGGATGAAGAGGATACTGTATTCTTAATCAAGAATTCACCTGCCCCTCACTTCACAAATCGACAGACCTCCAAGGTCACGGTAACTGCTCCTACTCGATGACGTTATTGATACAGTATTGCAACCAGTTAATGCGACTGTATTCTTAACCAAGAAAAGGAGACGGAAATGATCTTTATCACCGAAGACTTGGATTTCGATAATCTGACATCTGACCAAGTTCATCACCTCGTGCCTAAGCGCCCCCCCCCTGGGAGCGTTTTCATGGGACATCCCCCCCCCCCCCAAAAATCCCTGCCGTTTATCGAATACGACCTGAAAGCCTATCAGGAGGCGGTCAGAGGCTTTCATCACCGCCTTACACTGCTGCGTTGTGCCAAAGACACCAGGCATTCCCCTACGGATGCCCAAATCGAAGTATTCACCCGATATCTCGTGGAGAATCAAAGAGACAATCGAGAACTCCACTTCGGTCATGGGTCCTGGGCTATTCCTGAGGACACTGCAATGCCCGGCGATGCTGCCGTTGATTTTGCGTTCGTACCTTCGTATCTGGCGGTCGCTTCGCTGGTGCTCGTCAAACAGAGGTATCCCCTTGCGAAGAACGTAAAAGGTCTGGAGGCATCGCTTCGTCGGGGACTCCGCTTCATCTTCATCAAAGACCTTAGGGGCGCTGGGTTCGACGCCAATCGAGAGTTACTGAAGGCTGTCGAATATCTTTCTTTGGGAATGGTGTTCAGCTTCGTCGCGGATAATCAAAAGATGTATCCGCGATTGGTGGAAAAAGTTCGTGCAGTTGAGTCGACCATCATGGGGGACACTCGCCCAAGCACAAGATTGGAGTTCGACGGACGTGTACAGTCGTCAGAAAGCCCTTCAACTCATCCGTGGCGGCGATAGAGACGATAGCCTAGTCTGCCCCCCCCCCGGTGTGGCATCAGTGGCAGCTGTCGCAGACCGCATGGGCTTACAATCGTGTACTTGAAATCGCTCCTCCGATCGTCGCCCGTACAGTCTTCCCGTTAGTGAAAGAAAAAACCGTTGAGATGGTTCAACAGCTCCGGGAAGCATTTCTTGAAGTGAAGCCGAAGCATGCTGTGTTTGGACAACGACGACAGGTGACATCCGCCCCCATTGAACTGGAGTTAGACGTTTCGTTCGACTCAGCCATAGGGCAGGTAGGCGTCGTTCCGTGGGTCGATCGTTTGTCGTCACAGGGCTTTATGAGGGCTCTGAATCAGCCATTCGTGGGGCGACTGAGCTACGAACTGAACAGCCATTTTGCCGAAACAGAGGAATTTAAGGGAGAAGAGTTCAGTGTCTGCGTCGCAAAGGTTCAGCGGCAAAGTGAACAGTACCGAATCTTTGTTTCGGCTCGTGGCTGAAGCTGATCAGGCTTTATGACATAACTTCATCCGGCCATAGGTATCTAGTCAGCAACTCCTAGTCTGGAAGGGGCGGCCATACTGTCTCCGCCGATTTAGCCAATGCTTTGAAATCAGAATACTTGGACTGTTGGGAGTTGTTCGCATGGCCGAGATAGGCACCCTGCAGGTCCTGCCTTTTTTCAGCTTCGCGCCACAGTCCAATCACATGATGCCTAAAGCCGTGCGCTGGGCGCACGGTTGGTTTTATTCCGTTTTCTTGTCCAAGTTTCTTCAATTTGCGACTGAATCGGTTGGCTTTGTTCCCGGTTCTGTCCCAGAGACTTGGGAATAGGGGTTCTCGTGCAGGTCTATTGGCGTACTCTGTGAACCCCAGTTCTTTCAAATAAGGGTGAACAGGAACTCTTCGGATGCTGGAATAGTTCTTCACAGTACGACCCATTGAATGGTCTTCACGTATATGCAAAGCCTGCGTATCGCGAACCATAACCAAGTCCTCGCCCAACATCGGAGCAATTTCCCCTAGTCGCGCTCCAGTCAAGTAAAGAGTCAGCATCGCCCAAATTTCATCAATGGTCAGCAACTTGAGGATGTTTTCCGAGGTCAGTAAGGTCTCAATTTCTTCCTTGCCGTATTCAAAAGCTTCTCCCCGATGTTGTGTTTGGGTATTTGGCACCATAGGCATCGGATTGAAGGTGTTGTATTTCGTCTGTAGTTCTTGATCCGCAAACGCAAGAACCGCTGCATGCAACTCGTTTCAGAGCTGCTTTAACCCCGCTGGCGGTTCTGACGGGTAGATTTTCTTCGCTTTCGATGTCTCGCTGGAAATCGAGTGACAGCTGGCGAAATTCTTTTGGTTTTAGACTCGAACGCTGCTCAAAGTTTGGGATGGTCGTATCGGGGAGTTCGCGAAGCACATCTCGAAACGTTAACGCATGCTCTCGCGTCAGCATTGATAGCCGGATGTCTCCAGCGTGCTGAATGAGCTTCAAGAAGTCGCTGCGGTAGGTTGCCACCTTGCCTCGGTCTTTGGGGTTGTCTGAGGCGCTGTAGAGGGCTTCAAATCGATTCCAAATGTCCTTCAGTGTCGGTGTTTCTGTGTTTTCGACGACGGCGCTTTGCAGGTGAGATTCGACAGGGTCGTGCCCTTCGATCAGGAGCGCTTTCTCTGCCAATAAAATGAGTAACTGATGATGCTTCGCACTCTTGTGGTTGAGGGCAATGCCGTGGTGTAGGAGTAGAGAGCGAGCATCCATACCCAGTGCTTTCTCCAGCTTGTTCAAGCTGTTGGCTTGAGGGCAGGAATCTAAATTAAGAACTGACGGTGACTTTCTTGGTCCCCCCGGCAATTGGTTCAGAGAGAGTGGAGATATTGGATCAGTGGAATCGGCACCTGACCTCGCGAGGGAATACCATTCGTCCGCCAGCGTTTGTAGCTGGAGGTCGGTGATTTCCGCAGCACCCAAAAGTTGCACTCTCGCGTTGGCAATTTGTCGCTCAACGCATGCGCTGATCTGGTAATAGCGGCTTCGTGCGGTTACCGGGTCTGCAGTCTGGAAGCTGTATTTGATCTCGCGTTTGCCGAAAAAGGGACGCAACTCTGCTGGGATTACTTTTCGGAAGAAAAGGTTGGAGCTTTCAGGGCAACTCGTTGAAAATAAAGCTTCCCGGGCTGCCGTTATCGGATGTAGCCCTTGAACCCAGAGTTCAAGGTCGGTGGCCGCTGTGACATATTAGGCTTTCCCCTTGCGGGGACATGCTCACAATGCCCTGGAGTAGCCACCTGGGTAAAGCGCATCGGCTCGAGGACGAATCCGACTTGCGAACAGCCCAGGAAGTGGTTCCATTATAGGGCCAGGTCCGGGGCCGATTGCAACACCTATCCGGGAATCTCTCCGGAATCAGTGGTTCGACGGCTCCCCGAGGGCGTTTTCCAACTTGCTGTCCATGGCTTTGAGAAGCGTGCTTGTGGCTTCGGACATGGTGTCCCGCTCGAGCAATTCATGGGTCATGTTCAACGCCGCCATAACCGCGATGCGCTCGGTTCCGAATACCTTCCCGCTGGCGCGGATTTCCCGCATCTTGCTGTCCAGATGCCGGGCGGCCCGCATAAGGGCTTCCTGCTCTTCGACAGGGCAGGCGACCAGGTATTCCTTGTCGAGAATTTTCACCTCAACGGTGGTGGATTGCTTGGACATCAATGGTGCTCCAGCGCCCGAAGGCGACCGATCATGGCTTCGATCTTGTTTTTGGCAAGATCATTTTTCTGCATAAGCTGGGCCCGTTCCCGGTTCCAGTCATCCTGCAACTGCCTGAGATTGGCATTGTCCCGCTCGAGTTTCTGGCAGTGTTCGATCAGCTTGTCCAGCTTGTCCGCTAATGCTTGTACTTCGGACTGTTCCATGACGTGCCCAGCATAGGTTGAAGTTATTGCGACTAACTATAAGTGTGCGGGCCATACTGGTCAATTTACAGGCGTGTCATAACTATCTGCGGGCTGCTATTCAGCGCTGCCGCGAGACATGCATCACGAATCACCGGGGCTTCCAAAGCCTTGTAAGCGGCTCTGGCGCCAGGCGCTGAACGCGGGCAGCAGGGCTACCAGCAGGGCAGCCAGTGGTACGGATGCCAGCAGTGCCCACTCCCCAGGGTTCAGCGGGCGCAATGGCACCTGAATGCCGTAGTTCGTCAGCAGCCAGGGGCCAAGTACTGAAATTCCGAGGGCTCCCAGCAGGACCGAGATCAGGCAAGCGATCACTGCAAGCGCTACACACTCGAGAATGTAGAGGCTGGCGATCAGGCCGGGTGAGGCCCCCGTGGCACGCAGAATCGCTATTTCGTGGGCGCGCTGGGCCTGCAGTGTGAGCAGTACTGCAATCAGCCCGATCAGGCTGGTAACCACCACGAACCCGGTTATGCCGAGCAGTGCCCGTTCAAACTGGCTCATCAGCCGCCACAGTTCACTCAGGGCAACACCGGGCAAAACTGCAGACAGTGGCTCTCCGGTGTACTGATTGAGATCGCGCTGCACACGGAACGTCAGAATTTTGCGTTCCAGCCCGGCGAAAATGGCAGTAATCGCGCTTGGCGTGAAATCCCGGCCTTGCGCCCGTTCCGGCGTCAGGGTGCGGCCAGGAATGGCAACGCCGGACTCCCAGCCCACGTGTATGGCCTCCATCCCTTGCAGGCTGATATAGACGGCCTGGTCAACGGGCGTGCCTGTGGCTTCAAGAATGCCGGTTACTGTGAACGGGGTGTCCTTGTGGTTGGAAAAACTGGTACGCCCGCCGCCATGGGACAGTATGATCTGCTCGTTAATGGTATGGTTCAGGGTTCCGGCAACACCTGCACCCAGTACCACATCAAAAATTCCGTCAAACCACTGACCATGGGCAAGTTTCAGAGGCTGGCCACGGCCAAAACGGAAATACTCGCCAAACCGTCTGTCAGTACCGATAACCCGAAACCCTTTGTAGCTGTCGCCGAGGGAGATGGGAATCAGCCAGTCCATGCGCTTGTCTTTCTCTAGCTCCTGAAAGGTCGACCAGCGGATGTTGTTGGTGGCATCGCCAATGTGAAATACCGTGTACAGCAACAGGTTGAGCTGACCGCTGCGGGCCCCGATAATCAGGTCAGTATCGCTGATGGTGCTGGTGAAGGAGTGTTTGACCTCTGTGCGCAGATACTGGATGCCGAGCAGCAGGGTTACACTCAGGGTGAGGGTAAGGCACACCAGCGCCAGCACCTTGCGCCTGTGCCAGAGGCTGGCGGTTGCCAGGGACAGTGCGAGACGCGCCTTCATGCCGGTACCTGCCCGAGTGCAATCTGATGATGAAAGTGTCGGGCCAGAGCGCGGTCGTGGCTGACGAACAGAACGGACGTATGGCGTTCTTCAGCCATAGTCAGCAGAAGGTCGATAAACCGGTCACGGTTATCACTGTCAAGCGCCGATGTAGGCTCGTCTGCGAGGATAATTTCCGGGGCGCCGATCAGTGCCCTTGCAGCAGCAATGCGTTGTTGCTGGCCAATGCTCAGTTGGGTGACCTTGCGTTGCCACTGGCTTTCGGGAATGGCGAGAGCCGTGAGCAAGCGTCGGGCCGCCAGCACCGGTGTTGGCTCCGCAGCGGCTTTGCGGATTGACGAGAGCCTGCAGGGCAGAATCACGTTGGCCTCGGCTGTGAGGTAAGGCACCAGGTTGAACTGTTGAAATATCACTCCGATATGATCCGCCCGGAAGCGGTCGCGTTTGCATGCGGAAAGCTGGCGGATACCGGTACCCAGCAACCGGATTGTGCCGGTGGCTGGCGGCAGCATGCCCGCCAGCAGGCTGAGGAATGTGCTCTTACCCGTGCCGCTCGGGCCATGAAGAAAAAGGTGTTCCCCCCGTGGCAGACTCACATCCGGAAAAACGAGCGCAGGCTGGTCGCTGCCCCAGCGAAAGCTGAGGCTTTCTACTTCAAGCGCCGCGGGTGCACCTTGCGAGCTATTTGCGCGGGGTTCTGACGGGTTGTTCATGTCGGTCCTGATCTGCTCCGTGTATTATATGTTGCTTGCAATCGCTGGCGTGTGGCCGGTGGTTGGCTTGCCGGAGAACTTTGCTGATGATCCACTTTTTACGCGGCCCTGCCAGGGCAGTTTTTCCCGCGTTGCTGTTTGTTCTGTCAAGCGTGTCTTTTTTTGCGCATTCCGAACCGGGCACAAACCTGAACAGGGAACAGCGCGAAATCGACTGGCTGGAACTGATGCCCGCCGAGGATCTGGCGTTGCTGGAAAATATGCCAGAACTGGAGCATGAGGGCGATGGCCCACCCTTGCTGCCTGATGAGATCATGACCGGGCGCGTTGTTCCCAAAATGAGCAACATCGAAGGCCGGATCCCTGGTTTTGTTGTGCCCCTCAAAACAACCAAAGACATGCGCATACTGGAGTTTTTCCTGGTGCCCTATTACGGCGCCTGCATCCATGTGCCTCCACCGCCGCCCAACCAGATCATTCACATCAAGTACAACAAGGGGTTCAAGCTCGAGGCCCTGTACGATCCGGTCTGGGTGGAAGGCACCCTTGTTATCGATCGCACGGAAACCGATCTGGGTACCTCCTCCTACTCTATGGTCGCGACAGCGGTTGAAGCCTATGACGAATAGCCTCAGCGCCCGAGTCTGAACGAGTTCTCGCCATGGGCCAGGCGGGTTGCACCTTGTCCGCCGGGGCCCGCCCAGGCGATGTCGAGATGTTCCAGGCCGGGAAAGCGAGTAGTGAGTTGCGTTGTCAGAACCACAGTCTTTTCCAGCCCGGGGCAAATCAGAATCTGGGTGACTTCAATATCGGCATGTTGCCCCTCATTGGCGTGGTCGTCGCCGTGAGGGGAGCCACCTGCAATCTCATGCTGAACCGTGCTGCCGTATACGGTGCAGGTTGATCCCGGTGTGTTGATCAACGGAGTCTCTTCCAGCCAATCGGTCAGGGTGTCTGCAGCCTGTTTTTGCTCCGGCGTACGCGGGTGATGTTCGAACCCAAGCATGTTTCCTGCGGGTGAAATCAGCAGCAAATCAACTTCATCGCCATTGAAGGCAAGTTGCAATTCGGCGTGCCCGTGCTGATGTGAACCGGGGTTGTCTGCTGCCATTGCGGGCGTACCGAGAAGTACCGCAACCATGGCGAAAGCCGGGCGTTTTATAAGAGGCATCAGGTTGTCCTTAAACGGGTAATGATATGTTATAACATATTCTTATTATATCCCGTGAAAATCAACAGGGCGCTCCCCTTTACCTCGGGCGACGGCTTTGGGAATTTGTTGAGAGTGTCTCAAGAGTGTCTTGAACGCGCCTGAATGCTAGGATAGACGCCTAACTCCACAACACAGGAATGTCTTGGTTCATGTCAGAAACCGACACTGCCAGTGCGGCCTATGCCGCTGAATTTGAACGCTGGGCCAACGTTTTCGCCACCCATAAAGCGTTCAGCCATCCTTCCGAACTTCACGGAGCTCTTTGTGGTCGTTTAGCGGCCGGTTCACGCATTGACGAGGATGAGTGGCTGGCGATGGTATGCGAGCACATGGGGTTGCCTGAAAGCGCAGCCGGAGAATCCGATGAGCTGTCTGGCTTTATGAAAGAAGCTTACGAGCAAACGCTGGTGTTTCTGAAGTCCGCTGATATGAGCTTTCACCCTCTGTTGCCCGATGACGACTATGCGCTCGATCAGCGCCTCGAAGCACTGGTGGCCTGGGTGCGGGGTTTTCTGGAGGGTATGGCCATGTCTGCCGGGGAGTCTCTGGGGGAGGCGCCAGATGAAATCCGCGAACTGATCGAAGATATGGTGGCCATCAGCCAGGTTTCGGAAGATCAGGAGTCGGATCAGGAAAGTGAACAGCAACTGGTGGAAATAACGGAATACATCCGGCTCGGGGCCCTGGCCGTATTCACGGAATTCAATCCCCCGGAAAAGCCGGCGCCACAAGCGCCAACGCTGCACTGAGAATGCCACACAAAGCGGGAGAAGCTATGCCGTCCATTATACCCGTCAAGGAATTTGCCGAGCGCCGTCGCAAGCTTATGGAGCGGATGGCGCCGGACAGTATTGCCATTATTCCGGCTGCTCCGGAGCGTGTCCGTAACCGGGATGTGCTGCATCCGTTTCGCCAGGACAGTGATTTCCAGTATTTGACCGGCTTTGGTGAACCTGAGGCGGTGCTGGCCCTGATTCCCGGCCGTGAGCATGGCGAGTCGGTGCTGTTTTGCAAAGAAAGAAACCCTGAAAAGGAACTCTGGGATGGATTTCTGGTGGGGCCCGAGGGCGCGATAGAAGGTTACGGCCTGGACGATGCGTTCCCGGTGGCGGATATCGATGAGATTCTGCCGGGGATGATCGAAGGTCGCAGCCGGGTGTATTACCCGCTGGGCAAGGATCAGGGTTTTGATACCCGGGTGATGGACTGGGTGAAGGTTATCCGCAGCAAGGTCAAAAGCGGTGCCCATCCACCAGGGGAGTTTGTGGCGCTGGAGCATCTTCTGCACGACCTCAGGCTTTACAAAAGTGCTAATGAAATCAAGGCTATGGCCAGGGCAGGGCAGATCAGTGCCGAAGCCCACTGCCGTGCCATGAAGCGCGCCCGCAAGGGTGGTTACGAATACAACCTTGAGGCCGAGCTGATTCATACGTTTATGGATAACGGTGCCCGCTCCACGGCCTATCCATCCATTGTCGGTGCTGGCGCCAATGGCTGTATCCTGCATTACATTGAGAACACTGCACCCCTGAAAGAGGGTGATCTGGTGCTGATCGATGCGGGCTGTGAGGTGGAATGCTATGCCTCGGACATTACCCGCACCTTCCCGGTCAGCGGCAGGTTCAGCCCGGAGCAACGGGCACTCTATGAAGTGGTTCTGGCCGCTCAGTACGCGGCCATAGAGGCGGTTCGTCCCGGCAATCACTGGAATCATCCCCACGAAGCGGCACTGGAAGTACTGACGGGCGGTTTGATTGAATTGGGCCTGTTGTCGGGTACGGTTGATGATGCCGTTGCCAGCGAAGCCTTCAAGCCCTTCTTCATGCACCGCACCGGTCACTGGCTCGGTCTGGATGTGCACGATGTGGGCGACTACAAAATAGGCGATGCCTGGCGTCTGCTGGAGCCGGGCATGGCGCTGACGGTTGAGCCAGGCCTGTATATCGCACCGGGTAACACCGATGTGGATGAAAAATGGCGTGGCATCGGTATCCGTATTGAAGACGATGTAGTGGTTACCAGAGAAGGGTGCCGGGTGCTGACCAGCGGTGTGCCCAAGACCATTGACGACATTGAAGCCCTGATGGCGGATTAACCCTGTGACACACTCCGATACCTCAGATACCTGCGATACCGATGTAATCATTGCCGGTGGCGGGCTTGCCGGAGCCACACTGGCCCTGGCGCTTGCCAGGGCTGTGCCAGGCCTGAGAGTTACGGTGGCAGAGGTTTTTCCGCTGTCTGCCGATGCCCTGCCGGCATCCTACCAGCCCAGTTATGATGCCCGCTCCACCGCGCTGGCCTGGGGTTCCCGGATGATTTTTGAAGAGCTCGGGTTGTGGCAACGGTTATCAGAGCATGCAACGCCTATCAAGCGCATTCATGTGTCTGACCGGGGCCGGTTCGGCGCTACCCGCCTGGATGCCAGTACATTCAGACAGCAGGCTCTCGGCTATGTGGTGGATAATCGCTGGATGGGCCTGTGCCTGATGCGGGAGTTGCTGGCAACCGACGTACAATGGCAGGCACCGGCTGAGATCGTCGATATGACGCCCTCCGAACAGGGCGTGAGCGTTAACCTGAAGACCGGCGATGCCATCAGCACCCTGAAGGCACACTGCCTGATTGTTGCCGACGGTGGCCGATCCGGTCTGCGGGAAAAACTCGGCTTCCAGCCTGACCACCATGGCTACAATCAGAACGCGCTGATTGCCAACGTGACCACCAGTGACAGCCATGGGTTCACCGCATTTGAACGTTTTACCGATGCCGGCCCCATGGCACTCTTGCCCCATGGTTCACCTTCCCGCGCAGGCCACCAGTCCGCCTTGGTATGGACGCTGAACGATCAGGAGCTTGAAGAGGTCCTGGCCATGCCGGACAGCGACAAATGCCGGCGACTTCAGGATCGCTTCGGTTGGCGCCTGGGCCGGTTTACCCGCATAGGTGAATGCAACCACTACCCGCTGACCCTGACCACCGTGGATGAGCCGGTAAGGCCGGGTGTGGCGCTTGTGGGTAATGCGGCACATGCTCTGCACCCGGTTGCCGGGCAGGGCTTCAATCTGGCGCTGCGGGGGTTGATGACGCTGGTGGAGCAGTTCCGTCTGGCGGCTGAACAGGGCCGCTCACCGGGAGACTTTCAGATTTTGCGCCGCTATCAGGCGCTGCATCGCCCGGATTGGCAGCAAACTGTGCAGTTCTCGGATTCACTGATCCGCATTTTCGGGCACTCACTGGCACCGGTAGCCGCGGCGCGGGACGCCGGGCTGGTGGGCCTGGATCTGCTGCCCGGTGCCAAGCGCCTGTTTGCGCGCAAAGCCATGGGCACCGGCGGGCGTCGTGCGGTTATCAATGGGCCTGCAACGAGCGATAAGGAATGAGCGATACCAGGGTGTTCGATATTCTTGTAGTGGGCGGCGGCATGACAGGCACTGCCCTGGCCCTTGGCTTGTCCCGACAGGGTTGGCAGGTTGGCCTGGTAGAAGGCGGTGATCGTGCCACTCTGCTGCAAGCGCCCGCAGCGGTTGAAACCGTGGCGGATTTCGAACCCCGTGTCAGCGCTATCTCCTTGGCAAGCCAGCAGTTGCTGGAATCCCTGGGTGCCTGGCAGGGGGTTGCCAGGGGGCGTCACTGCCCATACCAGGGCATGACCGTTTGGGACGGTGACGGCACCGGGCGCATCCACTTTGATGCGGCCGAACTGCAGGCTCGAGCCCTTGGTACCATCGTAGAAAACCGTAGCCTGGTTCGGGCGCTGTTCGGGATCGTGGAAACCAGCGAGGTGGAATTGATTGATGGTGTGCAGGTTACCGGTTGTGCCGGGGATGGCGACCAGCGCAGCATCGAGCTTGCCGATGGCCGCAAACTCGGTGCCCGCCTTTTAATTGCCGCCGATGGCGCCAACTCTCGCCTGCGCCAGTGGGTGGGGCTGCCTACCCGTGAATGGGATTACGACCAGCAGGCCATCGTGTGCACCGTGCGCACGGCCCAAAGCCACCGGTACACTGCCTGGCAGCGGTTCTCGCAAACCGGCCCCCTGGCGTTTTTGCCGCTGGCAACGGAAAGCGGAGACGAGCATTTCTGCTCCATTGTCTGGTCCCAGGACACCGAAGAAGCGCGCCGCCTGATGGCTCTGGATGATGCCACCTTTACGGCAGAGCTTGAACAGGCGATCGAAAGAGAACTTGGCACTATTGAAGCGGTGTCCAGGCGCTTTGCCTTCCCGCTGCGGCAACGCCATGCCAAAGACTATATCGCACCCGGTTTTGCGCTGGTGGGGGACGCTGCCCACACCATTCACCCTCTTGCGGGCCAGGGCGCCAATCTCGGGTACGGCGATGTCCGGGTGTTGCTTGAAGAGCTGGCTAGCGCCAGGAGCAGCGGTTTGAACCCGGCTCATGAGCTGGTTCTGGCGCGCTATCAGCGGCGCCGCAAAGGCGAGAACCTGGCCATGATGTTGGCTATGGAGGGCTTCAAACAGCTGTTTGGCCGTGATGAGCTGCCACTGAGGTGGCTGAGAAATACCGGCATGCGCTGGCTTGACGGGCTGGCGCCGGTAAAAAGCCGGATTGCTGCTGAAGCCATGGGGTTGAGAGGCTAAGCGGTCAAGAGGGGTTAAAAGGCTTAGCGCTGTACCCAGAACTGGACATCCTGCTGTTCAAGAAACCGCTCTGCCTCTGCGCCCTGGAGCATGGCGAAAGTTGCCAGCATACCGGCCAAGGTGCAGGTTGGAGCCGCGACCGTGACGCTATGGGGGGCGTCCGGCACCGGCCAGCCCGTGTGTGGGTCGAGAATGTGACTGTAGCGAACGCCGTTCTTCAGCAGGTACCTGCGGCTGTCGCCGCTGGTTGCCAGAGCGCCGCCGTGCAGCGACAAAGTTTCGCTGCTGTCCGACAGCTTCTGGTGATCTTCCATCCCCACTATCCACGCTTTGCCATTGGTTCTGGGCCCGCTGCAGGCCAGGTCACCGCCAAAATTCACCAGAACGGATCCGCCTTCCGGCAGCGATCGTTTGAGGCCCAGTAATACACGGTCTACCGCGTACTCCTTGCCGATACCTCCGAAATCAATTTCCATTCCTGCGGGCAGGGTCAGTTGCGGGCCCTGCCAGGAAAGCCTGTTCCAGCCCACCAGTTTTAGCAGGGCGCTGGTGTGTTCATGTTCAGGAAGGTTGTCACTGCCATCAAAGCGCCATGCCCGGCGCAGCACCCCGGACGTGATATCGAAGCGACCGTCACTGAGATCATGGCACTGGGCGGCGTAGTCCAGCATCAGCGCCATTTCCTCATCCACGGTAACCGGTTCGCCCCTGCTTCGGTTAATCCGGTCAACGGGGTTGCCGGAAACGTAGCGTGAGAACTTTTGTTCCAGACGCCAGGCTTCCTTGGCGGCATAGGCGAGCGCCCGTTCGGCGTATTCGCGAGTTACGCCATCCGCCAGGATCTCGCAGGGGCTGGCCATAGCTTCAAAGCGGCCTTGCCAGGAGGACTGGCCGCCGAGAAGCCGGGGCAGCGGATGTCCGGCAGGGTTGTCTTCAGCACTGACGGCAATCGTGTTCATGGCGTCCTCAGGCACCCCGCCAACAGAACAGTCTGGCGGAGCACACCGGGTAAATCAGGTGTTGTCAGAAACTATAGCTGAGCTGAAGCCACATGGCATTGGTATCCGGGTACAGATCCTGGCTGGCCAGGCTGCCAAAACCCTGGTCACCGTCGTTGGTCTGGGTCAGATATTCCGCCCGCACTGCCAGCTCGCGATCGTCGTCAAAGCGATAGCCCCATTTTGCACCAAAGGTCAGGCCGGTCATCTCACCCAGCCGGTAATCTGCGCTGGCTTCCGTCATAACCGGTGCGCCGGCATTGTACTCGCTGGCAGTGAGGTAGCGCTTGTAGAAGTCTGCTTCGGATTGCAGGTAGTAACGGACGTGGGGCTCCAGGTAGCTCTTGCCCAGCCGCCACCGGTATTTCAGGTCAAGAGTATGGGAGGTAATGCCCCAGTCGTCGATCATGAACCGGTAGGAACCATCCACGATATCCCCGTTGCCGAGCATGTATTTGGTTTGCCAGTACAGCGATTGCTTCAGCCGGGTGTCGGGCCGTTGCTCATAGAGGTACACCGGATTGCCGTCGTCGCCTATCAGGTTCCCGCCATAATTGGCACCGCTGGCGTCATCAATCACGCTGAGAATTTTATAGGGGTCCGTGAGGTAACCGCTGGAGTAGCTGAGGCCATAAGTAAACTGCATCAGCATTTGGCGGTTGATCACCTGAGTGACGCCGAACAGGGCATCAATCACCGTTTTGCTGTCATCGCTTTCGCGGGTTGCGGCAAACTCCTGGTCGAAATCGGCCTGGCTTTTGTTGTTGCTCAGCGGCATCCGTGACAGCCCCACGGGGGCGCCCCCCACAGGGTCCACCAGATCCAACCCCAGAGACAGCCCACCGGTTAATGTGGTGTTCTTGTTGTCAAGATAGCGGGACAGGGTGCCGTTTACCGCGGTGGAAATGTAGTCGTATTCTCTGGAGCCGTAGGCACCCAGGCTGTAGGCGTAATCCCGGTTAATCGGGGCTTCCCAATTGGTGGAAATGGCAACCCGGGTATCTTTGAACGTGTCATCCAGAGGCGCCTCTCGGGGTGCGATCTGGTAGCTGCCATTACCGGAGGGAGTGGTGAAGGTTTGCGGCAGTTCACTGGGCGTCGCACCGGAAGGCGATGCGCCGGTAAGGGTATCGGCAACCAGCTTCAGGTTCAGTTTGCGTTCACCATCGAAGTTACGGGTGGCACTGATAACCGGCTCTGCGGCCTGAACCCGGTCATCGGCTTCGGAATACACCAGCAGAGCGGTTTCCACATCCCACTCTCCGGGCTGCCCCTTGGCCAGACTGCCTGTTGCCTGCACCCCAAGCAGGGCGCAGGTGGCTGCGGCCAGGGCACGGCCCACCGGTCGGCTTTTGCTACTACTGTTGCTGTTATTATTCAGTTGCATCCGCAGCCACCTCCACCAAAACCGCGCCCGCCACTGGACGCTTCCTTGCTGAAATAAATGTGATCATCCAGGCCGGCGTCGACACCGGAAACCGTTAACTGCATGTCCGGGTCTGCAAGGAGGTCCCGTTCCCAGGGCTTTACTCCCAGATTGCTGCAGCCGGCTGTAAGTACTGTTGCAGTGAGAAATGTGGCAAGTGTCAGAGCATTTCGGGTTTGTCTGCGGGAGCGGTAAAACAAGTGGCTATCGGGCATTTTCTGGTCCTCGTATCCGGTTCAGCGTAGTCAAGGGCTCAGGGTCAGTTCCGGGCGCGCAGGAGGCTTTGAATCTCTGCCTCATAGGAATCTTTCCGGTCATTATGGAAACCAATGTGCTGGCTGTGGATATCACCATTTCGATCAATAAGATAAGCACTTGGCATGCCCATAACGTTATACGCCTCTGGGGTTTTGCCTTCGGGATCGTAGGCGATGGTAAAAGCCGCCGGCACCTGGCTCAGAAACTTTGCAGCGGCTTCCGCTTTCTGATCGACATTGATGGCCACTACCTCAAAACCCTGGCTCCCGTATTTGGCCTGCATCTCGTTCATCCAGGGGAAGGATTGGCGGCAGGGGCCGCACCAGGAGGCCCAGAAATCCAGTAGCACAACTTTGCCGCGAAGTTCCGACAGGCTGACCTTGCCGTCTCTTGTTGGCAGATTCACGTCGGGTGCGGGTTCTGTGTCCAGGGCAAAGGCAGACATGCTGACGAGAGCTGTGCAGAAAAGTGCCGCGACCATGACAGCGACCTTGCGAAAAACGAGTGTTGCAAAAAGACCCATGGGCAAGACTCCAGGTTAGTGCTGAAGCCAGTCTATGGAACAATTCTTAAGGAAGTCTTAAAACTGTCGTTGCCGCACAGGTTTCTGGTGAATCGGGTTTCGGATACACTCGCCCGATCCTCCACCAAAACTCCCGGGAACCCAGTGCCATGGCAGGAACCAGTCTGCTCGCTCTTTTTGATGACATCGCGACAATTCTTGACGATATCTCCATGATGACGAAAGCGGCTGCCAAAAAAACCGCTGGCGTGCTGGGGGATGACCTTGCCCTGAACGCGCAACAGGTAACCGGTGTAAGAGCAGCGCGGGAGTTACCCGTGGTTTGGTCTGTCGCCAAAGGCTCGTTCGCGAACAAGGCCATACTGGTGCCGGCGGCTGTGGCAATCAGTTTTTTTGTGCCCTGGCTGGTTACACCCTTGTTGATGCTTGGCGGTGCCTTTCTGTGCTTTGAAGGCGCTGAGAAGCTGGCTCATAAGTTGTTCCACGATGAGGAAGATGCACAGCGCAGGAAAGAGCTGCTTGAGGCATTAAAACAGCCTGACGTGGATCTCAGGGTTGTGGAAAGGCGCAAGATCAAGGGTGCTATCCGCACGGATTTCATTCTCTCGGCAGAAATTATCGCCATCACCCTTGGCGTGGTAACGGCAGAGAGTATAGGCGTGCAGTTTGTGGTGCTGGCCGTGGTCGCCGTGATGATTACGGTCGGCGTATACGGTTTGGTTGCGGGTATCGTAAAGCTGGATGACGGCGGTCTTTATTTGACCCAGAGAGACAGTGCACTGGCCCGGCGGGTCGGCCGTGGCATCCTCTGGCTCGCGCCGTATCTGATGAAAACCCTGGCCATTGTAGGCACGATAGCCATGTTCCTGGTGGGTGGTGGCATTCTGGTACACGGGATACCGCCGATCTACCACGCTATCGAGGCTTTTGCCGCCGATTTTGGGGGTCTGTCTACCCTGCTGATCCCAACCATGGCAAATGGTCTGTTCGGTTTGCTGGCAGGAGCGCTGCTGGTGGCGGTACTGACACCATTGTTGCGGATGTGGGCGGCCAGATCAGAGGCAGGCGTCAAATAACCGGCTAACGAGAACGGGAACTGCCGTTTCCACCCGAAGAATACGTGGCCCCAGGTGAACACTCTGACAGCCCGCTTCCTCCAGCTTGCCTACTTCGTAGGGCGTGAAGCCGCCTTCGGGGCCGATACACAATGCGGTGGGCCTGTTCAGGTGTGTGGGGCAGGGCGCAGACGTGCCGGGATGCGCAACCAGAGCCTCCTTACCGTGTAGCAGGGCGGGCAGTTCATCTTCCACGAAGGGTTTGAACAGCTTGCGGATATGTACGCCCGGCATCTTCGTATCTTTTGCCTGCTCCAGCCCCAGGGTCAGGTTTTCCCGAAGGTTGTCATCCGACAGCCAGGGCGTCTGCCAGAAGCTTTTTTCCACCTTGTAACTGTTGATCAGCCAGATGTCCTTGATGCCCAGGGTTGCGCTGGTTTGCAGGATACGGCGGAACATTTTGGGCCGGGGCATGGCCAGGATCAGCGTAAGAGGGAGCGGGGGTGGTGGTGGCTGGTCCAGAGTGACGCTCAGTTCAGCTTCAGAATCCGTGAGGCTCAGCACCTCGCCAAGTCCCATCAGGCCATTGACACGGCCAACCGGAAGCCGGTCGCCTGTGTTTGCACCCAGTACAGATCGGATGTGCGCAAGGCGGCGGCCCCGCAGCACCACACGGTCGGGCGCCACGAAGTCCTCATCAAACAGTAAGGCCAGGTTCATTCAGACGATGGCTCGTCTGCGTCTGCTACTTCACGTACGGCCAGCCGGCCAAATAAAATGCCCAGCTCGAAAAGAATCCACATGGGCAGCGCGAGAAGGGTCTGGGAGATGACATCTGGCGGGGTCAGCATCATGCCAATCACGAAGCAGCCCACCACCACGTATGGCCGTTTCGCGGCCAGGTCTGCCGGTGTTGTGGCGCCGCTCAGGATCAACAGAATGGTGGCAATGGGAATCTCGAAGGCGATCCCGAAGGCAAAAAACATCTTCAGCACAAAATTCAGGTAACTGCTGATATCCGGTAGTTCAACAATGCCTTCGGGGCCTATGGCCGTGAAAAAACCGAATACCAGGGGGAACACCACAAAATACGCAAATGCAGCACCCAGGTAGAACAGTATCACGGAGGTAAACAGCAGCGGAAAAGCCAGGCGTTTTTCATGAGCGTAAAGCCCCGGCGCAACAAAACTCCAAAGCTGATACAGAATGATTGGAATAGCCGCGAAGACCGACAGAAACAGGGCCAGTTTAAGGGGCGCAAAAAATGGCGAGGTGATGTCTGTGGCAATCATGGTCTGGCCGACAGGCAGCAAAGACCGTATGGGTTCGGATAGCCAGAGATACAGCTCGTTGGCGAAGGGATAAATGGCTGCAAAGCAGATAACCACCGCCAGGATCATTTTCAGCAGCCGGTTGCGGAGTTCCAGCAAATGTTCGACGAGAGGCATTTCCGGTTGATCGGCTGAGTTGTTCTGACGGCCTGACTTGTCGCCATCTGTTTTTGCATTCATGAAGATGGGTCCGAGGGTTTCTGCACGGTGTCTGGCTCAGCTTGCCCGTTTTCACCCGGGCCCGGGCTGGTGTCGCCCGGCTGACTCTGGTCTGTGATGGCCGGCTTGCCGGTGGCGGCCTTGCCGGCGGGTTTGTCCGACATGATCATATGCTCGTATTGCCTGGCTTCATCCAGAGCACCGCGCACGGTTTTCTTTACGTCATCAAGGCCGACATCACCTGCTTCGCGCAGCTCTTTTCTGAGCTCTTCGGCTTTCAGCTGGCGGTCCAGCTCCGAGGTGAACTGGCTGACCATACGCCGCGCACCACCAACCCAGCGACCGGCAGCGCGGGCGGCGGTCGGTAGCCGTTCGGGGCCAAGCACAAGCAAGGCAATAACACCGCAGATCAGCAGTTCAAGAAAGCCGATATCAAACATTCGGTCAGGTCTCAGCTTTTGGTCTTGTCCCCGGGCTTGTCTGCAGCTGCCTGCCTGTGCTGTTCTTCAGGCTTGCCTTCCAGCGAGTCGGGGTCGTCTGCCTTGTCGTCGTCATCGTTCATGGATTTTTTGAACCCACGAATAGCACCGCCCAGGTCGGTGCCGATATTACGCAGCTTCTTGGTTCCGAACAGAAGAATGACGATACCCAGTACAATAAGAAGTTGCCAGATGCTGATGCCCATTACGGGACCCTCGTTTTGATGTTTACGTAAGTTGCTATTATACGTCACCGGGGCAGGGTGGCGGAAACCCTCGTAAGGGGTATTACCCACTCACTTGCTGCGGGATGCTTTTTCTTCCAGGCCGGAGAGATCGAACCGGCTGGCCAGCTCATCAAGAACATCCCTGGAGCCCAGGCCAAGACTGGAGAGCATAACCATGCTGTGAAACCACAGGTCTGCGGTTTCGCTGATCACTGCCCGGGTGTCTCCCGAATGCTCGGCGTCTTTCGCCGCCAGCAGCGTTTCAGTGCATTCTTCACCCACCTTTTCCAGTATCTTGTTCAGGCCTTTGGCATGGAGGCTGGCCACGTAGGATTTTTCCGGGTCGGCCGATTTCCGCGCTTCCAGAACCCGCGTCAGATTTTCCAGGACATCACTCAATGAACACGCTCCTCAGTTGCTGCCGTATATGGCATCCGGGTCTTTGATAACAGGCTCAACGCTTACCCACTGGTTATCCCGCAGGGAACGGTAAAAACAGCTGCGCCGACCGGTGTGGCAGGCAATACCGCCTTTCTGTTCCACTTTCAGCAGTATGACATCTTCGTCGCAATCCAGGCGGATGTCTTTCACAACCTGTTGGTGCCCGGACGTTTCGCCCTTGCGCCAGAGCTTGCCCCGTGATCGCGACCAGTAAACCGCCTGGCCTTCCTCCGCCGTCAGGCGCAGTGACTCCCGGTTCATCCAGGCCATCATAAGGATATCGCCGGTGGTGGCATCCTGGGCAATGGCCGGCACAAGACCGTCAGCCGTCCAGCGAATGCTCTCAAGCCAGTCTGGAGCGCCTAGATTATCAGATAAGTCTTTCATTTTGATGAATCCCGAGAAATTTGGGTTGCGGATAAAAGTAACCATAAAACAAACAGGCTGCTGATGTGCAAGTTGTAACAGCCTCTCACCGGATGTGGGCGTTGGCCGTTGCCAGTTTAAACGCCAACCCCGCGAAAACCGTGCCTGCTATCCGGTTCAGATACACCTGGGCTTTGGGGGACTTGCTCAGCCAGTTGCCCAGCGCCCCTGCCAGCACCGCGATACCGCTGAAAACCACCAGAGAAGTGACCATGAATACGCCACCCAGGAAAAATATTTGTGGCATCAGGGCGCCGTTGTCGGGTGAGGCGAACTGAGGCAGGAAGGCGAGAAAAAAGATTGAAACCTTCGGGTTGGTGATGTTCATGATAATACCGCGCCGGTACAGGGCGCCACTTGATCGCAGGTTGCTGCCGGGTACATTCAGAGAACTTGCCGACGCCCGGAATGCCTGCCAGGCGAGGAATAGAAGGTATGCTGCCCCGGCTGTTTTCAGAACCGTAAAGGCAATTAGCGAGGTCTGAAAGATGGCCGCCACTCCCAGAGCAACTGCCGCCGTATGGGCAATAAGCCCGGTGCACAGTCCCAGTGTCACCAGCACCCCGGATCGTTTTCCGTAAAGCGCCGACTGAGTAAGCACGAAAATATTATCCGGCCCCGGCGCAAGACCGAGCAGAGTGGATGCAAGAATAAAGGTAATAAGGGACTCAGCGGGGATCATGGGTCAGGTTGACTCCTGCCAGCAATACGTGTGTGCTGATGATACTGAATTTTGGCCATCCTCTGCAGAGGCTGTAACAGTAAAACGGGTACAAAGAGGCTGTTTGTTACGCTGGATGGGGTGAAGGAGGTGCTGCTTTGAATACACCGGTCCCTGGCATTTTCCCCCTTGGCTCGCAACATCTGCCGGCGGCGGCAGACCTGTGTGCTCTGGCCATGAAGGATAATCCGCTGCATGTGCGGGTGTTTGGGCAGCCTGATTCGCCAAGGGTGCGCCGGCTGACCCGGTTATTCCGGGGGTTGCTCGCTTATGTGCATCGCAAAGGCGCTCTCGTCGGGGCTTTTAACGGGCGTGAACTGGTCGGTGTGATCGGCCTGTTGCCGCCCCGGCACTGCAAACCGGCTTTTCGCGATATGCCGGGGCTGTTGCTGGCTCTGCTGATGTCCACCAAAAGCCCCGTAGGGCTTATACGTTTGGCTGTCTGGCTGGGAACCTGGGCCAGAATCGATCCGGCTGAGCCCCACTGGCACCTGGGGCCGCTTGCGGTGAAGCCCGCGTGGCAGGGCTCAGGTATTGGCACACAGCTGATGAAGCATGCACTGCACCATGGTAAAGGGGACTGTTTTTATCTGGAAACCGACACGCCCGCCAATGTGGTGTTCTACGGGAAGTTCGGCTTTTCTGTGCGGGCTGCCCCGGAGATTCTGAGCTTGCCAAGCTGGGTGATGATCCGGCCTGGTGCAGCAGGTGATGGTGGGGTTGTCGTTCGTCATGGACAGGTTCAGTCCGATGATCGTGACGAGAGGCTTTGCTTCATCGCTTACCGCTGTATGTATGTCAAACCCGGGCGGGGTATCGAATGTTCAGTGCCACTGTTGCAGAACTTTATGCGCACCTTTTTCCGCAATCATTACGGTGGGTGCGTGGATATTGCTACCGGTAATGGTTGGCATGATGGACGCGTCAATAACACGAAGCCCTGATAGCCCACGCACCTTGAGGTCGGCATCCACTACCGCCATATTGTCGTTGCCCATTTTGCAGCTTCCGGCCGTGTGATACACGGTCTCAACGTGCTGTCTGATCCATTCTTCCAGCTGCTCATCGGTTTGCACGTTCTTACCCGGGCACTCCTCTCCACCGTTAAAAAACGCCATTGCCGGCTGATTAAGTATGTCCCGGCAAAGGCGCACGCCTTTGACCAGAGCCTTCAGTTCTTTTTCTTTTTCAAAATAATTGGCTTCAATCCTCGGGGCGGCAAAAGGATCTTTACTGGCGAGTTTAATGCTGCCACGGCTCTCAGGGCGCAGGTGGCACACGTGCAGTACATACCCGCTTCTCATGGGCGTGAACAAACCCTCACCGTGAGGCTGCATGCGTATTGATGCGAACTGTAACTGCAGGTCGGGTATCGGTTCTTCCGGGCTGGATTTCACAAAGCCACCCGCATCGGTCGGTGTAAAGATAAAGTTTTTACCAAACAATACCTTGCTGAAAAACCTGATGCTTTGCGGGTGAGGGGCAGTAATGAGCGAGCCGCCGGCTTTGCTCAGGTAACGGAGAATAACATCCGGGTGGTCCTGCAGGTTCTCACCCACACCCGGTAACTCGTGTACCAGCGGAATTGCGTGCTGTGCCAGCTCTGCGGCCGGCCCTACGCCGGAGAGTTTCAATAGCTGTGGGCTATTGATTACGCCTGCACTTAAAATCACTTCTTTACGGGCAGTAAGCTGTTCACGCTTACCTTGTCTACCATCCCGGCAAACCTCTATGCCCACAGCCTGTTTGCCGTCGAACAGCACTCTGGTGGCCTGTGTTCTGGTCAATACGGTCAGGTTGGGGCGCTCCAGCACCTCGTCCAGAAAGGAATAGGCCGCATTGGCACGATGACCAAACGGTGTCTGGGTTACCTGAAAATATCCACAGCCTTCCTGACTGGCGCCGTTAAAGTCATCCGAGAAAGGAATCCCGGCTTCGCCACAGGCTTTCACGAACGCTTCGCTGGTGGGAAAGTGAAAGTTCGTGTCCACCACATCCATAGTGCCCTGGTCGGAGTGATATTGGTTCGAACCACGAGCCCAGCGCTCCGATTTTCTGAACCAGGGCAGTACCTCGTTGTAGCTCCAGCCTTCGTTGCCCAGTTCTGACCAATGATCGAAATCCCATTGGTGGCCGCGGGCATAAATCATCGCATTGACCGAACTGCTTCCACCCAGGCCCTTACCCCGGGGCCAGAAAAAGCGCCGGTTCCCCGTGCGCGCCTCGGGCTGGCACCGGTAGCCCCAGTTAAACCGCCTGCTTTTCATCAGCATAAGCATGTTTAAAGGGTTGGTGCGGCGCACAAGATAATTGCGGTCGCTGCCACCGGCTTCAATCAGGCAAACCTTGTGGTCAGGGTTGGCACTCAACCGGTTGGCTAAAACACATCCGGCCGAGCCTGCACCGATAATGATGAAGTCGTACATTCTGGCAAATCCCGTGGTTTGCGTTTCACGGATAAAACGCTATATCTCACTGCCCGGCCCCATGCCCTGGCCATAACCTGCATGAGTTCCACAGACGCTGCAAAGAAATTTTTCAGTTGTGTGGCAGATTTCTCAATGTTCAGCGGCTGCCGCGCACAACCAGAGCGCCGGCTGCAGCCAGCGCCGCCCAGGTCCACAGCGGAGCATTCTCTGCCCATTCGCGGGCTTCTGGCTGGGCTCCGATAAAGGCTGCGGCAACCAGAGCGATAGCTGCAATGCCCCGGCGCCAGCGTCGGTCGGTTCTGCGCTGTTGTTCCCGAAGCAGGGCCAGTGTGTCCTGATTCTGTTTTTCGGTGGGGCCGGCGCTGCGCAGTTGCAGCAGGGCATCATGAACCAGTTGCGGCATTTCCGGGGACTGTTCCAGCCAGGAGGGCAGGTGGGTCTGCAGGGATTTGATCAGGCCGGCGGGACCAATGCGCTTGCGCATCCAGGCTTCCAGGAAAGGCTGGGCTGTGCTCCAAAGGTCGAGATCCGGGTAGAGCTGGCGGCCAAGGCCTTCCACGTTGAGCAGGGTTTTTTGCAGTAATACCAGCTGCGGCTGCACTTCCATGTTAAAGCGGCGCGCGGTCTGGAACAGGCGCAGCAGGAAGTGACCGAAGGAGATATCCTTCAGGGGCTTCTCAAAAATGGGTTCGCATACCGTGCGGATAGCGGCTTCAAATTCATTGACCCGGGTATCCGGCGGTACCCAGCCGGACTGGATATGCAGTTGCGCAACTTGCCGGTAATCCCGGCGGAAAAAGGCCAGAAGGTTGCGGGCCAGGTAGCTTTGGTCATCCGGTGCCAGGGTGCCGACAATGCCGAAATCTATGGCAATGTATTTTGGGTCGGACGGGTTGCTCACATCCACGAAAATGTTGCCCGGGTGCATGTCTGCATGAAAGAAGCTGTCGCGGAATACCTGGGTGAAGAAGATCTCGACGCCTTTTTCAGCCAGGACCTTCAGGTTCACCCCCGCCGCCTTCAGGGCCGGGATATCCGCAATGGGAATGCCGTGGATGCGCTCCATTACCATTACAGATTTTCGCGTGTAGTCCCAGTCGATGAAGGGAATGTAAATCAGCGAGGAGTTCTCGAAGTTCCGGCGTAGCTGGCTGGCGTTGGCAGCTTCGCGCTGAAGGTCCAGCTCGTCGTGAATGGTGGCGTCGTAATCCGCCACCACATCGACCGGGTGCAGCCGCTTGCCTTCGGTCCAGTATTTTTCCAGCAGGTTGGCCATCATGTACATCAGCGCGAGATCCTGCCGGATCACCTTTTCGATCCCCGGGCGCAGCACCTTCACTACAACGTCCTGGCCGTTCAGCAGGGTTGCGGCGTGCACCTGTGCCACCGAGGCGGAGGCCATGGGGTCGGAGCTGAAGGTTTTGAACAGTTCGGAAACCGGGGCGCCAAGAGAGGTTTCTATGATTTGGCGGGCGGTGTCGCTGGGGAAGGGGGGAACGCGATCCTGCAGGTTTTTCAGTGATTCCGCCATGTCGTCGGGCAGGAGATCACGACGTGTGGAGAGAATCTGGCCGAATTTCACGAAGACCGGCCCGAGTTCCTCCAGAGCCAGGCGCAGGCGGTCACCGCGGCTGAGTTTGGGTTGCGGGAACAGGTGCCAGGGCGCCAGCAGGAAAAAGACCTTTAACGGCCCCGGAAGCTCGGCAATGGGCAGAAACGTGTCCAGCCGGTAGCGGCAGAATACCCAGGAAATTCGGAACAGGCGTTGCAGGCGGATCACGGAGTCTCCGGTTTGTCTGTGCTGCCGCGGTATCTCAGCTGGTTTACGCGGGCTTCAAGGCGTTCAGTGCGCAGGTTGAGGGTGTCGATATCTTCAAAGGTGGCTTCCAGTTCACGCCGCCCGGGCAGGGCGCGGCTTTCCTCATGCACGTATTCTTCGATGTTGGCGTTCAGGGTGCTGAAGGCCTGGCGGCTCCAGCTCACGGCATCGCGCATACGCTTGCCAATGAAATGCGCCGGCACATCGCCAATGTGACTTGCCATGGCGGCTTCCCAGTCCGGGTTAAGCTGATCCAGCGCACGCTGAAACTGGTGTGCCAGACCGGTGTCGCCAGCTATATTCAGGCGCTTATCCGTAAAAACGCGGTTATCACCGGTGGCCAGTGCTGCAAACGCCAGGGGCTTGCCGCTGATTTCCAGGGCCGGTTTTTCCAGGGGCTGGCTGTGTACCTGCACCCGGTTGCCGGCCTGATGTAACGAGAAGGTCAGCACAACCGGGTCGGTAATACGAAACTGTACCGGCCCTTGAAGGGCTCCCAGCAACGCCTTCCGGCCTGCCGGGTCCAGCTCGAGGGCACGGTTCATTGCCCGCTCGATTATGGCGGTGAGCGCCGCAAGCAGGGTCGGGCCCGGAAACATCAGGGTTTGATTCCCACGTGCAGGGCAACAATGCCACCGGTCATGTTGTAGTACTTGCAGTTCACCAGCCCGGCGTCTTCCATCATGCCCTTGAGTGTGTCCTGGTCCGGATGCATGCGAATGGACTCGGCCAGATACTTGTAGCTCTCACTGTCGCCGGCAATAAGCTGGCCCATCAGTGGCAGGGCAGTGAATGAATAGGTGTCATAAGCTTTGCTGAGCAGCGGATTGGTGGGCTTGGAAAACTCCAGTACCATCAGCTTGCCGCCAGGCTTCAGTACGCGGGTCATGTCCCGTAACGCCTGGTCCTTGTCGGTCACATTGCGCAGGCCGAAGGCGATGGATACGGCGTTGAAGTTGTTGTCCGGGAAGGGCAGATGCTCGGCATCGGCCTGCACGTACTCGATATTGCCGGCGTAACCACGGTCGATCAGGCGGCTGCGGCCAACCTGCAGCATGGAGGCGTTGATATCGGCAAGAACCACCTTGCCTTCCGGCCCGACCAGGTCGGAGAATTTCATGGTGAGGTCACCGGTGCCGCCGGCGATGTCCAGAACCTGGTGGCCCGGACGCACGCCGGAAAGTTCAATGGTAAAACGCTTCCATAACCGGTGAACACCCATCGACATGAGGTCGTTCATGAGGTCGTATTTGCCCGCGACGCTATGAAAAACTTCAGCTACCTGGCCGGCTTTCTGGCTCTTTGGCACATTTCTGAAACCGAAATGGGTTACGTCGTCCTGGCCATCAACGGGGCTGGCCGGCGTTTTTTGCTCGCTCATGGGGCATGTCCTGTCAGAAACTGAACCCCGTATTCTAACGGTTGACGGGGTTGCTACAAGAGTGGCTAGACGTTAAATACCGCCTTACACTGTAAAACCGTTCAATTTTGAAGAGAAAACTGATTCATGTCCGTAATCGATGTGCACCGTTCACACACGTTTGATAAAGAACATGCCCGTGAAGCGGCCGAAGCGCTTGCCCGGGATCTGGCCAGCAAGTTCGAGCTCAATTATCAGTGGGAAGGGGATCACCTGAAGTTCAAGCGCTCCGGCGCCAGGGGCCACCTGAACATCACCGGCAACGATCTGCATGTGCATCTCGAACTGGGTATGCTGCTGCGGCCTTTCAAATCGCGGATTGCGCAGGAGATTCACAGCCAGCTTGACCAGATTCTGGGAGCCTGACGCTTCCGGCCGGTTCAAAGGTCGCCCGGTAGTGAAAAAGGCTCGGGATGCCCGTTAATAATGTTGTCCATAACCTGTTTTTCCCGGGTGACCAGCCGGTCAATCAGCACGTCCACTTTGTCCATTTTCCGGAATGCGGAATATCCCCTGTGAAGGAAATTGTGCAGATCGCTAAGATCGGCCATTTCCGCCGGCGTTCTGCTGATTGAGAGCAGCCAGCCCAGTGTACGGTTGCGCACGTAGCGGTCGAGCCGTTCCCCCACATCCGCAACCAGCACCACCTGCTTTCTGCGCTGCTCCAGTCTCTGACTGGCGCGGTACACCTCGCAGTAGCGTTCGCGGGTGACTGATCTTGCGGGGATGCCACGTTCATCAAGCAGTTCCGCCAGCTCAAGATCCAGCTGCTGGGTAATCAGGTTCAGCTCCACCAGTCCTGCGAGCGTATCCAGCTGGTTATCCGGCAGCCACTTGACCAGTTTGGGGAACACCCGGTCTATGTTGTCATCGCGCCGGCTCATAGCGGCGGGGGCGTACAGATCGGTGAGCAGAAATTCCAGGCCCGCGTGATAACCTGGGTGCTGATACAGGTCCTGGTGGGTTGATTTCAGGCGCTCAGCTTGCCAGTCGGCAATCAGGAAGGTGCTTTCCAGCAGCCGGTGCCCCGCTTTGTGCTGCCGGAAATCGTGATAATCCAGTAAAAGCTGTTGCAGGCGATAGGCGCTTTCTGAGCGCACTTCCGTGCCAACAAGGCGCTCACGATACATGGTGCCAACTCCGTCCGTTTGCGTAGAGGCAGCCAGTTTACCGGAGGCAAAGCCTGTGTGCAGTATGCCCGGTCTGTTAACAGGCAATCCGGTTGGAGGTCGGGTCAGGCTGGTTCAGCCCTGAGCGGCGGCTGGCAGGGATTCAAAGCCGGGTAACCATTCCTTGCTGTCGAGCGTCACGAAATGGCTAGGCGCCTGGGTTTCAATGATGCGCATGGTGGTCGGGCTCTGGCGTGCACTGGCCAGCATGGCACTGCGATCGAGAATGCGATCCACGCCGGGAATCAGGAAGGTACCGTGGCGCACATGTTGATAAACAGCCGTGTCGGTGCGCGCCATCCAGTCGAAAATGTTTTCTATATTGCGAACAATGGTCAGATGGTCGCGGGTTGCGTAAAACAGCTTGCCCAGCAGCTGTTTTTTGCGTGGGTTCATCTTGCCGAAAAACGTCTGCCCGTAAGCGGATGAGGGGGCGCTGTTAATCAGCCGGATCAGCCAGGGCCACATGCCGTGGCTAACCGGTTCCAGAAGCGTGGTAACCAACGGGTGAACTTTGCCCTGTGGCAGAGCCGGCGCCTCCAGAACCACTTCTACATCCTCGTAGAGCTCCGGTCGCTGTCTTATCGCCTCAAGAATAACCGCACCACCCCGCGAATGGCCGTGAACCCGCACGTTACGGGTGTTCGGGAGGTTTGTAAGAGCCTGGTTCAGGATACAGGCGTCGTATTCAATGGTGCCTTCCAGGTATTTGATCGGCACTTCCCAGTCCGGGGTCTCCGGCGTTACGCCATTTACCGGAATGTGGTAATTGCTGCAGGTAAGCAGGATCAGTTCGGTAGTAGGTGCATCGTAGGTCTGGGTGAAGTAGCAGTGATTCTCCAGGAAGCCATGCACGCCAATCACGGTTTGCTGAGCTTCTCCGCTGTGATTGCGAACAGAAACGGCTCCTTCACCAACACGAAACACGCGCCCGGAGAACATTTCCGAATAGGCGCTGTCGATTGGCTTGATCAGCTTGCGGATATGGCTTGCTTTCATATTGCTTCTCCTCCCAGCACGGCTATCGCCTGTTTTCGGAGTCTGGCCATCAGACCGTGAATGTGCTGGTAACCCTGTTGTACTCCCTTTTGGCCCGATCTTTATTGGCGCTGGTAACAGTGTTTTTGAAATGCTGTGGCCAATCGGTAACCGCCGGAACATGTAATAACTTTTACATCAAGGCTTATAACCAGTATACGAGTGAAGATGGGTTGGCGTGTAATTTTTTGTAACCAAATGCGACAGATGTGTCTGTGGAGCCGGTCGTGCATGTCTGGCACAATGCAGAACGGTCATTTCCACTCCACTTCTTCCGGGGACGTTCGGGTTTGAATCACGAGCAAACGAATCTCATGCTTCCTGCGGATTCAGCCTGGTTGGCTCTGGAGAACCCCCGGAACCCCATGACCATCACCGTTATGATGCGGGCGGAAGGCTTGACTGCGTCTCGGTTAAGGGAGTTTTTGCAGGTTTACTGGGTAGCCTGGGAACGCTTCCGGTATCGGCCGGTAGAACGCGCCCCCGGCTGGTGGTGGGAGCAGGATCCGGTCTTTGATCTCAGGCATCATCTGGACGTGGTGCTGGACCGTTTCACAGAATCGTCCCTTCAGGCGTGGGTGTCTGCCCACCTTAACCAGCCACTGCCTCTGTATTGCCCATTGTGGAAATTCTGGCTGGCACCAAATGCCGAAGGCGGTGCAGTCTTGTTGCTCCGGATACACCACTGTTATGCAGATGGCGTCTCGCTCACCGGTATTTTTGATCGCCTGTGTTCTGCCTCGCCACAGCAGCACCCGGCAATATACGGAGCGCGGCAAGACGGAGACTGGTCTCCCTGGATAAACGCGGCCAAAGAGCGGTTTGAACAGTTTGTCGGTGGTGCCACGGTTACCGCAACGGCCGGAAAAAAACAGCGCGCGCAAGCTGAAAGCCCTGAAGAGCAAGCCGGTAGTCTACTGGATCAACTGGCCCGGAACGGCCTGAAGCTGGTTAATGAGTTCACTGACTTTATGGCGGAACAGGAAGATACGCCATCCGATCTGAAGCGCCCCTTGTCGGGGCACAGGCAGTGCCGGTGGTCTGCGCCCGTTCCACTTGACAGCTTCCGGTCAATCGCCAAAGCGACGAACGTAACAGTGAACGATGTCCTGCTGAGCTGTGTGGCGGCCGCGGTTCGCCCGTGCCTTGGCCTTTCCGGCAGCGCCCTGGACGATGCCGTTATGCACGCCGCCGTCCCCGTTGATATCCGCAGTCGCCTGCCGGCGGACCTGCAGCCGGAGCCCGGCTCGCTCGGAAATTATTTTGGCACCGTGTTTGTCCCCTTGCCTGTGGATGGGGAGAGCGGCCTGGAGCGGCTCTATCGCATCAAGCAGGAAACCCGGCGCCTGAAAAAGAGCTGGCAACCGGGAATCGCCTGGGGGCTGACAGCCTGTTCACCCCTGATACCTGAACCCCTGCGCCAGCCGCTTTCAGAGGTTTTTTACCGAAAAGCCAGTGCGGTGGTGTCGAACGTACCGGGCACCCCGGATGCACGCTACATCGCAGGCTGCCGGATTACAGAACAGATGTTCTGGGTGCCTCAGGCCGGTGATATCGGGCTGGGCGTCAGCATTGTCAGCTACGCCGGGCAGGTACAGTTCGGTGTTGTGGCAGATGAATCGGTGCTGGCAGACCCGGGAATTTTTCTGCAGGACTGCCTGCAGGAACTATCGGAATTGCCAGGAGGTTCACCTATTGTTGTTTGAGGTCTACAGTGAATAGGTAAACGCGAATGATCGCGTTGTCATTGACCAACCCAACAAGAGGTGATGACCATGATCTACGAACAACCAGGAAAAGACGGCTCTGTCGTTTCTTTCAAAACCCGTTACGAAAACTACATTGGTGGCGAGTGGGTTGCGCCGGTTAAAGGCCAGTACTTTGAAAACATAACGCCTATCACCGGTGATGTTATTTGCGACATCCCGAGATCCTCCGCTGAAGACATCGATCTGGCACTTGATGCGGCCCATAAGGCAGCGCCCGCCTGGGGCAAGACTTCAGTCGCCGAGCGTTCCAACATCCTGCTTAAAATAGCTGACCGCATTGAAGCCAACCTGGAAAAGCTGGCCGTTGCCGAAACCTGGGACAACGGCAAGGCGGTTCGCGAAACCCTGAATGCAGATGTCCCGCTCGCTGCCGACCACTTCCGTTATTTTGCGGGTTGTATCCGGGCCCAGGAAGGGCACATGGGCGAGATCGACCACAACACGGTGGCTTATCATTTCCATGAGCCGCTGGGTGTCGTGGGGCAGATCATTCCCTGGAACTTCCCGTTGCTGATGGCGGCCTGGAAACTGGGTCCTTGCCTTGCAGCCGGTAACTGCACCGTGCTCAAGCCCGCCGAGCAGACGCCCGCCAGTATTCTGATACTGATGGAGCTCATTGGTGATCTGCTGCCACCGGGTGTTGTCAACATTGTTAACGGTTACGGCGTTGAGGCCGGTGAGGCGCTGGCAACCAGCAAACGCATCGCCAAGATAGCGTTTACAGGCTCTACGCCAGTGGGTTCGCACATTCTCAAGTGCGCGGCAGAAAACATCATTCCGTCAACGGTTGAGCTGGGGGGTAAGTCGCCCAACATCTATTTCTCGGATGTCATGAAGGCCGAGCCGGAGTTCGTCAACAAATGCGTTGAAGGCCTGGTGCTGGCGTTCTTCAACCAGGGTGAAGTGTGCACCTGTCCGTCACGCGCGCTGGTGCAGGAGGACATGTTCGAGGAATTCATGCAGAAAGTGGTAGAGCGCACCAAGGCTATCAAGCGCGGCAACCCGCTGGATACCGATGTGCAGGTGGGCGCCCAGGCCAGCAAGGAGCAGTTCGACAAGATCATGTCCTACCTCGAGATCGGCAAGCAGGAGGGTGCTGTTGTGCTGACTGGCGGTGAAAAAGAGGACATGGGCGACGAGTTCCGCAACGGCTTCTACGTTCAGCCCACTTTGTTCAAGGGTGATAACAAAATGCGGGTGTTCCAGGAGGAAATCTTTGGCCCGGTGGTGGGCGTAACCACTTTCAAAACCGAAGAGGAAGCGGTAGCCATTGCCAACGACACGGAATTTGGCCTCGGCGCCGGCGTCTGGACCCGTGACACCAATCGTGCCTACCGGGTGGGGCGGAATATTCAGGCTGGCCGGGTCTGGATGAACTGCTACCACGCCTATCCGGCCCACGCTGCCTTTGGCGGCTATAAAAAGTCCGGTGTAGGCCGCGAAACCCACAAGATGGCGCTGGATCATTATCAGCAGACCAAGTGCATGCTGACCAGCTACGACATCAACCCGTTGGGCTTCTTCTAGTTGCCTGGCCGCGGCAGGTGGCCTCCGCGGGGGCCATCTGCCGCACACGCATTACATGTGCCTTAACCGTTGTGAAGCCAAGGCAGAAAAGGAGAGACCATGAGTAAAGATGGAGCCAGAGACGCAGATAGTATTACGAGAGTAGAAACCGACAGCCTGGGCGATGTGCATGTTCCTGCCGGTGCACTCTGGGGAGCCCAGACCCAGCGTGCCGTGGACAACTTTCCGGTCAGTGGCCTGCCCATGCCGCCGGCCTTTATTGCGGCGGTGGCCCGTATCAAGCAGGCTGCAGCAGAAGCCAATACCAGTCTGGGTTTGCTCGATAACAGCCAGTGCGATGCCATAACCGGAGCCTGCCAGGCGATAATTCGCGGCGAGTATGCCGATCAGTTTCCTGTTGATCGTTACCAGACAGGCTCGGGCACCAGTACCAACATGAACGTGAATGAGGTAATTGCCGCCATCGCCGCCAGTAAGGGTGTAAAGGTGCATCCCAACGATCATGTGAATATGAGCCAGAGCTCCAACGACGTGATACCAACGGCAATTCACGTCAGCTCGGTGATCGGGGTTGCTGAGCATTTGCTTCCTGCATTGACCCATTTGCGCGGTGTTATTTACGAGCGTGAAGCCCTTTTTTCCGAACAGGTAAAAACCGGTCGTACCCATTTGATGGACGCCATGCCGATTACCCTTGGCCAGGAAATGCGCACATGGCGGGAGCAGATACTTGCTGTGGAAAAACGTCTGGAGGCGGTGGTTGATGAATTGCTCGCAGTGCCACAGGGCGGCACCGCAGTAGGAACTGGCGTTAATGCACTGCCCGAGTTTTCCCGCCAGTTTGTGAAGTTCCTGAAAGCCAATAGCGGTTACTCGTTCCGCTCCATGGAGCACAAGTTTGTCGGGTTGAGCGCCGTCGATGGCCCGGTTGCGCTCTCCTCGCAATTGCGGGGTCTGGGTATAGTGCTCACCAAGATCGCCAACGATCTGCGCTGGATGAATAGCGGCCCGATCCACGGCCTTGCGGAGATCAGCCTGCCGGCTTTGCAACCCGGCAGCAGTATTATGCCGGGCAAGGTAAACCCGGTTATTCCGGAGTCTGTTGCCATGGTGGGGGCGCAGGTAACCGGGCTGGATAGCGCCAATGCCATTGCCGGGCAATCCGGTAACTTTCAGCTCAATGTGATGCTGCCACTGGTTGCCGGTAACCTGCTGGATATGATTGGTCTGCTTGCAAACGCAACAGGCATCTTGGCGGACAAGGCGATTCGGGACTTTACGGTAAACACCGATACCCTGAATGCCAGCGTTGGTCGCAACCCGGTGCTGGTGACCGCGCTGAACCCGGAAATCGGTTACGGCCCGGCGTCGGAGATTGCCAAGGAAGCCTATAAAACCGGGCGTCCGGTTATTGATGTGGCTGAGGAGAAAAGCGGGCTGAGCCGGGAGCGGCTGGAAGAGCTTCTGAATCCGCTCAAGCTGACGAGAGGCGGAATCGACTGAGGTAACGAATCAGGAGTACCGGCTCTTGCTGATATCGCTGGAGTTGTTTGTGATGCTGGTGCTGGCCAATGGCGCACCGGTTGTGGCTGCCAAAGTTTTCAGGCAGCGTTGGTCAGCGCCGGTGGATGCCGGATTGAACTGGTTTGATGGCCGCCCCTTGCTGGGTAAAAGCAAGACCTGGCGAGGTATAGCATCTGGCACACTCTCCTGTGCGCTGTTTGCCTTGGCGACCGGGCCCGGCTTTGTATTCGGCCTGCTGTTTGGTCTGCTGGCCCTTGCCGGTGATCTGGTCAGCAGCTTCATCAAACGCCGTTTGGGGCTGAATCCAAGCGCACGCATGTCGTGGCTGGATCAGGTTCCCGAGTCGGCACTTCCCGCTTTGCTGGCTGTGGGGTGGGGATTGATTGGGGGTTGGGCCGCGCTGGTGATTGTGGTGGTTTTCACGCTGGCCAATATGTGGATATCGCCATTGCTCTATCGCCTGGGTATCCGCCGCCAGCCGCACTGACGTGCATCCGCCTCACAGATTGGCGCCGCGGGTCAGTGTGTGAATGGTCACTTCCGGTGGGCAGTTAAGCCGCACGTTTACAACGGAAGTGCCAGCTCCGGGCGAGGTATACCCTTGCATGCCGTTGGCCTGCCAGTAGCCCCGGCCGAGATGGCGCGGGCAATCGGCATCCAGGGTCACGGGGATGCCTCCGGGCAGGCAAATCTGGCCACCATGGGTATGGCCGCACAGAAAGATATCGTAGCCGGCGTGGGATGCTTCCCGCCAGATTTCAGGCGTATGGCTCAGCAGAAGGCTGATACCGCCAGCGGGAATGTCGTCGCCCGCCCGGTACAGATTGTGGGCCTTGTAAAAATGCGGGTCATCAACCCCGGCAAGATACAAACGCTCACCTTTTCGTTCCACCGGAACCATCTCGTTCATCAGCAGTGCGTAACCCATATCTTCAAGGCCGGGCACCATGCGTACGCTGTCATGGTTGCCCAGAACCGCGTAGGCCGGCCCCTTGATAGCCTTGCGCAGCTGGGCCATGCCTGCAAGGGCGGCTTCAATCGGCCCCCAGGTCTGTTTCCGGTAGTCGCCGGTGAGCACACACAGGTCATAATCCAGTGTCGAAATCTGTCGTATAACTGCCTGCAGGTTGGCTTCATCCATATCCACGTGAAGGTCTGTCAGGTGGAGGATGCGAAAGCCCTCGAAGGTTGCCGGCAAACCGGGCAGGTGAAACCGGTTGTGAACAGTATTCAGGCGTCGGCTATTGGCCTGGCCGCGCCCGAACAGCCCCACTGACTTGAGGCAAAAACGGATAAAGGCGGGAGCCGTGGTAAGGTTTTCAAGGTGAAAAGAGGAACGGTTCCGGCCAAATACTCTGGCTTCAGCTTCCCGCTCAATGTTCAGGCGCTGACGGGCGTGGACCGGCCCCAGCCTGAGGCTCAGCCGGTATTCCAGAAGCTCATCCTGGTGTTCCTGTTTTCTCGCCAGTGAGGTCATCTGTATTCCTTTGATGGCAGGCGGTGGCCAGGCATTGTTTTTTGCAGGCGTCTGATCACATTATGATAGGCGACGGAAGGGATGCAACCCGGCTGATTAACAGCCACAATCTATGGCTATGGTATCCAGACATTCACATCCTTAACACGAGGTCATTATGACATCATCTTGCAGCGTCCCGGGCATGAATGTGCCCCGCAGCCGCTTCCCGGAACCGGAGCAGGATTTGCCGGCCGGTGAGGGTGAGCAAAGAGTTGTCCTTGCCGGCGGTTGTTTCTGGTGCGTGGAGGCGGTTTTTCAAGCCATGGACGGCGTAACCCGGGTCGAGTCCGGTTACGCTGGCGGCTCACAGGCAACCGCCAATTATGAGTCCGTTTGTACGGGTAGTACGGGGCATGCGGAGGTGGTGGATGTTCACTACGACCCCGCCAGGGTGAGCTTTGGTGAGCTGCTGCGGGTGTTTTTCTCGGTGGCGCATGACCCGACCCAGCTGAACCGCCAGGGCAATGACAGGGGCACCCAGTACCGTTCTGCGGTGTTTTATGAAACCCCTGAACAAAAACGCGTTGTTGAATCCTACATTCGTCAGCTTGATAAGGCAGGGGTTTATCCGGAGCCCGTAGTGACCACGCTGGAGCCTCTGGAAGCTTTTTACCCGGCTGAGGCGCACCACCAGAACTTTGCGTCAAGGAACCCGTATCAGCCATACATCATGGCTGTAGCTGCCCCGAAAATGGAAAAACTGATTGATGGTTTCAGTGACCGGCTCAAGCCGGAATATTCGGGCGCAGGCACAGCTTCAAAGTCCCATTCTGATTCCGGGAGCAACCCGGCGTGAGGAGATGATTAATGAGCCGTTCTGCCGCAGGTTATGACCTGACGCCTCTCACAGAGGCGCAAATACAGGAAAAAGCCGCCGGTCTTACACCGGAAGAGCGCGATGTGCTGCTGGATCACGGAACAGAGCATCCGTTTTGTGGCACCTTACTGGATAACAAACTGGACGGTGTCTATCACTGCCGGCTTTGTGATCTTCCCCTGTTCAGCTCGAGCGCGAAGTTTGATTCCGGCACCGGCTGGCCCAGTTTCTTTCAGCCGTTCGACAGGGACCACATACGCTATATCGAAGATACGAGCCTCGGGATGAGCCGCACGGAAGTGCGTTGCCCCCGCTGTGACAGCCATCTTGGGCATGTATTTCCGGACGGGCCTCCGCCAACAGGCCAGCGTTATTGCCTGAACTCCATTGCCCTGGTCTTCAGGGAAAACCGCTGAGCCCTGTTGGGCCCGGCCTGGTTGTGGCCGTCAGCTGGTGCTGGCGGCTACAACCGTAGACAGCAGGTAACCGGTGTAGGCCACGTAAACCAGCAGCAGAATCGATCCATCAAGCCGGCTTATAACCTTGCGCCAGCCCGTCATGCCGAAACCCATGACCAGCAGGCCAAGGGTCAGCGCCAGCATCAGCGCCCAGTCCCGGTACAGTACTTCCGGGTCCACTGACAGCGGCTGGATAGTCGCGGCCAGCCCTACAACGGCAAGGGTATTGAAGATGCCAGAGCCGAGAATGTTCCCCAGAATCAGGTCGTGTTCGTTTTTTCGCACGGCGGCGAGAGCCGAGGCGAGTTCCGGCAGTGATGTGCCAACGGCGACGATGGTCAGCCCGATCACCAGATCGCTCACACCCAGGCTCTGGGCAACGGTCACAGCCCCCCAGACCAGCAGGCGGGAACTGACAACGAGCAGCACCAGCCCGATAATCAGCCACATGATGGCGGTTTTCATGGGCATGAGATCGGGGCCCATCTGTGCATCGGTTTCACCGGTCAGGGAATCGCCATTGCCGCGGATGCCCTGGAAAATTGACCAGCCCATAACCGCAGAAAACACCCCCAGAAGAACCCAGCCGTCAAGCCGTGAGAGTTCGCCGTCCAGCAATTGCGCGCCGGCAATCAGGGTGATCACCAGCAACAACGGAAGTTCTTTGCGAATAACCTGTGAGTGTACGGTAATGGGCGCAATTACCGCGGTAAGGCCCACAATCAACGCAATGTTGGTGATGTTCGAGCCATAACCGTTACCCAGTGCCAGCCCCGGATTACCATCGGCGGCAGCCATGGCTGATACCGCCAGTTCCGGTGCAGATGTACCGAATCCGATGATTACCATGCCGATAAGAAGTGTGGGCATGCCCAGGTGTTTGGCCGTTGCTGCAGCGCCTTCCACAAACTTGTCTGCACTCCACACCAGCAAAACAAGGCCGGCGATGATTGCGCCAATAGCCATTGCCATAGATAAACCTCTGTCAGATGCCACCTGCAAAGCCGGTGATAAACCAGCCCGTAAAACCGGAGGCGGAAGGTCGGAAAGGTGTGCAAGATACCGCATAAGAGCCACCGAGGTCAGCCCCCTTTGCAATGAAGGGCAAGGATGGCAATCTGTGAGGTGTATGAGACTAAAGTTGCGGTGCTATTGCACGGCAAAGAATGGAAAATTCTTTAAGCTTACTGTTTCAGCTGTCGGTGTGATTACCTGTAACCCGGTGCAGACCACACGCAAATCCGCAATGATTTGTAATCGCAATTTATATTTGTGCAAAAAATCCGGATAATTGCGCGCACATTCAGAACGGACGCTCACGGCAACGCCCTCTTATCCCCGCGATTTGCCGGCATCCGACAGACCTCTCTGCTGATCGTGGAGGGGCGAAAAGCTCAAATACTAGCTAGGGTGAAAAACCAATGGCCGTTAAACAGGCAGACGTAGTGCTGGTCGGTGGTGGCGTCATGAGCGCCACCCTCGGCGTGATGTTAACGCAGTTGGATCCGTCCATAAACATTGTCATGCTGGAACGTCTGGATCACGTTGCCCATGAAAGCACGGACGGATGGAACAACGCAGGCACAGGTCACGCAGGATACTGCGAGCTGAATTACACGCCCGAGACCGAAGATGGCGACGTGGCCATCGACAGGGCGCTTCAGATCAATGCCCAGTTTGAGGTGTCTCTGCAACTCTGGTCGCATCTGGTCGAGCAGGGTGTGTTGCCGGAGCCCTCCAAATTCATAAACCGCACGCCACATCAGAGTTTTGTCTGGGGTGAAAAAGACGTGGCGTTTCTCAAGCGTCGCTATGAACGTCTGAGCGCCCACCATCTGTTCCGGGACATGGAATACACCGAATCGCCACGGGATCTGGAAGAGTGGATGCCATTGGTCGTCAAGGGTCGGGACCCCATGCAGCGGGTTGCAGCCACCCGTATCCGCCACGGTTCGGATGTGGATTTTGGCTCGCTGACCCGAAACATGGTGGCCTGGCTGCAAAGCCAGCCCAACTTCGAGTTGATGTTAAGCTGCCCTGTACACTACATAGACCAGCGCGACAACGGTCGCTGGAAACTCCGGGTGAAAAACCAGCACACCGGTGAGCTGACCAAGCTGGAGACAGGGTTCGTATTTCTGGGCGCCGGAGGCGGCGCTTTGCCCTTGCTGCAGAAATCGGGAATTGACGAAGCTCGTGGCTACGGCGGTTTTCCCGTCAGCGGTCAGTGGCTGGTGTGTCGTAAAACCGATGTGGTAGAGCAGCACCACGCCAAAGTGTACGGCAAGGCTCCCATCGGGGCGCCGCCTATGTCGGTGCCTCACCTGGATACCCGCATTATCAATGGTGAGCCGGCCTTGCTCTTTGGCCCCTTTGCCGGCTTCACCACACGCTTCCTCAAGCAGGGCTCGGTCTTTGATCTGTTCGGCTCGGTTCGTTCAACCAACCTCAAGCCCATGCTGTCGGTGAGCAAGAGCAATATGGACCTTACCCGCTATCTGATCGGTGAAGTCTTCCAGTCGCACAGTGACCGGGTGGCGTCCCTGCGTAATTTCTTCCCGGAAGCTGAAGAAGGCAGCTGGCAACTGCGTAACGCCGGCCAGCGCGTTCAGATTATCAAGCAAGCCGAAGGTGGTGGCGGAAAGCTCGAGTTCGGCACCGAAATTGTCGCCGCAAAAGATGGCACTCTGGCCGCATTGCTTGGCGCCTCGCCGGGCGCTTCTACCGCGGCAAACGCCATGATCAGCGTGATCGAGCGTTGCTTCCCCGGCAAAATCCGGACCGCCGAGTGGCAGGAACGCATGAAGTTGATGGTGCCCTCCTACGGCCAGTCACTGGTTAACGATGAGGCTCTCCTTACAAAAGTGCGCGAACGAACACTCGCTACCTTGAAGTTGAACTGATATTCCTCAGTGGAATCAGTGAGTTCCGCCAGAGATTCCTGCACAGTGCTGAAGCACCCTGGGCGCCGGTTTAGGTACCGGCACCCAGGGTGCTTTTTTTGTTAATACCCTAATGATATTTGCGATTTTCACCTATCGGCGTAGGGTAGAGATTACACCCTGATACAAGGAGACAGCCTGTGAGCAAACAACAATACAATCCGGACAAGGGATATGTTGCACTTCTTGGGTGGAGCCTTAACGCCGTAGAAGCCGCCGACAAATTTGACCGCCGTTACGTGGTGGTTGCGCCCGACTGGGCAGAAACCTATTGCCAGGAACATGACATCCCCTACGTACCCTGGAATTTCGAGCGCCTGAATGACCGCTCGGTCGAGATAGCCCAGACCCTCAAGGATATGGGGGTAGACGTTGCCATTCCCCTGTTTGAAGAGACCGTGGAGTGGGCCGGTGCTATCAACTCAGTGTTAATGGACAAGCCCAAACTGTTTGGCCAGGCCATGTTGCTGAGGGACAAGGCACTGATGAAACGCCGCGCCCAGCTCGGCGGCATCCGGGTCGGGATTTTTGAAGAGGCCCACGACAAGGGCGATGTAATCCGCTTTCTCAAGCGTGTGAACCAGACCTTGCTCAAACTCGATGGTGACCCCAACGACCCGATTCACCTGAAAGCCTTTGATAAGGCCGGCTGTCTTGGTCACAGGGTGATTCGCACCCCTGATGAAGTGGACTCCATCCCGGAAGAGGAATTCCCGGTACTCATGGAATCCCACCTCGACGGCTGGGAGTTTGCGGTAGAGGCATGGATTCACAACGGCAAAATTGCCTTCCTGAATATCTCGGAGTACGTCACCCTGGGCTACTCGGTGTTCGTGCCGGCGACGCCGGATCTCGAAAAATACCGGGACCAGATTCGCGGCGAAATCGAGAAGCTGATCAAGACGTTTGATATCGATTTCGGTTTTGTTCACCCGGAATATTTCGTGACCAGCGACAGCACCATGTACTTCGGTGAAGTGGCCTACCGGCCGCCCGGGTTCAAGGTTTTCGAATTGCTTGAAAAGGCCTACGGTTTCAACGCCTATCAGGGCCTGATCCTTGCGTTTGATCCGAAAACAACCGCGGAAGAAATCCAGGCCTTTTTCCCGAAAGAAGTGGTGGATGCGAAAGGCTATGCCGGTTGCTTTGGCGTGTACCCGCGCCGTCGGGTTGTCAGCAGGCTGGAGATTCCCGAGGAAACCGAAAACCACGAGTATTTTGAATCCCATGAGCTGACGCCACCGCTGGAAGAAACCGTCACCAAACGCACGGCATTTGGCACCCATTGGGGCCTGGTTTATTTCTTCGGTGAGGATCCCTATGTGATGCGGGATTTGCTGAAGCATCAGGAAGATCTGGATTTCTATGTATAATCGGGTGATGCATTACATCAAACGGGTTTTATGCAGGCCCTGAGGAACATCGGTTGAACGATCACCAATCAGGCAGTGCAGCGCCGGCTGTCAATCTGGACAAGCTGGCCCAAAGACTGGACGATGCGGTTCTGGCGCTGGAAGAAAGCCGGTCTTTTGCGAAGGTTGGCAAGCTTCCCCTCGTCTTCGACCTTGTGCGCAGGATACTGTTGCAGCCGGAAGGCTGCGCAATTATTGAGGCACGGGCCGAACGCCTGGAAAAGGCCGGCGTTTTTGAAGGCACAGACTGGGCCGAGCCGGCTATTCTGCTGCCATCACTGACCACTCATTCCCTGCAAAGCAAGAGTGCCGACACAGTGGTTGTGGAGGCGCTCAGCGAGCTTCGGTTGCTGGCGGTTGCGCGCGGAGCCTATGTGCATCCCACGGTGTCGGCTGAGCAGGCTCATCATTACCTCACGCAGGTTCTGGCGATCAACCTTGGCCTGCTGTTTGGTATGACCGGGGAGGCTGAACGTGAACAGGGCCGGCTGGCGCTGATCAGCCAGCACGTTGTGCAGCATGTGGCCCGGCACATCGGTTATGAACACGTTATAGACAGCCTGATTGAAGAAATCTGGCGTATTCTGCAGCAGCGACCAATCCAGGTGGCTGATGTGCGCAAGATGATTACCCAGATTGCGATTTGCCGGGCCGAGCCGGGCGCCGATCTTGGCAGTGCCGGGCGCGGAGCCGACCGGCTGATCTCGAGTTTGTACGGCCCGACCCGCGGATGCAGCGAAGACCCGGGTACAATCATTTACCAGCAGCGCCTGGAATCCATGGACGGCCAGGCCCTGCAGAACGAAGCCACCGGCTTCGCCCGCTCCATGCACGATACGGGGCTTGTGGCGCCTTATCATGCGACCTTTGTGCGTTATATACTTGATGGCCAGGACAATCTGCTCAGCGAAGCGCTCGGGCTGTCCAGCACGGGCCGTGACTGCCTGCTATGTTACCGGGAACTGGTGCACGCACTCATTACCGAGGGTATTTTTCCTGAGACAGCGCAGGGTTTGTACGGCCTGGCGCTTATGCTGGAAAGGGGCATCCTGTACCAGCCCCCGGTGGCGCCCGCGCTCTGGCGCCAGGTCCGGCTGAATCTTTGCCCGCAGGCTCGCGAGCGCCTGCAGTTTGCCTTTGGCTACCAGCCCCAGGCAGCCGCCTGGCTGATCCAGGGCGTGCTGAATATGCTGGGGCAGCCGCTGGGCGTCGGCCAGGGCAACAACCCCACCTGCCAATCTGCCCGCGCATTATCCATGTGGGCCTACAACGACCCGGACTACATGCTGCAAATGGTTGCGTGGGCAGCCCGGGATAACGAAATCATCATGCATTTTGAAGGGCAGCCGGTATCGTCGGCCCACAGCCTTGGCGGTGTTGCCTCGGAAGTCACTCTTGATCTGGACCCGGTTTCACTGGTTGTGGTTCCGCATCTTGACCGGATTTACGGTGAGATGGGGCGGATGTGCATAGGACGCGAAGGCGACCCGCACAGGTGGGTAAACCCGGAATTTCACGGCTGGTCTGCAGGGCGAGGATTTGCCATCAACGTGGATGTGGCCACGGGTAACCTGCACGATCTGGAAGGGTTTCTCCGGCACTTCTACGCCAGCTACCATCCCTATTACAACGGTAACCAACCGCTGATTCACCCGCAGCCGGCGGGCATTGCCGTGACCGACAGGGCTGCACGTTTCATAGGCTGGCATGCGATCACCATTTTACGGGTGGCGCTGGATCCGGAAGGCGAAATGCGCGCCTATTTCTACAACCCGAACAACGACAGCGGCCAGAGTTGGGGTGACGACGTGAATGTAAGCACAGAAGGCCGTGGTGAACGATTTGGTGAAGCGTCTCTGCCGTTTGAGCAGTTTGCGTCCCGGTTGTATATCTTCCACTTTGATCCACTGGAGCGGGGCGAGCCGGCGGACGTAGGCGAAGAAGAGCTGCAACGGGTAATGGCACGGGTATACCGGAGCTGGGGCAGAAATCGCGTTCCCGCGCTGGATCTGCAAGCCGAGCCGCCTCAAACCGAGTGAGCAGTGTTACGCCTGCTCCCCGGGCTGGCGGGCACCCCTGAGCATGGCTTGCAACAGCTCATCCGCATCAAATTTGGTGAGAGCCTCGTTAGCCCCCACCTGATTGGCATAACTCAGGCTCATTTCACTGTTCAGGGACGTGTGCAGAATGATGTAAGGCTGCTTCAGGGCGCTGTTGTCCCGCACGTTAAATGCCAGCTCATAGCCATCCAGCCCGGGCATTTCAATATCGCTTACCAGAATGTCTACCGGCTTCCCCCGCCCGTTATCGTTCAGCAGAAACTGCAGCGCTTCATCGCCGTTACTGGTGACCTGATAGGAAATGTCTTTGGCATCGAGCGCGTCACACAGCTGTTTCCGGGCTACGCGGGAGTCGTCCACCAGCAGAATATTAAGGGCTTTGAGGGTTTCGCTCTGTACGTCGGTGAGAGTTACATCGCGCGGTGCCAGGGATTCCGGATACACATTTGCCAGCAGCAACTCCACATCCAGTAACTGGATAATATCTCCTTCCACATCCAGCAGGCCGGTTATAAAGGCCTTGTCGCCCAGCGCCGCTGGTGGCGACTTTACCTTCTTCCAGTCGATCTCGATGATCTTTTGTACGCCACGCACCAGAAAGCCGGTTTCCTGACGTTGAACATCGGTGATGATGATGGAGGCGGTTTTGAGTTCTTCAGGTTCCAGCGGCGGATAGCCAACGGCAGCAGCCATATCAATCACTGGTACAGAGGAACCGCGGAAACTGACGGTTCCGGCAACAGCATGATGGCTGTGAGGGAGTTTGGTGAGTGGCTTGAAAGGCAATATTTCGCGAATTTTCAGCGTGCCAATGCCGAACAGCCGGTTACCGGACAATCGGAAAAGAAGAAGCTTCTGGGACTGTTTGCTTGTGTTGGTCATAACCCGATCCTTACGGATGGTTCCCGGCGACGCAAGAAGGTTACCGGGAGCCATCAAATACGACAGATGCTAAACATAGCAAGCTTACGGCTTGCGATCATCTGTTAAATCGGAGTATTGATGGATCAGGAGGCGCCGGCTCAGGGTACAACCGCATAAGCGAGGATTTCTACCAGCATTTCTTCGCGGGCAAATCCGGACACAATAATGGCAGCCCGGTTCGGGAAAGGCTCCGCTACGAAATCGCCATACACGCGGTTAACGGTGGCAAGGTGCTCCCGGTTTGTCACATAGATAACAACCTGCGTGAGGTCGGAAACCTGGCTGCCGGCGCTTTCCAGAGTGTGTTTGAGGTTTGCCAGAGTCTGAATGATCTGTGGTTCGATGCCACCGTCAACAACCTTGCCCTCGGCATCGATGGGAATCTGTGCTGTAAACAGTATGCCGTTGCCCACGGTTGCCCAGGCCAGGGGAGATTTGGAGGCGGGCAGGTCTGTATTAACAGGATAGGGGTTCATAGAGAGTCCTCAGTCGTTGTCGTTTGTGCCGGCACCGGCACCCTGGCGTGAGTCGTCAGACGCTTCTACCAGCATCCTGGTAGCCAGCAGTTTCAGGCGTTCCCAGAGTTCCGGGTCTACTTCGATGCCTTCAACCAGTGAGCGTTCATGCCAGTCCGCCATGGCTTCGCGGTTCTGGCGAATCAGGTCGTTCGGCGGCGCGTCTGGCTTGAGATCAGGCAGCAGGTCCACGTGGTTCACCATCACCAGCGTTATGCCGTCGTTGGGCTCCGTGTCGTCCGGAGTTGATGGCAGGCCATACATGCATATCTCGGGCTCAGCCTCACCAGATTTGAAGCTCACCAGAATTTCGGTCAACGGTTCATGGGAATTGCGCCAGAAGGCGGTAACGCTCATGTTGCGCCGGGCTATACGAGAAAGATAACCCACGATCAGCATGCGGTTATGGCAGTGGCGGATCTTGGTAACCGAGAGACCTCTGGCGCGGCACTTCGCGTAACCCAGTTCAACAGCCAGGCTGGCATGGCCGAGCACCGTTTTGTGCTGGGCATCGACAACGCACAAATCCGCGTCCTGGTAGATCAGCTCGGGCGGCTGGGACTTGTCCTCGTTGAGCAGGAAATCCAGGCCTTTCCTGAGTGCGGCAATGCCGTCCAGACCATGGGCTTCCATCCAGGCCACCATGTCGGCTGCATCATTGGCATCGCCTTCGTCAAAACCAATGGCAATGAAGGCTTTCCGGGACAGCCCCTGCAATTCGTTGAACGAGACTTTCATGTCACTTTACCCTGAAGGATAAGGTTGTTGTTATCGAGTTGTGGTTCCAGAGGAAAGCCCCAGTCGTCCAGTTGTTCCAGTGAACGCTCAGGGTTGGTCAGCTCGCAAGGCCGCGGTGCGCCCTGGAACAGCGTAATGCGCACCCAGCGGTCGGATTTCGGGTCAAATCGGCTGGCACCGAAAAACGACAGCTTGGTTCTTAACAGGTGCATGGGCTTCATATCGCGATGCCACAGATTTGCACGGATTTCACCGTAGGGTGTCTCCCCCATTGTCTGGATCCGGCGCACACATTCCTTTTGCTCCGGGTGGGCCAACAGGAACTCCACAACCATGGCGTTTGGGTTCTGTGCCAGAAATTGCTCAAGTTTGGCGTGGCAACGGCTGATCCGGGGGCCAATGGCCAAAGCGGTTTCCTTTTCTGCTCCGGATTCAGCGCCCCGTACACCCAGCCTTGGCTCTTCTTTTTCAACGGAGCGGTACCAGAACCAGTAATTATCATCAGGGCAGTCCTCGCGGTAGCTCAGAGCCCAGCTGAATTTCTGGTCAATCAGGCTTTTCAGTTGTTTTGCTTTCATATCCGGCTGTAAATCCATGGATTCGTGACAGCCGAGTTCGTCATCCAGCTTGTCTACCAGATTCGGGTAGAGTTCGATCAGCATGGTATTGATCAGCTCCTGGGCTTCCAGGGAGCAATGGCCCCGGGCCCAGGTTATCAGCTCTTCGTAAAGCCCCGGATGGGCTGGTGTCCGGTCCAGCCAGTCTATGGTTTCCGTTACCGACCTGGCCGTCTCCTGGTTGCGCAGGGCCTGTTCCCGGTCCTCTGTCTGTGTTTGTTGCAGGTGTTTGAGGGCGCGTGCCATCAGTTCCTGCAGCTTGGCGTGGGTCTGTTCGGTCGCCGCTTCCTGACGGGCGTACGCCAGTGCCCGTTCCCGGCCGTAGACCCATTGCTGAATCAGTTGGGGATGGTTAATCAGGAAGGGGGCCATGCCCAGCCCCGTGGAGTTGCCAATGCCCAGATAGCGCTCCAGTTCCGGATGCAGGGTTGTTGCCTGTTCCGGCGACTGTACTTTGGCAAGATGGTTGAGCTGATCAATCGAGAATTGGCGCAACACGTAAACAGCCAGCATTTGTGCGGCGAACGGGCGATTGAAATCCGGGTTACGCTCAAGCCGGGCAAAGTCGGCAATGCCGAACTTGCCGTTGCCATAGACTGCGGTGGTTCTGTAAAGGTAGCCCACAGCGGTCAGCCAGGCCGGGTCGGGTTGCCGGCCTGCGGCCAGGGCGCCGATAAACTGGCTGAAGTTGCGCAGACTTTTGTTGGCGCGCGAGAGCACCAGAACCCGCGGGTGCTGTCTCCCCGCCTCTTGCAGCGGGACGTTGGCGGCCATTTGCTCCAGCAACGAGTTCTCCACTTCGCCTTCAACCACAGCAAAAGTGACATCCCAGGCCTCTGCGATAACCCGGTCCGAGCGTTGCTCCGGCGTCAGGTCTCTGGAGAAAATCACACAGTGGTAACAGTTGGCCGGAGTTTTGATGCGGTAGATCGCAAGGCCGTGGCCTTTCGCGTCCAGATCAAACACCGTATTCACAATCTGCCAGCGTTCTGTGATCATCTTCCGCATCAGTGACCGGACAAAGCTGAGCCTGCTGGCAAACATACTGCCAAGTCGCTCCAGCTTCATCACTTCGCGAGCAGGACGTAAATTGTATAATTCGGATGCAGACGTTGCTGAAATCATGGTGTCACCCCTGCCTGTTCAGGCTTTTTTCGGTACGGCGTTTTCAGTAGCGATCAGATTCTGTTCGCGCGCCATGGCATAGGCCGCTTTGGGGCCAAGCCATAACGAGGGTAGCAGCACCAGCGAGACCGGGATGGCCGTGATCACGATGAACTGCTGCAGCACACTGA
>NZ_NIHD01000006.1 GCF_002806975.1 Marinobacter aromaticivorans | reverse complement strand
TGATGTTCCAGGAAAGCCACTTCGGCTTTCAGGCGGCTCTCAACAAACTCCCTGGACATTCTCTCCAGAAGTAACCCGTGCACAAGCCAGGCGATTGCCATCAATCCAATGCCTGCAGGTAACAGCAGAAGCAGGAGTGCGCCCTTTACCGATACAGGCTTTTTAAACAGGGTCATTAAACAGGTATCCCTGGCCACGCTTTGTTGCAATGGTCTCCGGCCCGACCAGTTTTCTCAGGCGCCGAATATAGGCTTCGATGGTGTTTTCGTTGGGGCTTTCGTTAAGATTGTAGAGCTGCTCCATTAGCTGTTCCTTGGAAAAGATATGGCCGGGCCGACCCATCAGGCAGCGTAACAACCGGAATTCCGTACCGGTCAGGCTGTGTTCTGTGCCATCTTCGATTATCAAGCGCTGTCGGTTCTCGTCCAGTTCAAAACGCCCGACCTTTACCGTGGAGTGGACCCTGCCTTCGCTTCTGCGCAAGATGGCGTTTAACCGTGCAATCAGTTCCTCGGTTTGAAAGGGTTTGGCCAGATAATCGTCTGCGCCAGCTTTAAGTCCGTTGACCTTATCTTGCCAGTCCCCTCGAGCGGTCAGGATCAGTACCGGGAAAATGACTTTACTTGAGCGCCACTTTCTCAGCACGTCCAGGCCATTTCCATCTGGTAGCCCGAGATCCAGCACGCCGGCTTTGTAGTCCTCCTGCTCGCCCAAAATAATGGCTTCGTTGGCAGAACGAGTCACATCCACGCTGAAACCGGCCTTCTCAAGTTGGCTGGCAAGCCCTTCAGCAAGCAGTCGGTCATCCTCTACCAGCAGTAACCTCATTGATCGCTCCCTTTAAATAACTTCGGCTAAATAACTTCGGCCAAAACAGGCTAAAGCAGTGTCGCTTGTCAAACTGAATTGAGCCTGAACCGCAAATAGTTCCAGATTTTCAGAAAGAGTTCAGGTTCGTGCGCGATGGTACCTGGCGTTTTAGCAGCATACCCACGTTACCAGATAAACCCGTTGGGTTTTGAAGGCACACCACGCCGTACCAAAGGAGAAAGCTTGATGAGTCCAGCAAAGTTCGCAGTTGCAGCAGTTGCCATGTCAATTTCCCTGACAAGTGGTTCGGGAGCAGTTGACCATGAAGAAAACCCTTGTTGCAGGCACTTTAGGCCTGCTTTTGCCGGCTATTGCTTTAGCGGGTGAGTACAACCTGACCGTGGATCGGGTCGAAATCGATACCGGAGAATTTGTAAAACAGGGCGTCGGCTACAACGGCAAATCCCCTGGCCCGGTATTGCGCTTCAAAGAAGGCGAAGAGGTGTCGATCAACGTCACCAATAACCTTGACGAAATGACCTCGATTCACTGGCACGGTTTGATTCTTCCCTTCGAGCAGGATGGTGTTCCGGGTATCAGCTTTCCTGGCATCAAGCCCGGGGAGACGTTCACGTGGGAGAGTTCTTCTCAGATGCTTCGAAAAACGGCTTCCTGAGCACGGTGAAAGAGCGCCTGGCATGGGGCGGCATGCGCATGATGCAGGCCGATGTTGAGGATCTGCAGGGTTTCACCGGCATGATTAACGGCAAGAGCCCGAAACAGAACTGGACCGGCCTCTTTGAGCCCGGCGAGCGAATTCGGCTGCGCTTTATCAACTCATCAGCGATGACCTATTTCGATATCCGGATTCCGGGCCTGGAGATGACCGTTGTGCAGGCCGATGGCAACAACGTGCAGCCTGTCAACGTGGACGAATTTCGGATCGGCGTTGCGGAAACCTACGACGTGATCGTTCGGCCCAAAGACGAGCAGGCCTACACGGTTTTTGCCGAGTCCATGGGACGCTCCGGATACGCCAGGGCAACGCTGGCGCCAGGCTAGTTTCAAAGCTCGCTGGCTTACCAGTGGGGAGTATTCCTTCGAAGAGCGGGCTTACGAAAAACTCGAAAACCAGTTGGTTGGCCAAATCCCGATATCAACATTCTTCGACGCAAAAGCCGGAGTGCGATTCGACACTCCGGAAGGACCGGATCGAACCTATGCGGTCCTTGGAGTCGGTAAGGGCCTGGTATCTACGGAAACCGGGTTGCGCCTGAGCTACGACCTGATTGACCGCGCTTTCTCGCCTTACCTTGGTATTGTTCACGAACGCCAATACGGCGATACAGCGGACTTTGCCAGGGCCGATGGCGGCAGCACAGAGGATTGGTTTGCGGTTGTCGGAGCGCGGCTCTCCTTCTGAAGCCACAGGGTAGGCCTTGGGTATTGACCCCTGGTCTGTTTCTGCCGGGTTTGATCTACAGCACGTTTCGGTATGTCCGGATGATTTGTACTGCAATTTTCAGTTGCAGTTCAGCTTGAAGTGTTGTGATAGAGGCTGGATAACGTAGCTGCGAGGTGCAAGGCCATGACCAAAGCCTACAAAGCAACAAACCAGGAGCAGTTTCTGCTTCGCCGCAAACTCACGGTAGAAGGTCTCACTGAAACCCAGTGGGAGGATTTTATCCAGGAGCTGAACAACCATCCATGCGTAGATTTCGCGGAAGGTAAAGCCGAAGACCAACTGGTTGTCACATTCGATGGCACACATTGGTCCACCGATGAACTGATTAACCTGATTGAAGCTCAGGGAGGCCGTTTGAAGCGCGGCTGGTGGCAACGTCGAAGGCTCGCGTGGTACCGGTTCACCGACGACAACGTTCGTGCAAACGCAAAGCATGAGCCGTTTTGCTGTTCTAAAATTCCACCTATGAAGAAATAAAAGGAGGTTCAATGAGAGGGCAGGTCTACCCACTATAAAATCAGTGATCGACCTGTGTGAGGATGATTGAACGGGACTAAATCAGTAAAAACCTAACGGGAGGTTCCCATGTCTTACACCATTAATCGAGTAATAGAAAACGCAGATTTCACGGAAGTGGATGAAAGAACACGTCAGGCTCTGGCCGATAAAGGCTTCGGGGTTTTGACTGAAATAGATGTCAAGGCAACCATGAAAAAGAAACTGGACAAGGATATGTCCGCCTACCGGATTCTCGGAGCTTGTAATCCGGGCATGGCCTGGAAAGCAATTGGCGCAGAACCCCGGGTAGGTGCCATGCTGCCATGCAACGTGATCCTGCGCGAGACAACCGAAGGGGTTGAAGTCAGCGCAGTTGATCCCGTTTCGTCCATGGCGGCAATTGATAATGAGCAGCTCAAAGCGATTGCCGGTGAGGTGAGAGACATGTTGTCTGAAGTAGTCAACGCAATCTGACGGCTGCATCTTGTTTGCTTGAGGAGTTTAGCTATGAAGAATTTTTCCAGAATAATCGCAATGTCGTTGATTATCGCTGCGCCAGTTGCCTGGGCGCAGGGTTCCGGTAATCAGCAGAGACCTGGTGGGATGATGATGTCCCAGGAACAGATGCAGGAAATGCATCAGAATATGTCCCGTATGCAAGAGATGGCGCCCAAAATGCACGGAAGTTCCGGACAAGACCGGCAAAAGCTTATGCAGGAGCACATGGAGCGCATGCAAAAGCAGATGCACATGATGCGCGGCGGCATGATGGGCGGCCAAGGGATGATGAATGGCCAGGGAATGATGAGTGGCCAGGGCATGATGAGTGGTCAGGGAATGATGAATGGCCCTGGAATGAAGAGCGGCCAGGGCATGCGGGGAAATCCGGGCCAAGGCAGCTCTGCTGTCAAACCAGAGGACCGCATTGAGTTTATGGAACGGCGGATGGACCAGATGCAGCTGATGATGGAACAAATGCTGGAGCACCAGAAGGAATTGCAAGATCGCGCGAAATAACTCTGTGACTATTCCCGGGGCTGCCGATTAGGATACCCCGGGGTTTCGTCATCTGAAGGCCACCCCTCCGGGGCTTCAGATCCTCCTGTACTGGTACACGGATCCCGAGAAATTGAGGGGAAAATGTGATGCTTAAAGTAAAAGCCTCATTCAGCGTTCTCTTGGTTGCATTGCTCAGCGCCTGCGGCAAACAAACGGTAGATGGTCGCTGGTACACCCAAGCCCAGATTGAGCGTGGTGCAACCGTGTTCGACGACAACTGTGCGAGCTGCCATGGCTCCAATGCCCAAGGCGCCTTCAGCTGGAGGGAGCGGTTGGAGGATGGTTCCTATCCGCCGCCACCACTTAACGGAACAGGACACGCCTGGCACCATCCATTTGAAATGCTGATGGGCACGATCAGTCAGGGTGGCGCTCCCATGGGTGGGCAAATGCCAGCCTTTGGGGATGAGCTCTCCAGGGAAGACCAAAAAGCCGTTATCGCATTTTTCCAGAGTAAGTGGGACGAGCGAATTTATGATGCTTGGTCTGAAAGGAGTGGGCTATGAGCCTTATTCTCAGAACACAACTGACGCTACAGCTCTCAACTCCTCGACGCCCATTTGCTTGCTGATAGCCTCGCCCGCTTCCCGGAACTGCATAGCAAAATCACGATCATTTCGTAAGTTCAGGTTTTTCGACTACGCTTTTCGGAGGCAACGTGTTCGCAAAAACTCAGAATTTTTACGTCATCTGCGATAAGAAATCATTGGTCGTGTCATGGAGTTAAAACAGCTACTGGTATTGCTGCTTGTCGTGATTATTACTGCGGGCTTCGGTTTCTGGGTCCAGCATGTTCCCGGCGAGTCGAAAAAATCCATTCCCTGGCCCCAGCGGGCGCCCTTCCTTGGCGGCGGGCAGCCGGACACCCATGCCTGGTCGCGTTTCCACATACGTTATTACCCCATGACTCTGCTACTCATCGCCTTCGAGATGGAGATGATGTTCATGTACCCGTGGGCGGTTGTGTATGTTTCCGAAGGCATTAAAGCGTTGGCCGAAATGGGAATGTTTCTGGGCATTCTCTCGATCGGCATCCTTTACGGCTGGCGTGAGGGGGCGTTCAAATGGCAGTAACCTGGCTACGCAGGTTGGCCAATCAGGCGCCCGTGCCGGTTTTTCCTGTCGTGGGTATTGCCGGTGAAGCCGCACTGGAGGCGCTTTATCTGTCGCCGGCGGTAACCGTGGTGCAATCACCTAAGCGCGCGCGTGCCCTGGCGGTAATGGGTAGCATCGATTACCGTGACCAGCAGGCGCTCCGGCGCGTTCACGGCCAGGTACCCGCACCCAGAGTCACCGCCTGGTGCAGTGCAATGGCCGTACCGCAGGAACTGTCAGGCTCTGCTATTGTGGTGGATGCGACGGACCAGTTAGGGCAGCAAATTCAACAGGCTGTGCATTCGCTCGATGCGGGCCAACAAAGCTCTGATCCTAACCTGTGCCCGGATCAGCCGCCCGCGCCATGGAAGGGTGTAGGTGATGGGCATGGGGGCGAAGGGATGATGGGCGGCAAGCCCTATGGCCGCCCCATGGCCATGCCCGAGGATGATCTTCGTGATGGTTTGCAGCTTGACCCTCTGGTTTTCTCGATAGGGCCATTTTCGCCCCTGTTACCGCCTGGCATGGCCGCCAAGGTCACTTTGCATGGGGACGTCATTGCGGGTTGGGAAGTGCTTTCCCGGCCCTACGAGCTGACGCTGCCGGCGGTGTTCTATCAGGCGCTTGAACAACCGGTCGCCGTTGCCGACCTGGAACTTGCCCGCGCCGCTTTTCATATACGCCGGCTGGCAGCCGCTCTGCAACTGAATGGCCTGGGGGCCCATGCTCGGCGCCTTCGCCATCACGCCGTCGAGTTAAAGCCTGGCCAGTCGATTGATGACCTGGTCAACGCCCGTGTTCTGCAGTCATTACGTTGGGTGGCGGGGGCCGGAAAAGGCATTGTCCACGATGAAAACTGGATCCGTTTGCGCGGCCCCGCTGCAAGAGCCGGCGGTGACGCCCGGGATGCCCGCCTGAATGATCCTGCGTATGTAGCGCTCGGTTTTGAGCCAGTGGTTCAGAAGCAGGGCAGTTGCGCAGCGCGCTGGAAACAGTGGCGGGACGAAGCCGGGCAGGCGCTGACACTTGCCGCAGCGGCGGCTAAAGCCCGGGCCATGAGTTCGCCTTCCGGGGCGGTGGAATCGCCTGTGGGGGAGCTGACAAAATCAACTCCGCCCGTGGATATCAGCGATCTTATGCCCTCGTTGCTCGTTGGCCTGGAATGGAGCGAGGCAATGTCGGTGCTTGCCAGCTTCGATATGGCCGCTGTGCGTTATACGGATGTTATTCAATTACAGGGAGGGGGCGAATAGTGACTTCCACGCTTCTGATTGCTTCTGCCTGTACTGTTCTGTTGGCGCTATTGGTCGGCGCCTACTGCGTTGCCGCGATTGATGGTGCGATAACGGCACGCGTTACCGGCCAGACGCCCGGCAATCCGCTGTTGATCCCGCTGCAGAACGCCGCACGCCTGTGGCACGCTCCACACAACGAAACCGAAACGCCGGACCGGCCCGCCTTGCGACTTGCACCGGTGTTGTACTTGGTGTTGGCTGCCATGGGCCTGGCGCTGGTGCCCTGGAGCCGTGATTTTGTACCGGTAGACCTGACTACGGGTATCGTGTTCTGGGGCGCCATTGAACCTTTGGCAACGGTTCTTGTTTTTTTGAAAGGCTGGGCACCCAACGCCCATTTCCCGCTGCTGGGCGCTTATCGCTACGTTTCACTGGGCTTATCGTACATTCTGGTCAGCATGTTTGTGCTGATTGGCGTTGCACTGCCCGCCGAATCACTGCAAATCAGTGCCGTGGTAGATACCCAGGCCGAGCTGTGGAATGTGGTTCGCCAACCGCTGGGCCTGCCACTGTTTCTGGTTGTGGGTTTGGGCGTGAGCTTTTGGGGGCCGTTGAATTTTATAGACGCCGATGATCTGCACGGCGGCGCGGCGTCGGAAGAGGCAGGCCGGGTTCAGCTTTTGTGGAGCACAGGTCGCGCCGCCATGTTGCTGGCCTTCTCCGCCATTGCCGCCTCAGCCTTTCTGGGTGGCTGGCATGGCCCCTGGCTGCCCGGCCCGGTGTGGCTGATCCTTAAAACCCTGGCAGTGGTGGTGCTGCTCGTTATTCTGGGTCACACCTTACCCCGTGTATCGCCGGAACGTTTTCTGACCATCGCCTGGGTAATTCTGCTGCCGCTGTCATTTCTGAGTCTTGCCGGCGCCGGCGTGGAGGCCTTGCTATGAGTGCTGTCGATATCACCTTTTACATCAATGCCGCGATTGCCATCTACGCCGGATGGCGTGTGTTTGTGACCGACTCCATGGTGCGGGCGTCGTTTTTCCTGCTCATCTCATTTCTGGCGGTCGGCGTGATCATGCTTTTACTCGCGGCAGTTTATCTTGGCGTGGCGCTGTTTTTCATGATGGCAGTGGAGATGATGGTGATGGCGCTGTTCATGGTGATGTTCATGATGAACCCGGCAGGGCTGAACCCGATGAAGATGGTGCATCAGGAGAAGGTGGCCATTGCCGCAGGTGTGGTGGCTTTTGCGGCGCTCAGTGCGGTGGCGGTATTTGGGGAGTTTCCCTCCAGGACGATTCCGGAAGGCTGGCAACCGGTAGTATCCCTGGGCCACGAACTGTTGGGCGATTCCATGCTGGTGTTCGAATCCGCTGGCGTTACCTTGCTGGCAACGATGATCGCAGTGGTGATGCTCACCAGCCATCGTGGTCGCTATGGCGACGCTAACCATGGCTCGCGGCCACCGGGGCTGGAGCCAGGCGGTGATCCTGCGGACAAACCGGAAGAAACGGAAGAGGGCGGACATCACCACCACCATCATCACCATTAACAGGGCGTGGACTGTCATAAGGAGGGATAACATGACGTTGCCAACACTGCTGATTGTGTCAGCGGCGCTGATCGGCATCGGTATTTACGGTACGCTTTCGCAGCAATCGTTTGTGATGTTGATGATGGGTCTTGAGCTGATACTTAACGGCGCCATGCTGGCTGCTGTCAGTTTCTGGGCGCTGACCGCCGCAGGTGCGCCTGAAGGCCAGCTTCTGACCATTATCGCGATGGCGGTGATGGCCATTGAAATGGCCATGGGGTTTGCGCTGGTGGTGGCGGTGTACCGTGCCAAACAAGCTGATACCACCGAAGCTCTGGACGGGCTGAAACACTGATGCTCTGGCTGATCCCGCTTTTTCCCATTGTTGCAGCGCTGCTGCTGTATCACTTCCGGGCGAGGAGCCGGTCGCGGTTAGCCATGGCCTGTTCCGCAACTGCCGTAGTGTTGATTGAGCTGGCATTGGTTTGGTTTGCGGAAGCCTCGGGCTGGAAAGGAGCGCTTGGCTGGAATAGCCACCTTGCACTTACGATTGATTTTACGCCGGACACATTTTTGGCGGCTTTGATGGTACCCGTGGTGGCCGCGCCCATCGTTTTCTTTGCGGCAGCCCATGAGGAAGCCGCGAGGCTGGGCCGCCTGATTACCCTACTGGTGGGCTTTGTGGGCGTGATGCAGTTGATCATTCTGGCCCGTGACCTGCTCAGCCTGCTGATTGCCTGGGAAATCGCCGGAGCCCTGTCATGGTTGCTGATTGGCCATCGATTTCAGGATGCAGAGCGTGGCCGACACGCCTCACAGGCTTTCCTGACCACCCGTGCCGGCGATCTGGGTTTGTATCTGGCCACGTTTATTGCCTTCCAGCAAAACGGAAACCTGGCCTACGCCGATCTTGATCAGATGAGCCCGTTGGCCACCAGCCTGTTCGCAGCCGGCGTCACTCTGGCAGCGTTCAGCAAGTCTGCCCAGCTGCCGTTTTCCCCCTGGCTGTTTGCTGCCATGTTTGGCCCTGCGTCGGTATCGGCGTTGCTGCATGCGGCCACCATGGTCGCCGCGGGAGTGGTGTTACTGGTTCAGTTGCAGCCAATGCTGGCCGATGTCAGCTGGTTAGGGCCTGTGCTTATCAGCACGGGGCTTGCCACGGCGCTGGCCGGTGGCCTGGTGGCCGCTGCGTCACCACACGCAAAACGCCTGTTGGCGGGTTCCACCTCGGCCCATTACGGTTTGATGTTCGTGGCTATAGGCGCGGGATACCCTGCGGTTGCGCTACTGCATTTTGCTTTGCACGCGCTGATGAAAGCGCCGCTGTTCATGATGGCCGGCATTGCCGGGCATAGGGCCGACAGTTACAACCTGTCGCAGATCGCCAGGATTCAGTTTCCTGCTGGTCTGAAATACTCCAGCGCTATTGCGGCATTGGCGCTGGCCGGGCTGTTTCCGCTGGGTGCCGCATGGACAAAAGAGGGCGTTGTGTCCGCCGCCGGGCTGGTTACACCGTGGCTTGCGGTTGCGGTAGCTTTTGCGGGCGGTCTGAGTGCACTTTATTCGGCGCGTTTTCAGTGCAGTACGTTTTTCCGACACAGTGCAAAACAACAGAACGACGCGCAAACGTCCGAATCTGGCTGGCAACACGCGCCATTATATGTGCTCACCGCTCTGGTGTTGCTGGGCAGTGTTCTGTGGTTGCCCGCTGTACATAGCGGGCTTGGCCAATGGCTGGGGGCAGCCTATCCGGATACTGAACTGTGGGAGTTTGCGATCTCACTGGCTCTGGTATTGCTGGGTCTGTTTCTGGGTTACCGGATGGTGGCCAGGGGACCGGGGCAGGGCGAACGCACCACCAGCCCGGCGCGAAATGTTCTGGCCCAATGGTTTTTTTTACCCCACCTGGCGCAACGCCTGATTGTGATTCCGGTAGATGCGCTATCACAGCGCCTGGCGGCTCTGGACGATAAAGTCGTGGATGCCGGTATTCGCGCAAGCGCAAGGTTTGCACTTTGGCTTGCCAGCGTTGGCGACCGCTCTGGCGAATGGGCATTTGACCTTCTGCCCAGGGGCTTCGCCCGGCTCGGCCACGCCCTTGCCGCAGCCAGCAGCCGATTTATGGAATGGTTGTCGGATCAGTTGCCGGAAGCGCCGGCCCGCCTGTCTGGACTGGCCGGCCAACAGGTCCGGCGACTGCAATCGGGTATGCTGCACCACTATTACAGCCTTATGGCTGTCGGCGTGGGCGTTTTTGTGCTGACACTGATACTGGCCGCCGTTAAAGGAGGATTATCGTGATACTGACCGCTGCACTGGCTGTTCCATTACTGGGCGCAGTCGCCCTGGCATTCTGGCGGGGCTGGTCGCAATCGGCGGCCCGGCTATGGGCAATCGGTATCAGCGTGATTCCACTGGTGGCGATGGCGGTGGCATGGTGGCGGTTTGACACCAGCGGCACCATGTTTCAGCTGGTGGAGGAGGTGGAGTGGGTACCCTCCCTGGGCATGGGGTTCCGCCTTGGGGTGGACGGCATTGCCCTGGCTGTCGCAGCCATGTCGGCGCTGCTTTTCACGGGCGCTGCCGCTTACCCGGTGGATACCCGCGGTTCCGCGCGCCAGTATTACGCCTGGATCCTGTTTCTGGAGGCAGCGTCTCTGGGCGTATTTCTTGCGCTGGATTTGTTGCTGTTCTACGTGTTTTTCGACCTCACTCTTGTAGCGATGTATTTCCTGATAGCAGGCTGGGGCCATGGCAAACCCCAACGCGCTGCACTCAAGTTTTTTATCTATACGCTGTTTGGCTCGCTGTTCTTGCTGCTGGCAATTCTGGGCCTGTATCTGGCGACCGATCCCCTCACATTCGACATGCGCGAACTGATTGCCCGGCAGCCGCTGGCCGGCGCCGGTGCCATTGCCAACGTGGTGATGGCGGCTTTCCTGCTGGGTTTTATCATTAAAACGCCTCTGGCACCTTTTCATACCTGGCTGCCCAGCGCCCACGTAGACGCGCCAGCGCCGGCTTCCGCCATTCTGGCAGGTGTGTTGCTGAAAATGGGCACCTACGGCCTGATACGAATTCCTTATAGCATGATGGCCGATACCTTCGCCGAGTGGGCGCTGCCTTTGGCTGTTCTGGCGCTGATTTCCATTATTTATGGTTCGTTGGTGGCTCTGGGCCAGAAGGACATCAAGCGCCGCATTGCCTATACCTCCATCAATCACATGGGCTATGCTGTGCTGGGCATAGCAGCGGCGGGTGCACTGCTCACTGGCAGCGAGGCTGCGCGCTCCATGGCATTGACGGGGGCCACTATTGAAATGGTCGCCCACGGTCTGATTACCGGTTCGCTGTTTCTGATTACGGGCTCGTTCTGGCAGCGGGGTGAAACCTACGATTTTGCTGCCTACGGCGGGCTCTCAGCACCCACTCCGAAGCTGGCGGCACTCACCACTCTGGCGGCGTTTGCCAGCCTTGGTCTGCCCGGGTTAGCCGGATTTGTCGCCGAGTTCCACATTCTTGTGGGCACCTTTGGGGTGTATCCGTGGTTAGCCGCCATCGCTTTGCTGGGGCTTCTGATTACCGCCGCGCTTTTTCTGCGAATGCTGCAATCGCTGTTTTTCGGCCAGCTTCCTGAGCGCTGGAAATCCATGCCGGATCTGAATGCTGCCGAGTTTTCGGTATTGGGTATTCTGCTGCTCCTGGTGGTGGTGATCGGTGTGTATCCAGCGGTACTGATTGATCTGATCGAAACCTCCACCGGCTGGCTGGTAGGGGGCCAGTAATGCCCGTTGCAGATCTGTTGCCAGAACTGATGGTGTTGATTGGTGCGGCGGCCATTGTGGTCAGCGCTTCGTTTTTGCCCCATCGCCTGCACTGGCTCTGCGCGGTGGCGGCCATTGCGATTTTGCTGGCCAGTTCGGTGGTGGTTCTGCTGCGTTGGGATAACGCCGCACAACTGACCTTTTTCGGCGTCTGGGCTCTGGATGGCGGCGCCGGATTTGCCAAACTGCTGATTTTCGGCAGCGCCATTGTCGCATCCGCGCTGTCGCCCCAGTGGATGGCAACCGACCGCCGCCATGGGGAATATTACGGCCTTGTGCTCTTCGCCGTTCTTGGTTCGGTGATGATGGCCGCTGCAGCAGATACCATGGAACTGATCGTCGGGATTCTGTTGTCGTCGGTCACCGGATACGCGCTGGCAGGGTATCACCGCCAATGGAGCCCCGCCCAGGAAGCAGCGATGAAATACTTCCTGATCGGCGCGCTTGCCAATGCCTTGCTGGTTGTTGGGGTAGTCCTGTTGTTTGGCCTGACCGGTGCTACCGGTTATAGCGAACTGACCGTAGCGTTAGCCGCTGACCCTGACCCCTGGGTGATGACGGTGGCGTTCGTGTTAATACTGATCGGCCTGGCTTTCAAACTGGGCGCTACCCCCGTGCACATGTGGATGCCCGACGTGGCCCAGGCTGCGCCGGCGCCGGTGGCAGCCCTGGTCACGGTTATCAGTAAAGTTGGAGCCGCTATCGCACTGGCGCGGTTCGCGATGCTATTACCCGGAAACCTGGCCTGGCCGTGGGTGATAGCTCTTATGGCAACCCTGACCATGACCTGGGGGAATCTGGCCGCGTTGTGGCAAACCAATCTGCGCCGGCTTCTGGGCTGGTCGGCTGTTTCCCAGTCGGGTTATGCGCTCATGGCCATTGTGGTTATCGGCGCGGTAGATCAGGCTCTGGCGGCGTTGCTGGTGTTTCTTGCAGGTTACGCCGTGGCCAACCTGGCGGCGTTTTCCGCGGTGGTGTATTTGCGCGGGCGCACCGAACTGGACGATTATCGCGGGTTGGCCCGTGAGCGCCCCTGGACGGCTGCTGTGATCATTCTGGCGTTACTGTCGTTTTTGGGATTACCACCTCTGGTGGGCTTTTTTGGCAAATTGCTGTTGTTCAGCGTTGTTATTGAGGGTGGCTATGCCTGGCTTGCGGTGGTTGCGGTAGTCAATACAGTAGTGTCGCTGTTTTACTATCTGCGGGTGATCGCAACCTTGGTATTACCCCGGCAAGATCAGGGAGCGGCCGATATGGGCTGGCCGGCTGGCCTCACAATGACAGTAACCGGAGGGATGATCCTGGGGCTGGGACTCTGGGCTAACGGGTTGATCAATTTGGCACAGAGTGCGATGTTATTCCTGCCTGAGTGACTATTTTGCTCAATTGACGAGTAACATGTGCAAGCCGCGTCTTTACCATCCCTTATGAGAAACCCGATGATAAAACGACCGCAAAATACCACAGCCACCCGAATCATGAGCCTCGACGATCTGGCGAAACTGGCCGACTATTCTCTGATGGATTCGCTCAGTTGCGATCCCGATGCGAGGCCGAGCGGACGGGACCACGCCCCGCGACAAGTCTTCAGTGGCCATTATGTACCGGTTACTCCTACGCCCATAGAAAACCCGGAATACGTGGCCCACAGCTTCAGTCTGTTTCGAGAGCTGGGCTTTGCCGACAACCTGGCGCAGTCTGACGACTTCGTGCGTATCTTCTCCGGCGATCTGTCATTGGCACCGGCTCCCATACGGCCGGTGGGTTGGGCCTGTGGCTATGCCTTGTCCATTATGGGCACCGAATATATTCAGCAATGTCCGTTCCAGACTGGCAATGGCTATGGTGATGGCCGGGCAGTTTCCGTCCTGGAAGCATTCATCAACGGTCAGCGCTGGGAAATGCAGTTAAAAGGCGGCGGCCGAACGCCATATTGTCGCGGAGGCGACGGTCGGGCGGTGTTGCGTTCCAGCGTGCGGGAGTTTCTTGCCCAGGAACACATGCATGCCCTGGGCGTGCCCACCTCCCGATCTTTAAGCTTGTACGTGTCGAAAACGGAGAAAGTCAGCCGGCCCTGGTATTCAGAGGGTTCTCGAGCGCGGGACCCGGATACCATGGTCGCCGAGCCCGTAGCGATAACAACCCGGGTGGCGCCTTCGTTTATCCGCGTCGGCCAACTGGAACTCTTTGGCCGTCGCGCACGCAAGAACGAACACCCGCAAGCGTTGGACGAACTTGAACAGATTGTGCAGCACCTGATTGATCGCGAATACGCTGCGGACATTGATCACAGCCTGCCGATGCACCAGAAAGTGTTGGTGCTGGCGCAGGAATTTCGCACCCGGTTAACATCGCTGGTGGCAAACTGGATTCGCGTCGGCTACTGCCAGGGAAACTTCAACAGCGACAACTGCGCAGCAGGCGGTTTCACATTGGATTACGGACCTTTTGGATTTTGTGATGCGTTTAATCCGCGCTTCCAGCCCTGGACGGGTGGGGGAGATCACTATTCATTCCTGAATCAGCCCGTCGCCGCAGAAGCCAATTTTCACATGTTCTGTGTCGCGCTTAAGCCCTTATTGGCTGACCACCCGGATTGCTTGCAGGCACTCGACGAAATCAATGAGGGCTTTGCCGGCGTTATGCAGGCCGAGATGGAGAAAATGTGGGCGGAAAAGCTGGGGCTGAACAGTTTCGATCCAGCGCTGTTTCGCGAACTGGCCGTGCTGATGATGCAAACGCCGGTGGACTACACGATGTTTTTCCGTGAGCTTTCAGCACTGCCGGGTGATATCGGCCCGCTGCAAAAGAGCTTTTACAAAAGCGCGGCTTACGCCGCGAACCGGGAAGACCTCGACGAGCGCTGGTCTGCCTGGCTTACCCGCTGGAGAGCGCTGGTGGGTATCGAAAGCTCAGCCACGGGAACCTCTGGGCGCTCCGGTGAGGAGGTCTCCATGCGGATGAAGCGGGTTAACCCTAAATACAGCCTGCGGGAATGGCTTGTGGTGCCGGCATATCAACAAGCTGCGAGAGCAAATTATGGGTTGTTACGAGAACTGCAGGAAGTGATGACACAGCCATACGCCGAGCAGTCGTGGCGCATTGAAGATAAATACTACCAGCTGAAGCCGCTGGAACTCTTTGGCGTTGGCGGTGCATCACATTACAGTTGTTCGTCGTAGTCATCAGTTCTTAATAAACATCTTCCAGATAACGCCCCTCGGTTCTCAACTCCTCGACATCCATATGCAGCGGTTTGAGAATCGAGTCAAACACCTGGCGCACACCTGCGGCCATCTCCCGCCCTCCGCATACCAATATCTGTGCACCTATCTCAATCTGATGTCGCAACGCGGTTTCATCGGCAACGATGGCATCCTGAACGTAGGCGTTCTCTGCCGACCTTGAAAACGCGGTGTTCAGCCTGGTAAGCCGCTGATCATCCAGATAACGACCAAGCTCCGGCTGGTAGAGAAAATCTGAGTCCGGGTTACGGCCGCCCCAGTACAGGTACATAGGGTTGCGCTCGGTATTTTTCCGGATAAAACCGGCAAGCGGTCCGATTCCCGCGCCAGCGCCAACGAGAATAATGGGTGTAGTACCTCCCGCAGGACGAAAGCCGGGGTTTTTCTGGATAAACCCGGCAATCCGATCGCCCGGCTTGAGGCTGTGCAGATATCCTGAGCAAAGACCATTAGTCTGTTTGCGCACACAGATTTCCAGTATCCCATCCGACGCAGAGGAGGCCAGCGAATAGAATCGGGCGGCCTCATCTCCGGGTGGCGCAACCCCGAGCAGATCGCCAGCCTCAAAGTCCGGCAGCTGTTTCCGGTTTTGGAAGGGCAGTCTCTGCCACAGATTTCTGCTATTTTTTAACGGCTTGAAGCGCAATATGCTGGTAGGCGCATTCACCGCAACGCCGTAGTCCACGCGCTCTACAAGCTCGAACTCTGAAGTGACAGCGGGCGCGGGATTATGGGTCAGTACCAGCGGAATGCCCATGCGCTCGCTGATAGCCTCGCCCCATTCCCGGAACTGTGTGGCGGAGCCGCGATCAATTCGGGTAAGCGGATGCATGTGTTGCAGGCCTTTGTTGCTGAGAGCTGTGTCCACATCCAGCGCATACTGGCAGAATTTCGGGAACTGTTGGTCACCAAAACCGAGAACCACAAACTCCAATCCGTCATCTGGCTGAAAGTGTTCAAGTCGAGTCAGAAACTGGCTGGCGGAAGAGGGCGCGTCACCGTCACCATAGGTTGATGTCAGAATAAAAAGTACAGAGGCCTTTGGGTAGTGCACCGCCAGATCATTCATGGGCGCGCAGTGCACTTTCTTTCCGGCCTGATTGAGCTTGTTCTGAAGGTCCTTGGCAAAACCCCAGGTGGTATTGCCTTCCGAACCCACCAGAATGACGGTGTCAGCGGCTTCGATGCTCGCGTTTTCACCCAGGCTTATGGCGGATGAGCGCCGTTGCCACCAGATCTGCAGGCCGGTAAATGACAGTACCGGCACGGTCAGTGCGGCTAGCCCGAGAATCAGACCTAACCACCATAAGCCTTCACCCGTATGCAGGCGAACCATCCAGTGATGGAACTGGCTGCCGGTAGAGCGCGCCTGATACTGCAGCAGTTCACCAGTTGCCTGATCCACGAACCCGGAACCTTGAGTGGTGCTCAGGGAATAGACATCCGTGGGGTCATCCGGGAAGGGAAACACCAGTTCACGCAGTTCGTTAACGTCAACATTCTTTAACGCCTTTAAAGAACCTGCCGGCGCCGGCACACCGCCTGAAACCTCCGCCGGAAAGGTAGGCTCTGTACTCGCCCCCTCCGGTAAAAGGCCAAACCTTACCGCAGACATATAGCTGCCGGTCAGTGCCGACAATAACAAGCCAATCACGGCAAACCGTGCCAGTTCGGCATGAATCCGGGGGCTACCGGAACCTGGGATGGGCTGTAACATCGCCTTCCAGCCCCCCAGGCGTCGCGCCAGCAGAAAGGCTCCGGACAGGCAGATCAATACCATCAGCGCCGCCCACACCCCGGCCAGCATTCGCCCGACATCGTCCATGAGAAAGGATCTGTGCAAGTTTTTTACCCAGCGCACAAATGCCGATGGCTGGTAGGGGGCAATACCTTCACCGGTCAGAGGGTTAACCAGGTCGGCACCCGGCTGGCCATCCTGGCTGTAATAAACGACGACTTCGCCCGAGAGAGAGCGCGCGATCTGTTCAGTGCCCGGATAATTCGTTATCACGCGCTCGGCCAGACCGGCTACGCTCAGTTCGCCGGCAGCGGGCACAACAGCGCCCGACCGCTCAAGTGCCGGTACTACGGACAAAACAACCCCGGAGGTCGCAAGCACCACCAACAACAATGCGGCGACCAGTCCGGGTAAACCATGGAGCTTGCGCAACATTAATGTATCTCCCGTTGTTTACTTGAGGTCATAGACAAAGGACTGGACATAGCCGCGGCCTGAAACCGTTTTTCCGGAGCCTTCAGTGGTCAGCGGCACGACCACATCCGCGCGGTTGTCACGCATGTCCTCAACGGCAGTATCAACACGAACCTGGTAACCGGAATCGATCAATGCGTCTTCAAGTTCCAGGGTCACTTTCAGGGCACGGCCACTGGTGACACTCGCGCCGGTCAGGCCATCGTATTCAGCCTGCTTCAGACCGCTACCCCGTGCCCAGTCGCGCAGGTGCTTGTAATATTTACTCTTCTCACCAGCAATCCAGAGAGTTCCCTGGTACTGGCCATCGGCATCGGTGAGGTAGAGCGCCAGGTAAGCCCCGTCACCGCCATAGTTTTTCAGCTGCGTGGTAAACGTGACTTCCCGGGCCTGTGCATAAGCCGGCAAAGCCATTACAGTTGCAAGCCCGAGAGCAAACAGAATCTTTTTCATGATGTAATCTCCTTTAATTACTCAACCGTTACGCTGGGGCGGCCTTTAATAATGCCCTTGCGTGGAACCCGGTCTTCATTGGTCGGTTCGCCGTAGCGCCTGGACTTGTCACGATGCTCATCATCGTCATCGTCATCGTCGTCCTCTCGCTCCATTTCCATAAGCTCAAAGGTCGCCGGAGAGTACTCGGCTTCCACGCGATAACCATCCGGGTCCCGTCCTTTAACCTCGTAACAACCGTCGTCAACCTTGATACGGAACACGGTCCATCCTTCGGCTTCCAGTTTTTGCCGGAGGTGTTCCCGGGGTTGCCATTGGGCAACCGGATCATCGCAGTCGTCGTCTGCTAGGGTGCTGGCGCTGACCAGCAATAACGAAAGGCTGATAACAATGGGTTTGAGTTTCATGGCATGTCTCCCGTTGATTCGGTTTAATCAACCTTAAGGTTCTTACCTGACAATGGCCTGAACGGGCCGCCTAATAACAGCGAACAACAGGATGGCCAGCAGGCAGGTAAGCGGTTCAGGCTGCTGTCAGGTGAGGGTTGTAGTATCGTCTGGTTGTGATCAGGCAAAAGGTGAAACATGCGGGTACTGTTGGTTGAGGATACAACCGGGCTGGGTGAGGCCGTGCGGGATCAGATCAGTGAAGATGGCCATGCTGTGGACTGGGTACAAAGTCTTGGTTTTGCCGAAACCAGCGTGAAAACCACCACATACAACCTGATTCTGCTCGATTTGATGCTGCCGGATGGACACGGCTTCGATTTTCTTAAAAAACTGCGAGCAACCGGAGATGCAACCCCCGTTATCATTCTGACCGCCAGGGATCAGGTTTCAGACCGGATTGCAGGGTTGAATGCCGGTGCCGACGATTATCTGGTGAAGCCTTTTGATCTATCAGAACTGTCTGCCCGGGTAGCCGCCGTGGCAAGACGCTATCGCGGCAATCCAAACCCTCTGGTGCGTATCGGCGATCTTGAAGTGGATCTTGGTGACCACCGCATCAGCCGCAACGGCCAGCCAGTGGAACTTACTGCCCGGGAGTGGGCGCTGTTTGAGGGCTTCTTGCAGCGCCCGGGAATACTCCTGTCCCGCTCACAGCTTGAGGACCGGTTGTACGAATTCGGTGCCGAAATCGAGAGTAATACGATTGAGGTCTACATCAGCCGTTTACGCAAAAAACTGGGGCGCGATGCCATAGTGACGGTCCGAGGTATGGGGTACCGGTTAAACTCTTATGATCACTAAAACCAGCTTACAGAAAACCCTTGGTATCTGGCTCACCCTCGGCGTGACCTTGCTCTGGCTGGTGGGTGTTATTGCTTCCGGGGTGATTGCCCGGCATGAAATGAATGAAGTTTTCGACAGCGCCCTGGAGGAGACCGCGCAGCGCATCCTGCCATTAGCGGTGACCGATATTCTGAACAGGGAAAATGACACAGGCAATCAGCGGGCATTGGCCCTGAAAGAGCACGACGAGTACCTCACCTATCTGGTTCGTGATGCATCAGGCACGCTGCTGCTGCAATCCCACGACGCAGACCCCCGAATTTTCGGTGCCAAACCGCAACAGGGGTTCTCTGAAACGTCAACTCACCGGATATACGGAGAGGGCGCCATCAGCGATACCCTGTACATTGAGGTTGCCGAACCTTTGGCCCACCGTCGCGAAGCCGTACTGGACACAAGCCTTGCCTTGCTCACGCCATTAATATTTCTGATTCCCATCAGCCTGATCGGGGTTTGGTGGGTGATAAAACGGTCACTCAGGCCAGTCGTCCGATTGCAGCAATCGATAGAATCCCGTGGTGGCAGTGACCTTTCTCTGGTGGCTGTGGACCGCCTGCCAAAAGAGTTTGAGCCCACCATGGTCGCGGTTAATCGTTTACTGGAACGGTTGCGCAGGGCGCTTGAAACAGAGCGAAGTTTTACTGCAAACAGCGCCCATGAATTGCGAACCCCGCTGGCAACGGCGTTGGCCAAGCTCCAGCGGTTAAAAACTGAAACCCGGGATGCCGGAGTTAAAGCACGAGCCGGCGAAATAGAAGAATCGCTTCGCACCTTGTCCAGGTTGTCGGAAAAGCTGCTGGAACTGGCGAAGGCCGAAGGTGCCAGTGCGCTGTCTGAAAACTACAACGACCTTACGCCCATCCTGCAAATGATCGTCAAGGATTACGAGCGTGAGGCACCCGGTCGCCTCAGACTGGATTTGACAGACAGCAGCGTAATGTCATTACTCGATCCTGATGCCTTTGCCATTCTGGCAAGAAATCTTATAGAGAATGCTCTCAGACACGGCGCAGCCAACCGGCCAGTAAGTATCAGCCTGACAGGTGAGGGCACCTTACGAGTGGCCAATGCAGGTGAGATTGTACCGCCAGAGAAGCTCGCCATGCTGCGCAACCGCTTTGTACGCTCCGATAAGAAAACACTGGGCTCTGGTATCGGGCTTGCGATTGTGGAAGCCATTGCCAGCGGCGCCGGTAAGGACCTTAAGCTCCGGTCACCAGCCCCCGGCCAGAACGACGGCTTTGAGGCCGAGCTTAATATTGTGGTGGTCCACAGAGACCGTTAAGTTATGTGCGTAATACCTTAAGGGATTCCGCATCAGCGTCGTTTATTGCCCGTAAACATTGCACGGATAAGATTTTCCCGTTGGTGGATGCTCTCGTATATCGCTGCAACCACGTGCAGCCCTATGGCCACGAGGGTGACATTCACCGATACTTCGTGCACTTCTTCCAGCAATTCACTGCCCCAGCCCCAATCGGTCGTCAGCAGCCAGCCGCTAACGCCAATGACAACCGTCGCCAGCAACAAAAACAGAATCATGAGCGCCGCGGCCGGGTTATGACCAAGGTGGCGTGGCTCACGCCCTCTCAACGCAAGCCGCACGTATTCACCTAGGCGCTCCGGGCCAGGCACAAAATCGCTGAAGCGGGCATGAACACTGCCCACAAAACCCCAAATTATACGAAAAGCGACTAATCCCAAGGCAGCGTAGCCGGCCCACTCGTGCAGATCACGATAATCGTCGGCGGTGAAGTAGGCGACGACATAAGCCGTCACCAGGCTCCAGTGAAAAATGCGAACCGCCGGATCCCAGACCTTTACCTGGTCATCCTGCATCACGGTATTCGCTTCCGACGTATCAGTCATTGCGCCGCTCCTCGACGGGCTCACCACTGACCGGGTTAAAGTAGATTTCGACCTTAACGCCTTTCTTATCCTCACCGTAGATCTCGTAACAGTTGCCATCGGTGACCTTGAATCTGTCGATTTTGTAGCCTTTATCGGCCAGTTCCTGCTTCATGGCTTCCTGAGACTTCCATTCCGACTGCGGAGCGTCGGTGCACTGCGGGCCGGCGACGGCGGCGCCCGTGAATATCAGCGCAGCGGTAGCAGTGGCAATATGACGAATCTTCATGATAGATCTCCCTGTGTAGATTGATTGGCATGCCGAGTCGGCATATCGGGGATAAAAGCACACCAACCTGACAGCAACCTTAATGCTCGCAACCTTGACCCAACTTAGTGGAGCAGGACTCCTAAAGATGGAATTGCTGATCTTTTAAGGCTGGTGTCAGCTTAACCATGCAGAATTCAGACAAACCCAAACCGGAGTTTGTTTGTGCCTAACCTACGTACCAGTGTCACGCTCTTTCTGCTTTTGGCGGCTCAGATCAGCTTCTGGACCCCGGGAGTGAGCTATGAGCATTTCCTGACACTCAGTGGCTACCTTGCCATCAATTTCATGTCCATCACCATGGTGCTGGCTACCTGGCCTGCATGGCTGGAATCCCCTTTAGGTGGCCTCGACAGTATGTATAAGCTGCATAAATGGACCGGTATTCTGGCCGTTGTTTTCGCGTTGACACACTGGTTGACCGAAATGGCAGATGATGCCCTCGAAACACTGTTTGGCTCGGATCGCAGCCTGAAGGAAGCTGATTTTTCGGGCCTGCTGGACAACCTTCAGGATGGCGCTGAAGACCTGGGCGAGCCCGGTCTGTATCTGTTGCTGTTTCTGGTTGCCATTACCCTGACCCGGTGGGTGCCCTATTATTACTGGCGCTACCTGCATCGGGTGATGCCCGTGATTTATCTGGTTCTGGCCACCCACGCACTGTTGCTGGCCCCGCTGAAATGGTGGCAACAACCTATCGGTTTGCTCATGGCGCTGTTGATCGCAGCTGGTGCCGTGGCAAGCCTGCAATCGCTGACCGGGCAAATCGGAAGGAGTCGCCGCTACAGGGGGCTGGTTCAGGCCGTCAGGCAGACATCAGCCAACATCACGGAAGTCGTCTGTGACATGGGCAAGCGGTGGCCAGGGCATCAAGCCGGACAATTCGCCCTGGTGACCTTCGACCGGATTGAAGGGGCGCATCCTTTCAGCCTCTCCAGTGCTGACAATGACAGCGGGCAGCTCAGTTTTCACATCAAGGCACTGGGAGACTATACCCGCAAGCTCCCCCGTAAGCTGCGCAGTGGCCAGGCAGTTACGCTCGAAGGCCCTTATGGACGCTTTGACCCCGACAGCGGCAGAAAAAACGCTCAACAAATCTGGGTGGCCGGCGGTATTGGTATCACGCCGTTTCTGGCTGCTCTGGAAAAGCGCCTGACCAATGCCGAACGAAAACAGCCGGCTATCACGCTGCATTACTGCACTGCAGTGGCTACAAGCGACACAATGGTGACCCGCTTACGAGAGTTGACGGAGCAACTTCCGGAGATATCACTGCACATCCACGACAGTTCGCAGGGGCAGCGGTTGGCCGTGAATCAACTGCAAATCCATGACTCCAGGGTAGATGTCTGGTTTTGCGGGCCGCAGAGCCTGGCAAATGCCTTGCGAAGCGGGCTTAAGCAACAGCCCATTTCGTTACGTTTTCACCAGGAAAGTTTCAAGTTTCGCTGAAACCGGGCTCGTCTTTCAGTCCTGCCAACAATGAGTAGAATCCAATGAAAAAATATCGTGGAACACAGTTCTTAAGCATCACTTTGATTACCGTTGCGTTGTTGACGGCCTGCAACAAATCCCCTGGGAATTTCGAAGGGATACAGCGAGCCACCTCGAACGCCGCCAACGTGACCGATGCCGATGTAACGGAAAACGTCAAGAAGGCTCTGCAGGGAGACCCTGTCCTGAATGGCTTTGAGATCACCGTGACCACGCGAAAAGGTGATGTGCGCCTGGTTGGCGCAGTCGACACGCAGAGGCAAATTGATACCGCCATAAAGCTCGCTCAGAGAGCGGACGGTTTCCACACCATCCATAATGAGTTGATCATCAGGAAGTGAGCGTGCGGCGAGGGGTTTTCTACAGCATCGTTTTCAATTTGATTTATTGGTAAAGCATATGATTCATAGTGAAGTCCATCGCTCACATCGCGTGGGTTGGTTACGTGCAGCTGTATTAGGTGCAAACGACGGAATAGTTTCTACGGCAAGCCTGATTATTGGTGTAGCTGCTGCTAGCAGTGCTCATGAAGGCATTCTTCTGGCAGGGCTTGCTGGTCTGGTAGCGGGCGCTATGTCTATGGCTGCTGGGGAGTACGTGTCCGTTAGCTCGCAGTCCGATACTGAAAAAGCAGACTTGGCTATTGAAAAACGATCATTGGAACAAAATTTTGAGTTTGAAAAAGAGGAGCTCGCTTTAATATACAAGCGCAGAGGGCTTGAGTCGGCTCTTGCGAAGCAAGTTGCTGAGCAGTTAATGGCTCACGATGCACTTGGTGCACACGCCAGAGATGAAATAGGCATTTCGGAAACGGTTAGCGCCCAGCCTGTTCAAGCAGCGTTCTCATCGGCAGGCACCTTTACCATTGGTGCCGCACTTCCGTTGGCGGCGGCGTGGGTTGTACCGGGTAGCCAGCTTATTTCCGTGGTTGCGGTATCTTCACTGGTTTTTCTCGCGCTTTTAGGCGGCATTGCTGCGAGAGCAGGTGGGGCCTCGATTGCTATCGGCGCAATCCGTGTTACATTTTGGGGTGCGCTCGCAATGGCAATTACGGCAGGGGTAGGGCGAATATTTGGCGTGGTTGCGTAAGAGATTTTTACTCGCCACTTATAAATCAGGTCTGCTTTAACTTTCCTGTCCATAATTAATCCGCAAGCCGGATTCAGGCGCGGATCATCTCACGTTTTGACATTTCCCTGATAAAACCTCCACAAAGCCGTGACACGAGGTCGGGCATCATACCCACTCAATGTCAGGGCGACTTCATCAGTCGCCAATGTGGTGGTTATTGTCATGAACACACTATTACCTCGCCAATTACGGGGATTTGTGGCGGCCGGCGGTCTTGCCACGCTGTTCCACTGGCTTGTAATGGCCGCATTGATCGCAGCCGGGCTTGAACCGGTGCTGGCAACAGCTAGCGGAAGCGTGTCTGGCGCGGTGCTAAATTACGTCCTCCAACGGCGCCTGGCATTTCGCAATGCTGGCCCTCACAGGGTTACGGTGTGGCGTTATATCGGCTCCTGTTTTGGCGCCTGGTTCTGCAATCTCGTCTTCTTTTTCCTGCTCAATAACCTTTTTGCTCTTCCTGTAACGCTGTCACAAGTCGTGACCACCGGGCTTGTCGCCGCATTGAATTACCTTGTTTACCAGAGGCTGGTTTTCCATGAACAAACGCTTTGAATTTCCCGCCGTAACTTTTGATAAGCCGCTGTTGTCACTGGTGGTGCCGCTCTACAACGAACGGCCCATGCTGCCTCTTTTCTTCGAGCGTATTCTACCGGTGCTTGCCACCCTGGATCTGCACTGGGAAATCGTGCTGGTTGATGATGGCAGTGAAGATGGCAGCGCCCGGTTCATCCGCAGTGTTATCGAGCGAACGCCCGGCATACGGCTGATCAAGCTGAGTCGGAATTTCGGTAAAGAGGCCGCAATGACTGCGGGGCTTGAACACGCCAGGGGCGATGCGGTGATCGTATTGGATGCAGACCTGCAAGATCCACCGGAGCAGATTCCGGCTATGGTTGAGTGCTGGCAGTCGGGCGTTGACGTTGTCCTGATGCAGCGGCGCTCACGGGCTGGCGAAACCGCATTCAAACGCTGGAGCGCGCATCTGTTCTATAGATTGCTGAATCGAACCAGCCGGACAAATATCCCGGTGGATACCGGAGACTTTCGTCTGATGAGTCGAAAAGCGGTTAACGCACTGTTGGTGCTGAAGGAGCGCAACCGGTACATGAAAGGCCTGTTCGCCTGGATCGGCATGCCTACTCAGGTCATTCAGTACGATCGCGAGCCCAGGGCAGCGGGTGAAACAAAATGGGATTACCCCGGGCTGGTCGGGCTGGCGCTGGAAGGGCTGACTTCGTTTTCTGTATCGCCACTGCGCTGGGCAACTTTGATAGGGCTAATCGCCGCCAGTATGGGCGCGGTATTTGGCCTGTGGATTGTGGTCAAGGCACTCATGCTGGGCGATGCCACCAGCGGTTATCCCTCGCTTGTTGCCATCATCAGTTTTTTGGGCGGCATTCAACTGATGAGTGTGGGCATTGTGGGTGAATACGTGGGCAAAACCTACATGGAATCGAAACAGAGGCCCGTGTACGTAACAGATGAAGTGATCGAAAACCGCGATGCCACACGCCAGCAGGCCAGTCACACAACCGCGGGGGCGCGTCATGTCAAAGCGGTTTAATGTCTGGTTGCTGATACTGGTTGCTGTGCTGGTCAGCCGTTTTATCGGTATGGCATTTTTCCCCTTTGCCGATACCACGGAACCTCGTTACGCGGAAATTGCGCGCTTGATGGTGGACACCGGCGACTGGATTACGCCCTGGTTTGAGCCGGGTGTTCCCTTCTGGGGCAAACCGCCCTTGTCGTTCTGGGCCCAGGCGGCGGCCATAAACGTGTTTGGTATCTCGGAGTTTTCGCTGCGTTTTCCTTCCTGGCTCGCCACGCTTGGGATGGTGTGGCTGGTCTGGCGATTGGCGCGGCAGTTGTGGAATGTTGGGGTGGCTCAGTGGAGCAGCCTGGTTTTCGCCACCATGGCCCTCACTTATATCAGTGCCGGCGCCGTGATGACAGACGCTTTCCTCGCGCTGGGCACTACGCTGACTCTGGTAAGCTTTTACCTGGTGATGGCAGGAAAGGGCGGTCTGTGGCGGTGGTCTTTCTTTCTTGGGTTGGTGATAGGGCTCTTGTCCAAAGGGCCTTTAGCCCTGGTTTTGAGCGGGATGCCCATTGTGTTGTGGTTGCTGCTCTCATGGCAGGAAGCGGCCAGCAACCTGCGGCGGCTGCCCTGGTGGCGGGGAAGCCTGATGACGGCCGTGCTGGTTTGCCCCTGGTATATACTGGCTGAACTCAAGACTCCCGGATTTCTGGATTATTTTATTGTGGGCGAGCATATCCGCCGCTTTCTGGATCCCGGGTGGACGGGCGACCTGTATGGAAGCGCCCACAACCAGCCCAAAGGCATGATCTGGGTGTTTTGGTTGTGGGCCTCCTTTCCCTGGGGCATTGTTGCACTGGTGAGCCTGATACTGGCATGGTTCCGGGGCAAAAGAAACGGCTTCGTAAGCAGGACAATATCGAATCCTGGCGTCAGCTTTCTGGTGGCAAGCGCATTGGCACCAATGCTCTTTTTCACGCTCGCAGGCAACACCCTCTGGACCTATATACTGCCCTCCTTACCATTTACGGCCCTTCTGATCGGCCGTTGGGTGTCTGAATGCCAGTCTTTCTGGCTGGCCCGGTTGCGGGGTGGTCTGGTGGCTCTGGTACCGGCTTTACTGACTGTTTTCGTGGGGCTGGCCGCAACTGGCTGGCAGCCAGTCAAGACAGAGAAAGAACTGGTAAGCTATTATCAACAAATCAGTAACGCCGGTGACAGCCCGTTGATCTATCTGGGAGACCTGCCATTTTCAGCCAGATTCTACTCAGGCGGAACCGCTCTTGGGGTAACTGGTGAAGGTTTGAGTGACTTGCAGACAACCAACGTATTTCAGCGCTTGTACGTCGCGGTCCCCAGAACCTGGTCAGGCGAAGAAGTAGCAGGCTTAGCCTCTTCCGCTCGAAAGATTATGGAAAACAGGCGCTATCAATTGTTGGTCATTGAGGGGTTGTCGAGGGACCAGCAATCGGTGTCTGGCGCCAATGGAGTTCGTTCGAATGACATCTAATCAACCACCTCTAAGACTACTGATTGTTGAAGACCAGGTGGATCTTGCGGAAAACCTGTTCGAGTTCCTGGGCGAAGATCGCTACACACTGGACTTCGCCGCTGATGGCTTGACCGCATTGCATTTGTTGGCCACACAAAGCTACGACGTTATCGTGCTCGACCTTATGCTGCCTGGCGTCAATGGCTATGATATTTGCCGGCGTATCCGCCAGGATCTGCAATGCCAGACTCCCGTTATTCTGATGACGGCCCTGAGCGCCCTGACCGATAAAGAGAAAGGGTTTGATTGCGGTGCGGATGATTATCTCGTAAAGCCGTTTGAATTGCGTGAGCTACAGCTACGGATCGAGGCTCTGCACAGGCGCTATTCACCCCGGAGACCGATCCTGGCGGCTGGTGATGTTCGCTTCGATCCAGGCACGCTAGAAGTGGAACTGCGTGGGTTAAAAACTGCGTTGTCCGGCATACCAGCTCGTCTGTTTGAATTGCTGGTACGAGCCTATCCGAGCTTTCTCAGCCATGAGGCACTGAGTGACGCCCTGTGGGGAGCACGCTATGGAGAAACCGAAGGCAACAGCCTCCGGACCCATATTTACACACTTCGGAAATCCCTGCAGGCAGGCCTGGGCAGCGGGCTGGTAAAAACGATTCATGGGCGAGGGTACCGCCTGGAAGTCCCTGAGAAAGAGAACGCTGACAAGCCATGAAGTCATCCTTGACCAGGCGTTTGACCCGAACCCTGTTTTTCCTGATTGCCGCCACAACCGCAACCTCGATGTTTATTGTTGAGGTGTTTGTTTATGACGTTGAAGACACCATTCTGGACCTGGAGCTCAAGGCAGAGGCTGAGTACTTCACGGAGCAACTCAGGGAAGGGCGCTTTCAACCCATAAAGACGGCACAACTGGAAGCGGTTTTTCTGCCTGAAGGAGAGGCGGAGACGTTGCTGCCGGAATATTTCCGCAACCGCCGTTTACCGTTTTCCCAGGAGGTAGAAACAGGGCATACAACGCTGCTGATAGTCGGAGAGCGGCTGGAAGCCCCCGATGGCAAACTCTTTCTGGCCCAGGACATTACGATTATGGAAAATCGTGAGGCCCTGGTTCAGCTTGCGCTGGTTAGTGTTGCTGGCTTCATGCTGCTGGTTGGTTTTATTGTTGCCCGCACAGGCGCACGATACCTGGTGCGCCCCTTCAACAAATTGACCCGTGAAGTCCTCAACACAGCACCCGGAACCTCAATGCCGCAAATCACCACAGACTACCGTGACCAGGAGTTTTGCGACATTGCCAAGGCGTTTAACCGTTTCCTGTCAGAGCTTGAACACCATGTCGAGCGGGAAAAATCGTTTGTGAAGCTTGCCAGCCATGAGCTTCGCACACCGTTGGCCGTGATGAGTGGCGCCCTGAATGTGCTGGAACAAAGGCAAAATCTCACAGCGGCGGATCAGAAAACCCTCGCCCGTATCCGCCGGGCTATGCAAACCATGCGCGACGATACAGAAGTACTCCTTGAACTTGCCCGCCGCGAAGCATCCGAAGGCGATGCCAGAATCATCGTGCTGAAAGAGGTGCTTCAGAATACCATCGACGACCTGGAACATGGCCACCCGGATCATGCAGGCCGGATCAGTGTCGACAACAACAACCCGGAGCTGAGAGTCAAAACCCATCCTGCTCTGGTACGTATGTTACTGCGCAACTTATTACAGAATGCATTACGTCACACCCATGCAGGGGTGAAAGTTCGCGTCATAGAAAACAGGATCTCTGTACGAGACTTCGGGTCCGGGTTGCCCAGGGCTATAACCGAGCACCTGAGTGCCTTTCAGGAGCCAAGCGCCATCACCTCCCAACAGAGTAAGTTTAACAACACCACCTTTGGGTTGCTGATCGTCCGGTTGGTTTGCGAACGGCTGGGTTGGGATCTGGAGATTGCGCAATCCGACAACGAGGGTACTGAGTTTTTGATCCATGTTCATAATCTTGTCTGAATTTTCGCCCGCAGGTGTCTTAAGCCAAGGTATAAGTGTTGAAGATACTCATGCTCTACTGCGCATAATGTATATTATGTTAAATAAAATGTTAGAACCCTAAGTCTGCCCCATGATCAGAATCAGATAATTGCGCTTAGCTTAATTGGCCTCTTTCTCCGGTTTTAGTCGCTCAATTCCGAAAGCCTTCATAATGTATTTCTCGTAGATCGGGTCAGCCTGGCCCTTGCGCATTTTACGCATGAAGTATTTTTCATAGCCAACCTTGGCCAGGTGCACCCATTTTCCAGTCATGGCTTTTGTTACGTTGCGCGGTGGAATTTGCGGGAGAGCGATGAATGCGAAACCAGTATCGCCCATATCAGCAAGGCACATTGCATTCCAGGTTGCCTCTTGTCTGACGGGCTTACCGGCCAGATCATCACGGATATTGTGTGCGATGGCGGTTACCATCGATTCGATCATCAGTCCGGTCTTCGGTGCGCCGGTAGGCACCGGGGTGGCCTCGACGGGGGTATGGCTACGCATACACCTGCTGCGAGAATGTTAGGCCATTTCGGGTTGCGCTGATGCTTGTCGATCAGGATGAAGCCGCCGGGATTGACCAGCCCTTCAATGCCTTGCACGGCATCGACGCCGGCAAAAGGTGGAATTAGCATGGAGTAGGCGAACGGCAACTCGTGGGTGTTGGCCACACGGCCCTTCTCATCAAGTTGCTCGACGTTGACTTTGTCCTGATCCACCGAGGTCACGCGGGCATTGTCGACCCATTTGATATGGCGCTTGCGCAACTCCGATTCCAGCAAACCCTTGGAGTCGCCAATGCCACCCAGCCCCATGTGACCGATATACGGCTCGGAGGTGACAAAAGTCATCGGTACTCGGTCACGCAGTTTACGCCGCCGCAGGTCGGTGTCGAGGATCATTGCGAATTCGTAGGCTGGGCCAAAACAACTGGCGCCCTGCAGCGCGCCGACCACCACAGGGCCTGGATTGTCGAGAAAGTCCTGGTAGGCCTGCCAAGCCTTCTCGGCATGCGGTCCGGTACACACTGACTGACTGAAGCCATCGGGGCCGCTGCCTCGCCAACCGTCCTGCGAATCTCGTAGGCGGCCGACATGCCGCCCAAACCTGCGCCCAGAATAATAATATGCGCCATGATGAATCCCTCCAATACTGACCATTCTATAAGCTAACGTCATTTTTGCTTGCCCGGCGAAGCCAGCCGGCCAATAGATTCTGAACAGCCCTGCCAGCGTTTTCGGGTGCGACTATTTTTCAGTATAGACAACGTTACCGGAGCGCGCGCTCCACCGCTTCCGGAAATCCCGCCATGTCCATTACCCGCTCCAAATCCGTGAGGAGTTAAAGTGTGCTTCGCGCCCTTCACTCTCCAGGCATTTCAGGATGGGTCAATGGACACGTACAAGTCGGTAATCCTGTCCATCTTTTTCAGCATGGACTCGGTAGTTACCTGAATAACGAAAGGTACATAGCGCCCGCTTTCTCCCAGCTCGAATCCGGATCGTGAAAACTCCCATTGGGCTGCCACTTCATTCAAGGCCTGGTTTATCTCGCGGGTATTCAGGGAAGATTCAATCAGAAGCTTCAGTGCCTGGTCAAAATCGCTGAGCGCCTGCTTAAATGCAGGGTCCAGCGTCTCATCAGCTACCTGCCAGCTCTTGGCGACATAGAGCATCCCGATACGTTGCGACAACATGCGCTGGCGCCCGGAGATATTTATCAGTTCGCCCTTCTTTTCATTCGAATGCTTTTCGAGCAACTGAACGTTGTTTTCACATAATTCAAGCAAACGGGAGCCGTTTTCGATTACGGAAAGCGCTTGGCGGTGCTCGGGGTTTGCAATCGCCAATTGGCGGAATTTATTCCATTCCTGACGAATGTCGTGCAAAGATGCGGTGATTTCCCGCGTTGGCGAGAAGTCTTCCAGCTCGCCCAAATGCTCCTCGAAAAGAGCCACACTGGCGTCCAGTTGTTTCTGTGCCTTGTCGGTAGCCACGTCCTGACCAATCAGCAAATAGGACTTGGTAATACGCTGGGTCAGCATTCGTTGCATGCCGGCCTTATTGATTGCAGACTCAAGAGTCAGTGCTTCTGCAAGAACGCTCCCTGGCGCAAAGGAAAGCATAAGCATCAGTGTGGCAATTATTATCAAGGGCGGAGTTACAGCCTGCGCATGATGGCCGATAAACTGGTTACGCCTGAGTGTTCTGGAAATGAGTCGCATCAGATACCCCTGTCTCAATAGTGCAGAAAAGAAACTCCCGGGAGCATCGTCTGCGCCAAAATCATGAGGCCCAGAAGCTACACTTCGTACAGGAAAACGTCTTTGACGATAATCATTAGCCGTTTTATTACTGACTACTCAAAGAAAGTCACCGGAGCGCGCGCTCTACCGCCTCCAGAAACCCCACCATATCCACTACCCTCTCCGAATCCGGGTCGACAGTTTTGCCCTTGAGGTCGGCGGTGACAATGCCGCTGTCCACGGTGTCGGTCAATGCTGTTTTCAGACTGACAGCGTATTCGCTCAGGGCAGTGTTTTCCTCCCGGTTGCCCAGGGTTTCCAGAGCGTTAGCGACGGCGAAGATCAGGGCTGAAGGGTTAAAGTGGGCCTCGCGCCCTTCACTCTCCAGGTATTTCAGGTAGAGGTCGTGGGCCGTGCCATGGGGTGCCTCGAAGAGCATGGTGCCGTCTTTGCTTTCTATGATGGAACTGGCGGTAGCCAGGCTGCCGCCGAGGGCAGCAGAGATATCGGAGAAGATATCCCCATCCAGGTTCTGCGAGGGATAGAGTGCGTTTCTCGGGGGATCGGTGATCATTTTTTTAAGCTGGCTCGACGGCCGCATGATCATGAACGAGGGCGGTGGTGTGTCCTCCCGGGCCAGTTCCCGGCGCACTTCGGTGATAACGTCACTGAATACCTCGTCGTATTCCATGTATTCGCGCTTGAGGCCAAAGTAGACCTCCTTGTCTTTGCGGGAGGCGTCACGGAATACCTGGGTTACCCAGTCTTTGATGGCTTCATGGTCATTGGACATGAGCAGAATGGGGTCGCCTTGTCTGACGCGGCGGGCATGTTTTTCTTCGCCGTCAACAATCACCTTGAGAAGGCCGTCTTCCTGGGCCGGCATATTGAAGCTGCCGTACTGGTCGCCTCCGCCGGCGCTCATGCGGGAGATTGAAACGTGGGCGCTGCGGCTGGGAATACCGTATTTCCTGAGTTGGTTTACCAGTTTGAACAGCTTGCGCCCGGTGGTATTGTCGGGCACACCCCAAAGTGCGCGCTCCGGCGGATTCGAGACGATGCGTGCAGCCTGGGCGTCTATGAGTTCGTAATAATAGTTCAGGCCCAGGTCCTTCATCTTCTGGCAGTAATCGCTGTGATAGATCTCTTCAATTGCCGCGCGCATGGCACCGTCGTAACCGGGAATCACAGTATCTTTCAGGCCCAGATAAACATCCCGTTTCTCATCGACAGCACGCTGGAAAAAACGGTGTGCCCAGGCTCTGACGTCCTCCATATCGTTGGTGGCCAGTAGCCAGGGATCTCCCTTGCGGATATCGCGGCGATGCAGTTCCACCGGGTCGCCGCTACTGCCAACAAACATCAGCTTGACCACGCCGGAAGCCTGGGAGAGCTGGTTGAAGCTGTTTTTGATACCACCGAATTCCATGGTATCCACTTCGATATCGCGGCCAATCCAGTCAGGCCGGCTGATCTTGAGGTTACGGAACTGGATATCTTCACGGGTTATGTTGCCGCTGATGCCTTTACGGATGGCGCCGTTGGGGGATTTGATCGCCAGTGGGTCAAGGTTGCCGGAGTCCACATCAGGATGCTTTCGTAGCAGCTCATCCAGTTGCTGGCGGTTGACAGTCATCCCGGCGTTTTTCACGCCCACGCCTTGGCGCTGGAGAGCGTCGATAGCATCAATTACCGCCTGGCCGTTGGTCAGTAAACGGTGTTCCGCAGAGAGATCGATTTCCTCAAGCTGAATGTTCAGGCGTGCGGTGACGAATTTATCAAGAATCTGTTCGAAGGCAACCTGGGCCATTTCATCACCGTGGAGGATGACCAGAGGCGAAGTTACATTGATCCTGTTATCCATTGAGTAGTCTCCCCAGTATTGACGGCTTAAGTCGATCTCATTGCCGGATTATGCCCAGCTGTTTGTTAACTGCATCGCGAATTTCCCGATAGCGGTCCGGATTACCAATCAGAGTATCCAGATTATCCTCGGGAAAAATCTGACTCTTCTTTATGCGGGCTTCTTCCCTGGAAAAGATAGACGGTAACAGTCGCTCCAGACACCGCAACATCACCTCGGGCGAAACCGACGCCCCCGGCGATGCCCCAAGTAATGTCCCATACGTCTTATCTTTGGATACAAGAATTTCTGTGCCCATCTGCAAGTCCCTGTCTTTGATGATTTGCACACGCTGGCCAGCTTCAATCGGTTTCCAGTCGAACCGTTTGCTCAAGCCCGGCGCAAAGTTCTCAAGTTCCTCAAACATGCTCTTTTCGCCTTTAAAGGTCTCTGAAATGAGATACCTGACCAGGTGGGAATGCCGTATTGCTACATTCAGCAAGCCGGGAATGTCATGCAGACGAATTGAGCCAAGGTAATCAAAAAATCCCCGACCTTTCTCGAGAAGGGGTTTGAAGGAAGCAAAAGGGCCAAACAGCAAATAGTACTTACCGTCCACTGCCCGCAAATCCAGATGCGGAACCGACATGGGCGGCGCGCCTACTTTGGCTTTGCCATAGGTTTTCGCCCTGTACAAGCGGGCCTGCTCTTCGCTGATTGGCGCCTTTAAAAACCGACCACCTACCGGAAAGCCGGTGTATCGGCTCCGAAAAGGCAAGTGACTTCTTTTCAACAGCGGAAATGCGCCCCCACCTGCGCCTACAAAGAGCACATCTGCCTTATACTGCACCGGCCCTTCCCTGCTGTCGGCACTGATAATCCACCTCCCGGTTGGGCTCCGATGCGCGCGCTTGACGTGAGTGCCGTATTCAATCCTTACACCCAGGCTTTGCACCGCATGTGCCGCCATTTGCTCCGTCAGGGCACCAAAGTTTACGTCGGTGCCTGTTTCAATAATGGTAGCCGCCATTTTTTCATGGCGAGGGCGCCCATCCATTGTGAAGGGAATCCAGCTTTTGATTTCATCAAAATCGTCGGAGTAGCGCATGTGTTCGAAAAAGTGATGGGCGGACATTTCCTCGAACCGCAATTTCAGTTCTTCGATGGCAGATTCGGAAACGAGAGTGCAGTGCCTGGTCTGGTTAATAAAGGTCTCAGGTTCTTTGATGGCGCCCTTTTCTACCAGGTAAGCCCAAAACTGCTTGGCGACGTTGAACTGAGCGTGGATTTTCAAGGCTTTCTCAACGGAAATGACTTCTCCATCCACCGGCGTGTAGTTGAGTTCGCAGTTGGCTTCGTGTCCCGTGCCTGCGTTGTTGAATGCCCATGAGTTGCCCGCCCCTGCGCTGTCGAGCCTTTCCAGAATGGTAATGTCCAGATGCGGAGCCAGCTCTTTTGCCAGAGTGGCAAAAGTTGTTCCCATAATCCCTGCGCCGATGATAACTATGTTCATAACGTCTATCCGCCAGTGTCCTGCCAGTGTCGATCTTCCTGGAGCTCCGTTACTCTCAAACCATAATGGAAGAGGCCCAAGCCTGATGCAAATCAGGCTTGTGTATCAGAATCTTACCAACAGGATTTAATTTCCTGTCTGGTAACTCGCCAGGCCAGAGACTCTAGCCTAGCCCAGCGCGAGCCAAACGCCTACCAGCATCATCAAACTACCTGATATACGGTTTGCAAGGCGCACACTGCCCCCTTTTCTCAATGCACGGCTCAGGGTTTTACCACCGTGGGCGTAAATCTGCAGGCAGATAAACTCCAGCGTGAGAATAATAATAACCAGTGCACTCAGTTGTGGCGCCATTGGCAGAGAGCTATCAATAAACGGCGGCAGCAGCACAACGAAAAATGCCCAGCCTTTGGGGTTGGCAATTGCCGTAATAAATCCCTGCGCGGCCAGCTGCCAGCGCGACGCAGTGTTGGGCGGTGTATTGTCTTCGGGCATGGCCATTTTCCCCCGGGAGCGCCACATCTGAACACCCAGCCAGATCAGATAAGCGCCGCCGGCATACTTGAACACGTCAAATGCCGCCGGATATCGCAGCATAAATGTTGCAACACCTATGGCCGAGGCTGCTGCAACGATTGCGACGCCGGCCAGTTCCCCGGCCATCATCCACATTGCTCTTCGCACTCCGATCGTGATACCCAGCGACAGTGCCAGAGTCATACACATGCCGGGTGTGATCGAGACGATAAAAAACGTCGGAATAAACGCTGATAACAGCGACGGGTTCAAAAAAGACACGCCAATGCACTCATAAATAAATCAGGGCTGGTTGTTCAGGAGAGCCCATAGTAATTCATCCAAACCTTCCATCCCAGCCAGTCCTGGACTATCTTGCTCCCTGATCCGCACACGCTCTGACAGGACTCAAAACCAATGCCTTCAATATCTGCACACGAACGCTACGTCACGACCTCTGCCGGTGAGCTCTATGTAAAGATCTGGGAGCCTGTTACAGCTTCCGATGCTGCAACAACTTCACCGATCGTTCTTTTCCATGATTCGCTTGGCAGCGTTGAGCTTTGGCGTGATTTCCCGGAGCAGCTGGCGCTTTCGGTCGACCGCCAGATCATCGCCTATGACCGGCCCGGTTTTGGGCGCTCGTACCCCCGCACGGACGTTCTGGAAGCGGATTTCATCATTAACGAAGCAACCGGACCATTCACTGCGATACGCAATGAACTTGGCATAGAAGATTTTATTGCCCTCGGGCACAGTGTTGGCGGAGCCATGGCGGCTGTGTGTGCCGCAACCTTTCCCGATGACTGCGTTGCGCTCATTACTGAAGCGGCTCAGGCGTTTGTTGAAGATCGTACGGTTCAGGGTATACGCAATGCAGGGCAGGTTTTCGCAGAGGAAGGCCAGCTCGATCGGCTAAAAAAATATCACGGGGCAAAGGCGGACTGGGTTTTGCGTGCCTGGACGGATACCTGGCTTTCGGAGGACTTTCAGCACTGGACCATGAACGAAACACTCGCACGCGTAACCTGCCCTGTTCTGGCAATTCATGGGGAGGACGACGAATATGGCTCGGAAGCCCACCCGGAACGTTATACGTCGCTGCCAGCCGGTCCGTGTGTGATGGAGTTGCTGAGAGAATGCGGGCATGTTCCGCACAGGGAAAAGCCGGAGGTGGTGACCGGGGTGATCAGAGAATTTATTACACGTTATACAGCTGTTTGAACTCCGATACATTCCGACATACCATTAATTCGCATGGCTATAATGCAGAGAGAGACTAATTAATGATCATCTGACTTAATTGTTTTACAGATAAATAAGGAGAAGATCATGACCGATCAAAGTCGTCGTAAATTCATGCGTCACAGTTTACTTGGTATTGCTGCATTGCCCTTCGGGGCGAGTGTTTTGTCCCAGCGGGTTTTCGCACAGGATCTCCCGCCGCTTGACCCGTCAAACGCTCAGGCAAAAGCACTGAATTACGTTCGCAACGCCGGGGAAGCCAGTGACCACCCTGCGTATGAAGCGGGCGAAAAGTGTTCGACTTGCAGGTTCTTCAACGAGGCCAATAATGGCTGCGCCCTGTTCCCGCAAAACAGTGTTGAGCCGGAGGGGTGGTGTTCGTCCTGGGCTGAGAAGGCCTGATTGCTGACATTCATAACCCGCAGCAGAACCCCGGGACAGGCGGTTATCAGATCCGATAGTTGAACGCTCTGTCCCGGATTCCCTGAAAATTTAGTACCAGAAAGCGTTACTTTAGTACCTTTCCCGACATTAGCCATGCTTTTTCAGGAAGGCCCGGCTAGCCGCGAAGCTTGTTCAGCAGGTCTTCAGCAATATCCACCCTCACCTTTCCCAATTTAACCAGATCTTTTGCCACCGTTTCGACTTCAGCGCCAATCGCACCTGCCATCACTGCGATGTTCTTGGCATGCAAGGCCATGTGGCCTTTCTGGATTCCGGTGGTCGCCAGGGCTTTCAGGGCAGAAAAATTCTGTGCCAGGCCAACAGCAGCGATGGTGCGGGCCAACTGATCAGCGCTTTTCACCGCCATAATATCCAGTGCAATGCGTGCAGTGGGGTGGGATTTTGTGGCGCCTCCTATCAGCCCCACCGGCATCGGCATTTCGATCATGCCTGTCAGGTTGCCATCCTGGTCTGCTTCCCAATGGGTCAATGATCGGTAGCGACCGGTTTGCGCCGCGTATGCGTGAGCGCCGGCTTCAACCGCCCGTGTGTCGTTACCCGTGGCCAGAACCACAGCACTTACGCCGTTCATAATACCTTTGTTGTGTGTTGCTGCACGATACGGGTCGATGTCTGCAAACTCGTAGGCGGCAAGCATGCCGTCACGTACCGACTCGCCGCCGATAGCATCGAGTGTCCAGGTCGCACGGGCTCGTGCCAGCCTGCGATCTGCGAGGTTCGAGAGAATGCGCAGGTAAGTCCGCCCACCGGTCCATTTTGCAATCAGTGGTGCTACGGCTTCTGCCATGGAGTTCACAGCATTGGCGCCCATGGCATCGCGGGTATCAACAATGAGATGGGTGATCACCATCGCGCCGGTGTGGCTGCCTTCCAAAACACGAACCTCTACATCACGAAACCCTCCGCCATACTTAAGCAGGACCGGATCGGTTTCGTCGCAAATCTGTTTGATTTCGGCTTTGTGCTCAAGAATCTGCAGGCGCGCAAACTCCGGGTTGGGCACATCCACCAGCTGCACCTGGGCGATCATCAGCGAGCCCGACATTGAGGTGATAAAGCCTCCGGAATCCCGGCACTGGCGCGCCGCGTTACAGACTGCGGCGACCACCGATGACTCTTCCGTGGCCATTGGAATCAACGTGTCCTGCTTATCCACAATCATGTTAGTTGCAACGCCAATGGGGATGTTCATGGTGCCGATTGCATTCTCAATCATTGAATCTGCAACCTCGGCAGCCAGGTTACCGGTGTTGCCCATATGGTCGGAAACATCGGGGTTCAGACCGGCCACTTCGATCACTTTCTCCAGGCGCTCGGTCATGGTGAGGTTGTGAAATCCGGAAATACGTGAACTTGAGGTAGACATGGAATCAATCTCCGCGATCAAAGAGTCAGGAAACCAGGCGCTGGGCCAGCCGATCGGGCAGCCAGGTCACCAGGTCCGGGAACAACATGAACAAAATCAGCGCCATTATCTGCAGCACGAGAAACGGCAGGATTGCGCGATACACGGTCTCCATTCCTATACCTGGCGGCAGTACGCCTTTGATGTAGAAAAGGGTGTAGCCGAATGGTGGCGTTATGTACGCCATCTGTGCGGTGATCAGGAACAGCACGCCAAACCACACCGGATCAAAGCCAAATGCAGCGATGATTGGCATAAACACCGGCACACACAGCAGAATGATGCCGATCTCATCCAGGAACAGGCCCAGAAGAACGAGAATGCCCATCATCGAAAGCACCACCAGCCAGCGGTTAAGTTCCAGGTTTTCGATAAACATCAGCAGTGAATCGGCGCCACCGGTTCCGGTGAAGATCGAGACAAAAATCTTGGCGCCGATGGTAATCCACATAATCATTGTTGTTACGCGGAGCGTGTCCATGGCGGCATCACTGAGATTTGCCATGGTGAACTGGCCCTGCAGCATTGCCGACAACATGGCACCCACTACGCCAACCGCTGCGGCTTCCGTCGGTGTGGCGATTCCCGCGTAGATGCTGCCCAGAACACTGAACACGATCAGAGTCGGCAGGAACAGAGACTTCAGTGACCGGAACATCTCGAGCCAGCTTACTGTGATATTGTCCGGAGCCGGCGCGAGGCTGGGTCTGAGCATGGTCCGGATCACTACATAGCTCACGTAAAGACCGGACAACACCATGCCCGGCACAATTCCGGCTGCAAACATTTTACCTACGGAGATTTGGGCCGTAGCAGCGTAAACGATGGTAATGATGGAGGGAGGAATCAGAATACCCAGAGTGCCACCGGCACAGATGACACCCAGTGCCAGCTTCTCGTCGTAGCCACGACGCAGCATGGACGGAAGTGCAAGAATCCCCATGGCAGCTACCGCAGCCCCAACGATGCCGGTCATGGCGGCCATCACGGTGCAAATTGCGATGGTCCCGACCGCAAGGCCACCGGGCAGGCGCCGGAACCAGTGTTCCATCGCCTTGTACAGGGCCTCGATAATTCCCGAACGCTGAAGAATACTGGCCATCAACACATAAAGAGGGATTGCCAGCAACACATCAGATGTCATGACGTCGTAGGTCTGCAAAACTGTCAGCACCAGCGCGTCCAGGCCCCATAATAAAATGGTGAACAACACGGCAAGTGAGATCAGCACAAAGGCCAGGGGCATCCCGCTCAACAACAGGAGCAGGAGCGACAAAAACATGGCGGAGAAAACAAGTGTGGAGCTCATACCCCTGCCTCTTCCCGACCGCTGATACGCTGAATTGCATGAACCAGCTCCGCGATGGACTGAAGCAACAGCAGGCTGAATGCCACCGGAATCAGCGTTTTTACGGGCCAGACAGCCGGGTTCCAGGAAGAAAACGAGGTTTCCCCGGAATCGATGGAGTTTTGAGCTATCGGAATACTTTGATAGACAAGTATGCAACTGATCAGCACGATCACGGCGTAAATGCCCGTATCGGCGATCGCCGCTAAGCGTGGCGAGAATTTGCTGTAGAGAATGTCGACGTTCACATGACCGGCGGTGTGCAGAAAATACGGCCCCGCAAGAAGAAAGTATGGGCCAAGCAGTAGCGTTGAAAGCTCCAGGGCCCAGACCGTAGGCGCATTGAAAAAATAACGGGCCACAACCTCATAGGAAATCACGGCGACCATTATGAAAACCAGCGACGATGCGGCAATGGCCAGCCATCGGTTCACTCGCGTAATTGTTCGGCAGTAACCGTCAAGAATACACATCACAAGGAAGCCTCAAATGGGAGAGCATCAGCCCGGCAGGCCCGGGCTGATCAAAGAACACCTGTCGGGAGCCTTACTCAATAAGGCCAAGCTCCTTCATGAAGTCGATCTGGCTTTGCAGTACCTTGTTGGCGAGTTCATCATCGCCTGCAGCTTCCTGCCACGCCTCCATGGCGGTTGGCCGGGCTCGGGCTATGACAGCCGGATCAAGGTGGATAACCTCTACGCCCTGCTCCTGGAACTTTTTCAGCGCTATCGCATCCTGCGCGATAATGTGCTGTCGCAGTGAACCCGAGATTTCCCGTGCAGACACTTCAAGAGCCGCTTTGTAGGAGTCTGGGAGCTTGTCGTAGGCTTTCTGGTTTGCCACATAGCTGGTCGCGGTCGTCGGCTGGTGGAAACCAGGCACAATGACGTACTTGGCAACTTCTCCCAGGCCTGCTTCCAGGTTGGCAGTCAGGTCACCCCGGTCGGCAAAATCGATCACGCCCTTTTCCAGCGCCTGGTATACCTCAGCCGTCGGCAGTGGCGTAACGGAAACACCGAATTTGCTCATAACCGTGCTGGCAAGTCCGACAAAGCGCCCTTTCTTGCCTTTTACATCCTCAGGCTTGTTTATTGGGAACTTCGAGTGAATCGGCTCCTGACCATAAACGGTTGGCGCAATGTAGAAGAGACCAGCCTGGGCATAGGCTTCCCGTGCAAATTCAAGTCCGCCTTTCTCGTAGAACCAGGCTTCATACTGATCCGATTCCGGGAAACCAAAAGGAATGGTACTTGTGAAAGCAAATGTCGGGATAGCGCCCGCCTTGTATCCATCGAAGGTCTTCATCATCTCGAAGGCACCACCACGAACCGCTTCAAATGCCTGAGCAGAGGGTACCAACTGTCCGCCGCCGAACAGCCGGATGGTAAACTTGCCGTCTGTGAGCTGGGAAACCCGCTCTACAAACTTTTTCTCATATTCGTAGGGTGTGGTGCCTGCATCCCAAAGGGCTTGCATGCGCCAGTTGACAGTAGGCTGCTCCGCAGCAACCGTCACCCCTGAAACGAGCGCCGCCGCAGCTATAAAGCCGCTTATGGTACGCCGGATGCAACCACTAGCCTTAGGTTTCATGTGCAGTTTCATCTCTTTCTCCATCATTGTTTTTATGTGCTCTTCGACGTTGTCCGTCAAAAACTCCACCGCATTATTTTGTTAGTACTCCCTGTACAAGCTAGGCCAGGCAATTAGAATCAACAAGGGACAGTTAGCTGGTGTGTACCACGGACTGTACCAGCCCAATAGCTGGTACACTTTTGAGGTTGATATAAACGTGAGCATTTCTCGCGCACAACAAATTGCAAACAGCCTGATTGAGCAAATTGAGTCAGGCCGATTACTTCCAGGTGCCCGTTTGCCTTCCATACGGGTAGCGGCAGAAGGCCATGGAGTTTCCAAAAACACCGTTACCGACGCCTACGACCGGTTGGTGGCAACCGGCTACATTCACCCTCGCCGCGGCTCCGGGTTTTATGTGCAGTCAGCGAGCCCTGCCCCTTCTATCTCCCGTTCCGAGCATGTGATTGAGGCGGTGGATGTGGTGTCGTTGTTGCGGGAGCAGCTGAATCAGCACTACGAGGTACGTGCCGGCGACGGGCGGTTACCCGCGACCTGGATGGAAAGTTCGGAGATTGGCAGATACCTTAAGCGAACCTCCAGCGCGACTGACTATTCTGATGATTTTGAATATGGCCGACCGCAAGGCCTTGAGGTAATACGGGAAGATGTAGCCCGCGCATTAAACGAGCGATCAATCAGTACCAGTCCGGATCAGGTATTAATGACCTTTGGTGCGAATCACGCTCTGGATCTGATTGTTCGGCATTTTGTGCAGGCAGGCGACGCGGTTCTTGTCGAAACCCCTGGCTACTACCCCATGTTCAGTAAGCTCAAGCTCCAGAAAGCGAAAGTGGTGGGTGTGAACCGACAATCGGACGGGCCGGATCTGGATATGCTGGAAGAGAAAATTCGTAGCCACAGGCCCAAACTGTTTTTCGTTCAGCCGATGGCCCATAACCCAACCGGAACCTCCATGTCGCTGCAAAAGATGCACCGGCTGCTGACGTTGGCGGAAAAGTACGACTTGGTGATCATCGAAGATGATCCGTTCGCTGATATCTTACCCAAAGCGACACCACACCTGGCGTCACTGGATGCCCTGAACCGTGTTATCTACGTGGGTACCTTCTCGAAAACCCTGTCGGCAAGCCTGCGCTGTGGCTATGTTGCGGCAAGTCCGGAGCTTATCGCATCGCTGACGGACATCAAAATGCTGACGGTAGTGAGCAGTTCCGGTATTACCGAGCGTCTGGTACATGAAATGATTGTTCGCGGGCGTTATCGCCGGCATCTGAAACGTCTCAGAGACAGGGTTGCAAATGCCAGTATGGACGCAGTGTCTGCCCTGCACGGCATAGGGCTGGATCGAGTGGAAAGCCCCACCGGGGGCTATTACATCTGGTGTCCATTACCGGAGGGTGTTGATTCCATGAACCTGACCGTTCAGGCAGCACGGCAAGGCATATTCCTTGCCCCGAGCCGCCTGTTTGAACTGACCAGTAATGTTGGAAATGAGGCCCTGCGGGTCAATATTGCCCACGCCAATAACCATAAATTCCTGAGCTTTATGAAAGAGGCGTTGGTTTTTTAACCTGAATCAGGTTGTTTCATCAGCCTTGATTATTTTTGCCTGATGCTGCTCAACCAGTTCTTCCAGGCTCATGTATTCGCATTCCTTGCTGGCAATAAAGCTGTCGGCGGAGTCGATCAGTATGTTGTCATCGCTCATGAACCGGCGACCGAGTAGTACCGGGTAGGAAAAGTTGCCGCGATCCGTCAGTGAGAACTGGGTTGTATGGCTGCTTCCTGCAATGCAGAAATCCATCATAACTACGTACCGCCTCTGGGATGGCGCGCCTTTGCGCTTTATCAGCACAGTGCGCTCGACCGGTCTTTCAAGTTCAAGAATGACTTCTTCGTGGTCAATGTCACCTTCCGCAGGATGATCCTTGTGATCTGCCAGCGGAATCTGGAATCTGACCCATTTCTGATCGTCCTTTTCAAACTCTTCGACGTTCACGGCATGCAATGAAGAGGTTTTCGCGCCGGTATCCAGCCGCGCTTTCAGCCTCAGACCTGTGTCGTTCATCACAACCCATTCCACGAAGCCCAGTGTTTCGGGAACCGGAGCGTCTGTTTGGGGTTCTGTTTCTGCACTTGCCCCTGCAGGCAAAACCAGTGCAGCGATGAGAGACAGCGGGATCAGAAACTTCATTCAATTTCTCCTGCAAACTTTTGTAAATCCGGAAAAAACGATAAGAAATGCTCTTCCAGTTCTGAGTGGATTGGTCGTATTTCGTCAATAATGCCAGCAAAGGAATTCCGGAAGCGTATACGTGCGGCTACCCTGTCCAGGGCATAACCAACGTTATCCAGGTCCCGATAGGATCCAAACCAGTCGTGGGACACCATGTGCCGCGTTGTTCTGCTCATGTCCGGTGACATCAGGTTTTCGTTATCCATCAGCTCTGCGTAAACCGAATTAATAAACATGTCCTGGTCGGCATCAGTGAACTCGTACCAGTGGCGCAAAAGAAAATGGTCATACAGGATATCCAGCGCCACACCCGCAAACCGGCGGCGCGCACCGGAAAACAAACGTTTGCTGGCCAGAACGTTCGGGTGTTTGTCTGTGTAGCTGTCCACCGCCAGGTGATGACGCACTCCAAGTCTCACGGGGTCCGGGAGCGCAGCCACATCTATGCTCCGCGTAAAATCACCAAGAATGCTACCTACCCGCGCTTCAGGCGAGTCGGGAGCAAGAAACAGGTGGGCAAGATGGTTCAACGCTACGTTCCCGGGTTGATTGACTGGTTGTTAAAAGGAGACTGCATTAAACCGCACGGTTTTTCCATATCCAAAGGCCTGAATAGCGGGTTGCTGACGATGTTTTAATACCGGGTTAATAAAGCTGCAGGCCGTCTGTTACCTTGCGGATGACTTCCCCCGCAGGTATTCTGACGCCTCTCTCGGTTCAGCTGGTTCGGGCATCCATTGAGAAACCTCTATCCTGTTGTTTTCATTGTCAGCCTCATGTTTGTGCTGTTGAGCATATTCATGACGCTACCGGTATTTTTACTGCTCGGCTCGGAAGCGCCGAATGCAGCATCATTTGTGGAGTCTGCCTCCATTGTATTTGGCATTGGCATGCTGGGTATAGCTTCCACATATCGCCAACCGCGGGACCTGAAACCACGGTACATGTTTGTCCTTACTGTGTCGTCCTGGTTTATTATCGCCCTGCTCTCCTCCCTTCCTTTTTATCTCAGTGACGATGGCATTTCTGCCGCGGATGCCTTCTTCGAAGGGGCCTCGGGTATTACCACCACAGGAGCAACGGTATTCAGTGGTCTCGATACCATGGACAGAGACCTGCTTCTCTGGCGTTCAATTCTGCAGTGGATAGGTGGCATCGGAATAATCGGCATGTTCGTGGCCGTGCTGCCATTTCTTCGCGTTGGTGGTATGCGGCTGTTCGCAACTGAGTCTTCCGAGTGGACAGACAAGGCCCTTCCAAGAATGAAGACCCTCAGCCGCGGCCTTTTGTTTGTTTACCTTGCCTTTTCAACTATCGCTGTAATCACATACTGGTTGTCGGGCATGACGCTGTTCGATGCGTTCAACCATGGTCTGACCAGCATAGCCACCGGAGGTTTTTCCACATCGGATCTGAGCATGGGTAAGTTCAACAACCTGATCCTTGTGGAAGCGTCGTTTTTCATGATGATCGGCAGCCTGCCCTTCTTCCTCTTTGTAAGGGAACTCCATGGCCAGCGCGGGGTGTTATTCAGGGATCAGCAGGTCAGGCTGTTTCTGACCATTTTGCTTGTTGTGCCAGCGCTTTTAACGCTTTACCGCTGGGCCGTCTCTCCGGTTCCGTTTGATCCATTCCACAATTACATCGCCACCCTGTTCAACGTCACGTCTGTTGTGACCACAACCGGTTACGCCTCGGAGGATTACTCAGCCTGGGGTCCCCTGGCCTTCGTGTTGTTTTTCTTTCTGATGTTTATCGGGGGCTGCTCCGGTTCGACCTCCGGGGGCATGAAGATTTTCCGGTTCCAGCTCTCCCTGATCATACTGCGGGAACAGATGATCCGGTTGCTGCACCCCCGCGCGGTACTTACCCGCAATTATAACGGCCGGGCCGTCAGTGACGATATCATTGCTTCGATGATCGCCTATACCTTTATCTTCCTTCTGTGCATGTTGCTGATCACCGTGGCTCTTGCCGCCATGCAGCTGGATTTCGTGACCTCTTTGACCGGTGCTCTTACCGCCTTGACCAACGTCGGGCCAGGTCTCGGGGATATTATTGGCCCTGCAGGTAATTTTGGCCCATTGCCTGATGCTGCCAAATGGATCCTGGCGGTGGGCATGCTGATGGGGCGCCTGGAAATCCTGAGTGTAGTGATCGTGTTCTCGCCAGCTTTCTGGCGCAGCTAGTTCAGCCAGGCGATTGACGGGTTCTCCATGGGCAGGCTGAGGCGTTGGTCTTTCAGGCGGAGACGAGGCGTGTAGTGCCCTTCCGGCCTGGCAGGCACCGCACATTGGTAGACAAACCCATGACTGGATCCACTGAGCGCGTACTTCATCGCCATTTCTGTAACGGTTCTTGGGCCGTATTCCGATTCCTCAGCCACCAGTTCGACCCCAATCCGGTGTTCGGCGACACCATCCAGGTACACATCGACGGTGTAGGTTTGCATGCCTTCCGATTCATCCATGTTTACCGCTCTGAACCGGAGTTTGGGCCAGTGCTGGTCGATCTCCCAGTATTCCCGAACGAGCCCGGCTGCAACTTCCGGGGTGCGTTGCTGGCCCAGAGCCACCATAGGCAGATAGAACGCATCGATGTATTCCCGCACCATCCGGTTAGCGGAATATGCCGCTGTTAATTGGTCCATGCTTGCGCGAATACGTTTCAGCCATGCGCGGGGTAACCCATCCTGATCTGCCTGGTAAAACTCCGGGATAACCTCATGCTCCAGAATCTCATAGAGCTCAAGAGCGTCATCTTCATCGTACCTGTCGGAGTTCTCGAGTTCGTCAAAGGATGCACCGGGGCGGATGGCCCAACCCACGTCGCTGCTCCAGGCTTCAGCCCACCAGCCATCATGTTGCGAGAGGTTCAGGCCTCCGTTTACCAGCACTTTCATTCCACTGGTGCCGCAGGCCTCCCAGGGGTGTCTCGGGCAATTCAGCCAAACGTCAACACCCTGCACTAGCTGGGTGGCAATGCCGAGGTCGTAGTCTTCTACAAAAATAACCTTGCCCTGTGCTTCAGGCCGACGTGAAAACTGCTTCCAGCGTTTGATCAGTTGCTTGCCACGCTCATCGTAGGGGTGGGCCTTGCCTGCAAGCACGATTTGTAACGGGCGGTCCCGGTTATCGAGCATCCTGACCAGCCGTTCCTCATGTTTCAGAAGCAGATCCGGGCGTTTATAGTCAGTAAAGCGTCGGGCAAAACCCAGGGTCAGGGTTTCGTTATCCAGCAGCAACCCGCAAGCTGCGGCTTGATCTTTAACGGCGCCGTGGACCGTATCCTGCCGGCAATGCTGGCTGGCCAACCGTTTCCGAAGATAGTGGATAAGCCGGGTGCGTTGCGCCAGACGCATAGCCCAGAGATCCGCATCCGGAATGTCTGCCATTGGGCAGGTATGCAGCAGCGGGCGCCGCCAACGATCTTTACCGCAGGCCCGGGTCCAGATAGCGTCGGATTCCGGCGAATCCCAGCTCGGGGTATGAATCCCGTTGGTCACGTACCCTGCCGGTATGTCATCCGCCGGCCAGCGCGGGAAAAACGGTTGAAGAATAGCTTTTGTAACCTCCTGATGGATTCGGCTGACGCCGTTTACCCGTCCACTCATGTTCAGGGCAAGCCACGCCATATTCAGAGGCCCGTTACCGGTTGCTTCAGCGCTGGAACCATTCTGCTTTCCCAGCTGTAACAGTCGCTCAGGTGTTAACTGGCTACCCCTGAGCCAGGGCTCCACATACAGCTTTATCAGGGAATCGGTAAACACATCGAACCCTGCAGCCACGGATGTGTGTGTAGTAAACAGGTTCGTTGGCCGGTTGGCAGTGCGTGCGGTTTCAAAATCAGTCTGATGATCAATTTGCCAGCTTAACGCACGCTCAATGAGTGCGAATGCACAATGGCCCTCGTTCAGGTGGCAGATTGTCGGTTCAATGTTGAGCTGTCGGAGCAGGCGCCAGCCTCCGATGCCGAGAACCATTTCCTGTTGTAAGCGCTTCTCCGGATCGCCATTATACAGTTCGCTGGTGATTCCACGGTCTCCGGGTTCGTTGCGTGGGTCGTTACTGTCGAGCAATAGTAACTGGCAGCGTCCGACCTGTGCTTTCCAGGCCCGCAACCGAATGTCCCGCCCGGGAAAGGGCACTGTTATCCGCAACCACTGTCCATCCTCACCCGCAAGTGGTGAAACCGGCAGCATGGTTGGGTCGTTGTAGGGGTAAAATTCGAGCTGATCACCCTCGGTGTTTATGGCCTGGCGAAAGTAACCCTGCTGGTAAAGCAGGCCAACAGCAATAACTGGCACGCCCAGGTCACTGGAAGCTTTCAGAAAATCGCCTGCCAATACCCCGAGCCCCCCGCTGTATAACGGCAAACATTCACTGAGGCCGTATTCCATGCAGAAATAGGCAACACCGCTTTTGAGGCTTCCGGGGCAAGACTTTGAATACCAGGTTTCAGCATGAATAAAGGCATCGTGAGCCCGGACCTGCTCCTGGTAATGCCTCAGAAAGCCCGGGTCCTCGGCAAGTTCTGCCATACGTTCGGCAGAAACGCTGTTGAGTACCAGCCATGCATTGTGTGTACTGTCCCAGGTTTCCGCATCGAGGGCGCGCCAGAGCACATCACCGCCGTGGTGCCAGCTCCAGCGAAGATCAAGTGCAAGTGAAATGAGACCGGCCAGTGACTCTGGCAAAGATCGCGGTGTATAGGCAGCCAGGGTCACGAGCCGAATCCTGTATGAGGTTTAAATGAATGCCACTATGCCCGCCTGAGGGAGGGGAAATAGTGGCTGGCTATTCGTTGCTCGCTGAGCCAGCGCACAAGCTTTGAGATTGTGAGGGCATCACGGTTGGTTTCACCAAAATCCACGCCCAAACCTTCATCCGCCATGCGAACAACATGTGCTTTGATACGACAAAGTTGCTTGTCCGGGTTTCCCGGAAACCGGAATTCAACCTCCAGCATCTGGTTTAACTGAATGTCGTTATAATCCGTATTGATGAACAACCCCTGTTTCGAGGCGTCTTTGATGCGCCCTGTTGCAACAGGCATTCCCCGCCTGTAAATCAGGAGTTTCAGTTCACCCGGTATACGCTTGCTGAGCCGGTGTTCCATGTCTAGCCTCCCCTTGACACAGAAGAAGATCGTGAATTGTTCTTTTAGTATCCACAACTGCCGGGTGTTACGTTTTGATTGTGGTCAAAATGTGAACAGGGAGTCAAATTAATCGGCGATAGAATGAGAGCAGATCCCGTATTCTGGTCGCCAGTTCTGCCGATAACAGCATTTGGTCCAACTGCCACACCCAGTTATTGGTGAGTGTGCCAGGCGTATTGAACCGGGCCTCAGTCCCCAGTGCCAACAGGTCCTGCATCGGGATAATGGCCAGCGTGCTTACTGAGTCAAAGGCTGCCCGGATAACTGGCCAGGGCATATCGTCGCCATAGTGTTCCAGGCATTGAGCGACATAATGTCGCATGTGTTCATCCAGGCTCAGGTACCACCCCAGAGTTGTATCGTTATCATGGGTGCCGGTGTAGACCAGATTCCGGGGTTGATGGTTTTTCAGAAGATGCGGGTTGTTGGGGCTGCCATCAAACCCAAACTGTATGACCGTCATGCCGGGAAGGTTGAACCGTTGCCTGAGTTGTTCCACGTCGTCACTGATGACGCCGAGATTCTCTGCAACCAGGGGTAACCCGGGAAATCGCCTGAAACAGGCTTCAAGAAATGCATCTGCAGGACCTGGCACCCAATAGCCGTTCCGGGGTTCGGGCCGGTCGGCAGGAATTTCCCAGTAGGCCTGCAACCCCCGGAAATGATCAATCCTGACCAGATCAAACTGTTGTTTCTGGCTGCCCAGTCTTTCAAGCCACCACTGGTAACCGTCTCTCGCCATGGCGTCCCAATCATAGAGCGGGTTGCCCCAGTGCTGGCCTTCAGAGCAGAAGTAATCCGGTGGCACACCCGCCACCACGGTTGATCGCCCCTCATTGTCGAGCTTGAACAGATCACGATTCGCCCAGACATCGGCACTGTTATGGGCAACAAAAATAGGAATGTCTCCAAACAGCAGCACGTTTCGCGCACGCGCATACTCGCGTAGTTTTTGCCATTGATGGTGAAACAAATACTGTTCAAACCGGATTCGGCGCAGGGGCGCATGATGGTGATCTGCAAAATCCCGCAGTGCATGCGGGTCTCTTTCCCTGAGTTCCGGTGGCCACTCAAGCCAGTCGGTTCCCGGATGGGATTCCCTGATGGCACAGAACAGGCAAAAATCATTTAGCCAATAGTCGTTTGCTTTGCAGAACCGATCGTATTCGCAATGGGTCAGTTCAATTTGGCCTGTGAGTTCACCATCGAAAAAACGCTGGCTCGCAAGGTCGAAAATATGCCGGCGGGCTTGCGAGCCGCTCACGCCGGAAAGCTCATCGGAAGTAACCAGGTCGGCAGGGAGCAGTTCCGCCAGATCGATGAAGTTCGTGTTTCCGGCATGGGCACTGAGGGACTGATAAGGCGAAAGATCGTCGTGGGTCGGGCCGGTCGGCAGGGTCTGCCAAACCTGCATACCACTGCGGGAAAGAAAATCAATAAAATGGCGGGCACTGGCGCCCAGCACGCCCCAGCGGCCCTGCAGGCACGTGGGGTGCAACAGAACGCCGGCTCGCCGCTGGAGAAACAGATCGCCCCCCATCGCCGGGGTCATGGTGTTGCGTCCTTGTCATGCCCTCGTCGCATGGTACTTCTTTCAGCGGCTACTTTATTGGCGGCAATCTCCTGGCTCAGTGGCTGAAAGACCGAATCGGGCACTGGGTATCCGATCAGGTTATACAGATTGACAAGGTGACGTCGGTAAAGGTGTTCAAAATCACGGACAATCGGTGCCGGATTATAATCTCCGAACCACCAGAACCAGTCGGACCCCTCGCAGAGGGCCAACTGCCGCCTGGCGGCTTCTGCTTGGTCGGGACTGAGTGTATTGCTGTCTATCGCCCGGTCAAAGTGGATTTTTGCCTCGCACAATAAATCCCAGGCCCGGTTTTTGTCCGGGTCGCCGATCCAGGTAGAGAAGGTGCCGTAAATCCAGCTTCCCGCAACCAGGTGCGGCAACTTCACCGGCTCGGCCAATGGTTGATTGACCAGGTCCTTATAGGTAGTGAGCTCAAACCGGGGATGGTTTGTCAGCACCCGGTAAAGTTCGTCTAAAAAATGAAACCCGTTCTCGGGGTAGTATTCCCACGCATTTTCGCCGTCCATTATGATTGAGATCACTGTTCCTGGCTTGCCGGATCCGGCGATGTTTTCCATGTGACCAACAAGATCCGCAACAGCATCCTCGGCGTGCCAGTCCGAATAGGTGAAGCCGATCAGATCGGAAAGCGCATCATCCCGGAAAAAAACAGTGGTGTCGGACTCTCCGAAAGTATAAGGCTGATGAAGACTGCCCTCTCCATTCATATCGTCTCCGTCGCCGGAATCGACAGCAGCATGCCCCAGGCTGTTGCGAAGCACGGAATCCCCGCTGCCGGTCCAGCGAAAACCGTGGCGGTGGAGAAAACCGAGGGTGGCCTGGCTCAAGCCGCCCTCCGATGCCCAGCAACCAACCGGTTCCACGTCAAAAAAGCGCCCGAAAACAGTTTTTGCATGGTGGAGTTGCCAGTCAACCTGCTGCTCGGCACCAGGGTAACTGGCGTGGACCGGCAGCGTGATCTCAGGCAAAGCCTCTCGCGCCGATTCCGGATCAAGGAGCAATGGAATCATGGCATGGCTGTAAGGGCTCACTGAAAGTTCTATTTGCCCGTCACGTCCGAGTTTGCGGTATCTGGGGCCAATGCTTGAGAGTATCCCGAAGATCTCATTCAGCAGGGCCTTCCGGTCTTCCATTGTAAATTTCTGGCCCTTCTCTTGCAGGCTTTGAATCAGCTGGTTTTCACGGCGGATGGTTTCGCCCATCCATCCCAGGTGATACCAGACCAGTAGGTCTGCCAGGAAGTCGTTGTCAATATAGGGTTGCAGATTGGTTGTTGTGCGGTACAGCTTCGCCAGTTCCGCCAGCCTGGCATACGCGGGAAAGCGCTGGATGATGCGCTCAGGGTTGGCTTTAAGGCATTTTTCCATAAGATCCAGAAAACCGGGTGTTCCTGCCTCCGGCAGCGTTTGCGAAACCAGTGCTGCCAGCACTGGGTCGCCGATTTTTCCCTGACCATGCCGCCACTGCTCGATTTGCAGGATGTAGGTCTCAATCTGCTCCAGCAGTGTCGGTGCAAAGTTTACGACAACTCGCGCGCCTGGCTGGCGTTCAAGGTGGGCGACCATGTCGCTGTAATCCTTGATGCCATGGAGATACACCCAGGGGAACAGGAATTCCCCGGTGCACGAGTCCTGATAGCTTGGCTGGTGCATATGCCAGCACAGAACCACGGGTGTCTTGAGTTCAGAGTCCATGGGGATAATCCTGTCCAAGCATTTCCGGGGTAACCAGAACTATGCCGGTTGGTGAAACGTGGAACCGGCGCCGATCTTCTGCTTCATCAAAACCGATTCGAGTGTTATCCGGGATACTGCAGCCCCGGTCAAGCACCGCGTTGCGGATCTCGCAGTGGCGACCAATCTCCACATCCGGGAAGATAACAGTATCTGATATGTTACTGTAAGAGTGCACGATAACCTTCGAAAAAAGAAGGGAATGTCGTACCAGGGAGCCGGCCACAATACAGCCACCCGCCACCATCGAATCCACGGCTGTACCACGGCGATTGTCATCATCGAAAACGAATTTGGCGGGGGGTAACTGCTCCTGATAGGTCCAGATTGGCCAATTTGAATCATAGAGGTTGAGTTCGGGGCTCACACCGATCAGTTCAAGATTTGCTCGCCACAACGCATCAATAGTTCCAACATCGCGCCAATAGGCCGGCTTATCCTGTATCGGGTCACGAAATGGAAAGGCCATAACCCGAAGACGCCTGATGACCGACGGGATGATATCCTTGCCAAAATCGTGGGATGAGCCGTCTGCCAGCTCATGATCCTTAATCAGTTCATCAAACAAAGCCTGAGCACTGAATACATAAATACCCATGGACGCAAGCGCTGTGCCCGGTTTACCAGGCATGGGCTGGGGGTGGTCGGGTTTTTCGACAAACTCTGTGATGCGCAGTTCGTCATCAACAGACATAACCCCGAATGCGCTGGCCTCTGCAATGGGCACTTCAATACAGCCAACGGTGATGTCAGCCCCGCTCTCAACGTGCGCGGCAAGCATGGTGCCATAGTCCATCTTGTAAACATGATCACCGGCAAGAATCAGGATGTATTCGGGCCGATGGCTGCGAATGATGTCGAGATTCTGCAATACAGCGTCGGCCGTACCCTCGTACCATGAGGTTTCGATCCGCTGCTGTGCTGGAAGCAGCTCTACAAACTCTTCCATCTCGCCACGAAGAAAGCCCCAGCCGCGCTGGATATGACGCATCAGCGAATGGGACTTATACTGTGTAATCACGCCCACTTGGCTGATGCCCGAGTTAATGCAGTTCGACAGTGGAAAATCGATGATCCGGAATTTTCCACCAAAGGGAACGGCCGGCTTTGCGCGCCATTTGGTAAGGTCATGGAGCCTGGAGCCCCGTCCTCCGGCAAGAACCAGTGCGAGAGTGTTCCGGGTCAGCCGGCTGACATAACGTTTGGCCGTGTGCATAGCTGTTCTCCCTGAAAACCCAGAGGTTTCTTGTATGTTTTTGTGCTGCGTAATCAAAGAATTCCGCGCCAACTTCGACTACCCTAACAATATTAGATCACTATCACGAAATCGCAGTGTCAAATTCGAACGGGTTATTTAAACGGGGCGAATATTGCCCAACTGAACCTGTCTCTCAGGGAGTCTGTGTGATTTATGCAAAGCCCCACCGTCAGCAACTTTGATCTTCAGCTTTTTGGCGAAGGCCGTCATTGGCACATATACAACGTGTTGGGAGCCCAACCTTGCAAGCTGGGCGATATTAACGGCGTCGGATTTGCTGTCTGGGCACCTCACGCCAGGGGCGTGAGTGTGGTGGGTGACTTCAATCAATGGCAAATCGGAAGCAACAACATGATTCCCCATGAAGGAACGGGGGTCTGGTCACTGTTTGTTCCGGAACTGCAACCAGGTGCGCTCTACAAATTCTGTATTACCACGGCATCGGGCCAACATTTGCTGAAAAGCGACCCCTATGGCCAGCTATTTGAACAGCGTCCGTCAACTGCCTCGGTCGTGACAGAGCGTGGGAATTTCCGGTGGAGTGATGAAGACTGGCTCTCACGCAGGGGAAACTGGAACTGGCAGCAGTCGCCCATATCGATTTACGAGGTTCATGCGGCTTCCTGGCGCCATCATGGTTCAGGGCGCTGGTTGAACTACCGCGAGCTGGCCGAGCAACTGGTGCCCTATGTACTGGAAATGCAGTTCACGCACATCGAGTTATTGCCGGTAACCGAACATCCTCTTGATGAATCCTGGGGCTACCAGACCACCGGCTACTTTGCCCCTACCAGCCGGTTCGGATCGCCCGACGACCTGCGCTACCTGATCGATCTTTGCCACCGCCACAACATTGGCGTCATTCTGGATTGGGTGCCAGGCCATTTTCCTACTGACAGCCACGCCCTCGCCCGTTTTGATGGCTCGGCGCTTTACGAACATGAAGACCCACGCAAAGGTCAGCACCAGGATTGGGGCACACTGATTTACAATTACGGTCGCCATGAAGTGCGGAATTTTCTTATCGGCAGCGCCCTGTATTGGCTTGATGCTTTCCACATGGATGGATTGCGCGTGGATGCTGTGGCGTCAATGCTCTATCTCAATTATTCCCGCAAAGAGGGTGAATGGGTCCCCAATGCTTATGGCGGCCACGAAAACCTCGAAGCTATCGATTTTCTGCGCGAACTGAATCAGGTTTGCCAGAGCCGATACCCGGGGACCCTGATCTGTGCTGAAGAATCCACATCCTGGCCCGGCGTAACCCGGCCGCCGGAAATTGGCGGGCTCGGTTTCAATCTCAAATGGAACATGGGCTGGATGCACGACACGCTGGATTACCTTCAGCAGGACCCGGTTTACCGCCAGTATCACCACGACAAGCTCACCTTCGGCTTGATCTATGCCTTTTCGGAAAACTTCCTGTTGCCGCTTTCCCACGATGAAGTGGTGCACGGTAAAAGCAGCCTGATCAATAAAATGCCCGGTGACGAGTGGCAGCAGAGAGCCTCTTTAAGGCTGCTGTTCAGTTATCTCTACACCTATCCCGGCGCAAAACTCCTCTTCATGGGGGGGGAATTTGGTCAACGCCGTGAGTGGAGTGAGGCACGGGAACTGGACTGGGCATTACTGCAGTACCCGGAGCACCAGGGTATCAAGCGCCTGGTCCAGGACCTCAATGGCCTTTACCGCCAGGAAACATCCCTCCATGGTCAAAGCCACAGGCCTGAGGGCTTTGAATGGATCGACTGCCACGATTCGCCCCAGTCGGTAATCAGTTTTCTACGCCAGTCCCAGGGGCAGGTCCTGGTTGTGGTGGTCAACTTTACGCCCATTCCCCGGCACCACTACAGAATTGGCGTGCCATCAGGAGGTGTCTGGCGAGAGATATTCAACTCCGATTCCGAATACTACGGTGGCTCCAATCTCGGCAACCCATACCCGATTCAGGCCAGTGGCCAACCCTGGATGAATCGCGACTGGTCGATTGAGCTCACCTTGCCACCCCTGGGCGCTATTATACTCAACGAAACGGGAATGGCAGGAGCACGGGAGCCAGGGGCATGATCCGGATACTGTATGCAACCAGTGAGGTGTTTCCGCTGGTCAAAACCGGAGGCCTGGCCGATGTATCCGCAAGCCTGCCCGAAGCCCTCTGTCGCCTCGGATACGATGTGCACATTATTCTGCCCGGGTATCCCGCCGCCATGGAGGCGGCACGTAATGAAAGCGCTCTGTGCAAAGCCCGGCTTCAGATTGGGCATCATATTGTCAATCTTCTGCAAACCCGGCTGCCGGGCACTTCTGTAACCTTATGGCTGGTGGACTGCCCTGCTCTGTTTGATCGAGCTGGGAACCCGTATCAGAACAGCAAAGGTGAAGACTGGTGGGACAACGCCCAGCGTTTCGAGCTGTTTTGCCGGGTTGCAGCATTGATGGCACTGGGCCAGGCAGATATTTCCTGGGTGCCGGATATCGTGCATTGTAATGATTGGCAAACCGGTCTGATTCCGGTATTTCTGGAGCATCAGCAGAACCGGCCAGGCACGGTATTTACCATTCACAACCTCGCCTATCAGGGGCTGTTCCCGCAGGAAATCTTCCGCGCCCTCGGCCTGGCAGATTCTCTCTGGAACATGCATGAGCTGGAATTCCACGGCGAGATGTCCTTTATCAAAGGTGGCCTGGTGTTCGGCGACCGGATAACTACGGTAAGCCCCGGTTACGCCCGGGAAATCCAGACACCGGCATACGGCTGTGGGCTGGATGGACTGTTGAGGCACCGCCAGGACAAGCTATGCGGCATTCTTAACGGCATTGATACACGGTTGTGGAACCCCGAGGATGATGACTGCCTGGAATGCCACTACAGCATCGGGCAACTGAAAAACAAAGCCTATTGCAAAGCGAACCTGCAACAGCAGCTAGGCCTGAAACCAGTAAAAGCCCCCTTGCTGGGATTTATCGGGCGCATGGTGGAGCAGAAAGGGCTGGACTGGTTGGTGGCCGTTATGCCCCCGTTGCTGGAGCGGGGCTGTCAGTTCGCGCTTCTTGGTTCCGGAGACCGCCGCTATGAAGAGCCTTTAAAGACGCTGGCTCTGCAATGGCCAGAACAGGTGTCCCTGACTCTGGCCTATGACGAAGTTTTGTCACATCGCATTACTGCCGGATGTGATCTGTTCATGATGCCATCACGTTTCGAGCCCTGTGGTCTGAACCAGATGTACAGTTTGCGCTATGGCACATTGCCGGTGGTTCACGCCGTTGGCGGCCTGCGGGATACGGTCTTCGATTACGCCGATGAGGGGCCAGGCAAGGCAAACGGCTTTTGTTTCAAGGAGGCCACGGCGGCATCTTTTCTCGGGGCTATTGAACGGGCCCTGGATTGCCGGAAAAAACCGAAATCCTGGCGCCGGCTGCAGCACAATGGCATGTCTGGTGATTATTCATGGAAACACAGAGCACAAAGCTATGGTGATCTGTATCTCGGCATAATGGCTGAGAGAGCAACCGGGGCGAATTAACAAGCCACCTCAAGGTCGACAACTGCACACGAGGTAATGACCAATATGCATAAGGCCACTGAATTCCGCCTGGAAGCCCGGCCCAGAATTCCGGAAGTTCTGGAACGCCTGGATGAACTGGCAAATGATCTTTTTTACAGCTGGGATCCCGGTGTCCGTGGCCTTTTTGCCCGGATTGACCTTACCCTTTGGCAAAAAGTTGAGCACAACCCGAAGCTGTTTCTCCGGCGGGTTGCTCAGGAACGGATTAACGAAACAATCGAAAGCCGCGCCTTTCTTGCTGAATATCGTCGCGTGCTGAGCAGTTACGATGCGTATCTGGCGGCAGAGCCAGGCCCGGAAGTTACCGAGAAACTCAACCCTGAAACCTCACTTGTGGCCTACTTTTGTGCAGAGTTTGGCTTTCACGAGAGTTTTCCGATCTATTCCGGCGGCCTCGGAATCCTCGCCGGTGATCATTGTAAAGCTGCCAGCGACCTGGGCTTGCCCTTTGTTGCCATTGGCCTGCTGTATTGCCAAGGTTACTTTATTCAGAGTATCGGTGCCCAGGGCCAGCAGATTGCCAGGTATCAGTCCCACTCCAGTGATGAACTGCCAATCAGGCTGGCAGAGAAGGACGGCAAGGTGCTCCGGGTATCCGTTCCCTTCCCCGGTCGCAACATCGTTGCGCGAGTATGGGAGGCGCGGGTCGGGCATATTCGTCTCTACCTTCTTGATTCGGACACCGACGAAAACAATGCCGAGGACCGTAACCTGACGCACCGGCTCTACGGCGGGGATGAATCCACACGGATTTTCCAGGAAATGCTGCTGGGTATCGGCGGAGCCCGGGTGTTGCAGGCCCTTGACCTCCACCCTACGGCCTGGCACATCAACGAGGGGCACGCAGCCTTTCAGATACTCGAACGCTGCCGTCGGGTGATGGATGAGGGCCTGAGTTTTGAAGGGGCTCTGGAAGCGGTGGCCGGGTCCACTCTGTTTACCACGCATACACCGGTAGCTGCAGGCCATGATGTGTTCCCGCGCGAACTTGTTGAGCATGCACTGGGCGCCTGGCTGGAAGAGTCCGGTCTTGATTTCGACAAGGTCTTTGCAATGGGCATCAAGCCCGGCCAGGATGCTTTCAACATGACAAGCCTGGGCCTGCGCGGCTCCCGCTTCCACAATGGCGTCAGCCGTATTCATGGCAGCGTTGCCGCGAAAATGGAAGGTGATATCTGGCCCCAGATCCCACCTGATGAAAACCCGCTTGGCTACATCACCAACGGTGTGCATGTACCAACGTTCCTTGCACCGGAGTGGTCCAGCCTGTTCGATATTCAGGCGCCCAACTGGAAAAGTGAACTGAGAAATCCGGAATTCTGGGAATTCATTGAGCAAATCCCCGATTACCATTACTGGAGTGTGCACAAGGCTCTCAAAGAACAAATGAGTGACTTTGTGGTGCGCCGCCTAAAGCGCCAGCACAGCCGAAACGGCACCGGGCGTTCAGTAACAGAGCGAATGGCCAGGCAACTGACCACAACGGATAAAGATCCGCTGGTTATTGGTTTTGCCCGTCGCTTTGCCACATATAAGCGTGCAACGCTTATTTTTTCAGACCTCGAGCGCCTGGAGAAAATTCTGACCGATCCCGACCGCCCGGTGGTATTGATCTTTGCCGGTAAAGCTCACCCCAAGGACAGCCCCGGACAGCAACTTATAAAAGTAGTGCACGACCTGTCCATGCAACCTTCTCTGATGGGGCATTTGATATTGCTGGAGGATTACGACCAGGCTATGGCTCGCCGCTTGCTCAGTGGTGTGGACGTGTGGCTGAACACTCCGGAATACCCGAAGGAAGCCAGCGGTACATCCGGTGAGAAAGCGGCCCTTAATGGCGCGCTGAACCTCAGTGTTCTCGACGGCTGGTGGGGTGAAGGTTATAACGGCGAGAACGGTTGGGCGATAACGCCCCGCAATATCGATCTGGACCCGGAATTCCGCAATGTGGAAGAGGCTCGCGACCTTCTGGACCTGCTGGAATATGAGGTGGTTCCGCTGTATTACGCTCGGGCCTCGCAAGGTTATTCTGCCGGCTGGGTAAAGCGCTCCAAGGCTTCCATGAAAACCATCACCCCAAGATTTAACAGCGAACGCATGGTGATGGATTACGTCAGCAACTACTACCAACCAGCCACTCGTCAGGGCCGGCAGTTGATGGCCGACAACGGAAAGCTCGCTGCTGAACTTGCAGAGTGGAAAGCGCGGGTACGCGAAGCATGGCCGGAAGTTACACTGAATGTACAGGGCTGTGTGGAGAGCCAGTGCGCCTACGATGAGACCGTCGAATTAAGAGTTGAGGCCACACTTAATGGTTTGACTGCAGCCGATGTTCGGGTGGAGTGCCTGGTAACACCGGAATGCACCGGGACGCACAATGGCTTGGCGCCTAACTGTTTTTTGCTGGAAAAGGAGGACGATGAAGACGGCAAAACCGTATTCGCCACCCAGCTTCGCCCATCCTACCCGGGGCTGCAAACCCTGCGGTTAAGGATGTATCCCTACCACGAAGCTCTGACCCACCCGTTGGAAATGGGCGCCATGCTCTGGGTCTGAGCACGGCGGCTGGTAGCGAATCAGAGCACGTGCTTGCGAATGAAGCGCCCGATGTCCTGAATTTCCTCAAGGCACACGCTGTGTTCCATGGGGAAGGTCATGTAGTGCGGTTCGTAGCCCATTGACCTGAGTGTTTCCACGCTACGAACCCCAAGCGCTTCCGGAACCATGGGGTCAAAGGTTCCGTGGTACACATTGATCGGAATGCCCGCGTTGGCTTCCGAGGGCTGCACCGTTTTTGCAGTGGCAAAATAGGTAGAAAGTGCCAGGATACCCGCCAGCGTCTTTCGATAGCTCAGGCCAAGCTCATAGGCAACCGCCCCACCCTGGGAAAAGCCGGCAATAATAATATTCTCTGAGGGGATACCCCGCTCAATTTCCCGTTCAACCAGCTTGCCTACGGCCCGCGCCGAATCCATCAGCTGGCCAGTATCCACGATGCGGTCGATATCCATGGCTTTGATATCGTACCAGGCAGGCATGGTGACGCCGCCGTTGATGGTAACCGGTATATTGGGAGCGTGCGGGAAAATAAAACGAACGGCAGCGTCATCGGGCAAACCAAGTTCCGGCACTACAGGTTCGAAATCGTGGCCACTGGCACCGAGGCCATGCAGCCAGATAACAGCAGCTGTAGGGTTTGCCCGGGTTTCCAGTTCAATATATTGCAGGTCCTGCACGCATTACCTCGTTGTATAAAAGGGATTGCCCGGGTTAACCCGGAGTGTTTTGTATGGCGATTGCATCCAGTGCGGTCTGAACCGGATTGGCATACATGTCCAGTAGATAGGGGCGAGTTGCCGGATCACAAGCCTCCAGCCTTTTTTCCATTTCAGCTCGGGCAACGCGCATGTCCTCCGCAGAAAACTTATCGGTGGTCGCAACGGATTCTGTAAAAGATGTGCGAGCGTCTGCAGACGCCTCAGAACCTGTGGTGTCGGGGCCACGCATCTCATAGGCCACCAGATTGGAGGCGTGCAGGCGGTAATTGGCATGCACCTCACGGTCAATCAGTGCGGCAAGCTGTTTGGGGTTTTCCGGCGCATCAACAATAGGGGTGCCAAAGTGAACATGCACATGGCCTTTGAACTCGGTCAGGCCTTTCATGATTTGTTCGGTATCTTCACCTTCTGCTTTTTTGTAGCTGCCTGCGCGAGCTTTGGTCTCCAGTTCGCGGGCCTTGTCCTTGTCGCAGGGATCGTATTCGTAGGAGATGGAAACCGGAACAATGCGCAGCTTGTTCATTGCCTCGGCAAAACTCAGTCCGCTTTTTTTACAGCTCATGTAAAACATCTTGATGATAGCGGGGTCGGTGAAATCCAGGCCGTCTTTGGCGCGCCCCTCGCGCTGGGCTATCCAGATGTTTTCGTTGTTCGCGATGCTGTGGTTGATAAAGCCGGAGAGCGTAATGTAGGCATCCCGCATTTCCCGCGGGCTGGTCATGTCACGGCGTACGATAAAGCTCTTGTTGAGCCGCATCATTTCCGCAAACACACGGTTGGCCAGCAGGTTGTCGCCAATGGCTATACGGGTAGTTCGCAGGCCGTTCCGGAACAGCAGGTAATTGACCAGCATAGGGTCAAACACAATGTCCCGGTGGTTGGATATGAACAGGTAAGCCCCCTGCTTACTCAAATTCTCCACGCCGCTTGTCGTTACACGGGTGGTGGTGTTCTCTATAAGGTCACCAATATAGCCGGACAATCCCGCCTGCAGATCGTCCACCCGGGTAAAATGGCCAAAGCGGCTTACTAACCAGCGGCGGGTAAAGAAGCGCAGAAAAGCCGGGGCCCAGTGCGCCAGTGCCGGCGACTTGAAGCGGCCGACCATGTCCAGAAATTCCTTGTCATTAACCAGTCGTTGAATCGCCGGGCCAGTTTCTTCGTCCGAGTATGGACGGATGGCGTCAAATTCCTGCATGCATGCCCTGTTCTTGTCTGAAAAATTATGGTGAGCCGTAAAACGGTAGTTTTAAACCGCGGTATTGTAACGTTTCTTCCCTGCCCTTGCCTCCCTAAAGCACACCTGCAAACCATTAGGCACACAAAATCTGGTATGATCCTTCACCGCGCCGAAACAGTGCTTTGTTCGGCCATTTATTCCGACAGTTTTCACCCCAGCCTAACGATGAGCCGATTATTTTATGCACCCCGATCAGGACTTCGATCAGCTTTTGGCAGAGCGGCCCACAACCTCGGGCAGAAGCCCTGAGGCGGTTTTGCATGAAGTGTTTGGTTACGAATCCTTCCGGCCACTGCAGGGCGAGGTCATCCATGAAGTGGTCCGCGGTGGAGATGCCCTGGTACTCATGCCAACGGGTGGAGGCAAATCCCTGTGCTATCAGGTTCCGGCGCTCGTCCGTTCTGGCACCGCCATTGTTATTTCCCCGTTGATCGCATTGATGCAGGATCAGGTTGCGGCGCTGCGCGAGCTGGGCGTGCGGGCGGCGTTCCTGAATTCCACCATGGATTTTGAACAGGCCCGGGCAACTGAGTATGCGTTGAGCACAGGCGAGCTGGATCTGCTTTATTGTGCTCCGGAGCGGCTGATACAGCCGCGCACCCTTGAGCTGTTGCATGGTGCGTCCATTTCTTTGTTTGCCATCGACGAAGCGCATTGCGTGTCCCAGTGGGGGCACGACTTCCGTTCCGATTATCTGCAGCTTGCGGTATTGGCCAGCGAATTCCCGGAGGTTCCCCGGATTGCCTTAACCGCGACCGCCGATGAACGCACCCGTAAAGAAATTGCTGAACGGCTCTCCCTCACTGAAGCCCGGCATTTCATCAGCAGTTTTGATCGCCCGAACATCCAGTATCGGATAGCGCCAAAAACCAATGCAAACAAACAGTTGCTGGATTTTATAAAAGCAGAACATGAAGGTGATTGCGGTATTGTTTACTGCCTGTCCCGTAATAAAGTCGATGCCACCGCAAAGATGCTGATGCAAAACGGTTATACGGCTTTGCCCTATCATGCCGGGCTTCCTGCGGCTGATCGGGCTAACCATCAGGAGCGATTCCTGCGGGAAGATGGCGTGATTATTGTAGCCACCATTGCCTTTGGCATGGGTATCGATAAACCTGATGTGCGCTTCGTTGCGCATCTTGATCTGCCAAAAAGTCTGGAAGCCTATTACCAGGAGACCGGGCGTGCCGGGCGCGATGGCAAACCGTCAACAGCCTGGATGGTTTATGGCCTTCAGGATGTCATCAAACTGCGGCAAATGCTGGAAGCCTCTCAGGGTAACGATCACTTTAAACGCATCGAGCGGCAAAAGCTGGATGCCATGCTGGGCCTTTGTGAAGTCACCAGGTGCCGCCGGCAGGTTCTGCTCAATTATTTCGGCGACAAACTGGATAACCCCTGCGGCAACTGTGATACCTGCCTTGTTCCCCCCGAAACCTGGGATGGAACGGTGGCTGTGCAGAAGGCATTGTCCTGCGTATTCCGCACCGGCCAAAGGTTCGGTGTTACCTATCTGATTGACGTTTTGAGGGGCTCGGAGAACGAACGGGTGCTGCAATTCGGACACCACCAAGTCTCAACCTACGGCATAGGCACTGAACTCTCAGTTAACGAGTGGAAGTCGGTGTTCCGGCAACTGGTGGCTAACGGCTACCTGCGTGCAGACCCCGAGGGGTATGGCGCGCTTCAGCTTACAGAGCAATGCAGACCACTACTGAAAGGGCAACAAACGGTAAAGTTGCGCAAAGACCCGGTGGTCAAAAAGTCAGCGGGGCGTTCTTCTGGCCGACGAACCGGCAGCGCGATCAAAGACCAGATTACCGATCATGCCGGCTGGGAGGCACTTCGAGCCTGCCGGAAAGAGCTCGCTGATCAGCAAGGTGTGCCGCCTTACGTGATCTTCCACGATACCACCCTGTTTGACATGCTTGAGCGCAAACCCAAAACCCTTGATGAGCTGGCGGGAGTCAGTGGTGTGGGCGCTGCAAAGCTGGAGAAATACGGCGAGATCTTCCTCGCCACCCTTGCGGGGCTGGACTGAGGCCTGAGCGCGGCTCACCGGCCAGATTTACGCTGCCGTCTGGAACCCTTTTTTGCGAACCCGGTAGTGCGCAATGGAGGTCGCAACATGGTTACCGTGCATATCCCGCAACTCACCCTCAAGCGTAAACTTTGCCCGACCCGTGGCATCGGCATCTGCACGAATGGCTGTCACGTTTTCGGGAGAAAGGGAAAACTCCACGGTGACATCCGTATTCGCAGGCTGCAGAAACTGCAGCGTCATTTCTTTCAGGATTGGCGTGTACGCCGGCCCAAGATCAAACAGCGTCAGTACCCCGCCAGGAATTTCCGCCACAAGAAAATAAGCGCCAGCGTACAGGCTGCCAAAGTGGTTTTTATTGCCCTTGAGCTGGATGCGCGCCCGCACGTATCCGGGGCGCACCTCTTCCACACTGAACCGGTTGCGCGGTGCAAACGGGATCGACAGCCCTATGATGCGATTAACCGCCGCATAACCTCCGGTTTTCTTCAGCCATTCAACCGGTTGCGCCAGCGTGGCCGCGGGATTTGTGTTGGAGATCCACTGCCCTGTTACACCAATAATACTGTCGATTAACGCCATAATTCAGCTCCTGAGCCTGGGGGTACATTACAGGTTGAAGCGGATGATTGCAGCGCCCCATACACATCGCAACACTCTTTTACATTATTTTGAAAGATTCTCCTTTCTCTGGCCGTTTTCTGGTCTAAAGTAGAGGCGGTTCACTTCATATGCAGCACCCATTTGGCCAGTTTTCTGCCCGCAGGAACTGATTCGGACAAGCCAGTCAAAAGGATTCGGAAGTTGCAACATGTTCGCAGCTCTCATACACGGATTTAAACATGCCTGCAGGCATGCAATGACTGCACTGCTGCCGGGGCTCGCTGGCAGCCTGTTAATGGTTTGCCCTGTTTACGCCGGCACACCGGGCGATACCGTTGGGCCACCTTCGGCACCGGAAGCGTCTGCCTTCGTGTCCGCCCCGGTAAACCCGGCGCACCGGGACTATGTACTCTGGTACCGTAGCTACGACAACCCGGCCATCTATGCGCTGGTTAATCTTGCGCTGGCAAAAACCGCCGAGTATGGGGAGTTCCGCCTGCTCCGCAGCAGTGAATTGAGCCAGGGCCGGGCTCTCCGGGAGCTGGCTCGCGGCGAGTATGGTTTGCTGGACATTGCCAACCTGGCAACATCCACAGAGAGGGAAGAACGTCTTACAGCAATTCCGGTTCCGGTAGATGGAGGGTTGCTGGGTTTTCGCGTTTGTGTGGTTATGCCGCATAATCTTGCATTGTTTGAGGGCATCAACTCGCTCGCGGATCTTCGGGACAGAGATATCCGCATCGGCCAGGGTGTGCACTGGCCTGACACCGACATTCTCAGAGAAAATAACATCCCCGTAATTACCCATTCGCGCTATGAAATTCTGTTTGGAATGCTGAAAAACGAGCGCTTCGACTGTTTTGCCCGGGGTGTCAGTGAAGTTGCCAATGATCTTCGTATCGAAAATGACCCGGAACTGGTTGTGGAACCCGGCATTGTGCTGGCCTACCCCATGCCTTCGTACCTGTTTGTGGGGCCGGAAGATCATTTAACCGCGCACAGGTTACAGCTTGGAATGGAACGGGCCATCCGGGACGGAAGTTTCGGGGCTTTCCTCGAGCAGTTTTACGGTACGGCAGCAGAGGACCTGAACCTCGACAAGCGCACCGTTATTGCTCTGGACAATCCGTTCCTGAGTGGAGAGTCGGATAACCTGGGGCGCCAGACCTTGCAAAATCTGCGCCGGCGGCTTGAATTGCTGAGCCAGTGAGTGAGGCTCCAGCGGAGCCGCTACATTGCGTATACCCGGCTTTTCTTTCGTGGCTTTCCCGCTACCTGTGCCAACTCTTTCATACCTTCTGATAAACTTGGTCGAGAAACCCAAAATACCGCCATACAGGAGCCTCACTGAATGGCCCATGAAGAACTCCATTTGAATCTCCGCAACCTGACGCTTGATGATTATGAGCAGCTTCAGGTACTGATGGATCGCGTGTATGACGACATAGGGGGAGCCTGGCCAAGAGATACCATCAAGGCCCTGGTTGAGCAGTTCCCGGACGGGCAGATCTGCATCGAGGACAATAATCAGCTGGTTGCCGTTGCCCTTACGGTTTCTGTTAAATACGAGCGGTTCAGTAACCCTCACACCTATGACGATCTGATTCTTCGCAATGAGCAGATCTGGCATAACCCGAACGGTGATTCCCTGTATGGGCTCGATGTGTTTATTCATCCAGAATACCGGGGCTACCGGCTGGGCCGGCGTCTTTACGAAGCCCGTAAGGAACTCTGCCGTTCTCTGAATCTGCGTGCGATTCTCGCCGGAGGCCGTATTCCCGGCTACTGGAAATATTCGGATCAGTATTCGCCTGCGGAATACATTGACCGGGTTGATCGCAAGGATATTTACGATCCGATTCTGAGCTTCCAGCTGTCCAATGATTTCCGGGTTACCCGGTTGATGCACAAGTACCTGCCGGAGGATGAGAAATCCCTGGGGTATGCAACCCTGCTGGAATGGCGGAACATTCTGTATACCCCACCCTCTTCGGTACTGAACGAAAAGAAAACCCAGGTCCGCATGGGCGCGGTGCAATGGCAGATGCGTGAGTTTGGTTCGGTTGAAGAAGTGCTGGAACAGGTTGAGTACTTCGTGGACGCATTATCTGATTACAAGAGCGATTTTGCGCTCTTCCCGGAGTTTTTCAACGCGCCTCTGATGGGGCTGACCGATCAGGTGGATCAGACTCGCGCTATCCGCTTTCTTGCCGGTTTTACCCAGCAGTTCCGGGACAGAATGTCTGATATGGCGGTGAGCTATAACATCAATATCATCACCGGCTCCATGCCGCTGCTTGAGAATGACCGGGTTTACAATGTGTCTTACCTGTGTCACCGCGATGGCCGGGTGGACGAGCAACGCAAGATTCACATTACGCCCCACGAGCGCAGGGACTGGGTGGTTGAGGGCGGAAACAAGTTTGAAGTCTTTGATACGGATTCCGGGCGGGTTGCGATTCTCATCTGTTATGACATCGAATTCCCGGAGCTGGGTCGTATTGCCGCGATCAATGAAGTCGACATCATCTGTGTGCCCTTCTGGACCGACACCAAAAACGGCTATTTGCGGGTTCGTCATTGTGCCCAGGCCCGGGCCATTGAAAACGAGTGTTATGTGGTGATCACCGGCAGTGTCGGGAACCTGCCAAAGGTGGAAAACCTCGACGTGCAATATGCCCAGTCGTCAGTATTCTCGCCATCCGATTTCGCGTTTCCCCACGATGCAGTGATGGCAGAGACAACGCCCAATACCGAGATGATCATGTTCTCGGACATGGACCTCGAAAAGCTTACATTGGTGCGCAACGAGGGGTCGGTAACCAACCTTAAAGACCGCAGAATTGACATGTATGAAATTATCACCCGTTAAGTGTTGAAGTACAGCGTCAAAGGGCTATCGTAGTGTATTGACGATATTGCATAACCTGCGGTCAGTATCTATTGTTTAATCAATATCAAGCCAGCTCCAGAAGAGACTCAGTATTCATGAAGGAAGCGTTGCCCGATCTTGTTGCCCGTTTCAGATTCCGGCATGGCCTGTTCCGCAGGGAACAGGTAGAAGCCGCGCTTTTTGAACTGGACGCCTACGGATGCGTAATGAAGACTGACAAACTGTTCAATCCCGGCGATACCATTGTACTTGACCTGATCATGGATATGCCGTTCGACGAAATTCGTGCGGAGAAGGTACCGGGGCTTATCACAGAGCGCAGAAAACACTGTAGCAACTTCTTCTACTCAATTGATTTTTCTGATTTGAACTCTGATAGCGACAAGGCCATTGAAGAGAAACTGCGTCGTATCAGAGAGGTGCTTTCCAAAAAGCAGTCGTTGAAATCACGACGCTCCTCAGGTTCCATGCCGGGATTGCGGCAAATGGCCTGATTACTTTTATCCGTTCTACCTGTCTGCAAGGAGACAACCCAATGGCAAAGAAAGCCAAATCGAGCGTTGATAAGATCGTAAAGAAGGTCAACAAGGAATTTGAGAAAACGTCGAGTCAGATTGAAGGTCTGATCAGTGACGCAATGAAGCAGTTCGAAACCCTGCAGCACCAGGTTCAGGATCCGCTTCGCAAGCTTCTGAAAGAAATCGATGAACTTCGGGAGCGCGAAACCAAGCGCTTTTATGATGAATTCGAGCGTCGCCTGGAAGAATTCCACGAACTTCAGTCCAGCATACTCGAACGTTTGGGTGTGGCCTCGAAAGAGGACATTCGCAAGGCTGAAAAAGAGAGTAAAAAAGAACTGAAGAAAAAGCCTGCAGCGCCTGCCAGGAAGCCCGCTGCAAAAAAAGCCGCTTCTGACAAAGCACCGGCCAGGAAGAAGGCAGCTGCTGCCCGGGAAAAGAAACCTGTCGATAGAAGCGATCTCACCCTGGTTAAAGGCATAGGGCCAGCCACTGCCAGGAAAATGAAAGATGCAGGCATCACTTCCATCGACCAGATAGCCAATCCGTCGGAGGCAGACCAGGAAAAGCTGAATGCCTTCTCAAACATCAAGGGGTTTGACCAACTCTCAGCAGAAGCCAAGAAAATCAACTGATGCGAACGCCCGACCAGCCTGTTTTACGGGACATAGTCCTGATTGGCGGTGGGCACAGCCACGTCGGAGTACTCAAACGGTTTGCAATGAAACCGGTGCCCGGCGTGCGCCTGACCCTCATCTGCCGCGATACCCACACACCCTATTCCGGAATGCTGCCAGGCTACGTGGCAGGACATTACAGCTACGACGATGTTCACATCGACCTCAGCCGTCTTGCGGAGTTTGCCGGCGCCCGTTTTTACCGGGCCGAGGCCACAGGTATTGATCGCAACACCAAGCGCGTGACCTGCAAAGGCCGCCCGGATGTGCCCTACGACATACTGTCCATCAATATTGGTTCCTCACCCAGAGTGAACGAAGTTGAAGGCGCCTCGGAGTTCGCTGTACCGGTAAAGCCGATAACGGGTTTCAACAATCGCTGGCTCGCCCTGCTCTCCCGCATTGAAAACCATGACGGCCCACTCACGGTAGGTGTGGTCGGCGCCGGCGCAGGTGGTGTGGAACTGACTCTGGCAATGCAGTATCGCCTGAAAAACGAGCTTGAACAGAGGGGGCGGAATTCCGATCAACTGCATTTTCATCTGTTTGATGCGGCGAACGAGATTCTCCCCACACACAATGCCAAAGTGCGGTCAGTGTTCCGTAAAACCCTCTCGGATCGCGGCATAAAGCTGCATCTGGGGTCGCCGGTAGAAAAAGTCAGCGAAGGGCTCTTGCGCACGGCCACTGGTGACACACTGCAAACAGACGAAGTGCTCTGGGTAACCCGGGCCGGCGGGCCCGCCTGGTTGGCGGAAACCGGCCTGGCGCTGGATGATGGTTTGTTCCTGCGGGTGCGTGACACACTCCAGGTTGAAAACGACGACAACATTTTTGCCGCGGGTGATATTGCCAATGTGGTTAATCACCCAAGGGAAAAAGCCGGTGTTTTTGCAGTGCGCCAGGGGCCGCCTCTGGCCGATAATCTGAAGCGCCTGGCGTTGGGTAAAGCGCCCCGGGATTTCCATCCCCAGAAGAAATGGCTGGCCCTGATCAGTACCGGTGACAAATACGCGGTCGCCTCGCGCGGTGACGTGCAGTTTGATGGTGCCCTGGTGTGGCGCTGGAAAGACTGGATAGACCGCCGCTTCATGGCAAAGTTTACCGATCTGCCACCCATGGAAGAGGCAACCACTCTGCCCGACACAGGCGCTGCGCAAAACGCCGAAGAGGCTTCCCAGGCCATTTCTGCCGTTGCCATGCGCTGTGGTGGTTGCGGCGCCAAGGTGGGCAGTACCGTGCTGTCACGGGCGCTGAGCGAGCTCAGGCCCATAGAGCGGGATGACATTCTCATCGGCCTGCATGCGCCGGATGATGCGGCAGTCTTGCGGGTTCCACCCGGAAAAGCCGTGGTGCATACCGTTGATTTTTTCCGGGCGTTCATTGATGACCCCTATACCTTTGGCCGCGTAGCTGCCAATCACAGCCTGGGTGATGTCTTTGCCATGGGTGCTGAAGCACAAAGTGCAACGGCAGTTGCCACCGTGCCTTACGGCATAGAGTCCAAAGTGGAAGATGTGGTTTACCAGATGATGTCCGGCGCTGTAGAGGTGTTGAACGAGGCCGGTTGTGCCCTGGTTGGCGGGCACACGGGCGAGGGCCGGGAATTGGCACTGGGTTTCGCGGTCAACGGCCTGATTGACCCTGACGACGTGATGAGTAAAGGCGGCCTGCGAGCGGGTGATGCTCTTATTCTGACCAAACCCATAGGTACCGGAACCCTGTTCGCAGCCCATGCCCGGCTGGCTGCCAAAGGCCGCTGGATAGATTCTGCCCTGGCTTCAATGGTGCAGTCCAACAAGAAAGCTGCAGACTGCCTGCGAAGCTTCGGTTCCAAAGCCTGTACGGATGTGACCGGCTTCGGGTTATTAGGGCATCTGGTGGAAATGACGCGACCTTCCGGCGTCGATGCCGAGCTGGATCTCTCTGCAATTCCCGTTCTTCCGGGAGCGGAAGAAACCTCGGCGGCAGGTATTCTCAGTTCGTTGCAGCCGGCCAATATACGCTTGCGCCGTGGTATCCGGGATCAGGAAAGGTGGGTAAAACATCCTCGCTATCCTCTGATTTTTGATCCGCAAACCGCCGGAGGGTTGCTGGCAAGTGTTTCAGCCGACAAGGCGGAAGAATGCGTTCGGGCACTCAAGGCCCTGGGTTACCCGTACACCGCCATTATCGGGCGGGTAACGCCGCAGGATGAAAGCGGGCCGATTGAGCCGATCACACTCAAAGAGTGAACTCAGGCATTTCTCCCGGAGCAGCGCGTCAGCGCAAGTGAGAGCGCCTGCTCCAGGGCTTTCAGTTCATTCTCCGGCGTAAACCGGGCGGCGAGTCGTCCGACCTGCTCGCGCAACTGTTCAAGAAACCCGGCATCCTTCTCCGCCCGCTCGAGTACCCTGGCAAGTGCCCGGGTATCGCCAACCGGGTAGTAGCCGGCGTAATCCTCGCCAAGCAACCCGACATTGCCGGGGATATCCGACGCAATCACAGGCAAGCCAGCCCGGCAGGCCTCCGACACAGCATTCGCTCCACCCTCCATTATGGAGCTCATAACCAGCACCTGGCTCTCTGCCATCAGCCTGTTGACCCCGGCTTTCTCTAATTCGCCGAGCCAACGGAACCTCGGGTTTTCCCGCATTTCCTGGTTTGCCAGGTTTTTCCAGTGCGCATCGTGTGGCTTGCCGGCGCAGGACACCCGAATGCGGGAATCGGGCGGCAGCAGTCTTGCGGCCTGAGCGGCTCGCAGCGAGTCTTTCTCGTCCCTCAGATGGCCAATGACGCATACTTCAAAAGTGTTCGGGCCGGAGTTTACGCTGCCTTTACCTCCGGCTCCTGTATTGGTGCCGGGTTCTTCAGGTTTTTCAGCAGACTGGAAAAGTGTCACCAGTTTTTCCTGAAAGCGCCCGGGGATGTCCTCACCAACCTTTGCATGAAGACCGATCAGCGCATCTGCCGCTTGCATGGAGTACAGGGTCTGCTCGGGGTACTCATATTGATGGCGGTATATGTCCGTTCCCGTCAAGGCGACGATCAGTGGCTTTGCCGGCCAGGCGCTCTGAAAAGCCCGTATTGCGCCATGGCTGCGCCACGCATGGAGAGCCAGAAAAAGATCACAAGGTTCACCCTGGTACTCCGTCATAACCGATACCCGGTGCCCTGCCTGCTCAAGCAGCCCTTGCCAGCGCTCAGCCGTTGCCCTGTTACCAGCCTTTGAGCCCGGGGCTGCAGGCGTTATTATTAGGATTTCCATAGCGTTCTTCGGTATAAGAGACATTTGACCTGTTTAAACCCGCAATCCGTATATCTGTTCATGGTCGGGTTGAATCAGAGTATCCTCCTTCTGGCAACTATCGCCAGCGCGACTATTTCGTACTTACAACCAGACAACTGATCAAGGAATTCACATGGCCCTGAATATTATACGGAAATTGATGCTGTCCAGTTTTTTGTGTTTTATCGCCACTGCCGCTTCGGCACAAACCTTTGTGTTTACTGCCATACCCGATGAGGACGAAACAAAACTGGTCGAACGTTTTCGTGGCGTAGCCGATTACCTTTCAGAGCAACTGAATGTTGATGTACGCTACATTCCGGTGAAGTCCTATGCCGCAGCGGTTTCCGCCTTTCGTAACAATCAGGTGCAACTGGCGTGGTTTGGTGGGCTCTCCGGCGTACAGGCGCGCAGGCTGGTGCCGGGTTCCGAGGCCATTGCCCAGGGTGTTGAGGATGAAGCTTTCCAGACCTATTTTATTGCCAATACCAATACAGGTATTGAGCCGGCGGACGAATTGTCCGGCCTGAAAGCGCAGCTCGAGGGCAAAACCTTTACGTTTGGCTCCAAGGGATCAACCTCTGGTCGCCTCATGCCGGAGTTCTACATACGGGACACCTTTGACACAAAGCCCGAGGATTTCTTTGCGCGGGTTGGTTTCAGCGGCAACCACACACGCACCCTTCGTTTGGTTGAAGCTGGCACTTACGATACGGGCGCTTTGAACTTCCAGGTCTGGGAAAAAGAACTGAGTAACGGAAATATTGATACCGACGCCGTTCAGGTCATCTGGAAAACACCTGCTTACCCGGACTATCAGTGGACCATACGGGGTGATGTGAACGAGCGTTTTGGTGATGGTTTCAAACAGCGCGTTACCGAGGCCCTGCTGAACCTCGACAACCCGGAACTTCTGGAAAGTTTCCCGCGTTCGGGCTTCATTCCGGTCTCCAACGACGACTATGAGCCGATTCGTAAGACCGCCCAAGAGATCGGAATCCTCGATTGATGTCAGGCTTCGATCTTTCTGGCCTGACGGCTTCATTCAATGGCAAGCGGGTCATTGGCCCTCTGTCTCTGACGGTGCATCCCGGGGACAAAGTTGCGCTGGTGGGTAAAAGTGGCGCCGGTAAATCAACACTGATTCGCCTGATCCACGAACGGGTTAACCGGGATTCCTCACTCATCCCCCAGGATCTGGGCATAGTCAATGCTCTGTCGGTGTTCCATAACGTTTTTATGGGGCAGCTGGATAAACACGCCACCTGGTACAATACGATAACCTTGGCCCGACCTTTCGCCAGGGATCGGGCCGAAGTGAACGCACTCCTTAAATCCCTCGGGATGACAGAAAAGCTCTGGACACCGGCAGCGTCACTTTCCGGTGGTCAGCGCCAGCGGGTAGCGATCGCCAGGGCGCTGTATCGTAACGCCTCAGTATTATTGGCTGATGAGCCGGTTTCTGCCCTCGATGGCCCTATGGCAAACTCGGTAATGACACTCCTCAGGGATCGCTTTTCAACCAGCGTTATTGCGCTGCATGATGTGGAACTGGCGCTGAATTATTGCACCAGAATTGTTGGTATACAGGATGGCCAGATTGCGCTTGACCAACCCAGCGCGAATCTTGTGGCTTCAGACATCATGTTTCTTTACTAGGTAAACCGGCCGTTTCATGTTCTCTTCCCCAACGGTTCGCACCAGCTTTATATTTCTTGCCATTGCTTTGGTCGGGTTACTGTTTGCCGATATTGCCATCACCGCATCCAATCCCTGGCGGGATCTGGGCAACTTCTTCCTGGGCGTTGTAACCCCCAACTTTTTCAGCAGCGAAGGCCTGCTGACTGCGCTGTTGCGGACAGTGGCCTTTGCTTTCGTTGGAGTGGCGCTCGGCGGTATTGCCGGCTTTCTGCTGGCACTGGTCTACCGATCCCTGCCTGTGCGGATTTTCTGCGCCTTTGTCCGTGCGATTCACGAGTTGTTCTGGGCACTCATTTTTCTGCAGTTTTTTGGTTTTCACCCGCTGACCGGGGTATTGGCCATCGCCATTCCGTACGCGGGCATTTTTGCCAAAGTCTACTCGGAAATCCTGGAGGAGGCCGATCCGGAGCCGGGGCGCGCATTGCCTCCCGGGACCGGGAACATTACGGCGTTTCTCTATAGCCGTATTCCCGACTGCTGGGTGAAAATGCGCACCTACACCGCGTACCGCCTTGAATGCGGCTTGCGTTCCAGTGCCATTCTTGGCTTTGTGGGCTTACCTACTCTCGGTTTCTATCTTGAGGCGTCGTTCTCTCAGGGCCTGTATTCCGATGCAGGCGCCATGCTTATTCTGTTCTACGTGTTGATTGCCACCATGCCCCTATGGGTGCGGCCAAAGCTTCTGCCGCTATATCTGTTGGGCGCGCCGTTTTTTCTGGGGGATGGCTTGCCGATTGTCTGGGGCAATGTGCAGCGCTTTTTCACTGAGGATATAGTGCCCGCGCCCCTGCGCTACGGTGAGGGCCTGACAGGCCTGATGCCCTGGCTGACTGACCTGGTGGTGAACGAGGCCCTGCCGGGCATCTGGAACACCATTGTGCTGACCCAGATTGCGCTTGTGGCCACGGGTATTCTGTCACTGCTGGCATTCCCGCTGATTTCCAACCACTTTGGCGGGCCGCTGCGGCGCAATGCCGGCCATGTTGCACTGGTGATCGCACGGTCTACGCCGGAGTACATCCTGGCTTATATTCTTCTGCAGCTCTGGGGCCCGTCCATGCTGCCTGCGGTGGTGGCTCTGGCCCTGCACAATGGTGGCATCATCGGCCACCTGATTGGCAGGCAAACCAATTCCATCAAACTTCGCCCGGATGCCGTTACCGGGTTCAGCCGTTACAGTTGGGAGCTGGTGCCCCGGGTGTACCGTTCTTTTCTGGCATTTTTGTTTTACCGCTGGGAAATCATCATGCGGGAAACGGCGATTCTGGGCATTCTGGGTATCTACACACTGGGGTTCTATGTGGACAGCGCCATTCAGAATATCCGGTTCGACCGTGCGATGGTGCTCATACTGGTAACTGCCCTGCTCAATATCGGCGTTGATGCGCTCGGTCGGTATATCCGCCGTAAACTCGCCCTGCAAACCATGCCGACCTGCTGAGTCGCGTTGCCCGGGCCGGCATTTGCTCCTTTACCTCTTGCACTCCAGATGCCCGGTTACCATATCGGAACCACCGGATACGCTACCCAGAATGTCCGATTTCGCAAATATCCCCGACCTGTGCAGTAACGATATACCCACGTAACAGTTCCTGACCGCCCTGTTATCGGACATCAGCCGAAGTGGCACATCAAACTGGCCCTCAAGGTAATTCAGGAAACGCGAGGTGTTGCGCTCCCGTTTTGCCTGTTTGACCTGTTCCACAAATGGCACCTGCGACGCATAGGAAAACCCGAAGCCGATCCCGAAGCGGAGCCATTCTTCCGAGGTCCAGGGCGAGTGAGCCGCCGTCATCGCCATCACATAGGCGTTGTATTCGCCGAAATCACTTTGATTGCCGTTCTCGAAGCGCCGGTTCAGGGAAATCCGCCCCCAATAGTCAATGTATCTGCCATCAGAAATCAGCTTCCCCAGGGTCAGACCGCCCATGTATGCGTGCACATCTTCACTGCGTTTCAGCCTGCCTGTAAGCGTTCGGGTGAAAGGGCCCTCTGCCTGATATCCTGAGTTCAGTCGCCATGACCACTGGCCTGGACTATTCGGTCCTGGGCCTCTGGTTAAATCATCACGGGCGTTACCAAATAAATAGGCAAAACCGAAGGTAGCGGAAGTCAGTTGTGACTCATCCACCAGCGGGCTATTAAAGATTTCGCTATCTACATGTTGGGAAGCTATGTTGGAAAACAGCAGCAGGTGGGCGGTTGCCTGATAGGAGGTGTTAATACCGGCGCGCCAGAAAACGGCAGAGCCTGGCTCATAGGAAGGCCTGTCCGCCAGCACCTCGCTGGCATCGACGCTGTAATAATAGTCTGTCAGGTCGCTGTCCTGATACACGTAGCTGATAAACGGTGAAAACGACCAGCGCCCGGGCTTCCAGGCGTATGAATAGGTAAAATCCCACTCAAAACCATTGTGAATTCCCAGAATGTCGTTGGCCCAGGTGGTGGAAAGTGAGCCCCAACCGCCGTACACCGTGCCAGAAAAGCCCATATCAACCGTCTGTTCCCGGTCTTGCAAGCCATTAAAATAGGGCTTGGCGTCCGATTCCAGGCGATTGAAACGGTATCTCGCCAATAGATCCAGCTTTAACCAGTCATATTTTACAAGATGGACGCCCGCCGAAGTGCCGTGCGCGAACAGCCACTTGCCTTCATAAAGGTAGAGCGGTATGAGATCTGCCTTGTTATCGTTTAACAGGCCTGAAATATTGTCCACTCCCCTGTAAGGGTTGGTTCCCCTGCGCAACGCTGCCCCAAGGCCCACGGTGCCCTCGGGTACATCACCAATGGCGGTTCGGATATCCGGAAGGCCGGCATACCCATCACCTGCCATCACGCATAAACCCAGAAGCACGCATGGCCCGATTAACCCTGTTCGCATTTTGTGTTTCCAGTGTGTCGCCGACGCCATTGCGCTACAAAATCGGGCCGATGGTTGCAATAACGTTGTGCCAGATTCTTTCGTGGTAATGCCAGGCAAGCACCTCCTGCAATGCAACCACTTCAGAGCGGCTGATATAACTCCGCTGGCGTTCCGCGATAGCCAGTGTTGTAGCCTCATCCTGCAGGAGAATGTTGTTCTCGTAGTTCAGGTCAAAACTGCGCAAATCCAGATTCGATGAGCCGATCAGGCTGATCTTGCCATCGATGGTCAGGGTTTTGGCATGGAGGAGACCACCCTTGAACTCGTATATGATACAACCTGCATCAAGCAGCCGGTGGTAATAGCTGCGACTGGCCGCTGCTACAACCCAGCTGTCATTTACTTTCGGGAAGACAAGCTCAACCCTGACCCCCCGGTAAGCTGCCGCGCACAGGGCATCCAGAACTGTGGCATCGGGAACAAAATAGGGTGTAGATAGCGTCAGTTCGCTTTGGGCGCAGGCAAACAGGTTGGCAAAAAGGTGCGGAGTGGCTCCATGGCGCTCTGTGGGGCCAACCCCCATGGCCTGTGCCGGAAAGCCGCCTTGGCCCCTTCCCGAGGATAGCGGAATGCCATCCAGTGATTCATTGGTAGCCTGCATCCAGTCACTGGCAAACAGCAACTGGTTCTGAACCACCACTGGCCCGGTAAACCGGAGCATGATATCCACCCAGGGAGCGTACTTGGCTTTAATCCGGAACTCCGGATCCGCTGAATTCCGGCTGCCACAATAAGTGATACGGGAATCAATCACGGTAATCTTCCGATGGTTCCGCAGATCGAGCCGGCTGGTCAGCATGGTTCGTATGGGGTGCTTGAGTGATAACGCAACAGCGAGATGTACGCCAGCCTCCTTCATACGTTGCCAAAGGGCAGAATTAATCATCGCGCGCGACCCCAGACCATCCGCCATGGCCCGGCAGGTAACCCCTCGTTTGGCTGCGCGGATCAGCGCTTCTGCGAGTGTATGGCCGGTGTTGTCATCCAGCCAGATGTAATAAAGTACGTGCACATGATCTTTGGCGGCATCAATATCCGAAACCATCCTGGTGATGGTTTCTTCGCCGTCACCCATCAATTCTGACGAATTACCGCTCGACGGATAGAAGCCATTAATCGAGGCCGCGTAACGAAAGGCAGGCTGGTAAACCGGTTCGATCAGCTTTTCAATGTTGGCTGCATCCCCCATAAACCAGGAGGCTTTTGCCCGTATTTCCTCGAATACTTCTTTGTGCCGCCTGCTTGCACGGTTGCCGATATCTGTTTCACCGAACAGAAAATAAATGGCGCTGCCGAAGTAAGGCAAAAGATTGAGAACAACAAACCAGGCCAGGCGCCCTGGAGGCGAAAGGTCGTCGCGGAGCAGGATCCGGATGGTAAAGACAAGAACCAGGGTTGTGTGTAACACCAGAATAACGGTCATCAGGCTCCCTTGGGCAACACTGGCTCATTAACCTCTGCGATCTCTATCACATTTATCACAAGCTGACCTACGAGGGTTGGTCCAGCACCCAACCCGTTCCCAGCCGAACGGGTTCCGCCTGATCCGGTTTGTCTGCGGGCACGCCTTCCACTACCGGCCGGGTAAATCCACCCTCTTCTGTCGATGCCATCGAATCCACATCAACGGAAAGAACGAGATATCGGTTTCCTTCAGAAACAACCTTGCTCCTGTGGGTGAGCCCGAACACAAAGCGGCAGTAGTCCAGTTTCAACTGCCTCAGCTCCTGCTCAGCCTTGCGAATCTTCCGCAGTAGCACTATCTGTACACTTTCCCCGTAATCCATCACATTTTCTCTGATTTTGACGACATTTTTCATGTTTACACTTTTCAGTGGTTTTGTCAGCTACCCGTCCCGGTGATCCTGGGCCTGGAATACCAACCTGAGCGGAGGGGTCTTGAACATCGGTTGCTGGCCTTTTTGCAAATCGATACGCCAGACCATCCTGGAACCGGTGGTACAGAGGGGGGCGGTGAATTTTGCCGAATACCGGCCCGGTTCTATCTGCCGCAGTGGCACCGGGTATTCCCCCATATACATGGATTCACCGCGCAACACCGCCAGGAAACGCTCCGGTGCCAGCGGTGCACGTATGGATAGCTGATACTCCGCGCCCTGCCCCTGGTCGCCCAGGATTTTAAGGTCGGCTTGCCAATGCCCGGCCTCCGTTTGCCAATCGCAGGGCCCGGCCAGCAGATCGCATTCTGGCTGATCCGCAACTGGCGCTTCGTTATAAGCACCCTGCAGCCAAAGAGAACCAACCACCGCTGCAGAAATCAGTACCAGAATGAAACCTGCAACCGCTGCCGCTCGTAACATACCGACACCCAGTCGAAACCCGTGTTAAAAACCGAGGAGGCATTATGGACATTAACTGCCTCAAGGCAAAGATTTCTAAACCGGCGCCAGACATGAGAAAATGCCGCGCTTCAATACCTGACCCACTTTTAGCAACAGGATACGCCCGTGCAGCCGGATATTTCCGTTAAGAACCTCAACAAGGTTTACGAAGGTGGTTTCCAGGCCCTGAAAAACATCAATCTGGAAATCAACCGGGGCGAGATTTTTGCCCTGCTCGGCCCCAACGGGGCGGGCAAAACCACCATGATCAGCATCATTTGCGGGATTACCAACTTGTCCTCCGGTGAAGTCAAAGCCGGCGGCTATGACATCATCAAGGAATACCGCAAGGCCCGTGAAACCATCGGGCTTGTGCCGCAGGAACTCAATACGGATTCGTTTGAAACCGTCTGGAAGGCGGTTTCGTTCAGTCGCGGCCTGTTTGGCAAGGCGCCCAACCCCGCACACATTGAAAAAGTACTGAGGGAATTGTCCCTGTGGGACAAGCGCAACAATCGTATTATGACCCTCTCCGGCGGCATGAAACGCCGGCTGATGATTGCCAAGGCGTTGTCTCACGAGCCACGGATACTGTTTCTGGACGAACCGACAGCGGGCGTAGACGTAGAACTGCGCCGGGACATGTGGGAGATGGTGCGTAAGCTCCGGGAAGATGGCGTAACCATCATCCTGACCACCCACTACATCGAAGAAGCCGAGGAAATGGCAGACCGGATCGGGGTTATTCGACAGGGTGAGATCATTCTGGTTGAAGAAAAAAGCCAGTTGATGAGCAAACTGGGCAAGAAAGAACTCCGCCTGCAGTTACAAAACAAACTGGACAGGATTCCCGGCGAACTCACCCTTGAACCGGTTGAGCTCTCCGAAGATGGCTACGAACTGATCTATACCTTCGATTCCCAGCAGGAACAGGCCGGCGTTGCGCGGCTGCTGCGAACACTCGGAGATATCGGCATTGATTACCGAGACCTGCGCACCCGGGAAAGTTCCCTGGAAGAGATTTTTGTCGGCCTGGTGCATGACTGAGCCCGCTGGCTAACTGGAGAAAGGAATGAATTTTTACGGTGTTAAAGCCATCTACAATTTTGAAATGTCCCGCATGGGGCGCACCCTGATGCAAAGTGTGCTCTCCCCGGTGATCTCTACCTGCCTGTATTTTGTGGTGTTCGGCTCAGCCATTGGCTCGCGCATGGGCAATATCGATAATATTGAATACGGCGCATACATCATTCCCGGGCTGGTGATGCTTTCGCTGTTGATGCAAAGCATCTCCAACGCTTCGTTCGGCATCTACATGCCCAAGTTTTCAGGCACGATTTATGAGGTGTTATCGGCGCCCGTGTCTTACGTTGAAGTGGTTCTGGGTTATGTGGGGGCGGCTGCCACCAAATCCGTCATACTCGGGTTGATCATTCTTGCAACCGCACGGCTGTTCGTGGATTACAGCGTTCTGCACCCGTTCTGGATGCTCTCGTTTCTTGTGCTTACCGCGATTACCTTCAGCCTTTTCGGCTTTATTATCGGTATCTGGGCGGACGGCTTCGAGAAGCTCCAGATAGTTCCCATGATGATTGTCACTCCGCTCACGTTTCTCGGTGGTACTTTTTACTCCATCGATATGCTCCCGGATATCTGGCAGACCATCAGCCTGTTCAACCCGGTGGTGTACCTGATCAGCGGGTTTCGCTGGGCATTTTATGGCGTCTCCGATGTGCATGTGGGCATCAGCGTGGGCATGACTTTTGTATTCCTGCTGGCGTGTATGGCGGGAATCTGGTGGATATTCAAAACCGGTTACCGGCTGCGTTCGTGATGAATATTCGCGGCGTTCCGCTTTGTATTGCGGCCTTGATGATGGCAGGGTGCTCTGCCGGTTCTGACGCTGTTGAACCTTCAGACCCCTTGCCGGTTGTTGCAGCCTGCTTCATCACCGGTTCGGGCACCGTCGAGGTTAGCCTGGAGGTTGCAAAAGCGCCCCATGAGCGCCGCAAAGGCCTGATGGGGCGGACATCTCTTGCCCCGGCCTCAGGCATGCTGTTCCAGTATCAGAACCCGCAGAGCCCGGACCACGGCTTCTGGATGTACCAGACCCTCATCCCGCTGGATATTGCGTATCTGGATAGGCAGGGCGTGATCGGCAATATCCGGCAGATGGAACCCTGCGCCTCATCCAATGGCTCGAATTGCCCCAGCTACCCTGCCGGGGTGGCATTCATGTCTGCTGTAGAGATGAATGCCGGATTTTTCGAGGCGAACCAAATTGGCACAGGAGACCGCCTGCAACTCGCTCCACAGGGTTGCAGCCGCCGTTAACGATCTTTCCACTCCGGCTTGCGTTTATCCAGAAATGCACAGATACCCTCCCGTGCATCGTCTGCCCGCAGGTTCTCTGCCATAACCTTCGCGGTATAGTCGTAGGCCTCGGCAAGTGGCATTTCCAGCTGTTTGTAAAAAGCACCCTTGCCTATCTTCAGCGTATGCCCGGATTTTTCCGCGATTGTCCGGGCCATGGCATGCACCGTTTCATCGAGCAGAGACTCATCAACAATCCGGTTGACCAGCCCCAACTGTTCGGCACGAACGGCGCTGATCATCTCACCGGTAAGCAGCATCTCCATGGCATGCTTGCGGGACAGGTTGCGGGAAAGCGCGACCATGGGCGTTGAACAGAAAAGCCCGATATTTACGCCCGGCGTTGCAAACCTTGCAGAATCTGCCGCCACGGCAAGATCACAACTGGCCACCAACTGGCAGCCCGCAGCCGTTGCCACGCCTGCCACTCTGGCAATCACCGGTTTGGGCAGATTCACCACCTGCTGCATGACTTCACTGCAGCGGTTGAACAAGGCCAGTTGAAATTCATGGCTATCAAGCTGATCCCGGATTTCCCGAAGATCATGGCCGGCGCAAAATACCGTCCCGGCAGCCGCAATAACAACCACGCGCGTTACGTCATCCGCTGCAATATCCGTAAGCGCTTCGGAGAGTGCATCCAGCATTGCCATGGAGAGGCTGTTGCGTCGTTCAGGCTGATTCAGCGTGAGGGTGGTGATACCGTGAGTATCGGTATCGCGTGCCAGCAGATTACTCATGAATTAGTACCTCCGGTTTCAGAATCAGGGCGATCGGGGAGTAATCAGTATCGGACATGCCGTTCACGCTGTCGAAGCGACCTTTGTAGAATTAAGGCCAACAGGTTGTTATTACCATGCGGTGCCCATAGGTTTATTTATATAGGCCGCTAACCCGGAAGTGGGAGAAACCAATGCTTAACTCCAATCTGATCAAAGCGATTGTTGCGATTGCCATTATCGCGGGGGGAATTTACGTGATCATGATCGATGAGCCGGCAACGCCGACTGGCGATATAAACAGTATTCAGCCGTTACCGGAGCAGGATGAGCCTTGATTTCGGAATAAATCTTTAATGGTGCTCCGGGCCGGAATCGAACCGGCACGACCCGAAGGTCGAGAGATTTTAAGTCTCTTGTGTCTACCAATTCCACCACCGGAGCCTTCGGGGAGGTTTTGAGGGGCGGAATTGTATAAGGCTATGGGCGATAACGCAATTCAAAACGCCGCAGGCTCCTCACCTGCGGCGTTTTCGGTTAGTCCGCGGTGTAGGTTCGCGCCCTGAGCACGTCTGGCTTCAGGAAGTCCTTTTCACCGCCAAGGTTTTCGTGGTCCCCCAGCAATTTGCCATTCACTTCCAGGCCATAATTGGTGTGTTTGTGGAAAGTCTCGAGGTATTTTTTCCGCGTTTCTTTCACATCGCCGGTATAGCGGGGGTCCTGCGGTCGTTCGTGGCTGTTGATGTAGTACGCAACGTCCCAGGACTGTTGGTCAGTCAGGCTGTTAGGCTGGCCCAAGGGCATGTTGTGCTTCACGAAAGAAGACAGGGTGAAATTGCGGGTAATTCCGGCGCCCCAGTTGTAGGATGCGTCGCCCCACACCGGGGGGAAAACGACCTCGCCATTCTGGCGCAGACCGCTGCCGTCCTCAGCGTGGCAGATACTGCAGTTTTCCTGGTAAACCTGCTTGCCGCGCTCATAACTCATGCCTTCGGCGGGTTCCGGCAGTTTCGGGTAACCACGGCCGTACATGGTTTTACCACTTTGATACACGGGCACGCCTTTCGCCAACCATTGGTGGTAAGTGGCAAGAGCGACCATATTGTCACTGCCATACTCTGGCGGTGTTCCGTTCATCGAATACGAGAAACAACCCGCGATGCGTTCCTCCAGGTTGTTTACATGGTCGTTCTTGGGGCGATAATTCGGCAAAACGACTGCCGCTGGCCAAACGGGTGCAGAAAAAGGCAAACGCCCCTCCCCCATGTGGCAACTGTTGCAGTTCATATCGTTAAAAACATTCTTGCCGCGTAACTGCTGGGTATTAACGAACAGGTCCCGCCCGCGCCTGATTACACGCTTCAGCTCAGGGTGCATGCTACTTTTTTCGAGATCGTCCATGGTTGGCGGCACATGAACATACTGGCCTTTTTCGGGTTGCGGAATATTGGTGGGAACTCTCTTCCCGGTTGTTTCCGCATGAAGCCCCAGGCTGAAAATACCGGCTAAAACCGCCAATGAAAGTGTGCGCTTTTTGAGCAAGCTGTCCATCAGGTCATCTCCCTTATCTGGCTGGTTTGGCAGGCTGGAGCGAGAGCCATTTTGCAACCGCGTTGATGTCTTCATCATTCATGCGTTCGGCAATCGCCAACATCAGATGCTGTGGATCGTTATCCCGTTTGCCGCTTTGCCAGGCGCGCAACTGGGCAGCAATGTAACCGGCATGTTGGCCGGCAATAGCCGGGAAATGTTCGCCAGCTCCCAGGTTGCCCGGGCCATGACAGCTGCTGCATGGAACAATGTAGCGATCCCAGTCGCCTTCGGTGGCGAGCTTTTCCCCCAGCGCTAACTGCCTGTCGGTAGCATCCTCGCCGCCAGCCGCTTGAGTCGGTTCCAACTGGCTGTAATACAGGGAGACATTTTTCATCTGCTGTTCATCCAGCATATTGACAAAGGGCATCATGGTCGGGCTTGTCCGCGTTCCTGCCTGAACGTCCACCAGTTGTTTGTAGAGATAACGGGCATCAAGCCCCGCTAACCTTGGCCATGATTCTCCTCCCGGGATGTTCATTCCTGAGCCATCTGCCTGGTGACAGGCGACACAGAGGGAGGCGGTTTGTTCCCCGGCTTTGGCATCTCCTTCAATTCCGTGGGCAGAAGTAATGCTTATAAGCAGTATTGTCAGGGCCGTTATGAATTGACTTTTCAACCTCATACCCTTTCTCCGTTTATGTATGTTGTTGCTTCCATACTGAACGAGTCTACCCTGTGAGATGTGCAGGTGGAATGCCCATAAATTTTTCAGGGTTTTTCGGACGCAACTCCAGGCAACACACTCGACGGGCACAAGCGGGATTCCTGCCGTGCTTAACTTGGCTTGCGTGCGACTCCTTTGTAAATATAGCCGGCAATTTTCGGTGCGTTTGGAATGTAGAGGTTTTCCAGTTCCTCCAGCTCAAAACCCACATGGCGGATCAGGTCGGCGATATGGCGATTCAGGTGGCAGCCGCCAGCGAGTTTTTTCCATCCGGGAGTCACACGATGCTGCCATTTACGGGTCCTCTCGTGAGGCGATTCCCCGTGTTCCAGAAAAAGCAGTTTGCCTCCGGGTTTCAGTACCCGTTTCATCTGCTCCAGCGCTGTGTTCCAGTCCGGAATGGTGCAGAGTGTGAAGGTGAGGAGAACGGTATCCACACTGTTGTCGTCCAGGGGGATTTTTTCCCCCGGCAAGCCCAGCCATTCTACGTGAATGGGCGAGCGTTTCAGGTTTGGCAGCGCTTTGCGGCGCATGCCTTCCGAAGGCTCCAGTCCGTAGATCACCTTGACATTTTCCGGGTTGTAGAACTCAAGGTTGATACCCGAGCCCATGCCCACTTCGAGCACGCGGCCTCTGGCGCGCGGCACCAGTTGGCTTCGCAACTTCATAACCTGGCCCATGGAGCAGGCACGGTCTATGATGTGTGGCAGGATGCGTTCTTCGTAAAAGCTCATGCTTTTCACCATAATTGTTATAAATCAATGGGTGCGACAATACGCCCTATCAGTTTCGCTACCTTATCCGGTAGCATGAGCCCCATCTGCCGGTAATAACAATATAACAACTAATGCTTTGGCAGCGGCTGGGCGGGTATGCTGTGCTCGTTTGTTATTAAGTTAACGTACCGGAGGGTTCCAATGGAACTTGATCCCCTAATCCTATCGCGAATCCAGTTCGCGTTTGTCGTGTCATTTCACGCCATTTTTCCGGTGTTCACCATCGGCCTTGCCTCCTACATTGCCGTACTGGAAGGACTTGCGTTCAAAACTAAAAATCCGGTATGGATGAAGCTGTCTTCGTTCTGGACCACCGTGTTTGCAGTTGTTTTCGGGATGGGCGTGGTATCCGGCATTGTGATGTCGTTTCAGTTCGGTACCAACTGGAGTAACTTTTCCCAGGCCTCTGCCAACTTCCTCGGGCCCATGCTGAGTTACGAAGTTATTACGGCCTTCTTCCTTGAAGCGGCCTTTCTTGGTGTTCTGCTGTTCGGGCGAGACCGGGTACCGCCCGGTGTTCATCTGTTTGCCGCAATCATGGTCGCCACCGGTACCTTCATATCGTCATTCTGGATCCTCTCTGCCAACAGCTGGATGCAGACCCCTGCCGGCACCGAGTTGCGGGATGGCATTTTCTATGTAACATCCTGGACCGAGGCCATCTTCAACCCGTCATTCCAGTTCCGTTTTGCCCATAAAGTGATTGCCTCGTTCCTTACTGGCGGCTTTGTAGTGGCCGGTGTCAGTGCCTGGTACCTGCTCAAAGGCCGTGAAGTGGAAGCCAACCGCAAGGCCCTGTCCATGTGTCTCTGGCTGCTGCTTATTCTCGCGCCTACCCAGTTGGTAGTTGGTGATTTCCACGGGCTCAACACGCTGGAGCACCAGCCAACAAAGGTTGCCGCAATGGAGGGGAACTGGGAAACCTCCCGCAACGTGCCGCTACTGCTCTTTGCCATTCCCGACCAGGAAAACCAGACCAATCTTTTTGAAATCGGTGTACCAGGGCTGGCCAGCCTGATCCTGACTCACCAGTGGGATGGAGAGATTCCCGGTCTCAAGGAAGTTGCGGTAGAAGAGCAACCTCCCGTTGGCATTGTATTCTGGTCGTTCCGCATTATGGTCGGGCTGGGGCTATTGATGATTCTGGTCGCTATTACAGGCCTCGTTCTGCGCTCCGGCGACCGCTACTGGCGCACTGGCTGGTTTCTGCAGACCTTGCGCTTCATGAGCGTTGCCCCGTTTATTGCAGTGCTCACGGGCTGGTTCGTAACGGAATTTGGCCGTGCACCATGGCTGGTATACGGAATGATGACCCAGGCCGAGTCGGTTACCCCATCCCTCACCGGCGGAATGGCACTGTTTACGCTCATTGGTTACGTGGTGGTTTACTCGCTAGTGTTCTCTGCGGGCGTGTATTACCTCATGCGGGTACTGTATGAGGGCATGGAAAGCGCTCAGCACGAGCCAGACATTCAGTCTGAACGCCCGAAACGGCCCATGTCTGCAGCGCACACGTCGTTTGAACTCCATGATTCCAATGAACAGCCGACCAAACAGGGAGGGCACTGATTATGGAACTGCTTGATCTAGCATTGGTCTGGGCATTTATCATCGGTTTTGGCGTCATCATGTATGTGTTGATGGACGGCTTCGATCTGGGTGTGGGAATACTCTTCCCCTTCGCTCCCTCGGAACAGGATCGCGACATCATGATGAACTCGGTAGCGCCGGTATGGGACGGCAACGAAACCTGGCTGGTACTTGGCGGCGCCGGGCTGTTGGGGGCATTCCCGCTGGTTTACAGCATTTTGCTGCCGGCCCTGTATATTGGTGTGTTCCTCATGCTGGCTGGCCTTATTTTCCGTGGTATTGCCTTCGAGTTCCGCTTCAAGGCGCGCGGCTCCCGCTATCTCTGGAACTGGGCATTTGCCGGAGGTTCCACGGTGGCTGCATTCGCCCAGGGGGTGGTCGTAGGTACTTACATAGAGGGTTATGAAACGGCCAATGGCGTTTTCACAGGCGGTGCTCTGGATTGGCTTACTCCGTTCACCGTGCTCACTGGTCTCGGTTTGCTTGCAGGGTATGCACTGCTTGGCTCAACCTGGCTCATTATGAAAACCGAAGGCCGGTTACAGGAGTGGGCCTATAAAATCACCCTGCCCCTGTTGGCCGCGGTTCTTGTGGTATTCGGCATCATCAGCGTATGGACGCCGTTTATTGATGATATGGTCCGTGAACGCTGGTTCAGCAACCTGAGTATTATCTGGGTTTTGCCGGCACTGACGTTATTGTGTGCGTTCCAGATCTTCCGGACTGTGCGCAACCGGTTTGAGGGCATGCCCTTTGTGGCTACCATGGGGCTGTTTATAACCGCCTATCTGGGCCTGATTGTCAGCCGCTGGCCATACTTGGTGCCGCCCAACTACACCCTGTGGGACGCTGCCTCGGCGTACGACTCACAGCTGTTCCTTCTGATAGGCTTGTTGATTGTTATTCCTATTGTGCTGGCGTACACCGCCTGGACCTACTGGGTATTCCGGGGCAAGGTGCGTGCCGGGGAGGGTTACCACTAAGTGACCAGGCCAGCTCTTGACCAGCGCGCAGTCAGGCGCTGGCTTTCAGGGCTTACACGTGACAACCGGCACTGGATTCAGGGTACGGTTGCCGCGGGTACCCTGGCCGGCGTCGCGACCATTATACAGATGGTCTTTCTGGCACGAATTGTTCACCTGGGTATTATTGAAAAAGCGCCAGCTTCTGAGCTGGCGCCGTTGTTTACCGGCCTTGTTCTGGCTATTGTCGCCCGGGCTGTGGCCCAGGGTGTACAGACACAACTTGCGGCCCGCTGCAGCGAACAGGTGCGCCGCACTGCCCGGCGGCAAATTCATCAGCACTGGCGTAACCTTGGCCCCTTGGCACTGGGGCAAATTTCTGCGGGCAGCCTGGCCCGGGAGTGGATTGATCACGTTGATGCCCTGCACGGTTACTTCGCCCGCTTTCTTCCGCAGATGGCACTCTCACTGGTGGTTCCTGTACTGATTCTGGCGCTTGTGTTTTACCTCGACTGGCTGGCCGGGATCTTTCTGTTGCTGTCAGCCCCTCTGATCCCGCTTTTCATGGCACTTGTGGGTATGGGCGCGGAAAAGCTTAACCAGCAGCATTTCGAGACCATCAGCCGGTTATCGGGTCAGTTCCTGGACAAGGTGCGAGGTTTGACCACCCTGCAACTGTTCGGGCAAACCGCAAGCGCTACCGAGGTGATTCAGCAGCGCTCTGATCACTACCGCAGAATTACCCTGAAAACCCTGCGGGTTGCGTTTCTCTCATCGGCGGTTCTGGAGTTCTTCGCGTCAGTTGCCATCGCCGTTATTGCTATCTACATCGGTTTTGGTCTTCTGGGCTATATAGCCTACGGGCCATCCCCGGATTTAACACTTTTCTCCGGGCTTTTGATTCTGCTACTTGCGCCGGAGTTTTTTCAGCCTTTGCGAACACTGTCCCAGCATTACCACGATCGGGCTGCGGCACTGGGTGCCGGTGCTGAAATCCTGGCCCGTTTAGGCAGTGCGGGCCAGGAGGCTGCTCCTGCAAACACCGGGGCCGAAGATGCGGAGGTGGAGCCTTTAACCTTCAAACCCGCTGCCTGCCTCGACGCGATTGAACTGACCTCTGTATCCCTGGCTTTTCGCCCGGATCACAAGGTTCTGAACAGCGTATCACTGGCTATTGGCAAAGGGGACGTAATTGCGCTGACCGGGCCTTCTGGAGGCGGAAAATCCACACTCCTGAATCTTCTTGCGGGGTTTCTGGCTCCTGACAGCGGTGATATTCACCTGTTTGGCAGGCCGGCAGGCAGCTTTGCCTTTGGCTGGCTTGGCCAGAGCGGATTCCTCGTGCATGGCACCTGGGCGGACAATCTTCGGCTCACCAGCCCCGATGCGTCTGACGTGGCTATCGAAGCAGCGCTGCGAAACGTTGGCCTTGGCGCTTTGCTGGACAGCCGGGAAGACGGCATTTTCAGCAAGCTGTCCGAAGACGGCCAGGGATTATCCGGCGGCCAGGCCCGGCGCCTGAGCCTGGCCCGGATTTTTGTGGCGGATTACGACGTGATTCTCCTGGATGAGCCAACAGCCGGCCTCGACAGCGACAGTGAAATCCACGTGCTGGAGGCGCTCCACAAACTTGCCCTGGCTGGCAAGACACTGATTTTTTCCACCCATCACCAAGCGCTTCTGGCACTCGCCAATCGGGTACTGCTGGTTTCTGGCGGGGAGGTTAGGGATGTCTGAGCTGAAACCCTGGCTGAAACTCATCTTCGGGCGTTCCGGCAGGCTTTTCATTGGCGCCTTGCTGATGCTGGCTGCCCTGCTCTCCGGGCTTGGTTTGCTGGCGCTCTCCGGCTGGTTTATTACTGAAACCGCGCTGGTGGGCATTCTTCTGGCAGCCAGCGTGCCCGCCACCATCAACCTGTATGTGCCCGGTGGAGGTATCCGGTTTTTTGCCGTATCCCGTACGGTTTCCCGCTATGTGGAGCGGTTGTATAACCACGATACGGTACTGAGATTGCTTACGGATATTCGCGTAGACCTGTTTCACAGGCTTGCCGCCGCCGGTCGGGGCCAGAGGCGCGAGCTGACCGGAGCCCAGTGGTTATCCAGGCTGACCAGTGATGTTGATGCGCTGGACACCCTGTACTTGCGCCTGATTGCGCCAGCAAGCCTGGCAGCGTTCGTTACGCTGGTTCTGTTTGCTCTGGCAGCGGTATTATTTGATATCCGTATTGCCACCGGCGTTGTTTTGATGCTCGGCGTGGCTTTTGTGCTTGCGACCCTCGCGGTTTATGTGCGAACGGTAAAAATTGCCTCACGCCAGAGTGATCAGCAGGAAGCTCTCCGAATGGCCGTTGTTGAGCATCTGGAAGGCTTTGCTGAGCTCACGGCAGCAGGTCGCACCGGCAAGCATGGCGCATGGCTTATGCGCCAGGCACACCAGGCCGTGTCCGAGCAGGTAAAGGCTGACTCCCGCACTGGCTGGCATCTGGCCGGTTCCAATTTGCTGATCAACCTGTCTGCGGTTTTTGCGCTCTGGGCCGGCTTTGAGTTGTTCCGCTCTGGTGCAATTTCCGGGCCTGTACTGGTTCTGTTGCCCATCGCGTTGCTCGGCCTTGCGGAAGTCTACAGCATGCTGCCCGAGGCCTTCGGAAAGCTGGGAGCCACACAGGCGTCGGCTGCACGCCTGAACCGTGATTGCAGGAATGCAGAGTGGCCGGTGGCGTCAGGGGACATTTCCCTGCCCGCAGACACCGCTCTGATCGCGAAAGATATGAAGATCAAGTATCCGGAGCATGCGCCGCTTTTTACACACTTTGATCTGCAGGTAAAAACAGGCGAACGTCTAGGTATTCTCGGGCATTCCGGGAGCGGAAAATCCTCCCTTGCGGATGTTTTTTCCGGGCTTCTGATTCCATCAAACGGTGCCTGCGCAAGCCTTCCGTGTGCATATCTGACACAGAAAACCGTGTTATTTGAAGATACCTTGCGGGCAAACCTGCTGCTGGGCGACCCGGATGCAAGCGATGCACGGCTCTGGCGCGTACTGGAGTTGGTGGATCTGGCGGAACGGTTTCGCACAGAAGAGGATCAGCTTGATACATGGCTGGGGAGTTCCGGAAGCCGGCTTTCCGGTGGCGAGGCGCGCCGTGTCGCCCTTGCCAGGGTACTAATGAGCCCTGCCTCTTTGCTGATACTGGATGAGCCGTTTACCGGGGTGGATACAGCCACACGAGAAAAAATAACCCGGCAAATGGATCCCTGGCTCGAAGGCAAAACGGTGATTAGCCTGGCACACGGGCCGGATGCCCTTCCGGGCACCGACCGTGTGATTCAGTTGGGGGTTTGAACCCGCACGTTTAGCGGGTTTCAACCACCTCGAAGGTCAGGCCGGCTTTGCTGGTGAGGCGCTCCAGCAGCTTGCCGTTGAGTAGCGATGCCGGCGTCCAGAAACCGCCCGGCTGATCGGCGGGAACATCGAATGCCAGGCACATGCCGGCTTCCCCCAGCATTTTACTGGTAGAGCCATAGCCCGGGTCCGCATCGCCGGTCACTTTGGTGATCATGGTTTTACCGTCCCGGGTTCGCCCCACAAAGCGCAGGTCGTAAAATCCGGCTTTCTGATCTTCCGGGCTGGGGCCCTCACCAGGCTGGGGTACAAACTTTTCTACCAGCCAGCGGGTGGGCTTGATGGCAGAAGCGGTCAGAAAGCCTGCCAGCGCCGCTGTAATACCATAAGCCGTAAGGCGGCCCTTGGCGCCGGTACCCGTCATCATGGCTTCATCGTAAGTGAATTCCATACCGTAACGGGCATCTTGCAGGGCGTTGGAACGGTGTATTACGCGGGTATTGATTGCCGCCATCACAAACGGTGCCAGCCACACGTTGAATGTTTTATCGAACTGGGCACCTTTCAGGCTGGGCTGGCGAACCTTTGAGCGATGCTCCGGTGGGGAGATGGAGAAAGGGTTGGCCAGTTCCTTGCGCAGCTTGGGATCGGCAGCGGCTTCCTTGGCTATGTTGATCATGGAAGCAACCGTGCCGCCTGAAAGACCGCCTTTCGCTACTTTAACCCGCATGCGTACATCCTGGCAGGGCTCGCCGAAAGTTTTTTCTGCCTGCTGTTGCAGGAACCACACGCCCATATCCGAGGGGATGGAATCAAACCCGCAGCAATGCACAATTCGTGCGCCGGACGCCTTTGCCTGGTCTTCATAGCGTTCAAGCATGCGACGGATCCACTGTACCTCGCCGGTCAGGTCGCAATAATCGGTGCCTGTCTCGACACAAGCCTTCACCAGGGGTTCGCCGTACAGAGCGTAAGGCCCCACCGTAGAGATAACCACGCGGGTTTGTTCACACAGGGTCTTGAGAGACTGATCGTCGGTGGCATCTGCAAGAATAACCGGCAAATCCCCGGCGCCCGCTCCCAACCGGGACTTGAGCGTATTGAGCCTGGATTCCGAACGCCCGGCAACGGCCCACTTGACCTCGCCGGAAACGCCATACGAAGCAAACAGATATTGAGTAAGTATCTGGCCAACAAAACTGGTGGCGCCGAACACAACCAGGTCGTAGGTGGTGTCTGTTGATTTGGTCATTGACTGTCCTTTTATGGGTATTACCGGGAGTTTGCCGAATGTTTACCGGGAATCGTAATACACGGATCTTACCAGTTTTGAGGCTGCGTTCTAACTTCATACTGACCGCCGGTGTAACGTCGTTACGGCCAATCGCACAATCCTGTGTATAGGGCACACTGTTGCATATCGATCAGACGAATGCCCGGAGACACGAATTGGTCACTTTCCTCCTGATACTCAGCTTACTTCTCGCCTTTTTCAGTGGTGTGCTTTGCTGGCAAGTTATTGAGCAGCGCAAAATTGTTACCCGCATGGTAAACGAGAGCAGCCACAGCGATCCTTTATTCAATCTGGAGAAACAGCCCGAGCTGATCCTTACGCTGAAAGTACTCAACCCGATTTCCGTGGCAAAGCGTGAATCCCGTTCTGCCCGCCTTCTGGCTGACAAACTCCCCATGATGGTGCGCAAAATGGTTTATCAGGAGGTAATGAAAGAACTTGAAGAAGAAATGGAAGAGCGTGGCATTGATGTGGAGCTGGCTATTGAGTATCGCTAGGGGTATCGCACTGTGACTATTCAGACGGCCTCCACATTGCTTATGCTGATCATTGCATCGGCTGCCCTTTGCTATGGGTCCAGGCAGCTACAGCGCTCCAGACACCTCATGCGTAAGCTGAATGCCTATCGTATCCTGGCCAACAGCACTGTTCAGAAACGCCGCATGGAGCTTTACGAGGTTCGCAACCGGGCGAAGCTTCTGGAAGATACGGTATCCGGTAGCGCCAGTGCGGTGGAAAAAATGCACAGAGCCATCAGCAATACCACTTTCAGCCTGGTTGACCGCTTTTCAAAGGATGACGAGTTCCGGAAAAACGCCCATAAAGCGCGGAAAACTCATGATAACGCCAGCAAAAAAGTTTACCACGCGGTGCGCACAACCAGTAAAGCCGTGCACATTCTTGCGGACTCCCTGTTCATCACAAAAGCAGAAAAACGGGTCATCCTGCAAAAAGGTAACGGCGCAAAACAACCGGACAAGGATCCGTAAGCCGCAGTGGCTATCAGTCCTTTCTGAGTCGCCTTATAACAGCCTGGACCGTCACGGCGAGTGATTCAAGCTCTGCCGCCCGGGCGAGACCTTCTGCCCCTGCCCGGTACATGTGTGGAGTCATGGCCAGCATGTCGGCAATAGCGCTTTTGTCGGGAATACTCAGGCTGTAGCGAACAAGGGATGTGCCCATGCTTGTGAAACCCTCGGGCGCAGCAGCTATCGATGGCGGGGGTTCTTTCAGTTCAGGATAAATTATCTCCCTCAGTTCTCTGAGATGATCCGGGCCTGCATCCACCTGAACGATTTCACCTCCGGAACGAAGTACCCGTGCGAACTCGGGATACACCGGAAAGCCGAACAGGCACATTATGCGATCCAGTGTACCCGGCAATACAGGCAAATTGGCATTACTGCCGACAACCCAGGCCGGGATTTTGTCCTGTTTTGCCGCAGACACCACAGCCCATTTGGATATATCCAGGCCCATCAGGGTCAGATGCACGGTTGAGGGTGCATTATTGGCGAGATAACGCAGGTAATACCCCTCCCCGCACCCGGCATCCAGGCAACTAATGCAGGTCTCGCTGACATTTTCAGGAAAAACCGCACTGACCAGGGCATCGGCGATGGGCTGATAAAACCCGGCGTTGAGAAATCTCCGGCGCGCGGAAACCATGTCTTTGTTGTCACCTGGGTGCTTTGAGCGCTTGTGCTGGACAGGCAACAGATGAACATAACCCTGGCGGGCTATGTCAAAACTGTGGCCGCTGCTGCACTGCCAGCTGGTACCCTTGTTATGCAATGCAGAACCGTCTAGCGGGCAGGCAAGCTCTGCAAACGGGGTGATGGTCATATAGAGATACCCGAACCCGAAGGCGGATTGCTGGAACAGTGTGACAGTTTATAATGGCGCAACAAAAAAGACACTCGAAGGTGCCTTTTTTGTTGCCTGACAGAAAGTTACAGAACCTTCTTCAGCTCTTCCTCAAGTTGCGGTACTGCTTCAAACAGGTCCGCCACCAGGCCGTAATCGGCAACCTGGAAGATGGGCGCTTCTTCATCCTTGTTGATCGCAACGATCACTTTGGAATCGGACATACCCGCCAGATGCTGAATGGCACCGGAGATACCCACTGCAATGTACAGCTGCGGTGCAACAATCTTGCCTGTCTGGCCAACCTGCATGTCGTTGGGTACAAAACCGGCATCAACCGCAGCGCGGGAAGCGCCTATGCCGGCGCCCAGCAGATCAGCAACCTGCTCCAGCATCTTGAAGTTGTCGCCATTCTGCATACCACGGCCACCGGAAATAACAATATCGGCACTGGCAAGATCAGGGCGATCGGATTCGGCTTTCTGCTCACTGACAAAGGAAGACAGGCCTGCATCTTTTACAACGTCTACCTGCTCAACAGAGGCAGAACCACCTTCCGCAGCTACCGGATCAAAACCGGTCGGGCGCACGGTAACAACCTTGATGCTGTCGGCGGCTTTCACCGTCGCAATGGCATTACCGGCGTAGATCGGGCGAACGAAGGTGTCTTCGGATTCAACGCGAATGATGTCGGAAACCTGGGCAACGTCCAGCAGCGCCGCAACACGGGGCATGAAATCCTTACCCGTGGTGCCGGCAGCGGCCAGAATGTGGCTGTAGCCTTTACCCAGTTCGGCAACCAGCTCAGCCAGGTTCTCGCCCAGGAAATGGCCATAGGCGGCGTTGTCGGCTACCAGTACCTTGGCAACACTGTCAGCCTTGGCGGCGGCTTCTGCCACGGCGCCACAGTTTTCACCGGCAACCAGTACATCAATATCACCACCGATGGCTTTGGCAGCCGCTACAACACTCAGGGTCGCCTGCTTCAGGCTGCTGTTGTCGTGTTCAGCAATTACAAGGATGCTCATTCAGATCACCTTCGCTTCGTTCTTCAGTTTATCGACCAGCTCGGCAACGTCGGCCACTTTCACACCCGCCTGGCGTCCGGCCGGTGCTTCAACTTTCAAAGTGGTCAGGCGCGGTGCAATTTCAACACCCAGATCCGCCGGGCTCATGGTATCGAGCGGCTTCTTCTTGGCCTTCATGATGTTGGGCAAAGACGCATAGCGCGGCTCGTTCAGACGCAGGTCTGTGGTCACGACCGCCGGCAGATTCAGGGAAAGGGTCATAAGACCACCGTCTACCTCACGGGTAACATTGACTTTTTCGCCATCAACAACCACCTCGGAAGCGAAGGTGCCCTGGCCCATGCCAGTCAGCGCGGCCAGCATCTGGCCTGTCTGGTTGTTATCGGAATCGATGGACTGTTTACCGAGAATGACCAGTTTCGGCTCTTCTTTCTCAACAACGGCCTTCAACAGTTTGGCCGCTTCAAGAGACTGGACCTCTTCATCGGTTTCAATATGGATGCCACGGTCCGCGCCCAGTGCCAGAGCGGTACGGATTTGCTCCTGGCTGGCTTTTGGCCCGATGGAAACCACTACGATTTCGTTTGCAACACCCTTCTCTTTCAGGCGAACCGCTTCTTCAACAGCGATTTCGCAGAACGGGTTCATTGCCATTTTGACGTTGGCGAGATCAACACCAGTGTTATCCGGCTTGACGCGTACCTTTACGTTGTAGTCGATTACTCGTTTTACAGCGACCAGAACCTTCATAGATTCCTCGTTCTTCTACAATGGGTTAATGACTCTCAATCAGAAAACTCCAGGACAGGCCCTTCTCGGGCGGGTTACAGAGCATTCCCGATTGCTTCGACTCGGAGAGATACCGGAATTATGGGTATTCAGACCGAACGTTACAAACAGCGGCCTCGCACTGGGGCCATCCGTCACGGCGTGCTAATACTGACGGCAAAGATAATGCGGGTCAATAGTCCAGTTGGACGCGCCATGGGTGTTTCCTGAGCCAATCAGCCAATGATACAACGGCTGCACGCCGCATTGATTCAGCGAATAACAGGCCCAGCGCACTGAATTACAGTACAAATCTACCATGCCAAAGCTCCGCTCAACTTTCAAACAAACGTTTGTTTGATTCGTCAAATACGTTATCCTTTGGCCGTAAAAAACGGGAGTATCCGGCTGCAGGCAGTCGTGTCGGAATGCATAAACCGGTATGATAACGCTCAAGTAATTAAAGCCTGCGGGCATATAATATCCACTGTAGATGTTTGAGGAGACCAACGTGGAACGCGAATCGATGGAATTTGATGTTCTTATCGTCGGCGGCGGCCCTGCCGGACTGTCGGCTGCTTGCCGGGTTATGCAGCTGGCACAGGAGGCCGGCGAAGAACTAACGGTATGCGTAGTGGAAAAAGGTTCCGAGATCGGCGCTCACATTCTGGCCGGTACCGTATTCGAGCCCACTGCACTTAACGAACTTTTCCCGGACTGGAAAGAGAAAGGCGCCCCGCTGAATACTCCCGTCACCCGTGATGATATTTTCCTGCTCAGAAACCAGGAAAAAGCGACTAAAATTCCCAATGCCTTTGTGCCCAGGAACATGCACAACCACGGCAATTACATTATCAGCCTCGGCAATCTTTGCCGCTGGCTCGCCGAGCAGGCCGAAGCACTGGGTGTAGAAGTATATCCGGGCTTTGCTGCTGCCGAGACCATTGTGGAAGACGGTCAGGTAAAAGGCATTCTTACCGGTGACATGGGTGTTGCCCGCGACGGTTCTGAAAAAGAAGGCTACATGCCGGGCATGGAATTGCGTGCCAAGTACACACTGTTTACAGAAGGCTGTCGTGGTCACCTGGGCAAGCGCCTGATCAATGATTTCAAGCTTGATGAAGGTAAAGACCCCCAGCACTACGGTATCGGTATCAAGGAATTGTGGGATATCGACCCGGAGAAGCACGAACCGGGTCTTGTAATCCACACCACCGGCTGGCCCCTTAACGAGAGTGGTTCAACAGGAGGCTCCTTCCTGTACCACCTTGAGAATGGTCAGGCTTATGTAGGACTTATTTCAGACCTCTCCTACAGCAATCCTCACATGAGCCCGTTCGGAGAATTTCAGCGCCTGAAGCTGCACCCGGAGATAAAAAAGTACCTCGAAGGTGGAAAACGCGTGTCTTACGGTGCTCGTGCTATTACCAAAGGTGGTTTCAACGCCCTGCCCAAGATGAGCTTCCCTGGTGGTCTGCTGCTCGGTTGTGATGCCGGCACCCTGAACGGCTCCAAGATCAAAGGCTCCCATACGGCAATGAAGTCAGGCTTGCTGGGCGCAGAGGCTGTATTTGAAGCCTTGAAGAATGGCCAGACGGGTGAAGAGATCACCAGCTTTGGCGATCGGTTCAAAGAAAGCTGGTTATATAAAGAGCTTTATGACGAGCGTAACTTCGGGCCGGCAATGCACAAGTTCGGTAACTTCATTGGCGGTGCTATCGCCTTCTTGGAACAGAACATACTGGGTCGCAGCCTGCCCTTTACCTTCCGCGATCTGACTCCGGATTATGCAACGCTGAAGCCAGCGGCTGAATGCAAGAAAATCACCTATCCGAAGCCTGATAACAAGCTGACCTTCGACCGCCTGACGTCGGTATTCATTTCCAACACCAACCACGCGGAAGACCAGCCGATCCATCTCAAGCTGACGGATCCCGATATTCCCATCAAAGTAAACCTGCCCAAATACGATGAGCCTGCTCAACGTTACTGCCCTGCAGGCGTTTACGAAGTTGTGGAAGCAGAAGATGGTAGCGGCAAGAAGTTTCAGATCAACGCCCAGAACTGCGTTCACTGCAAAACCTGTGATATCAAGGATCCCTCCCAGAATATTACCTGGGTAACCCCCGAAGGTGGCGGTGGCCCCAACTATCCAAACATGTAAGCGCGATACTGGCCAGCGCTGAGCAATGCGCACCGGTTATATCGATGCGCGAAAAAATGGAGGTGCGGTTAACGCTGCATCTCCATTTTTTTGTGCCTGTTTAACGCCGGGTACAGCTTTGTTATTCTTTTCACCATAGAAAAAGGCTCCCGCAGGAGCCTTTCCGAAAGCTGGTCCATCGCTCTCGATTTAGTGAGCGTGGCCGTGTTCCTGTTCTTCATCAGTGGCGTCGCGCGCTTCGATAATTTCCACGTCGAAGTGCAGGGTTTCGCCAGCCAACGGATGGTTTGCGTCAATGGTGACGGTTTCTTCGTTAACTTCCACAACACGCACAACCTGAGGGCCGCCCGGGGTCTGCGCCTGGAACTGCATCCCCGGCTCGATCGTGTCAACGCCTTCAAAGGCGGTACGGGGAACCGGCTGAACCAGCTCTTCGTTCACTTCGCCATAGCCTTCGGCAGGTTCTACAGAAACCTTTACCTGATCGCCTGGGTTCTTTTCGCTTAGTGCACTTTCCAGTCCACCAATGATGTTCTGGGCACCTTCCAGATAGGACAGTGGCTCACGACCTTCTCCGCGGGAAGAATCCAGTTCTTCTCCCTGGTTGTTGGTGAGCGTGTAATGGATGGTGACAACACGAGGTTGGGCCATGTGATCTCCTTGGGTGTCGCAATGACTGTATGTTTGATTAAAGGTAATCGAAAGTAATCATGAACAGCCAAACTGCACAGAGGGACTGACGACCACCAGGCCTCGTTAGAGAGCCAGGCTCGTAACAAGCATGAAAACACAGTTTAACAATTCAACTGGTGCGTTTTCTACCGTAATGTCTGGGGGCTAGGCAATGCTTTTCAACCGCCTGGCCCGATTTTGTAAAAATTTCCCGCGCTGAATACGCCCAAAACCGTTTTTCCATCAACCGTCTGCTCAACCACATGCTCCGCCAGATCGTAATAAGCTGCGGTTACAAGCCGTGCGTCGAGGCCGTGCCGTACCCGAATCACAGGCCTGGGCTGCCCGGTATCTTCGTAACTTCCAACGGAGAGTGGGTGCTCGTCCCCTACTTCGATGGTCTCACCCACATTGGTTGTGAATTTGATGACTTGCCCCTCACCACTGCCCTCCAGTTGAAAGGAGTGGGCAAGCAAGGGCGTGTCGTCCACCTGGATGCGCCACTTCTCCACCGGCGTTACCAGGTAATACTCACCGTCTTCCTCCCGGCGAAGAATTGTAGAGAAGAGTCTGACAATGGCTTCCCGGCCCAGAGGCTCGCCTTTATGAATCCATTGTCCCTCACGGTTTATGCGAAGATCCATGTCGCCGGAAAGCTCCGGATGCCATTTATCGATTGGAGGCCGGCTGAGATTCTTTGAGGTTTCCTGCACCTGCTCCACAAGGTTTTCCGGGTTCTGACTCATGTCTCTGGGCTCCGTAAAGAAGTCTGTTTATCAAGACAATCAGGGCAAAAACTGGGCTTTCAAGTCCGCACAGCCGGGGCCGACCACGGGCATGTCGAGCACAACGGCCTGGGAAGTCATAAAGGGAATGCCGCGACGGTGCCCGTCAACCAGCAAGGTGGAGAGGCTGCCCACCAGAGGCATGTGGGATACCAGCATCAAAGGTGAGCATGTGTTTTCAAGCAAAGCCTCAAGACAGACTCCGGGGTCGTCTTCCGGCGTAATAAAGGACTTTTCTTCAATTGGACAATTCAGGATCTCTGAAACAATGGCTGCCGTCTGCCTGGCTCGCACATAGGGGCTGCTCCAGATCTGGCGCGGGCGCCAGGGTGATGCTGCAATCTGGGCTGCACATTCAGCAACCTGGTGCCGGCCAGCGTCAGTCAGTGTGCGCTCCTGATCCAGAGCGTGCCAGCCAGCCTCACCATGACGCATGATAAGCAGTTGCACGGCCAACCTCCCCCCAGTGAATGGTCCAGTTATTCTGCAATTGTCCGGGGTAGAATAAACTCCACATCCGAGTTCTGAACTGACATCATCAGGCTATTGATAACCGCACTGATAGACGCACCCCCGTAAAGGATTTCATAAAGGCCGCGCACAAGGGGCATGTATATGCCAATAGACTCGGCCTTTTCTTTCACCAGCTTGAGCGTGTAAATGCCCTCGGCAACCTGGCCCAGTTCCGCCACTGCGTCATCCAGTTTCTTGCCCTGGCCCACGGCATAACCTACCCGAAAGTTGCGGCTTTTGGAGGAAGTGCAGGTAACAATCAAATCGCCCACACCGGCCAGCCCCATAAACGTCATCGGGTTGGCGCCAAGGCTGACAGCGAAACGGCTCATTTCTGCAAGGCCCCGGGTGATAAGCATGGCCTTGGCGTTTTCGCCCATATTCAATGCAGAGGCCAGGCCCGCCACTATGGCATAGATATTCTTGAGGGCGCCCGCCAGCTCTACGCCGTACACATCCACGTTCGCATAAACACGGAAGTACTCACAGCCAAGCAAGTCCTGAACCGTTCGCCGGACATCAGGATCCTTCGCTGCGATCACCGTCGCCGTGAGGTCGCGGTTTGCGATTTCGCTGGCCAGGTTCGGCCCGCTCAGGACACCCGTACGACAACGGGGAATTTCCTCCAGAAGGATCTCGCTCATGAGTTTGAAGCCGTGGGCTTCGATGCCCTTGGTCAAACTGACAACAATTTGCCCTTCCCGGAACTTGTCGCTGTTTTCGCGGATAACGGGACGAAAGGCCTTGCTGGGAATGGCAACAAACACAATTTCCGCGTTGTTGACGGCATCTGCAAGATTCGTCGTGGGCTGTATATCACCCCTGATCTCCACACCGGGCATATAGCGACTGTTAATACCGGTTGCGCGAATCTCGTCCGCCTGGGCCTGATCGCGCATCCAGAAATGAACCCGATGGCCCTTTTCGCCAAGCACTTTTGCCATGGCAGTGCCGAAGCTGCCTCCCCCCAGAACTGCAACGTCGTGCCCCGGTTCGTTGGCCCCGTTCGCAAGGGGCACAGTTGTTTCAGGCATAGTTCTTCCGTTTTATTTGAAACCGTTGTTCCGTCTTTTTATCGAATCCGGTCTGAACCTGCGGACCTGGAAAAGCCAATGCGGCGTATCAGTCGTGCTCTTCGCATTCCAGTGCACGCACCAGATTCTTGAACTCTTCGCGGTTTTGTTTGTTCAGCCCCATGAGCACTTTATGGGCATCCAGTACCTTGTCACGAACGTCCTGCTCGCTGGCCTTCAAAACAGGTATTTCTTCAAGCTCCTCAATTCGTGAGGCAGGCTCACGAACAATGATAAAGATCTTGTCGAATCCCATGGAGGTAATGATACGGGTAATATCCGGGTTGGTGGAAATCAGTGTAGGCAAAAAATGGCTTTGCTTTTGCGCTGCCATGGCAATCTTGGCAAGCAGGCCAAGGGTGGTGCTATCAATGATTTCCGTTTCCGTGAGATCAATCACCACGGTTTTGAAGTGCGGATCCAGGGTGATGGAGTCAACCAGATTGTCCAGCGTGCAACAAAGATTCAGCCGGATTTCTCCAATAAACTTCAGGACATATATGCCCTGTTTCTCAGCCTGCAGGATTTTATAACCAGCCATGTTTGACACTGCCACTATTTCAACGACGTGTTTTCTGACACTGAACCTGTGTCGGTAACCGTCACAATACCGATATCGTCCGGTAACTCTGTGATCTCGTCGAGATTGAGAGCCTCGCTCAGAGATGCGACAGTGTGACGACCTCCAGATACGAGTTCAAGTAGTCTCTGTTCCTTTTCATCAAGACTCTTTTTGTCGATGACTTCAAGAATGCCGTCCGAAAACAGAATCAGATGAAAAGGTTTGTCCAGCGGCACCTCGTATACTTCCCACTGCGGTGATTCAAACAGCCCGACCGGAAGGCCGCTACCCTCCAGAAACGCCGTTTCTCCGCCCTCAAACGAAAGCACGGGCATCGGGAAGTGCGCACCTACCGCGTATTGTAATTTACGCTCACTGAGAGAGATGATACCAACAAAAATTGTAACGTGTTTGCCAAGGCCGGTATCGAGCAGTTCCGAGTTGATTCGCTCAAGGAACCGTTCCGGATAAAGAATATCGTCACTGGAGCCGCGCCGGAGGTTACGCTGCAAGCGATTACTGAGGTTTTTCAGTAACACGGTTACGAACGCCGAGCTGGCACCATGACCAGACACATCGGCAATGTACACCAGCGTTTTGTCGTCCGTCAGCGCAAAATAATCCAGAAAGTCCCCGCTCAGATACAAAGACGGCTTAATCAGGTGATCCACGTACAGCCCACCCGTGAACCGCTCATTCTCGGGCAACATGCGTAACTGTACTTTACGCCCTGCACTCTGGTCTGCCCGCAACTCGGCAATCCCGTCCCGAAGATCGCGGTTGGCGTCTTCCAGCTCTTGCCTGTACAGCTGATTAAGGCGGCCCACCCGAACCCGGTCAAGCAGTTTGCGAATCACATCACCCAGTGCTTTTTTGTCCTTGCCAAATGGCTTGAGTACGAAATCGGCGGCGCCTGCCCGCAACGCATCAACAACGTGCTTGCTGCATTCGGTGGCCGAACAGGCAACAATGGGCGTAAGGGACTCCATATCTTCAAGACGATCTGCAAGGCTCTCTATCTGCGCGGGAGGAAGATCTGCAAAGATAACGTCGGGCATGTTATCGTCAATGGCTGCATTTGCGGCGGCAAGATCGCGACAACCAGAAACGTAAAACCCTCTGGTTTCAAGGTAGCGCGCAAGTTCCAAGCGAGCCGTCTCGTCGGCATCGATTATCAGAATTCTAATCAGTAGGCGCCCGGTGCGCGAGGTCATGGCTGCTGCCCTAAACTACCAGCGATAAACGAAAAATGGCGTTTCAAAACCTATTTTGGCACGCCCTTGCGATATAACAAGGCCAGTATGGCGAAATCCGGAGATTCCTGCGAATGAGAAGAGCGGTAAACGACCTCTTGGGGGCTTATGACAAGCTGATCATGGACCCGGTTCACGGCGCAATTCCGTTATACCGCCATGAAGTGCAGGTGATTGACCACCCGCTTTTTCAGCGCCTGCGCAACATCTGCCAGAACGACATTCTCAGCCTGGTTTTTCCGGGTGCAACGCATTCCCGTTTCCTGCACAGCATCGGTGTGATGTACGTAGGCACGCGCATGTTCCGCTCCATGATTGACGCCTACCTGCGTGAACGCCAGCTCAGCGACAATACCGACCTGAGCCTGAGCCAGCTGGACGCCATCGATTACCTGGCAAAAATCATACGTCTCGGCTGCTTGCTTCATGACAGCGGACACTCCAGCTTCTCCCACCAATTCACCAAGGCGCAGCGCATTGGCGATCTCATGAGGCGACCGGGGCGCTTTGCCGATTTATGGGAAGGCATTGATTATTCTGCCTACCACACGGAAGAACCCGAAGAACTTGAGCATGAACACTATTCGGTTCGTGTTGCCCACGAAGTTTTGTCTGCCGTGGATCTGGAGAGCGCCGGGCTGCACAAACAGGATGTTATCGGCATTATGGAGACCACCACCGTAACACCGAGCGAAGCCTTCTGCCTCCATGCCCGCACCTTCTGGGGTTTTATTGCAGGCGGTGATGCGGAAGCAGGATCAGTGATCAGCGAAAACATCCCACGGCTGGTTCTGGACCTGCTGTCGTCAATTGTTTCAGGGGAAATTGATGCTGACCGGGCCGACTACATGCTCAGGGATGGCTTTCACTCATCGGTCACCATCGGGGGGTTCAACCTGGACCACCTTCTCAGCAACCTGCGCTTTGGCTGGGATAAATCCGAGCCCTGGCTGGGGCTGGCAATCACCCAGAAAGGCCTGGGAGCACTGGAAGATTTCGTATACAGCCGCTACCAGATGTACCGCAAGGTTTACGCCCACAAAACAGCGCTGGGGTTTGACTGGCTGCTGCGCGAGGCGATCAACGAAGTTCTGGAAGACCCGGAGAATTTTGCCTGGATAGACACCTGCCTGAGCAACATGCGTTACTTTGCGGAACTCACCGATAACTTTTTCTGGGAAGCCTTCCGGAAAGTTGCCCGCCAACGCCCGGAAAGTTTTTCCTTCTGCATCGTTAATCGGATAAAACTGAACCATCTGGATACACGGGAAGATTTGTCCGCCAGTGCCATTGCCAGCCATAGCGCCTGGCTGGCGGAGGCCATGGAACTGAACCCCGCCCATGTGGTTACCTGCTCCATGCACGCCCGCTTCTCCAACATCCAGGACAATTTCAACGGAATCAAAGTGCTGCTCAGGGATCCGGTCAACCGCAAGCGCTCACTGAAAAAGATTACCGATGTCAGTGCCTTTTTCAGCAAATTCAGCGACGGAACCATTACCCACTTTTATACCCGCCCGGAAAACGCCCGGGACCTTGCACCGGGAATCACCAACTAACCGTTATCTTCACTGCACGCGGCTACCAGGCTGCAGGCGCTGTCAAAGGCGCCTTCAACCCGGCCCCCACTGAGCCAGTCGCCGGCAAGGCCGATGCTCTGCTTCGGAAACCACAGGTAACCTGGATTGTCACCACCCTCGCAGCGCGCATACAGCCAGCGATGGTCCACCGTATCGGTAACGCCTACCCCGGTACCGGTCAGGTCCCTGAAAGCAGCAACAAGCTCCTTTTCCACCTGCGCAGGCGAAGCGTCAGCATGGTTCTGTGTCCACTCCGGGGTCGCATGAAGCACCCACCAGACGCCTTTCCCGCCCGGTCCTGAGGGCTCCCGGCCGGGCTTGCTGGAATTGTTGGCTACCCAGAAAAGCACAGGATGGTCACACCGCATCCCCTCATGGCGTGGCCAGGGATTCGCTTCAAAGTGGGCCGCAACAGCCCAGCAAGGCAATACACGGTTTACGGCATCATCAAGCCGGGTTGCCAGTTGGGGCAGATGGCTTTGGGCAAGGAGTTCTCTGGCCTGGGCGGGTGGCGCCGTGATAATAACCTGATCAAACTCTCCTGTTTGCACACCGCTGGTGTCTTTGAGAATCCAGCGATTTCCGGTTTGTGTCATGCGTTCAATACGGGTTTCCGCAACCACCTTCACATGTGCAGACAGCGCTCGGGAAACCGCGGTCATTCTGGGCGTGCCGACGTAACGCAACTCCTCGGGAAATGCGTGCCACCGGGTTTCTTTATCCTGAAAGCCGAATTGGCCCTCCCAGACGGCGAAGCTCTCCGGCCCGGCAAACTCGGTCAGGAAGGGAAGAAAATCCGGGTTGCGTGAGGTGAAGTACTGGGCGCCTATGTCCACAGAGCCTCCTTTAATCCGCTTTGCGGCCAGCCTTCCACCAGGTCCGCGGCTTTTTTCAAATACCGTTACATCATGCCCTTGCTGTTTGAGCAAAATAGCTGCAGTCAGGCCAGCAAGACCTGAACCAACAATTGCAATGCGGCGTATAACCGGTGACTTAATCGACTCATTAAACATGATTTGTGGTGCATCCAGATGCTGTGGTCAAAGCGTACAAACCATCAAGCGGCAGGGCCCGGAAATTCCAGTTACCGCGCTGTTCAGGTTCAATTCAGAGAAAAAAGGGCAATCAGGGTATGACCCGAGTGCAAACCGTATTTATTAACATCCTCAGGTGGTTCGATTCCGAGGCAGGTTCGGATCACATTGATGTTTCCTCCCGTTCCTTCAATATTGTGCGGGTTATTCCGTTTCTGGCGCTGCACCTGGCCTGTTTCCTGGCCTTCTTCACAGGAGTCAGCGCATTTGCAGCCGGGTTTGCGGTGTTATTTTTCGTCGTGCGGATGTTTGCCATCACCGGATTCTATCATCGGTATTTTGCGCACAAGACATTCAAAACCAGCCGTCCGGCCCAGTTTGTGTTCGCCATTCTTGGCGCCAGTGCTGCCCAGCGCGGGCCCTTATGGTGGGCTGCCCATCATCGGCACCATCACCAGCACTCCGACCGCGAACAGGATTTGCACTCGCCCCACCAGGGTGGTTTCTGGTGGTCCCACATGGGCTGGTTTACCTGTGATGCCGGCTTTGTCACCGACGAGCGGCGAATCCGCGACTGGCTGAAATTTCCGGAACTCAGGCTTATCAATCGCTTTGATGCTCTGGTACCGGCAGCGGCAGCCCTTCTCATATTCGGCCTCGGTGAAGCGCTGGCAAAATGGGCGCCGGGCCTTGGCACCAATGGTTTACAGATGCTGGTTTGGGGCTTCTTCATATCCACCGTAGCGCTGTTTCACGCCACCGTGTCCATCAATTCACTCTCCCATGTATGGGGTAAGCGTCGCTTCGAGACCTCCGACGACAGCCGCAACAATTTCTGGCTCGCCCTCCTGACCCTTGGCGAGGGCTGGCATAACAACCACCACCGCTGGCCCCAGTCTGTGCGCCAGGGGTTTCGCTGGTACGAAATCGATATGACCTGGTATGGCCTTTGGGTGTTGTCGAAACTGGGCATAATCTGGGACATGAACCCCATTCCCATGCATATCCAGCAGGAAACCCGTGAACGCGATCAGAAAAGGAGGGAGCAATCATGAACTCTGCTCCGGCGATTGAAGTAGGCCATCGGGATTCCCCGGTGCCAGCAGTACTGGAAGAATTCCGGGTACTGTTTAACCAGTTGGATAAAGGCAATCTGGGCAAGTTGCCGACAGTTTACAGTGGCGACATAAGATTTATTGACCCGCTGGGTTCTGTGGAGGGCATTGATGCGTTGAATCACTATTTTGCGGGCGCTTACGCTAACGTTATTTCCTGCCGTTTTGAGTTTGACGATTCGGTAGTTCAGGGGCGGTTTGCAACCATTCCATGGTTGATGCACCTGCGGCACAAGCGCATTCGGGGTGGCCGGGAAATACAGGTAGCAGGCATAAGTCATCTTGAGATTGAAGCCGGCAAGATCTGTTATCACAGGGATTATTTCGATGCCGGCCAACTGCTTTACGAGAACCTGCCGGTGATTGGTGGCGTTATCCGCTGGGTAAAGGGTTACGCAGGATGAGCAGGCGCCTCGACACCGTATCCAATGTCTGGATTACCGGCGCCGGCTCAGGCATTGGCGAATCCGTCACCCGCGCTCTGGTTCGTGGTGGGCACAGGCTGCTGATTACCGGGCGCAGGCCTGAACCCCTTGAACGGTTGGCGCAGCTGGCGCCGGAACGTATCAAGCCGGCGGTAGCAGACACGACCTGTAAGGAGGATCTGCTGTCCATTGCGCCTGCTCTGGAAGCGTACGGCAGCCTCAATATGGCTATTCTGAATGCTGGCACATGTGAGTACCTGGAGATTGCCGATTACACCAGTGATGTCATAGAAAATAACATCAAAACCAACGTAATCGGTACCGCCCGCTGCGTCGAGATAGCCCTGCCAGCATTGCGGCGCACCCGTGCCAGCGGCCTGCCTGCGACACTTGTGATTGTGGGCTCCTCTGCCTGGTGGTTTCCCTTTGCCCGCGCCGAGGGCTACGGCGCCTCAAAAGCGGCTCTGGCCTATTTTGCACACAGCTTACGGGCGGATCTGGCTGCCGAAGGCATTGATGTGGTGCTGGTTTCCCCCGGCTTTGTGAAAACGCCGCTTACTGATCGCAATGACTTCCCCATGCCGTTTCTGGTAACCGCCGAAAACGCCGCTGAACGCATCATTAGCGGGCTGGCCAGGGGGCATAACGACATTGCCTTTCCGAAACGCTTTACATGGGTACTGAAGTGCCTCGGCGCCCTGCCCCAGCCCGTTATAGATCACATGGCTGCCTCCATGGCCCGTAAACGCCCCAGTGAACAGGAATCCTGAGAATGACCAATGATCGTCAGCGTATTGCTGTGATTGGCGCCGGAGTATCCGGCCTCACCGCAGCATGGCTTCTCGCTGAAAAATACGATGTACAACTCTTCGAGGCCGGCAACTACGCAGGCGGGCACACCAATACCGAATACGTGGAGTCTGGCGGGCGAACCTGGCCAGTAAACACCGGATTTATTGTATTCAACGACTGGACATACCCCAACTTCATGCGCCTGATGGAGCGGTTAGGTGTGCCTTCGGAAGTCAGTGACATGAGCTTCAGCGTGGACTGCAAGACCACCGGTCTGCAGTACAACGGCACCAGCCTGAATACCCTTTTCGCCCAGCGCAGGAACCTGTTCAACCTGCGTTTTCTGAATATGGTCCGGGAGATCCTGAGGTTCAACAAGGAAACCCGGGCGGACATGGCGGCCGGTATAATCCGGAGCACGGAGACCCTTGGTGAATACCTGAACCGCAACGGCTATTCCCGGTATTTCAGGAACTACTACATTGTTCCGATGGGGGCTGCTATATGGTCGGCGCCGGAAATCGTGCTGGAACAGTTTCCAATCCGTTTTTTTCTGCAGTTTTTCAATAACCACGGCATGCTGTCAGTTGATGACCGCCCTACGTGGCGGGTCATTTCCGGCGGTTCCGCCCAGTATGTTAAGGCCATGATGGAGCGCCTGGGCGAGCGCACGAACCTCAACACTCCCGTTGAGGCAGTTACCCGCAATGCAACGGGTGTAACGGTTATTGCACAGGGCCAGACCCATGAGTTTGATCAGGTAATCTTCGGTTGCCACAGCGATCAGGCACTGGCCATGCTGACGGACCCGAGCGACAGGGAGCGCGCTATTCTCGGTGCCATTCCTTATCAGAAAAACGACGTTGTATTGCATACCGACAGCAGCCTGCTGCCGGAAAACCGCAGAGCCTGGGCCGCCTGGAACTATTTTATTCCCGGGCACAGCACCGAGCCGGTTTCGGTTACTTACAACATGAACATTCTGCAGAACTTCCTGAATGCGCCGGAGACCTTTTGTGTAACCCTGAATCGCAGCCAGGACATCGCCCCGGACAAGGTAATCAAGCGCTTTAATTATTCCCACCCCGTGTTCACACTTGACGCGGTGGAAGCCCAGGAGCGTTATTCAGAGATTGGCAACAGGAACCGCACGCATTATTGCGGAGCCTACTGGTTCAACGGGTTCCATGAAGATGGCGTACGCAGCGCTCTCAGGGTAACCCGCGACCTCGGTGTGGAGTTCTGAACATGGATACTCAATGGTTACAGGGTAGCATCCGGCATCGTCGGCTTTATCCCGTCAAACACGAGTTTGAATACCACACGGGGATGCTGGCGCTGGATACAGACGAGTGGCATCAGGTTACCAGCATAAGCCCGTTTTTTTCCCTGGAACGTTTCAACTGGTTGTCCCTGAAGCGCAAGGACTACTTTCGGCCAGAGGCGGGTGACCTGTCCCGTGCCGTGCGCGAGCAGGTTAAATCCGCCACAGGCTGGTACCCGGACGGCACCGTTGAGCTGATAACCCACCCCCGATATGCGGGCTACGTATTTAACCCTGTCAGTTTTTACTTTTGTTACCGCGCTGGTGAGAGTGGCGCGGCGGGTGACGTACCTGCCGTCATTGTTGCCCAGATTACCAACACGCCCTGGCATGAACGTCACGTCTACTGTCTGGAAACCACCAACAGAAAGGCCAATTCAGCAGGCTGGCGCACGGAGCAGTTCAGCTTCCGAAAGCGTTTTCATGTTTCCCCCTTCAATGCCATGGCGCAGCACTACGAGTGGACATTCAGCTTCCGGGGTCCGGAGTTGCGAATCCATATGAACGTGCTGGAGGAAGGGAAAAAACATTTTGATGCCACACTGGTAGTCCAGAGAACCCCTCTCACGCGTAAAACACTCCATAGAAGCCTGCGCCAGTTCCCGGCAGAAGCACTGAAGGTGGCGGCTGGCATTTACTGGCACGCACTGAAGTTGAAGCTCAAGGGAGCTCCGTTCTACACCCATCCTGACAAGCTTTCTGAAAACGACCCGGCCCATGGTCTGGGAGCCGGAGATAAGGGCGCGGATGTAACCAGTGCAGACGACCCAAACAAGACTCGAGGAAAAGTAAGCTCATGGAGAACCTGAATACATCGGCCAACGGTATTGTCAAGCCACAACAGAGCGCGTCCTTAACAAGCCGGATCGCACGAGGCCTGGTTATCCAGCAGTTGAAACAACTCGGCGAAGGAACTCTGACCATTCGCGAACATGGCATGAGCGATCTGGTATTTGGTGACGGGAACAGTAGTCATAAGGTTGCCGAGCTTGTTGTTCATCACCCGAGCACCTGGCGGGATTTGCTCACCGGGGGCAGCGTCGGCGCGGCGGAGGCCTTTGTTGCCGGCGACTGGTCGTCCCCGGATCTGGTTGCCCTGTTGCGATTCTTTACCCGCAATGTGGAGCGCATGAACCAGTTCGAAGACCGGTTCAGTTGGGTAACCAGGCCTGCGCTTAAAGCACTGCACTGGCTGAACCGGAATACCAGAGACGGTTCGCGGAAGAACATCAGCGCCCACTACGATCTGGGTAATGACCTGTTCGAGACGTTTCTCGACCCCACCATGATGTATTCATCCGCCATCTATCCGAGTGATGAAGCAACCCTGGAGGAAGCGGCGGTTTTCAAACTCGATACCATTTGTCGGAAACTGGATCTGAAGCCGGGCGACCGGGTTATCGAAATCGGAACCGGCTGGGGTGGTTTTGCGATACACGCTGCAAAACACTATGGCTGCCACGTAACCACAACCACCATCTCCAGGGAGCAGCTTGAGCTCGCACAGGAACGTGTGCGCCGTGAAGGCCTGGAGAACAGGATTACCCTGCTGTTTGATGATTATCGCGATCTGGCCGGCCAGTTCGACAAACTGGTCTCCATCGAGATGATCGAGGCGGTTGGGCCACAGTTTCTGGACAGTTACTTCAGCCAGATCAATACCTTGCTAAAACCCGACGGCCTGGCCCTGGTTCAGGCCATCAACATGCCGGAACAGCGCTACCAGCGCGCCCTGAAAAACGTGGATTTCATTCAGCGCTTTATCTTCCCTGGCAGTTTTATTCCCTCCTTCGGCGCGATGCTGGAATCTGTGTGCAACCAGACGAATCTTGTACTGACCCACGCTGAAGACACCGGTTTTCACTACGCCCGTACACTTCGCGACTGGTGTGATCGTTTTATGGCGAACCGGGAAAAACTCGAATCCATGGGGTACGACCAGGCGTTTCGCAAGCTCTGGCACTTCTATTTTGCCTATTGCGAAGCAGGTTTCAGTGAGCGGGCTATCGGTGTGTCGCAATTGGTTTTCGCCAAGCCCGGCAATAAGCGACAGAACATACTGAGTGTATGATTACGTCCGAAACAACCCGTAATGTACTGAATTTTATACTATTCCAGATCGGATGGTTTGCCTGTGTAGCCTACCCTCATCTGCTGGGTCCGCTGCTGGTTCTGGTCTTTCTGGCAATCCACTTCGCCCTGGTAAGCCAGAACCGGTTTACGGAACTCCAGTTCATAGGGCTGGGTACGGTTGCGGGTGCTTTATTGGACGGGCTCTGGTTCCGGCTCGGGGTACTGGACGATGGCACCGGTGCAGTTCTGATTACGCCTCCCTGGCTTGTGGCTATCTGGGCCATCTTCATGACAACGCTCAGCCACTCACTGAACTGGATGAGCCGGAAAGTCTGGCTGGCCTTTGTGTTTGCGCCGGTTGCCGGTCCATTCGCCTACTGGTCTGCGAGCAAAATCGGCATTGTTGAATTACCTCAGCTTGCTCCCTCACTGATTGCCCTGGCTATCGGTTGGCTGGTTATCTTCCCGTTATTGCTGTTTGTCCGTAAATCACTTTATCCGGAGCTTGCCTGATGCATCAATGCCGGTGTCCTGTGCTGGTTGGCGTTGCCCTGGGTGCTTTCGCCCTGCCCGCCCTTGCCGGGGTGTTTCAGTTCAGCGGAGTGGCTGAAAGCAGCAATGGAAAAGAGCTCTATGAGGAGCAGCATACTGTAGAAGGCTCATGCACCAACGGCGTGTTCGAACCGCTTGAGCACCGTGTGGTTTATGTCCGTCGGTCGGGAGACGGTACAACGTCTTTCGCCCAAAAAAGGCTCGATTACAGCACGTCGGCTATTCGCCCGGTCGTTGATTACCGGCAACCGGATTTCGGCGAAACCCTTGACGTAACCTATCCGGATGCCGGCTCCGCATCGGTTGTCTGGCAGCCACCGTCAGGTGATATTGAGCGCAGCCGGATTGACGTTTCCGACAACCTGGTAGTGGATGCAGGGTTTGACAACCTGGTGCGGCGTAATTGGAACAGGGTGACCGGTGGTGAGTCCATCAGATTCCGTTTTCTTGCGCCCACCCGGGGTACGGATTACGCGTTCATTCTCGAACCTGCTCAACCCTCTTCGTTAAACGCGGAGCATCTTGTGCAAATCCGGCCAGACAACCTTGTGCTCGGCTTGCTCGTAGACCCCATCATTCTTGGCTACAACCGGCAAGGTGCGCTTACCGTCTATTCCGGCCTGACCAACGTGCGTGAAAATGTGAGCCAGAACCATACCGCAACCATCCGGTACGCCGTAAGCAATTACCCCGAATGTGATCTGACCCCCTGAACACCTTTCTTCGGGAAAGCAGTACGCCGCTTTCAATGTGTTAAACTCCTGCGGCAACTTAAGCCGGAGACTTTTCAGCAATGATGTTCGTGTCTTTTAACGTCAATAGTATACGTACCCGCATGCACCAGCTCGAAGCACTGGTTGAGGGTTGTAATCCCGATTTCATCGGCCTGCAGGAAACCAAGGTAAGAGATGAAGAGTTCCCTGCAGAGGCCATTCGGGAACTGGGCTACCACGTACACTTTCACGGCCAGAAGACGCATTATGGCGTGGCACTGCTTTCCCGCATGGAGCCGGACGGGATTGTAAAAGGCTATCCGGGAGATGATGCGGAAGCCCAGCGCCGCATGATTGCTGGTCACTTTACCGTAAACGGTCAAAAGCTCACCGTTATCAACGGTTATTTTCCCCAGGGCGAGAACCGCAACCACCCGGTGAAATTTCCTGCAAAAGAAAAGTTTTATGCAGATCTCATGGTCTGGCTCGACGAACTGAACCAACGGGACGGGCAGGTGATCATTATGGGCGACATGAACATTTCCCCAACCGATAAGGATGTGGGGATAGGCCCGGACAACGCCAAGCGCTGGTTACGCACCGGAAAGTGTTCCTTCCTTCCTGAGGAGCGGGAGTGGCTGGCCCAGGTTGAAAACCGGGGTTTCACAGATGTATTCCGGCACCTTCACCCTGACGAGGCCCAGACATTCAGCTGGTTTGACTATCGCAGCAAGGGTTTTGAGCGGGAGCCCAAGCGTGGCCTGCGTATCGACCTGATCCTGGCTAGCGACGGTCTGCTGCCCAAAGCCCGCGAAGCCGGAGTTTCTTACAAATTCCGCGCTATGGAGCGTCCATCCGATCACTGCCCGGTGTGGGCAACCTTTGAACTCTGAGAACCGGCGGCCCGCGATATGACAAAAATTAAAACCCGCGATCGCATCCTCATTGCCAGCCTGTCCCTGTTCAATAGCCTGGGCGAACCTAATGTGACCACCTTGCTCATTTCGGACGAGCTGGATATAAGCCCGGGCAACCTGTATTACCACTTCAAAAGCAAGAGTGACATTGTGGAGGAGCTGTTTGCAGCCTTTGAGGCAGAAATGCTGGATCTGCTTGCAGTTCCGGAAGACGTGGATATCAGCCTGGATCAGCAAAGCTTCTTTTTGCACCTGTTATTTGAAGCTGTTGCGCGTTACCGATTTCTTTATCAGGATCTGGTTAACGTGCTGTCACGCTATGAACGATTACAGGTTCGCTTCAACCGGCTTCTGAAAAAGAAAACAGCGGCTTTCCGGAATATCTGCGAGAGTCTGCGGCGACAGGAGATGATGGCTATTGAACCGGAAGAGCTGGATTCCCTGTGCGAGCAGCTGACCCTGACCGCCTGTTACTGGAGCTCGTTCGATACGCTTTCGCACCTTGATGACCGGGAATCCGTCGACCCCGGCCGCGGTGTTTACCAGATGATGCACCTTATGGTGCCCTATTTCGTGCCAGATGTGCGTGAGCAGGCAAAACTGATCAGCCGCGATTACCTCTGAGCCGTTATTCCTCTTCGTCGCTGCGGTTGTTCTCCCTGAGCACTGACAATTCCGCCTCCAGCGCTTCAATTCTACGCTCCAACGCTTCGAAATCTTCCCTGCGGTGAATTCCAAGACGACGCAAAGCACCCGACACCCGCTCGTCGAACAGGTGCTCAAGCCTGTCCCAGGTACCCGTCGCCCGCTCACGCACGCCCTCGACCCGATCTTCTACTGAACGGATCTGCTTCTCTACTACACCACGGGTTTTGTTCTCAAGCTGCTCACCTTCCTGGACCAGGCGTTCGAAAAAACGACCGGTGTCCTCTTCCGCCTTGGTGTAGGCTCCAAGACCGGCAAGCCAGATCTGACGGGCAGAATCCTTTATTTTGGCTGCCAGTTGCGGATCGTTTTCGGGCCTCTTTTCGTTCTGATCAGACATGTAACAACCTCTGGGAAGGGATAAGTGCTCTCAACAGGTTATTATATTACACCTGACGGCCAATTTCAGTCGGCCTGAAAGCCTTGCAGTGAAAGGCGCCGGTATAAAGGCGCTTTCTATATGAAAAAATGTTTTGAAACAGAGCCAACGCCGGCTTGAAGTGTTCAGAATATGATCAATACTTCCCTATACCGGAGTCCCTGCTGACGCCGGTTTGTCTGGAAGTCTTTCATGGATACTACTCGCACGCCTCTGCCCGGCATTCTCGCCGGGCTTTTTTTGCTCCCTTCTTTTGATAGTATCCCTCGCGCCGATACGCTTCTATGAGATGATGGCGTTGTTTTTACCGACCCCCGGAGACAAAACCCGATGGATATCCGAAAAATCGATGACACCATTTCCGTCGCACCCCAGATTACTTACGAAGATGTAGCGGAAGCGGCGCGACTGGGGTTCAGGACTCTGGTTGCCAACCGCCCGGATAAGGAAGAGTTCGGTCAGCCGGCGATGGCCGACATTGAGGCTGCGGCTCTGGAAAACGGACTGACCTGGATTTACATGCCCGTGCAATCGGGAAATGTGACTGACGAAGACGTGGACCGTTTCGGGGAAATGATCCGGGATTCCGAAAAACCCGTATTGGCCTTTTGCCGAAGCGGTACCCGTTGCACCGTACTCTGGGCATTAAATGCGGCCCGCACCACACCGGCCCGGGAAGTATTCAGTAAAGCCCGCAATGCCGGATACGACATCAGTGGCCTCGCCCCGAGAATGGAACAGCAATCCCGCAACCGGTAAGCTCGGTTTCGAACGACCAACTCGCAGGATCCACCCTCACATGCAATACAAAGGTTCAGAGAACTTCCGGCACAATCAGCCGGAACGCATTGGTGTGTTAGTCACCAACCTGGGTACGCCAGACGCTCCAACTCCTTCCGCTTTGCGACGTTACCTTGCGGAATTTCTCTCCGACCCGAGAGTCGTTGAACTGCCCCGCCCCCTGTGGTGGCTGATATTGCATGGCATTATTCTGCGCATCCGCCCCAAGCGCAGCGCAGCAGCCTATGCAGGCATCTGGCAACCGGAAGGCTCACCCTTGCTGATCCACACCGCAAAGCAGGCTGAAGGTATACAGGAGGCCCTTAAAAAGAAATACGGGCAAGATGTGGTGGTGGGTTTTGCCATGCGTTACGGCAATCCGTCCATATCACGGGTGCTTGACGAAATGCAGCACCAGGGCGTAAGAAAACTGGTAGTATTACCGCTCTATCCGCAGTATTCAGCTTCAACGTCGGCATCGACCTTCGATGCAGTTGCCAGGGACTTCTCAAAGCGCCGCTGGCTGCCCGACCTGCGTTTTATTTCCCATTACCCCGACTACCCGCCCTACATCGAAGCAATGGCCAGGCACATAGAGAACCACTGGGCTGACCATGGCCGCAATCAAAAGCTCGTTCTGTCGTACCACGGTGTGCCTCTGAAGTACCTGACCAAGGGGGATCCGTATCACTGCGAATGCCACAAGACTTCACGGCTCCTGGCGGAGCGCCTCGGGCTTGCAAAGGATGACTACATCACTACCTTCCAATCCCGCTTCGGCAAGGAAGAATGGCTCAAACCCTATACCGATGAAACACTCCAAGCACTGCCAGGCAAAGGCGTGAAGAGCGTTGATGTCTTCTGCCCGGGTTTTTCCTCTGACTGCCTGGAAACCGTGGAAGAGATTGATGAAGAAAATCGTGAGTATTTTATGGAAGCCGGCGGTGAAGGTTTCAGCTACATCACGGCCCTGAACGCAACGCCCGGGCACATAGAAGCTCTGGTGCAATTGATAGACGAAAACCTGAAGGGCTGGCGGTTACCAGACAACCGGCCTGAAACTCTGGCCGACCGTCAGAAACTGGCTGACGAACAAAAAAGCGCGGTCTACCCCGGTCGTAACCTTTAACATCATTTTCAATCATCTAATCGTTTTCTTTGGCGTTCTTGTCCGATTTGTTATCAGAAAGATCGGGCATAGCCTCGCAAAAGGTGCACTCATCGATGTCCACGCCCGCTCCACCCGCTTCGACATAGCGCACCTTGTGGCTTGCCTTGCCGCGATTGGTGGAAACAGCGAATTTTCGGTCACGGCGCTCAACGGCGTGGGTATCAGCCGTATTGCCCTTACCATCTGACATGATTGCCTCCAGATTCACAGTGCGCAAATGCACAATCTCACGTTATTACACAATGATTGGGTAGATCTGGCCGGTTTTAAACCCTGACACCTGAAAGAAAGTCTGGCTCGAAAGCCCGCAATGAACAATCAGCGGCAGCTTCGTTGGCGAGGTATTATCAAGAGAAAGGCGTAATCTACTGATTTGGCGAGAAAAATGGCGGTGGGCCAGGGATTCGAACCCCGGGACGGCTACAAACCGTCGGCGGTTTTCAAGACCGCTGCTTTAAGCCACTCAGCCAGCCCACCGTTTCAGTTCCGGATTATAATACTGAACCCGTTACTGATTTCACCGCTGCCTAGCGACAGCGATGTGCATGATACCGGAATTGCCTGTGCTGTCAACGCCCTGCATAAAACTCCAGGCATATTTCAATATTAACTGCATGTAATGGAATCCGGGAAGCAGTTTCATGTCGTAAATGATTGAAAGTTCAGATTTCGACATTATTATGGAGTGTAATTCCAGGTGATTGGCGCTCATCAGGCTCTGTGCCTGACGCCAACAACCAAACAAGCTGGATAAACCGGAGATCAGAATGCAAAACAGACAGTACAATGTTCAGCAGAACCGCAACGGCATGATTGCCCGTGGCTCGGCTACCGCACCCATAAGTGGGGCAGCCACCAAGGTTTTGCGCAACACTTACACCCTGCTCGCAATGACGTTGATGTTCAGTGCGATAATGGCAGGCGTATCCATGTCCATTGGTCTGAGCCAGGGTGCCAGCCTTGTATGCAGCCTCGGCGCCTTGGCGCTGATCTGGCTGGTGCTGCCACGTACAGCTAACAGCTCAGCCGGTATTGCAGTGGTATTTGCGTTCACCGGCCTGCTCGGTATGTCCCTCGGCCCCATTCTGCTCTACTACCTGCAGATGGCCAATGGCGGGCAGATCATCATGCAGGCCCTTGGCGGAACTGCACTCGTGTTCTTTGCCCTGTCCGGCTATGTTCTGACCACCAAAAAGGACTTCAGCTTCATGCGGGGCATGCTGGTAGCGGGCCTGGTTGTTGTTCTGGTTGCCGCTCTGGGCTCCATTGTGGCGTCCATGTTCGGTGTCGAGGTCACAGCATTCAGTCTGGCGATCAGCGCGGCCATCGTGTTCCTGATGTCCGGTTTCATTCTGTATGACACAAGCCGTATCGTGAACGGTGGTGAAACCAACTACATCATGGCAACCACTGGCCTGTACCTGAACATCTACAACCTGTTCGTGAGCCTGCTGCACCTGATTGGTGCCTTCTCCGGCCAGGATTAAACCGCGGCGCAGCAAGCGCCTGACCGTGAGCAGTCTGAAACCCCGGCCTTTGCCGGGGTTTTTGCTGTGGTAAACTAACCACCTTTGGAAAAGATCTCCAACCATGGCCGCTGATTCTTTGCACAATTTCACACTGGTGATCACCGGGGCACCCTATTCCTCCCAGGCTCCACAAACGGCTTTGTCGTTTGCGCGGGCGGCACTGGCAAAAGGTCATACACTGGACCGGGTATTCCTTTATGGTGATGGGGTTCATCTCGCCTCCGCACTCTGTGCACCTCCTTCGGACGAACCCCATTGGCCGGCACAATGGGCGGCCTTCCTGAAGGATAATGCGGTTCCCGGTGTCGCCTGCATTGCGTCTGCATTGCGCCGGGGGCTGGTAAATGACGCGGAACAGAAGCGCTATGAGCTTCCCGCCTGCAACCTCCTGGAGCCCTTCATGATCGCGGGGCTTGGTGAATGGGTTGAAGCCACTATGGCATCATCCAGGGTTATCTACTTTCATGCAGGAGCCTGAACGTGAGTACATTGATGGTTATTGACCAGCCCCCATACGGAACCTGGGCCGGTCGCGAAGCTCTCGATATGGCCTTTTCACTGGCTGCATTTGACCAGAGCGTAACCCTGTTGTTTACAGGCTCGGGGGTGAACTGGCTGCGGATGTCCCAGCAACCTGGGGGGGTTGAACAGAAATCGCTGGAAAAGAACCTTTCGGCAGCGCCGGTTTTTGGAGTTGAGGCAATCTACGCCGACGCGGCTGCCTGCGCCCGCTATGGGCTCACAGTGGAAAACATGATAGCCGGAGTTGCAATTGCAAGCAGTTCTGAACTGCTGCCAAAATATACCCACACTGCCTTTGCCGGATGATTCTCACCCACACCCTATCAATATCAATAAGGCCTGCCGGGCCGGAAACTGTTATGGCACCTATCAACACCTTACACATTCTGAATAAAGCGCCGGAGCATCCACGCTCGCTGGCCTGCATGAGTGTACTCCAATCCGGCGATGCACTGCTTCTTACTGAAAATGCGGTTCTGGCCCTTGCCGTGAACAGTATCGATCCCGGCGTTCCCGTGTTTGCGTTGGCTCCGGACCTTGCAGCCCGCGGCCTCGAGTCAGGTATTCAGGGCGCTTCCCTTGTAGATTATGCCGGCATGGTTGACCTCACCACCCATGCTCAAAAACTGATCAACTGGTGACCCATGACAAACCTGGTAATGCCTGCCAGAAATAATGAGGGTTTTCTGGAGAACCCGAACGACTGGACGCCCGACGCAGCCAAGATTATTGCACAGGATGATGGCATTTCGCTGACTGAAAACCACTGGGAAATCATTTACTTTCTGCGTTCTTTTTATAAAGAACATGAGATATCGCCGCCGTCGAACCGCCTGTTTGTAAAATCGGTGAAAGAGGCCCTGGGAGAAGACAGAGGCAATAGCATTTATCTTATGCAGCTGTTCCCTGGCACGCCGGCAAAAACCGCCTGCCGAATAGCCGGTCTCCCCAGGCCAACCAACTGTTTATAGATTGCAGCCACACTGCCAGAAACTGACGCCTGCAACGAAGGCCATTAGCGGCCTGGTGGTGTGTCGCTTCCCGGTCCCTTACTCCGGTTTTCTGGCGAGCCCTCATCTGCAGGCATGTCGGGCGCCTGTTTCCGGTACTTTTTGCGCTCCAGATCCGCAGCATCACCAAGCAGACTGCTCAGGCCATGCTCGAACAACCCGGAACCAAATTTGAGAAACTGGCGTGTGGACTCTTTTACGGTGCCGTCCCACGCACTTTCCGGCAGTTCACGTATCGTGTCAGCGATACCGGCTTTCACGCCAAGCGCTACCCGCGGTTCTATCTCTTCTGACACAGCAATAAGCTCCGCTACCTTGCGATCCAGGTAAGGCCGTATCACAAGCGCCCAGAAGCCCCAGAGAACCAGAAAAACGGCGGCGGTGGTAACCAGAAACTGCGTGACAAACATTGCCCAGGTAGGCATGGCGCCCTCCTATCGATAGTTTTAACCGTGCAAAATGTTCAACCGTGATGCGCGCTCGCATCCACTAACCGGCGCGCCTCTTCCGGTTACAGTGGCAGGTAAGTCAGTGCAAAAAACTGCACAGCGCCTGCCAACGCGCCGAACAGGCCGCCAACAAACATAAGCTGAACCTCCTCCTCACGAAAGGCAGGGCGAAGTATGTCCTGAAATTCCGCCGGCTGCAGTGCCTTCATCTGGCCGGACAGAACTTGCGCAACAACCGGCGCGCGCTCCCTGTTGAAGGCCGGGTCGCTGAACACATCCCGGGTTGCCATCAGCGCCTGCTGGTTCATGGCTTTCTTCAGCTCAGTGTAGCCGCTCATACCGACCGCCACCTGAGCACTGAGCTTCATCAGCAAAGAATTATCCAGCAAAGGCCTGAGGTGTTTCTGTATGATGGCGCGCGTGCGGTCGCCCCGGCTGCCATTAATCATGGCGTCTGCCACCTTCTCAACCGTGATCAGCTCTTCTGCCACAAGTTTTGCCCAGATATCGCTGATTTCCGGCTGACGCTGCAAAAACAGTCCCTGAATCTTCCAGAACAGGAAACGACGGGGTTTCAGAGGGGCAAAGATCAGGTTGATGGCGAGCCAGTTGGTAATAAAGCCAATTACGAAGCCGCCAAGGGGCAAGAGCCAGGGGGCCGGGTAGATTGACCAGACAGGTGCAAGAAAACACCCGAGAATGCCCCCAATGACCGCTCCGCGATTAATCACGGATCTGAGCTCGACGGCACCTGCCTGTTTGAATATCCGGTTCATCAGGTCGGGATGATGTTTCAGCTCCCGGCTTAGCAGAGCTTTCAGGTCGACCAGCTCATCAAGATCATCGCCAAAGTCGTCAACAAGGTCTTCAATCCGCGCCGGCAACTGTTCCCGCGCCCACTGGTAAATCCGTCTGCGCAAAAAAAGCGGCAGATTGTCCCAAAGCACTGGCTGTATGTCGTACATCACCTCATCGATATACTCATCCAGTCTTGGCGTTACCTGGGAAATCACCTGCTCGATAATGCGCTGGGGTTCCAGCTTTTGGTAGACCGCGTTCAGATCGCCGAACTGCTGAAGGGTCCGGTCGATACAAATATGGGCCATTTTTTCCGATTTGCGGGGAATAACGCCCTGCCAGCCGATGGCACCAACACCAATAAACTGCACCGGATAAAAAGACATCTGAATGGCGAGCCAGTTGGTAAACCAGCCGACCACGGCAGCCATGATGGGCACGGACAGAAGTGCAGCGTCAAACAAGTGGAACCCCGGTTGTACAAGTGCGGGCAGAAATACCGCAGATTATGTCATGGTCAGGCGGACACGCCAGTCACTGCCGCCTTGTTTGTGCACCAGATCATGCGACAGCCGGGGTTCTGTCGCATTGGCCGAACCGCCACCATTCAGGTGCAGGCAGGACAGCATCAATACCGGTGATACCAACCTGCACAAACGGTTGTTACTGATAATAGGCGTTCTCGGTCTGCGTATGATCCGTCACATCCCGGACACTCGTTATTTCCGGCACTCTGTCCTTGAGGGTCTTTTCTACACCCTGTTTCAACGTGAGGCTGACAGCTGAACAGCCCTGGCAGCCACCACCAAAGCGCAACACGGCAACAGATTCGTCAACAATCTCAACCAGTGACACGTCACCACCATGCGCCGCCAGGTTAGGATTGATTTCCGATGCCAGCACATAATTTACGCGGTCCGGCAGAGGCGCGTTTTCATCAACGTTGGGAACCTTGGCATTCGGAGCCTTGATGGTGAGCTGGCCCCCCATCTGGTCTTTCGAGTAATCCACGTACGCTTCTTCCAGGAAGGGTACGGAATTGTGGTCCAGATAGAGCGTGAATTTTTCGAGATCTATCTGCTCATCCGTAGGAACAATCTCGTTGGGAGGGCAGTACGCCAGGCACGTCTCGGCATTTTTCGTTCCCGGCTGGGTTACGAAAATTCGCACGCCCATGCCTTCCACATCCTGCTTTTCGATAAGTTGCGCAAGATAATCCCGTGCGGGATCTGTCACAGTAACCAATGCCATGTTTTCAACCCGTTGGTAAGTTTGGTTTCATTTTAAGGGAGTTCGCGGCAACATGAAAGACCAAGTAAATTGGTCGGTCTTTAAACAGGTAGTGAGTTTCCCCTACCTCGGGTTCTCTTCACGGGTTTTATGCCGGGCAGTTTGAAACTTGACGCAAGTGAAGAATAACTGTGAACGGAACTACGACTGGCCACCGCATTTTGCTATGATCCCGCGCCACTGGGACAAATACGCCGTTAATAACGACATCCGGAATACTGACTATGACAGATCGCAGCACTCGTCTGGAACAACTTCACAAAGCCCTGCAAGAACGAATTGTGATTCTTGATGGCGCCATGGGAACCATGATCCAGAACCAGAAACTCGATGAGCAGGCGTTCCGTGGTGACCGGTTTGCAGACTACGATCGGGAGGTTCAGGGTAACAACGATCTGCTCAACCTGACGCAACCTGCGCTTCTGCGCAATATTCATGCAGATTATCTGGATGCTGGCGCAGATATTATTGAAACCAACACCTTTAACTCTACCCGGCTGTCCCAGGCCGATTACGGGCTTGAAGAAATAGCCAAAGAGCTGAACGTGGCAGCGGCAAAAATTGCCCGGCAAGTCGCCGACGAATTTACTGCCAAGAATCCTGCCAAGCCGCGGTTTGTAGCCGGTGCCGTGGGGCCTACCTCGCGCACGGCTTCCCTGTCACCGGATGTGAACAACCCCGGCTTCCGGAACGTCGACTTCCAGACGTTGGCAGACAACTATTACGAATCAGTGGCAGGCCTGGTGGAAGGCGGTTGCGACATCATCCTGATCGAAACCATCTTCGACACCCTGAATGCAAAGGCTGCCATTTACGCTACCCAGCAGTATTTTGAAGACAGCGGCATCGAACTGCCGATTATGATCTCCGGCACCATCACGGATGCTTCCGGTCGTACCCTGTCTGGCCAGACAACCGAAGCCTTCTGGAACTCAGTGGCCCACTCCCGGCCCCTCTCTGTGGGCCTGAACTGTGCCCTGGGTGCCGATGCGCTACGCCCCTATGTCGAAGAACTCGCTGGCAAGGCCGAAACTTACGTGAGCGCCCATCCGAACGCCGGCCTGCCAAACGAATTCGGGGAATACGATCAGACGCCCGAGGAAATGGCCGAAATCATCGAAGGTTTTGCCCGTGACGGTTTTCTCAACATTATCGGGGGCTGCTGTGGTTCCCGCCCCGATCACATCGAGGCGGTGGCCAGGGCTGTATCCAAATACCCGCCCCGCAAGATTCCCGATCGCCCGAAAGCCCTGAGACTGTCCGGCCTTGAGCCCTTTACCGGTGATGAGAATACCCTGTTTATCAACGTGGGTGAGCGCACCAACGTGACCGGTTCCAAGCGGTTTTTGCGCCTGATCAAAGAGGAGCAGTACGAGGAAGCACTGAGCGTAGCCCGCGATCAGGTTGAAAACGGCGCCCAGATTATCGATATCAACATGGACGAAGGCATGCTCGATTCCAAAGAGGTGATGGTCACCTTCTTGAATCTGGTTGCCTCCGAGCCGGACATTTCCCGCGTGCCCCTCATGATCGATTCGTCCAAATGGGACGTGATCGAGGCAGGCCTGCGCTGCATTCAAGGCAAGGCAGTGGTGAACTCAATCAGCCTGAAAGAAGGCGAGGAAGAGTTCATCAAGCGGGCACGGGACTGCATGCGCTATGGCGCTGCCGTTGTGGTTATGGCGTTTGATGAACAGGGGCAGGCGGATACCTACGAACGCAAGACCGAGATCTGCAAACGCTCTTACGAAGTTTTGACCGGCATTGGCTTCAACCCGGCGGACATTATTTTTGACCCGAACATCTTCGCCATTGCCACCGGCATTGAAGAACACAACAACTACGCTGTGGACTTTATAAACGCCACCCGCTGGATACGCGAGAATCTGCCCCACGCGTCAGTCTCCGGCGGCGTTAGCAACGTGTCTTTCTCCTTCCGCGGCAACGATGTGGTGCGTGAGGCCATCCATTCGGTGTTCCTGTACCACGCCATCAAAGCCGGCATGAATATGGGCATTGTAAACCCGGGCCAACTGGTGATTTACGATGAGATTGACCCGGAACTGAAGGAACTGGTTGAGGACGTGGTACTGAACCGCCGCGAAGACTCCACCGATCGCCTGCTGGAAATTGCCGAGCGCTACAAAGGCAAAGGTGGCAAAACCCAGGAAGAAGATCTCGCCTGGCGCGAATGGCCGGTCGTCAAGCGGCTGGAACACTCCCTGGTCAAGGGCATCACCAACTTTATCATTGAAGATACCGAGGAATGCCGCCAGCAGGCCGAGCGCCCGATCCACGTTATCGAAGGCCCGCTGATGGATGGCATGAACGTGGTCGGCGACCTGTTTGGCGACGGCAAGATGTTCCTGCCCCAGGTAGTGAAAAGCGCAAGGGTAATGAAGCAGGCCGTTGCCCACCTTATCCCGTATATCGAGGCCGAAAAGTCCGAAGACCAGCAAGCCAAGGGTAAAATCCTGATGGCTACGGTGAAGGGCGATGTACACGATATCGGCAAGAACATTGTGGGCGTGGTTCTGCAATGCAATAACTACGAGGTCATTGACCTGGGCGTCATGGTGCCCTGTGACAAAATCCTTGCCGCAGCCAAAGAGCACAATGTTGATATCATCGGCCTGAGCGGCCTGATTACGCCGTCACTGGATGAAATGGTGCACGTGGCCCGCGAGATGCAGCGCCTGGACTTCCACCTGCCGTTAATGATTGGCGGTGCAACCACCTCCAAAGCCCACACTGCGGTAAAAATAGAGCCCCACTATAAGAATGACATTGCGCTTTACGTTTCGGATGCCTCCCGGTGCGTTAACGTGGCCTCGCAGCTACTCAGCAAAACCGCAAAGCCGGAACTGGTAGATAACGCCCGCAAGGAGTACGACACTATCCGCGAGCGCCGCAAACAACGGGGGGATCGCACCAAACTGGTTAGCCTGGCTGAAGCCCGGGCCCGGGCCCCGCAGATCAATTTTGACAACTATGTACCACCGAAACCTGCATTCACGGGTACACGGGTATTTGAAGACTATGATCTGAGCGAACTGGAGCCCTACATCGACTGGACCCCGTTCTTTATTTCCTGGGACATAGCCGGCAAGTACCCGCAGGTGTTTGATGACCCCAAACGGGGTGAAGCTGCTCGCCACCTGTTTGACGATGCGCAGGTTATTCTTCGCAAAATGATTGATGAAAAGCGCATAAGTGCGAAAGGCGTAATAGGTTTCTGGCCTGCGCACCGCCGCGGCGATGACATTGTTGTGTACACGGATGAAACCTGTAGCGAAGAACTGACTGTCCTGCATCACTTGCGTCAGCAAGACGACAAAGCACCGAACAAACCCATGATGGCGCTTTCCGATTTTGTAACCGAAGAAGGCTCGGAACACTGCGACTATGTTGGTGGCTTTGCAGTAACCACCGGCATAGGTGCAGAAGAAATGTCGATGGAATACAAAAACGCCAACGACGATTACAACGCAATCATGGTAAAAGCCCTGGCCGATCGCCTGGCCGAAGCCTTTGCAGAGCGCATGCATGAGCGGGTACGCAAGGAATTCTGGGGCTACAACAGCGACGAACAGCTATCCAATGAAGAACTGATCAAGGAACGCTATCACGGTATCCGCCCGGCACCCGGCTACCCGGCCTGCCCCGACCATACCGAGAAAGCGACATTGTTCAAACTGCTGGACGCCACCGCCCAGACAGGCATCGAAATTACCGAGCATTTTGCGATGTTCCCGACGGCGGCGGTTTCTGGCTGGTATTTTTCCCACCCTGAATCGAAGTTTTTTGCAGTGGGCAAAATTGGCGTAGACCAGGTTGAGGACTATGCTGAGCGTAAAGGTCTTTCCAAAGCCGAAGCGGAAAGGTGGCTGGCACCCAGCCTCGCCTACGACCCGGCGGAGTAGAGGCCGTACTTACACGCAATCAGGAAGGTTTTATGGCAAGCACGCCAGAGGCAGAGAAGAGCAAAAACAACAAACCCCGGGGCCCGGGCGTTCTGAAAGTCATGCAAAGTGTGGCTGCGGGCGCCTTGGGCGTCCAATCCAACAAACGCCAGCAAGAAGACTTCGGAAGCCACAGCCCGCTGCCGTATATCATCGGTGCCCTGCTCTTTACAGGTGTTTTTATTGGCACTCTCGTTCTGATTGTGCAGGCGGTTTTATCCGGCCAGTAAGAACTACTGGCCGGAAACCCAAACCACTGCAAACATGACAACCAGCGAAATGATTACCACCGCAGCTATGGCGTCTGCCCGGCTGTCTGACTGCATCATCTTTTTCATTACCTGCTCCATTGTGCTTCTTGTTTCAACTCGGCTCGGTACGCCTTTCATAAGTAAAGCGAGCCACGATCAGACCCGCTCCTACCAGTAAAGCAGCAAATTGACATTCGTCCAGCCCGAAGGGGCCGCCTTATCGCCTGAATCGATAAACATATCTTGAAATAATCATTTCTAGAATAAAAAACCACTGTTATCCTTCGTTTCAGATATAAGGCCCCGGTTTTCGGGCACACCCAGTGGCCTGTATGCCGGGCCGTCCGGGGCATGCCGTAACCACGTTATTATCCAGGACTTTCCTTTATGTACGTATACGATGAACACGATCGGCAAATGGTGGCCGAGCGGGTTGCACAATTCCGGGATCAGACCCAGCGGGCCCTTGCAGGAGAGCTGGCCGAAGATGAATTTCTGCCCCTGCGCCTTCAGAACGGTCTATACGTGCAGCGGCTGGCACCCATGCTGCGCATCTGTGTGCCTTACGGCATGCTGCGCTCTGTACAACTACGGCGTCTGGCCCGAATTACCCGCGATTACGACAAAGGCTACGCTCACTTTACAACCCGCCAGAATGTGCAGCTGAACTGGCCTGCCCTGGAAGACGTGCCGGACATTCTGGCTGAACTGGCTGAGGTGGAAATGCACGCCAACCAGACCAGCGGTAACTGCATAAGGAACACCACAACCGACCAGTTTGCCGGAGTGCAGTCGGACGAGATCACCGACCCCCGGCCCTACTGCGAAATCATTCGCCAGTGGTCGACTTTTCATCCGGAATTCGCTTTTTTGCCAAGGAAATTCAAAGTCGCGGTCAATGCCTCCGAGCAAACCGATCGTGCTGCCATACGGTTACACGACATAGGCCTGCAGATTGTGCGCAATGATGCCGGTGACCTGGGCTTTCGCGTACATGTTGGCGGAGGGCTTGGGCGAACACCCATGGTGGCACCGGTTATCCGGGAGTTTTTGCCGGAACTCGATCTGCTTACCTACCTTGAAGCCATTCTCAGGGTGTATAACCGTTACGGTCGCCGGGACAATAAATTCAAAGCCCGCATAAAGATCCTGGTAAAAGCCCTGACCCCGCAGGGTTTTGCCGAGAAAGTCGAAGCCGAGTGGGCTCACATCAGGGATTCCCCCACCCGCCTGACACCGGAAGCCATCCAGCGCATCCAGGCCTACTTCACGGAGCCCGCCTATGGGGAGCTTGATAACGCGAGCGACCTGCTTGCTCAGCAGCGATTTGAAAATCGTGCGTTTGATCAGTGGCTCCAACACAACGTGGATACCCATAAAAAGCCCGGTTACGCAATTGTGTCACTGACCATGAAGAAAACCGGAACCCCGCCGGGAGACGTAACCGACAAACAGCTTGAGCAAATTGCAGACCTGGCGGATGAGTTCAGTTTTGGCGAAGTGCGGGTAACCCATCAGCAGAACGTGGTACTGGCGGATGTGCGCCAGGATCGTTTGCTCGAATTATGGCAACTGCTTGGCCCCATGGGCTTTGGTACCGCGAACCTGAACACCCTGACGGATATTATCTGCTGCCCCGGCGGCGATTTTTGCGCGCTGGCTAACGCAAAATCCATTCCGGTTGCGGAGGCGATCCAGCGCCGCTTCGACAATCTGGATTTCCTGTACGACCTTGGCGAAATCAACCTGAATATCTCCGGCTGCATGAATGCTTGTGGTCATCACCACGTTGGCAGCATTGGTGTACTGGGCGTTGATAAAAAAGGCCAGGAATTCTACCAGATCAGCCTCGGAGGCTCCTCACAACACGATGCCAGTATTGGGAAAATACTGGGGCCGTCGTTCGCCAGGGATGAGATGCCGGATGTGATTGCCAAAATAATTGATGTGTATGTAAACAAACGCACGGCGGAGGAAACCTTTCTGGACACTTATCGCCGTGTTGGAATCGACCCTTTCAAGGAGCGGGTTTATGCCTGATATCATTTTCCGGGATGGCACGGTACACCAGAATCAGTGGGTTGTGGTTCCTCGCCCCGACGCGGGGGAATCATTGGATATTCCTGAAAATCGGCGTGCATTGATTCCGGCTGATTTGTGGCTGGCCGGTCGTGAGCACTTTGTGGGCAAAGCCCATATCGGTGTATGGTTTGATAGCCACGATGAACCGGAAATTCTGGCCGGGCATGTGAATGAATTGCCAGTGATTGCGGTTAATTTTCCGAAATTCAGTGATGGCCGCGGTTACAGCATTGCCCGGTTGTTGCGGGAGCGGTTTGGCTATGATAATGAGTTGCGCGCGATTGGTGATGTCCTGCTGGATCAGCTGCAGTTCATGAAGCGTTGCGGCTTTGACACCTACGAGCTGCGGCCCGACAAGGATATTCGCAAGGCCGCGGGAGCTCTGAACTTTTTCAGCCAGGGGTACCAGGCTGCCACGGATACGGATTTGCCTTTATTCAGGCGCAGGGCGTCTTAGCTCTTTAGCCCGGAGCAAGCTGCCGGAAGCGGGCGGGTGGTCAAAACACGCTGTGAATACGTCCATGTACGCTTGGCTCCGCCATCCATGGCTCCGCACAGTTTTGACCACCCGCCCGCTTCCGGCAGCCCCAGGTTCAGAGGCTTATCGACTATGCTCCAGAATAATTTTCCCTGCTGACTGCCCCTTCAGAAAGGCCTGCAAGGCATCACCGAGATCAGCTCTGCCAATCCGTCTGACAGACGCTTCTGCCTTGTCGCATTTCCAGTCACCCGCAAACTTTTTCCATACAGCTTCTTTCTCGTCCAGCGGGATTTCAACGGAATCCACACCCAGCAGGTTTACACCCCGCAGGATGAACGGAAGAACCGTAGTCTGCAGCTGCGGGCCCGCAACCAGGCCGCAGCAGGAGACAGAGCCGCCGGGCTTGATCTGTTTTAACAATTCAGCGAGGGGTGAACCACCCACTGTGTCCACCGCGTTGGCGAAGACCGGCTTGAGCATGGGTTTCTTTTCTTCAGCCAGTGCATCGCGGCCGACCACCTCCCTGGCACCCAGTTCCCTGAGGCTGTCCGCATGATCGGCTTTACCGCTGATGGCGACCACATCGAAGCCGAGCTTTGACAGCAACTCCACGGCAACGCTTCCTACCGAACCGGAGGCACCCGAGACGGCAACCTTGCCCTGCTCTGGCCTCGCCCCCATGGTCAGCAGCTTTTGCACACACAGGCCCGCTGTAAGGCCGGCTGTGCCGTAGGTCATGGCTGTTTCAGCATCCCAGCCTCTGGGCATGGGCACGCACCAGGCAGACGGCACGCGGATGTATTCGCCAAATCCCCCGTCGGTGTTCATGCCCAGATCGTAGCCGGTCACGATCACCTGGCTGCCAACTGCGGGGGTTCCCGTCGCAGACTCAATCACCTCACCGGCAGCGTCGATTCCCGGAGTGTGGGGAAAAGAACGGGTGACCCCCTTGTTACCGGAGGCTGAAAGCGCGTCTTTGTAGTTCAGGGATGAATGGCTGACCCTGATCAGCACTTCGCCCTCTGGAAGATCCTTTATATCAAGCGTCTGTTCTGTACCTTTATAGTCGCCATCCTGTTCTTCTACACGCCAGGCTTTGAATTGGGTATCGCTCATGATGATCTTCCCCGTGTGGTGTCAGCTATTGGATTTTCTGGTTGCGGAAAGCACTCAGAACTTTCCATACCGTGTGCTCAAGTGCTGCGCTGGTTGCCAGCCCGAGTTTCTCGGGCAAGGTTCGTTTGCGCTGGAACGATACAGAGACTACGTCTGCCCTGTCGCAGGCTTCAATGAGATATTCGTCTGACGTTTTGATCTCATCAATCAGCTTTACCTCGAGTGCCCGTTTGCCGAACCAGATATCTCCAGTCGCCACGGCTGAGATGTCCAGATCAGGGCGGCGCTCACTAACGTAGTCTTTGAACAGAACGTGGGTATCTTCCAGATCTTCGAGGAATTTCTGGCGGCCCTTTTCAGTGTTTTCACCAAATATGGTCAGGGTGCGCTTGTGTTCACCCGCTGTAAGCACCTCAAAGTCCACATTGTTTTTCTTGAGCAGGCGATGGAAATTGGGTAATTGCGCCACTACGCCAATTGATCCAAGGATAGCAAAGGGTGATGCAACGATGCGGTCTGCCACACAAGCCATCATGTAACCGCCGCTTGCAGCCACTTTATCCACACAGGCGGTCAGGTGGATGCCCTTGCTACGAATGCGATCGAGCTGCGCGGCGGCCAGACCATAGGCATGCACAAGCCCGCCAGCACTTTCCAGCCGGATGACCACCTCATCCTTGCCCGGTTCGGCTACGCTCAGTACCGCGGAAATAGCGCGACGAAGCGGATCTGTGTCACTGGCCTTGATGTCGCCGTCGAAATCCAGCACGTAAACCCTTGCCGGAGCATCTTCCGAGTTGTCTGCCCCTGTTTTCTTCGCTTTATCGGCTTTTTTCCCGGCTTTTTCCTTTTTCTTCTTGTTCTTGTTCCAGGCTTTTCGCTCCTGATCCGACATCAGCCGGGCCTGAATGGTGTCTCGCAGTTTGCGATATTTTTCATTCAGTTTGAGAACCTTGAGCTCTCCTTCGTCTTCGTGATCACCCCGTTCTTTCTGCGTAGCGGAGACAATCATGGATATCACCGCCACTGCCGCAACAACAAAGGTGACGACTTTCGCTAAGAACAAACCGTATTCCGTCAGAAACTCCAAATCGCTTCTCCAGCCAGTTAAGCAAGCACGAAGTGTAACTTACCGAATCTTTGGTGATAAGCGGAGCAAAAAAATTAAAACAAGCGTTCGATCGAGCTTGACAGTGATTAAAACTCACCATAAAGTCGAGTGGCGAAGTCGGCTCTACCCGGCTGCCGTAAAGGCTCGCAAAGCCAGGCACTTAAAGCCGTCACCATGACAAGACATCCACCAAAAAGGGTAAAACAATGTCTGTAGACCAAATCTTTGAAAAACTCGAACAGAATTTCAACGCAGACGCAGCTCAGGGCCTGGATCTGGTATTCCAGTTTGATATCGAGGATGACAAGACCCGTCACATAGTGATCAAGGACGGAACCTGCAAGGTACATGAAGGCCCGCACGAAGACCCTTCCGTAACACTGATTATGAACACCGAAACCCTGCAAGGCATTGTCTCCGGTGAAACAGACGGCATGCAGGCATTCATGGCCGGGCAGTTGCGCGCCGAAGGCGACATGATGCTGGCAACCAAGCTCGGTGAGCTGTTCAACATGGGCTGATAGCCCCCCTGTTGCGACCGCAAATACCGAGTTCACAAAAAACCCGCGCCGAGCGCGGGTTTTTTGTGACCTGAAGCATTATCAACAGGCATATTTAAAGCAAACAGGATTACAGACCTACATCATCCAGTGATGTCTCAGCCAGCCGGAGCAGATCAGGATTGCTCTCCTCATGCTTGCCGATACTTTCAATATAGTATTCGAGTGACGTCAGAGCGTCCGCCAGCGCTTCCAGCACCTGGGCTTCGGGCGCTTCACGGGTATCAAGCAGGCGCTCCTGTATAGAGGCAGCAACCCGCTCGAGTACGCGGGCGGCAGCGGGATCGTTCACCATCCGGAGACCACCCCAGATGCTGTGCAAAGTCGCAGGCAGGTTGGCGAGGTGCAGTTTATCGTAATCGGATTCCACAAAAGCCGTTATGGCACGTTTTGCGAGGGTCAGCGCGCTGCGGGCTTCATCCGCCACTACATAAGTCGCTTCCTGAAGGTAGATGGATTCCTCATGGCCGCGCTCACTGCCGCCTAGGGAGTCGGTTTCCGCCGTTATACCCCGCGTGACAATCTGCATAACCGCATCTTCAATACCCAGTACCGAATCGGCGAGCCGGAACAACTCCTCTTCACCCGGCAACCGGGATTCAGCCTCCCATGCGCGAAGCTTTCTGGCTTCTTCGCGGGCAATCGTTGCCAGACGGTTGAGGTCCAGCATAACCAGTGTATTGGCAAGGCGCTCCAGAGCATCTGAAATTGAGGAAAGCTCTGCCAGATCCGGCTCTATGCCGCGCTCGATGATGTCGAGCTTGTCCTTCAACTGGTTGAGCTCATCCTGCAGGGCCTCGGAAAGGGATTTGAGCACATCTGTGCCCGGGCCATACAAACGCCGTGCGTGAGCCTCAAGAATGGAATCCGGAAATTCGGCAGGCGTCAGATTGAAGGCAGAAAGCACGCGAGTCACCTCGGGATTCCCGGAGCCACTGCGGTACAGGAGATATACAAGATCACGAATGAGCGAATCGGGAGCATCTTTGGCGGTTGCGACCTTGCCGACGTACACCATTTCCCGTGCGTACTTTTCGATTCGCATGAACATGCGCTTTCGGGCCTTGGTGAAAGGCATGGCACGATCAAGCATTGTGTCTGCAACGATCGCAACGAGACACCACATCTGCCCCATGGGTGCGCCCTGGCACAACCGCACAAAACCCCTTGCCGCACGCCCTGTAAGCTTCTGGCTAACCACCGGATTACGATCGCGCAGAATACCCAGTAAGGCTACCTGCAACGTCAGGCGCATGCGCCGGGCAAAGATTTCGTACTCCGCCTCATTGCCTTCAAAAGGCTGGAATGACAGGCCTTCACAAAAATCCGGGTGCTCTTTTACATCGGCCTCAAAAAAACAGGACTCCGGGTACGGCTTCTCGCGCCGGGCCTCCCGCAGTTCGTTAATGACGGGCAACAACAGTTCGGGGTGATCGGCACGCTGCTGATGATAATATTCAACATAACGGCGAAGGATAAACAGTGCGTTATTCAGCGTGGTAAGCAGAATGTTCTTGTCGTCGTTTGCGCCGACCGGAACATCGTTGGCCATGGCCACCGCTTCCTGGCATAGCAGCGTGCCACCGCGGAGTTCCACCAGAATGAAAATGCCGCGGAGTTGATTCAGGAAATCCAGACAGTTCTGCAGATCCTCCCCGCTTTCGCGGTTTTCCTGAAAGCGTTCGAGACTGGATTCTGCCTGCTTGATGGTCTGCTCTATTTCACTTTTGACCAGATCAAACGACTGCGATTTCGTCGCCAGAGACGATTGAACCATAAACGCTTCCTGTTAATCTGCGGAGACTACCGCACCGTCAAGTGAACTATGGCCTGCCACGGATCCCGCCAGACCTTTTTATTATGAGCCGGATCAACCCCTCCCGACCAAAGCGCGCGACCGAAAAACTGGCGAACTTATCATTACTTATAACATAAAACTCAAGTACCTCAACAAAGCTGGAATGTAACAATTAGTACAGGCAGACACAGTTCTCATTCTGCCCCTTCAAGATTGCTCCAAACGGTTCCACCCGCTTTCTTTTCCAGCGCTGACATGAATGCCTCATGGGCCTCTTTTTCCGCATCGGTAGCCCGGATAACAGGCAGCTCTGGCCTGTCTGGCCCCAGCCTGCGGATGCCTCCGTTGACGCCGCCGTTTTCCGACCCCGCATCCAGCGACAGGGCTGTCTGCCCCCCCGTAAGCAGCAGGTACACATCTGCCAGGATTTCAGCATCCAGCAAGGCGCCGTGCAGCTCCCGGTTGCTGTTATCGACACCGTAGCGCTTGCACAAGGCGTCCAGATTATTTTTCTGCCCCGGGTGCTTTGCCCGCGCTATCGCAAGGGAATCGACGACACCGCAGTGGTCCGCGGTTTTACGAACAGGTTTGAGCCGGGCGAACTCGGAATCCATAAAACCCACGTCAAATGCTGCGTTATGGATAACCAGCTCGGCGCCTTTTATGAACTCGAAAAACTCATCGGCAATCTCCGCGAACTTCGGTTTGTCCGCAAGGAATTCGTTGGTTATCCCGTGGATGGTTATGGCTTCCGCTTCCACTTCCCGTTCGGGGTTAATGTAAACGTGATAGTTTCGGCCGGTAAGCTGCCGCTCCACCATCTCTACGCAACCGATTTCAATAATCCGATGCCCTTCTGCCGGATCAATACCCGTTGTTTCCGTATCCAGTACAATCTGTCTCATAAATTCCACACCAATTCAGTTCAGGGGTCGTTTCAGTTACCTGTCTGCTCTTCAACCCCCTTGTTTGCCAGCTCGTCTGCCAGTTCGTTATCGGGAATGCCGGCATGGCCCTTTACCCAGTGCCAGTTAACTTTGTGTTTTCTGGTTTCCGCATCAAGCTCTCGCCACAGGTCATCATTTTTTACCGGCTTTTTCGCGGATGTTTTCCAACCATTGCGTTTCCAGCCAGACATCCATTCCGTAATACCTTTACGCACGTACTGGGAGTCCGTGTACAGATCAACCTCACAGTCCCGCTTGAGAGCCTTCAGCCCCTGGATTGCCGCCATCAACTCCATGCGATTATTCGTGGTGTGATGCTCCCCGCCATACATTGTTTTGACAGCATCGCCGTATCGGAGCACTACGCCCCAGCCACCGCGCCCCGGGTTACCTTTACAGGCTCCGTCGGTATATAAAATCACCTTTCGGGTCATTCAGACTCCTGTATTCATGCCGGCATCCTGGCCCGTCAAAGGCCATTCAGGCACAGGGATGGTTCCGGCTGTGTGAAGGGCAGTTCCTGGATGCGCCAACTGTAGTGGTTCCCGGCAGGCCCATAACCTTGCTTTTGCGCCAACCATTGGCCCGCGGGATCCGGGCGCAAACCCGTTTTTTGGCAAGGATACAGTAATAGGCACCAACTGGCAGGAACCCATAACCGGACAGGCGGTCGCCAAGCTGACCGGATGTATTGCGGCCACTGCGTTGCAAAGGCAAACGGAAAAAGCGGGTCACAGATTCCTCAACCTGGAAGTCCAGCAAATGGAGCCAGTCCTCCATACGCCCGCGCAGAAGAAAGCGCCCGCCCCAGGCGCCTGCGTGCGACCGTGACAAAAACCTGCGCAGCCCCCAGGTACTGACAGGATTGAACCCTATGAGAGCGATGGTTCCTTCCCCCTTCAGAACCCGGGCGGCTTCCCTGAGAACCTGGTGGGGATACGGCGAAAAGTCGGCGGTATGGTGCAGCACAACCAGATCCATGGAATAACCGGGAAACGGCAATTCGTCTGAGTCACACACAACAACACCGTCTGGTATATCCGCAAAGCATCGGGGGGTGGTCATTATTCTCTGGGAAAAATCTGTACCATTGGCAAGAGGAAGCCGGTGGCTGACGCTTACCTGCAGCTGCCTTGCCCCGGTCAGGCTCGCAAGGCGCTCATCAAGAAAATTGCGCTGATCTGCCAGCAAAGCCCTCCCCAGGGGCGTCTGGAACCAGCCCTCAAAGCTCTCGTTCCGGGCTGGGTAATCAATGTTCCGGCTATTTCTCACACTGCCTGTACTCCCGCATTATAATGAACCCGAAAAACCTTGCTGATTCCGGGGTTGTTGGGACCGCGGACATAATGCTCTATCATATCAGCCACACTTGCCAAGCACATACGGGGACATATGATGCTCACCATCTCTGCCATCCCGGCGTTCAGCGATAATTACATCTGGTGTCTTGCAGATCCTGACACCCGTAAGGCCCTGATTGTAGACCCGGGTGAAGCCCGGCCGGTACAGGAGCATCTCTCCCGGCACGGGCTCACGCTGGACACCATTCTTGTTACCCATCATCACCCCGATCATGTCGGCGGTATCAAAACCCTGGTACAGGAGAATCCCGACTGCCGCGTAACCGGGCCCGCGGAGTCTCCTTTCAAAGGCAGTACCAACAGGGTGCATCCCGGAGACGAAGTGGTCTGGGAAGGTGTTACTTTTCAAGTGATGAGTGTACCCGGCCATACCCTTGATCACATTGCCTATTTCACCGACACCAGAATCGACGGGCGCCCGGTTCTGTTTTGCGGCGACACTCTGTTTGTATGTGGCTGTGGCCGTTTGTTTGAGGGCACTCCGGGCCAGATGCTGCAATCCCTGAAATCCATCAGGGAGCTCCCGGGCGCTACCGCTGTATATTGTGCACACGAATATACCCTGGCTAACCTGCGCTTCGCCCGGAGCTGGTTGCCCGACGACACCAAGCTTGAAGCTTTCGAGCGTCAGTGCAAGGAAAAACGAGCCGCAGGCAAGCCGACCGTGCCATCGATTCTGGAAGATGAAAAACAGCTTAATCCGTTTTTACGATGGGACGATCCTGCCGTGGTAGCGGTCGCGAAGCAGTATTGTACCGAGCAGGGCCTGCCGGGAGACTCCGACAGTGCAATCTTTGCAGCCATACGCCACGGCAAGGACAATTTCTGACCGGGTAACAATTCCTCTCATCGTCGTAACGAGAGGTTTCTTGACCACCGGAAACGGGCTCCCATAGAATCGCTTAAACTTTTGCGCGTAACTTATTAAATATGCCGGGTTTTCAGACATGAGCCCGTTATTAGCCAGAGCCGGGGAACGACTATTATGGCCAAACGATTGCCCATGCTGTTTGTCATTGGTGCCTTGGCAGGTGGCTGCAGTGCCCTTGATCTGTCAACAGACAAAGCGCCCCAAAGCCCCCTCGATTCCGAACAGGTCACCCTTGCCGCCGGCGACGAGGGACTGAAGGCATCCGTGGAGTCAGGGCAGGACAGCGATGCAGTACGTGACGAGCCCCTGGACGACGCCATGGCTCCTGAACTCAAAGCCACAGCGCGGGAAGCCCGGGAAAAACTTGATAACCCTGAAAAGAAAACAGCAGGCACCCGCACGGAACAGGCCGATGTGCAGGCCGACATGTGGGATCGCCTGCGGGCGGGCTTCGCGCTTGATCACAACGTGGATAACAAGAGAGTCAGGGCCCAGCTGGACTGGTATGCCCGGCACCCGGGCTATATCAACAGGGTGGTCGAGCGCGGCACCCGTTATCTGTACCACATCATTAACGAAACAGAAAAGCGTGGCCTGCCCACGGAATTTGCGTTACTACCCATTGTTGAAAGTGCGTTTGATCCTTTTGCATACTCCCACGGACGGGCTGCCGGCCTGTGGCAGTTCATTCCGTCGACCGGCAAGTATTTCGGCCTCACCCAAAGCTGGTGGCACGATGACCGGAGGGATGTCATTGCCGCCACAGATGCAGCCCTCACCTATCTGGACCGTCTCGCCAACCGTTTTGGAGGCGATTACACCCTGGCGCTCGCCGCCTATAACAGTGGTGGCGGCACCGTTTCCAGCGCTCTGCGCCGTAACCGCGAAAGCAATAAGCCACAGGACTTCTGGTCACTGCAGTTGCCGCGGGAAACCCGGCATTACGTACCCAAGCTGATTGCTCTGGCGAAAATATTTGATAACCCTGAAGCCTATGGCATTGAACTTCCCACCCTGAAAGACGAGCCCTACTTCGATATTGTTGAAACCGGCGGGCAACTGGATCTGGCCCAGGCGGCTGAGCTTTCCGGCGTTGATATAGAAGAGATATATCTGCTCAATCCTTCCTATAATCGCTGGGCGACGTCACCCGACGGCCCGCACCGCCTGCTGGTGCCGCACCAGAATGCGGAGGCGTTCCGCACCGCTCTGGCCAATATTCCGGCCAGCAAACGCGTCTCATGGCGCAATTACGTGGTCAAGTCCGGCGACAGCCTGAACACAATTTCCCGCAGGTTTTCTACCACACCCGCGGTACTGCAGCAGGTCAATAACCTCAACAGCGATCTCATCCGCATCGGTCAACGGCTGATGATTCCCTCTGCCTCCAAAACGTCCGATGCCTATGCGTTGAGCGCCGCCAAGCGACTTGAGCGCAAACAATCCAGAAAGCGGGACGGCAACAAACTACGCTACACGGTGCGACGTGGCGACACCTTCTGGGACATCGCCCGCGAGCATCGGGTGTCTGTGCGAGAGGTCGCGGGCTGGAATGGCATGGCGCCCGGTGACCCGCTTATCCCCGGCAAGGAACTGGTGATCTGGTCCAACACCGCACAACCCACCCTCGCATCGGCCGACGGCACCCGTGGCAAAGCCATGGTGCGGAAAGTGGGGTACCGGGTGCGCAAAGGCGATTCTCTGGCGCTCATAGCCAACCGTTTTTCGGTAAATGTGCGGGACATCGCGAGCTGGAACAATCTGAATACCTCCCGTTATCTGCAACCGGGGCAAAGTCTGGTACTCTACGTCGACATCCGGAACAGCCCCTAATATTCAATCAGTCGCGGAACCGGAACTTTCAGTAACTACAAGAATCATAAAAACTTTACGGATATGAGCGCCGGGCAGGATGCCCGGTCAGCCGGCCTGAAACTCCAGAACGTGCGAGACCCATGACAAGATTCTTTACCGCCCCACGCCTGACAGCACTGTTTTCACTTCTGGCCTTTCTGGCCTCCCCTGTTTCCCTGCATGCCAAGGAGCCAGCCACAACAGGCTCGGATGGACGGGCTGCGCAACCGGTTCGTGGTATAGCTATGCACGGCGAGCCCAAGTATCCCAGGGGGTTCAGCCACTTCGGCTACGTCAACCCGGAGGCCCCGAAAGGTGGCACTCTTAAAATGGCGGTGGTGGCTAACGGTTTTGATTCTTTCAACCCTTTCGATATCCGGGGTGTCGCAGCAGCCGGCATCGGCAATTACCTCTACGACACACTGCTTGAAGCTTCCGCGGATGAGCCGTTCTCTATGTATGGGCTGATAGCGGAGTCCCTCGAGACACCGGAGGACCGCAGTTACGTTGTGTTCAACCTGAGGCCGGCAGCCCGCTTTCAGGATGGCGAACCTATCACTGCAGAAGACGTGAAGTTTTCCTTTGAAACCCTTACCACCAAGGGCCATCCGTTTTACCGGAATTACTATGCAGGTGTCAGCAGCGTAACGATCGAGAATCCGCACCGGATCCGGTTTGATTTTCACCAAAGCAGCAATCGTGAACTGCCGCTGATTCTGGGGCAGATGCCTATTCTGCCTGCCCATTACTGGAAAGACCGCGAGTTCGGCAAGAATGGTCTGACTCCGCCGGTAGGCAGTGGTGCCTACCGGATCGGAAGCTTTGAGGCGGGCCGCTCTGTTGTCTATGAGCGCCTCGATGACTACTGGGCAAAGGATCTTGCCGTACGCAAAGGCCGGTTCAATTTTGATCGCATTCGCTACGATTACTACACCGACGACACGGTTGCACTGGAGGCGTTCAAGGCCGGCAACTTTGACTTCAGGGTAGAATCCTCCGCGAAAAACTGGGCCACCGCCTACACTGGCGACAAGTTCGATAACGGCCTGATTATTACAGAGGCCATTGAACACCACCGCCCCACGGGCATGCAGGGCTTCGTATTCAATACGCGAAAAGAGGTTTTCAGCGACCCGAGAGTGCGGGAGGCACTGACTTACGCCTTTGATTTCGAATGGACGAACAAAAACCTGTTCTACGGCCAGTATACACGCACCGACAGTTACTTCGAGAACAGTGAACTGGCCTCCTCCGGCTTGCCCTCCGGTCGTGAACTGGAGATCCTGGAACAATACCGGGAACAGCTGGACGAAGACATATTCACTAAACCCTTCGAAGTACCCTCCACTGAAGGCAAACAAGGTCTCAGACAAAACCTGCGCACAGCGATGGAACTGCTGCGCTCGGCAGGTTACGAAATCCGCAACGGGAAAATGGTACACGCGGCAACAGGCAAGCCTCTGGAATTCGAGATTCTGCTGTTTCAGAAAACCTTTGAGCGAGTTGTACTGCCGTTCAAAAACAACCTCGGGCGCCTCGGTATCGACGTATCCGTGCGCCTTGTGGACAGCAATCAGTACATACAGCGGGTGCGTGAATTCGACTACGACATGATCACCCAGGGTATCGGACAGTCGGATTCCCCCGGCAACGAGCAGCGGGAGTACTGGCATTCCTCCACCGTCGATGTCAATGGTTCACGCAACTATGCCGGCGTGAGTGACCCCGTTGTGGATGAACTGGTGAGCCTTGTTATCCAGGCGCCAGATCGGGAAGAACTGGTGCAGCGCACACGTGCCCTGGACAGGGTGCTGCTTCACGGGCATTACGTGGTACCGCACTGGCACCTGGCCAAAGACCGCGTTGCCTACTGGAACCATCTGAAACACCCGGACACCACACCCAAAAACGGTACTGACCTCGACAACTGGTGGGCCGAGCCCTGAGGAAACAGCCGCTAAATGGGCATTTACATACTCCGGCGCCTGGCGCTGATTATCCCCACACTGATCGGCATCATGCTGCTCAACTTCGTGATCGTTCAGGCCGCCCCGGGCGGGCCGGTTGAGCAACTGATTGCGGAAATGGAAGGCCACGGCAGCAGCGCCCTGGCTCGCGCATCTGGCGGTGACACAGGGGCAGAAGTGTCCGCCGCCTCCGGCGACCGGCGCGGTTCCCGGGGCATTCCCGACGAAATGCTCCGTGAAATTGAAGTGATGTATGGCTTTGATAAACCGGCACACGAGCGTTTTTTCAAAATGCTTAAAGACTACGCCACGTTCAACTTCGGCGATTCTTTCTTCCGGGAGAAGAGTGTTACCGACCTGATTCTGGACAAAATGCCCGTCTCCATCTCCCTCGGGCTCTGGTCTACGCTGATTATCTACCTGATCTCCATTCCTCTGGGTATTCGCAAAGCGGTTTCCGACGGCTCCCGTTTTGACGTCTGGAGCAGTTCCGCCATTGTGGTCGGCTACGCCATTCCGGGCTTTCTGTTTGCTATTCTGCTGATTGTTCTGTTCGCCGGGGGCAGCTACTTCGACTGGTTTCCGCTGCGTGGGCTCACCTCCTCCAATTTCGATCAGCTCAACTGGTATCAGAAAATCGCAGACTATTTCTGGCACCTGGCACTGCCGGTGACCGCTAACGTGATCGGGGGCTTTGCCACGCTTACCCTGCTTACCAAGAATTCCTTCCTGGATGAGATCGGCAAACACTACGTGGTGACCGCCCGCGCCAAAGGGCTGGACGAAAAGCAGGTTCTCTATGGCCATGTATTCCGCAATGCCATGCTGATTGTGATTGCCAGCCTGCCCGGGGTTCTGGTTTCCCTGTTCTTTACGGGGTCTCTGCTTATCGAGGTAATTTTCTCACTGGATGGCCTCGGGCTGCTGGGTTTTGAAGCGGCGCTGAACCGGGATTACCCCGTTATTTTCGGCACACTGTTCATTTTTACCCTGATGGGGCTAGTTCTGAAGCTGATTTCCGACATCACCTACGTGCTGGTGGATCCGCGTATCGACTTTGAAAGCCGGGAGGGTGCGTAAGGTGAAGGCGCTTACCCCGATTCAGCAACGCCGCCTGCGGAATTTTCGCAATAATCGCCGGGGTTATTGGTCGTTATGGGTGTTCCTGGTGATTTTCGGCCTGACCCTTGTGGCGGAACTGATCGCCAACGACAAACCGCTTGTTATTTCCTATCAGGACACCCTGTATTTCCCGGTAGTTCAGAGCGTGCCTGAAGAAACCTTCGGCGGCTTTCTGCCTACCGAAGCGGATTACCGGGATCCCTTCATAGCGGACGAAATCCGCGCCAACGGCTGGATGCTCTGGCCGCCTATCCGTTTCAGTTACGACACCATCAACTATGATCTGGATGTGCCCTCGCCTGCACCGCCCAGTTCGGAAAACTGGCTCGGTACCGACGACCAGGGCCGGGATGTCGCCGCACGCGTGATTTACGGTTTCCGTATTTCGGTGCTGTTCGGGCTAACCCTCACCATTGCCAGTTGCATTGTTGGCGTTGCAGTCGGTGCCATACAGGGTTTCTATGGTGGCAAGATTGATCTTATCGGGCAGCGGTTTATCGAAATCTGGTCAGGATTGCCGGTTCTATATCTCCTGATTATTCTCTCCGGCATCGTACAACCGAACTTCTGGTGGCTTCTGGGCATCATGTTGCTGTTCAGCTGGATGGGGCTGGTGGACGTGGTGCGCGCAGAGTTCCTGCGGGCGCGCAATTTCGAATACGTAAAGGCCGCCAGGGCGCTGGGGCTGGATAACCGGAAAATCATGTTCCGTCATATTCTGCCCAATGCCATGGTAGCCACACTTACGTTTCTGCCCTTTATCCTTACAGGCGCAATCACCGGACTTACCTCGCTGGATTTCCTTGGTTTCGGCCTGCCCTCAGGTTCACCCTCCCTGGGCGAGCTGATCGCCCAGGGCAAGGCGAACCTGCACGCCCCCTGGCTGGGTATCTCGGCATTTGTTTCCCTGTCACTGATGCTGACCCTGCTGGTGTTTACAGGCGAAGCCGTGCGGGACGCCTTCGACCCACGAAAGAGCGGATGAGAACGAGCCGATATGAGTGAGTTGCTGCAGATAACCGATCTCTCCATCCGCTTTAATCAGGGCCCCAACGCTGTGGACTCACTTTCCCTGAGCCTGCAGGAGGGTGAGACACTGGCACTGGTTGGTGAGAGTGGTTCCGGCAAATCCGTCACTGCTCTGGCCATCTTGCGCCTGCTGGATGAGCGCCAGGCCAGTTACCCCAGTGGCGAGATTCACTATCGCGGTGAAAACCTGCTGCAGGCACCGGAGAAACGGCTGCGGCAGGTTCGCGGCCAGGAGATCAGCATGATCTTCCAGGAACCCATGACGTCCCTGAACCCGCTGCACACTGTGGAAAAGCAGATCAGTGAAACCCTGGAGCTGCACAAGGGCATGCGCGGCCCCCAGGCCCGCAAGCGCTGCCTGGAGCTGCTAAAACTGGTGGGCATTGAAAACCCGGAAAGCCGGCTTGGCGCCTACCCGCATCAACTCTCCGGTGGCCAGAAGCAGCGGGTGATGATTGCCATGGCCCTGGCAAACGAACCGGACCTGTTAATCGCCGACGAGCCAACCACGGCACTGGATGTAACCGTCCAGAAACAGGTTCTGGAACTGCTGCAGGAATTGCAGCAAAAGCTGGGCATGGCCATTTTACTGATTACCCACGACCTCACCATTGTACGCCGCTACGCCAGCCGGGTTGCGGTCATGGAGCGTGGCAAACTGGTTGAACAGGACAAAACCGACGCCCTGTTTGCATCCCCCAGCCATCCGTACACCCGCAAACTGCTGAGCGCCGAACCTCCGGCGGCCCCGGTGCCGGGTCCCGAAAGCGGTAAACCATTGCTGAACGTCAACAATCTTGATGTCCGTTTCCCCACCCGCAAAGGGCTGTTCGGCAAGGTAAAAGAGCATTTTCATGCGGTGAAGCAGGTCAGCTTCAGTCTGGATCGCGGCCAGACGCTCGGTATCGTGGGGGAAAGCGGTAGCGGAAAAACCACCATCGGCCACGCGCTTCTCAAGCTTACGACCGGCACCGGCAGCATACAGATCGATGGCCAGGAGCTGTCCGGGTTGGATCAGCGTGACTTCAGGCCCTGGCGCAGGCGGATACAGATTGTTTTCCAGGACCCTTTTGGCAGCCTGAGCCCGCGCATGTCCATTGCCGAAATTGTCCGGGAGGGCCTTGAGATACATGACCCTGATAACCGCGAAACCCACGACACCAAAGTGATTGGTGCGCTCCGGGATGTTGGGCTCGATCCGGATGCCAGGCACCGTTATCCCCATGAATTTTCCGGCGGCCAGCGGCAGCGCATTGCCATCGCGCGGGCGCTGGTTCTGCAGCCGGACCTTATAATTCTGGATGAGCCCACTTCGGCTCTGGATCGTACGGTGCAGAAGCAGGTGATCGATCTGCTCAGGGATATTCAGGCGCGCTATGGTCTAAGCTATATCTTTATCAGCCATGATCTGGCTGTTGTCCGTGCGCTCAGTCACCGGCTGCTTGTGCTTAGACGCGGCGCGATCGTGGAATACGGTGAAGCCGGTGAAATCTTCCGGGCGCCTGCGAAACAATACACACAGGAGTTGCTTCAGGCGGCGTTTTTCTATCAACAGAAAGATGCCGGAATTACTACGACTATTTGAGCGTTACCCCTGCAGGGACACTTCGGGGATAATGCACCAAAATCAGGAACACAGGGAGAACGACCCATGGGTATACTCAGTGGCAAAAAAGCGCTGATTGTTGGCGTAGCCAGCAAATTGTCTATTGCATACGGCATTGCCGACGCCTTTGCCCGCGAAGGCGCAGAACTCGCCTTTACCTATCAGAACGAAAAGCTGAAGCCTCGGGTAGAGAAATTTGCCGAAGGCTGGGGCAGCAACCTTATTTTCCCGTGCGATGTTGGCAGCGATGAAGAAATCGAGAACGTATTCAAAGAGTTGAACAAGCACTGGGACAACATCGACATCATCGTTCACGCTGTTGGCTTTGCACCCGGCCATGAGCTGGACGGTAACTATGTTGATGTCACTACCCGTGAAGGCTTCAGAATCGCCCACGACATCAGCTCCTACAGCTTTGTCGCGCTGGCCAAGGGTGCACGCTCCATGCTGCACGAAGGCAGCTCCCTGCTCACCCTGACCTACCTTGGCGCCGAGAAGGTTCTGCAAAACTACAACGTAATGGGCCTCGCAAAGGCCTCACTGGAAGCAAACGTACGCTACATGGCCGCAAGCCTGGGCCGCGACGGAATCCGGGTGAACGGTATTTCTGCAGGGCCGATCCGTACACTTGCCGCCTCCGGCATCAAGAGCTTCCGCAAGATGCTGGCGGAAAACGCCAGGCGCGCCCCGCTGCGTCGCAACGTAACCATCGATGAAGTAGGCAATGCTGCTGCATTTCTCACGTCCGATATGGCCAGCGGCATTACCGGCGAAATCATGTACGTGGATGGCGGTTTCAACATTACCGGCATGGGTGAACTGGAAGAGGAAGCACCTGAAGATTAAGCCTTGCAGGGAAAGCCGGCATTATGCATTATGCCGGCTTTCTGCTGTCCTGCTGCTTTCCAGTCGTCCCGGCAACGCCAGCTCTTGGGGCGGCGCTGCAGTTTTATGACGCTTCCTTTTATGATGCGTCCAGGGCACTCGCAACGGCTTCCGTCCACTCCACATAAGCGGTCTGATCGGATTCAATAATTCTCACACCAACCAGATAACCCGCCTCATTCTGCTGGCACCACACAATTTCCACGGTCAGCAAAAAGGGTTCCAGATGGCTCCCGAGTGAAACGGATGCCGGAAACAAAGCCCCTTCAGGCAAACATTCTTCTGATATGACGCACAACCCACTGGCGGATATATCCCGAATGCCACACACTAACTCACGCCCGGATGAGCCTGGCTGTTGTGCAAAGCCGGGGTCATTTGCCTCAAGCTCCAAGGTGATTCGGGCCCGCGCCGTTAGCCGGTATTGCCTGCGCTTCTCCAGCGCCGCAGCCGATTCTTGCTGTGTTCCAAACGTGTAGTCAGTATCTTTCATCACAATCCCCGGCTTCGTTTGATTTTATTGTCAGTTGCGCCCGATTCGAATCCGGCCAACGACCCGGCTCAGGGTCTCATCAAACTCCGTGGCGCCACCCAGGATACGAATCCGCCCCTCAACGAGGCCAAGCACCAGTTCGTCCTCCGGAAACTCGCGGCGATTAAGCCCGAGACGATCAACAAATATGAGCTTCCGGGAAGCGTTGGTACGAACCGCCAGTTTCAACCGGGCAGGTTCGCTTTCCGGTGATTCGGCTTCCACGGCAATCCAGCCACCAAGGTTGATCCTCTCTACCTGTTGTTGTGCCAGCCGCATTTTTTCATTATACAAACGCTCCTGTTCAGCTTTTTCATCGGCCAGTCGCTGATTTTCTGCTTCCTGCCGCTGGAGTTCGATGGCGGCCCGCCGGGCAGCCTCCTGTTCCTGGCGCCTGCGCTCGGCAGCCTCCTTTTCCTTTCGCAGCCACTCTGCCCGGGCTTTAGCCGCTTCCGCCGCCTTCTGGCGTTCCAGCCGCTGCTTTTCCCATGCCGCTGAGAGCACTTCAACGGTTTCCTCAAACACCTCGCCAAAGGGTGTCTGGGCGGGCAACGGTCGCATAATCCCGGATTCCTGTGCCATGCTGAAAGCACGCCATGGCTGCAAACCGAGTTTCACGCCGGCACCGTTTGTCCAGAGAATTTCAGCGGATTCTTCAAGCAGGGTAAAAAAATAACGGCGCTGTTCGTCCTGCCCCGCACCTTCAACAAACCAGCGCCCTTCATAAGGCTTGAACTGGTCAGGGGCTGGTGGTTCAAAGCCCAGCCATTCAGGGGACCAGGGAAAGGTTTCTGTGCCGGGCAAGGCATCCACCAGTTCAGGCGCCTCTCCACGCAATCGTGACACCATAACTGTTTCAATACCGGCAAGTGCACTGCCGGAAAGAGGCTGGTCAAAAACACGGTTCCAGACATCCATAATCCGGTCACCAAGCTGCTCGCCCACATGGTACAGCCGATTTCTGTTTTCGTCGGACAGTGACGGATCCCCTATCCATACCAGCCATTCCAGAAGCTTGTTGCCGTGGCGACAGGTTTCACCGTTCACACCGGAATCCCATACCGCCTGCTTCAGAAGGCCTTGCCAGTAATCAAAAATAAACCGGATAACCGGCTGCGGTAATTTTCTCCCCTGAAGAGCGCGGCCAACCAGAGCCCGGGCGGTTTGATCTGCACGCCTCTGGCGTGCAGCCCCCTGTTCGGTTTCCAGCAAACGTTGGCGGAGTTTTCCGGTTTGCGCATTGCGCCTGGCAGCTTCCTGTTGCCACTGCGTACAAAAGGTATCCACTGCCTCGGTGGTGCCCGAGGCGAAGCTGGCCGAAACAGCAACCACCACCGCATCCAGCTGGTCAAGCAGAGCTTTCGCGGAGCGGCCCCCGGAATCACTCCAACCCCGCCATTCCTGAAAGCTGTCGAGCCAGCCCAGCAAGGTTTCACTGAATGCCCGATGGCCATCAACATCCATTCTCCAGGCCAGGTAAAACCTCAACCGGGCAATACGGCGTGCCAGTGTGGTATGCAAACCGCTGGTTTTCAGATACACATCCATAATGCGATCGGCTATGTAGGCCGCATTGACCTGCCGTACCGACCAGTCCAGGTGTACGGACCGGAGAACGTGGGTTACCCGCTCGTCCCGCTGTTCTGTCCAGCAGGAATAAAGCAGGGGCTTCCAGTCGCTGACAGCTTCCGGCGCCAATCTGGCGGCGGGGTACGGAAGATCGGGAACGCGTATACCGGTAAGTACGTTATCAATTTTTTCGGCAGCCGCTTTCCGCGAGGCCTTCTGATGCGACTTCGGCCTGTGTTGTGACATCCATTCCCCGTGCTCAAGAAGCGTTGAAAAGGCCCAGTAAATAACGCAGTATAACCAACTCGCCGGGGTTGGCCACAACCGGGTCCGGCGCCTCTTATTGAAACGATTGGAATCAGGGAACCAGCACACAATGTCCGGCAATAAACTTGAAGATCTGAATGTGGCGAGCCAGGAAACACTGATTACCCCTGAAAAGCTCAAACAGGATATGCCGCTTACAGGCAAGGCTGCTCAAACCGTTACCACTGGCCGCCAGGCAATTTACGACATTATTGACGGCAAAGACCATCGCCTGTTTCTGGTGGTAGGCCCCTGCTCAATTCACGATGTTGAAGCAGCACGGGATTACGCCGCCCGCCTTAAGAAACTGGCGGATGAAGTCAGTGACACCCTGCTGATTGTCATGCGCGTGTATTTTGAAAAGCCACGGACAACCGTGGGCTGGAAAGGCCTGATCAACGATCCGCACCTGAACGACACCTTTGATATTGAGTATGGTCTGCATCTGGGCCGCCGCCTGCTGCTCGACATCAATGAGATCGGGCTGCCGGTTGCAACCGAGGCCCTGGATCCGATTTCACCCCAGTATCTGCAAGACTCCATCTCTTGGTCAGCCATCGGTGCCCGCACTACGGAATCCCAGACTCACCGCGAGATGAGTAGTGGCCTCTCCATGGCGATCGGTTTCAAAAACGGCACGGATGGCAGTCTGGATGTGGCGGTGAATGCGATGAAATCCGTGTCCTACCCCCATAGCTTCCTGGGAATAGATCAACAGGGCCAGGTGGCAATTATCCGTACCAAAGGCAACCAGTACGGGCATGTGGTGCTACGCGGCGGTGGCGGCAAGCCAAACTACGATTCGGTCAGCGTGACCCTCTGTGAACAGGCACTCGAAAAAGCCGGCCTGCGCAAATCCATTATGGTAGATTGCAGCCACGCCAATTCCAGCAAGGACCCTGCCATTCAGCCACTGGTGATGCAGGATGTGAGCCATCAGATCCTTGAGGGCAACACCTCGATTCAGAGCCTGATGATTGAAAGCAACATCAACTGGGGCAACCAGTCAATTCCGGAAAATCTGGCAGACCTGCAATACGGCGTCTCGATAACCGATGCCTGCATTGACTGGGAAACCACCGAAAAAGCCATTCGCGACATGCGTGACAAGCTCAGGGATGTGCTGCCAAAACGCAACAAGGCAGGCTGATCAGGCGGGAAGAACCGGGAGGCCGCCTACCCAGTCCAGCCTGTCTCTCAGAGCCACGACATGGCCAACAATAACCAGGGTTGGCGCCTGCACCTGCTCTTCATTTACCCGCTGAACGATGGTTTCGAGGGTTCCGGTAACCACCTGCTGATCCCGGGTGGTTCCTTTTGAAACAAGTGCAACCGGCATATCCGGGGCCATGCCATGCAATACGAGCTGGTCGCAGATGATCGGCAAGCCAACCAGCCCCATATAAAACACCAGAGTCTGGCTGGTCTGGACAAAGTCCTTCCAGGGCAAATCGCAGCTGTTGTTTTTCAGGTGACCGGTTATAAACCGCACGGATTGAGCGTAATCGCGATGGGTCAGCGGGATGCCTGCGTAAGCAGAGCAACCGGATGCTGCAGTGATACCGGGAACAACCTGGAACCGGATGCCGGCGCCCGCCAGTGTCTCGATTTCTTCGCCACCACGGCCAAAGATAAACGGATCCCCACCCTTGAGCCGGACAACCCGGTAACCTTCCCTCGCAAGATCTACCAACCTCTGGTTGATCTGTTCCTGTGGCAAAGTGTGGTTGGCACGCTGCTTACCTACGTGAATCATCCGGGCTGTTTCCGGAATGAGCGCAAGGATTTCCGGTGATACAAGGCGATCGTAAAGCACCACTTCTGCCGAGGTAATCAGCCGCCAGGCTTTCAGCGTGAGCAATTCCGGATCGCCCGGGCCAGCGCCTACAAGGGCGACCTCACCCGCAGAACTGTTCGGGTTTGAGGTAACCGGATTGGTTCTGTGGCGCACCGGCCCCGGCATGGCGCTTACCTCAGCTCCGACGAGGCTCCCGGGTTTATCTGTCATTGTCATTGTCATTGAATGCGCTCGATACCACCCATGTAGGGCTGGAGTACTCGCGGTACAAGAATACTGCCATCGGCCTGCTGACAGTTTTCCATAACAGCTATCAAGGCACGGCCCACTGCAAGCCCGGAACCGTTCAATGTATGCACCGGCTCCGGCTTGCCGGTTTCCGGGTTGCGCCAGCGGGCACCCATACGACGGGCCTGGAAATCCCGGGTGTTGGAGCAGGATGAGATTTCACGATACTTTCCCTGCCCCGGCAACCAGACTTCAATATCGTAGGTTTTCGCGGCAGAAAAGCCCATATCGCCACCACACAGGGCAACCAGCCGGTACGGGAGCTCAAGCAACTGAAGAACTTTCTCCGCATGGCCGGTCAGCGCTTCCAGTGCCGCATCGGAATCCTCCGGGCGAACCACCTGAACCAGCTCAACCTTGTCAAACTGATGCTGGCGGATCATGCCCCGGGTGTCGCGGCCGTAAGAGCCGGCCTCACTGCGAAAACAGGGGGTATGACAAACCATTTTCAGGGGCAGTTCGGTGGCATCCAGAATCGTGTCCGATACCAGATTGGTCACCGGTACTTCGGCGGTGGGTATCAGGTACAGGCCGGGATCTCCCTGCATTCTGAACAGGTCTTCCTCGAATTTCGGTAACTGACCGGTACCATAAAGAGCATCGGCGTTGACCAAATAAGGCACATAGGTTTCGGTATAACCATGCTCGCCGGTATGCAGGTTCAGCATGAACTGGGCAAGAGCGCGGTGCAAGCGCGCCACTTGCCCGCGCATAACGGCAAACCTTGAATGGGCAAGTTGCGTAGCGGTTTCAAAATCCAGGCCACCCAGGGCCTCGCCCAGGGCAACATGGTCCTTGGGCTCGAAATCAAAGGTTTTTGGTGTACCCCAGGTACGGATTTCAACGTTGTCTTCTTCGCTGTCGCCAGCCGGTACACTGTCATCCGGAAGATTGGGTATGCCCGCCAGAAAGCCGTTAAGCTCCTGCTGAAGATCCCGCAGTTCGTCCTCAGCCTGGGACTTTCTGGCTTTCAGGCTCTCAACCTCATCCAGTAATGGCTGGATGTCTTCGCCGGCAGCCTTGGCCTTGCCGATGGATTTCGACTTTTTGTTCTGCTCACTCTGCAGGGTTTCCGTGCTCACCTGCAGGGCCCGGCGGCGCTCCTCGAGTTTTTCGAACGCGGCGATATCAAAAGCAAAATGCTTGATGGCCAGCCGGCGAGCAATCTCTTCAGTCTGGTTACGGACGAGTTTGGGATCGAGCATGGGTATCCTGGATTTTCCGGTTTGCGATGTAGGTAGAATAGCTGGCCATTATACCTGTGGTGACGCTGCTGGCCAGCGCTGACACCCGCATCAGCGCCATTGCACGGGATTCAGGTATAGCGTTTTACGGGGCTTTGTTCATTGAGGGCGTCCAGCCTCTGGCGCTTTTCCAAAAGCCTGATCTCGAGGCCACGGTTTACCGGCTCATAGTATCTGCGCTGGTGAATATCTTCCGGCAGGTAGGACTCCCCGGCGGCAAAAGCATCCGGCTCGTGGTGCGCATAACGGTAAGAGTCGCCATGCCCCATGCTCTTCAAAAGCTTGGTGGGTGCATTGCGCAAATGCACGGGAACCTCGTAATCCGGATCCTTTCTTATATCAGCCATGCACTGGTTAAACGCCTTGTACACGGCGTCACTTTTCGGGGCCAGGGCAAGATAAGTCACCGCCTGTGCCAATGCCAGCTCGCCTTCAGGGCTTCCCAGGCGCTCCAGAGCACCCCAGGCCTCCATGCTCAGCTGCAGGGCACGAGGATCAGCATTGCCAATATCCTCACTGGCAATGCGCACAAGGCGCCGGGCAACGTACAAAGGGTCGCAGCCACCATCAAGCATCCGGCACAGCCAGTACAGCGAGCCATCGGGGTCGGAGCCTCTTACAGACTTGTGCAGCGCCGATATCTGATCGTAGAAAACGTCTCCGCCCTTGTCGAAACGGCGCAAACTGGTCTGCATCACCTGCTCAAGATGGGACGCCGTCACGCGGTTTTTGCCCTGTTCGTCCGGCTCCGCCAGGTCGGCAGAAATCTCCAGTATATTCAGTGCCCTTCTGGCATCGCCACCCGATGCCGACGCGATCAGGCGCAGGACCTCGTCAGCCACTGCAAGCTCACCATTGAAACCATCTGCGGCACCCAAAGCCCGGGTCAACAGCTTGAGAATATCCGCATCCTCAAGGTTTTTGAGTACGTAAACCCGGGTGCGCGAGAGCAGAGCGCTGTTCAGCTCGAACGACGGGTTTTCGGTGGTTGCACCTACAAAAATAAAGGTGCCGTCTTCAATGTGTGGAAGAAAGGCATCCTGCTGGCTCTTGTTGAATCGGTGCACCTCATCCACAAACAGCAGCGTATCCTGACCATGGGATTGCTTGCGATTGCGGGCGCGCTCCACCACCGCGCGAATGTCTTTTACACCGCTGAGAACAGCCGAAACCGTCTCGAAACTGAGGTCGCCCACGTTCGCCAGCAACCGGGCGAATGTGGTCTTGCCAACACCGGGCGGTCCCCAGAGAATCATCGAGTGCAGCTGCCCCTGCTCTACCGCTCGCCTGAGGGGTTTTCCGGGGCCGACAAGATGCTCCTGCCCCACATAATCGTCGAGGCTTTCGGGGCGCATACGCGCCGCCAGAGGTCGAAAGCCGACCTGCTCTGTGAACAGGCTGGTCTGCATTTCAGCTCAGCCTTCGTCCCGGATTATGTCGACGTCTTCCGGGTACTCCAGGACGAAAGCGCTGTCCTCAATGGCTTCGTTCAGGCGAATGTGGTCAAAGCTGAGCACACTGAGTTGTGACAGGGAATCTTCCATGCGCATCTCCTGCAGTTCGTTCCCGTAAAAAGTCAGTTTCAGGGATATAAACAGGGAGTCTTCACTTCTGGGCTCGAGTATGAACTCCCGGGTTTCATCACTGGTGGCGCGACCGGACACGCGATAGGTTTCTTCCAGGTTATCCACTTCCCCGCTCAGCAACAGCGCCGGTGTGGTCTGAACCCGGTCGTCCAGTTTGTGCACTGTTACCTGCTCCAGATCCGGGTCATAAACCTCAACACTTTCCCCGTTGCTGACAATAAACTGCGACATGGGCTCCCGGGTTTCCCAGTAAAACAGCCCCGGCCTTTTGGCCTTGAGTGAACCGCGGGTTTCCTGCACCCTGCTGCCGTTTTCATTCACTACAATCTGGATAAAATCGGCCTGGTAGCTTTCGTAACTCTTCAAAAGAGAAGCCAACTCCGCGGCGGAGTCTTCCTCACTGGCCGCCGTGACCGAACCGCTGAACGCCAACAAGGTGAACAACGCGGTCAGCGGCAAGGCCATCAAAGCCGACAGGGGCTTCACAAATAGTTTCTGCATAGTCTGTAACTCCTAATCTCTTGGTGGCGGCGGTGCCAGAACTTCCCGGGCACCGTTATGACCTGCGGAACTGACCACGCCCGAGGCTTCCATGGCCTCAACAAGGTTGGCTGCCCGGTTGTACCCTATTTTGAACTTTCTCTGTACCGAAGAAATCGATACCCGACGGCCCTCGGTAACAAAGGCCACGGCTTCATCAAACAGCGCATCGCCCTCACTGTCACCACCTTCGGTCAGCGTTGGCACCCCGGGCAGGCTCTCGCCTTCCGCACCATTGAGAACATCATCCACATACACAGGCTCACCCCGGGCTTTCCACGCGCTCACCACGCGATGAACCTCGTCATCATCCACAAAGGCACCATGCACGCGCACCGGCAAACCGGATCCGGGCGGCAGGTAAAGCATGTCGCCGTGGCCCAGCAACTGTTCGGCCCCACCCTGATCAAGCACGGTGCGGGAATCGATCTTGGACGACACCTGGAACGACATGCGCGTGGGGATGTTGGCCTTGATCAGGCCGGTAATAACATCTACGGAGGGTCTCTGGGTTGCCAGGATCAGGTGAATGCCCGCGGCCCTCGCCTTCTGGGCAATTCGTGCAATCAGTTCTTCCACTTTCTTGCCGACAATCATCATCATGTCGGCGAATTCATCAATAACCACCACAATGAACGGCAGTGTCTCCAGTTCCGGGCGTTCCTGTTCGTCATCGGCCAGATATTCATCCGGCTTCCAGAGCGGGTCCAGAAGCGGCTCGCCTGCAGCCGCTGCATCTTTTACTTTGCGGTTGTAGCCGGCAAGGTTGCGAACGCCCAGGCTCGCCAGTAACCGGTACCGCCGTTCCATTTCCGCTACGCACCAGCGCAGTGCATTTGCGGCCTCTTTCATATCGGTGACAACCGGCGCCAACAGGTGCGGAATGCCATCATAGATGCTGAGCTCGAGCATCTTGGGGTCAACCATGATGAAGCGCACTTCTTCCGGGCCGGCTTTCAGCAACATGCTCAGCAGCATGGCATTGACCCCTACCGACTTACCGGAGCCAGTGGTGCCTGCAACCAACAGGTGGGGCATTTTGGCAAGGTTGGCAACCATGGGGTTGCCCCCGATGTCATTACCCAACGCCATGGTCAGAGCGGAGCTGGATTCACTGAAAACCCTTGCTCCGAGGACTTCGCTGAGGCGGACAATTTCGCGCTTTTCGTTCGGTATCTCGATACCCACTACGGATTTGCCCGGTATAACTTCCACAACCCGTACACTGAGTACCGCCAGTGAGCGGGCCAGGTCTTTCGCCAGATTGGATATTTTGCTGACTTTTACACCGGCCGCCGGCTTGATCTCAAAGCGGGTGATGACCGGGCCGGGGTTGACTTCCACCACTTCAACAGACACGCCGAAATCTGCCAGTTTTTCCTCCAGCAGGCGTGACATGTGTTCCAGGGCTTCTTCAGAGTACCCGCTTTCCTTGTGTTCCTCTGGCGGATCCAGCAGCGAAATGGGTGGAATCGGGCTTTCGATATCCTCCAGCAGGGAAGGTTGAGAGTTCGTTCCACTCTTCGATTTTGCCGGCTGTTCATCCTTCTTGAACGGAGATATTTTCAGGGAACGACCACCTGCAGAGGGCGCTTTTGCCTTATCTGATGCCGGCGAAGGCTTATCGGTTGCGGTTGCAAAGGGGGCTTCGTCCCGGGAACTGAAGCTCTCCAGCCTGGCTGGTTCCGGCTCGGGGTTCGCGGAAAAACTCTCTAATGCCGGCTCCCTGCGTTCCTTTTCCGCCCTGCCCGCCTTACCCGGTTTCGCTGCCTTGGGTTTGCGCGGCCCAAGCCCGGGAATTGCGTGCCACCAGCGGTGCTTTGATGGCTCCGGTCCGGAACTGCTGTGCACGGCACTGTGCGAAGCAGTCAGTTGCGGTTTAGGCGGAGCAGAACCCTGTGCTGAAGCCGGCCCTGGCGCTTTTTCCCGGTTGCCGGGCAGCACAAGGGATTTCAGCGACTGCGCGAGGCGAAGAGTCACGCTACCGAGCTGGTCCATCAACCAGAACCAGGAGAGACCGACGGTAACCGTCAGGGCAAACAGAAAGATAGCGATCAGTAATAGCGTAGTGGCCGGAAGGTTAAAAAACCGCACCATTGCATCGGAAACGGCAGTACCCAGGACTCCCCCCGATGACGCGCCGAGGCCAAATACCGAGTAAAGCGAAAGCAGGCTGGTTGCGGAGAGCAGAATAAGCAGAAACCCGCCAAACCGCATCAGAAACAGCGGCCAGTGCAAGTCCAGCGAATCGTTTCGGCGGCGAAACAGCATGATAGCGTAACCCGCCACCATCATTGGAAACAGGTAGGCTACGTGGCCAAAGAAATCCATCAACAGGCTGGCGAGCCAGGCGCCGGAGCGACCGGCAGCATTCAGAACTTTGGTGTCATGGCCAATGCTGGCCCAACCCGGGTCGGCAGGATTGAAGGTTACAAGAGCCATGCCGAGATAAATGCACAGGGCAATGAGCCCTATCACAGCACCTTCGCGCGCGCCCTGAGCTGCAAGGCGGCGAAAACGCAGTTGCTTATCTGTCAGTTCCTGTGGTGATTTTTTCGCCTTTGCAGATTCAGCCATGAATGCTCAAACGTTAAGTGTTGCTTGCGTTCTGAAGCACCTGAAGGCCTCTGTACAAGTCCGTTTTCAGGTCTTCAATTGCCTCAATACCTACCGAAAGACGTATAAGGTTTTCGGTAATACCCGCCCTGGACTTGTCTTCCGGAGACAAGCGCCCGTGAGTTGTGGTTGCCGGATGAGTAATTGTCGTTTTCACGTCGCCCAGATTCGCTGTAATCGAGATCATCCGCGTGGCATCAATAAATTTCCACGCTTCCTCCCGACCGCCTTTCAGACAGAATGACAGCACACCACCAAACCCTTTCTGCTGGCTCTTTGCAAGAGCATGCTGAGGGTGGCTCTCAAGGCCAGCGTAATACACACGCTCCACCTCCGGTTGCTGCTCCAGCCATGTCGCCAACTCTAACGCATTGTCGCAGTGGGCGCGCATACGGATTGGTAAGGTTTCCAGGCCCTTATGGAACACCCAGGCGTTAAAAGGGCTCATGGTGGGCCCGGCAGATCTCAGAAAGCCGTAAACCTCTTCCATGAGTTTTTCGGGACCAACAACCACACCACCCACGCAGCGCCCCTGGCCGTCCAGGTACTTGGTGGCCGAGTGGATAACGATATCCGCTCCATGCTCCAGGGGGCGCTGTAGCACGGGTGTGCAGAAACAGTTGTCCACCACGAACAAGGCGTTGTTGTTGTGAGCCAGGGATGCAAGCGCCGCCATGTCCGCAACTTCACAGAGCGGATTGGACGGTGTTTCAATAAACAGCATGCGTGTTTCCGGGCGCACCGCGGAAGCCCACTCCCGGGTGTCGGTCAGGCTCACAAAAGTGGTTTCAACGCCAAATTTTGCCATGTATTTCTGGAACAGCACGTTGGTTGTTCCAAACACCCCTCGGGAACACACCACATGGTCGCCGCCTTTCAGCAAAGCGATGCAGGTACTGAGAATCGCCGCCATACCGGATGCCGTAGCAACAGCCCGCTCCCCGCCTTCCATTGCCGCAATACGGCCCTCGAACGCCTGCACCGTCGGATTGGTGAAGCGTGAGTAGATGTTGCCCGATTCCTCACCACCGAATCGTGCCGCCGCCTGGGCCGCAGAGCCGTAAACGAAGCTTGAGGTCGGGAAAATCGCATCGCTGTGTTCCAGCTGGCCGGTCCGCAGCTGCCCTGCTCTCACCGCCAGAGTATCCAGAGACATACCCTCAAGATCCGATTCGGGAATCCGGACAGTTTCTTCGCGGTGAAAAGTCATGAGCAGCTCCTGATAAGGCCCGGCAATCAGTCTTCGTCGTTATGGAGATCAATGATGGCATTGTCGCAGGACGACGCGTCCATATTTCCCGAACGTTTCATATCGTTACGGGCTTCATCCAGACGGTCAAGGTAGGTGGCGTCAATATCACCGGTCACGTACTCGCCGGTAAACACAGAACACTCCCAACCTTCGATATCGTCATTTACATCGCTGACACAGGTCACCAGGTCGTCCAGGTCCTGATACAGCAGCCAGTCTGCGCCGATCAGCTCACGGACTTCCTCAACAGTTCTGTCGTGCGCAATCAATTCGCTGGCCGATGGCATATCAATGCCGTAAACATTAGGGTAGCGGACCGGGGGCGCCGCCGAGGCAAAGTAGACCTTCCTGGCTCCGGCATCCCTGGCCATCTGCACAATTTCCTTGCAGGTTGTGCCACGGACAATGGAATCGTCAACCAGCATTACGTTCTTCCCCTTGAACTCCAGATCAATGGGGTTGAGCTTCTGGCGCACCGATTTTTTGCGCATCTTCTGCCCGGGCATGATAAAGGTGCGGCCGATGTAACGGTTCTTGATAAAACCTTCCCGGAATTTCAGGCCCAGCCGGTGGGCCATTTGCATGGCAGAGGTGCGGCTTGTATCGGGAATCGGCATAACCACGTCAATATCGTGATCCGGGCGCTCACGCAGTACCTTGTCTGCCAGGGTTTCACCCATGCGCAGCCGTGCCTTGTATACGGAGACACCATCAATAATGGAATCGGGCCGCGCAAAATAAACGTGTTCGAAAATACAGGGAAACAGGTGCGGCTCTGACGCGCATTGCTGGGTGTAAAGCGTGCCATCGGTTTCAATGTATACCGCCTCGCCCGGGGCAATGTCCCGTACAAGTGTGTAACCGGCAGCACTGAGCGCCACGCTCTCGGATGCAATCATGTACTCCTTGCGGCCATCCTCAGCGGTTCTTTCACCGTAACAGGCGGGGCGAATCCCGTTCGGATCGCGGAAACCGACAATGCCGTAGCCGGTTATCATGGCAATGACAGCGTAGGCACCACGGCAGCGTTGATGAACGGCTCTTACCGCCGAGAATACATCTTCCTTCGTCGGGTCAAGCTTGCCCAGTTTCTGCAGTTCATGGGCAAATACATTCAGCAGAACCTCGGAATCCGAGTTGGTGTTGATATGGCGCAGATCTGTGCGGAACAGATCCCGGCTCAGTTCATCGGCGTTGGTCAGATTGCCATTGTGGGCCAGGGTAATGCCATAGGGGCTGTTTACGTAAAAAGGCTGGGCCTCGGCTGAACTGGAACTTCCCGCTGTAGGATAACGCACATGGCCAATCCCCACGTTACCTACAAGCCGGCGCATATGGCGGGTATGGAAAACGTCACGTACCAGGCCATTGTCTTTGCGCAGATAGAAGCGATCATCCTGAAAAGTGACAATGCCCGCCGCATCCTGGCCCCGGTGTTGAAGTACAGTCAGCGCATCATAGAGCGACTGATTAACGTTGGAAGTACTGACAATGCCGACAATGCCACACATGGATAAGGTAATCTCCGGGTGTTAATTCTGAATGTTAGCGGGATGCGGACGTGGGTTCCACGGCCTTTTGGGGTTCCGGTGCGAGAAAACGGGCAAACTCATCACCGAACGTGCGCCGCGACCAGTCTTCAACCACTGAAAGCCGGTCAATCATGACGGACGTTCTCCACCAGGTATCCTGCGCCAACGGGGTATAACGGATAAATGCAATGGCGACAATAACAACAACAATGCCACGCAGAAGACCAAAGCCCATACCCAGCACCCGGTCGGTGGCCGAAAGCCCGGTAGCCCGGACCAGATGACCGATCATGTTATTGATGATGGCGCCAACAATAAGTGTACCGAAAAAGAGAATGGCAAAGGCTGCTATCAGACGCACCAGCGGCGTTTCGACCGTGTTCTCCAGCAACGCCTGCATTTGCGGATGAAAGGTTCGGGCGAGTATGAACGCACCCACCCAGGTTACCAGAGACAGCGCTTCTTTGACGAAGCCCCGTTTCAGGCTGATGAGAGTGGAAACTGTAATGAGGGCAATGATGACCCAGTCAATCCAGATCAGCGCTTCCATGAAAATCCCGATGGAGAAAAGGAAGCGCGAATTCTATCAGGAAACCCGGGCGCGCCAAACCGCCTGAATGATATAAAGCGGGTTAAAAGCGTTATTTGTCGCCGGAAGTCACCAGGCTGTTCAGGCTGAACGCCTCATCCAGCGCGCGTTTCGCGGCTTCCGCTTTGGACTTGTCGGCAAAAGGCCCGCTGAAAACCCGTGTCAGGGTAGTGTCTCCGCGGACCACTTCCTGAAGATGGGAGCTGTAACCTTTTTCACGAACCTTGTCTCTGAGGCGGCGAGCATTGTCGCTGTTGCCAAAGCTGCCCAACTGCACAACCCAGGCACCCTCCAGAGAGCGCGTGAATTCCGCACTGGTTTGCTCTGCGTCGCCGCGGGATTCCGGGCTTTCAGAGCTGGCTGGTGGTGATGCTGCTGCGGTGGAAACCTCTGGAGATGGCGTTGCAGGCTCCTGCTTCGGAGTTTCGGGTTGTGCCACATCGGGTGCGTTGTTAGGGCGATTATCCGGTACCGGGCGAACGGCCGGCTCACCCTCTTCAAGAATGCGGAAACCGGGGCTGCCGGAGCCCGGGCTTTCGGCTGCCTCGCTATCCTGCCGGTAAGGGGGCGGCGGTGCTATATCCGGCTCCGGGGCGTCAACTTCCGGAAAAGGCGGCTCTTCGGGGATGTTGATGGAGGTAGAGGTACGCTCCGAGTGAGGCTCATCGAACACCATGGGAACAAAGATAACGGCCAGCGAAATCAGAACCAGCGCTCCAATTATTCTTTGCTTCAGTCCATCCACGTTGCACAACTCCCCGTTGATTTTTCCTGAAACATACTAACCGCCCACCTGCTATAACTCAAAGCCCTGCACGGCGCTATGGACAAAGTTTAAGACGCAGGCATTGACTGCCTACCCTAGCAGCGACCGGGCTTCCGCAACGGTATAAAATGAGCCGAAAATGATAATAATATCATTTCGTTCAGCATCGCTTTTTGCCGACAAAATCGCCTGGTGCACAGAGTCATGAGCGCTAACCTGCGACAATGCACAGGGCGCAAGAGCAGTTTTCAGCTCCAGCGAACGCAACCCCCTCGGCACATCCAGCCCGGCCAGATACCAGCTATCAACAATCGGTGCCATGGCTGCAGCCACACCCTTAACGTCTTTGTCGGCAAGTGCTGCGTAGACCGCAAGAACTCTCCGCCCGGGTGTCTTACAAGCCGCCAGCCGCGCGCACAGCCACCTGGCTGCGTGTGGGTTGTGCCCCACATCCACAAATACTTCCGGTTCACGTTCAAGGCGCTCGAACCGCCCCGGCAGGCTTATCTGTGCCAGCGCATGTTCGAGCAGAACCTGCTCCGTACCCGGCTCAAGAATGCGCATCGCCATCACAGCAGCAGCCACACTCTGGAGTGGCAGCGGTCCCGCCGGGAGCCTGATAACCTGGCCATCAACCTGCAGGGAGGCAGACAATTCGCCACCCTCAGAGACAAACTCCCTGACGATATAGTCCTGCCCTGCTCTTTTGAGTTTTACTTTCTGGGCCGCTGCCTGCTGGAGCACGGAGCGGGGCGGATCTGTATCTGCAATAATGGCCGGAATCCCGGGGCGAAGAATACCGGCTTTTTCAAAACCGATGACTTCCCGGTTGTGGCCAAGAAACGCCACATGATCAATATCCACAGACGTTATAATCGCCAGATCGGCATCCACCGCGTTTACAGCATCAAGCCGCCCGCCAAGACCTACTTCCAGAATCCAGTCCTGCACCCCGGATTCCCCAAGCGCCACAAACGCCGCGAGGGTACCGAACTCAAAATAGGTAAGCGTGACCGAACCGCGAGCGGCTTCGACCTTTTCAAATGCCGAGATCAGAGCCGCGTCATCAATATCCTTGCCATCAATGCGGATACGTTCATTGTATTTTTGCAGGTGTGGCGAAGTGTAGGCGCCGGTGCGTCGGCCTGATGCCTGCAACAACGACTCAAGCGCTGCGACTGCACTGCCCTTGCCATTGGTGCCGGCAACCGTTATCACCCGTGCTGCCGGCCGGCTCCGGAACAGGCGGCGCAAAACCATCAGAACCCGGTCAAGACCGAGATCGATTTCAACAGGGTGGATCAGTTCAAGCCAGGACAACCACTGGTCAAGTGTGGCACCTGCCCCCGGTGCTTTCGGGGGCCGGGATTGGGGGTTACTCGGCGGGAGTGTCAATGTCTGGCTTTTCCGTGAGCTCGAATTCTATGGGTTCATCAGTACCCGGTCGTTCCTGACCGGTGAACTTGGCCAGTACATGGGCAATGCGCTCACGCATCTGGTGGCGGTGCAGAATCATGTCAATAGCACCGTGTTCCAGCAAGAACTCACTGCGCTGGAAACCCTCCGGCAGTTTTTCACGAACTGTCTGCTCGATAACCCGCGGCCCGGCAAAGCCGATGAGCGCATTGGGCTCTGCGATGTTAAGGTCGCCCAGCATTGCCAGGCTGGCGGACACGCCCCCGAACACCGGATCGGTCATCACGGAAATATAGGGAAGGCCTTCCTGCTTCATGCGCTCAAGCACAGCGGCGGTTTTGGACATCTGCATCAAAGAGAGAATGGCTTCCTGCATGCGCGCACCACCACTGGCGGAAAAACAGACCAGAGGGATACGTTCTGCCAGCGCAACGTTTGCAGCCTGTACAAACTTTTCGCCAACGACCTGGCCCATGGACCCACCCATAAAGCCAAATTCAAAAGAACAGGCCACCAGAGGCACACCCAGGGTTCTGCCCTTCATGGCAACAAGAGCATCTTTCTCACCTGTGGCCTTCTGGGCCTGACTCAACCGCTCCTTGTAGCGTTTGGTATCCTTGAACTTGAGTCTATCCCAGGGTTCCAGGTTTTCGCCAATTTCTTCCCGGCCATCTTCATCAAGAAAAATGTCGAGGCGGCGGCGGGCGGCGACCCTCAGGTGATGATTGCACTTCGGGCAAACATCCAGGTTTTTCTCCAGCTCCGGCTTATACAGAAAGGCGCCGCATTTCGGGCATTTTTTCCATAGCCCTTCAGGAACGCCTGTTCTGCGAGTGGATTCCGAGCGGATTTTGCCCGGCATTATCTTGTCCAGCCAGTTACTCATGGTTTTTTCCTGTCCTTTGATTCCGGTCTGCCCTCGCCTTCCGGGTCAGGAAGCCAGGCTATCCAGTGCTTCACGCATCGGGTTGAGCAGATCCGTCAGTGCCCGTTTAAGCTCTTCGATATCTGCCTGATTTCTGGCTATTGTATCGACCAGAACACTGCCAACAATTACACCATCGGATACCCGCCCCACGGCAGCGGCTGTTTCCGCATCGCGAATGCCAAAGCCGACACCAACCGGCAGGGCCGTCAATTCGTGAATGCGAGCCACTTTTGCAGCTACTTCATCCACATTTATTCTGGCAGCTCCGGTCACACCCTTAAATGAAACATAGTACACATATCCGGAAGAGTGATCGGCAATCGCGCGAATCCGATCATCGGTTGTCGTTGGCGCAAGCAAGAAAATCGGGTCCAGCCCGCGCTGTGCGAACAGCGGCGCAACGTCGCCTGCTTCTTCCGGCGGCAGATCGACCGTGAGAATACCGTCCACACCGGCTTCTGCGGCGGCATCGGCAAAGGCTTCGTACCCCATGGCTTCGATGGGATTGAGGTAGCCCATCAACACCACCGGAGTGGTGTCATTGGTTTTTCTGAATTCGCTTACCATCGCCAGTACGCGGCGCAGGGACGTGCCATGCTTGAGGGCACGCTCACAGGCCAGCTGAATCACCGGGCCATCTGCCATGGGATCAGAAAACGGCACACCCAGCTCGATTATATCCACCCCGGCATCCACCATGGTGTGCATCAGGCCTACGGTCTCATCCGGGTGAGGGTCACCGGCTGTAATAAAGGGAATCAGCGCCTTCCGGCCTTGTCCTTTGAGGGTTCGCAGAACCCCTTCAATTCGGCTCATGCCTGCTCCTGTCGATTATTCAGAGTTCGATACCATCCAACTGCGCAACGGTATGAATGTCTTTGTCGCCGCGACCGGAAATATTGATTACCACCATCTGGTCCTTGTCCATGGTAGCCGCCAGTTTGACTGCATAGGCAACTGCATGGGCGGTTTCAAGTGCCGGCATAATACCCTCAACGAGCGTCAGCATGCGAAACGCTTCCAGGGCTTCATCATCGGTTACCGACACATAGTTGGCCCGCCCGATGTCTTTTAGCCAGCTGTGTTCCGGCCCTACGCCCGGATAATCCAGACCGGCACTTACCGAGTGGGTTCCGGCAATCTGACCGTTCTCGTCTTCCATCAGGTAGGTGCGGTTGCCATGCAATACACCCGGGCGCCCTGCGCACAAGGGTGCTGCGTGCTGCCCGGTATCAATACCCAGCCCACCGGCTTCCACGCCATAAAGCTGCACGGATTCGTCAGTAAGGAACGGGTAAAACATGCCGATCGCGTTGGAGCCTCCGCCCACGCAGGCCACCAGCGCATCGGGCAGCTTTCCGGTTTTTTCCAGTGACTGGCGACGGGTTTCACGACCGATCACTGACTGGAAATCCCGCACCAGCAACGGGTATGGATGCGGGCCAGCGACGGTACCGATGATGTAAAAGGTATCATCCACATTTGTGACCCAATCACGCATGGCCTCATTCATTGCATCTTTGAGGGTTCGGCTTCCGCTTTCCACCGCATGTACCTGGGCGCCAAGAAGTTTCATGCGATACACGTTGAGTGATTGGCGCTGAACATCTTCTGCACCCATGAAAACGTGGCATTCCAGCCCGAGGCGGGCACAGACTGTGGCAGTGGCCACACCGTGCTGCCCCGCACCGGTTTCGGCTATGATCCGCTTTTTCCCGAGAAAACTGGCCAACAGCGCCTGGCCAACGGTGTTATTAACCTTGTGCGCCCCCGTGTGGTTGAGATCTTCCCGCTTCAGCCAGATCTGGGCACCGCCGGTTTCCCGGGTCAGTCGCTCGGCAAAATACAGCGGGCTGGGCCGGCCCACATAATTTGCGAGATCCTTGTCAAACGTAGCCTGAAATTCCGGATCTTTCCTGAGGCGAAGGTATTCCCGCTCCAGAGTCATCAGGGAATCCATCAGCGTTTCGGAAACAAACCGTCCGCCAAAGGCACCGAAATGCCCCCGCGCATCCGGCAACGCCGTCAGCATTTCTTCAGTCAGTTTTACAGACACGGTGAACCTCACAAATAAAGTCGGAAATTTTTTTGATGTCTTTGATGCCTTTAGCCTTTTCAACACCGCCGCTGACATCTACAGCCCAGGGCTTCACCTTCTCTACAGCGTCGGACACGTTATCAGATGACAACCCACCGGCCAATATCAGCGGTAGCGTGCGAACCGAGGGAATCAGGTCCCAGTTGAATGAGTGCCCGGTGCCTCCGTAACGGTCGGGATCCCAGGCATCGACCAAAAGCCCGGATGCCAGATGGTAATCCCTGAAGGCCTGCTCAATTTGCCCGGCGCTCTGCACCCTGACAGCCTTTATCCAGCGCCGGCCAAACCCGGCGCAGAAGTCGGGTGTTTCGTCCCCGTGGAACTGCAGCAGGTCCAGCGGAATACGGTTGAGAACCTCTCTGACATAGGTGTCGGAAGGATTCACAAACAGCCCGACAACGGAAACAAATGCCGGCACGTGCCGGGCAAGCACTTCAGCCTGCCCGATAGTGACAGATCGCGGGCTGGGCTCGTAAAAGACCAGCCCCAGGGCGTCCGCACCGTTGGCAACGGCAGCCTCCACATCTTCAACACGAGTCAGGCCGCAGATTTTCACACGTGTATTCATGATACCTGTACCGGCTTCTGTTTCGGATGAATATGTGTAGGGGCAACCGGCCTGTTCTCGGCCTGGCTGAACCAGGGCCTCAGAAACCCGGGGCCGCATTCCGCGGCTGGCAGACCGCAGGCTTCAGGATATCCGACATCGACCAGATACAAGCCATGGGGCGGTGCGGTGACTCCGGCAAGGGTGCGATCTTTCGCCAGCAGTATGTCATGAATCCATGATGACGGCTGCTTTCCAGTACCTACGGCCATCAGCGCCCCGGCTATATTCCGAACCATGTGGTGCAGAAAAGCGTTGGCCTGCACATCAATTACGACGAACTGGCCCTTACGGGTTACCTTGATCCGCTCCAGAAAACGCACAGGTGTCCGGGACTGGCAACCGGCAGCACGGAATGAGGAAAAATCGTGCTCACCAACAAGTGCCTGAGCCGCATTATGCATGCATTGTGCATCAAGCGGGCGAAACGTCCAGCTTACCTGGCCCCGCTGAATCCCGGGCCTGACCGGGCTGTTGTAGATAACATAGCGATAACGCCGGTAAATGGCGGAAAAACGTGCATGAAAGTCATCAACGCAATTACCTGCCCAATGCACGGCAATATCGAATGGCAAGGCGGTATTAATGCCCATAACCCATGAGCGCAGGTTACGAACGGAGGAAGTTTCAAAATGCGCTATCTGGTAGCTTGCATGGACCCCGGCATCCGTGCGCCCTGCGCAGACCAGATCCACTGAATGATCAGCCACTTGCGCCACGGCTCTGGCAAGCTCCGCCTCCACCGAGCGCACTCCGGACTTCTGAAGTTGCCAGCCATGAAAATGGCGGCCATCGTATTCGAAAGCCAAAGCAACCCGGCCGCCACCGATGGCATTGTCTGTTGTAAGTTCCTGGGGGTGAAGAAACAAATGTAAATCCGGAAAAGTGTTGCTGTAAAAACAAAGCGCCGGCTGAATACCGGGACAAATCCCGGCGACCGGCGCCTGTTGCCTCTGTTATCCGATTATAGCGGATCAGGACATATTTTTAAGCAACTCCTGAGCTTCCACTTTCTGCTCATCGTCGCCCTCAAGGGCTACTTCTTCAAGAATATCACGGGCACCATCATTATCTCCCATCTCGATATAGGCCCGCGCCAGATCCAGCTTGGTTGCTGCTTCATCGGTTCCCGCCAGGAAATCGAAGTCGTCATCATCGCCAAGCTCGTTTTCACCGATATCATCCAGCGATGATTTCGCAGGTCCATCTTCCTGGACCTCGTCGGAGGCTACCGGCAGTTCGTCATCCTGCAGATTGGCTTCCGGCTCTTCGATCAAACCATCCAGCGAGTCGAGGTCGAGTTCATCAAGATCGTCCAGATTTGCCAGCTCTTCCTCTCCGGCAATCTCCTGTTCCGGGCTTGCCGTGTCGCTCTCACCCATGAGCTCACTTTCGCGCAGCGTATCTTCAAGCTCAAGCTCATCGTCCAGAGAAAGCTCATCATCCTCCGAGCTGGCATTTGCAGAGTCGGCTGAATCCGAGAACTCCTCCATCAAAGCGAGATCCTCATCGGACACATCCAGCTCAAGATCATCGAGCGTGGATTCTTCCATTTCGGCTCCCCCAAGCTCATCTTCCTCGCCGGCTACCTTGTCCAGCTCGGCATCCAGCTCGTCCAGGAAGGACTCATCGAGCGAATCGAATTCTCCGCCTTCGGTTTCTGCTTCCGGTTCTGACGATTCATCAGCAGCCCCGGTTAATGGCTCTTCCAGTGGCTCCTCTGGCTCATCCAGATCGATTTCAAGGGAGGAAAAATCTTCCTCCCCGGACGCAGTCTCTGTTGAGTCAGCGTCATCAGCCTCCGGCATCTCGATGCCCGACAGATCGTATTCGATCATGTCGTCAGCGGTCTTTTTGTCTTTTTCTTCTTCCTCATCTGAGGCCCTGGTGTCCGCAGCGGCTTCTGCCTCTTCCAGGGTATCAAGTTCAAAGTCGCTCAGGTCCGAGTCAAAATCACCAAATTCATTCTCAACCTGCTCTTCACGCTCGGCGTCATACTGGTCAGCCAGGGTTTCATCAGACACAGACGTTCCAGACTCTTCGCCAAAGGACGTTGAGCGCAGTTGCGATTCGAGATCGTCAATGCTCGGCATCGACTCCGCCTCTTCCAGGCGCCCACGAAGATCGGTAGCCTCGGCAATGGCTTCGTCATCACCCAGGGTCTGTATTTCGCCATACTGCTTCTCGAACGAGTCGCGGTCCTGGTTATCTGCGTAAACACCTAGAAGTTTCAGGCGCAGATCCGTGCGGCTTGGCTCCCGGGAAATAGCTGTTTCCAGAACCTGGGCCGCCTCTTCGTAACGACCGTAGGCCAGGTAGGCTTTCGCCTCTTCCAGAGCGTCACCATTGACAACGCCGCTGTGTGCCGGCTCATCGTCTTCGAGACTCAGGTCGAAGGTATCATCAGGCGCATCCGGTTCGTTGTTCAACTGCTCATAGAAGGCTTTCTCGCGGTTGGCGTTGCGCCGGGCAAGAAGCAGAAGCAGGAGCAGAAGAACGACCAAGCCGCCACCAAGTGCGATCTGATAGATTATGTTGCCGGTGATGGCATCAATCAGGTTGCCGGGGAAGCCCTTCTCCGCTGCGGGTTCGGGTTTCGGTTGCACCCTGGCGTCCGGTGCCTCAGTGATTACCGGCGGCTGTGCGGTATCTTCCTGGGCGGTAGCCGTATCATCCGTGGCTGCTTCCATATCGGTCGCAGCGGTCTCGCCCGGACTTTCCTGCACGCCCTCGGGTTCTGCCGCTTCTTCCGCGGCTTGAGCATCAGCCTCAGCCTCAGCAGTGCCTGCCCCGGGCATATCCTCCTGATTGGTTCCTACAGCGGCCAAATCTGCATCTGCAGGCGTCTCACCCGCCGATTCTGCCATGGCGCCGCCATCTTCAGGCGCAGATTCAGCCTCAATGCTACCGTCTTCAGTTGCTGCAACTTCTTCGCCTGCCGGAGTGGCAGTTGCTGCGGTATCATCCGGCGCAGTGCCTTCCTCCGCCGGCGGTGTTGCTTGCGGCGCTGCATCGCCCGCTGCGACACCCTGCTGCATCTCGGCAAGCTGGGTGTTTTTCAGTTCAAGCAAACGCTGCAGGGTTTTTACCTGATCCTGAAGGTCATCAACCCGGCTGTTGAGCTCGTCATTCTCCCGGCGAGCACTTTCCAGTTCTTCCATGATGACCGCCGTACCGGCATCAACGCCACCGGCCAACTGGCTGTCACCGCCGGCAGAGCCACTTTCCGTTTCGCTGCGGCCACCTTCATTGTCTGCAACCAGAAGCCTGAGCTCGTCACCACCTGCGCGGGCTCCGCCTGTGTCTCCGGCCTCCGGCTGCCGGGCAGGCGTGGCGTCAACAGTGCGCCTGGGCTGCTGGAACTCCTCATTCTGCAGGGCAACCACCCGGGTTGCCTCGGCCCGACTGCGGCTGCGAATCTGTTCTACGGTTGGAACACGCAGTATTTCCCCACGCTTAAGGCGGTTGATGTTGTTACCAATAAAGGCGTCCGGATTCAGATCCTGAAGGGCCAGCATGACCTGTTGCATGGACAGGCTGTCATCCGGGCGAACGGCAGATGCAATCGTCCAGAGCGTGTCAGACGCGCCTGTAGGGCCAAAAGTGTCTGAGCGGTAACCACTGCTCCGGGACTGCTCCACCCTGGCCTGGCGTCGCATCGACTCGGCGCTGCGGTCAGCAGTGGCTGGCCGGGACTGAGCGGCCGGCGCACTGGAAGGTGCACGCACCTGCTCTGTAATACCTGATTCTTCAGCATAGACCGGGGGATCCACCAGAACCGCGTATTCACGCATCAACCGGCCGTTAGGCCAGGTCAGTTCCAGCAGGAAATTGAGGTACGGCTCTCGCAGTGGCTCACGGGAGGACACATTCACCACCAGGCTGCCATCCGGGCTCGTAGTTACGTCGAAACGAAGTTTGCCAACAAACCGGTCCCGCTGCAGCCCAAGCCTCTCGTAAGCTTTCGGCGGCGCTACATTCACAAACACATCACCGGGATCAACGCCCCGGCTTTGCGGCAGAACGATTTCCGCTTCCATCGGCTCATTCAGATAGGACTGAAGTTCAATCTCACCCAGCCCGAGGGCTTGAGCGACGCCGGATCCCAGACCTCCCGCCAGAGCCAGTGCAACCGCAAGCTTGCGTACCTTCATGCTTTTTCCTTTCCAGTCCCCGTTATTCTTGACTGTTTTTAAAACAGAATCTTGTGAGGCAGGAGAATTGCGCCCGAATAATTCTGATTTAATATGTCACGCTATCAATTTTCAGTCCGGCAAGTATTGTTGATAAAACCCGTTTTATCAATCAATCAGATGCAATCCTTGCACCATTTATTTATCAGTTGCACGGAACTCCTTAGTACTCCTGAAAATAACAGGGGCGGAGCCTGAAATCAGCCTCCGCCCCCGAACCGGCTTCCCGAAACCGGACACAGTTGGCATTAATTGCCTCTGTGTAACATTTCTTAACGCTCCTGCAGAATCCGTAACATGCGGCGCAGGGGTTCAGCGGCTCCCCACAGAAGCTGGTCACCCACGGTAAATGCCGAAATATATTCCGGCCCCATGGCCAATTTGCGGATTCGCCCAATGGGCACACTCAAGGTGCCGGTTACCTTGGCTGGTGTCAGCTCTTCGATTGTGGCATCGCGATCGTTGGGAATAACTTTTACCCAGTCGTTCGCTTTCGCCAGAATGGATTCAATCTCGGCAACAGGCAGATCTTTCTTCAGTTTGATGGTCAGCGCCTGACTGTGGGAGCGCATGGCACCAATCCGCACACAGATCCCGTCAATGGGAATCGGGTTCCCTGAGCGCCCCAGGATCTTGTTGGTTTCAACACCCGCTTTCCACTCTTCCTTGCTCATGCCGTTATCAAGCTGCTTGTCGATAAACGGAATAAGACTGCCTGCCAGGGGTACCTGGAAATGCTCGGTGGGAAAGCCGTCGGAACGCATGGTTTCCGTCACCTTGCGGTCGATGTCCAGAATTGCCGAAGACGGGCTTGCCAGTTCTTCACTGACACTACGGCTGAGCTCGCCCATCTGGTTAAGCAGTTCACGCATATTCTGCGCGCCGGAACCGGACGCAGCCTGGTAGGTCATGGGAGTTACCCACTCAATCAGGTCCTGCTCCAGCAGCCCGCCCAGGGCAAGCATCATCAGGCTGACCGTGCAGTTACCACCAATGTAATCCTTGACTCCGCTATCGAGCGCAGCGTCAATTACGTTGCGGTTCACCGGGTCCAGAACAATAACGGAATGGTCGGCCATGCGCAGCGCAGAAGCCGCATCAATCCAGTAGCCTTCCCAGCCCGCATCACGCAGTTTCTGGTAAACCGCATTGGTGTAATCGCCACCCTGACAGGTCAGCACCACATCCAGGGTTTTAAGGGTTTCGATATCGAACGCATCCTGCAGCAGTGGCACGCCTTCTTTTCCCACGTCCGGAGCTGGCTGGCCAGTCTGGGAGGTGGAAAAGAATACCGGATCGATATCTGCAAAATCGTTTTCTTCGCGCATGCGCTGCATGAGGACAGAGCCCACCATACCGCGCCAACCTACAAGTCCAACTCGCTTCATGTGCGACCTTTGAACCTCGTTTTATGCCCGCCCTCAACCTTTATCGCTGGCAGGGACAGGATGAATGGGCCCGCAGCAACCGCATCGCGTTGCTGTCGGGGGAAATTGTCAATGTAATGCCTCTGTTTACAGGGCAGCCAGTACCGCGTCGCCCATCTCACGGGTGGAAACACGGGTACCACCTTCCGACATGATATCAGCCGTGCGCAACCCCTGGTCCAGTACCTTGTTTACAGCCGCTTCAATGGCGGCAGCCGCTTTTTCTTCCTCAAGGCTGTACCGCAGCATCATGGCAGCGCTGATGATCGTTGCCAGCGGGTTGGCGATACCCTTACCAGCGATATCCGGTGCTGACCCGTGGCAAGGCTCGTACATACCCTGCTTTTCAGAGTTCAGCGAAGCCGACGGCAACATGCCAATTGAGCCAGTAAGCATGGCGGCTTCATCTGAAAGAATATCACCAAACATGTTGCCAGTCACAATCACATCAAACTGTTTGGGCGCACGAACCAGTTGCATGGCAGCGTTGTCGACGTACATGTGGGATAGCTCAACGTCGGGGTACTCACGCTTGAGATCATTCATGATTTCCCGCCACAACACGGTCACTTCCAGTACGTTTGCCTTATCGACGGAGCAGAGTTTTTTACCGCGCTGTTGTGCGGCCTCAAAGGCAACCCTGCCAATGCGCCGGATTTCGGATTCTGTGTAGGCGTAAGTGTTGTAACCCTGACGCTCCCCATTTTCCAGTTCGCGAACACCCCGCGGCTGGCCGAAATAGATACCGCCGGTAAGCTCACGCACGATCATGATATCCAGGCCGGAAACCACCTCCGGCTTGAGGGAGGATGCCGAAGCCAGTTGCGGGTACAGAACCGCTGGGCGCAGGTTTGCAAACAGCTCCAGCTTCGATCGCAGGCCCAGCAGGCCCTTTTCCGGGCGTTTTGCCATAGGCAGGCCATCCCATTTGGGGCCACCAACTGCCCCCAGCAGGATTGCATCCGCTTTCGTGGCCTTCGAGAGAGTATCCTCGGGTAACGGGGTGTCTGCATCGTCCAGGGCTGCACCGCCCACCAGGCCGGACTCGAACCTGAGCTGCAGATCAAACTTTTCGTTAACGGCGTGCAGAATCCTTTCAGCCTCTGCAACAATTTCCGGGCCTATGCCGTCGCCCGGCAGAAGAAGAACAGTTCGGGACATGAGATGTTTCCAGTTTTCCTGTTACCGGGCGCATGACCCGGCGAGTTAAGCAATACCGGGTGACTCGCCGCCAACCCGGCCTGATGTGTAATTACTGGCCTGCACCAAACAGCCAGGGCGCTGTCTGACGACGCTGATCTTCATAAGCCTTGATCAGCTCGGCATCCTCCAGGGTCACCCCGATATCATCGAGACCATTGAGCAGGCAGTGCCGGCGGAAGTCATCCACATCGAAACTGAAAGACTCACCGGATGGTGTGGTTACGGTTTTTGCGTCCAGATCCACCGACAGCTGATAACCTTCTTCGGCTTCAGCCTCCCGGAACAACTGATCTACTATTTTTTCTTCAAGAACAATGGGTAGCAGACCGTTCTTAAAGCAGTTATTGTAAAAAATATCCGCAAAGCTCGGTGCAATAATTACCCGGAATCCGTAATCATCAAGTGCCCAAGGAGCGTGCTCACGGCTGGAGCCACAACCAAAGTTACTCCGCGCCAACAGAATACTGGCACCCTGATAGCGGGGCTGATTAAGCACAAAATCCGGGTTCAGCGGCCTTTGCGAGCTGTCCTGATCCGGTTTGCCTTCGTCCAGGTAACGCAGTTCATCAAACAGGTTCGGGCCAAAGCCCGTGCGCTTGATGGATTTCAGAAACTGTTTGGGAATAATCATGTCCGTATCCACATTGGAACGGTCCATGGGGGCCACCAGGCCCTGGTGTTGCGTAAATGCGCGCATGGTTCAGTTCTCTCCTGTGGCAGGGTTAAGCAGTTCACGAACATCAACGAAATGGCCAGCTACCGCCGCGGCAGCGGCCATGGCCGGGCTCACCAGGTGCGTGCGCCCACCAAAGCCCTGCCGGCCTTCAAAGTTGCGGTTGGAGGTAGAGGCACAGTGCTCGCCCTGCCCCAGTTTATCGGCGTTCATGGCCAGGCACATGGAGCAACCGGGGTCACGCCATTCAAGACCTGCTTCAACAAAAATCCGGTCCAGCCCTTCGGCTTCAGCCTGCTCTTTCACCAGACCGGAACCCGGGACAACCATGGCCTGCTTGAGGCTATCGGCCACTTTGCGCCCCTTGACCACAGCGGCTGCCTCCCGCAAATCTTCAATACGACTGTTGGTACAGGAACCGATAAACACCCTGTCCAGTTTGATGTCCGTGATTGCCTGGTTCGGCTTCAGGCCCATGTACTTCAGTGCCCGCTCAATGCCTTCGCGCTTGATGGGATCTTCTTCTTTGGCAGGATCCGGCACAGCACCGGTAATATCCGCCACCATTTCCGGCGACGTGCCCCAGCTTACCTGTGGCAGGATCTCTGAGCCGTCAAATTCAACCACCTTGTCAAACTGTGCATCAAGATCACTGTGCAGGGTTCGCCAGTATTTAACGGCAGCATCCCAGGTTTCGCCCTTGGGTGCGAACGGGCGGCCTTTCACGTAGTCGATGGTGGTGCCGTCCACAGCAACCATGCCCACCCGGGCACCGGCCTCGATGGCCATATTACAGATGGTCATGCGGCCTTCCATACTCAGGTTCTGAATGGCCTCCCCGCCGAATTCGATGGCATAACCTGTGCCGCCGGCGGTACCGATTTTGCCAATAATAGCCAGGACCACGTCTTTTCCGGTCACACCTTCGCCAAGCTGGCCGTTTACCTTCACCAGCATGTTTTTCATTTTCTGCTGCACCAGGCACTGGGTTGCCAGCACATGCTCCACTTCCGATGTGCCAATGCCATGGGCAAGGCAGCCGAACGCCCCGTGGGTAGAGGTATGGGAGTCGCCGCAAACAATGGTCATGCCTGGCAGGGTTGCGCCCTGCTCCGGCCCGATCACATGTACGATACCCTGGCGCTTGTCCTTGATTTTGAATTCAAGAATCCCGAACTCATCACAGTTTTTGCCCAGCGTTTCCACCTGAGTGCGGGAAACCGGGTCAACAATACCGTCGATACCCTTGTCGCGATCCGTGGTTGGAACGTTGTGGTCCGGCGTTGCCAGGTTGGCATCAATACGCCATGGCTTGCGCCCGGCCAGTCGCAGCCCCTCGAACGCCTGGGGCGACGTCACTTCGTGCAACAAGTGGCGATCAATGTAAATCAGTGCAGAACCGTCATCTCTCTGTTTGACCAGGTGATCGTCCCACAATTTGTCGTATAAGGTCTTACCCGCCATGATTCTCTCTCATTTTCCGGAGGTGCAGTTTGAATGCCATCCCCCATCATACCGCCGGGCAAAAGATAACTGCAATTCATGTTTTTCATTCATGGCATTCCAGTGTGTTATGGGATAGCCTTTTCAGATAAAGCATCGCAGGAATAAAAAACCGTGGATTCAAACGCACTCAAGGCCTTTCTTACCATCGTCGACCAGGGCTCGTTTTCGGAAGCTGCCGAGTTACTGCATATCACACAGCCGGCCATCAGCAAGCGCCTGGCCACACTGGAAAACCAGCTGGGTACAACGCTGGTGGACCGAAGCCAGCGCCAGCTGCGCCTCACTGAATCCGGCAGCCGCCTTCTGCCCCATGCGCGCAAAATTCTCGACGAAATCCACAACGCCCGTATTGCCCTCTCGCCGGACTCCAGCCTCATAGAAGGTGAACTCCTCATCATCGCCAGCCACCATATAGGCCTTCATCATCTGCCAAAATGGCTGCGACGGTTCAAACGCGAGCACCCACACGTGGCCATCAACCTGCAGTTCATGGAATCCGATGCAGCCTACGAACAAATGCGAAAACGCAATGCCGAACTGGCTTTTGTCACGCTGAGCGACAGCATGCCTGCCAGCTTTCACGTGTTCGCACAGTGGCCAGACCCCATGGCCTTTGTAGTGGGCAAAGACCACCCCCTGGCCGAACTGGACAGTCCGCGACTGGCCGATCTGGCCGGGCATCCCGCCTTGCTCCCCGACACAACAACATCAACCTACAGGGTGATCAGCCGTCTGTTTCTGGAGGAAAACCTGCCGCTGCACCCACAAATGCCCACCAATTACCTCGAAACCCTGAAAATGATGACCAGCGTTGGCCTTGGCTGGAGTGTGCTGCCACTGCGGATGGTGGACGAAAGCCTGAAAGTACTGGAAGGCGTGGTAACGAAAGGCCCCAATGCGGGCCAGCCGGTCACCCGCGTTCTCGGGGGTATCGGCCTGACCGGCAGACAGCCAGGCAATGCCGCCAGGGCGCTTCTGGCTATCGTTCAGGATGAAGAAGAGGGTTCGGAATGAGAAACCGGCGGAGCCTGAAGCCCCCGTGCTGTAATAATGATAGCGATTGCCATTGCCACGGCGCCGCCCCAGAATGCCGCTGACGTGCTGAAGCCATCCACCAGAAAGCCCGACAGCCAGGCCCCCACCGCACCCCCTGCACCGAACGTCAGGCCACTGTACAAAGCCTGCCCCTGCCCATGATGGTGCTGGCCGAAAAAGCCCTGAACATACTGGACCGAAACCGCATGCAGCGCAGCGTAAGAGGCAGCGTGCAACAGTTGTGCAAACAACAGAATGGGCAGGACATCAGTAAGCTCCGCAATCAGCGCCCACCGCACCATCGTTAACCCCAAAGCGCCAATGGCAATCTGCCGCACCGTAAACTTGCGGGTCAAGCGGTGCATAATCAGAAACAGGCCGATTTCGGAAATCACACCAAGGGACCACAACAGCCCAATAGCAAAGCTTCCGTAACCATGCTGTTCCAGATGAATACTGAAGAACGTGTAGTAGGCGCCGTGGGAAACCTGCAACAGAAAATTCATCAGAAAAAACGCCACCACGGCAGGGTGCGTTACAATAGCCTTCAAGCTGCCTTTGGGTGCCGGGGGTTTACGCTCACCCCGCTCGGCAGGTACAAGAAACGCTGATACTGCAATCCCTGCAAACACCGGCAGAAGCAGCCATGGCAACCACCCAACGGCCACCCACTCCAGAATCGCCCCAATCCCTGCCACTGCAGCAATAAAACCAACCGAACCCCACAACCGGACCTTTCCGTATTTGTCGCGATGCTTTCCAAGCGAGCGCAGGGTGATGACCTCATATAACGGAAGGATCGCGTTCCAGAAAAAAGTAAACGCCAGCATAACCAGCAGCAGCCCGTAAAACCCCGGCTCAAGAAACACCCCGGCAAAAAACACAGAACCGGTTATTGCTCCTAACCGAACCAGCCGGACTCGCTGGCCGGTTTTATCCCCCAAATGACCCCAGACACTGGGCGCGGCAATCTTGGTGAGCTGAATGGTTGCCATGAGCGTGGCAATTTGCAGATAGGAAAAGCCCTGCCCCTGCAAGTACAACGACCAATAGGGCAAAAGCCCGCCCAGAAGGGCGAAAAACCAGAAGTAGAGGTTGGAAAGGCGCCAATAAATCTCGGTATCTCCCAGACCATATTGATAAAACGCCGAACTACGGTGATCCAGTCAGGCGAGGCTGTTCAAAAATCTGGAGCGCCAGGGATGGCGCGACGAAGCCCTACAGGGAGGTATTTACGGGCGTTTTTTGAACAGCCTCGCCTGACTGGATCGCTTCACCGAAGAACGGAACTTATAGCTGCACAATCACAGGCGTAGAAACAGAAACATCCCCATTCTGACCACGGTGCCGCAGATAATGGTCCATCAGAACAATCGCCATCATCGCCTCCGCAATCGGCGTCGCCCGGATCCCCACACAGGGATCGTGCCGGCCCGTGGTAATAACCTCCACCGGATTACCATTTACATCGATACTGCGCCCCGGCAAACGCAAGCTCGACGTAGGCTTCAACGCAATACTCGCCAGAATCGGCTGCCCCGAGGAAATACCGCCCAACACACCACCAGCCTCATTGGACAAAAACCCTTCCGGCGTCATTTCATCCCGGTGTTCGGTACCTTTCTGCGTGATACAGCCAAAACCTGCACCAATCTCCACGCCCTTCACCGCATTGATACTCATCAACGCATGGGCCAGATCCGCATCCAGGCGATCAAACACCGGCTCACCCAGCCCGGGCGGAACACCTTCTGCAACCACATTGATACGGGCGCCGATGGAATCCCCCTCCTTGCGCAGGGCATCCATGTAGGCTTCCATCTCCGGCACTTTGTCGGCATCCGGGCAGAAAAACGGATTCTGATGCACCTGGTCCCAGTCGAGCTTCTCGGCACGAACAGGGCCAAGTTCTGAAAGATAACCGCGAATACGAATTCCCAGACGCTCCTGCAGAAACTTTCGGGCCACAGCACCGGCGGCCACCCGCATGGCGGTTTCACGGGCAGAAGAACGGCCACCACCACGGTAATCCCGAATCCCGTACTTGTGCATATAGGTGTAATCGGCGTGGGCGGGACGGAACTGTTCCGATATTTTCGAATAGTCCCTGGACCGCTGATCCGTATTTTCAATCATCAGACCAATCGGCGTACCGGTCGTTTTGCCCTTAAAAACACCAGACAGAATACGAACCTCATCGGCTTCGCGGCGTTGGGTCGTATGCCGCGACGTACCCGGTTTGCGACGATCCAGGTCCGCCTGCATATCCGCTTCCGAAAGCTCCAGCCCGGGAGGGCAACCATCAATAATGCAGCCCAGTGCAGCGCCGTGGCTCTCGCCAAAAGTGGTCACCGTAAACAGTTTTCCGAAAGAATTTCCTGACATAATTCAGTATCTTGTTAAGGTATTATAAGAAAATGGTTCAGTTCCGTTCCTGCCACTGGCGAAGGTCCTGCTCGCTAATCACAAACACACCATCACCACCGTTACTGAACTCCACCCAGGTAAGAGGGAGATCCGGATAAGCCGCATCCAGCGCCGCCCGGCTATTCCCCACTTCCACCACCAGCAGACCACCGGGCGTAAGGTGCTCCAGAGCGCCGGCAATAATCCTGTGGGCAATATCAAGGCCATCATCGCCCGCCGCCAGCCCCAGCTCAGGTTCATGATGAAACTCTTCGGGCATATCAGCCAGATCTTCCGCATCAACGTAAGGCGGATTACTGACAATAATATCGTACTGGCCACGGATATCCGTAAACACATCCGACTGCACAGTGCGCGCCCGCCCCTGCAGTTCGTGAAGCTCTATGTTGGACTCGGCCACCGCCAGCGCATCCAGTGAAATATCGGCCAGATCAACACTCGCGCTCTCGAATACCGACGCTGCCCCTATCCCGATGCAGCCACTGCCGGTACAAAGATCCAGAATCCGCGCTACCGGTTTATCCCCAAGCCACGGCTGAAAACCGTTTTCTATCAGCTCGCCAATGGGTGAACGGGGCACCAGCACGCGTTCATCCACATGGAATGGCATCCCCATGAACCAGGCTTCACCCAGAAGGTACGCCAGAGGGATGCGCTCATCGATACGGCGCCTGATGCGTGTATGAACCAGTTCGCGCTCTTCCCGGGTCAGCCTGGCATCCAGAAACAGTGTATTGTTTTCAAGGGGCAGATGAAGGCTGCGCAGTACCAACTGCACGGCCTCGTCCCATACATTGTCCGTGCCATGGCCAAAAAACACGGTTGAGGCAGCAAACTGCGACGAGGCATAGCGCAGGTAATCGCGAACGGTGTGAAGGTCTTCAATCGGGCTGGTCACAAACGCTGTTCCCTGTAAGGTCGGATTCAGCGCGGGATTATACGCTGTTTCAATACGATTTTCGGCATCTGCTGCAGACAGAGGATTGACCCTGTCTGCCCCTGTTCAGACTGCCAGGGGCCCGGAACTGCTGCGGTTTTTCTCGAAACGGTCCAGTGCGGTAGCCATACGCTCACGCCCCAACTGGATCAACTCGGGCGCCTTGTGATAATCGTAAGTGCGACAGGCATTCTTCGGAATATTAACCAACAGATCCGGCGGGTAGCCGGCAATCTTGTACTGCACCAGAGCACTCTGCATGGTTTCAATGGTCAGGTTCATCACGTCGAACTTGCCAATCCCGAGCTTGTCCCAGTCAATTGTTTCGTGATCTTCCTGCAATTTCTGGTCGTTGTTGTTCTGTTCTCTCTTCTGCTCTTTTTTCTGTTCTTTTTTCTCGGCTTCTTTCGAGATTTTTTCTTCCGGGCTGTCACCATTGCCGGGTTTTCTGCCACCCAGCGACTTGATGGCGTCCCAGTCGAACCATCGAGAAGCCGCATCACGAACAGCATCCACCCATTCTTCCGTATTATTGCCTTCATCCCGGTTACCGTAGAAGGCTGCATCCGGTATCCGCTGGCGCCGGTCATCCTCACCACTGAGGTTAACGGCCACAACAATATCCGCATGGGCTGAAATTGTCGGAATAATGGGAAGCGGATTCAGCAAAGCACCGTCTACAAGCACCCGGCCACCAAGAACCAACGGTGTTACAACGCTTGGAATGGCAACGGAGGCCCGGATAGCGCGGTCCAGCGGGCCTTCCTGAAACCAGATTTCCTTATGGGCCAGCAGGTCTGTCGCCACCGCCGTATAATGCAGCGGCAGGTTCTCGATGCGGGTATCCCCCAGCATTTCCCGAACCACAGAAAAGATTTTTTCACCCCGGATAGCACCAACCGATTTGAAGGTCAGGTCCAGCAGTTTGAGTACATCAAACTGCCCCAGGCCGGTAACCCAGTCCTTGTAGTCCTGCATTTTCCCGGCGGCGTACATGCCGCCCACAAGCGCGCCCATGGAGCAGCCGGAAATGGCTACAATGTTGTAACCACGCTCGGCCAACACCTCAATGGCACCGATGTGTGCATAACCACGGGCACCGCCGCTACCCAGCGTAAGCGCCACTGTCTGGCGCCTGGCCCGGGAGCCCTTCGCTTCATCCGAGGTTTTGGCGCCGGTGGCCGAGAGATCGGAGCTGTCGAGAACCTTTGTTGCATTGTCGTCTGGCATGGAGCTACCTCCTTACAACCATCACTTCAACCCGGTTACCCTGCCGTGCCGGGTCACTAATGACCACAGACGGCCCCGCAATTACAAGCTCCTGCTGCTGCCTGGACACACCGGTTTTGGCCAGCACTTCCGACAGGGACTCTGCAGCATTGCGGGCACGTTCCATGGAGGCACTGAATGACTCATTGGCCTCCAGCACAGAATAACCCACAAGGATGACTCTGGCTCCTTCTTCCCGCGCGAGCTCGCTTACCCGCCGGCGATCCGTGGCTTGCCAGTCAAACCGGTAGGTAATGCCACCCTGCCAGGGCACAATAACAGGCCCCACGACCCTCTCATTCACACTGCCAAGCCCAGGAACGGCAGCACCGGCCGCCACTTTCAGATGTTCTATCCACACATACTCTCGCAGGTTGCCCCGGGTAACGGTATACACCGAAGTCAACCAGCGGCTGCCATCATCCGCCACTACCCCGGCAACCAGGTAATCCTGGGTTGCATCGCGGCCATAGAGCACCGCCTGATTGAATATCTGGTTTGCCCAGACATTGCTTCTCCCGCAGCGAATCCCCGAGCACTCGAACAGAATCTGTGCGCCCCGGTCGCGAAGCAGCCCGAGGTAATGCTCACGTGCTTCCCGACGGTTCGCATCCCGGGCGATCTGGTAGAGGCGACCTTCGCCGGACACCGGCAGGCGAGCCATGGATTCAGAACGAATCTCATTGTTAACCTCCCGAACCGGGCTGAACAGCACCAGGTGCCCGGAGGATTCGATCGACACTTTTGCCTCCAGCGTGGACTCGGGAAAAGCCTGCGGCACGGCTTCGGGAAGCGCCGCACTGGCAATCCCGGAAGAAATCAACAGCATAAAGCTGAGGAGTAAGCGGACTAGCAAGGATTTTGGCAATATTTTACTCATTCTCAAGGAAATGTCTGACAACATCCGCCACTGGGCGGGTGTCCCCATCAAGATGGCAATGGTGCCCACCGGGCACGTCAACTGTTTGAATATGCGGCACTGCATCCGCTCGCTTGTCCAGCCCCTGCCTCCGTGCCAGCAGGCCATCCTTCGCGCGCACAAACAAGGTCGACGCCTGAACAGACTGCAAAGAAGCCACCACCTGTTCTTCGGTCATCATCAGGGGCGAGGGGTGTCGTAACCGGGCATCCGTCCGCCAGCTGTAGCCACCTCCCTCGGGTTTCAGGTTGCGGGGGACCAGCGTCAGAGCGGCTTCATGGCTAAGCGGGCTGAGCCCTCCTTCGCGAACTTTTGCCGCCGTAACAATATCGGGATAGACGGCGGGGCGCCCGGAGCCTGCGATTCGTTTTTTTATGGACTTGCGAAGCTGTGGAACCGTTTCACTGGCCGGGCGGCTGAGGGCTCCGAGGCTGTCAATCATCACCAGTTTTCGCACCCGCTCCGGAAACGCCGCTGCGTAGAGCGCGCCGACAATGCCACCCAGCGAATGTCCTACAATGTCCATTTTCTGAACGGCCTTGTTCTGATCTACGTGTTGCCCCGATTTTCCAACCTGCTTGCCACGATAAAAATGCGTTTCAATCAGCTCTGCGATATCGACCACGTAATCCATGAGCTGATAACTCTGGCCCGGGGGCCGGTGCCCGGAATGGCCGTGGCCTGCAAGATCAACCGAGAACAGCGATGACACCCGGGTGAGCTCTGGTGCTATCCGGGAGAAGGTCAGGCTGTTATCGAGCCAGCCATGAAGCATTATAATAGGCGGGTTAGAAGCCGGCGCGGAAACCGCGGCAGGCCAGCTCAGGCCCGCAAGAGTAATGTGCCGCAATGGCCACACCGTCTCGCGAGCGCCCGATCGGGCAAGATCAAAGGTTTCTTCAGCGGTTTCAGTGCTGGCGCCTGACAAGGCGGCAAGATCATTCATTCCACAAGCCCGCCTCACATTGTGTGCGTCGGGCGATCAGAGCTCAGAGAACCCGCAAGATAGGATTCGATCTTTGTTCTGGCGCTCTCGTCATCACCGTTGAACTGCACGCCAATCCCGGCGGCGCGGTTGCCCTGGGCGCCCTTGGGCGTAATCCAGATAACCTTGCCCGCGACAGGAATTTTCTCCGGCTCGTCCATCAGGTTCAGCAGCAGAAAAACCTCATCGCCAAGCTGATACTGTTTCTGGGTTGGTATGAACAATCCACCCTGACGAATGTAAGGCATGTAAGCGGCATACAAAACCGCCTTGTCCTTGATCGTCAGGGTCAGAATGCCACTGCGTGCACCAAATCCGGGCCCCATATACGACACCTTTCCTGTTTTATAATCCAGTTATGTGATCCAGCTATGTGGGAGTGGGTAAAAAAACCCTGATATCTCCAAATCATAGCAGTTGTTCCCTGCAAAAGCGCAATCAGGATGCGCGACGCTTTGCTGGCATCAGCTCCTGCCAGGCGATGAGCAGGCGGCTCGCCTCCAACTCCGGGTTTACGTTGTATGCCCCGGCTGCGCGGGCTTCGCGGACCTTGTCCAGCAGGTCGTGGGCGCGCCAGGCAGGATTAATACCGGCCAGAAAACTGAGCATTTCCCCGGCTTCGTGATCATTTGCCTGGCCCCCGGCACAAAGCCGTGCCAGGTCTGCCGCCCAGCCTTCAAATAACCAGAGCGTGTCTTCCAGCCCCAAAGCCTTGAACGCCCTCGCGGCTTCCCCCACCGCAACCTGGCCTTTCATGAACAGACGGAACTTCTCGAATGCTTCGTCCCTCAGGGCGGGGAACTCACCGGTAGCGTATTCAAGCGCAAGGCGCGGCGCATTACCCGCCAGCATTAGCGACTTTGCCAGAAGCTCCGGCGCGGGCTGCCGGTCACTGTCAAGACTGGAAATCCTGCCGGCAAGCCACTTTTCTGACTGTTCCAGCGAAGGCACCGGAATGGACAACATCTGGCACCTGGAGCGGATTGTCGGCAAAACTGGCCGGCCGCTTTCCTGCAGAAGCAGCAGTACAAAATCCGGCACAGGCTCTTCCAGGGTTTTCAGCAGAGCGTTGGCCGCATTGATATTGAGCTGGTCGGCACGGTCGATAATGGCAATTTTGCGGGCCGCTACCTGCGGCGACGACACAGCAAATGCAGACAGCGACCGGATCTGATCGACTCTGATCATCCGGGACTTCTCCGGGGAGAAAACCCGTACATCCGGATGACTGGACGCCGCAAGCAACTCACACTGGCGGCATTGGCCACAGGCACGGGGCTGGCCGGATTGCATATCCAAAGGCGCCGCACACAACAACAAGCCCGCAACCGCGTCTGCCCAGGCACGTTTGCCCACACCACACTCACCGTTAACCATCAGGGCATGGGGAAGCCGCCCATCCGCAAGCTGGTTCTGGATAACCTGCCACGGCTTCTGAAGCCATGGCATTTCAAGGGCAATATCAGTCAATCTGTTTTCCTGAATCCGGTTTAGTGGCCCGAAAGGCTGCGGGTCGGTTTTTGCCGCTGCGGCGAAGCTGCCGCCTCATGGTAACCAACAATCTGCGCAGGCGGGTTGCCTCACCTTTGTCATCGCTTTTTCCGCCCCCTGTTGCTTGGTGCTTATAGTAATGGCTGTTCACCATTCGGGCAAAAAGCCTGGCCGAGTCGGCAACTGCCGGCTCCGCAGCCGCCAGCCGGGAAGCCAGTGTTGAAGGGGTTTCTCCGTGCCTTACCGGCACACCTGCCCGGGCGCACAACTGATACCAGGCATCCAGCACTCGCCTGTACCGGTCCCGGCTTGTGCCACGGCGCATTTGCAGGGCAGAGACAAGACCGGCGATCAGAAGGCCTGCGCCTACAATACCTGCAGTCAGGTAGCCGAGTTCACGCATACCAAAGCCGCCGGGCAAGCGTGACATAAGATCCATCTGGCTCTGGCCCTGGTAACCCACCACCCAGCGCTGCCATTGGTAGTTGATACGGTCGAGCTGCAAGCTGGCCCACTGGATAAGGGCAACATCACCGTAACGCTGTGCCGAAGCCCAGTTATTCTCCAGGAAAGAGCCCTCTTCCGCTACGGCATCCCGCAAACCCGATTCAATGCGATCCGGCGCGATCGCGGCTGTGGGGTCAATACGAATCCAGCCCTGCCCTTCCACCCAGGCCTCAACCCAGGCGTGGGCATCATACTGGCGAACAATCAGGTAATCACCACCGGCACCACTCTCACCACCCTGATAACCCACAACAACCCGTGCCGGAATACCTGCAGCGCGCAACACAAAGGTGGTGGCGCCCGCGTAGTGGGCACAGAACCCGCGTTTTTGATCAAACAGCAGGCTGTCGATACCATTATCCGGCATTTGAGGCGGTCGCAGAGTGTAGTAATAAGGCTGTTCCCGGAAACGGTTAAGCAGTGCACGAATCACCCCCAGGTCACCGGTTGAGCCCTTCAGTTCCCCGGCCAGAATCCGGGCCCGGGGGTTACCCTCAGCCGGGAGCTGAAGGTAACGATGCGCTTCCCGCTGCTCCAGGGTTTCCGTTGCAGTTTCTCCGGTATTCTGGAGCGCCAGCCTGTAGCGAATCGGGCTGTCAGCCGGGCGGCGGAAACGGAACAGGTTATCTGCTTCCTGAACCACGTTATCCGACACCGCCACCGAATCCGCAAGAGCGAAGGCCCAGCGCTGGTCCGTTGGCTCCATCAGTACATCGTACTCATTGGGCTTGAGATCACCCACGCCGCCATCCACGTTAACCCGTCCGGGGCGGCGATAGGGCTCATAGCCGCTCTGGCGCCAGGTGCCATTATCCAGAGTATCCAGGATCAATCCACGCCAGTATCTGTCACGATATTGTGGCATGGCACCGCCGAAGGTCACCCGAAAGGCCCGCTCACTGCTTTGGGCCAGGCTGGATATGTCCCCCGGCCGCATTGTGTCGCTGATCCCGGTGCGAGCCTGGCCAGATACCAGTGGCACACTCCACAAAGGCGCCATCCGGGGGAAAAACACGAACAGAAGCACTACTATTGGCAAAACCTTCAGGAGCATGACACCCAAGCGGCGCCAGCCAGCCTTCACACCTCCCGGCAACTCCGGGGCATTAAGCACCTGCAATCCGATCAGCAACAGCGCAATGGCGCCAATGTTCACCAACGCCCAGTGAATTTCCTGGTGGAACAGGAAATTCACCGTGGCCAGGTACACCAGAATATAGAAAAGAACATAGAAATCACGGGAGGTGCGGGTTTCCAGCCATTTCAAGCCAACCGTCAACACAAAGAACGAAGCTGCGGTATCCACGGTGAAGCTCCCCTGCACCCCAATCAGATACACAGCAACAAGAGCCAGCATGATCCCGCCACGCAGCCAGCGGCCCGGCAGGCGTACGCGGCCCAGTTGAGCCAGCCATCGCCAGCCTGCCAACGCAATACAGGCAATAATCAACCATACCGGCAACCGGTCAATCTGGGGCGTCAGTAACAGGGCAAAACTGGCCATCAACCAGAGCAAGGCGCGGGACGGAAGGCTGTCAACCCGTGTTTCAACCGGCTTGTTTCCGCGATTCAATAGGCTCATGACCGCTCTCCTGCCATGGCGTTCCCGGACCGGCTTGTATCCATGCCAGTGCGCGTACCGTGGGGCTCTGCAAACGCATCTCTCGGCTTCTCCTCGCCCCAGACTGCCAGCGCCCGATGGCAGCGGGTTACATGAGCCGCACCGCTATCGGGTTCAATCACCTGCCCCGGCAGATTCAGCCCGAACCTCGCGCCGGCCCGGCCCCGTTCAAGCACAAGCCAGGACAGGTAGCTGAGCCGTAATTCATGATCCGCCCCCGGAAAGGCATTGAAATCAAGCCAGTGCGGGCTGCCTTTATCGGCTTCCCAGTCCGCCACCACCATCTGGCCACTGCGGGCGAACCGCTTCCACATCACACGCTGGCTCAAATCCCCTTCACGCCAGGGCCTCAACTCGGCGTGATCATTGCCTTCGGGAGAGCGGGAACTGGCCGTTTGCTCACCATCAGCCAGGGTGCTGAGCACCTCGGGCGCCGCAATGGGCCGCGGATATACCACACCCGCTGCCATGGGCCTCATCCACGACCAGGCTTTCAGCAGCCCAAAGGGAAAGCGGGTTTCAATACGGATACTCTCGGGGCGTAAATACCCCCGGTACGCCGAAGGCACGGGCAGAGCTACGTCAACCGACTGGCCGGAAGGCACGTAACCCACAGCCACAGAAAGGTCGTTGGCAGACAAGGTCAGGGCTATGGCATCGTCTTTGCCGGCGGTCGCCCGCAACCGGAACACGATGTCATCCCCTGCAAAACCCTCACCGGCCTGAACCAGTGTCAACTCCAGGCCGGAAAGATTGCGGTGAGTCTGGTGCATGGCCCCCACAAAGACAGCCCCCAGCAGAAACGTTACCAGGTAGATAAGGCTGTTCTGGTAATTGATACCGGTGATGAGCATGATCAGCAACAGCATGCCAAACACCACACCCGCGGCGGTCGGCAGAATGAAGAGGTTTCTCTGGGTGAGTAACTGGACATCCGACCGTGGAATCCGGCGATTTATCCAGCGCTGCCAGCGGCTACGAAATAATCTGTTCATTGTGCCCCTGAGGCCATGTTATCCCCTGAAAGTTCAACGTATCCAAAGATCTGGTCACAAACTCATACCATCGCGCTTGAAATGCTTCCCGACAACCCGAATACTCATAATAAGAGAGAAGCGTACTGATTGCTGTAGCCTCAGACACGCCTCGTACCTGAGCTTATCGCAGCAAGAGGCCAGATTATGAACCACCAACACCGGCCCGCCGCAAGTAACGCTGGCGCGGCATTTTTGCGTAAACACCCTGCCCGGCTCGCTGCTGGCATTGCCTTGGCACTCGCCGGCTCAGCCGCGCTGCCCGCTATTGCTGGTGTTCAGGTAATGAGCTCCGACGAAATGGTCGAAACCTATGTTAAGGATTCGGCGGTTATTGTAGTCCCGAAAGAGAACCGGAAAACCGAAGCCGATCGCAAGCGGATAATCCGTGCCCTGACGATTTCACCCGGTGAGCCCGTTATTACGGAAGCCGAAGAAGAAGCCTACCGGGAAGCCTCGCAGCGGCTGACCGAGGAAGGCAGATCCGATGCCCTGGCAAATGCCGAAGAAGAATTCCTGCGCCGCGCCTTGCTTCTGCCCCAGGAAGAACTGGCCAGAGCCCAGCCACCAGCAGAGTTCACACCGAACATACCGCCACTGATTTTCGGCCAGCAAATGCAGATCCCGGACGAGCCTTTTACCCAGACCTTTCTTAACGATCAACTTGGCATTGGTTTTGACGGGCAAAACGTGAACTTTTCCATCGGCAATCCGCCGGGCATAGACCGGATTCAGCTACCGCAGGGTATTAACGAAGGGCCGATCACACTGACGCCCAGACCGGGGGGTGGGTTTGATCTTTCTATTCAGGTGCCTGATCAGTAGGCACGTTTTTTTCTGCTTCAATCGCTCAGGCGTATAACAAAACGGCAGCTATTTTTTTAAGCTGCCGTTTTTTATTGCCTTTCCAATAACGAAAACGCCCCGCAGAGCGGGGCGCTTCGTTACCATTGGCGTTCAGGTCAGATTAGTGACCGTATACAGCCAGCTTGGTTTCGCTAACGTGCAGGTTATCGATACCGATGGTACCAATGTTTGTGCCACCAATAATGGTTTGTCCAACATTGATATCCATTAATACATCATCAACATCTACACGTAAAACACCGGTCTTAGCGTGTGACGAGGTACTAGCAGCGAGGCCGTTGCCCTTATATACACTAATGCCAACGATCGCAAAGCCTTTTTGGGCCAGACCCACTTTTCTCAGCTCTTCCGGTGTTGGATTTGTAGGATCTTCAGCAAAAATAGCAACCAGTCCGGCTTGACCAAGAACCTCACCGCCAGCCTCAGAGCTATTGATGCTCATTTCTTTGACTCCGAGTGCGATAAAATCTGCATCAAAGCTCATTTCTTGAACAGTAAATGCCGCATCAAGATTCAACGTACCCGTTCCAGCTTGGCCGCCAACATCATCAGTATCAACTCGAATGTCGAGTGCGCCAAGCAGACCCCAGGCATCAAGATTCGACACGAGAACCGTGTTCTGGCCGCCGTTACCACGCAGCTCCATAGAGCCAGCCGTCATACCCCAGTCAATTGGCACTGGGTCGCCATTGGCATCTTCTTGTAAACTGCCTACGTGAATAATCGCATCGCCGTCGTCGGCGATATCAATATCAATCTTCAGGTTATCAAGCAGTCTGCCATCAGTAGCTGTTGCGCCACTGGAGACATAGCCGGCAGCCGACGTGGACTGACTAGTTGCAGCACCGCCAATCTCAATATCGCTTACCGCGAATGTACCTTCGTCGGTATAAGTGAACTCACCGATGGATACACGAGTTTCAAGCTCAATGGTGACACCGGCCTGACCGGTGACGTCGCCCATTGCGGTGTCGTTCAGTGCTTGCAGTTCTGCGTTGGCTGCAAAAGGTGCAGCTGCGATAGCTGTTGCCAGAGCAATTTTTTTCAGGCCTTTCATTGTTATCTCCTTAATCAACTCATTTTTTGTTATCTGAGTTTTTAGTTTGGATGTGGAGTTCGCCACTCCACAAACTCATTTAAGATTGTTTTACACTCTTATTCCGTGAGTGCATTCACACTTCGTAACAATTTGTCACACCAGCCAGCAAAAGAGCATTTTAGCGGGGTGCTTTATAGATATCTGGGCTTTACCCGCCGTCGTAGAAGAATTCAAAGGGCTTTTTTTGTGATATATGAGCGGCAAATTGCGGAACCCCATCTTCCATTTTGATGGGAACCAGCTTCAGCCCCGACACACCTAACCTGTGCTCATGTTCAATTACAACGACAGGTTTTTTATCACCATCCTTGTCAAACGAGCCTGGGTAGACAATAACTGCCGCGTGGATTTGTCCATGACGTGCAACAGATCGCAAACCCGCCCGATAAAGAACCAACTTTATCTTGGTCGGCGCGCTTGCTTCTGCGTCTTGCTCAATTTTCAGGGGCTTAATCGTGCCATCTTTAAGAAGCATCCATGCTTTCGGAGAGAAGATGCCTGAAGCACGTAAGTCTCGCTCAACATATTCCAGTGCTTTTTCCGTCAGATGCTTGAGGTCAGCTCGTGCGATCTTTACTACGACAGCTAGCTCTTCAGGGTCCAACTTTCCATCTGACAGCACATGGTCTTCGTAATTCGTTGGCTGCTGAGCGTATGCGCTGGTAACTATGGATAGAAATAATACAATAGATATCTTGATAACTCTGGACCACTGAGCCATGAACCACCTCTGTTTATGTTTCTCGCTTAATGCATAAATCTTTGTTGATAATACAGAACCCTCACCCCTAGTCTGCTACCAGGGACGTGTTCACCACTTTGATTAGATCAGGGCCCGCATCATGCAAACAATGCCCGTTTTGTGGCCTGAGTATCATTCTTCCAATTAACCGGAGTTAATTTGCCACTTCCTACTTCCACCTTGATTAGCCGCGAAGACTATGAACAATTGCTGGCACAAGCAGCCAATGAGTTGGACTTTGCCTACTTGGGGAGTGTCGGGGCCGGTAACGGTCGTGGGTCATTCAGTGGTTTTACGGCCTGCGCGATTGCAATAAAACGTGTTGGTAGCAGGAACCCTGGTGGCGTTCTGAACACGAACAAGCTGTCCGCAGAGATGGAGAGCCTGGTTCAGCGCTACGAAGTCCCTTTACAGGAGTCGCTGTCTTTTTTAACCGGCGGGTGGGTCGGTTTCCTGAGTTACGAATTCGGGTATCAGAAAGAACCCCGCCTTTCTCCCCTGTGCCCTGCACCTGCAACCCCGCTGCTCTTCGCCGGCTTTTACCTGTGGGCCGCCAGCCACAACCGGGCAACGGATACTTACCACCTTTGGGTTCATCCCGAATGCCCAAATCAGATTCAGGGTGCGATTCGGCAATGGCTTTCCAGAGAGCCAAGGGATACCTCGCAAGACCAAAAATCCCGAATGTCGGCAAAGTTCGCAAGCACAGCCGAACCCTGGAAAATGGTGAAGCTGTTTGCCCCACGCCAGTCTGCAAGCGAATTCGTTGCTGGCGTAGGAACGGTCAAGGATTACATCGATGCAGGCGACTGCTACCAGGTAAATCTTTCCCAGGAGTTTCGGGGCAGTTACGAGGGAAACCCCTGGCAAGCTTTTAAATCATTGGCCGAAGCCAACCCCACCCCTTACAGCGCTTTCCTGAAAACCGGAACTGGTGCCATGCTGTCAATTTCTCCTGAGCGTTTTCTGGAAATTCGCGGGCGCTCAGTTAAAACCAGCCCCATTAAAGGCACGCGACCAAGAGGCAAAACGTCTGCTGAGGACACAGCCTATGCTGCTGAACTGGAAGCATCCGAAAAAGACCGCGCCGAAAACCTGATGATTGTGGACTTACTTCGCAACGATCTGAGCCTTCACGCAACAGCCGGGTCTGTAACGGTAGACAGCCTGTTTGCCCTGGAGTCTTACCCCAACGTACACCACCTGGTCAGCCACATCCGCGCCGAACTAGCCGAGGGCGTGTCACCTCTTAAAGCCCTGTTCGATGCCTTCCCGGGCGGCTCCATAACCGGCGCCCCGAAAATCCGTGCCATGGAAATCATCCGGGAGCTTGAACCCCACTGGCGCGGGCCCTATTGCGGATCCATCTTTTATTATGGGCTGGACGGCACACTGGACAGCAACATTGCCATCCGAACCATGCTGTGCGAGAACGAGCAGACTGATGCGGCCGGTGAAGAGCACGGAACCATTCGCTGCTGGGGTGGCGGTGGCATTGTTGCGGACTCGGACCCCGAGAGCGAATACCAGGAGACGCTTACCAAAGTGAAGCCGCTGATGGATTTCCTGGAAAAGCTGAATCAGGGCGAATGCTAGCCGCCCTGATTCGATTGCATGCTGATGAGGCACCTTCGACGATTAGCGGGATCAGGCAGAGTGTACAGCGCTCGCCTTCAGAAACTCCTGTTTCAGTTCCTCAAACTCCTGCACAGCCGGGTACTGCGGGAACTCGTCGATCACATTCTGCGGTGCGTGGAACAGAATGCCGGCTTCCGCCTGCCCCAGCATGGTGGTGTCGTTGTAGGAGTCACCCGTTGCGATTACGCGATAGTTCAACAGTTGAAAAGCACGCACGGACTGGCGCTTGGGGTCGCGCTGGCGCAGCAGGTAGTTGGTTATCTGGCCGTTCTCTGCCACTTCCAGTTTGTGGCAGAGCAGCGTGGGGTAACCCAGTTTTTTCATCAGCGGCATGGCGAATTCGTAGAAGGTGTCGGAAAGAATCACCACCTGAAACCGCTCGCGCAACCAGTCCAGAAACTCCCGCGCACCCGGCAGCGGGTCCAGCTCGCTGATCACTTCCTGAATCTGTGGCAGGCCGTATCCGTGCTGGTCCAGCAGTTTCAGGCGCTGCTTCATCAGAACATCGTAATCCGGAATATCACGGGTTGTCGCCTTGAGCTCTTCAATGCCGGTCTTTTCTGCAAACGCAATCCATATTTCCGGGATCAATACACCCTCAAGGTCAAGGCATGCCAGTTCCACAGTGATCTCCTGATTCAATGTTCCAAATGAGAATGCTGAATAAGAGCAAGGCCTGCTCCCCTTCAGTTGACGCGGTATCATAAGAAAAACCGGGGCAAAATGCATCACACAAAGGCAGGGTCCACGGCCTGTCTCCAAAGACTGCTTCTCACTCAAACACCAGTATCTCCACCACCCTGCGGGTCGGGTCCTCGGCTTCGCTGCCACCGTTCGCCAGAGCTTCGCCTGTCCCGCTGATTGTGATCAACAGGTTGTTATCCAGCCCTGCCGCATCAGAGTTTTTGTCAATATAGCGCTTGACAGCAGCAGCCCGGCGCAGTGAAAGCAGATGGTTGTAGGTTTCCTCGCCAATTGCGTCCGCCTGCCCCCGGAGAGAGATGAGAGCGCCCTCACCCACATTTTCAAGCAGGCGGTCAATCCGTTCCTTTGCCTGCTGGGTGAGTGTGCTTTCATTCAGCCCGAAAAACACGGCTTCCCGGGTCAGCATTCTGCGGCCACAGTCTTCCCCGCGACAGATGGCCGTTTCAAGACGGTCCATGCGGTCAGACAGTACTTTTATTGCACTGGCGTTTTTCTGCAGTAGTGTTTCCAGCGAAGACAACCGGTCATACGCGCCCTCGGGCGCCGGCTCTCCAACCGGTGGTTCGGAGACTTCGGGAATGTCCGGGTCGGTGTAGATGTAACTGCCAGTATCAGACTCAATCGCGACGATGCGAGCGCTCAGATTGGCCCAGAAAACGTAAAGCGCAATCGCGACAAGCACGAATCCAAGCAGGGTAAAAATACTTCTCATGGCGGTTACTCCGTTACACCGACAGGAAAAAACAGGTCAGAAATCTTACGGCACCCGACGGCGGTCAGCTTGAGCCTGCCGGAGACATCTCGCACCCAGGTCGACCAGTCGCTTGATATGTCAGGAAGTGTAGTCTAAAAAAACAGACCACACAGTTTCCCCATGCTCTTGAAACTGGTTATCGGTACCCTGTTTCCCGAAGCCTGTGCGGCAGGGGCGGATCAGGCCACGCTTGCAATTACGATCTTTCAAAGCATAACCATATAGATTGTCATTCCTTCATGGAATTAGTGTATTAATGCTAACCTTCACCTGAACCCGTACCAGGTACTGACAATTTATGAGCAATATCCGTGAGCTACACAACGAACTGGGTAGCGCGAGCCCGAGAGAGATTCTGAAGGCAGCCTTTAAGCGCTACGACAACATTGCGATATCTTTCAGTGGTGCCGAGGATGTGGTGCTTATCGAAATGGCCCACAAACTGACGGACAACCTGAAAGTGTTTACTCTGGACACGGGTCGGCTGCACCCCGAAACCTATGAATTTATCGAACGGGTGCGCAAGCACTATGGCATTGGGATTGAGGTACTCTTCCCTGATACCGGCGAGGTTCAGGATCTGGTAAACCGAAAGGGGCTGTTCAGCTTCTACGAGGACGGCCACAGTGAATGCTGTGGCGTTCGCAAGGTAAATCCGCTCAGGCGCAAACTGGCTGATGTGGATGCCTGGATTACCGGCCAGCGCAAGGACCAGAGCCCGGGCACCCGCAACGAGGTGCCGGTTGTGCAGGAAGACGCAACCTTCTCTGGCCCGGGCAAAAACCTGGTGAAGTTCAACCCTCTGGCCAACTGGTCCTCAAAAGACGTGTGGGATTACATTCGGATGTCGGAAGCACCCTATAACACGCTGCATGAAAAAGGATTCATCAGCATTGGCTGCCAGCCCTGTACCCGCGCCGTCTTACCGGGGCAGCATGAGCGCGAAGGCCGATGGTGGTGGGAGGAGGCCACCCAAAAAGAATGTGGCCTGCACGCCGGGAATCTGATTGCCCGCCAGTAACGCTACCCTCAGGCACGCCTCGCCCTCTGTCAGTATGTAGGCAGTTCCACGTCCTTGAACAATGCCTCTATTTCGCTACGGCTGCTCTGATGGGCAACAGCCTTGTCAACCGCTTCCTTGGTGAGATGCGGCGCGAAGCGCTGGATGAAGTCGTACATATAGCCGCGCAGAAAGGTCCCCTTGCGGAAACCGATTCGGGTTACGCTGGGGCTGAACAGCTTTTGGGCATCCAGGGCCACCAGATCCGTATCGTTCCCGGGATCAAAGGCCATGCTGGCGATGATGCCGACACCCAGGCCAAGGCGCACGTAGGTTTTTATCACGTCGGCATCTGCAGCGGTGAACACCACCCGCGGCGTCAGGCCCTTGGACTGGAACGCCTCGTCCAGTCTTGAGCGCCCGGTAAAGCCGAATACGTAAGTCACCAGCGGATGCTCCGCCAATGCTTCCAGAGTCAGTTCAGGGAGTTGAGTCAGCGGATGGTCCCTGGGCACGATTACGGTGCGGTTCCAGCGATAGCAGGGCATCATGATGAGGTCGTTGAACAATTCCATGGCTTCGGTTGCAATGGCAAAATCAACGGCGCCGTTCGCGGCCATTTCCGAGATCTGCATGGGGGTACCCTGGTGCATGTGCAGGGACACATCCGGGAAGGATTCAATAAAACCACTGATCACAGGCGGCAGCGCGTAACGGGCCTGGGTATGAGTGGTGGCAATACTCAGCTCGCCTTTACGCTGGTTACTGAATTCCTGGGCGATTTTTTTTATACCTTCCGCACGGCGCAAGATCTCGCCGGCTTCGCGTACAATGATTTCTCCCCCGGGAGTAATACGCGTCAGATGCTTGCCGCTGCGGGCAAATATCTCCAGCCCCAGCTCGTCCTCAAGCAACCGGATCTGTTTGGAAATACCGGGCTGAGACGTAAAAAGACTCTGGGCGGTTGCCGACACATTGAGATCGTGGTGTGCAACTTCCCATATATATCGCAACTGTTGTAATTTCATTGGCTCTGTCGCTCCCTGAGTTTCGGGCCTGCAGCGGGTTGAATAGGAATGTTTAACCAAGGCTCAAGAATACGCATAACGAACCGGTTTTTCATTCTTTTTTAGTATAGATGAGTTCTCTGACTCAGTTTAGACCAAAATTACGCCCACGCAGCCTATGACGCCCGGGTTTGTTTCTCCAGCCCTTGACTTGACTGAGACAAAGCACACAATTCCTTATCACTATTCACCCGGCACACAGGACGGCAATGCTGTTAACCACCAAGTTCCTAAGGCCTGCATCTGACCCTCGCGCTGTTCAGCGAGAACGGCTCAGCTCATTGCTGGCACCGGGTCATCCGAAACGCCTGAACCTGGTCGTTGCGCCCGCAGGATTTGGCAAAACAACGCTGGTGAGCCAGTGGTGCACACGCACAACAGGTCCGATTGCCTGGTTGTCGCTGGATGAACACGACGATGAGCCACGGCGTTTCTGGCAGTATGTTGTCAGTGCCTTCGAGCACGCAGGCCTGACCGGCGTTGAGGCCTGCCAAAAGAGCCTCGCAAGCAACTCCGATGACAGCCTCAGCAGTGCGATTACAGCACTTTTAAACACACTTGCCTCGGATGGCAGCTCCTGGAATCTGGTACTGGACGACTTCCAGTTTATTGCCCGCGACTCGATTCAGCGCCAGGTCGGTTATTTTGTTGATTACCTTCCCTCTGGCGTTACCATTACCCTGATTTCCCGCACAGAACCGCCCCTGCCATTGCCCCGCTGGCGGGTACGCCGCTGGGTACAGGAGATACACCCGGCACTTCTGGCGTTTTCCGAAGACGAGTGTCGCGAGTTTTTCCACATCACCATGGGTCTTGAAATCTCCGAGCCGGATGTAAAGGCTATTCGCCGCCGCACCGAAGGCTGGGTCGCTGCCATGCAGCTCTCTGCGCTTTCAAGAAGCAAGACCGCTTCGGGCCGGGACCAGAATGGCTCCGGTTCGCACGCCCTCCGGGCCCCACTGAACATAGATGAGCGATACATCAGCGATTATGTGCTCAGCGAGGTGCTGGACAAACAACCAGAGGATATCGTCGCCTTCCTGCTGGACACCGCCTGCTGCCCGAGGTTATGCGCTTCCCTGTGCAACAGCATTCGCAAGGCCGGTGACAGTCAGAAAATGCTGGAAACCCTGCTCTCCCAGAACCTGTTCCTGATACCCCTGGATAACCAGAACGAGTGGTTCCGCTACCATGATCTGTTCCGCGATGCCCTGCTGCAACGAATTCAGCATACAGACCCTGAACGCGCCCACATGCTCTGGCAACGCACCCTGAACTGGCTCCTTGATAACGGGCAGGTGCAGGAAGCCATTGCCCAGATTGTTCAGAAAGAGGACTGGCCATGGCTGGCCGCGGTTCTGGCCACCCATGGCAATAACCTGATTCACGGAGGGTATCACCTGCCGGTTCTGGACTGGCTCGATGCACTGCCCGAAGCCGAAATCAGGGACAACGCCCAGTTGCAGATGCTAGGCATCTGGGGCCGTTTTTTCGCCAACCGGCTCGACAACCTTGAACCCTTGCTGGCTAATGTTGAGGATTTGCTCGACCGCCGTGTTGCAGATTCTGCCCCGGACGCAGAAGGTGCGCTTGGCCTGCAAAGCGAAATATCGCTGATCCGCTCCTATCTGGCCCGGTCACGAAGTGATGATAAAAATGCCAGTGATCTTACGCGCCAGGTTCTTGCCGATATCGACCACACCCGGATTCCCTTGAAATCAGTGACCTACTACGGCCTCGGCCTGGACGATTACGGCAAGGGTGACCTGAGCGGTGCTGAAAAAGCACTTAAATCGGCGGTCCATTACGGCCAGGTTGAACGCAAACCAAGCACTGTGCTCTCCAGCGGTGGTCTTCTGGCCTGGATTCAGTACAACCGTGGCGATATGGACCTGGCACTGGATACCTGTACCGACGTGCGCCGCTGGGTGGATCAGCACTACTCCGACCCCACCCAGCCCCGGTTGATTTCATGCTGGCTCAGTGCTGCATTGACGGAAATCTATCGGGAACGTGACCAGTTGCAAGACGCCGCTGCTCACCTGGAGCCCTTACTTGAGCACGTAAACAAGGGCGCAGAACCGGGTCAGCATGTAATCATTCAGCATGTGCGCGGGCATCTTGCCTTCAGTGAAGGACGTATCCGGGAAGCCATAGAGTATCTCGAGGATGCGGAACTGGTCGGGCGTAAGCGCCGGGAACATATTGTTTTTGAGCCGCCAGCCAGTTCGGCACTGCTTGCCCGGTGTTTTCTGGCGATTGGCCAGCCGGCTCAGGCCCGTCAGGTTCTGGAATCACCGAACAGGCACGCGGTTACCAACCCGCTGAACCGGGAACAGAACAGCATCAGCTATGCCCGGCTGCTGGTTTCGGAGAACAAACCTGAACAGGCGCTGGAGATTCTTGAAGCCTTGATACCGGCTGCCGAGCATAACGAGCATAACCGGCACAGGGTAGAAGCCCTGCTTGTATGTGCCGAAGCACTTGCAGTGCAGGGCCGGGATAAAGACTGCCAGGAGCAACTCGCACGCTCAGTTGCTATTGCTGCCGAGGCCGGTTTCCTGCGGCTCTTTGCGGAAGAGAGTCCGCAGCTGCACAGGCTTTTGCTTGCCTCCCCCGCACTGAAAAGCAGCGGTAGCTGGCAGCGAACTCTGACCGACATGCTTGCGAACCTGAAGCCTGCCGCTGCAGCTGATCAGGCCGAGAAGGATTCTGCACCCGGTTTAAAACCGGACGCCAGGCCAACACCCACCGGGGATCCCTCACAAGAACTTGCGGAGCCGCTGAGCCAGCGGGAGAAGGAAGTCCTGGAACTGATTAATGCTGGCTACGCCAACAAGGACATTGCAACACACATGGGTGTCGCTCCGGCGACCGTGAAAGCCCACATTCGGAACCTGTATGGCAAGCTGGATGTAGGCCGCAGAACAGAAGCCCTTGCCCGTGCGCGGGAACTGGGCATCCTGAGGCAGTGAAATCCGGCGCCAATTTTGTGACTACCGTCACGTTTTACCCATAGTTTTTACCCGGCCTACGCCCTTTGGACGATTCGGCTACGCCCCCTGCTCCCTTATTATTGTTTCAACGGTGAGGCGAGCCTCACTCAGAATTCTGAAACTTCAGGCCTTCAGACTTCTTGTATCGCGTTGTCTCAACGCACGGGTTCTCCAAGGACCCCTTCACTATAAGCCAGCCCCCCGGGCTGGCTCTTTTTTTTAACGCTAAATCCTTCTACCTTTCAATGATGCGTCGAAACGGTGGCAGCGCATCCAGCAGTAGCTGGCCGTAGCGCCGCGCAACAATGCGCCGGTCCAGAATACTGACCCGCCCCGTATCTTCTTCTGTCCGTAGCAAGCGGCCAACCGCCTGTACCAGCTTGATCGACGCATCCGGAACGGTAATTTCCATAAACGGGTTACCGCCGCGCTGGCTGATCCATTCGGCCAGACCAGCTTCGATGGGGTCGTCCGGCACGGAAAAGGGCAACCGGGTGATCACCACGTGGTGCAGATACTCACCGGGTAAATCTATCCCTTCGGCAAAACTGGCCACACCGAACAAAACACTGGCTTTGCCTGCATCAACGCGGTTGCGGTGCTGGCGCAGGACTTCGCCCCGGGACATATCATCCTGGGTAATGATGAGGTCCGGATAATCCGGCGCAAGGGCATCGCGCACCTGATGCATCTGGCGCCGGGAGGTGAACAGAACCAGCGTCGCCTTCTCGCCAGCCCACAAGCCGGGCAGGCGCTTGATCAACTCTTCTGCAAAACCTTCATCGGTTGGCATGCAGGCCATGGCCGGCACTTCCACCGTTGCCATCTCGGCGTAACGGAAGGAGCTGGGCACAACCAGCATGCGGCTGGCTTCCGGCAATCCGGCTCTCGCCTGCAGGCGATCAAACCGCCCCAGTGCCGTTAATGTGGCACTGGTAAGAACCGCGCCATAGGCACGGGACCAGAGCCTGGAGTAAAGCAGGTTGTCTGCCAGCACCGGTGAGCTGTACAGCGTGATATCTTCTGCATGATCCCAGCGTTGGCGCACGCTCCAGCGTGCCGCGGGCGGTTTACCCACCTGCTCGGTCCAGGCGGTCCACAGCCGCAACTGGTCTTCAGACCGGCTGTGGAAAGCACCAATCACAGGGTACCAGGCTTCTGCCGTGTCCCGGTCGATTTCATGCTGTTTGCGCTCGTCGAAGGCACCCTGCAACTCGTCCGCCATAGCCCCCAGATGCCGCACCAGATTCGCGGTGGCAATGCGGCTTTCAGCGGCCAGTTCTGCCAAACCCTCCGGCAACTCGCCTTCCGGATAGCGCCACTGGGCTGAGCGGCGCTCCTCATTGAAGTCCCACCCGGTATTCTGTTCGGCCTCCTCATAAACACGCCCCAGCACCAGGTCCACATCGCGAGACGCACTGCTAATGCGGTCGAGGGTTTTGGCGGCCTGGGTGCCGGGCGCAAGACAGGGCTGCATCTTCGTGAGAGCCTGGGATAACTGTTTCAGCCACTGCCGTGTGGAATTAAGCGGCACAGAGGCGGCGAAGTGATTCAGGGCTTTGTCTGGCAGGTGATGGGCTTCATCAAAAATAAACAGCGCATTCTCCGGTTCCGGCAGAATGGCTCCGCCGCCCAGCGCCAGGTCCGCAAGCACAAGGTCGTGGTTGGCCACCACAATATCCACTTCGTCGAGATCCTTGCGGGCATCAAAGAAGGCACAGCTGTCGAAGTAGCTGCAATGCCGATTGGTGCACTGGCGGTGGTCGGTTGTCACTTGCCGCCATACCTCGTCCGGTATCTGTTCGGGCCAGTGGTCTCTGTCCCCGTCCCACTTGCGGGAACCGTAGCTTGCCAGCATTTCTTCGAAGAAGGCCCGGGTGCCGGGCTCTTCGGCGCCGGGGCTGTCCAACAGGAAAAGCGGCATGGTATCACTGTCGCCATTGCCCTCATCGTGCAGCCGTGATTCCAGCCGGGACATGCACAGGTAGCGGCCGCGCCCCTTGGCCAGCGTCCAGGTGAAGTCCATCTTGCTGTGCTTTTTCAGATCCGGCAGGTCTTTCAGTACAATCTGGTCCTGCAGCGCCACCGTTGCAGTGGAAATCACCAGGGTTTTGCCCAGAGCGCGGGCCACGGGGATGGCCGCAATCAGATAGGCCAGGGTTTTGCCGGTGCCGGTACCAGCCTCGACAACACAGGCCGCCGGCTCCGATGTGCGCTGGCCGTCGTTCTCGGTAATATCACCCATGTAACGGGCAATTTCGGCAATCATCAGGCGCTGGCCATAGCGGGCACGAATGTCCTTACCCGCCAGAACATCCCGGTAGCTTTGCTGTATCTGCTGTTTAATCTCGTCCGTCAGTGCCATCAGCGCGGGCTCACCCAGTCGCGGACAATGCCCACACGGAAGGTTTTACCCTGCTTGCTTAGCACAACGCCATCCTCGGTGACTTCTTCCACGGTAATTCCTTCAAAGGATTCACCCGGGCGCAGATAATGGCCGTTGATCATAACCCGGCTGGCGTAAGGGTCCGTTGAATAGATATGGCTGTTGAACATCAGGTCCGGGATACTCTTCTGGAATGACAGGGGCAACTCTACAAGATGCGGCACCCGGGTTCTGTACGCCTCCTGCGGCGCTTCCGGCACCGGGCGTTCGCGGCGGGCCGACGGCGTTATAACCACAGGCCGCTCACGGACGGCTTCTGTTACCGGGTCAGCCGGCCGTCCCTCCGGTTCCAGTTGCTGAGTTACAACCCCGTTTTTTTCAGGGTTGTCCACAGGGTTTGCGAGGACAGGCTCGGTTCCGGGCGTTTGTGACTCTGCTTGCACGTCTTCGGGTGCGTTCAGTATCGGTTTAGATGCAGGTACAGAGGTCGGCGCAGGTTCAGTCGCGGTCTTTTGGGCATCCGGTGCCATGCGCAACTGCAACGCACTGTTCGGCCAGAACACAACGGCCAGAACGCCCGCGTTCACCAACAACGCCAACGCCACCCAAACAACCGGTGACAGCCGTCGCTTTTTCGGGCGGTGTATCAGCTGCACCTGCTGGCCAAGGTCCGGAACCTTGCCCTGACGGCGCTCGGTTTCCGATTTTCTGAGTGCATCAAGAATGTAGGACATACGCTATTCCCGCCCCCCTTCCTGCTTGCCGGCAAGCCTCGGAACCTCTGCATTGAGGTCGTTATTGATCCGGATAATGGTCATGCCACCTGCAATACCGTCTACCGTAAGACCCCGAACATCCTGATACCAACGTACTTGCTGCTCCGCCGACATGCGCTTGATGCGTGCGCTGTCTGAAGCGGACTCGCCGAAAGTGTCTGCAAGCTCCATCATACGGGCCCCAATCCAGAGCTCTTCCCCTGCAGTATTATTGTCATTCCGGCTGGCGTCAGCATAGCCTGGCCGCTGCCACAGCACCCGGTACTCCCCGAACCAGAAACGCTCCAGGCTGTTGAAAGACACCTGTACCGCCCCTCCGGGCAGGGCAATCTCTGCGACGTCGCCCTGAAGATGCCGCAGCACAACATAACCCTGATTCCCCCTGTCGTCCTGCAACGCCAGTATGGCGGGCCGGTCGAGAAACAGAAGGCTTTGGCGGCTGCCCTGTCGCTCAAGGCAGCCAAGCCCCGACGCCCGGGCAAAGTCACAGGCAATGGGAGATGCCTGCGGCTCGTAATCCAGGCCCCAAACCTCAAACAGTTCGCGGAACGCCGTTGCAAGATCCAGAGAATGCTCTGAAAAACTGAAGGGCGAGGCCTGCGGGTCCGGCTCAGCGCTAACAGGCGCCTCCGCCACTACTACCCGGGGCTCATCTTCACTCGGGTCGTCCCGTTGAACAACTCCATTAAGTGTTGCCGGTATTTCGCTTTCTTCGGCCGCTGCAGATTGCGCCGACCATTGCTGGTAAACCCAGAAGCTGCTGATAACCGCAAGCAATAACGAGGCGGCAACAATCAGATAAGGTGCCAGGGCCGGTTTGCCCCCGCCACCTGCAGCCCCCGGGCTCCGGTTATTCGAACCTCCAACTTCCCTTGCCGCCTGCCGGATGTGAGCCGCTGTTACCTCGTGCTCACCTTCAGCGTAAGCGCCAAGCAGTGCCCGATCACTGATCAGATTTATCAGGCGCGGTATTCCATTACTCAGCCGGTAAAGTTTGCGCACAGCGGCTGCTGTAAATACGTTCCCGCGCATACCGGCAACACCCAGCCGGTAGCTCAGATACGCCGGCAATTCATCACGGCTTATCGCATCCAGGTGGTAGCGGGCGGTTACCCGTTGATTCAGCTGGCGCAGCTTGGGCAGCGCAAGCATTTGCTGCAACTCGGGCTGGCCCAGCAACACAATCTGCAGCAGTTTCTTTTCGGCTGTTTCAAGATTGGTGAGCAGGCGCAACTGCTCAAGCACATCGGCAGAGAGATTCTGGGCCTCGTCAATCATCAGCACCTTGTGCCGCCCTGCCGCGTGGGCTCTAAGCAAGTCCCGGTTGATCAGGTCAACCATCTGTTTGATGCTGGCACCAGCGGGATGAGCAATTTCCAGCTCATCGCAAATGGCAGAGAGCAGTTCCCGTGCCGAAAGCCGCGGATTCAGAATCAGGGCAATGTCCACGTGGGCCGGAGCATTTTCGATAAAGCACCGGCTAACGGTGGTTTTACCGGTACCGACTTCACCGGTAATCACAATAAAACCGCCCTGCCCCTGCACGCCGTACATAAGGTGTGCAAGCGCCTCTTTGTGACGTTCGCTCAGGTACAGGTAGCGGGGATCAGGCGCAATGGAGAACGGCGGTTCTGTGAAGCCGAAGAAATCGTAATACATGGGCGTCCAGTCAAATACTCAGGCACCGGGCTGATCGGCCATTCACCGGGCCAGGCTCGTTAGCAGGCCATCATACCGCCCGGTTCAGTGGCCTGTCATCTCAGGAACTCCCGGAATCGGCATTGTTTATCACCCGAAGATCAACAACGCTGCGACGATTCTGCTGCTTCAGGCGATGTACACAGCGTTCCAGGGTTTTGGATATGCGGGCATGGGAGCGAATCATGGAGATTTTTGGCCAGGTTGCGCGCTCGCCAGCCAGAATCATTTCACGCACAAACTCCGGGTTGGGGTCTGCAAGCATTCGGGTGTAATCCCTGAAGGTATAGGTGGGCGCAATGGTTACGTCCCCGGAATATCGTTGGGCCATGATGGCATACATCTGCCCTGATATCTGCCGCAGCAACTCAGGCCGGGCCCGTTTACGCAGGTAATCGAATATACCCCTGCCGTGAAACTGCATCTCTGATTTCAGCAGATACAAAGGCAGCCGGGCCAGGGACAGTTTTTCATCGCTGCCGCGCTCACTGAGAAACGGCACCACGTGCGGGTTTGTCTGGCTGACGATGGTGAAATTCACGTCGTACAGGTGCATCAATCTCTCGATGGGCAAGTCGCTGACCACAGAACCGTCAACGAATTTGAGCCTGGGCATGTAGGGCAGCGCATTGCCGTTGATGTCCTTTTTCATCAGTGTAACCGGCGGGAAAATACCCGGCACGGCGGCACTGGCCAGGGCTCCGCTCCATACCATCAGGTACGGAGAAGTGTAGCCGGACAGCAGCCGCGCCTTCTGGTGCGCCTGCACCGGCGATACACTCATATTGATGGAACGACCGGTACGCTGATAAGCCTCCTCGAAGGTGTATTCGCCAATATTGGTTCTCAGACAGGTTCTCAGTTGCTCCTGATCCATCAACCCTTCGCCGCGCATGGCACTCAGAATCCCGCGGTACTTCCAGGCCTTCAGGTTGTGATTTTCCGGCACCAGCATTTCAGGGATTTCCGCATCTGTGTGCACACCCAGCATGCCGGCAATAATGGCGCCAATGCTTGAGCCTGTAACAACCTGGGGCAACAGCCCCCTCTCCCAGAGCGCCTTGATTACACCAAAGTGAAACATGCCAAGGCTGGCACCCCCGCTCAAAAGCAGTGTCGGCCGGCCGTAACTGGTCAGGGTGTCACGGAAAAACTGGAGTTTGTCGACTACCGGGAAGCCTGGCACCGGATGGTCGCACAGGAAATTCAAAGCCTCACAAACCTGGGCGATGTATTCCTCGATAAGATGCTTGGTGCCCACCCAGGACTGGGTGTACAGCACCGGATTCCCCATGTTGCCAAGGTCGTGATGAAGCCCCTCGCGCAACGCCCGCTTCAGGCGCTCAAAATCGTTCTGCTGACGGTACTGTTTGATGTTGCTGAGGCGGTCGTACAACAGTTCATAGTGGTAATGTTCAGAGGCGAAATCCTCTTTCCACTCGGCATTGCCCTCAAGAAAATCAAGCTCCAGAGCCGCCGCTTTCCACACCTCGTAGTTCGGGGCCTCGGCCAGCATTTTGCGGAACTTGTTGATCTTTGGATCTTTTAGCACTTTGTGCCTCCTTCAACCGCCGACCAGGGTCAGAAGTCGTCCAGCATCAGATCTTCGTCGTCATCGCTGGCAAAGGGGTCGCTGGTCACCTTGCCATCGTTGATCAGGAACTCCCGGCGCTGCAGGAATGCGTTTCGCACAAAGATATAGGTATCACCGGAAATAAAACCCTCGGCAGGAATCAGGTCCGCTCGTTTGTCTACAATCTGCAGACCTCGGGCATAATAGGTTTCCGGGCTATGTACGTTGTCCCACAAAGATGGCAGTACAAAAGCGTCGGTACCCAGCCCGCTGAGATGCCTGGGGCTGGATGGACCCAGGAACGGCAGCATCAGATAAGGTCCGGAGCCGGCCCCCCAATAGCCCAGGGTCTGCCCGAAATCTTCCGGTCTTTCCGGCAGATCAAATGCGGTGGCAACATCAATCAGGCCGCCAAGGCCAAACACCGTGTTATAGGTAAAACGACCGGCGGCAACAACAGCAGACTCACCTTTGAGCTGCAGAATGCTGTTTGTGAAATTGCGGATCTCGGTCAGATTGTTGAAAAAATTGGTGATGGCGCGGTCGACAATGTCCGGCATAAACGTGCGATAGGTTTTTGCCACAGGCCGCAGGGCCCAGCGATCAACCGTATCGTTGAATGTGTAAACCTTGCGGTTCCAGTTCTCGAAGGGATCCCTGGGGTCGACCGGCGCTGCGCCTTCAGGAACAGGCTCCTGAACATTCTGAGCAATGGCCGGGCCTGCTGACATGGAAACAGCCAACAGCACAACCAGCGGCATGGCCTTTAGCCAGCCGCTGCATGGAAATTTAATCATGCTCAACTCTTGGGTTGTTGATTCTCGCTTCACAGCCGCCCTGAGGTGCCGCCGCAAAGCTGTCAGCGACGGCGCACCACAACACTGCCAATGGAATAACCTGCACCGAAAGAGCAAATCACGCCCATATCGCCGGATTCCAGGTCATCTTTATGTTTGTGGAACGCAATGATGGAGCCGGCTGAGCTGGTATTGGCGTATTCATCAAGAATCACCGGAGCTTCATCTTCGTTCGCATCCCGGCCCAGCACCCTGCGGGCAATGAGCTGGTTCATGTTCAGGTTAGCCTGGTGCAACCACATTCTGCGCAGATCTTCCGGCGCAAGGGACAAGCTCTGGAGATGGCCCAGAATGGTTTCCGCAACCATTGGCGACACCTCTTTGAATACTTTACGACCCTGCTGGATAAACAGTTTATCCGGTTTGCCAATGCCGGACTCGTCCGCCCGGTTCAGAAACCCGAAATTGTTGCGTATGTTGTTGGAGAAAGTGGTTTTCAGGCGCGTACCAAGGATCTCGAACCCCTGCCCGGGCTTCGTATCTTCCTCACGTTCTACCAGTATGGCGGTGCAGGCATCTCCGAAAATAAAATGACTGTCGCGGTCACGGAAGTTCAGGTGCCCGGAACAGATTTCCGGGCTCACCACCAGCACCGCCCGCGCTGCGCCATTCTCCACCGAATTGACCGCCGCTTGCAGGCCGAAGGTGGCAGAACTGCAGGCCACGTTCATGTCATAGGCAAAGCCCTCAATACCCAACGCGGTCTGAACTTCAATCGAGATGGCCGGATAGGGCCGCTGCATGTTGGAGCAGGCCACGATAACGGCATCCACATCGCTTGCCGTTTTGCCAGCCTGTTCCAGAGCTTCTTTACAGGCCGTCACTGCCATATCGCACTGAACAGAAGGCTCATCGTTACTGCGCTCAGGTATGTAGGGGGCCATGCGCTCCGGGTCAACAATGCCGGACTTATCGATAACATGCCGGCGTTTTATGCCCGAGGCCTTCTCGATAAACGCTGAGGACGAAGGCAGCAAGGCTTCCATTTCACCACGCTCGATGGCGTCTGCATGTTCCGAATTGTACATCTCGACAAACTGGTTAAAGGCTTCGACCAGTTCCTCGTTATCGATAGTCGCCGGCGGTGTGTACAGGCCGGTTCCGCTAATGACGGCTTTAATCACGCTAACCCCACGTCATGAAAATGAAGATAGAAAGACAGGAAAATCGCATTTCCGGAAATACTAACACAGTCCCTGGATTTTGCCCGCCCCGCAAACGCGGGGTAAAGCGGTCAGACCCGGGTCTGCTCCCACTGTTTATCCAGGCGCTTGGTGGAGACAGTCATCACAGTGCCCAACTGCTGGGCAAAAAATGAAACCCGGAACTCTTCCAGCATCCACCTGTACAGCACCAGTTCAGGGTCCCGGACGCCCTGCTTTTGCTGTTCATCCCGTTTCTTCGCATAGCGCGCCCAGAGCGGTTCCATGGTGTGCAAAAACTCTCGTTCCCGCCCCATTTCCCGTGGCATTTTCTCAAGCCTGACCAGCGCGGCTTCAAAATACCGGCCAAACTCCGCCAGCCATTGGGGCGGGGTTTCAACAAGAAAGCCCGGGTAAACAAGGTTCTGCATCTGGAACTTCAAGTCAGCCATACTGTTTGCAAGCGCCAGGTTGATTTTGCCCTTCAGTTGCCGGGCCACTTTCTGGTAACCGGTCATTGCCTGATAAAGCCGTTCATCGGCCTGCTCCAGCGCTGGTATGAAGTCCCCCCGATGGCGCTCAAACAACGCATCGAACCCATCACGGCTGGCCGGCAGTTCATCCTGCAAAAAGTGCTCTATCGCGGTGGCCAGGAGCAGGTCATCCAGCAACACCCTGGCCTGGCCCACCGGCGCAAACAACAGGGCAGACTGTTTGAACCTGGGCAGTTTACGTTCCAGATCATCCAGAGTATTGCCAAACCGATTCAGGATAAGGCGGGCAATACCTTTTCGGGTTGTGTCCTCTGCGGTCAGGCGGTCCAGGCAGCGGATCTCTTTCACCTTTCTTCCCAGATCTTCCAGAGCCGGGTACACCGTAATCTGCATGCCGCCCTTTTCCGTCTGCACCTGCTTCGGTAACTCGCCAAATTCCCATTGGCTGTATTCGGCAACGGGTTTCTCTTCACGGCTCTGTTGTGTCGCAGAAGCAAGGGCGGCCTCGGCTCGCCCCTCGAGCTGGCTTTGCAGTTCGCCGGTATCGCGGCTCTCTGCAACCACCTTGCCGCCGTCCCCCAGAACCCTCAGGTTCATTCTGAGATGGCGGGGCAACTCATCCCGGGGCCAGGCTTCCGGGTCTATGCGCACACCGGTCATCCTGCGTAGCTGCTCACCCAGCTGAAGCGCCAGCGGCTCGTTGGATGGCTGCAGATTGGCGATGGCCGCATCTACAAAGTCCGGCACGGGCACGAAATTGCGCCGCAGGGCTTTTGGCAGGCCTTTTACCAGCGCAATGCATTTTTCCCGGAGCAGGCCAGGCACCAGCCATTCCAGACGTCGGGAGGGAATCTGCCGGAGCGCCATAAGCGGCACCTGCAGCGTTACGCCATCACGCTCGCTGGTGGGCTCAAATTCGTAACTGAGCGGGTAGCGCACCCCCTCCCATTCCAGAAAATCCGGATAGAGCTCCGCTGCCTGGGCATCTACCGGCCTTTGCAGTACATCGGCTTCTGTCAGTTCCAGCTTGCGCAGTTCTTCGGCCGAAAGGCTCTTCCACCAGTGTTCGAAATGTCGCCCACTGACAACCTGCGCCGGCAACCGCTCATCGTAGAAACTCACCAGCACTTCATCATCCACCAGAAGATCACGGCGGCGGGTTTTTTTCTCCAGGCTTTCGACGCTCGCCAGCATCTCGCGGTTGCGGGCGATAAAAGGCGCTTTGGAGCGATAGTCACCCTCTACCAGCGCATGGCGTATAAACAGGTTCCGACACTCTTCGGGGTCAATCCGGCTGAACGCTATACGCCGTTTGGGTACGATATCGAGACCGTACAGGGTGATTTTTTCATACCCCATCACCTGGGCTCTTTTCTGCTCCCAGTGCGGCTCAAAATAGTGGTGTTTTACAACATGCCCGGCTAAAGGCTCGATCCACTCAGGCTGGATGGCGGCCACCATGCGGGCGAACACCCGGCTGGTTTCGACAATTTCCGTGGCCACAATCCATTTCGGGCCGGTTTTGCCTACTTTTGAGCCGGGGAAAATCATGACCTTGCGGTTTCGGGTGGCCAGGTATTCCTTTTTTTCTATCTTGACCGCCACCTGCCCGAGAAGCCCGGCCAATATAGCCTTGTGCATGGCGTCATAGCTGGCGGCTTCTTTGTTGAATGCCAGTTTCTGATCACGGCAGATCAGCGTGAGCTGGCGATGGATATCACGCCATTCGCGCATACGCATCCAGCTCAGAAAGCTTTTCTGGCACACTTTTTTAAGCTGATTCTGGGACAGTTCCTGGCGCTGTTCTTCGTAAAAGTTCCAGATATTCAGCAGAGTGACAAAGTCGGATTCCTTGTCGTTAAACGGCGCATGGGCCTGATCTGCAGCCTGCTGTTTGTCCTGTGGTCGCTCCCTCGGGTCCTGAATACTCAGCCCGGCAATGATTACCAGCGTTTCTGCCAGGCTGCCCTGGTCTGCCGCCGTTACCAGCATGCGCGCCAGGCGCGGATCCAGTGGCAGCCTGGCCATGGTGCGCCCAAGCCGGGTAACCCGGCGCTTGTCATCAACGGCGCCGAGCTCTTCCAGCAGTTTGTAGCCGTCGTTGATCAGCCGCTTGTCCGGCGCTTCCAGAAACGGAAAGTGCCGGATTTCCCCGAGCCCGGAGGTGGCCATTTGCAGAATAACGGAAGCAAGATTGGTGCGCAGGATTTCCGGGTCTGTGTATTCCGGGCGATTCAGAAAATCGGTTTCATCGTAGAGGCGAAAACAGATCCCTGGCGCAACCCGGCCGCAACGCCCTGCCCGCTGGTTGGCGCTGGCCTGGGATATCGGCTCAATGGGCAGGCGCTGAATTTTTGAGCGCACACTGTAACGGCTGATGCGGGCCACGCCTGTATCGATAACGTAGCGAATGCCCGGTACCGTCAGCGAGGTTTCGGCCACGTTGGTGGAAAGCACTATGCGCCGACCACGGTGACTCTGGAAAACCCGGTTCTGTTCCTGGTTGCTCAGACGTGAATACAGGGGAAGAACTTCCGTATGCCGGAGTTCTGCATGGCGCAGCACCTTGCTCAGGTTGCGGATTTCCCGCTCCCCCGGCAGAAACACCAGCACATCCCCGGGGGGCTGTTTTTCGCTGCGCTCGTGTTGCTCAATTTCATCCAGTGCCGACAGAACGCCCTCATTCCAGCCCTGGTCGCGATCATCTTCATCCCCGGTTAAAGGGCGGTAGCGGACGTCTACGGGAAAGGTACGGCCACTGACTTCCAGTACCGGCGCCTTGTCAAAGAATTCACTGAAGCGATCCACTTCAATGGTGGCCGACGTGATGATGACTTTGAGATCGGGGCGCTTGGGAAGCAGTTGTTTCAGATAGCCCAGCAGAAAATCGATATTCAGGCTGCGTTCGTGGGCTTCGTCGATAATCAGCGTGTCATAACGATCAAGAAAACGGTCGTGCTGGATTTCCGCCAGCAGAATCCCGTCGGTCATGACTTTGACCCGGGATTGTTCGGAGGTGTTATCGGTAAAACGCACCTGATAACCGATCTGCTGCCCGGTCTGCTCGCCTATTTCCTCGGCAATGCGGGCAGCAACACTGCGGGCGGCGATGCGTCTTGGCTGGGTGTGGCCGATAAGGCCGCGAATGCCGCGGCCACTGTTCATGCAGATTTTGGGTATCTGGGTGGTTTTACCGGAGCCGGTTTCGCCGGCAATGATCACAACCTGATGGTTTTCGATGGCTTCGCGGATGTCATCCACACGCTCGGAAACCGGCAAGCCTGCGGGGAAGCTCGCAGGCTTGTGCAGAGCCTGGCGCTGTTGCACCTTCGCAAGCCCGCGCTCAAGCCAGCCAGCCATTTTTTCCAGATCTTTCTGCCCGGGCTTCCCTTTGGTTCTTGCCACCAGTTTGACGATGCGGGCAGCTTCCTGCTGGTTACAGGCATCCAGCTGCTCCATCATCGCCTTCACAGCGGCTTGTGCGTCAGGTTGCAAACTCACCTTTTAAGACTTGTTGCCCGGTTCGTCGCGCAGCTCACGGCGCAGTATCTTACCCACGTTGGTTTTCGGAAGCTCATCGCGGAATTCGAAGTAGCGCGGCACCTTATAGGCAGTCAGGCGTTCACGGCAGAACTCCCTGAGTTCATTTTCCGTAACACCCTCTTTGGTGGCCACAAGATACACTTTCACAGCCTCACCACTCTTGGCGTCCGGCACGCCTACGGCTGCGCATTCCACCACTTTCGGGTGGCTGCTGACAACATCCTCGATTTCGTTGGGATACACATTAAACCCGGACACGATAATCATGTCCTTCTTGCGGTCAACAATGCGGATGTAGCCGTCTTCCTGGATCACCGAGATATCACCGGTTTTTATGTAGCCATCCTCAGTGAAGGATTTCTGGGTATCCTCCGGGCGCTGCCAGTAACCCCGCATAACCTGAGGGCCTTTCACACACAGCTCACCAGGCTCACCCAACGGCGTTTCATTGCCATCATCGTCAATGGTTTTCACCTTGGTAGACGGCACGGGCAGGCCAATAGTGCCCAGCTGAATCGCACTGCGGGGGTTGAAAGTCACCACCGGAGAGGTTTCGGTCATACCGTAACCTTCCGAGATGGGGCAGCCTGTTATCCGCTCCCACATTTTTGCAGTATCACTGGTCAACGCCATACCGCCAGACGACGTAAGCTTGAGGTGGCTGAAATCAAGATCCTGAAACTCCTCGTTGTTGCACAGTGCCACAAATAGTGTATTCAGGCCCAGGAACGCGGTGAACTTGTGATTTTTCAGCTCTTTCACAAACCCTGGGATATCCCGCGGGTTAGGGATGAGAATGTTATGACCGCCGGCCTCAAGCATAATGCCGCAGTTCAGGGTGAACGAATAAATGTGATACAGGGGCAGAGGCGCAACAACGATTTCCTGCCCTTCCACAACCGTGTTTTCCATCATCGGGCGCACCTGCAGCAGGTTGGCAACCAGGTTGCCATGGGTAAGCATGGCGCCCTTGGCTACACCGGTTGTTCCACCCGTGTACTGTAATACGGCAATGTCATCCTGCTTGCACTCAACCGGCGTAAATTTCTCACGTGCACCGGCGCTGAGAACGGCGGGCAGTTTGTGGGCCTGGGGAAGACTGAAAGGCGGCACCATCTTTTTAACGTGCTTGACCACTGCGTTCATCAGCGTGCGCTTGATGGGCGAATGCATGTCGGCGATTTCAGTAACAATAACGTGTTCAATGCCGGTATTGGGCAGAACTTTCTCGGCGTTTTCTGCCATGTTGGCCAGCACAACCAGCGCCTTGGCGCCGGAATCATTAAACTGATGTTCCATTTCCCGCGTGGTATACAGCGGATTGGTGTTCACAACAATCAGGCCGGCGCGCATGGCACCAAAAACCACAACCGGATACTGGCACAGGTTGGGCATTTGCACGGCGATACGGTCGCCAGGCTTGAGATCGGTCTTGTTCTGCAACCAGGCTGCAAAGTTGCGGGTTTGAGTGTCCAGTTCACGATAGGTGAGCGTTACACCAACAGCGCTGAAGGCGGGACGGTCTGCGTACTTTTTTACCGCCTGCTCAAATACGTCCACCATGCTGCTGTATTTGCTCAGATCCACTTCACGGGGAACGCTGGCGGGGTATTTGTCCTGATAGAACTTCTCAAAATCCATCACCATCTCCTGTCTGGCGCTTTTCTTTATAAAAATCTACAGATGCCTGACGGTCACAAAATCAACCCGACAAAAGTATCAGCCTCAAAAAAGTGGGGAGAGAATAGCAGTTTTGTTAACGATGAGGTAGTTTCGGGGCTCAACCGGCAACACCTGAAACCATATGTCTGAGCAGGAAGTACTTGATGAGCGATACCCTTGATACACTTGAAAATATTACCTATGAGGAACTGAACGAAGGTGACACCGCCACGCTTACACGAACCCTCTCTGAAGACGAGCTGGTTCTGTTTGCCGCCGTTTCAGGCGACGTTAACCCGGTCCATCTGGATGCGGAATTTGCAGCCAGTTCCATGTTCGGAGAGCGGATTGCCCACGGCATGTGGAGCGCATCACTTATCTCAGCCGCGCTGGCTACGGTAATGCCGGGCCCTGGCACCGTTTATCTGGACCAGAGTCTTTCGTTCAAACGCCCGGTAAAGCTCGACGACACCCTGACTGTAAGCCTTACAGTCGTGCGCAAGGGCCCCAAAAACCGGGTAGTGCTCCAGTGCGCCGTAACCAACCAGAACAACCAAAAGGTTCTGACAGGAGAAGCCAAGGTTATAGCACCAACCGAGAAAGTTCGGCTGTACAAGCCAGCACTTCCGAAGATCACCATTGATTACTGAAAACCACGGGCAATCTACCCCGGAAGGAAGTCGATGGGGAATCTCACCTTCCGGGTCTCCACATTGTCGGCACCAAAGTTGAAAAGCCGCACCCGCATTGCGATTTTCTGCTCCAGGGCTGGCTTGTTCAGATCGGAGCTGACCACCTTGCAGGCAGAGACCGACCCATCGGGTTCGATAACCAGTTCCAGCAGAACCTTCCCTTTCAGGGTTGGGTCCTGCCGCAGCTCCCGCTGATAGAGGGAATAGAGCGCGGTTTTACCGGCATCAAACACCTTGCGGATGTTGCTCATTGCCCGCTCCCCCGCAGAAGCCACCTGTTTTTGCGCAGGGGCGCTGGCTACCGGGGCTTCTGGCTGTGATGGTTTTTGCACTTTGGATACCTGATGCCCGGCAACCTCCACGTCAGGGCGAGCTGTTTGCACATTCCGAACGCCACCACTTCCTGCCAGGGCTTTCTTCACGGATTCACCGGCCGCCTTGGCCCTTATGCCCCCTGCAGTGCCGTCCGTTGAGCCTGTGTTAGCCTGAATGGCCGGAGCAGATTCCGACGGAGGCTGGCGCATGGACGCAAGGCGGTCTTTCATGGAAAGTAATCCCGAACGGGACGCTTTCGCCCTCGCCTGTTCTACGGTCTGGGTTGCAGGTTTCGCAGCGATCTCCGGCTTTTCCACCATGGGCTTCGGAGCGGGTTTTGGCTGAGGCTTTACCGGCTCGGCTTTTGCGGGCTCCGGTTCAGGAAGCTTTGGATCGGCAGGCGCAGGCTCTTCAACAGGGGGCGCCGCAACTTCTTTCACAGGCAACGGTGCCGGTTTCTCGATGGCTGGCGGATTGACCAGCAGCCTGGCAAGCTGGGGCGGAATGCGCTCTGCCTTTTCCCGCTCAACCGAAGGGACCTCAAGGGCCGGTATCACAAGCGCCAGTGGCACAAAAAACACAAGGGCCACAACCGTGATAATGGCCAGGCGCAGACGTTCACCCTCTTCCCGGCTCCAGGACAATGACGACAAAGCGGTTTGACCGACATCCTCCGGCAGGCTAAAAACTGTACTGGCAGGCATGGCGTTCATCATTGTCATCGCCGCCCTCCCGGCCCTGCATCAGCAGGGGTATGATCCAGTCTCTGGCGAAACGCGCGATGGGCTTCAATAACCCGGGGGTCCAGGGGCTGAACCAGATCGGGAGCCTTACTCTCAAGCTCTGCCCTTGGCCGGCGTGGTAATGTCGGCGCTTGCCATGGCAGGATTGTAAGCACCCGCGGTTCATCTTCGCCTGCACTGGCCGAAATGCCCTCTATGCTCAGGCGCGTCATGCTGCCGCTTTGCGCTTTCTTTTCCTGCACGGCAGCTGGCTTTTCCTGTGTACCCGATTCTGGCTCTGCAGCCGGGCTGAGGACCGGTACAAAGAATGCGATCATGCCCGCCAGAAAAAGAGAAGCCACCCGGTTATCAGGCCCGGAAGCCATTCTGATCATTTACTCCAGCCTCCTTTCCAGATCGGCAATCCACCCTGATACCTGTTTATCCTCGCCGGGCGAAAGCGACTGATAGCGTTGATAGTGATCAAGAGCCTGCTGGAGATCCAACAGATACAGTTCGGAAATCACTGCAAAATTGTAGTGCAGTTCAGGCACCTCCCGTGAACTCTGAAGGCAGGCCTGGAGCACGGAGGCAGCCGTATTGAAGCGCTTGCGCTGCTTGAGCAAAAGCGCAAGGTTGTTACACACGGCTGCATCGCCCGGGTTCAGCTCAACTGCTTTTTCCCAGGCTTCGATCGCGGCGGCTGTGTTGCCTTGCTCGTATGCTGCAGCACCCTGCCGGGAATACACAAGCGCCTGTTCCGGGGCCGGCGTCTGTTGCAGCGAATCCCCCGGCGACCCGGCCGGTTTCGCCGCGCACCCGAACAGGAACAGGCTCGCGGCCATCAACCCGGGAATAAAACAAGCAGCCGGCAGGGACGAAACCGGATTCCGTTCAGGCATCATCGCTCTCCTCCTCAACAACCACACTCATCCAGCGCACCGGGCGGCGGTACCGGCCCGGGTATAACTCAGCCAGGACCTCCAGGCTTTTCTCTATCCAGGCGTTGAACCCCCCGGCGGAAATACGCTCATGGTTTTGGGAATGCAAAGCTATTGCACGCTCTTCAAACGGGTAGGCTTCCTCCTCGAGCAACATTCGGTATTGCATCTGTTCCAGTTCGTTCAATTCTTCCGGGGCCGCAGAGGCCATGAGGTCTCGGGCCATAATCCGGTGCAGCTCGGCGCGACGGAACAGGGTTTCCGGCAGTACGGCGCTGCCGCCCAAAGACTCTGCATTGCGGAAAAAAGCCTGCGCTTTATTCATGGCGACCTGTTTGCGCTCCAGGGAGGTTTCCAATGGCTCGCCCAGTTCAATGCCGGCAAATTCTGCAGCCGCACCAGCACCCAGAGTCAGGGCGGCTTGCGCAGACCACCGCAGTGTTTGCTCCGAATGCCAATGGCTTTCCAGCTCTGCTGTCACCAACTCGGCCCGTCGCTGCATGGGCCCGCTTTGGGTTTCAATCAACCGCTGGCGCATGGTCTGAAGTGTTATATGTTCATCGGCGTCCCGCGCCGCAGGCTTGCGAGCCAGGTAATCGTTATAGAGTGCGTTGCGCTGCCTGGTGTGGCCGGCAACGTGAAAAAGCTCTGCAGCCTGAAGACGGTACACCCATGCATCCGCCAGGAGAGAAGACGCCTCCTGGCTGTGCCGGCCCGCCATATTCAGCAGTTCACCCGCTGCCCGTGCAGGCTGATCTGATGAGGTGTAGGCCAGGACCAGTTTTTCACTGATATCCGCAGCCAGAGCATGGCCGGGGTAATCGACACGAAAACGGTTAAGTTCATTGATCGCCGGCTGCCAGTGTGAAGCTCTGAGCAAGGTATTCGCTGCATCAAAACGGCCTTTGATGGCGATTTCCGAGCCTGGCAGTGCAGTTTCAATTCGCTGGAAGTGCGCGACAGCTACATTCACATTGCCTTCGGCCGCGGCCTGCTCACCCTGACGGTAGATCGTCGTGGCCAGCTGCTGGCGCAGGCCCGGTGCATCCTGGCCCATTGCCCTGCTCGCAGAGTCACCGGATGCCAGCCTCAGAGCCTCACGCCAGGCCCTTTCTGCAAGGCCGTATTCCGCTGTATTCTGGCGCACCCGAGCCGTTACAACCCAGCCTGCATAGCGTGTTTCCGGTGTTGCCAGTTCGTGAGTAACCGCCAGTGCGGCATACTTCCGGGCCAGGTCGTCATTACGGCCGGTTTCAAGCCAGCGGGACGCGAGGTCAGCGAGTAACCCCGGCGCCCGGGCATCAGAACCATATTGTGCGGTAAATCTGTCGGCTTCCGCTGAGAGCTCTTCGAGGCCGGGCGCGAAACCGGATGCAGCCAACTCACCCTTCACACCGCTTCTGAGCAATGCAACCGCCGCCCACCCGGAATCTGCGCCCTGCCCGTAACCCGGAACCTCGTAGGCGGCCAACCGGAAGTTTGCAAGTGCAGATACATAACCCTTCGCCTGCAACCAGGCGTCACCGGCAAGGCGGAACAATTCGCCTGCGCTGCCGTTTACACCATCGTTGCTGTCTGCGCCGGCGCTGCGCCTGGCGAGGCCTTCATAATATTCAGCTGCGGCCCGGTAATGACTATGGGAACTACCCCCGTCAGCGGCGCCTTCTGCGTAATGGTAGTCTGCAAGAAAGCGGCTGAATTTCGCCCATTTCTGGCGATAATCAGATTTCAGGCCCGCGTAATCGTTTGCATTGTCAAACAGGGCCACATAATCGGCCATGGCCGCCCGGGCTTTTACAGGATTACCTGCCCGCTTCCACACATCCACAACCTGCGCCATAAAACCGGCCCGCAGTGGATGAGATGGAAACCATGCCACAAATGCCCGATTGGTAGCGACACTGGCCTCGGTGTCACCCTGAACTGCGTAAAGATCGGCAAGGCGGTCAAACACCAGAGGTGTCCAGGAGCGCATGGGTTCTGGCTCCAGCCACTCGAGCAGGGTTTCTGCCCCTTTCCTGCGGCTGGCGATCAGAGCCAGAACCCGGAGCGTATCGTCGATGCTGTCAACGCTGGATTCAGCAACAGCATCAAGGCTGTCACCGGCAGGCAATGCCGCATCAAGCACCGCCACAAACCGGCGCCCGGCTCGCTCCCACGCGTGCGGCCCCTGCTTGAACAGCGACCAACCCAGCATGTAACGTGCCTTGTTTTCGAGTTCTCCGGCGCTGGCACTGCCATCAACCAGCGCCCTGTAGCCGGCTTCAGCTTCAACATAGTTACCGGCTGCAAACGCCGATTCCGCAATCCGGAATCTCGCCTCAGGAACCAGTGGTGAATCCGGATATAACCCCACCAGTTGCTCCAGGCGCTTTACAGAAGCCTGGTTCTGACCCGTGAACGCATGGGCTTTTGCCATCTGATACAGAAGCTCATCCAGCCGCCCTCCGAAAGCTCCGCTCTGAAGGATGGATTCATAACTTTCAATGGCCTGCCGGTAAACGGCCGCTTCCTGCGCCGGAGTGAAACCTATGTCTTCGCCGGAACGATCGCGAATGTTGGTCAGGCGGTTTAACGCATCCACACGCACAGCGGGTTCGTCGGTAGTGCTGAACAAGTGTTGATAACGCCTTGCCACCTCAGCTGGCGAAATGGCCGGAAGGGGCCTGGATTCAAACTCAAGAAATACCGGGCGCATGTCGGCGATGGTTTCGCCATCCTTGCCCAGCTCCACACGAAACGATTCCTGGCCATGGGATAAACCGGCAAATAAACAGAGAGTCAAAGGGAGAATACGCACAGGATTCATTTTCCGTGCTCCCCGGAATCCAGCCCCTGCAAAGCCAGATACTCGTACAGATGCGCAATCTGCTGTTCGGTTTTATCGAGCGCGAATACCATTCTCCGGTCCTGGCCGGCCAAAAACTCCAGAGCCAGGCTATCGAGCGCATCTTCCGCCTGAATCTGAAGCGCAGCAACAGATTCAAGATGTACCTGTGATTTCTGCCGCAACTGGCGAGCCCGGGCCAGCAACTGCTCAAGCCGCCCGTTGCGGTCAGTCACTCTGGCCGGAAATCGATCAAGTTGCTGTTGCAGATCCGACAGGGTGGTTTTCATCGCATTGAGCTGCAGGCGCTGATCCGGAGTCATGGCTTTCCCGCTTGCACGCTCGCGAAGGCCGGACAGGCGGGCTTCCAGCACCGCGATGCCCGCCTTCAGCGTTTCTGCTTCGGTGGCCGGTTGAACGACTGCAGGCAATTCAAGCTGGCCGGATATCGCGGCAATAAAAACATCAAGGTCTGCAATATTACGCTCGAGTGTAACCGCCATCTGCGACAAATCGGCCACCCGGTCTACAGCTTTCTGCCCGGCTGGCTGTTCCATAAACTGGAGCAGATAGGCGGTACGGGGCTGGGAAAGGGTACGGCTATCCGCCAGAAACCAGTCAGCGCTGCGGTTACCAAGGCCCTGTGAATTCAGCACCAGCGCCGTGTAGGCTCCCTGGTCTTCAACCTGGCTTGCGAGCTTGCGCAGAGTAACCCGTTCACTCTCGTAGGCACCGTTCGCGGCAAGGTAGGCCTCACCGGCCTGCCCCAGATAGCCGGAAAGATCGTAACCGCGCCCCATGCCCAGCCAGGACTCTGCGACGCCAGGGTAGGCAAGAGGGTATTTTTTTGCCCGGTGCCAGCTCTGCATCGCCGCACGGTGGTTACCTTGTTGCGACAAGGCGAGGCCATGAAAGTAAAGTGCCTGCGGGGTTTTATGGCTATCCAGTGGTATTCTTTCCAGAAACCCTATGGCTTTCTCATATTCCGAGTTTGTATAGGCGAGGTACCCGGCTCGCAGGAGAATGCGGCTGCGCAGGGCTGTCTTGCGCCGGCTGTGGGGATCTTTCTCCGCCATGGCCAGGGCCACCCTGAGAGCAACCAGCGCCCGGGAGGGGTTCAGATCATTGCGCGCATAAGCACTGGAAAGATTAAGGTAACCAAGCGCCGACCAGTAACCCTCATCCATGCCGGCGAGCACCTTGCCCGCCTGCTCGAAATCCCCGCCCGTGCGGGCAGACTCGGCTTCTTCATACAGTGCCTGCTGCCGCGGCTTACGCCGTTGCCCGAGAACGCCGGTACCACTGGTATTCCAGCCCGAAGCCGCGAGAGCAAACTGTTCAAGGCCGGCCCTGAGTGCGTTCGGCGCCGGTGCGTCTGCGTATGTAATGGTTGCCATCAGAGCCGACGCCACCAGGGAGATAACGGCAAGCGCAGCACGATTCAGTAGCAACTGCCCCATCACCGGTTACTTCCACTCAACAAAGGCAACGCGGGGTTCGTAGTCGGGCGCCCTGGCTTCAAGGGCCATCTGTAGGCGCAAAACGCCGGGCCGTTTCTGGAAACGGTGGGTGGATTCCCGGCGCACAAACCGATCATTGGCTGCACGGCCTGTAATCACGGTTTTCAGCTCATGGGTGCCATTGGCCAGATTGCCAGTGAACAACTGCTGCACCCCACCCTGCTCCAATGCGCCGCTTTCACGTGGGTTGTACAGGTGGGAGGCAACCGGTTTGCCATCAACAAACAGTTCTACCGAATCCAGCTCAATCCCGCCCCGGCTGGCCAGTGTCAGGAAAACTGCCAGGCGCGTATCAACCGGATGAAGGACCTTTTGTTCAAGTGCAAGGACTGCGTTTGCATGGGCGAAGACCTCGGCCTGCAGGGCAGTAATCTCCTCATCAAGAGGCGATGCCGCAGCGGGTATGGACATGATCAGAATCGCCACGGCCAGCCAGGCACCAGCGCCTGCCCAAAGCCCCCGGGAGAGTTGTTTTCGTTCTCTGCCGTGGCTCTTTTTTGTTTTTTCGGGGCCCAACATAAGCGTCCTGCTCCTGCCTTCTCTGTAACAATCTGGCAGAAAGAGTAACACTTGGTAACTGGCAAGAACGGTATACAGGTCACCAAATCGGAAACCCGAAATCGCGTCCGGGTTGAAGAGATGACCGATAAAAGTGTCGATTATTTTGACGGGAACAGGATTCCGGCAGTCCGGGATAGAGTCTCGGAATCCACGCAAGGAGCAGACATACCGGCAAATCATTCAGTTCGCTGGCATTTCTGTTTCTGGCCCTCTATTTGCAAATAAACGCAGGCGGGGATGCGTCAGACCCCTCCCCGCTTGATACGCCGAGCTTTGCCGATGTCTCAACCGCATCGGCTTTTTTTATTTGCTCAGATACTTCATGGCCGATTCCAGGCCTTCTACCGTTAAGGGGTACATGTGATCGTTCACAAGTTGACGGGTCATGCCCAGAGAGCCGCCTTTGCCCCAGTAATTTTCCGGTAGCGGGTTTATCCAGACAACCTTGCGGAAATGCTCGGTGATACGCTGAAACCAGGTGGCGCCGGCTTCTTCGTTCCAGTGCTCAATGGAACCCCCCGGGTGCGAAATCTCGTAAGGCGCCATGGTGGCATCGCCCACGAAGATCACTTTGTAGTCCGGAGAGTACTTGTGGAGGATATCCCAGGTATCGGTGGTTTCATTCATGCGCCGGATGTTGTTTTTCCACACACTCTCATAAATAAAATTATGAAAGTAGAAGTACTCCATGTGCTTGAATTCAAGGCGTGCAGCCGAAAACAGCTCTTCACACACGCGTACATGGGGATCCATGGAGCCCCCCACGTCAAAGAAGATCAACACCTTGACGGCATTGTGGCGCTCCGGAACCATTTTCAGGTCCAGATAGCCGGCGTTACGGGCGGTTGAGCGAATAGTGTCGTCCAGGTCCAGCTTGTCTGCGGCGCCCTGGCGTGCAAACTTGCGCAAACGGCGCAGTGCCACCTTGATGTTGCGGATACCCAGGGTGACGCTGTCATCCAGATCCCTGAATTCCCGCTTCTCCCAGACTTTTACCGCCCGCCCGTGCCGGCCTTTCTTCTGGCCGATACGAAAACCTTCCGGGTTGTAACCATCTGCCCCGAAGGGTGAGGTGCCACCGGTACCAATCCATTTGTTGCCGCCGGCATGGCGTTCCTGCTGCTCTTCCATGCGCTTCCTGAAGGTTTCAATCAGCTCTTCAAGGCCTCCAAGAGATTCTATCCTGGCCTTTTCTTCTTCAGTCAGATGCTTCTCGAATTCGGCCCTGAGCCAGTCGTCGGGAATCAGCGCTTCCAGCAACTCGTCCAGGTGTTCAATGCCTTCGAAATAGGCCTTGAACGCCCGGTCAAATTTGTCGAAATGGCGCTCGTCCTTTACCAGACACAACCGGGCCAGGTAATAGAACTCCTCCATATCTGCAAACGCCAGCCGCTGTTGCAGCGCTTCCAGCAGATCGAGGAATTCGCGCAGGCTGGCAGGCACTTTGGCCCGCCGCACTTCGAGAAAAAAATCAATCAACATAAAACCGCACTCTTGCCGAATTTCAGCCGCGACGGCGGGCCATAAACGCCAGCTTCTGCAGCAGGTGCACATCCTGCTCGTTTTTCACCAGAGCGCCATACAGGGGCGGCAGGGCCGAGCTGTGGTCTTTTTCCTGCAGCATTTTTGCGGAGAGTTCGTCCGCCATCAGCAGTTTCAGCCAGTCTATCAGCTCAGAGGTTGAAGGCTTTTTCTTCAGCCCCGGCACCTTGCGCACATCAAAGAACACTTCCAGAGCATCCCGAACCACCTGCTGCTGAATACCCGGGAAATGCACGTCCACAATGCTCTGCATCGTGCTGTGGTCCGGGAAGCTGATGTAATGGAAGAAGCAACGGCGCAAGAAGGCATCCGGGAGTTCTTTTTCATTGTTACTGGTAATAACAACAATCGGACGTTTTTTGGCCTTAACGAACTGCTGGGTTTCATAGACAAAGAATTCCATGCGATCCAGCTCCAACAGCAGATCGTTGGGGAATTCAATGTCGGCCTTGTCGATTTCATCGATCAGCAGCACAACCTGTTCGTCGGCGTCAAATGCTTCCCAGAGCTTGCCTTTAACAATGTAATTACTGATGTCCTTGACCTTCTCATCACCCAGCTGGGAATCACGCAAACGGGAAACCGCATCATATTCATAAAGGCCCTGCTGAGCCTTGGTGGTGGATTTGATGTGCCACTGAATCAGCCGCATACCCAGGGCACTCGCCATTTCTTCCGCCAGCAAGGTTTTGCCGGTGCCGGGCTCGCCTTTGATCAGCAGTGGGCGTTGCAGCGTAATGGCCGCATTTACGGCCATTTGCAGGTCATCGGTGGCTACGTATTGATCGGTACCGGTAAACTTCATGTGTCTCGTTCCTGTTGGTTACTTTTCCGTTCGTTGTCCGGCCTGGTATCCGGCTCCCGTTTATCGAAGGGATCCTCGTCATCGGGCAAATCAAAATCGGGTAAATCATCGAATTCGGACAGGTCGAAATCGTCCAGACCGAACTCTTCTTCATCGGTTTCTTCCGCAGGCTCTGTCAGCTCCGGAATGGTTTCCTCCGGTTCAACAATCGAGTCGGCAACCGGTATCTCCTCTTCCTCTGGCTCTTCCTGTACCTGTACCTGTTCCGGCTCTGCCTGCAGCACCGGTTCAGGTTCTTGCTCTGGCTCCGGATCTTCAGGCATCAGCACCGGCATTTCTGCCTCAATATCTGCCATTTCCTGCTGCAGTTCCTCCAGAGTTTCCGATTCCTCTCCAGCACTATTGTTCTCCGGCTCTTTTTTGCTGCGTTTTCGCATCAGCAAAAAGGCGAAGAGCGCCAGAATCACAATGGCTCCCGCACCTGTTCCGATCATCCAGAGCGGAAAAGGCAGGCCGGCGGACTCTTCCACAGCCTGTTCAGGCTCGGGCCCGGCAGGAGCTTCGCTGTCACCTGACGGCTTTTCTCTGGCTAAAGGCTTTTCTCTGGCTAAAGGCTTTTCTTTGACTACAGGTTCCTCATCGGCTAAAGGCTTTGCAGATACCTCCTCAGGCCTGGTTTCAGGGAGGTTTTCCGGTTCAACCGCCGTTTGTGGTTCAGAAGCCGTTTGCTGTGGCTCTGCGTTCTCAGCCAGATTAATATCAATGGGTGGCTCTACGCTGGGTGCAACCATGCCCTCGGGCATCCTGAACTCGGTGGTTGCGCTGAACTTCCGGGCAAAGGTTTTGCCATCGGCAACTATATCCAACCGGTAAAGCCCCTCAGCCGGGAGCTTGCTGATGGTATCCGTGTACTCACCATCAGCAGGCGGCTGATCGCCTGAAAGCAGCTTGCTGCCACTGCGCCCGTCTTCCGAAGTCAGGATAAGCCTGACCCGTAATACGTTGAGGAATTCGGGATTGGTCACCTTTTCCGCTTCTTCAAAAAAAGCGACCCGAACATCAACAGGAGCTTCTGCGGTAAAGGTTGCCGGTACAGGACTTACTACCATTCGCAGATCACTGACAACCGTAACCCGGCTGCCCTCACCCAACTCACCTTTAACACGCCATTCCCCTGCAAGGGGTTCGGTAATGGTGACCAGATCATAGGCGGCTTCGCTTGCCCAGCGAACATTGTCTGGCTGCGCGGATTGCGACAGTGTTTCTCCATCGGGCCGGATCAGCTCCAGGGCAGCCGCTTCACCAGACCCGCTATTTTTTTCGCGGAAAATGAGAGCGGTGAATTCCTTTACGCCGCCGTCAACGGTGAACGCATTGCCCTCAATCGGTATCTGTTCCTGGGGCGCGGCAGTGTTCAATGCGTCCAGAAACGCCAGGTTGAGAGAGTCTGCGGTATCGGCAATCCGGAAGCTGCCCCCGGATTGTTCCGCAAGGGTTTTCAGAAATCCGGCGTCAGCCTGGTCAGAAAGCGCTACCGGATGAAAAGTGGCGCCCCTGCCGACCAGGCTTTGCAACACCTCGCTGAGAATGCGTTTTTCTTCCGCCCGGTTCACCTCCGGGTTGTCCGAGATATCGACTTTACCGTCGGTCAGCAGAATAAAGTGTGTGTTCTCAAGTGAACCACCCGTGACATAATCATCACTCGCCACTTCAATGGCTTTACCGAGATTGGTGCGCAACGCCACTGAGTTTATCTGCCGGGAACCATCAACCGCCGTTTTGCGCCATGGTTCGGTTACCTCCCCGTGGGGTACGAGCATGTTTACGTACTGGCCAAACGTCCACACGCCTGCGGTGCTGCCTTCCGGTAAAACCCGGGCAAGAAGCCTGACGGCCGGTTGCCGCAGGTCATTCGGATCGGTTTCCTTCATGGAGCCGGAGATATCTACAATAATCCGGACATCCGGCTGTTCCGGCAGAATCAGTGTTTCAGCTTCCTGGGCCGAAAGCATTCCGGGCAGCCACAGGGCAGCAAACATAATCAGCGTGAAAATTCCTGGCATTGTTGGTCTCGGAAAACAGGTTGTTGGTATCAGCGTCGGGACAGGCGATAGCGAACCAGATCCAGAATCCAGACAAGCAGCATAACGAGGCCACCAATGGCCAGATTAAACAGAGCCCTGCCGGCAGCGTCTGCATCGCCGAGGATGAGTTCGTAACCGCCAAAGAGCCAGGCCGGTATCCACCAACCCGCCTGCTCGGGCGACTCAACAGGCGTCAGCAGCAGTGCAACCAGCGCCGCCAGCAGCAGAGTACGAAAGCCATACACCGGTAAAAACCGGAAGAGCTTTTTCATCATGTAAAAAAACACGACAAAAGCGATAGCGTAAGCGGCCCAGAAGATGCCGTAAGCAGTTTGTGCGTCAGTATCGATCATTACAGAATCCAGTGAATGATGTGTTCTTCCCAGTCATCTTCCGGCACCCCGGCCTCCGAGATTACTTTGTGGCGTATGGAAACGCCTGCCTCATGCACTGAATCCGGGTCGCCACTACGCAGTGGGTGCCAGTCTGCAAGGGGTCGGTTCTCGGCGAGCGTGCGGTAAGCACAGGTATAAGGCAGCCAATGGTAATCGTTCACAGTGCCCGGTGTCAGCACCGTGCAGCCAGGCACCTTGCTCAGGCGATCAGCGTAAACCGTGCATTGACAGGTCTCTTCGTCCATATAACGGCATACCAGGTCCGTGTGATATACCTCTCCGGTGTCTTCGTCCTCAAGCTTGTTCAGGCAGCATTTGCCACAACCGTCGCACAGGGATTCCCATTCCGAAGGGGTCATCTCGCTCAGACGCTTGCGCTGCCAGAACGGGATTTGCGCAATCACGAGCTTTTCATCCCCGGTTTTTTCCGGAAATCGACCACGTAAGCATCGGGCTCTTCCGGCATCTGCAAAAAGAAGTCTTTGTCGGCGATGGCCGTCAGAACCTGCTCACCGGTGGTTCGCGCAAGTTTGCGGTCCGGCGTCATTACCAGATCCATGGCATGTACCGGGTTACCGAAAATACCTCTGAGGCTTTCCGGCAGATCGTCCCATTTCTGCCCGCGACGCACGTAAATATAGGTGTCGCTTTTCTTGCTGCTTCGGAAAACAGATACAAACTCGCGGTCTTTCATGACTTCAGGCATTCCTCAATATCGTTCACAACCGGAGCAAAAATTCTTGCACGCCAGCCCTGGAAAAACGGGCTACCAGCAAAGGTTCTGTCCTGCACAACCTTCTCAAGCCGTTTTCGAGGTGCAAGCAGTTCCATTGGAATATCAACAGCCTCCGCTACTTTCCTGAGAATGCGCTTGAGGTTTTTGAGAACCACTTGCTGATCCCGGGTAAGCGGTGGCGCGATGAGCTGAACACCCGATGTACCAAGGTTAGAAGTATCAAGGTTACGCCCGTGTTCGACAAGTTCCAACAGGGCCTCTCCATAGCGGCGGACCACGGCTGCAGGAACACCCTGGATATTGGACAGTTCACTGATCGTCCCGGGCAGCCGTTCTGCAATGGCAATAAGCAGAGCGTCCGCCAGAACCCTGCCCCGGGGGCGGTCACGCCTGCGGCTTTCCTGTTCCCGCCAAACAACCAGTTCCCGGAGCACGGCCTGCTGCTGCGGGCTCAACGCCCAGCCGCCGCGCAGGCGCAGATAATGATTATCCGGGTCGTCCTGCCCTGCAAGTTCATCTGCAAAGCGTGCAGACTCCTCCACGAGTGCAGACTCAAGGCCCCGTTCCTGAAGACGTGCAGAAATCCATTCATACATGGGCGCCAGAAAACGTATGTCCTCCACAGCATAGCGTTGCTGGGCTTCACTCAAAGGCCGGGAAATCCAGTCGGAGCGGGTGACGGATTTATCCAGGGTTTCACCAAACAGGGTTTCAACGAATCGTGCATACCCCAGGGAAAAGCCGGCGCCCGCCATAGCTGCGCCAATCTGCAGGTCCACAACGCCCTTGGGGTTGATCCCCAGCCAGTCCCGAAACAGCTCAAGATCCTCGCTCATGGCATAGAGCAATTTGGTTACAGCAGGGTCTGCGATGACTTCACGAAAGCGGGAGGAATGCTCTGCAACGTCCGGATCAACAAGGCAAAAGTGGTCGCCAAGACCCAGCTGAACCAGCCCGGGGATGGGGTAGAAGGTATTTACTCTCTCGAATTCCGTATCCAGCACCAGTGGGTGGCCCGGCGCGCTGTCCAGCCATGCATCAAGCGCTTGTGCTGTTGTAATCCAGTCAATGGTGTCAGGCGCCGGAGGAACGCGAATAGCGGATATGGAAAGTGTCATAGAAACAGCCGGTTAAAAACGCCGTCAAGGCGCTGATACGCAATCAATCCAGCAGAGGTTTTCTGCCGCGAAACGCGTGGGTGAGGGTAAAACCGTCAACGTAGCCAAGCTCGCCACCAACGGGTATACCGTGAGCAAGCCGTGTGATGAGAATGCCTGACCCGTCAAGCCGGTCGGAAATGTAGTGGGCGGTTGCCTCACCTTCAACGGTAGGATTGGTTGCAAGAATCAGCTCGGTAACGCCGTCTTCGCCTACCCGGCGCAGAAGCCGTTCAATACCGATTTCCTCCGGGCCCACGCCGTCGATGGGCGACAGATGCCCCATCAACACGAAATAACTGCCTTTGTAATCCCCCGCCTGCTCGATGGCCAGCAGGTCTGAAGGGCTTTCCACCACGCACAGAGTGCCGTTGCTCCGGGCCGGGTTGTCACAAATCCCGCATACTTCGGTATCTGAAAAATTCTGGCAACTCTCGCAGCGGCGAACCCCCTCCATGGCATTGCTCAAAGCATCAGAAAGCCGGACTCCTCCGGACCGGGCGCGCTCAAGCAAATGAAACGCCATCCGCTGGGCCGTTTTCTGACCGACTCCGGGCAAACAGCGGAGCGATTCAACAAGTTCATCAACCAGAGGGCTGAAGGCCATTTAACATCCTCGGACTGCAGTTCAGGAAATCGTGAAAGTGGGTTAAAACGGCATCTTGAAGCCGGGTGGCATACCCATGCCGGACATCATGCCAGACATGGCATCTTTCTGGTTGGCTTCCACACGGCGCACCGCATCATTAATGGCTGCAGCCAGCAGATCTTCCAGAACATCCTTCTCTTCAGACATCAGTGAAGGATCAATCTCTACCCTGCGCACATCATGGCGGCCGTTCATGGTAACTTTCACCAGGCCGGCACCCGCTTCACCGGTAATCTCGGCTTTTGCTGCTTCTTCCTGGGCTTTCTGCATTTCTTCCTGCATTTTCTGGGCTTTTTTCATCAGGTCGCCCATATTATTCATCATACTTTAACTCCTGCCTGTCTCTGTCGGCCGTATACTGTCTTCGACTACCCTGGCCTCAAACCGTTCCACAATGGTTTTCACCAGCGGGTCATTGTGAATGGATTCTACCGCTGCACTCTGCCGGGCTTTGCGTAAACGCTCCTCATAGGCAGCGGGCGTATTGGGGCCAGGGTTACCCTGCTCTATCTTTATCTGAATGGCGTCGCCGAAGTGATTTCTCAAGGCGGCCAGTATTTTTTCTTCATGCCGGGCGTTCAGCAACCGGGCGTGACCTTCATCGATTAACAGAGTAACCGTATCACCATCCCGGGACATGGCGCCGTGGCTGGCCAGATTGCCCGGCATGCCCACAATGTCAAGATTGCGAAAATCCCGCTCCCAGACAAATTCCCCCTCTGCAATTGGAGTCGGGGCATCGGAGACATCCGGGGCATCCCGGGTTTCCGGGGTTCCGGGAGTTTCCGGGGTTTCCGGGGGGGCAGGCTCAGGTTCAGTCGCAACCAGTTCGGGTTCAGGCCCGGGCGCGGGTTCCGGCTCAGGCTCGTCCCTGGATTCTCCTTCCGCGGCGCATCTGGTGCTTGCCGCCGGCGGCGGTGCGCGACGACCCGAGCCAGGGCGAAACGCCAGCATACGGAGCAGCGTCATCTCAAAGCCCATGCGGGCATCAGGGGTAATAGCGAGATCTTTGCGGCCCATAAGGGCCGCCTGATAGAACAACTGGGCATCCTCTGCACTGAGTTTGCGGGCCAGGGACTGCACCTGCGCAGCATCGCCAAGGGCGTTATCGGCGCTTCCCGGTACCACCTGTTCCATGGTCACACGGTGGAACAGTGACAACAGATCCGCGAGTATAATGCTGTAATCCGGCGCGAAATCCGAGATGCGGCTGATTTCCGCCAGCAAGCCCGGGCCATCACGGTCTACCAGTGTATTCACAATGCGCTCGATATCCCGCTGATCAATGGTACCCAGCATGCTGCTGACATCACTGGCCGCCAGCTTCTGGTTACCAAACGCAATGGCCTGATCCGTAAGGCTGAGGGCATCACGCATACTGCCATCGGCGGCGCGGGCCAGCAGCCAGAGCGCGGGTTCTTCAAAGGGTATCTGCTCGGCGGTCAGAACGTTCGTGAGGTGGCCGGCAATGTGTTCCGGTGTCATGCGCTTCAGGTTGAACTGCAGACAGCGTGAGAGAACGGTTACCGGCAGCTTCTGGGGATCGGTGGTTGCCAGCAGGAACTTCACATGTTCGGGCGGTTCCTCGAGGGTCTTGAGAAACGCATTAAACGACTGGTTGGTAAGCATGTGCACCTCGTCGATGAGGTACACCTTGTAGCGCCCACGGCTGGGCGCGTACTGCACGTTGTCCGTAAGCTCCCGCATGTCATCCACACCGGTGCGGGATGCGGCATCAATTTCAATCAGGTCAACAAACCGGCCCTCCTGGATTTCCAGGCAACTGGAGCAGGTACCACAGGGGCGTGGCGTAACGCCGGTTTCGCAGTTAAGGCAACGGGCCAGCAGCCGCCCGATGGTGGTTTTACCCACGCCCCGGGTGCCGGTAAACAGGTAGGCATGGTGCAGGCGCTGGTTTTCCAGTGCGTGAATCAACGCCTGGAGAACGTGTTCCTGCCCCACCATATCTTCAAAGGTGCGAGGGCGCCATTTACGGGCAAGTACCTGGTAGCTCATGATCCGCCAAATGCTGAGAAAAACGCCTGCAACTTTAGCATGGACAGGGTGTTGTAAGAAGCGGAAACAGAAAAGTTGACAAGACGTGACGGGGGACTAAGCAAGAACTGGGGGTGGCCCCACCAGCGACACTCCGGCACACAATTCCACCACTGCGGCTGCTCCCTTCCGGGCCTGACCGGGTTCGCGGTTTCATGTTGCGGAGGCACCAATGGAGCCACCATAACGACGTTTCAGTATATAATCCCTGAAAGCGGCGCGAATAGTAGCAAAAGGGTTTGCGGACTACAACGGCAAATCCGCGCACGCGCACCAAAACACATTATTCCGGAGCAGATGTCGCCCCCGGTGCACTTTTAATTTACTCTAACAATGAAAGCGGATTCACCTGAGCCCAGAACCTGATTATGTCTGAAAGCAGCAACAAACCGCCGTTATTTCTCTCGCCCGGGCAGTGGTCTTTTACTCGCTGGACAACTATCGGGCAACTGGAGGCGCTGGAAGTACATCACCCGCTGTTCGAAGCCAGACTGTTCCTGCAGGGTGCTCACCTTACCCGGTTTATTCCCAGGAATGAGCCGGACTGGCTCTGGCTGAGCCCCTCTGCGCGGTTTGAACCTGGCCGGGCCATACGCGGCGGCATTCCCATCTGCTGGCCCTGGTTTGGCGACCCGGCCCGCAACGCGCCAGAAGTCCGTAAACGGATTAAAACACCGGATGCCCACGGATTTGCACGCACAGCACTCTGGAAACTGGAGGATGTGAGCGAGAGTGCCCATGAGGTGGAAATCTGCCTGTCTCTGGATGCCAACGACGACTTCGCCGACGTGTGGAACGGTCGCGCCCTTGCGCTTCTTACGTTCAATTTTTCCGTGCGCGGATGCCGGCTGGCACTTACCACCACCAACCTGGGTAATGAGCCCCTGGCCTTCAGCCAGGCTCTACACACCTACTTGCCAACAGCCGACATCGAACGCTCGCGAGTCCTGGGTCTTGGCTACACACACTACATAGATACCCTGAAAAACTGGGAGTACTGTACCCAGAGTGGCCCTGTTTATTTCGAAGGAGAAATAGACCGGATTTACGAATCCGGAGAACCCCTGATTGTTGTTACACCCGGCATCACCCGCAAGCTTACAGCGGTAGGCAGTGACTCCACGGTTGTCTGGAACCCGGGCCCCGACAAGGCTGCAAAACTGAGCGACTTCCCGGATTCGGCCTGGCGGGCAATGCTGTGTGTCGAAACTGCCAATGCAGCAAGCGATTATTACGTGCTTAATGAGGGACAAAGCCACACCCTGGGTGTTCTGATCGGGCGTGGCTGACAACGGCTGCAGAACGGCCGCTGCAGAATAATTCCGACGCTGAAAGAAATATTCCGGTTTTACCGGGACAACAAAATGCCTTTGTAACGGCGCCGCCTGCCAACGAAAAAGCCACCGCATCGGGTGGCTTTCTCGGCCCGCTATACTGTGTCAGGCTTTTTTACGACGTACTGCAAGCCCCGCCAGACCTAACCCCAGAAGCGCCAGAGTGCCGGGCTCGGGCACAGATACCGGAGGCTTGGGCTTAAAAAGCAGTAGATCCTGGGAATCCTTCTCCCCATTAATCGTTACCGCATCCAGAACGTACATATCATAACCCTCGGACTGACCGGCCAAGCCCGCAAGCATGGTATCTGCAGCGGCGCGTGAACCGTTGAAAGGACCGGTTGCCGTGAAGTTACCGTTAGTCATTCCATAGGAGCCGCCCTTCTCGTAGATTACTTCCCACAAGGCCAACTGGAACGCAGCCGACGAAGTCTTGTCGTTCACACTACCTTCATACCCTGTGTAAAGCTTGCTGATGGAAGACACGAGGTTTGCATCGCCAAAGTAACTTGATGCTGTTTTCAGTTCGTAGGTTCTGTTGCTTTCATCCAGAAATACATCGAGATCAATACAAAACGCTGCCAGCGCGCCGGTCCAGGCAATCGGTGACGTGCCGGTCGGGTTGCTGGTCGTGAAATTGAACATTCCTGCATTAATGTTGTTATAGGTTTTACTGGGCGAGGTGTTCACCAGTGTCCCGGAGTTGAAACCATAGGTAGCATTCTGGTAATCCAGATCAATCGTGGGCAGCGCCGCCGCATTGCCGGCGTACAAGGCGCCCGTGAGTAAAACAACACCAGAAAGCTTTAGTGGTGTATTCATAACCAGTTCCTTTTATTTAGTTTTCGCGCCATTGTCATGGAGTTATTTCGTCCGTCTTACGTACCCATGTGTAGCAATAGTCGAACCATGCCGAACGAAATTACTATTTTTCAGCTAGATACGCTCTCTAGCGCGATCAAAGAACCGACAACCTCGAGCACAACTGTAAGAAATATCGACATATGAGATCCCACCAAAATACAGGTGGCCCGGGAGGGTCTGATGTTGTGGCGCCCGGCAGGGTTGCACAGAGGGGCCGTCAACCTCAAACTACATCTATCCAGGGAATAGGCAGATTACATGCTTCCAGATCTGAGCGTGATAAGTCATGGCGCGGCCGCCGTAGTATTCGCAATACTTGCGTTGCTTGTGGGCACTCGCTATTTAAGGCGTGACATAGACCGGACGCTGTTCCTGGCGGCACTCGTCACCACTCTGTGGGCGGCTGTCCTCGTTAGCCAGAGCCTCTGGGGCCAACCCGGATTTTTTACCCGTTATCTGCTGGAGTTGCTCCGTAATACTGCATGGATTCTCCTTCTGTTCGCCATGCTGCGGGACACATTCCGGCATGGACGCCTGAGCGGGCAAATCAAGAAGTTCCTTGGAATCGCAACGGTCGTCCTGCTTGTTGCCTTGCTAACCCTTGGCAGCCTGGAATTTTTCTTTGGCCTGTCACTGGTGAATGGCAAAACCAAGCTTATAGGTCAGATTGCACTGTCACTTCTGGGCCTCTCCCTGGTTGAGCAGATCTGGCGTAACGCCCCCGCATTCGGTCGCTCCAGCATAAAATACCTTTGCATCGGCACAGCCACCATATTCGCGTTTGATTTTTTCATGTACGCCGATGCGCTGCTCTTTGGTGCGATCGCCGATTCCTTCTGGAACGTTAGGGGTTTCGTAAACGCAGCACTGGTGCCGTTGTTTGCCATAAACGTCGTCAACACCCGCAAACAACCCATTGACTTTCAGCTCTCCCGGTCCGCGGTCTTTCATGCCGGCACACTGGTTCTGGCCGGCATTTACCTGCTTCTTCTTGCAGTTAGCGGTTACTACGTTCGTATTCTCGGGGGCAACTGGGGCGAGGCTCTGCAGGTATTATTGTCAGTCGTAGCCCTGGTGTTCCTGACAACACTCGTGCTTTCCCGGCGCTTGCGGGCCAGGCTGATGGTTCTTATCAGCCAGAACTTTTTCGATTACAAGTACGATTATCGAGATGAATGGCTGAAAATGACCACAGAGCTGTCAGATCTGAGCGATGAGCCACCTCTTTCCCGACGGGTAATCCGGATTCTTGCAGGCCTGGTTGAAAGCAACGCCGGCGCCATCTGGCTGAAGAGCGAACAGGGGCCCTACACCCTCAAGGATTCCGCCAACCTCGCTATCCCCAGACACACCGTCATTGATGAAGACTCTGACCTGGTGCGTTTTTTTTCGGATAAAGAATGGATCCTGAATCTGGATGAATACCGGGCAGACCCGGTGAGTTACAACCTGCTGGAGATCCCGGATGCCATCACCGAAACGCCGGACGCCTGGCTTGTCATTCCGCTGTATCTGGGCAACCAATTATACGGTATCGCAATGATAGGCCGCCCCTACGCCCGGGTGGACCTGAACTGGGAGAACTTCGATCTGATCAAAGTAGTGGCTCGCCAAACCTGTAACCTGCTCGCGCAAGCGGATGCACAAAACCGGCTATCAAGAGCAATGCAGTTCGAGGCCGTAAGCAAAGCCTCCGCATTCATGGTGCACGATCTGAAAACCGTGATCGCCCAGTTGTCATTGCTGGTGAACAACGCCCAGAAACACCGGAACAACCCCGCTTTTATCGAAGACATGATCAAAACCACAGAGCATGCCGTCAGCAAGATGACCAATCTTGTGGAACACATTCGCAAACCAGCGGAAGAAACCGATAATGACTCTAAAGTACTGGACCTGACCCGCCTTGTATCCAGCCTGCTGGGGCATTATAGCCGACAGCTTCCATTACCCAGGCTGGAAGGCAATCCGCCGCCAATCATGGTTAAAGCTGATTCAGAACAATTGCGAAGTGTTCTGGGCCACCTGATCCAGAACGCACAGGATGCAACGCCCCCCAACGGAGAAATCACTCTATCTCTCAAAATTGCCAAAGGAAATGTCGTGCTCTTTATCCAGGATACCGGAAGCGGCATGAACGAGGATTTTATCAGCAACCAGCTGTTCAAACCGTTCGAAAGCACAAAAGGCCTGACAGGCATGGGCATAGGCTCCTGCTTTTCCATTCGGATTCCGCTGATGAATGAAGAAAAGCGCTCTGTTTCTGAGACTGTCAATAGGCAAGGGTTCGTCAATTAACCGACAATTATCCGTAACAATTCAATCGACCATTGCAAAGTGTCAATGTTCAGTTAAGAATCAGGGGTAGTGGAACACTCAAACAAAGGACTTGTTGCTGTTGTGACTAGACGACTGCTAATCGTAGAGGATGATCCGGGGCTGCAAAGCCAGATGCGCTGGTGTTTCAGCGAAGATCTGGAAGTGTTTGTCGCCTCAGACAGAGAAACTGCTCTTGCGGCACTCAGACGCGAAGAGCCCGATGTAGTTACACTCGATCTGGGCCTCCCACCGGATCCAGGTGGTGCAACGGAAGGTTTCGCACTCCTGGAAGACATCCTTCGGCTTGCACCTTTGACCAAGGTGATTGTAGTCACCGGTCGGGAAGATAAAGAGAACGCAGTTCTTGCAATTGGCATGGGTGCATCTGATTTTTATCAGAAGCCCCTTGATGCGGACATCCTGAATTTCGTGGTTAACAGAGCTTTCCGGCTTGCAGAACTGGAGAGAGAAAACCGCGATCTGGCACAGCAAGGCAACGGCACTAAAATCAAGGGCATTATCGCAGGAAGCCCTCAAATGATAGCCGTATGCCGCACACTGGAAAAAATTGCACCCACGGATGTAACAACCCTGATTACGGGTGAAACCGGTACCGGCAAAGAACTTCTTGCGCGCGCACTACACAACCTCAGCCCCAGAGCCAGCAACGTATTTGCCGCCATCAACTGCGCGGCCATTCCCGAGAACCTTCTGGAAAGCGAGCTGTTCGGCTTCGAAAAAGGTTCCTTTACCGGCGCCACGCAAGCCAAAAAAGGCAAGATTGAAAGCGCTAACGGCGGCACCCTGTTCCTCGACGAGATCGGCGATATGCCAATGTCGCTTCAGGCGAAGCTACTGAGATTTCTGCAGGAACGTGTCGTCGACCGGGTGGGCTCGATAAAGCCAATACCGGTGGACGTGCGTGTTGTATGCGCCACACACCGCAACGTACAGAAACTGATTGAAACCGGCGATTTCCGGGAGGATCTTTACTACCGGATAAGCGAAATCACCCTTGATGTCCCAGCCCTGAGAGAACGGGAAGGAGACGCGCTGGTTATAGCCCGGTCTCTGTTGAAATCCCTGGGCAAGGACATGGACCGGCAGAACCTCACCTTCTCCGAGGACGCCGTCAACGCCATCAGCAGCTACGCATGGCCCGGTAACGTGCGGGAAATGATCAACAAGGTGAAGCGAGCCACCATCATGGCCGACGGCAAGCGGATTACCAGAGAGGATCTGGAACTGCCGGGCAGTGAGCAGCCGGGAGAAAACCACCTGAATCTTCGCCAGGTTCGCGAACAGGCCGAACGCAAAGCCATCGTTCAGGCGTTGCAGGCCAGTGATTTCAATATGACGCAAGCCTCCCGGCTTCTGGGTGTTACACGCCCCACTCTTTATAATCTCACCGACAAATACAGAATCGACACATCGTCAGAAAATCCGGAAGTCTGACGTGACTTCCGGGCACGCGGCTGCAGCGAACGGCTCAAGGAGCAGATTTACATGATGACAAGAAAAACCACATTGAAGTCACTTCCCGGGCTCGTACTGGCAAGCAGCCTGTTGCTTGTGTTCCCCTTGTTCACGGGCTGCAACAACAACCCGGATTCGTCCGAGGCGCTGTCTCATCTTTCCCGGGCCGAAACATACTCCGAACAGGGGCAGTTTCGCTCTGCCCTGCTGGAAATCAAAAATGCCATCCAGAAAGATCCAGACAACGTAGAACACATCGTGCGTCTGGCAGACCTGTACCTTCAGGTAGGCGCCGCGAAAGAAGCCGCTGAACTGCTTGAGCCCTGGATGCAAGAGCAGCCGGAAGCAGTAGGCCTCACCCTCGCCCGCGCTTATGTTGAACAAGGCAAGCACCTTTCCGCAACTGAAACCCTTGCATTGCAGTCTCCGGATTCGCCAGAAGACCAACTGGAAGCCGCGCTGATCCGTGCGGAAGCCCTGCGCAAATCCGGAGAAGCATCCGAAGCCCTAGCGCTTTATAACGAGTTGCTAACCAGTAACCCTGAAAATATCAGAGCAGTAGAAGGTATTCTCCTGGCGCAGATCAATCTCGGAAGAAATGCACAGGCCACAGAAACTGCCGATGAATGGCTTGCAAAAAACCAACCAGCCCCGGAAGTTCTCTACTTGAAAGGCCTGGCCCACTACCGGCTGAACCAACTGGACCAGGCCTCGAACACCTTAACAGATGCTGTAGGCTTGATCCCGACATCCGATATATTCCTGCCCATACGTCGCAATGTGCTAAGCACGCTTTCTAAGGTTCTCACTGAGAAAGGGCAGATGACCGACGCCCAGATATACAATCGGATTCTGGCAGAAAACCAGAACAGCGACGCACGGGAACAAGGCCAGGCCGCTATTGCCGCTATTAAAGACGGCAATTTTGAAGAAGCGAAAACGATCCTGCGTGACGCCCTCAAGCTGGACCCGGAAAACGAACAGATGGCCATGCTTCTGGGAGCAGTTTCTGCCGGTACCGGCGAGCTGGAGGAAGGGGCTCAGTTGCTCACCGAAAACCTGGACCCGGAAACAACGCCGACCCAGTTTATCAGGGCCGCCACAATGGTCCAGATAGATACCGGAGACCGGGAGGCCGCCCTGAAAACCCTGGACCGGGCCATAAAAGCCCGCCCCAACGACAACGAACTCCTCGCCATGCACGGCATTCTGGCACTCAGCCTTCCCGGGCGCGAGAGTGACGGCGTTGCCAGTCTCAGCAAAGCCATCAGCAATGAACCTGAACGCGTGCGATTCAGGCTTGCACTCGCAAGACACTACCTGCAAAACAACAAACCCGATCAGGCGCTCGGGCAACTGCGCATGGCCTTCACTACCAACCCTGCGGACTGGGCCACCACCAGCACCTATCTGAACGTGCTTATCCAGCAGGGTGAAAAACAGGAAGCCGGCGAGATACGCGACTCCCTGCTTAACGGCTACGGCGACCAGCCTCGGGCGATTTTGTTGGCAAGCCTTGCAGATACTCAGCTGGGAAACCCCGACGCAGCCAGAACGCGCCTGGAAAAACTGGTTAAGGAAAGCCCTGAGCTTCAGGCGCCCAAGGTTGCACTGGCCGCCCTCTATGCGCAATCGGGCCAACGGGAAGAGGCCGTTAACCTGCTGGTAGATGCAGCCACACTTAACCCGGATTCGATACGTCCGCTGCAGCAAGCCGGCCAGATTTACATGCAAGACCATACCGTAGCTGAGGCCCGAAACTGGCTGGCGAGTGTTTCCGAAGAGCACCCGGAACTGAAAATGAATACCGACACGCTCATCGCATTGGTCGCGATAACGCAGGGCGAACTTGTCGAGGCCAGAGAGACGCTTTCCCGATGGACAGACACCGACTCTGCAACCGTTAAACGTGCCTATGGCCAATTACTGCTGGCTGAAGCGAAAGCCGCGGTGGACAACAAAAACTGGTCTTCTGCCCGCGCCATAGCAGCCGAAGCCATTACTCTTGAACCCGAAAACCTTGGGTTTGCACTCTTGCCAGTGGGAATTGCGCAGGCAGAAGGCAAGATAGACGAGGCTCTGTCAGCCCTTGACGCTGTGGAAAAAAATCATGGGGAAGCCACAGCAACCGTGCTTACCCGGGCGAAGCTGCTAAACCAACAAAAAGGTCCGAAAGCAGCTTACGACTTTCTTTCTGAAAAATGGCAGGCCACTGACAACATACAACTGGTGCCCACACTAATCCAGTTGGCAAAAGCGGAAGCACCTGGCTCAGTGGGAGGCCTGACAGAACGCTGGCTTAACGAAGCCCCGCAAAACCTCGCAGCGCACCTGGCGAGAGCCGACTGGCTAATGGCCGACAACCAGGAAACCGCTGCAGCAGAGCATTACGAGCAAGTTCTCGCAAGGCAGCCGAATAATATTGCCGCATTGAACAATCTGGCCTGGGTGCTGCGCGAGAAGAACTCCGACCGCGCGCTGAAACTCGCGGAACAGGCGAGCGAACTGGCACCCAACAACCCCGCCGTTCTGGACACCTACGGATGGGTTCTCCATCTGAGCGGGATGCACGCAGAAGCCAAAACAGCCATAGAAAAGGCCCTGGCTCTTGCACCGGATAATAACGAAATAGCTGAACATCTCGAGGCAGTCAGAAAGGCGATGTAAACGGTCACATTAACGCGAGAGTGGCTACGAAACAAAGGCCTGAGGGGCATACCTTTCAGGCCTTTTTTGTGGGCACATCTGACGGTTTCAGGCAGTAGAACCGACCCCAATTAACATTATTTAACAAAATTACCCCCCTCTGTATTTCCCAAAATCTATCCTAACTGCATGTTTCTCCAGAATTATTCAGGGTAAACCACTCATAGTAACGCGAACAAAACGACATATTTTGTCAAACCCATCTCCACTATAATTTCGCTCAAATGATGAACAGCTCATCACAAAACGTTCATAAAGCCTTAATAAAAGGCATCGATAAACCGTGGAAGCGCCAGTGAAAAGCACCTCTATCGAGTCCGCAATCGCCGAATGGGTCGCTATCCTGGGTGAGTCCGGAGTCTTAGCCGCTAGTGCTGCAGCAGATTTTGCCGCCTCGACAATCGGTACAAAACGCTCTATTCCTGCCGTGCTCCGCCCAGCGAACCAGCAGCAGGTTGCAGAGGTTCTTCAGGTGGCGCAACAGTGGCAGATTGCCGTCTACCCCGTGAGTACAGGCAATAATTGGGGTTATGGCAGTGCCAACCCTGTTGAAAATGACTGCGTTATCCTGGATCTTGGCCGGCTTGACCGGATTACCGATTTTGATCCCGAAATGGGCGTTATCACGGTCGAACCTGGAGTTACCCAAGGCGCCCTGAGAGAGTTTCTCGATCAGCATGATGGTGATTACCTTGTTCCCGTAACCGGCGCCGGCCCCACCTGCAGCATTCTTGGTAATGCACTTGAACGGGGTTACGGCATCACGCCGGTTACTGACCATTTTGCGGCGGTGACAAAGATAGAAGCGATCTTGCCAGACGGCACCCTTTACCGGACCCCGCTCAGCGAACTTGGTGGCGCAGAAATCGATGGACTTTTCAAATGGGGTGTGGGCCCTTACCTCGACGGCTTGTTCAGCCAAGGTAATTTTGGCGTGGTTGTAAAGATCACCATCGCCCTGGCACCAGTTCCCGACACCGTGACTGCATTTTTCTTTTCCACAAAAGACGACGCCATGCTCGAAACCCTGGTACCTGCTGTCAGGGCGGCGTTGCAGGCACTCGGCGGTTCGGTTGTGGCAATTAATCTGCTCAACAGCCAGCGTATGCTCTCCATGATGTCACCCTTCCCTGCCGACAGGGCCGTTGACGGTGTTCTGCCAGCCCATGAAGTTGAACGTCTTGCCGCCAGCCATGGTGTTGCAGCGTGGAGCGGGGTCGGAGCGATTTATGCCTCAAAGGAGGTAGCCCGAGCAGCGCGACGCACGCTAAGGCGGATTCTCGGCCCGGCAACAGACCGTCTCGTTTTTATCAACCGGCGTAAAGTAGATATGGCCCGGAAGATTGCCCGCGTTCTTCCCGGCGGGCTGGCGACACGGGTCAAGGGCATGGCGGACACGCTCTCCGGCGCACTGGAAATCATGCACGGCACGCCCAACGATGTCGCGCTGGCGCTGGCATATTGGCGCTCAGGAGCCCTGCCACCACCCGGGCAGTTCAAAAACCCCGCACGGGATGGCTGTGGGCTCATATGGTTCGCGCCGCTGGTTCCGATACGGGGCAAGGACGTTCGCCGCTATATCAATATGATTGAAGAAATTTGCCCCCAGTACGGCGTCAATCCGCTCATTACACTGACAACAGTAAACGATCGCTGCTTCGATTCTACCGTTCCCCTGCTCTTTGACCGCAGTAGCGCGGAAGCGACAGCAAGGGCTAACCAATGTTATCGCGCACTGTTTGATGCAGGGCAAAAGGAAGGCTTCCTGCCCTACCGCCTCAACATAGACGCAATGGACACCCTGACTTCCAGTGAAGCCAGATGTTCAAGGCTGGCCAGCCAACTGAAAGCTGCAATCGACCCAAATTCCATCCTGGCGCCCGGGCGATACGTGCCCAGGATCAAGCATTCCGAGGCCTGATGAGCTGTACCCTCGATACCCCCGGCACAATAGATAACAGCTCCCTGAAAGGGAAAGACTGAGGACCAAAAAATGCAAGCAGTCCTACAAACGCACGAAGACGTTAGTAGCATTTTCAACACGGTATTCAACGTCCAGTTGGCAACATCTCCAGAAGCAATTAACGAAGTATTCAAAGTTCGCTACCAGGTTTACTGCATCGACCGACCGTTCGAGGACCCCAATTGCTTTGCCGATAAACGTGAGCACGATACATACGACCCGCGATCCGCGCACGCTCTGATACGGCACCGGATAACAGGAGACAGCGTCGCCACCGTTCGTCTCGTTATGGCGGGTGATAACCCGGAACAGGCCATGTTTCCCATGGAAGGCCCCTGCATACACCGGATGGATCAGCAGGCACAACGCGCGTTTGCGAGCGCACGCCGCGACAAGGTAGCCGAAATATCCCGGATGGCGGTCAGCCGGGAATTTCGACGGCGCCTCAATGAGTACAAAGCGGTCTCCGGCATTAGTGAGCCCGCCTACTACACCGATTCAGAAAGTGGCCGGCGGGCCATGCCTTATATCAGCCTCGGGCTTTTTGCAGGTATCCTCCAGATGTCTGTCATACATGGCATAACCCACTGGATGGCAGTCATGGAGCCCGCGCAGTTGCGCCTGTTAAAACGATATGGAGTGGAATTTGATCATGTAGGGCCCGTGATGGAATATCACGGTCGTCGCCGCCCGGCCTTCACCGAAGCAGCGTCACTGATTGAAGGAATACGGAAACGTCGTCCGGATGTCTGGTCGCTTATTACCGACTCCGGGCGATACTTGCCGGCGAAACCGAACAGCGACTATAAATTAAACGAAATGCAGGTGGCGTGACTTCCGGCTATTTTCACCCACTAACAAAAGCCCCCGCTTCTTTTTTTGGCGGGGGCTTTTTTTATAGCACTAGCGTTTAAACGTTACAGCTGTTCAAACATTATGCCTTTGCTGCTTTTTTCCTGCGTGACAGACCAAGACCCGCGAGACCCATGCCCAGCAGCGCCAGGGTGCCTGGCTCAGGTACCATCTCGGTCGCGGTAATCCTGAATCGGGTATCGAAGGAGTTAGTCTTACCCTCTTCTGTCAAAAGGCCCACACATCCATTTGGAGCGCCGGCTGCTGCACAGGCGTCATCGTCCAAGGTAGCCAAACCATCCAGCTCAAGGAACACTGTGTAGGTATAGCCGTCTAAGTCAAATGACGAATTGAACTGGAAGTTACCAAATTCATTTAATGTGGAGCCGGTGACGTCGCCAATGGTGAATATGTCGTCGCAGTTAGAGGTTGATGCGTCGACACAGTTTCCATTATTCAGCGTTTCTTTGAAGAAACTCGCGAAAGTAGTGGTTGACGCAGGCAGTGGGTCACCGGAGGGCGTATACGGGGTAAGCGTCAGCACGGAAGTCAGGTCGAAACTTGACAGTGTCTTGTAACTGGCACTGATCACCTTGTTAACATGCGTGAACGTTCCACCCTCAACGAAATCCCCGCCGGTGATGAGACCATTTTCAGCAAATACGTCACTGATCGAAATAGACGACTGTGGAGAGTCCCCCCATGACAGGGTGCGGTCTCCATCAGACGGTGTAATATCACCAAGGGAGCCGCCGCCGGCAGTCCAGTTGGCGAATGTGCTGTCAACCTGATAACCCCACTCGGTAATCAAATCCGCGCTAACGGACTGTGCGCCGATCGCAAAGGGCAGCACAAGAGAGGATAGAAGCGTTCTTTTGAGAGTACTGTTCATCATTATCACTCCTTGGTAATGGGCGCTGGTAGTTGGAATTCGAAACACTCAACCAACGGTAGTGAGAGATGAGCACATTCCATACCACGTATTATAAATTGTTATTTTTCAGTTACTTAATTGATTTTTAAATTAAAAATTGATTAATATGGAGAGATCAGTGTAAATAGTTTCGACACGAGGGCAGCGCAAATGCATCGCGTGAGGCGCCATGTCTTTTTCAGGGGAGTATTTAAATGGTCCACCTGAGCAAAAAACAATAAAAACAGGCGGCTTAATGGCTATTTCTGGATTAAAAAAGCACTCAAAAAACAGACTGACCTCGAGGTGCGTAAAATATTCTGACACCAGGAAAGCAGGCCTGGCTTTTTCTTCGAATTTGAGTTTTATGTAGATAACATACACAGTATCCTGTCTTTTTTTATAGTCGGTACGGTGGACTCGCAATGTTAAGGAAGATATCAGACAACCTGCCGCAATCCAGACCCTATCTGGTTGTCAGTGTGATCGCGGTGCTGGTTTTCTACCCCACCTGGATCAGGCTTGCCGGAGCATGGCTTGAATTCGACCAGGCTGTAGCGCACGGGCTTGCGACGGCTGTTATTTTTTTTGGCCTGTTGCTGATTCACCCGCCCGTTCACGACGAGAGTCGCACACAACTCAAGCCCTATCGCCTTGCCGGCGCGGTACTGTTAATCGCCACAACACTGCTCTGGGCCCTGGTGGAACTGGTTCGCATAGACACCCTTGCCTACTTCATGCTGGCCGCAGGGCTCATCACCACCTCCTGGACGCTGCTGGGGCTTGCCCGAACACTCACGTTCCTACCCTACGCCCTGCTTTTATCCCTTTCGTTACCCTTCTGGGCGGTGAGTATTCCGGCTCTTGTGGATCTCGCAAGTTTTGTTGTCGGAAACTGGGTGGGCTGGTTCGGTATGACCGCCTTGATTGAAGGCAACAGCATTACCCTGCCTTATGGTCGCCTTATCATTGCCGATGGCTGTTCCGGCTACCGCTATTTTGCAATAGCCATTATGTTGGCGATGATGACATCCATCCTCAACGATTACCGCTGGCGCGGCTGGCTGGTAACCTTGCTGGTAGCCGGCACTATAGGGCTTATCGCAAACTGGGTTCGTATAACCATTCTGGTTGTGGTTGCCTATGAAACCGACATGCAGAGTGACATGATCTCAGACCACGAAACCATGGGCTGGATCGTTTTCGCCATGTTTATTATACCTGCGCTGCTCTTCTCGCCGGTTCGCAAACGAAAGTCGGCCGCAAACCATAGCCCGGAGGCTTCTGTATTCAATAAAACCGGTGTCATTGCAATCATCATCGCAATTGCACTCGGCCCAATCGCTCTCACGATAATGCAAAGGCCAGGCCTGCCAGTCTCGCCCTGGGCACTGGAGCTATCCGGGGCGAAACCTGCAAAAACCGGGGACATGCCAATAGCACTGGATCTGCCAGAGACGCTGAGCCAACAGGCGTGGCGTGCAGGAAATCTGTGGATGCTGCTGGCACAAAGCCAGAAAAACAATTCCGAGGACAAACTCGTGCCCTACCTGCCCCCGATGTTCGACACGTCACTATGGCAGTTACAGGAAACGCTCCAGCAAGGCTTACTCCACTATCGAAATATAATGACCCGCGAGCAAATAATAATCGGCCAATGGTTTCAGATCGGTTCCCAGCGCAGCTGGAATTACAAAGAAGCAAAATTACTCCAGGTACCAGCGCTGCTGGCACGGGAGAAGCAATTTGCACTCGTTGTCGTTCAGATGAAATGCAATCTCAGAAGCTGCGGCCCGGCCAAGGAAAAAGTTCAGCAGGCCATGGCATCCATTCAACTTGTCAGGTGAAGGGGTTGGCCTTTAGTGCTGCGCTAACAGAATGCCAGCGACAGAGTTAATGTCTGCGGTACGAACGTCCTCGTGGGCAGGGAGGGTAATAAGACGCTCCGCAAAGTCACAGGCACAAGGGAATGCCGTCGCGCTAACAGCCACAAGTTCCCTAACCCCGTTTATCGCCGGGAGCGCCTGGCCGTAGAAAACGCTGGCCCCGATACCGGCACGATTAAGCTCAAGAAGCGCTTTGTCCCGAATCTGTCTGGAAGGTGCGAGCAGTGGATAACGCAGTAATGCAGGTGAAGAGACAACCGGGCCCTCACCTCCTGCCTCATCGAAACATTCCGGTGCTAACCGGCTCCAACCTTTACCAGTGAGCCCCAACAGCGCTTCTGACCAGGCAGCGCCGTTTCCCTTCCGGCTGTTAAAATCTTCAATTCCCGCTTCCAACAACCCCTCAACAGGCGCCTGGCGCGCAATCGAGGAGAGCGGATGAAATAAGGTCTGCCCAATACCCAAAAACGGCATGTGCTCCATTATACCGTACAAAGGCCTTGTTAGCAGAAGGTTGAATAACCAGCGCCGCAGCCGCCAGACTAAGCCCGCTGATACCCGGGTCTCAGCAAGAGCACCCAGAACGTTTACACTATTCCGGGCAAGTTGCTCAGAATGATCCTTGCGGATCAAAAGCGCACCGCCACCCATCAGATTTATGGGCTTGCCCCGGCCAAAACTCAATATCAAATAGTCTGCCAGGCCGTTCCCGCACGAAAAAGGCGGAAACACCTGGGCGGAATCCTCAATCAACGCCAGATCGTTTTTATCAGCGATCTGCCTCAGGGCAAACAAGCGTTCCGGTATGCCCAGAAAACCCACGGCAATGATACCCACCGTATTATCGTTAACCGCGTTTTCCACAGCCTCCAGATCCATCCAGGGCCGCCCCTGTGCCAGATCAACCAAAACCGGTCGTGCCCCCTGAGCCACCACAGCGGCAACCAGGTCCGGGCAGCCGTATGCGGGCAGAATCACTTCGGGTGTTTGCGGAGTTCGCCTGCTGATGATTGATAACTGTACCGCCAGGGAAAGTGCAGCGGTGCCGCTGTTCACAAATACTGAATCATAAAACCCGGCCCAGGGTGCAGAAAAACCGTGGAAGTTTGCCACTGGCAAAGGCACCCGGCTGCCCACTGGTCGCAATTTCGAAAAGCCCAAGCTATTTCCCTCTATCGCTGGGACGGCGACCAGACAGTCATCCGGCGCCCTCCCAGAAACTGCAGGGTGGCATGGGCAATGGCGTAATTCACCTGCACGAAGAAATACGGAATCCGGATATAGCTTTTCGCACGCAAGCGGGGCGAGAAGTGTGCAGCCAGAACCACACCGTAAAAAGCAAGCTGCAGCAACAGCGCCAGGCTGTATATCCAACCACTGCCTGCCAGCATGACTGAAACCACAAACAGTATGAGCAAAAACCAGGGCACGGCCCAACGCATCAGTTTATGGCTGAATACCTGCCAGGCAAACAAGCCGAACCGGGCGGGGTTGAGCACTTCCGGATGCCTGGCCAGGGCGGTCCAGCCACGGATAACGGTCCGCAGTTTGCGCTGATACTCTTTAGAAGGATCTGCAACATCCTGGTAATGGCCCAGAACATCCGGGGCTGAAACCGCTACGTAACCATCAAGGGCGCAATTCAGCGCGGTATTGAAATCGCTGGGGGCATGAATATCCCAGCGGTGACACAACACCTGCCGCACCGCAAAAAATGATCCGCTGAGGCCGACCAGGCCGCCCCGAAGCGACTCCAGCTTGCGCAGCCACATCTCATATTTCACATAGGCCCCCTCGCCCACAACACTACCATCCCGGCTTACAAATACATCTTCGCTTGAAACCGCACCTACCGCGGGGTTATCAAAATACCGAACAAGCGCATGAATGGCATCCGGTGGAATACTGGTGGCCACATCCGAGAACACGATAATGTCACCGGTTGCCATGGCGATGGCATCCTTCTGGGCATTCTCTTTACCCAGGCGCTCATTGGTTCTGGATAACAAAACACCCTGGCTCTCATACTCGCGGACAATATCATCGGTTCCATCGGACGAGCAGTCAGACGCCACGATTATTTCCAGGTTCGGATAGACCAACTCCAGTGTATTTTCCAATTTTTGCCGGATGCGCCCGGCTTCATTGTGTGCGGTAATGATGAGAGAAACTGAGGGTGAGGCAGCTTGCGTAGCCGCAAGGTTATCAGCAGGTGCCGGCAGTGCTCTTCTGGCTGGCAGCGCCATAAGTGCCAGCGGATAGATAAAATAACTGTACACAGACCCTAGTACCGCAATCCAGAACACCGCTTCCAACATCCGTATCATCCCTGCATCTGAGCAAATTTGAGGCGTAATAATAGCACACCAGCATTGTGTAAATGATCGGTTCCAATCTGGCAAAGGTTACAACCAGATATAATGACAGCATGTGCCTTTAAGTGGCACAATTTGCGGCGAACGCAGTGGTTCATTGGCCGCGCGTATTTTACATCAAGGAGGATTGGTGACCGTGCAGTTGGTGAAACCGATTTTAAAACAGGCTCGCTACAGCCTTTTCGCTGCCGTCGCATTGCTCAGGATCAAGCTCAAAAAATCGCCGTCACTGATAATTCTGACCTATCATCGCATTCTGCCCGGGCAGTCCCTGCTTCGACACACGGAACAGCCCGGTATGATAGCAACCCCGGAAGCTCTGGACATGCATTTGAGCTTGCTCAAACGGCTCGGGGCCGAGTTTGTTTCACTGGATACCTGGCTGGATGCCCAACGTAAAAACAAAGGCTTGCCCCGATTAGCGGTAGCCGTCACCTTTGACGATGGCTGGCAAGACAACTACGAACACGCGTTTCCAGTGCTTAAAAAGCACAGCATTCCTGCCACCATATTTCTGGTGTCCCAGCGCATCAATACCTCATGGCTGTTCTGGCCCGAACAGGTGCTGGATTTACTGATCAACCATTTCCACCATCTGGGTCATGAGGCATTGCAATGGCTGCGCCCTTACCTCGAGGCAAGTGATGATCCTTCATCGCCTTACACAATCCTGCAGGCAGACTCGGTAATAAACCGCCTGAAAGCACTGGACGACCACACCATCGAGACACACCTTGAGCAAACCCGAAATACACTCCCGGCGCTGGGCCAAACGACCCCGAGTGCCAGACCCCTGCTCAATAAACAAGAGCTGGATACGATGTTGGCCAGTGGCCTGATCACCTATGGGGCCCACACCCGGCATCATTATCGTTTAAACCACCTTGGGAACCAGACAACTCTTGAAAACGAGATTGTTGGCAGCCATGAGGATCTGGAAAAACTTGGGCTTCAGCCGGTCAGAATCTTCTGCTACCCGAACGGCGACATTACCGGCAAAGGTGAACAGCTCGTACAGCAGCACTTCACCGCCGCCTGCACGACTGAACGCGGCTGGAACAGAACCCCGCCAAACCCGTTTGGCCTGCGCCGGTTCAACTTCCATGATGGCAATGGCAGTACCCCGCTGAGCTTTCTCGCAACACTTGGGAGACCGTAAGGTGGCAGCGAGCGGCTCACACCAAAAGCTTGTGGTGACTCATATCGTGTCTGGAGATTTATGGGCCGGTGCCGAAGCACAGGCATTTCAATTAATCTCTGGTCTTCAGACAAACGGTGTTATCAAGCCAACAGCGGTCGTGTTCAACCGGGGTGTCCTTTTCGACAAGCTCACGGAATTGGGTATAGACGTTACTCTCGCGGATGAGAGAGCTTTATCACCTTTGGGCCAGATTAAAACCATCTGCAAACACTTGCGGCAACACCCCACCGACATACTCCATACTCATGGCTTCAAGGAGAATGTGCTGGGTACTGTATCGAAATACCTGAGCGGCGTTAAACGCTCTGTTTTAACGGTACATGGTAGCCCCGAATCCCAGTCAACCTGGCGTGCCCCCCGAAAAAAGCTGACACACCTTCTGGATCGTGCACTGACTGCATTTTGTCATGATGCCGTAGTTACTGTGTCCCGGCATTTAAAAGCCCTGTTGGAGCCCCGGTATCCAAGCAAAACAGTCGTTATCCGGAACTTCATAGATACCGATGAAATTCTAGCCACTGCCCCGGGGCAACCTGATGACCAAGAAGAATCCGATGCCCGTTGCAGGATCGCCCTGGTCGGCCGCTGCGTTCCGGTAAAGCGCATCGACCTGTTTATTGATACTATTGCCAGCCTCATAGCCGACCATAACCTGGATGTTGAAGGTAATGTCTGCGGGGATGGCCCGCTTCTTGAAGTGATGAGGCAATACGCTAAAGACGAAGGCGTAGCAGATTTCATTCACTTCCGGGGGTTTATCCGGGACATGGAACCCGAATGGGCAGCAATGCACTTTTTATTAATGCCCTCTGACCACGAAGGCTTACCCATGACGCTGCTGGAAGCCCTGCTGCGAAAGGTACCGGTGGTCGCGCACAACGCAGGCGGTATACCGGAAGTGTTGGACAACGGGAACTGCGGAGCATTAGTGGATAACCACAGCGGAAAGGGTTATGCAGATAAGCTTGCACAACTTATAAAACAGCCGCAGACAGCCAGACAACTTGCGGCCAACGGGCTGACGCACGTCAGAAAGGAGTTCAGTAAACGTGAGAATGTGCAGAAGTACGAGGGGCTTTACCGAGCCATCTCACAAAAAAACAACTTCTAACCCAAAACACATAAGCATCGGCTCGCCCGGGTGACCGGGCTGTCGCAAACAGGTTTATCAAAGTTTATTCATGTATATACTCAATGTTATCAAAACTATTCTTTCTGTCCTGGATGCACGCACCCGGAAAAAATATATTGCTCTACAAATTGTTTTCCTTTTTTCCGCATTCTTTCAGGTCGTGGGGATAGCGAGCATCGGACCTTTTATATCTATTCTGTCTAACCCGGAAGTAATCCACACAAATACAATTCTTTCGCGCGTATATCAGCAATTCGGTTTCGAAACCGACCTCCAATTTATAGTTGCAGCTGCCCTCGGATCACTCGTATTAATCTTGGTATCCAACACGATAGCTGCGATGACTATGTGGCTGAGTATTCGCTTTTCAGTATCGCTTGGCAGCAGCCTGCAACAAAAAATATACAAAAATTATCTTTTTAAAGACTATTTATTTCATAAAACTGAAAACTATACTAAAAAAATAGCGACTGTATCAGCACAGGTTCCTCGCTTCGTTTATATGCTGTTTCAGCCTTTCCTGCTCCTGACAAGCCAACTGTTCGTGGTGGCCCTTATTTTAATCGGGTTGCTGATACTGGATCCGCTGCTGGCTGTCATCGCCGGAGGAATTATTGGGGGCTCCTATTTAATTACCTATATTATGTTACGTCGAAAGCTGGCCCATCACGGCGCAGTCATCTCAGAGCGAAACGACAAGGTTCAGGGAATTCTGTCCGAGTCTTTTATCGGCATCAAAGACGTGAAGCTGGACTCTCTCGAGAACCGATATATTAATCAGTTCAATAAAATCAACGTCAGGGGTCTTAAATCCCAAGCCTTCATTGCTCTATCTGGTGACCTGCCTAAATTTGTAATTGAATCGATTTCTTTTGGCGCTATCCTTGTTCTGGCGCTGGTATTACTTACGACACAGGATGATATACGTTCGGTTGTCCCTATTTTGAGCATCTACGCCCTGGCAGGCTATAAACTTCTACCAACAATGCAACAAATCTATAAATCCCTTTCAAGCCTGAGCGGCCATGGCTCTGTCGCGAGAGTGATTAAGAACAGACTGAACGTGACTTCTACAGATACATTAGTGGCTGAGGATATCATCAGACCAATGCGGATTAATCGAGTTCAGCTATCCGAGGCTAATTTTCTATACAACCCCGATAGCGCGCCTGCAGTCCATAACGTCTCACTGACTTTGAACAGAGGAGAAATCTTTTCACTGGTTGGACACTCGGGCTCGGGCAAATCCACATTAGCGGATCTAATATTGGGGCTACTTAAACTCAATTCGGGAAAGCTCATTGTTAATGATGAAGTTCTAACAAGCTCGGATTTAGCGTCTTTCCGAAAGAAAGTCGGTTATGTAGCGCAAACCATATTCATACTAGATGACAACGTCGTAAACAATGTAGCTTTCGGTGTGCCAGAAGCTGACATTGACATGGATCGCGTAAGGCAGGCTCTTACATTAGCTAACGCTGATGAGTTTGTAGACAATCTACCAAATGGTATCTACTCTAACTTAGGACAGGATGGGAAACTACTGAGTGGCGGCCAACGGCAACGGATTGGCATCGCCAGGGCGCTGTACAAGCAAACAGATCTGCTTGTATTAGATGAACCCACCAGCGCCCTGGATATGGAATCTGAATACAAACTTATGAGCACTTTGAACTCTCTAAAAGAAAACTTAATTATACTGATAATTTCACACAGACCAGCCTCTATCCAGATGTCTGACAAAATAATTTTGATGGAAAAAGGAAGAATTAACGCTGTGGAAACCTATAATAATCTCATAAAAAACAATGAGAAATTTCGATCAATGATGAAAAGTAATTTAGATGATAGAGCTGGCCACCTGTGATTTTGTTATCCTTTATTAAATCTATAAGGAATACTGTTTTGATACCTCTTTATTATGACAAGGTTGTCAGGCTCGCCACCCGCATCAAACAACGTTCCGGAATGACCAATAATCGCAATGTCTATTGGAGTCACTACGAGCCAAAAAACTTTGGGGATTGGGTTACTCCATACCTATATAAAAAAATGACTGGCAATGAACCATTATATTGCCCTCCAGGAAGAGGCTTATTTACAACCACAGTATTTGGAGCAGGCAGTATCCTTCGCCACCTGAAGAGTCAGAATACTGCTATTGTGTGGGGATCAGGTATCATAAGTGCAAAGGATAATTTTGAGAAACCAAAGAAAACTTTGGCTGTCCGGGGACCTCACACAAGAAAAAGGTTTCATGAGCTGGGCTTCGATTGTCCAGAGGTTTATGGTGATCCAGCAATACTTCTGCCTTTGTTTTATTCGCCGAGTAAAACCGAGAAGAAAAAATACGCTATGGGTATTATCCCCCATTTTATCAACTTTCGGTTAGCAAAAGAACTGTTCGGAATAATTGACGGTGCGGTAATAATCGACGTTACTCAACCGCTTGAAAAAGTGGTTGACAATATTAATGAATGTGAAATGACAGTTTCTAGTTCGCTGCACGGATTGATTGTTTCACATGCTTACGGCATTCCTTCCGCATGGATCGAATTCGGCGAACCGCTGATGGGTGATGGGACTAAGTTTCAGGATTATTTTTCAGCATTTAGGTATCAAAACAAAGTTGAGGCAAACACTGTCAATGAAAAGTTCACATTACAGGATCTTATTGCCTTAGTCACTGCAGCTGAAAATCCGGAGCACAAAGGCTTGGTAAAGCCTCTTTTAGAAGTGTGCCCATTTAACGTTAGAACTGAAATAAAATCTCAAAAAAAATTTAACGCATGAACAACGACTTGAAATCATCAGAAAGCAGATCAAACTCTAAGCTAGTTTGTTTTTTATGCAATGGTTTTCCTACGATTTCAGAAACATTTATAATAAGTCAAATTTCGAATGCAATCGATAATGGTTTTAGAGTAAGCATTCACGCCGATTATATAAATAACAACGATAGACCATTACTGGAGAATGACGAAAAAATAAGTAAAATGCTTTCGGCAACTTACGTCCGACAACATGCACCCGACAGTATTTTTAAAAGAATTGTCCAAGCCTTTGTTTTGGCCAAGCAAGAATCTGCAGTTATCTCACTTGCAAAATCTTTGAATCCGTTCCGGTTCGGAGTTCATGCTCTTAACTTCAGAAACTTCTTTTCTTATAGCTCGTTATTGAGTCTTGATAAGCCAGATTTAATACATGCACAATTTGGACCTAATGGCATCAAGGCTGTTAACGCAAAATTAAATGGTGTTGTAAGATGCCCTATTGTGACAAGTTTCCACGGTTATGACGCGCATACGGAACCTTCCCAATTAACTCAGGTCAGAAAGTTCTATTCCAGACTTTTTAAGCATGGCGACTTATTTTTAGTTAATGGTAACTATCTGAAGCAGCAATTAGTGGACCTAGGCTGCCCAAATTTTAAAATAATTAAGCTTCCACTCGGCGTTGATCTAAACAAATTCAAACCATTGCCCTCAAGACCAGATATCGGCAAAGGTAATGTTAAGTTTATCACTATTGGCCGTCTAATAAAGTTAAAAAATCAGAAATTTGGAATAGAGCTTTTAAACTTATTGCGGTCCAAAGGTGTCAATGCGTCTTATACAATTATTGGCAGCGGGCCGGAAATTGACAACCTAAAAACCTTAGCCCAAAATCTTCATGTAGATAGGTATGTTCATTTTCTGGGGAGCTTAACCCAGGAAGAGATCTGTAGAATTTTACCACAACATCATATTTTTTTAATGACCTCCTATAAAGATTCGTCCGGGCGAATGGAAACCCAAGGAATTGTATCTGCTGAAGCTCAGGCTTGTGGGTTACCGGTAATAAGCCTCGGATTTGGTGGGACAGCTGATACTATTGTCCATGGCGTTACCGGATTTAACCTATCTAGCTCGAATCCTGAGTCAGGCATTAATTACGTATATGATCTTATAAACTCTACCGTCTATGCCAAATTTTCATATAATGCTAGAGCTTTCATATCGGAAAATTACAACATAAAAATAACGAACAAACACTTGATTAAAATATATGAAGAATTAATCCTTGAGTCAGAGAACCAGTCACTCTTAAAGATTATAAGCTAATAATAAATCCTAAAATATTTTGATCTTTATAATGTAAATTAAAATAAAGTTTTACTTTAAATAGGCGCTCAATTGCTACAGACCGCAACCAATAAAGCCTAGAACCCATATCGCAAACCTCAGTGATCTATATATAGAATATCTATTAGGTGAATAGCAATCATGAGAATAGGTAAGCCGGACATATATCAAGAAGGAAACCAAATAAAATATCGAGTTTTAGTGGAATCCAGTAGTGGAAATGAGACCCTTTGGTACAGTTTACATGAGGCATGCGCTGACCTCCTGTCAAATAAATCTGACGCGCCCTTGATCGCATTGCTTATGCCAGCCATGGCAAGCGGCGAAGACATTTATATTAGCGGCGTGGTTTCCGAAAGACTAATATACAACCTTTCAGGCCCAATACAAAACGTGCTACAACGAATTATCCCGTCACTTCAGCGCGTAAATATTTATCCGGAGGAGGTGTGCCCTGACCAACGCAACAGACCGCCAGGCGTTGCAACTGGATTTTCAGGCGGCATCGATTCTTTTTGTATTCTTGCGGACCACCATCACTCAGATATTACAGACCAATTTAGAATCACACATCTTCTTTTCAACAATGTTGGCTCCCACGGAAGTGGTGGCGAACGCTTATTTAAAGAACGTTATAAGCGTCTTGTACCGGCGGCAAATTTGCTAGGGCTCCCATTTTTGATGATAAATTCGAATGTGGATTCATTTTATAGCAAACAACTAGGCTATAAACAAACACACACGTTACGTAATGTGTCAGTTGCCCTCTTGTTACAGGAAGGAATAGGTCGTTACATGTATGCTTCTGCCTACGGCTATTCAGAAATTTTTATTGGACCGACTTATAGCCTGGGTTACAGCGATGCTATCACTTTGCCACTTCTTTCCACTGATACACTTGATGCATTTTCTGTTGGCAGTGAGTACTCCCGAGTTGAGAAAACATTACGTGTGGTTGAAGCTCCTGAATCGCATAGGATGCTCGATATCTGCGTTAATGTTAACAATGCTAGTGGGTTTACAAACTGCTCGACCTGCTGGAAATGTCTAAGAACGCTCGCCACGCTGGAAATTGGCGGCCATCTCGAACATTATTCTTCTTGTTTTGATCTTGATGCTTATAAGGGCAAAAGGATTGATTATTTTACAACATTGCTCGGAAGTCACGATCCTCTCCTTAAGGAGATAGTGCAATATGCCAAGGACCGCAATTATCCGTTTCCCGTATATTCGCGTGTCAAGCATACCTTTCGTATAGAGCCAATCACCAGATCCTCGAAGCGTGTTTGGCGAAAGCTGAAGCATTTGGCACATAAATGAGAGCGAGCCCCGGCTTTCATAGGATTAAGCCTTTTTCTCTAGCCCATATCCTTGAATCAAATGTGAACAAATGTTCAATAAACTTTTGAGCCTGAATCTGGGACCAATAACCACGGTAGACCTGAGGCCAATGACTAATTTCAGTGTAGTGGACCACCTTCGTGATACTCACTGGCACTGTTTTCAACCCTAAGGCAGCCACTGCAGCCGCGCGATGTTGGCCATGCATCACACAAAAACGAAACTCTTCATTGTATTCAATTCCAATAACCGTAACATCCCCCTCACCTTGGGTCCTGTCGTAGCCAAAGGCTTTAATGCTTTCATATATCTTTACAAGGCGCTGGAACTCAATCTCACCCTTTTTTTCAGAGACAGGTCCATGCAGCCCGTACCCCTCTCTAGCATCAAGTTCCGGGCACCCGGCAGCTGTATTTTCATCAACGATGATTCTCTCCATAAGCGCTTGGCGGTCAAGGGGGCGCGCATCCATCCAAGGGGCGTGGAGTGTAAAAGGCGCAATTGATTTCAGCGCTGCAGGCGCGTTTGCGAACCCTGCCACAGCATCCGCGGAGTTCTCAGGTGTCCAGGTGCTGTAGTACTTTTCGAGAAAAGAACCTGGATATCGAGGTTTACCTGAGCGAGCGTTTATGTCACGGTAAGCTTCCACAAACGGGTGCCAGCCGGTTTCCGCAAAAGAAAATCCGCTCAGAATAACGCACTGATCAATCGGACACTCATATGATGCCCGAATTCCAACTCTGTTGAGTGTCAGAACCTTTTCCAGGTCATCGTATATTGGGGGAGGTTTTGGCTTGGATTCGGCGCTAGTGACCTCCAAGCCAAAAAACTGAAACAGTGGCTTTACAAGGCGTTTGATAAATTTCCTGATCATCAAGAATCCTTGGATGGGGGCAACTCGGCTTTGGCGGCTTGTTGAATCTAATCAGCCACACTCGATATAGCTTGACGAAACCGAAGCAACATTGCATCGGTTGAGAACTCCTTTTTCACTCTTCCCTGACCGCATTTACCGAGCCTGTTTCGGTACTCAGAAGACTTAATCAGCCCGAGCAGTGCCTTAGCAGAACTTTCCACGTCACCTTCCTGATAAATGACCGAATCCTGGCCATGCTCCAGGGTAGAACTTACCGATGGGTTATCCGACGCAACCACCGGAAGTCCAGCCCGCATATATTCCAATATCGCCAGCGACATCGCCTCCCCCTTAGAGGGGTGGAACGCAATATCGCATGTCTCCAACCTTTCGGCTACGTTGTTCACCGCACCATGAAACTCTATGAAAGGCTCAACTTCAAGTTCCGCTGCCAGATTTTTAAAAACCTCAAGATCCGGCCCATCTCCAAACAATTCATACCGAATATTGCGACACCCGTGCTCATAAACCAGCGACCGGATAACCCGAAGCGCAAAATCAATACCTTTATAATAAGAGGCCCTGGCAACCGTCACGATTCTGACAATTTCGCCCTCTTCCCGGGCACTCGACTTCAGGTTCGAAATCTCGATTCCGTTGGTGACGCAATACACCTTGGAAGGCGGCACACCATTAATCTCGATTAAGCGTTGCTTCACGTAGGGGCTCACCGCAAAGCAGGCAGTGCAAGAAAACAAGGGCAACCTGTTAGCAATGACTTTAAGCAGCTTCTTGATATAACCCGGGCGCGTCCGCACACCAGGCGTGTGGTCATGGACGATAATTTCACGGACACCACACAATCTGAAGATAAAAAACCGAAACGATTTTGTTTCCTGATCGGTCAGGTAGACGGCTTTAATAGAATTTTTTTTGATGTAGCTTGCCTGGCGAATGATCGAGCGTAATGATCGGGACGTAAAATCCTCCTGTTCGACTATGCAATTATGCTCAGTCAAGCATCCCGGAACTTCAGAAACAGATGGAAACACAACATAGGTCTGGTAGTCTTTTGCCCCGTAAAAAACCGACAGATCACACCAAAGTCGCTCCATCAACTTCCATGCATAACCGGTATTGGAATCAAAATTCCCTACAGCCAATACACCTGGTTTACGAACCACGTCCTTCCTCCGAAGGCTTTTTGAAAATGCGCTTGGTCAACCGTTTCAGGTTTTCTTTATAAAGTAATGACTGAACCAGATTTGAAAGCCCCTGTTTCATAAGCCCATTCCTCAAGTAACTTTTACCCATTCCAAACTGTTTTTGAGAAATATAAAAGTTACACAGGGAGCGGAGATCCTTTTTCACATACAGATCTCTGTATAACTTCATACTAAACAAATTCACATGGTTTTTTGTGAGAAAATCAGCGGATTTGTTTGAATCATGGACACGTACCGTCGTCAAGCTCTGACTAAGATAGGAAAAACCGTATTTTCTTGAAACTTTCAGGACAAAATTAAAATCCTCAGATTTTAGTATACCTGGGTCCCACCGAAAGTGATCGTGTACGTCGCGACGTATAGCGAAGGTCGAGGGGTAAAGCGGATAGCCCTTAAACAGAAGCCTTAACAGATCCTCCCCTTCGATGGTAAAGAGTTTTCCCTCCAGGTTCTTCGCCAAATCGTAAATATAGGGAAACATATCGGAGTTTGACAGGGTGTAGGGTTCCGGAAGCCTAATGTCGTGCTTGTGAAAGTCAGAGAACAGGAAAGCCAAGTCGGGATGAGTGTCTATCGCAGCTTTATAAATGGCAAGCTTCTCAGGGTGCCAGATGTCATCGCTATCCAGATAACAGATATACCGACCAGTTGAGAGTGCAATTCCTTTATTTCGCGCAGCAGCTACGCCGGAATTGACTTGCTTGTGGTATGTAATCAGGTCACCAAACTCAGTCAACACCTCTTCGGTGTCATCTGTCGAGCCATCATCAACGACAATAATCTCATAATCCCGAAAAGTCTGACCAAGGACTGAATTCACGGCGTCAACTGTCATGCCAGACCGGTTGTAAGAGGGTATCACTACGGAGAAAAAAGCCATATTAATTCCATTTAAATTGAAGCAAGGTATCTACTGCCAGATCTACGCCGGACTCCAGAGCACTCTCATCAGATCGGGAAAAAGGCTGAAGTACTGAGTTTTTCGCGGTTTTCTCGTTGCCCGGGCCCCTCACTCCTATTCTTAACCGTTTAATCTCATGGGAACCAAGCGAAGCAATCAGGGACTGTAGGCCTTTATGTCCGGCGTTGCCACCGCCGTGTTTCAGTTTAACCTGGCCGAGCGTTAAATCCATTTCATCATGAACAATCAGGCAGTTGTTTATTCCAGATCCCATACGCTCAAGATACTGCCGCGTTGGCGGGCCACTGTTATTGATTTTTGTGCCGGGTTTGAACAGGCTCACGGCGTTTTCCCCGACCTCAATCTCGCACACCATTCCTTCAGGCGAGCTGACCCATCGGCCTTTCGCTCTCTCCGCCATCCGATCCAGTACCCGATAGCCGGCGTTATGCGGCGTGTTTTCAAAGCTCGCGCCAGGATTACCCAAGCCTACGATCACCTTTCGCCCTGAATCGCTTCCGATTAAAGGTACGGTACCTGCACGAAAGAGTTTACCTTCCAGCGGCTGGGCTCCATCGGTGTTTAACGAGACCGGCCTGTATAATCTGGGACAGTCTCCACAAAAATTCTGGATTCCACACCGGGTGGCCCAGCAACTGACTGGCTTTTGCGTATTGTACAGGAGCCTTACAAGGTGATCCGCTTTATTGGAGCCTTTCAGCAGGACAAGGTCTCCCGCCTTGAGCAGTGCGTTCAAAAATGCCGAGGCCTCGCGAATTTCGCTAAAGGTATGGAGGTTATCAATGCTGGTATCCCGCTTGGCTTTCGCCGCCCTCGGCGCGTGGGGACCGACGAAGATAACAACATCACCAACTTTCAGTGCCTGCCTGGCAACCTTGGGATACAGCTTGGATGCAGATAATGAATAGTCGGAAAGTGTTCCGATAATAATAATTTTTCGTTGCGCTTTGGCTTCGCTCATGAATTCAAGGGGTGCTGAAAGCGACCAATGGGGTGCCTTCCAGTCATCTCGCAAGAAAGTTACGCCATTATCATTCGAAACGATCTGCATCCTCCCCTGTGCAGGCCTCACATCAGAGACCGCAGATATGGCAGTCGTAAGCGGTATGCCTGCAGCGAGCCCTACGCCCAAAGCAGAAAGTATCGACAAAGCGAGATGCTTGCCGTGAAAATCTGTTCTTACCTCGTAGGGTTCTCCTTCATATTCGATCTCAAGAACAAGAGGCTCCGGCCATGTAGATCTCGCTGAACGGAGCCTTATGGTCGCACCGTCGCCTTCCCCTACCCAGATAACCTTCCGATTACAGCTTTCACCGATGGCCCGGACGAGCGGATCATCAATATTCAATACCGCAACTCCATCAGCAGGCAAAGCAGAGACAAGCTTTCCTTTTTCTTCGGCAATAGCCTCTAAACTCTTGAATGCTTTGAAATGATCGCGAGCAACCAACGTCAGTACGGCTATGTTTGGGGTAAACAACCTGAGTGGCCTGTCCAGCTCGCCAGGATTACCGCCCGACACCTCAAGAACGCAGAACCGGTTGCGAGGGCTGACCTTGAGCAAAAGCTTGGCAATGGCATCAGAATAATTCGCAGAGCTCGGAGTGCTGTAACACTCACCCAAAGTACGAAGAACGCTTGCGGAAATATCCTTGGTCGTGGTTTTGCCGGCACTACCGGTGATGCCCACGAAGCTCACTTTTTTTAGTCTTTTGCTATAAATAAACGCCAGCCAGAACCGGAGGAGATGTGCACAGTAACGTAGGCACCTATAGAGATAGTTTTTCGCCACATCTCGAATACGACGGATCATTGACCGCTCACTCCTTTGAAACACGCCAGGATTGTATTGAAATCGCGAGTTATTTGCTGTGTTTCAGGCTGTACAAGAGGTAATAAAAGCCTGGAAATTTCTTGGCGAAAGATCGAAGCCTTGGAACAATTCTGAGTTGATATCTAATCCGTGACGTCAAAGGAAACCTGTACCCCATGCCCTCCTTTATAGCCGCCTCGCAGGGTCCGCATCTGCCACATGGCTCCGCGCCTGCCGTCGGCTTATGGCAGAACCAGGTCAATTCCATGATAGACAAGGTTCCGGTAGCTTCGGACCACTCTTTCATTTCCAGCTTATTGGTGGAGAGTATAGGGAAGCGAAACTTTCCGAATATTTTGCTATAGGGATACTCAACTAAATTAACTGCTTTCGTAACATTGTTCCCTGGTATGTTCTCTACCCCTAGCTCCATTCCTTCAATGCCCCGTGTCTCGCAATAATCTGCTAACCACATGTATTGGTCGCCTATATACATTTTTTTAATGATGGCATTGTAGGCTTCCTCGATCTCATTGCTTCGCACAGACGCCGCTTTTTCTGAAATCTCCGTGGGTAGCAAGGTTCCGGATAACTTCTCGGTTTCCTTGTTAATGCACTCGCTTATCGCCTCCATCGCCCGAAGCTCATGGCGCGAGGATGGCCTGTGTGGATCAATGATGTAATGTGGCTGAACCTGTTTGCCTTCCCTCAAAAGGTATAGAAGCCTGTAGGTTGAATCCCAACCACCCGTCCATAAAAGATGAACTGTTGCCGGCGTGTGTCTCATATCAATCCATGACCCGTGATAATTCTTGATTCAGAAATAGGCTCGGCTTACAGGAACGAAAGTCTAATCACCTGAAAGACGCCGCAGCAGCGTCCTGAACAACGACTGGAAAAAGAAGCCTGGTGAATACCTGTAAAAATTCCGTAAAAAATATTTATATTTAATCGGCTTCGCAATTTTTACCGCAGCCTGGTGATTCTGTTCGTACTCTTCAGCCGTCATATTTACCGGCTGACTATTTTCGGATAACCGGGCGAGAATTTCACGACTTGCGGTGGCATCTGCAGGTGCTACCGTAAAGTCTTCACCTATTACGACAGGAATGAGCGAATAATCCGGGGCTTCGCCTTCTCTTAAGCAGATGTCGGCAATCACGCTCAGCTTTGTATCCCTGGCCCACAGGTCAAAAACAAAATTTCCGAGGCTATAAAAGATCAAGCCATTTTTATACCGTTCGATCGGCCACAAAAGGTGAGAATGATGACCCACCACCACATCCACGCCCGCATCGATCAATGCCCTTCCCAGCCTGATTTCATCGGGACCAGGATAATCAAGCAACTCAAGCCCCCAGTGGATCGAGCACACGAGGAACCCCTCACAATTCTTCTTCAGTTCCGTAACTTCTGCCAGAACTTTTTCGTGGTTATCACGAAGGCTGTATGGAACGGTACCGTCATGCCATTTCTCAGGTCTCATAGACAATGCAAAAAAAGTGTGCGCCACACCGCTCTTTTGGAAAACGTAGGGCTTTGTCTGACCTGGTTTCTGGTCGACTCCGATGACACCAAATCCATAACGTTGCAAATGAACCAGGCTATCCTGAAATGCAACAAGGCCATGCTGCATAGCATGATTATTCGCAACACCCAGAAGGTCAATTCCTGAATTTTTCAGGTATTTCAGGGAGGCCGGATCACCGCGCATCTCATACGACGGGAGCCAGCGCGGGTTCAAGCCGGCGTCGGATACCACGGTTTCAAGGTTACCGAGGGTAATATCGCCTGTTTCCAGATAGGGTTTAACCTGCTTGAGAATATCATCCTTTTTGCGCTCGAACGCCGCACGCATACCATGCCCTGCACAAACAGGGTGGTCGCCCATGGAGATGTCGCCTACTGCGGAGATTCTCAATTCTTGCTTCGTAATCTGGTCCATCAGTCCCACGTGTCCTTCATAACCTGTTAAAAACTGATTATTTCTATTATCATCTGCGACCAACTTTCACGCCTGGACGAAAGCTGAGGAGATTTTTTATACCAGACAAGACACCCAACGACCGGCCAATCAAATATAAACAGTCAACAAGGTATATCGAGACGTAGTCGAAAAGTTTTTTATATCTGGCTCCCGTCCTCATGATCCGCTTGGCACTTAAAACAGCGGGGCAAGCGAATACGAGAATAGCAGAAACTACCAGCATTGGTTTGGCTGCAGGCATAAACATTATCGACCCCAGTAAGCACAGCACCCCCGCCATGAATGCCAGGGTTAACAGGAAGGTCTTATCCCGTAATGTATGTGGTAATCCATTAATGTAGTCAGATGAATGCCACAACTGCCTTGCAATAAAAGAGGGTACACGCGAGGGGTTACCAAGATGAATAACGCTGAGAGACGGGTCAATTACAACACTAACGTGCTCTCTTTTTAACCGTGCCGTCAGGTCGCTGTCTTCGCCAGCGTTCAAGGACTCATCGAACCCTCCAATATTTAGGAAAACCTCTTTTGGAATGAAGATGCAGCCTCCCAACAGTGAGGTTTCCCTTACCGACTGGTTTGGAGATACCAATATCCAATATTTTTCCAGCCACGAGGGATCGTCACGCAACAAATATTGGCCCCCTATTACGCTGCCAGAGTTTTCAGTCAGCTTACGAATACCATCCGTCAACCACTCGGGATTCACAACGCAGTCAGAGTCCAGAAAAACGATGACACTGCCTTTTGCTTGCTGTACTCCATAATTCCGCACCGCACCTACTTTCACATCTTCATTCACATGGATCGAAACCTCGTTGAACGTTCGAGCTATTTCAAGGGTTCGGTCCGTAGAGCCATTATCAACCAATAAGATTTCATAACGATCCTTAGGATACCTCAACGCCATTAGCGACATAAGGCACGAAGGCAAATAGCGCTCTTCATTGAATACGGGGATAACAATTGAAACGTACGGCAATTGTGCGTCCTGCATAGATCTGCTCATAGTTCAGATTTTACGAATTTGAATTTACCATTCTTTTCCCGAATTATTTTATCGGGATATTTAAAACTGATTTGCATCGATGCTCCCACATGTTCCTCAAGCGCCTTTCGTAACTGGTTTTCTGTCGTTTCAGAATAGTCACTTGAAATCACTAAATTAACCTGTAGCAAGGTCCGCGTTTTTTGAACAATTTGAGCTTCGCAAATACCTTGAACGCCCTTAAAGACCGGCCCAAGCCTACCCACTCGAGAGCCATTACTGGTGATAACAACGTCGTCGTTTCGTCCTTCTATCGAATCCAAAAATAAAATATAAGGATAACCCTCCAGTTGCGCTTCTGAAGTTTTAACGATATCACCTATCCGATACCGTATAAGTGGCATCGCCTTATTCAACAATCCGGTACAGACGAGATGGCCGGATTCACCGGGTTTAACCGGCCTGTCGTTATCATCGAGAACCTCCACGATGGAATACTGAGGCGGTATGAAGTATCGCCCGTCTTTTTGCTGATACGCCATCACGGCCATTTCTGCACAACCATACTGATCAAACACCGGGCACTTGAAAGCCTTTTCGATCGCCGTTCGTTGATGGTCTCCCAAGGTTTCCGAGGAGGTAACTACCGCTTTTAACCGGATGCCATGCTCTATGTTTTTTGCATTGATGAATGAGGCGATTTCATAAATCGCTGAAGGATAGCTATCTATAAAAACAGGCTGCCACTCCTCAAGCGCTTTGATGTAAAAAGGTATGGTTTCCGTGCTCAAATGGTAAGAAGAACAGAGCAGTGTATTCATCGCGTAGTTCTTGCGCCAATATGGCGGAGCCTTGTTCCCCGCCGGCACAATGAGCCGGCCCGCAAAGGTTGCGCTGCGCTGGAACTCATCAACTCCGATTGACCGCAAAAATAAATTGAAAAACGCGTAATTCTGACGTATGGCCTGTTTGCTTGCGAGCACATTCAGAGGGTTACCAGTTGTCCCACTTGTGCTTAAGGTTGTTGTACTGTTTTTACCGAAACCTTTACTATGAAAAGCGGACAGGCTTCTTTTTACCGTAGATTTTTCTAGCACGGGAAAAAAGCCCGTAAAATTGCTCACACCTATTTCTGATTCGGTTAAGGACTGACTGCCACGCAACTTTCCATAGTGCTCCGTCTGCTGCAGTGCGACCGCTACCATCTCGGACAAGCGTTCACTTTGATCCAGCAAAGGATTGAGCTTTCCAGCTTCCAGGCTTGCGAGGGTTTGATGGAAGACTTTTCCATATCGAAGCCGGCGCAATAGCAGACCGTATGTGCTTAACGCCAGATCTTGGAGTTTTGGCGGCAATTTCCTGTAAACTGAAAACAGTTCGGTCATACTCGATACTTCTTTAAATAAGTTTTGTACCTGGCTAGGAACGTCCAATTACGTAATGCGCAGATGTCTTTACGCTCAATTTCGTAAACTTAATTTACGGTCTATTGGCTGAAAACGGCGCTCAGACATACGGCAGCTTTATGGAAAATGGCGCCCTAGCTCTGACCTTACTGCCTTAAATTTTCCATTTTTTTCTTTTGGAATGTGCTCAAAATATTCAAATTTGATCTCCATTGCTGCGCCGAGGCGTGCCTGAAGGGCTCGTCGTATCTGATCTTCTGTATCTTTCGTGTATTCATCTGAAACGACGATATTGACCACAAGCAAGGTTAAGGACTTTTGAACAATTTGAGTTTCGGAAACCCCTTTTACTCCTTTGAAAACAGGGTCTAGCCGTCCTACACGAAAACCGGAATTAGAGATAATTACATCATCATTCCTGCCCTCTATAGAGTCGAGGAACGTAATAAAGGGATAACCTTCGATTTGTTCTTTTGAAGTCTTTACTATATCGCCTATCCGGTACTGTATAAGTGGCATTGCCTGGTTCAGCAGGCCAGTGCAAACGAGGTGGCCAGATTCACCGGGTTTTACAGGCTTGTCATTATCATCCAAAACCTCCGCAATCGAATATAGTGGAGGTATAAAATATCGCCCGTCTTTCTGTTGATAAGCCATTACGGCCATTTCCGCACAACCATACTGATCATAAACGGGACACTGAAATGCTTCTTCGATAGCCTCTCTCTGATGCTCTCCTAAGGTTTCAGAGGAGGTAACCACCGCTTTCAGCTGGATGCCATGTTTTGTCTTATTGGTATTGATAAATGAGGCGATTTCATAAATCGCTGAAGGATAGCTATCTATATAGACAGGCTGCCAGCGTTCGAGAGCTTTTATATAGATTGGTATTGTACCTGCATTGAGATGGTAAGAAGAGCACAAAAGTGTATTCATTGCGTAGTTCTTACGCCAATAGGGTGGCTTTTTGGTCGACTCCGGCACGATGAGTCGGCCCGCAAAAGTCGCGCTGCGATTGAACTCATCAACTCCAATTGAATGCAAGAATAAATTGAAAAAAGCGTAGTTTTGCCTTACCGATTGCTTAGTGGCGAGTACATTCAGCGGGGTACCCGAGGTACCACTAGTGTTTAAAGTAACGGTATTAGTTTTACTGAGGCTATGATTATGAAAGGCAGACGGTCTATTTTTTATCGTGCCTTTTTCTAGTACCGGGAACACGCTTGACAAGTTATTTAGGTTGATTTCCGACACAGGTATAGACTTGTCGTTAAGCAATTTTCTGTAGTGTGAGGTTTGTAGCGCTGCACTAATTAAAGCTCCCAATCTTCTCATTTGGTCGGCCATAGGATCAGGTTTGCCATCTTCTAACCATTCAAGCTCCTCCCGGAAGGATCTTCCGTATCTCAAATGGCGGAGTTGAAGTCCGTACACACTTAACACTACGTCTTGAAATAACGGCGGCAGTGAGTGATAGATCGACAGGATTCCAGCCATTCTTAGAGCTTCCGTTCAGAGGAGTTTATTGTCCAGTTACAACTATTTGCGTGCAAAACGCGGACCCGGTTCTCCACGCCCAAGCTGGCAGGATTCCACAGGTTCAGAGGGCACGCCTTCGGAACAGTATATCTATTAATAGAAGAGTTGTGACCCCCTCTGGCAGGATAGTTGGCACTACTTAATTTTTAACCAGTTGGGCGGTTCAGGTGTTGATAGTGCCTCGTTATTCCGATGAACGTAAAGTCGCAGTGCTGGCAAAGTTATCGCCG
>NZ_NIHD01000005.1 GCF_002806975.1 Marinobacter aromaticivorans | reverse complement strand
GGCGCGTCACCGTGGTGGTCGGCAATCATCAGGCCGGGCTGTTCGCTGCCATCCACGCTGCCGTGCTGGTAGCGGTAGTGCCAGCCTTCCTCTGCCGCCAGCCGTTCAATAAACGCCAGGTCGCTTTCCCGGTGTTGTACGCAGTATTCCCGTTCCTGGGGGGCACGCTTGAGATCAAACACGGAATCCACAATGCCCCGCTCTTCCAGCAGGGTGCGCAGGATGCTGTCTGTGGTTTGGGTCTGGAAGATGCGGCTGTTGTGCATCAACCCCAAACGCCACAGGGGCGGTTGAATCACAATCTCGTAGCGGGTGCGACGGTGGCCGGAATCGCCCCGGGCAAATTCGTTGACCACGCCGGTGAAGCGGCGAAGGGGCATGCCATCCTGCCACACAACCAGATCGACTTGCTGCTCCAGAACTTCGGATGCATCTATGTCCGGGTCGGTGCTGGCCAGTTCAAGGCAACCATGGAAAAGCCCGGATAAACGTTCGGTCAGCGTGAAGCCAACAACGGCGAATAGATCAGAGGGGAGTTCGCCAACACGGGCGGTAAACTGCAGTCCGCTTGCCTGGGGCATATCTTCAGTCCTTGAAGGTATGGTTATGTGTAAATTCGGGCAAAGATTCTGTCGCAAAATTGGTGGTAAATCAAACTCACGGGGATATCAGGGTCCTGTCTGGCTACTCCCTTGATCTGCAGGCTCATAGGCGGCACGTTCTTCCAGGCACTCATAGCCGCCCATCTCAAACTCCCGGCAAATAAACGGTCGTTTCCCGTAGATCGAACACGACATGGTGTTGCGATCCAGAGCTGCACACCAGCCATCGTCCAGTCGCGCCATGGTTCTGCCACCCCACTGATCCGTTGCAATAAAGCGCTCAGGCACGCCTGTCTCGGTGATCAGCATCACTTCCAGGCGGCAACAGCAGGCCTGGCAGTTTGTGCAGCTAATACCGGGATCAGGCATGGCAGTTATTCCCTCAGGCGTTGGCGCCACGCTGCTAAAGCAGGTCTTTGCGCAACTGGGACGGACTTTTGGGTGACAGCAAACCCGGCGCCACATCAAATACAGATTTGGCACCCACCTCGCCTGCAGCCGCCATTTTATATACAGCACGGGTATAGGCCACAAGCACACTGGCGGTGAACTCCGGGTTGCTGCCCAGAGCAAGTGAATATTCGATGGTTTGCTTGCTTTGGGTTCCGGTATCACCACTGCGAATCACGAAACCGCCATGGGGCATGGCACTGTGCTCTGCGGCAAAGGTGGCTTCATCAATGAAGTTAACCGTGGTATCGAAGGGCTCGAAATAGTCCGGCATGGTCACAATGCTGTTACGCACGGTTTCTGCATCGGCACCCTCTTCCAGAACAACAAAGCACTCACGAACATGTTTTTCCCGGGTGCTTAGCTCCGGCTGCTCGCCGTTGCGTACCCGCGCAATGGCGTCCTCTGATGGCAAGGTGTATTGCACGCCTTTCTTCACGCCCGGCACACGGCGCACAGCATCCGAATGCCCCTGGCTCAAGCCTTTGCCCCAGAAAGTGTATGTTTCACCTTCCGGCAAAATGGTTTCACCGAACAAGCGGTTCAGTGAAAACAGGCCGGGATCCCAACCCACGGACATCAGCGCGACCTTGCCGGCTTTGCGCGCCGGCTCATCCAGTGCCGCGTGGTATTCATTCACTTTGGCATGGGTATCAAAGCTGTCGACGGTGTTGAAGAACCGGGCCAGATAAGGCCCCTGTTCCGGCAGGTCGGTTTTTGAGCCGCCACAAAGAATCATTACGTCTACGTCGTTCTTGTAATGTTCGATGTCCGCCATCGCATAAACCGGCACTGTGCTGTCCAGCAGAGATACACTGGAAGGATCACGGCGGCTGAAAACGCCCACCAAACGCATGTCGGGATTCTGCGCCAGCGCCGATTCAACACCGCGCCCCAAATTACCGTAACCGGCAATGGCCACTCTTATCCGATCTGGCATGTCTTCCTACCCTGTTTCGTTTTATCAAATGTTTGTGGGACACTCTTGAAGCAACCAAGAGTACACGTCCGTTTTTTCGCAAGCGGCCAGATTCTGGCATGTGTTATCAGTCAATGCCATTGCCGGGGGGTTGTGCAGCTGGCTAAAGCAGGAAATTTGACACGATTTACCACACAATAAATAGCAAAGGAGTTTTTTATGTGGCTGGCTATTGCGCTACACGTATTATCCGCCGTTATCTGGGTTGGCGGTATGTTTTTCGCTTATATGGCGATGCGTCCTGCGGTGATCCAGGTTATCGAGGCGGGGCTGCGCGGATCGCTTTGGTATCAGACACTCACGCGGTTTTTCCGCTGGGTGTGGCTCGCCATCGCACTATTGCTGATCACCGGCTACTGGATGATTTTCAAAGGATTTGGCGGCATGGCGGGGGCCGGCTGGCACATTCACCTCATGCAGATGGTGGGTCTGATCATGATGCTGATATTTTTCCACCTGTACTTTGCCCCTTTTCGACGCCTTAAGCAGGCCGTTGCGGCAGGTGACCCGAAAGAAGGCGGTCGTCAGGTCGGAAAAATTCGCCGCCTCGTTGGCATCAACCTGATCCTGGGGCTGATAGTGGTCGTTATTGGCTCTGCCGGACGTTATTTGTAAAGACCTTGAAGCTGCCCAAATGTTTAGCGACAGCACCATCAGCATTATCAATTTCAAAGTTGACATCAAGTCAAGAACGTACAACTGACCCGAGTCGTGGGAAAATTAATTTTCCCCGGTTTTATGGGAGTGTGTCTATACTGAGATAGTGGAACATTGGTGCCGGACGAACTGATATTCGGGCCGAGGCAGTGGGTATTGCGTGATAGCGGGTGTTGCGCGATGGATGAAAGTGCAAACAATCCATTTATCGCGAGTTCAAAACCCTGGAGTCTTCTGGTACCTCCCATTATTCGGCAAGCCAATCGATCAGTATTCTTTCAACTATATTGAGGGGGCTAATCCGGTGAATTTGCGAAGCCAAATAAAGGATCAAATATTCACCTTCAAGTCACTGCGCGACCTCCTCGCCAAGGCCAATGAAGAGAAGTCCGGTGATGCACTGGTGGGTCTTGCTGCCGAAACGGCCACCGAACGTGTGGCTGCCAAGTTGTGCCTTGCCAATCTTCAGTTAAAGGATATTTACGAAAACCCGGTGATCCCGTACGAAAATGATGAAGTCACCAGGCTCATTTATGACGACATTAATACCACAATCTACAACAGCATCAGCCATTGGACCGTGTCTGAACTGAGAGAGTACATCCTTGGAAGTAAAAGCCGCCAAAACGATTTGCTGCATATTTCCCGGGGACTTACCAGTGAGATGATTGCAGCAGTTGCAAAACTGATGTCCAGTATGGATCTTGTTTACGCCTGTAAAAAAATCAAAGTCGCCGCTCACTGCAACACCACCATTGGCCTGCCCGGCACCCTGTCCTTCCGTAACCAGTCAAACCACCCCACCGACAATATAGACGGCATAATCGCAGCAACCAAGGACGGACTGTCCTTTGGCTGCGGAGATGCAGTGCTGGGTATTAATCCGGTGGAAGACAACGTTGAGAACTACGAAAGAATCATGAGAGCGCTGATCGATCTTAAGGAGCGCTATGAAATTCCGACCCAGTGCACGGTGCTGGCCCATGTGAGCACGCAGATGCAGGCACTGAAAAAGGGCATACCTGTGGATCTGGTTTTTCAGAGCGTTGCCGGTACAGAGAGCGCCCACAAAGGCTTCGGTATAGACAAGGCAATGCTCACGGAAGCGCACGAAATGGCCTTGAAGCTCGGTGCTGCGACCGGTCCCAACGTTATGTATTTTGAAACCGGACAGGGCTCCGAAGTCAGTGTTGACTGCCACCATGGCGTTGATATGGTGACGCTGGAGGCAAGAACCTACGGTGTGGCCCGCCACTTTAATCCGTTCATGGTTAACAATGTGTCGGGGTTTATCGGCCCTGAAACCATATTTACAGGAAAAGAGGTTATTCGAGCAGACCTTGAAGACCTGTTTATGGGCAAGCTGCATGGTCTTCCCATGGGTATTGCACCTTGTCACACCAACCACATGAAAGCAGATCGGGACGATCAGGAGATTGGCACCATGCTCGCTGCCATGGCGGGAGCAAACTTTTTTATGGGAATTGGGGGTGGCGACGATTGCATGCTCAGCTACCAGGACACAAGCTTCCACGACGACGCAAGCATACGGGAAATTCTGGGGCTCAGGCCTGCTCCTGAATTTGAAAAATGGCTAGAGAAGTGGGGCATCATGGAAGATGGCAAGCTGACCGATCGTGGCGGCGACGCTTCAATCTTTGATTGACAGGCAGGTTAAACGGACATGGACAAGAAAACCGAAGACCTCATTATAGAAAGCGTCATCCGACAGCTCATGGAAACACAGGCTCAGAGCGCTGAAAATAATTTCAGGGCCGGTCCGGAAAGTAACTCCCGGGATTCAGGTTCGAGTAGTGAGCCGAACACCCTGGAACCTATGGACGTTATTGGTGTTGAAAACCCACACAATCTTGAAGCATTAAAAGTGATGAGAAAAACATCGCCCGCAAGGATTTTCATGGGGCGCTGTGGTGCCAGGCAAAAGACGGCATCTTATCTCAACTACATGGCAGATCATGCCGCAGCCATTGACGCGGTTTTGATGGACGTGTCTGAGCAATTTATCGCAGATAATGATTTGTTCAAAGTCAAAACCGTCGTCAAAGACAAGGATGAATACCTGATGCGACCGGATCTTGGCAGAAAACTCAGCCAGGAGTCCAAAGATGAAATTCTGCAGAAAGGTGAAAAGGGTAAACAAGTACAGATCATTGTTGTGGATGGCTTAAGCTCCACTTCTATCGAGGCCAATGTCGCTGATGCAATGCCTGCGCTGATACAAGGGCTTGGAACTTACGGGATCACCGTCGGGCGCCCTTTTTTCATCAAGTATGGCCGCGTAGCCATTATGGATGAAGTCGCCCCATTGCTGGATTGTGACGTTGTTGTTGAGTTCATTGGCGAGCGTCCGGGCCTGATTACGGCAGAAAGTATGAGTGCTTATATGGCCTACCGCCCCGACCACAACACGAACGAGTCCAATAGAACGGTGGTCTCCAATATTCATCGGAACGGCACCCCACCGACCGAAGCAGGCGCCCACCTGGCAACACTGGTCAAAAAAATGATCGACAATAAGGCTAGCGGTATCAAGTTAGCCGCGCTGCCATAAAAGATACATCATTTGAGCAGGTAGTCAGAATCAGTGGCCTGTCAGCATAGGTATATGGAATCTTGGCAACCCAAAGCCCACAGATCTTGCAGAGCGTCGGTATCGACATTGGCACATCTACAACGCAGTTGGTGTTTAGCCGGCTGACGTTAAAGAACATAGCGCCGGGAAGCCTGGTGCCCAGATTCGCCATCACCGATAAAGATGTGTATTACAAAAGCGAAATTCACACCACTCCCATAGACACCCGAAACCGGCTGGATATCGATAAGATCTTCGATCTGATTCAGGCGGAGTTTGATGGTGCTGGCATAAGCCCGAATGACGTTGACACCGGCGCCGTGATCATCACCGGGGAGACCGCCAGAAAAGAAAATGCCAGAAGTATCTCAGCCAGAGTCGCGAAATTCTCCGGTAAATTTGTGGTGGCAACAGCCGGGGGCAAGCTGGAAGCCATTATCGCGGGCAAGGGCTCCGGAGCCGCAGACCTGTCCCGACGCGAGTTTTCCATCGTGGCCAATGCCGACATAGGCGGAGGCACGTCCAATATTGGTGTTTTTAAAAACGGCAAGGCCATTGACTCGTGCTGCGTCAATGTTGGGGGCCGCATGCTTCAGATCGACAAGGCAAGCAGTCGAATCACGGACATCAGTGAACCCATGCGCCTGGTTCTTTCTGATCTGAATCTTGAGCTTCGCAAGGGTGACAGAATCAGCCTCGACGTTTTGCGGCGCATCTGTCAGCGCATGTCCGCGGTGATTCTTGAGTGCCTGGGAATGATTGACCCCAGCGCCCTGGCAACACAACTGCTTGTTACGGCCCCTCTACGACTGAATTATAAAACGGACAGTTTCATGATGTCCGGCGGAGTTGCTGATCACGTATATTCGCCACGCCCGAACATGACATTAGAGGAGGCCACGCAATACAACGATATGGGTCCATTATTAGGTAACGAACTGGCAAATCTTTGCCGGACAGAAAAGATCCCTTTGGTTAAGCCGCTGGAAACCATCCGCGCGACGGTTATCGGCGCCGGCGCCCAGACTGTTGATGTCAGTGGTAGCACGATTCTGGTCGACGAAAAATTACTACCCTTCAAGGATATTCCGGTTGCCATCCCATTTGTCGACGGCATTCCCATGGATGAAGCAACCATTGCCCGACAGGTTGCACAGAGCATCACCAGCTTCTATGAGAGTGATGCCCTGGAAAAGATTGCTATCGGCCTGCTTGGCGAGCAACACTTTTCATTCACGGATATTCAAGTGCTTGCACGGGGGCTGCTGAAAGGCCTGGAGCCCCTTGTTCGCAAAACGCTCCCCCTGATCATTGTCCTTGAATCCGATGTCGGCAAAGTGCTGGGCCAGACTATGCGAGCGCTCGACAGCCAGCTAAATATCGTTTGCCTCGACCAGCTGGTGGTTGCGGAGGGCGATTATATCGACATCGGCAAGCCCTTAGCCGGTGGAACGGTAGTGCCGGTGGTCATAAAGTCTCTGGTGTTTGAGACGAAGCAGGTCGAGTAAATGGTGAATGCCTGGCAGCTCGCGCAGCGTGCAGCTTCTTATAGCTTTCAATGAGGCGAAGATGTTTATCCAGACCCTCCAGCTGCATATTGGTCGGGGTGAGGCCGTAAAAACGCACGCTGCCATCCACTGAGCCCACAACGGCGTCCATGGTTTCTTCCCCGAACATGCGCCTCAGGTTAAACAGGTAATCGCCCAGTTCCAGTTCATCATCCAGCGTGATTTCCAGCACTGCGCTCATTGCCTGATAGAACAGACCGCGTTCCACTGTGTTGTCGTTGAACTGCAGGAACATTTCCACCCGTTCGAGCGCGTCTTCGTATTGCTGCAACGCCAGATTGATCAGCAGCTTTAACTCCAGGATGGTGAGCTGGCCCCACACCGTGTTCTCATCAAACTCGATACCGATCAGGGTAATGATGTCTGTGTAGTCGTCAATCTGGCTTTCTTCCAGGCGCTCTACCAAAGCGGCCAGCTGTTCATCGTTCAGGGTATGCAGATTGAGTATATCCTCCCGGTAATCCAGTGCCCGGTTGGTGTTATCCCATATCAGATCTTCCACCTGGTATACCTCGGAGTAGCCGGGTACCAGCATGCGGCAAACCGGGGCGCCCAGCTCGTCATAAACCGCGGTATACACTTCGTGGCCCATGTCTTCGATCATGCTGAACAGGCAAGCCGCCTCTTCTTCATTGGTGCCCGAGAAGTCCCATTCGTGAAACTCCACATCGGCTTTGGCACTGAAAAAGCGCCAGGAAACCACGCCACTGGAATCGATAAAGTGCTCTACGTAGTTATTGGGCTCGGTAATGGCGAGACTATTGAAGGTGGGCGGAAGAAAATCGTTCAAGCCCTCAAAGCTGCGGCCCTGCATCAACTCGGTAAGGCTTCGTTCCAGCGCAACTTTCATGGTTGGATGGGCCCCAAAGGAGGCGAAGACCCCACCGGTTTTCGGGTTCATCAGTGTAACGCAGGCCACCGGGAACTGGCCGCCGAGGGAGGCATCTTTCACCAGTATGGGGAAGCCCTGGGCTTCCAGAGCCTGCACACCCTCCAGAATATCCGGGTACTTTTCCAGAATATGCATGGGTACATCCGGCAAGGCAATCTCTTCCTGGATGATCTGCTTTTTCACCGCCCGCTCAAGGATTTCCGACAAACACTGAACCTGTGCCTCCGGCAGGGTATTCCCGGCGCTCATGCCGTTGCTCAGAAACAGGTTTTCAATCAGGTTGGTCGGGAAATAGACTAACTCGCCATCGGAGTGGCGCTCGAACGGCAGAGCGCATATACCGCGCTTCACGTTACCGGAGTTTGTATCAATCAGGTTGGAGCCCTGTAATTCGCCATCCGGGTTGTAAATGGCCAGGCAGTGGGCGTCCAGAATGCCTTCCGGCAATTCATCATTTGGTCCGGGTTTGAACCAGCGCTCCCTTGGGTAGTGCACAAACTCGCTGTTGGCGATTTCCTCGCCAAAGAACTGATCATTATAGAAAAAGTTGCAGTTCAGGCGCTCGATAAACTCGCCCAGCGCCGAACAGAGGGCGCTTTCTTTGGTGGAACCTTTACCATTGGTGAAACACATGGGCGAGGCTGCGTCGCGCATGTGCAGTGACCAGACGTGGGGCACGATATTGCGCCAGGAGGCAATTTCAATCTTCATGCCCAGGTCCGCCAGTATAGCGGTCATGTTGGCAATGGTTTGTTCCAGCGGCAGGTCTTTACCCTCAATGTAGGTGTTGGCCTCGCCTTCCGGCTTGGTCATCAGCAGCGCCTGGGCATCGCCATCCAGGTTATCAACGATCTCAATCTGGAAGTCCGGCCCGGTTTGCACCACTTTCTTGACCGTACAGCGATCGATGGAACGCACAATGCCCTTGCGGTGTTTCTCGGGCAGGTCATCCGGTAACTCAACCTGGATCCTGAAAATCTGTTTGTAGCGGTTTTCCGGATCAACAATGTTGTTCTGGGACAGGCGGATGTTATCGGTTGGAATATCCCGGGCCAGGCAGTACACCTTCACAAAATAAGCAGCGCACAGGGCCGATGAAGCCAGAAAATAGTCAAAAGGACCGGGTGCCGAGCCGTCGCCTTTGTAGCGAATGGGCTGATCGGCAATCACCGAGAAGTCATCAAATTTGGCTTCAACCCGGAGATTGTCGAGATAATTGACGTTGATTTCCATTGCGAGGGTACCCGGTTCGTAGAATTCGGCGCGCTTCGGCCATGCAGGGCGGCCATTATAGACGCAACACCGCGCCACTCATACCTCGCGCCGTTCATTGCCTGGTGCCGCGTTTACTCGGCGGGGCGACTGTAAGCAGGCCGGAACATCCGCCACACCCGTTGCATTTTTTCTTTGGGCACAATCACCAGCAGGTTACCGGCAAGCACCAGCGAGACACCGGCAACCGCTTCGGCCGTCCAGTGGTAATCTTCAAACACCGTAGAAAGCGCAAGCGCCACAATCGGGAAAAGTACCATGCAGTAGGCTGCACGCTCCGGCCCTATTCGCCCGAGCAGCGTGAGGAAGCTTCCGAAACCCAGCACCGACCCTACCAGAGCCAGATAGGCCAGAGAGCCCGTATAAGTCCAGGTAGCCTCGAACGAAAACATTTCCCCCCTGCCCCAGGCAATCAGCGCCAGCGCAAGGGCACCGTAGGCCATGCCATAGGCATTGGTTTGCATAACGGGCAGCTTTGATAACTGATTGCGGGCGGAGAGCATGTTCCCGAAAGAAGTGATGAAGGTTCCTAACAGGCTCAGGATGATGGCGCGCAAGGTAGTGCCATCTGCGTCCAGAGCGCGAACTTCGGGCAGAAACACCAGGCAGATACCCACAAGTCCGAGAGCGGCTCCCCCGATAACCGCGCGCGGCACGCGATTGCCAAAAAACAGGGCGCCGTTGATGATGTTCATCACAATAATTGTGGAGAACACCACCGCAATCAATCCACTGGTGATATCGGCGGAAGCCTGATAAACCAGCATATAATTAAACCCGAACAGCATCAGGCCCTGCCCTGCCATCCAGAGATGCTGACGAAAGCCGAATCTCAAATTCCGGCGTGTGAAGCTGCACCAAAGCATCAGCACCAGCGCAGACAGGCCAAACCGGTAGGCAATGGAGACATCGCCGGGCACTTCACCCAACTGCAGAGGGATCGCAATAAATGTCGATCCCCAGATCAGCACTGTCGATAAATAAAGCACAAAGGTGTTCGTCAGCATAGGTAAAGTAGCCCGCAACCGTGACCAGAAACCGGCTACGTTATATTCGTGACCGATCCACTAATAAGGAAATTAATTGTCCTACTTATAGTTACCTTGCTCAACGGATTTTTACGCTGACGCTCAGAAATAAAAAGCCGGAAAAGGCTCTTTTCGGTAGGAATTACGGGGCACAGAAGGCTGTGCCCCGGCAGGTATCACTCAGGCTTGTAAAGACGCTGGATACTGGAGAAATCCAGAGTCCCATTGCCCTGCCCGGCGTGCAGCTCAAACAGGTTGCGGGCGAGAGAACCCATGGGAATGGCAGCATGATTCTTTACGGCATTATCGAAAGCCAGGCCAAGATCCTTGTTCATCAGGTTGACCAGAAAACCGCCTTCGTACCCCCGGGATGCGGGTACCCCTTCCATCACGCCAGGCCAGGGGTTGTATACGTTCAACGCCCAGTTGCCACCGGAACTCTGCTTCATGACTTCCGAGAGAACTGCAGGATCCAGCCCGTTTTTCACACCCAGCGCCAAGGCTTCACTGGTGCCTGCCATCAGAATGGCCAACAGCATGTTGTTGCAGATTTTGGCAACCTGGCCGGCACCGTGATCGCCGGCATGGAAGATATTCTTGCCCATGCTTTCCAGAATTGGTTTTGCTTTGTTGTAGGTGTCCTCATCACCGCCACAGATAAAGGTCAATGTGCCCGCTTTGGCACCACCCACACCACCGGAAACCGGGGCATCCAGGAATGGAATGCGCCTGGCTTCGGCCTGTTCTGCTACACCACGAGCGGTTTCCGGCGAGATGGTAGACGAATCAATCACCAGAGTGCCATCCGGCAGAGCCGCCAGCAAACCATCTTCCCCCAGATACACAGCTTCAACGTGCTTGCCTGCCGGCAGCATGGTAATCACACACTCAGCACCTTTCGCCGCTTCGTGGGCGGTGTCTGCGGTTTTTGCCCCTTCAGAAACCAGTGCTGCCACTGCGTCTTTTGACAGGTCAAACACAGTTACGTCGTGACCGGCTTTTACAAGGTTGCTGGCCATGGGGCCACCCATGTTGCCCAGGCCAATAAAGGTAATCGTTGCCATAATCATCCCCTTGTTTTTGTATTCGGTTGAGTGGGCCGCGTTCTGCTCCGGCGGCCTGTTTGGCTAGTTCTCGAAAAAACTGTCAATCCAGTCGCTGTCCATTTCTTCCAGCGAGGCGTAGCGCCAGCGTGGCTGCTTGTCCTTGTCAATCAGGAGCGCACGCACACCCTCGGCAAACTCCCCTTTGCTGAGGCAGTTTTTGGAAAGCGTAAGCTCTTTATCAAGGACTTCCCGAAGACTGTCCAGGCGGCAATTGCGCAAGTGTTGCCAGCACAATGCCAGCGACGTGGGCGATGCCGTTTCCAGAGGTGTGGTTGCCTTGGCAAGCCAGCCTTCACCAGCCGAGAGTTCTTTCATCTGGGCGACCATATCGGCCAGGGTGTCGGCGTCAGTGACACGGTTGATTTCGTCGAAATGAGCCCGTACCCGGGAGTCGGGCAAAACATCATTACTCTGGTCTTCGTGCTGCCGGAGCACACTACCTACTACAGCAAAGGCGTCCTCGCCCTGCCAGTTGTGTGCGGTCAGATCCGCAACCACGGCGGCTTTCAGTTCATGTTTGATAAACCGGTCGGCGAGGCCGACAAACATTGCGTCTGCCGCGTTCATGCGGGCGCCGGTCAAACCCAGAAACAGCCCTGTGCGCCCGGGGGTGCGGTTCAGAAACCAGCCGGCTGCCACATCCGGATAGAGGCCGATACTGCTTTCCGGCATGGCCAGCATGGATGCTTCGGTAACCACCCTGTGGGAAGCACCGGCCATAATGCCAATGCCACCACCCATAACTATGCCATGCCCCCAGCAAACAACCGGCTTCGGATACGAGTGGATCAGATAATCCAGTTCGTATTCTTCGGTAAAGAAGAGCTCGCCCAAACTGGCACCACCGCCACTTTGTGGTTCGGTCATGCTCCTGTATAGCGCCACAATATCGCCGCCGGCGCAAAAGGCTTTGTCGCCCTCAGCTTCGATCCAGACGGCACGAACGCGATCATCCTCAGCCCAGTTTCTGAGCTGTGGCGTCAGCATCCGGATCATCTCAAGCGAAAGTGAGTTGAGGGTCTTGGGCGTATTCAGCCGGGCCACGGCAATCAGCGCGCCGTCTGCGGTTTTCCATTCTTCAAAAACAATTGGCTGATTGTTTTTTGCAGATTGATTACTCATAAAAATTCCTTGAACCGGTGAGCCTCAGTGATTGAAGGGCTTTCAGCGGTTTTTCCATTCCGGCTTACGTTTTTCCAGGAAGGCGTTCACACCTTCTTTCTGGTCTTCCGTTGAGAACAGTTCAACAAACAGCTCACGCTCCATGCGCCAGCTGTCCGAGTGGCTGCGGCCATCCCGGGAACTCATCACCAGCGTCTTGCAGCGGGCGACGGAGGACGGGCTCTGTTTGCACGCCATTTCAGCCAGCTCCAGAGCCTTATCCAGGCTCTTGCCGCTTTCAACAACCTCTTCAACCAGGCCAATCTGCAGTGCTTTCTCGGCCTTGACCCGCTCGCCACACAGGATCATGCGCTTGGCCCAGCCCTCTCCCACGAGCCAGGGCAGGTTCTGGGTGCCACCAGCACAGGGCAGCAAGCCAACGGTTGCTTCCGGCAATGCCATCTGGGCATGCTCTTCGGCGATGCGGATATCACAGGCCAGCGCACACTCAAGGCCTCCACCCATGGCGTAGCCGTTCACAGCCGCAATGGATACTCCCCGGAACGCCGTCAATGCCGCGAAGGCCTCACCAAAGAGCTGAGCCATTTCATTCGCCCGGGCCTTGTCGCCATCGGCAAAGGTTTTAAGATCAGCCCCGGCGGAGAAGAATTTCTCGCCCTGCCCGGTCAGAACCAGCGCAAAAATGTTCCTGTCTTCGTTGAGTTCGCGAACGATTTTGGTCAGTGCAGGCAGGGACTCCGCCGTCCAGGTATTGGCCGGCGGGTTATTGATGGTCAGTATCGCAATGTGTCCGCGTTTTTCGAGCTGAATCAGATCGCTCATCTTCCTTCTCCTGTTATTTTTTTGCGAGTTATTGAATGGCCTCGGCCACACCGTCATCCAGCAGGCGACGGGCAACAATTAACCGCATGATTTCATTGGTACCTTCCAGAATCTGGTGCACACGCAAATCGCGCAAATAACGCTCCAGAGGGTATTCCCGGATATAACCGTAACCACCGTGCAGTTGCAGTGCATCATTCACCACATCAAAGCAGACGTCGGTTGCGAACCGTTTGGCCATGGCGCAGTGCAAAGTGGCTTCGGTATCTCCCCTGTCCAGCTTGAAGGCACCGAGGCGCACCATCTGCCGGGCCGCCACCAGATTGGTCGCCATATCTGCCAGCTTGAATTGCAGGGCCTGAAAGGCGGCCAGGGGTTTGCCGAACTGCTGCCGTTCGTGCATGTAGTTGCGGGCTCTGAGTAACGCGGCCTGCGCCCCGCCCAGTGAGCAGGTGGCAATATTGAGGCGACCGCCATCAAGCCCCTTCATGGCAATGGCGAATCCGTCGCCCTCTTCGCCCACCCGATTGGTTGCGGGAATACGGACGTTCTCGAGATTGATCATCCGGGTAGGCTGGCTGTGCCAGCCCATTTTTTCTTCGTTCTTGCCGTAGGAAATGCCTTCCGCATCTGCAGGGATTACAAAGGTGGAAATTCCCCTGGAGCCTGAATCCGGCGCGCCGGTCCGAGCCATCAACACAAGAATATCGGTATCGCCGGCGCCGGATATGAACACCTTGCTGCCATTGATCACATAACTGTCGCCGTCCCGAACCGCTTTGGTTCGCAGGCTGGCCGCATCGGAACCGGCACCGGGCTCCGTAAGACAGTAAGACGCAAGCCATTGGCCACTGGCCAGCTTGGGAACGATTTCCTGCCTGAGGTCATCGGCCGCAAAGCTCGCCACCATCCAGGTCGCCATATTATGAATGGTAATGAACGCCGCCGTTGAGGGGCAGGCAGCGGCCAGTTCTTCCACAATTACGGAAGTGTCCAGCCGGGAAAGTCCCATGCCGCCAAGCGCTTCCGGGGTGTAAATCCCCATAAAGCCCATTTCGCCGGCTTCTTTCAGTACATCAACCGGGAAGATGTGTTCGTCATCCCATTTGGCCGCATGGGGCGCCATGGTTTTTTCAGCAAAGGCACGTGCCGCTTCGCGGAACGCCAGCTGATCTTCAGTCAGGTTAAAGTCCATCGTTTCTCTCCAGTTTCAAGAGCCTCAGCCAGATTCAAGGGCCCCAGCCAGATTCAAGAGTCCCTGGTCACGCGGGATGAAAAAGGGGCCGGAAACAGGTTCCGGCCCAGGCAATCCCACCGTCAACGCAATTAACGCAACTGGATAGAGAAGTTTGCTTCCGTCGACGCCTCACTGGAGAACCAGCGTGATGTAACCGTTTTGGTCTCAGTATAGAAGCGCACCGCCTGTTTGCCGTACGCATGCTGATCACCGTAGAAGGATCCTTTCCAGCCGGTGAAGGAGAAAAACGGCAGAGGCACAGGAATGGGGATGTTAACGCCCACCTGGCCCACTTCGATTTCATGCTGGAACTTGCGGGCAGCACCGCCGGAACTGGTGAAGATGGATACACCGTTGCCATAGGGGCTCTTGTTGATCAGCGCAATGGCATCGGCCAGGCTGTCTTCTTCCATACACGCGAGCACCGGGCCGAAGATTTCTTCATTGTAGATGTCCATCTCGGTGGTTACGCCCGAGAACAGGGTGGGGCCAACCCAGTTGCCATCGGGCAAACCATCCACCGTGCAGCCACGGCCATCCAGAAGCAGGTTTGCGCCCTGGGCTTCGCCGCTGGCAATGAGTGCTTCAACACGATCCTTGGCTTTGGGCGAGATCACCGGGCCATAGCTGGCGCCGGAGTCGTTCCAGGCACCCGGGCGAACTTTTGCCATGGCTTCTTTCAGTTCCGGAATCCAGGCCTGGGCCTCACCCACAAATACGGCTACGGAAATAGCCATGCAACGCTGGCCAGCCGCACCCACAGACGCACCGACGAGGGCATTAATAACCTGCTGCTTGTCTGCATCCGGCATGATAACCATGTGGTTCTTGGCGCCGGCAAAGCTCTGAACGCGCTTCATGTGGCGGGTACCGGTTTCGTAGATATAACGGCCAACCGGCACAGACCCCACGAAAGACACAGCTTTAATCGCGGGATCGGTGAGCAGCACATCCACCTGTTCCTTACCCCCGTGCACAACCTGCAGAACACCCTTGGGCGCACCGGCTTCTTCAAACAGCTCGGCAAGGCGCATAGGAGTGAGCGGATCCTGCTCGGAGGGTTTGAGAATGAAGGTGTTACCGCAGGCAATGGCCATGGGGAACATCCACAGGGGAATCATCGCCGGGAAATTAAACGGTGTAATGCCGGCACACACGCCCAAAGGCTGAATCCAGGAGTGGGTGTCCACCTCCCGCGCAACGTTTTCGACAGTTTCACCCATCATCAGGGAGGGAATGTTGGCCGCATGTTCAACCACTTCAATGCCGCGCCAAACGTCGCCCTTGGCATCGTCAAAGGTTTTGCCGGTTTCCTGGGACAGGATTTCAGCAATTTCATCGTGGTGTTCTTTCAGCAGTGCCTGGTAACGCAGCATGACCCGCGCACGTTCGGAAACCGGAACCTCTTTCCAGGTTTTGAACATCTCACCCGCAGCCTCAATCGCTTTGCGCATCTCGGCATCGGTGGTGCACGGAGCCTTGGCAATCACTTCGTTGGTGGCCGGGTTGGTCACGTCAATCCATTCGCTGGTCTGGCTCTGAACAAATTCGCCGGCCAGGTACAGTGGAACGTTTTTCATATCAAAACCCCTGTTTGTTGTTTTGCGGGAAACGAACTAAAGCTTTGCTGCTCTAGCAAGGTATGGATAGACCTTAGCACGCCCACCCAGCCTTGATGATTGACTAAATTTCGCTCATGATGGACTATCTTTCGATTGCCGCACTCTAAACGGTAGCAACAAACATGGCACAAACCTCCCAATGGCCTGTTCCCAAAGACAGCATTCGCTACGTAGTACCAACCCCCATTGTGAGCCTTTTGTCTGAGCACCCCCTTACCCGGGATCTCTACCCACTGGCGTTTGGCCATTATCGGCGCGCGTCAGGCCACCACATGCACAGGGAACACCATCGCGACAATCTTTTGATTTACTGCACTGAAGGACGGGCATTTTTGAGCGTAAAGGGCGAGCCTCATACCATGGAAGCAGGGGATCTTCTGCTGTTGCCCGCCGGCGCCAACCATCGTTACACCGCAGACCCGGACAACCCCTGGACCATTCACTGGGTGCACTACACAGGGCCACTGGCAGAGGAGTTTCGCAAGTACATGGGGTTCGAAGATGCAGTACCCATCCGGCACCTGGGGCGACAGCCACGGTTAATTGTGGATTTTAACGGCCTGCTTTCCGTTCGCCAGACCGGTTTCCGCGCCCGCGGCCTGATTCACGCCGCCAACCGCCTGCGACAGCTGCTTGCGGCCGTTCCCATCAGTGTTGATGAAACCAGCCAGCAGCATCAGGCAGAGCTGGACACCATCAACAACTATATGCACGAACATCTCGACAAGCGCCTTTCTCTGGAACAGCTTGCCGACCTTGCAGGTCTTTCCCCCGCTCACTTTGCTACCCGCTACCGGCAGCAGACAGGCACCTCTCCCATTCAGCACTTTCTTCACCTGAAAGTAGAAAGAGCGTGCCAAATGCTGGACGCAACTAAACTGAGCTTCACAGAAATCAGCCACCGCCTGGGCTACGACGACGCCTATTATTTTTCCCGGCTTTTCAAGAAGGTTATGGGACAGTCACCGAGGGATTACCGGCACACTCCACGGCACTAGCGGACAATCCTCTGGCGGGTTTACGGCTTAACAGGCCAGTCCTCAACCTGCCGCCAACTGCGACTTTTGTTGCAGAGCCTGAACCGTTAGTCTTTGGAGAAACAACATAAAACGGGCATTCCAATGGCTACCCATACCTTTGAGATTGATGAAACCATCGAAGTACCCCGCAGCAGGGTTTTCGAGCTATTTGCCGACCATAAAACCTTCGGGAAACTTTTGGGCGCGCCAGTCAAACGAATCAAGAACAGTAACCAGGCAGACCCTAACGGCCTGGGCTCTGTGCGTAAGCTTGGCATTGGCCCTATTGGTCTGGAAGAAACGGTCACCAGTTTCGAGCCGGATGTGCTGATTGAGTACACCATCACCAGCCTCAGCCCGATCCGTAATCATCTGGGCCGGATTCGTTTTGAGGATACTCCGGAGGGCCACACACGCGTGCGCTATCGCATTACCTTTGACGATATTGTGCCCTACACGGGCAAACTGCTGAGCGCTGGCCTGGAGCACGCCATACGCCGTGGCATCCGGCAGATTCCGGAACTGGCCTGACCCACTTTATCAAACGCAACAATTCGTTACCTGATTGATATCAGAGAATTGACCTGAGGCAATTGTTGTCATTCGTCAATTTTGTACTCTCCGCGCACTTGCAATAACGGACCACGCCGGCCGGCCTTCATTCTGCGGAGATCAAAATGGCAAACGAGCCAATTGTCCTGTTTGATAATGGACACCACAAATGCCTTATGTTCGATTCCCTGGTTACCGGCGAAGGTGTCCAGTCCAACCAGTTTCTTATCGTTGACGGTAAACACGAAGCGCTGATTGATCCGGGTGGTGACCTTACCTACACGCCGCTGGCCATGGCCGCATCAAAGTACATGAGCATCAAGGATATGGACTTTGTGTTTGCATCCCATCAGGATCCCGACATTATTGGCGCCATAGACCGCTGGATTGTTCATACCGGTGCAAAAATTGTCACCTCCAGGCTGTGGGCCCGCTTCCTGCCACACCTTGTTTCAGGCTTTGTCAGCAATCAGCTGAGCGGCAGCGTTTACGACCGGATCATCAGCATTCCGGATGCAGGTGCCAATGTCAGATTCGGCGACTCTTATCTTCAGTGTCTACCGGCCCACTTCATGCACTCGGTGGGCAATCTTCAATTCTACGATCCGGTCTCGAAAATCCTGTTTTCCGGCGACCTGGGTGCATCCATGGGAGGTGGAGACGATCACCTGCCGGTACAGGATTTTGACCGTCACATCCCTCACATGACGGGGTTCCACCGGCGCTACATAGCCTCAAACAAGGTCTGCCGGCTGTGGGCCAACATGGTTCGGGAAATGGATGTTGAAATGATTGTGCCCCAGCACGGAAAACGCTTTGAGGGGGCCACAATGGTTGACCGGTTCCTTAGCTGGGTCAGCAATGTGGAGTGTGGTATCGATCTGATGGGTCAGGACAGCTATCGCGCCCCCGTTGACTATATCTGAGCAGCCACGGGGCAGGCCAACCAAATAGGCCTGTCCCAAACTGCTATTCTTGCGTAAAATCCTGCCTTTTCTACAGCAAGTATGAGGCAGCGCAAAAATGGGCAGAGCCTACCAGAACCGCAAAGAATCCATGGCCAAAACAGCGGCGGCCAAAACCAAGGTGTACAGCAAGTACGGGCGCGAAATTTATATGTCGGCCAAGTCCGGCGGCATTGACCCCCAGGCTAACCTGTCTCTGCGCGGGCTGATTGAGCGCGCGAAGAAAGACCAGGTACCTTCTCACGTTATCGAAAAAGCCATAGAGAAAGCCAAAGGTGGTGCCGGAGAAGATTATTCACCGGCTCGTTACGAAGGCTACGGCCCCGGCAACTGTATGGTGATCGTGGACTGCCTGACTGACAACCCAAACCGTACCTTTGGCGATGTTCGCCTGGCCTTCACCAAAACCAAATGCAAAATCGGCACGCCGGGCACCGTAGCGCATATGTTCGACCACTGCGCCATTTTTGTATTTAAAGGCCAGGACGAAGACGCCGTTCTTGAAGCCCTGATGGAAGCTGATGTTGACGTTACCGATATCGAAAACGAAGATGGCCAGATCACGGTATTCACACCAAATACGGAATACGCCAAAGCCCGCCAGGCGTTGACAGACGCTTTTGCGGACATTGATTTCGAGGTAGACGAGATCCAGTTCCTGCCAAAAACCACAACTGTTGTGGAAGGCGATGACATTCCCATGTTCGAAAAATTTTGCGACATGCTGAATGAACTGGACGACGTGCAGAACATCTTCCACAACGCGGAATTGCCAGAGCAGTGAGCCAGTCAAACCCAAGAGTAGTGATCCTTAAAACAGGCAGCACCTACCCAAGCATTAAAGAGCAGTTCGGCGACTTCGACGAATGGTTTGTGCAGGGGCTATCCCCCGGGCTCGACATAACCGTATTCGATGCGGAAGCCGGAGACTTGCCCCAGGACCCGGCTGACTGGGACGGCATTGTAGTAACAGGCTCCCCTGCCATGGTCAGTGATCGTGAGCCCTGGAGTGAACAGGCCGCAGCATGGCTGGCGCAGGCTGTACAAAAAGCCATCCCCCTGCTCGGCGTCTGTTACGGACACCAACTGTTGGCGCACGCCCTGGGCGGCGAGGTGGGATATCACCCGGAGGGGCGCGAGAGTGGAACAAGGTGTGTCGAGCTGCTGCATGAGGCTCAGGATGACCCGCTGTTTACCGGCATGCCTGCCAGTTTCCGCGCCCAGCTCACCCACAAGCAGTCTGTATTACGCCTGCCTGCGAATGCCATTCTGCTTGGCCGTAACGAATTCGAGCCGCATCAGGCATTCCGGGTGGGCCGGCTTGCGTGGGGCGTGCAGTTCCACCCGGAATTTTCAGAGGCTGTCATGAAAGCCTATCTGGGTGTGCAGGCGCCAGACCTGGAGCGCGAAGGCTTTGACCCACAAGCCATGCGCGATTCAGTTACCGAAGCTCCGGAAGCCGCTGGTCTTCTTGAACGTTTTTCTGCCCTGGTCAAAAAGAACACGGCAGACTGAACCGGAACCGGGCCCTCTATGACCGTGAAGGTACTGCTCGCACTCATCGCCCTGACACTGGTTGGCGTGGGCCTTTATCATACGTACAAGCCTCTGCCAGAGGGCATCAGCTATAACGGCGGGGCGCGCCCGCTCAGCGACGCGACCTTGCTGGTGGATGCGACCTATCATCACAGCGATGGCTCAGAAACCCTCGACCATGAAATATTCGATGAAATCCTGCGCCTGATCGGCCAGGCAAAATCCTTCGTGCTGGTCGATATGTTCCTGTTCAACAGCAGCAGCCCTGAAGGTGTCGTGCACCGCCCTCTGGCTGAGCAACTTAACAGGGCACTGATAAACAGGAAGGCTGAGCAACCGGAACTGGAGATTGTTGTTATCTCTGATCCGCTGAATACGCTTTACGGCGGATCGGTATCACCCTGGTTTCAGGCACTTCGCCGGGCCGGCATTCCGGTGACGGAAACCAACCTGCGGCCACTGCGTGACAGTAATCCCGCATGGTCGGCAATCTGGCGGATCTGCTGCCAGTGGTTCGGCAATAATTCCGAAGGTGGCTGGCTGCCAAACGCTCTGGGAACCCGGCCCGTCACCATCCGCAGCTACCTTGCGTTACCCAACTTCAAAGCGAACCACCGTAAAGTTCTGGTGGCCGATGACGGGGAAAAACTGCGTGCCATCATCACCTCTGCCAACCCCCACGATGGCAGCAGCCGGCACAGCAATACAGCCATCAGCTTTACCGGCCCGGCGGTGACCGATGTTCTGAAGACCGAGCAGGCGGTTCTGGCCATGTCTGGCCAGCCCAGCCCAACACTGGACAGACTGATCAGCCGGGCAAATTCGCGCCAGACAAACGATCACAATGCCGCCGGCCGTATCGCGGTAAAAACAGAATCCGCAATCCGGGAAACGGCTCTCCGGATGATCTCGGGAGCCCGGAGCGGCGACCGGCTGGACCTCGCCTTCTTCTACCTTTCACACCGCGATATCGTTACAGCCCTGCTGGGTGCCCATAAACGTGGTGTAAAGGTACGGGTACTTCTCGACGCCAACAATGAAGCTTTCGGCCACCAGAAAAGCGGCATCCCCAACCGGCAGGTCGCTCTGGAACTTCACAAAGCCGGCATTCCGGTACGCTGGTGCAATACGTCGGGTGAACAATGCCACAGCAAGCTGCTGATACTGCGTCCACTGGCGGACCAGACCCAGCTTCTTCTGGGCTCAGCGAACTTTACACGGCGCAACCTCGATGACCTTAACCTGGAAACCAATGTATGGGTGTCCGTCCCACCAGAATCAGCGCTGGCCACCAAAGCCCTGGGTTTCTTTGAACAGCAGTGGCAATCCGGCCCCGGAAGCAACCCTGTGATGAGCCTGCCTTACGAACACTGGGCCGACGACTCGACACTGCGCTACTGGCGTTATCGCCTTATGGAAGCTACCGGGCTTTCAACATTCTGACTCCGGGCCATCTTATGATTCTGGCCGCATGTGCCTGCTGTCTTTATCAAAAGCATTCCTGAGCCTCCCGCTTATTCCTTTTAGTTTGGCATTTAACCGATAACCGTCTAAGCTGCTATAAAAGAAATGTAATAAGAATAAGGAGACTCCCAATGCTTGACAGAGCTGCGCGACCGATGGTCAGTCTGGTGGATAAATATCTGCCGGATCCCTATCTTTTTGTTCTGATTCTTTCTCTCCTCACGTTTATTGCCGCCATGGTGTTTGAAGGGCATGGCCCGATGGCGGTGATCGAAATGTGGGGTGACGGCTTCTGGAACCTGCTTACATTCTCGATGCAGATGCTGCTTGTTCTGGTTACCGGGTTTATGCTGGCAAGCACGCCATTTGTCCGGGGAATACTGAACCGGGTTGCGGCACTTGCCAGCACACCCGGTCAAGCTATCGTGCTGGTAACCTTCGTCGCCCTGATTGCGAGCTGGATTAACTGGGGATTCGGGCTTGTGGTAGGCGCCCTCTTTGCGAAGGCCCTTGCCCGGCAAGTCAGGGTTCATTACCCATTACTGATTGCCAGTGCCTACTCCGGCTTTATCGTCTGGCACGGCGGCCTGGCCGGTTCAATTCCTCTGGTCATTGCAACCGACGGGCACTTTACCGCCGATGTAATCGGCGTAATTGGCACTGGCGAAACCATCTTTGCATTCTTCAACCTCGGGATTATCGTGGCATTGTTTATTGTCGTTCCCCTGGTAAATCGCATGATGCTGCCCTCTGAAGAGCACAGCACCTTTGTAGACCCTGCGGTACTTGATGACGAGCCTGACACCAGGGTTTCTATACAGCGCCCGGCCGATCACCTTGAAAACAGCCGAATTCTGGCCTGGCTGATGGGTTTCAGTGGCCTTGCGTTTATATTCCAGTATTTTATAGATGGCGGCGGCCTGAACCTGAACATCGTTAATTTCATGTTCCTGTTCCTGGCGATCATTCTTCATCAAACCCCCAAGAGACTTCTCGACAGCCTGCACGAAGCGGTCAAGGGGGGCTCAGGTATCGTTATTCAGTTTCCATTCTATGCCGGAATCATGAGCGTGATGACAGCCTCGGGCCTTGCAGCCAGCATTTCTTCCGGCTTTGTATCCATGGCAACGGCAGAGAGCCTGCCGTTCTGGAGCTTTATCAGTGCAGGGCTGGTGAATATTTTTGTACCCTCCGGTGGAGGCCAATGGGCCGTGCAGGCGCCGGTCATGCTGCCAGCGGCGCAGGAGCTGGGCGCCAGTATCCCAAGAGTGGCCATGGCAGTTGCATGGGGCGATGCCTGGACGAACCTGCTGCAACCCTTCTGGGCATTACCGGTTCTCGCGATTGCGGGGCTCAAAGCCAAAGACATTATGGGGTACTGCCTGATGCTGCTGATAATCACGGGTGTGATTATCAGCGTGGGCCTTACCTGGCTGTAATGACTTAACCGCCCGCAGGAAAACCGGGGGCATATCGCCCCCGGTCTCATAAAGACTTATGAAAAAACGCCACATCCTTTTGTGGCACCGACAACTCCCAGCCCATGCGTTTGGCAACAAGATACAGCGTCGATTCACGGTAGAACACAATGTGAGTGGGGTCCCGCCGGTAATGCCAGTTATCGAACCGCTCATCGCTGGTCTGAAAGCACGTCATAATGCCAAGCCACCCCCCGGGCTTTAACAAGCCATCCAATTGCCTGAAAACCTTTGCCGGGTGGTGCAGGTGCTCCACTACCTCCGTGCAGGTGATGAAGTCGAACCGGCGGCCCGGAGCGGGCCGGCTGGGGTAGAAAAAAGGATCGTAAAGCGTCATACCCATTCCCGCTTCACGCAGCATCCGTGCAAGGGCCGGGCCCGGGCCGCAGCCGAAATCAAGCCCGGAAGCTCCCTGCGGAACACGTTCAAGCATGGGGAAGGCAAGCTTTTCGAGAAACGCCCGATAGCCCGCGTCGTCCGGATCATTATTGTGAAGATCGTAAACCGCCCTCTCCTCATCCAGGCCAAGCCAGTTTGCCCGGGCCAGGAGCGTTGCTTCACAGCGCGGGCAACGCAGATATTCCCTGTTTTCTATCACCCAAAACCGAGCCAGCACACCTTGTTCGCAAACGGTGCACATGGAGCCTTCTCGCACGCGCTTGTCAGGCTGATGTCCAAACGCTTGTGGCCATTTCTGCATACTCAATCCAAATCCGTGCATGCCCTGTTATGATGTACCCACTCAGTGGCTCAACCGGACAATCAATGACCAGCAATACCTCCACCCGTCTAAACAAATACATCAGCGAAAGCGGAATGTGTTCCCGCCGCGAGGCCGATCGCTACATTGAACAGGGCAATGTCTATATCAATGGAAAGCGGGCCAGCGTGGGCGATCAGGTATTGCCTGATGATACTGTCCGGGTGAACGGCCAGGTAATAGAACCCAGGGCTGAAGAAGATCTCGTATTCATAGCGCTTAACAAGCCGGTGGGCATCGTCAGTACCACAGATGATTCGGAAAAATACAACATTCAGCGCTTTGTTGGCCATAGTACCCGTATTTTTCCCATCGGGCGCCTCGACAAGGATTCGCAGGGGTTGATTTTCATGACCAGCAATGGGGACCTGGTCAACAAAATCCTGCGCGCTGGCAATAATCATGAAAAAGAATATGTGGTCACAGTTGATAAGCCCATTACCAAATCGTTTATCGAGGGCATGGCGGCAGGCGTGCCCATCCTCGGCACAGTGACGAAAAAATGCAAAGTGATTCAGGAGAGCCGCTTTGTATTCCGTATCATCCTGGTGCAGGGGCTGAACCGCCAGATCCGCAGGATGAGCGAGCATTTCGGGTATGAAGTCACCCGGCTAGAGCGCGTCCGCATTATGAACGTGAACCTGAAAGGTCTGCCGGTGGGCCAATGGCGGGACCTTACAAAGAAAGAACTGGCCGGGCTGTTCGATGCAATTCGTGATTCATCTTCGGAGGGTGCCCCGGACAAACCTGCAGGCTCGGGCAAAAAACCAGCAGGCAAGTCCAGGCGCCCACCGCGCCCACCGCGCCCACCGGAATTCGGACACGGGGGCGGACAGAAGAACAGCAGGAAAGCCGGCAAAAAACCCACATCACGCAAACGCCCCAAAGCCGGAAAACCGAGACAGCGCAGCGTTAAACGATAGGCCCCGTCAAGCGGGGCGCGGGCCGCTATTTCTACTCGGCAGGCGTTGGGCGCACCAGAATTTCATTAACATCCACATGCGAGGGTTGGGAGACCGCATAAATGACCGCGCGAGCTATGTCATCCGGCTTCAGGGCGTGAGCCGGCGGCTTATCGAAAAACGGCGTATCGACCATACCCGGCTCTATCAGGGTTACCCTTACACCGGAACCGCGCAACTCTTCGCGAACGCCATACCCGATAGCGGTAACTGCCCATTTGGTAGCACTGTACATTGAGCCGGGAATGGTTACCCTGCCTGCGGCGGAGCCGGTCAGTAACAAGTGCCCTTTGCTTTCCCGAAGCGCCGGCAGGCAATGCTGAACAGTCAGGCCAACACCGTAAATGTTGGTGAGGATCATATCCTTCCAGACCTCCGGATCGGCCTCGCTGAAGCCCCCTGGTTCTCCACCCCGGCCAGCGTTTGCAAACACACTGTCCAAACGGCCAAATGCCTCAAGGGCCTGTTCGACCATCGCCTTTTGATCGTCACCGTTCTGCACATCACATTCGACAATCAACACGCTATCATCGTCTCCAAGCTCGGCCTGCAAGGCTTTCAGCTTGTTGGCTGAACGGGCTGCAAGAACAAGCCGGTAGCCCTCTTCGTAGGCCGCCCGTGCCGTTGCGGCGCCAATGCCCGACGACGCACCAGTAATCAACATAACCGGTTTTTTCGAGTGGCTGTCTACCATAATTTTTACGCTCCGTTTATCCATTGAATTTCAGGTACTGACTAATTACGGCCCCTTACTCTTGATCACAGATTCAGCCAGATCAACCCCAGCACCGCCATAACCAGTAAAAACCAGCGGGCATACGAATCCGGTTTGTCATCCCGGTTTTCCATGGTCACAGGGCTGCGACTACTCGCTTCATATTCCATAATGAGCTGTCTAGCCGTGTAGAGATCGTCGTCGTCCACATGAACATTACTGAAGCCGGCTGCGCCAATTTCGCCCATCGCACCCTGCAGGTAATGGCCACCCACAAAAGTCTCAATACCATGGGCGTTCAGTAAGCCGGCAACTATGTGTGCTTCCGTGATATCCCTGGCCCGATATGCAATTTGCAACGCCCTTCTCCTTTTGTGACATTTGAGGGCATCAACCACAAAAATCTGCGATGCTTTGTACCCAAAGCATAGTGTGCCCGAGCTATTCGGGCCAACTCTCAGGATACGGACAACTCATGTTCTGGATTATCGCTACCGTTATTTTGCTCGTCGTTGTATTGACGCTTATTCTGTTTCGCGTCGAGGACTTGTCCTACCTGGACCGGGAAAAATATTCCGTGAGCAATGCCAGCCCCAGCGCTGAGAATCGGGAGGTTCTGGAGCGTATCCGGGAAATGGGCCGGGCTGGCAGGGGGCTTCGCGGCAAAGCGCGGCTGATGGCGATGCGAAAATACATGGACAGCCTGAGTGACGGCCTTGAGCTGGCGTCCGAGTTCCGGCACTGCGACAACCCCCGCGGAGAGTGGGTTATTGCCCCCGGCGCAGATACAAAGCGCCGGATTCTCTATATTCATGGTGGCGCCTGGGTCGCCGGCAGCCCGCGCAGTCACCGTGCCATAACAGATCGTTTGTCCCACGTTGCCAACGCCGCCGTCTTTGCAGTGGATTATCGCCTTATGCCGGAACACCGGTTTATGGACGGCGTGCGTGATTGCCGGAAAGCCTACACCTGGTTGGCGGAAAATGGCCCGGACGGGCCGGGGGATGCGTCATTCATTCTGGTAGCCGGAGATTCAGCCGGTGGCAGCCACACCCTCGGGCTTTTGGCCTGGATTCGCGAAAGCGGTCTGCGCCAGGCCGATGGCGCCATCGCATTTTCCCCATCCACAGATCTGACGCTTACCGCGCCCAGCAACCGCAACAATATTGCGACCGATGCCATGCTCGGCCCTACCTTTGGCGGGCTATCAAAAATACCCCGACCGATTATCTGGTGGGCCACCCTGGCCGCATTCCGGGTATCTCCTGCCAGCCCGGTAGCCTCGCCCCTCAGAAATAACCTGGCCAACCTGCCACCCATACTGATCCAGGCAAGCGAATCCGAGATGCTTCTGGATAACGCCAGACGATACGCAGCCAAAGCAAAAGCCGAAGGCTCACCGGTGCAGCTTCATACCTGGGCAGGCATGGTGCATGTCTGGCAGATTTTCACACCCATGCTGCCCGAAGCAGAACAGGCGTTCGCGGATATAGAATCATTTATAAGGGAAATCGAATCCAGGAAATGCGGGCCGGAAGTCGGTCAGACCTGAACCTTGCCCCGCAGGGCTTTGGTTCTGCCTTTCCGGGTCTTGTGGTCAACCCGTTTGCGACGGGCGGATTTTGAGGGCCGGGTAGCGCGCCGCACCTTCTGCACTTTGACCGCCTCCTGTATCAGTTCCTTCAGGCGCTCCAGTGCATCCTCCTTGTTCAGCTCCAGCGTGCGAAACGACTGGGCCTTGATCACAATCACGCCTTCCTTGCTGATGCGCTGATCCTGCAGGGCCATCAGCCGCTCCTTGTAGAACGGCGGCAGGGCGGAATTCTGCACATCGAAGCGCAGGTGCACCGCCGAAGCTACTTTGTTGACGTTCTGGCCACCAGCGCCCTGGGCCCGGATCTGGGTGATTTCTATTTCCCAGTCGGCGATTTCAACCGTGTTGGATATTTTCAGCATGGCGCAAGGATAACAAATACGGCAAACCGTAACCTGACATCCTGGCGATTCGGTAATACAGTTGAGTCAAAGTACAACAGATCAGGAACCTGCATGGCTATGACAATCAGATATGTCATTATTCTGGCCGTTTCCTCCCTTGTGATCAGCGGCTGCGCCAGCAACCAGCAACTGCAATCCGGGGGTGCCGCTCTGCAATACTCACCTGTTGAGTCCGCACCGGGTTCCGTAAAGGCTGAAAAACTGTGGCAGGCCTTTGAGCGCTATCAGGGCACGCCGTATCAGTACGGCGGTACGACAGCCCGCGGCTTCGACTGCTCAGGATTCATTACGACGGCGTATCGTGAAAGTCTGGAGCGGCGACTGCCCCGCACAACCGCACAAATGCTGCGCTACGGAGATGTGGTGCATCCGGACGACGTTAAACCCGGCGATATCGTATTCTTCCGTATCGGGGGAAAAGACCAGCATGCCGGCATTTATATGGGTGACAACCGCTTTATCCACGCATCAACGTCCTCCGGCGTCATCATGTCGGAACTTAACGGCTACTACTGGAAAGACCGTTTTTCTGGCGCACGGCGGTTTGACTGACTCGCCTCATTACTGCTACAGGCTGCCATTAAGCGCCAGATGAAGCGCGATGGCCGCCATCATCATACCAATTACGCCATCGATAATCCGCCACGCCAACGGGCGTGACAGAACCGGTGCCAGTGCCGACCCACTCCAGGCCAGCAAACCAAACCACAGAACAGACGCGCTGCTGGCGCCCGCCACAAAAGTCGTTGCGTTCTCCTGTTGTGCTCCCACCGCCGGAATCAGCAAAAGGGTGTCGAGATACACCTGAGGGTTCAGCAGGGTCACTGCCAGGGTGGTGAAAAGAACACCTTTCAGGCTGCGGCGAGTTACCTCTCCTGCCTCAAGCGCCGCCCTGCCCCGACCGGCACGCGCAAAGGCCTGTACCGCCAGCCACGCGAGAAAAACCACTCCGAGCCAGCGCAGGATCTCCAGTGCCTGGGGCATTGCCTTCAAAGCCGCGCTCACGCCGAACATGCCAAGGGTGAAAAGGACAATATCCGCAGTCATGCACAAACCGGCGGCCCACCAGTGGTGCTCACGCCGGATTGCCTGGCCCAGTACGTAGGCATTCTGGGCTCCGATGGCAACGATGATACCGCCACAGACAACCAGACCCGTCACGTAACTCTCAAATGAACTCCCAATAGAACTCTCAAGCACTGCTCTTTGCTCCATTTTTGATGCCGCAAGAATAGCCGCTTGCCGCTATACTTGAAATTCATATTCGTAATGACGCATCAGTTTTACTTATGATTGATTATAAATTACTGGAAGCTCTCGCCACGGTTATTGAAACCGGTGGTTTCGAGCGCGCAGGCGCTGTGCTTGGTCTGAGCCAGTCCGCCGTATCACAGCGCATCCGGACGCTGGAAGTCCGTATCGGGCAGCCGGTTCTGTTTCGCAGCCCGGTTCCCAGACCCACCCCCGCGGGGCAGCAGCTGCTAAACCATGTTCAGCAGGTTCAACTGCTTGAGCGGGACCTGGCGAAATCGCTTCCCACTCTTTCGGAGCCGACCGCGCGGTTACGCATCGCCCTCAATGCCGACAGCCTTGCAACCTGGTGGGCAGGTGCTATTGGTGAATTCTGTCAGGAGGAAGCACTGTTACTGGATATGGTGGTCGAGGATCAGGACATTGCACTGAGGCGCATGCGCGAAGGTGATGTAGCCGCCTGCCTGTGCAGCAACCCACAGCCGGTTGCCGGGGCACGATGCGTTGCGCTTGGCACCATGACGTATCTGCCCCTGGCGACACCTTCGTACAAAAAGCGCTATTTCAGCGAAGGCTTTAACGAGCAAAACCTGCAAGTAGCGCCGGCAATCGTATTCGGGCCCAATGATCAGTTGCAGCACCGGTTTCTGGCCCAGAGTGGCTACCCCGGCACTTTCCCCTACCACCTGTGCCCTTCCTCCGAAGGCTTCGTAAAACTGGCCCTGGCCGGAATGGGTTATGGCATGATCCCGGAGATTCAGGCCCGGCCAGAAATTGATGCAGGACAGTTGGTCAGTATTGCCCCCGGTCAGTCGCTTGATGTTGAGCTTTACTGGCACTTCTGGCGCCACGGTGGCGGCGTTATGGAACGACTGACGGCTGCCTTAAAAGCCGCACACTGCTAATCCTGATCTTCCGGGTGCCCGCTGATACCAAACCATTCCGGAAACCGCAGCAGGCAAAACAGCGCCACCATGTCGTAAACCCCATGCCAGACCATAACCAGCAGAATGCTGTCGGATAACGCGTAAGCCAGCCCAAGAACCAACCCGAGGCCTGTGGCGATCACAAAGTAAGTAAAGGAGGCGTAGTGCACCAGGCCAAAAAGCACGGATGCCGCCAGCACAGCTGTTGTGGTATCCGTGTGCACAGCCAGCCACCCCTGCACAGCGCCCCGGAACAGGAGTTCTTCGCCCACACCGGCGAAAACCGAGAGCAGAAAAAGAACAAACCAGGAGTAACCGGAGGCAAATCTGTGCAGGCCACGCATTTGCCGGTCGAGGTTATCGGGGAACAGGGCAGGAATCTGGGTAAGCAGTAACAGCGCACCGTATGTGCACAGTGCACCCAGAGCACCATATAGCACGCTCGGCAAAAGCCCCGCGCCAAACATCTGCACGGGGATATCCGCAACCAGAATTACCAGCAGCCCGACCACCCCGATTCCACCCTGGAACACCAGGGCGGTAACCGGTGAGACTTTGGATTTACGCTGATTGTTCAAGGCCATCTATTGCTCAAAAAGACCTTTCACAGCGAACAGGTCATCGTACTCGGGCGCCTGTTTCTGCGCTTTGGCCTGGAAGGTTTTCATCATGTCCGCAGGGCGGAACATGCCCGCCTGCCAGGTTGCCATGTACTTCAGACTATCCGCCACGGTGTGATCACGGCTGTAGTTCAGCATTTCCTTACAACCGCTAACCGCCAGCGGCGAATTGGCAGCGATCCGGGCTGCAATTTCCATAACGCCGGCAATCAGCGCCTCCTGGTCGGGGTAAAGCGCATTCACAAAACCCAACCCTTTGGCTTCCTGCGCGGAGAACTTACGCCCGGTGTACGCTAGTTCGCGCACAACACCTTCGGGCATCAGCTTGGGCAACCGCTGAAGCGTACCCACATCGGCGGTCATACCAAGCTCGGTTTCCTTGATCGTGAAATACGCATCCTCCGTGCAGTAACGGCTGTCTGCCGCACATACCAGGTCCAGAGCACCGCCTATGCAACCACCATGAATAGCTGCCAGTACCGGCAGGCGAACATTTTCCAGCGAGGTCAACGTATCCTGTAGCTGCATGACAACCCGCCGCAGATTTTCTGCCATACGCCCAGGATCACCACTCATGGGTACAGCCTTCGAGTCTGTAAAGACACCAAGATCCATCCCGGCAGAAAAATGCTTACCCGTGGAGGACACCACAATCACCCGGGCATCTGTGCTTGCCTCGATTTCCTGCATGCACCTGGGCAACTCCAGCCAGAAGGCCTTGGTCATGGTGTTCAGCGCTTCGGGGCGACTGAATTGTACATGGGCGATCCGGTTTTCAACACTGACAGAAAAACTTTCGTAGGTGGATAGGTCCGACAAGGCAATACTCCTTTGATAATTTACGATAATTCCGGAATGCTGACGCAAACATACCTCATGTTGCCGTAAATGTCGGGTATATGCGTACAAGAAAGTGCTTTGCTTTTCATTGCCCAGCAGGTACAGTAGCCCTCGTTGGAAAGATTTAGCAAAGCACTTCATCAATAAGACGCATTTCAGTAGTTGTACGTCCTGTTTTTGATCACGCCCGTTGTTTGTTTCCCGCATACCGCTGACCAGCCATCATCCGGATGACCTGGCGGCACTCTAAATGATTGAATTCAGGATTATATTATGTCTACTGTTACCGGTACTGTTAAGTTCTTCAACGAAGCAAAGGGTTTTGGCTTTATCACTCGTGAAGGCGGCCCCGACGTATTTGTTCACTACAGCGCTATTCAGGGCGGCGGTTTCAAGACTCTGGCTGAAGGCCAGCAGGTCGACTTCACCGTGACCCAGGGCCAGAAAGGTCCCCAGGCTGAGAACGTTGTTGCTGTTTAATTAACAGACAACACTGAAAAAGGCAGCTTCGGCTGCCTTTTTTGTTGCTTTGAAAAACTGATCTGATCAGGCTGAAACCTCTTCCGGCTCTACCCGGTTCCTTCCCCCTGCCTTGCCACGATAAAGCGCCTGATCCGCACGACTGATCACCGATGCCATATTGTCGCTCTTACAGAGCTCGCTGACGCCAACGCTAACGGTAACCGTCATTGTGATACCGGTAGCTGCCTTCCAGTCGTGACTACTGAGTGCCTCTCTCACTCTCTCGGCGCTCACCATGGCACTGTCAATGTCTGAACCTGGCAGTATGATGAGAAACTCTTCCCCGCCCCAGCGGGCAACAAGATCCTGGGTCCGTAGCTGCGCCGGAATCAGCTTGCCGATCTCGGCAAGAATCCTGTCGCCCATTTCATGGCCATAACGATCATTGATGGTCTTGAAATGATCAACATCGAGGAGCATAAACGCCACTGGCTGCCCTGACCGCCTGAAGCGCGAAATTTCTTTTTCCGCCAGAAAACTGCCTTGACGCCGATTGAACAACCGGGTCAGGGAATCCACTGTCGCCAGCCGGCGGAGTTTGTGCTGTGCTGAAAGCACCATGCCCAGATAAAAGTATGCAAGATAGCTGAACATCCCGAAGACAACGCTGAGATTGAAAAGATGAACCCCCAGCAAAGCCCCTGACGATATGGGCTGAACGGGCTCCATAAACCACATCAGCACATCCAGCCCTATGTAATAACCCCAGAGCCCGATTAGTGAAAAGACAGCGCTTCGAAGGGGCATGGTCATAAAAAGCACAGGGATAAACATCAGCAGATAGTAGTGAAAGCCGCTGCCCCAGCCGATGATGACGGTCCCCAAAGCCGAGTGAACAATGACTTCAATCCAGATCAGCCGCACAGCGAAGCGGTTCTGTTTGCGCTTGAGGGCGTAATAGGCTGCGACATACATGGCGACGCTGACAACGTTAATCCATGCAAGAATCGGCGAGCCGAGAAAATGAAACATGAAGAAAAAAGCGATATCAACGGTACCCGCCAACTGGCAGGTAACCCGCGCAATTTTCCAGAACTGAGGGCCACGCTCACTCTTTTGCCGTGAGCCCGACATGTTGTTATTGCTGTCCATAGGCCGAAACACCTTCTGTCATCATACCGCGTGCCCAGCTCTACGGACGTTACCGGTAAACTCGAACAAATCCGGGATAATGGTCGGAATCCGCAATCATAGCTGCTTTACAGAACGGGCGCACTTGATCCTTCGGCGCAAGGCTTGGTCATACAAAAGATTAGTTGACTCCCCTGGAAAACCTCAATAACATTCATTTTACATGAACCTTAAAACCCGAAAAGCCTATCAGGCCCACAACAGCAGGACACAAACATATGACTCAATTATTCAAGGAAGTAACCAGCCCGAAAAATGCTGATGAGGCAACAGCAGAAGAGCTGAAAGCTGGTGCGACCCAGGAAAGCTCCGAGGCCCCGGTTACTGCTTCTGAAAACACGACCAGGGAGGGTGGCAAGCACGGAGATCCGGGCGTCTGCTGTGGCGGGTGTTCGTAAGCGCTCCGGACTGAACCAGGGCTCCGGTGACGTTTCCATTATGTATTCCGGAAACGCCACCGGGGTCGCCCGGGGCGGGAAGGATCAATGATCCATTTTATGTGCCGAATGGTCCATTTTCATTTCATCCATATCGGCATCCAGCGACTGCACTCTTAGCTCGATCTCAACAGCGTCTGCGCCCTCAAACTCCAGAACCACGGGAATGTTCTCGCCCTCCTTCAGCGGTGCTGCAAGTTTTTCCAGCATCAGGTGATAGCCCATAGGCCTGAGCTCCACCGTTTCCCCGGCCGGTATTTTCAGGCCGCTCACAAGCGGTTGCATGCGCATAACACCGTCTTTCATCAGCGTCTCATGGATTGAAACGTGACCTGCCCTGGGGCTGCTTGCACTCACCAGCGTGACATGTTTTTCGCTATGGTTTCTGATAACCAGATAGCCCACCCCCATGGGAGTGCCGGGCGGCGTTGGCCGGCTCCAGGGATGCTCAATTTCAATATTGCCGTGGGCGTGCTCATTGGCTGTGACAAAGCTTGATGTGATCAGTGTGCTACAGGCGAACAGCAGTGTAATCAGTTTTTTCATGATGTCTCGCGTGGTTACTGTGGAACTGGCAATGATTAATGTCAGATTTCAATGCCCACAGTGTTGCGTTCCGACCAGCTCAGCGCAAGTAATGGCATGCGGCGAATAGTCGCATGTCGGAAGCCAGCCGGAGTTACCAGCCTCAGGCTTTTTTCACAAACTCCGATTTAAGCTTCATGGCACCAATGCCATCAATCTTGCAATCGATATCATGATCGCCGTCTACCAGACGAATGCTCTTGACCTTGGTACCTACCTTTACAACCGAGCTCGACCCTTTAACCTTCAGATCCTTGATGACTGTAACTGCATCGCCATCCTTAAGCTCGTTTCCGTGGGCGTCGCGAACCACTTTGCCTTCGACCGCCGCAGCAGCCTCGGCTTCTGTCCATTCATGGGCACACTCAGGGCAAACAAACTGGATACCGTCCTCATAGGTGTATTCAGATCCACACTGGGGGCAAGGAGGAAGTTGGGACATTGGACTTTCCTGATAGTTGAATTTACACGGGATTATACCACCAACGCCCCGGCAAATCCGGCAGTGGTGGCTGAGACAACAAAGGCATAGCTCGACCCGGAGTCACAAACAGCAAGTGCCTATGAAAACCTATCGGGTAATTGTATCCTCCAGCGTCGACTACCAAGGCCACAGCAAGAGCAGGTAAACTCTCCACCAGAACCAAACCGCTTGCTCAAGGAACCTGCCATGCCAATATGGGTCGACGCTGACGCCTGCCCTGTTCCTATCCGGGAAATCCTTTGCCGCGCTGCCATGCGCTGGCAGATCCAGACGACCTTTATCGCCAACCATGTAATCAAGCTGCCCCCGAGCCCTTACATTAAGGCCCGGCAGGTTATGCAGGGTTTTGATGTGGCGGATAACGAGATTATGGATCAGCTCAGCGCCGGCGATCTTATGATCACCCAGGACATTCCGTTGGCGGCTGAAGCCATCGAGAAGGGAGCAGATGTGTTCAACCCGCGTGGTCAGGCTTTCACCAGGGAAAACATCCGCCAGCGCCTCGCTATGAGAAACTTCATGGAAGAGATGCGCAATGCCGGGCAGGTTACCGGTGGCCCGGCTCCGTTCGGCAAGACCGACCGAAAAGAGTTTGCTGACAAGCTGGACAGGTGGTTACAGCGCAACCACAAGCCCGGCAACCAGCAGGGCAACAAATAAACCGGCGCCAGCGGCAATCTTCAGACCTTCCATCATCTCCTGTTCTGCTGTCATGGCTGTATCTCCCTGAGCTTATGGTGTAAACAGATATTGTGACGAGCGATTGTGTTCATTTCGGCAGGCACACAATCATAATAATGATAGTGATTATCATTTGCAATACTTGAAGGAGGACGTATGCGCCTGATTCAATCCCTGATCATGCTCAGTGGCTTGTTGCTTCTGGGACATTCCCCTTTTACCGCAGCCCAGACCTTTACCAGTAAAGACGCTGGCTTTCGGCTGGAAACTGTTGCTGACGGTCTTGAACACCCATGGAGCCTGGCCTTTCTGCCTGATGGCTCCATGCTGGTTACCGAGAGGGCGGGCAGGCTACGCGTCATTCAGAATGGCAAGTTACTGCCCCGGGCGGTTGAGGGTCTTCCAACGTCCGCCGTATCTGGCCAGGGCGGGCTGCTGGATATTGTTCTGCATCCGGATTTTGAGGAAAACCGAACCTTGTTCCTGAGCTACGCGCACCGCTCCAGCGAAGGCATGACAACGCGTGCGGCACGCGCAATCTATGAGGAAGGAAGGCTAAAAAACGTGGAAGTGATCTTCGAGGCACTGCCGCGTTCCCGCGGCTCGCGCCACTTCGGTGGGCGAATGGTATTCGATGAATCCGGCTACCTTTATATTTCCGTTGGTGACCGGGGAGAGATGGACCGGGCCCAGGACACCCGGGACGATGCCGGCGGGGTCCATCGCATTACGGTGAATGGCGAGCCGGCACCAGGCAACCCGGGGCTTGATGATCCGGGCATTAACAACACGCTGTTCACCTGGGGCAACCGCAATATTCAGGGCATGACCGTGCATCCGGAGACCGGTGAGATCTGGACTCATGAGCACGGCCCGCGAGGGGGCGACGAAATAAACATAGTGCAAGCCGGCACCAACTACGGGTGGCCGGAAATCACCTACGGCATTGACTACTCTGGCCTCCCGATCACTCTGCACACCAAAAAGGAAGGCATGGCACAGCCCCTGCACTACTGGGACCCGTCCATTGCGCCTTCCGGCATGGCGTTTTACACCGGCTTGGAATTCCCGGAATGGCAAGGCAACTTGTTTGTGGGTGCTCTCAAACTGCGCAAACTGGTGCGCCTGGAAATCGAAAACGAAGAGGTAATCAATGAAGAGGACCTGCTCACCAGCCTGAAAGAACGAATACGCGACGTCCGAACAGCACCGGATGGCACACTGTGGTTACTGACGGATTCACCACAAGGGAAAGTCTACCGGGTTGCGCCGGCTCAGTGAGGGTCGCCGGTGCGCTCGGTTTTTTCGTACCGGGGCAGAGTGTCGGTAATTTCAAACCAGTCCGACTTTGAGCCGGTATACACATGCTGCGCCGGCCCCCTTCCCAGGGGCTCGTTGATCACACCGACACGCAGGCGAAGGATGCCGGGAATCGCATCCACACGGCTGTATAAATGGCTGCCGCAGCGGCTGCAGAAGGCGCGGTATTTACCCGGGCGGGACTCGTATTCGGTGAGCTGTTCTGCCCCGGACAGAAACCGGAAGCGCGCTGTCTGCACCGGAGAACTGGCAGAAAACGCGCTGCCATGGGCGCGGCGGCATTGACTGCAATGGCACAGCGACAGCGGGCCCAGTGGGCCCTCGTATTCAAAAGTAACATCTCCACACAAACACTGGCCGGTATACATAGACTTCCTGCTTATCAAATTCCGGGCGTCAGTAAACAGCCCCACAAACCTCTATGATACCGGTCAGCATGGCCGGAAAACACCCTGGCCACCGAATGTTGCTAGCCATAGTGTGCATTCAGATAATCCAGTATGCGGGAAGATTCAAACAACCCCTCTCCGGTGTTCGGATCCTCGAGATAAGGCACCTGAACCCGGCCATGGGCCTTGAAGAAGGCATCGCGCTTTCCTCCGGGAGCAGGTTTGTAAGGGCCGGGTTTTATGCGTTGTTTCGCGGGGCCGATTTCAGTCCAGTGTTCCTTGCCCAGATTGTGCAAGGTGTAGGGGATTTCAAGCTCACACAGTTTTTCCCTTACCAGGCGGGAGAAGGGGCTGCCCTCAAAACTCCACAAGTGCAGCGGCTGTTCCGGCTGTTTTCCTGATTTGGCACGCAGCCCTCTCATAGCGCTGGCAACAGACGCCAGCGAACCCAGAACCGGCTGCCAGACGCGCTCACGGTAGTAACCAGGCACCGGCCGCCCTGCATACTGGCGGAACAGATACTCAATGATGGCTTCCGACTCATACATCACTGTGTCTGTGTTCCGGTCCACCAGCAAAGGAAACTGCTGTTTGCCCCCCGTCGCCTCCGCCTGCTGCCGAAAAATTCGGCCACCCTTGGGGCAGGGGCGGATTTCTGCATCAAGGTTGAGGGCTGTGAGCGCTTCGCGAACCCGGCGGCAATAGGGGCAGCCCTCCATATCATAAAGTACAAGGGGCTGCTCCGGCTGTGGCACATCACTTACAACAAGGCAGCCACGCCAGGCTGTCAGCGATGATGTCGCAACGGAACCCAGCACGTTCGCATGGTGCACAAACATATTAGCCATAAACACTCCCTCTGTTGATGATCTGTCCATTATCATTAAATACAGTGTCTTTCCATTGGCTTACAATCACACCGGGCGCTGTCTCGTGTGTCTTAAGCTCCGTTCTCTATAATCCAGGCCCGCTCCTTGCGTACCAAACAGCTTACACTCGGTGACAAAACCCCAATACAAACAACCAGTCTACTGCCATTATTTAACGTCATGTAGAGGTTTTCTCCATAGTACAAAGCACAAAGATGGGCTATTGTTCATGTAAAGCGCTTATCCGCACATTCAGTCACGTAGCCACCATGGTGATTCCAGGTATGTCGCACTCCAACACCACCGGTAAAGCCCGGCTTCGGTCACCACGTTCAGCCCTTGCCTTTGCCACCGGTTTCGCCCTGATTTCTGCCCTGGCAACCCTGCAACCGGCGCTGGCTGCTGACGATGAAGGTCTGAGTTACAACGACAAGCGCCTCTGGGCAAGCCAGATGCGGGAATACGCCACGAAATCCCTTAAAAATGAAGAAGCTCTGAGCATGGCCGCTGTGCCCCTGAACGGCCCGGGGCTTGATCAGAACATCAATGGCGATGTACCCATGAGCCCGGGCTCCATCATGAAGGTGGTCACTACCTATGCCGCCCTGGAAATTCTTGGCCCCACCTTCCACTGGGATACGGATTTTCTGACCGACGGGCAAATGGTTGGTGACACCCTCAAGGGCAACCTCTATGTGCGCTTTGGTGGCGACCCGAAACTTACCTTTGAACGGATCTGGGTTACCCTGCGGGAACTCCGTGATATGGGAATTAACCGCATTGACGGCGACCTTGTTCTGGATGGCAGCTATTTCGAAATTGACGGCGGTTTTCCTGCGTTTGAAGACAACGGCGATAACCCCCATGCGCCGTTTCTGGTGGAGCCGTCTGCCTACCTGACCAACCTCAATCTCATGCACTTCCAGATTCGCGCCGATGAACGCGGCACCCAGGCCTGGAGCACACCCGCCCTGAGCGAGGTTGTTATTGACAACCGGGTAACCGCGGTGGCCGAAGGCCCTTGCCCTGCACGCCGGAATTTTGAATGGGAACCGGTAATGCAAGCGAGTGGAAAGGTTACCGTGCGGGTAACCGGAGAACTCCCACAGGGATGCCGCACCACTACTTATTTGTCACTGCTGCCGCAGGAGCAATACAGTGCTTCGTTGATCCGGTCTCTTCTTGGGGAAATGGGCATCATCGTGTCTGGTGGAAACCAGACCGGGCTGACCCCGGAAAACGCTCGCCTGGTGATGAAAACCACGTCGCCAGACCTGGTTACCATGGTGCGGGACATCAACAAGTGGAGCAGCAACGTGATGGCACGGCAGCTTTTGCTGACCATTGGCGCACAAAACCGGCTGGATAACGAAAACGATGACCGGGTTGCCGGCATACGCGTGATTTACGACTGGCTGGAGAAAAAAGGAATCGATACCGCCGGTATGGTGATCGACAACGGCGCAGGCCTGACACGCCACGGCAGAATTACCGCGCGGCAAGGCGCCAAAATCCTGCAGCATGCCTGGAACAGCCCCTACGCGTCAGACCTGATGGCCTCCATGCCGATTATTGCCATGGACGGAACCATGGCGCGACGTCTGCGCAACACCGGCATGGATGGCGAAGGCCGGATTAAAACCGGCTATCTGGAAAACGTGCGGTCTATTGCCGGTTTCACCAGAGATGAGAACAACACCACCTGGGCCGTGGTGGGGATGGTGAATAACGATCCTGCGTGGAATGGCCAGGCAGTGCTGGACCGGATTCTCTATTCGCTGCACTATCGGCCGCCTACGGGAACAGCCCTGTCAAAAGCCGGTTCAGGCAACTCAGGTACATCCATCCAGTAAACCAGAACGCCCCAATCAAGTCGGGGCGCTCTGGTTAATTTCACTTTGTTTTAACTAGGGAGCGCGACGTTCAAGCGTTAACGTCCCGCTCAGGGTGGTAACGGCATTCCCGATGCCTTGATCTGCCGGAGCAACGGCAACATTCCGATCACCTGCAGGCAACACCAGGTAACCAGTGGCAGTAGAGTAAGCAAAGTCACCAAGCGCTTCTGCGCCATCCACAAAAACATCAACATCAACGCTCTCAACAGCATGGACAATCCGTACTTCGGCGCTGTTGCTCAGGACGGCTGTTACCGCAGGATCGCTTTCCGCCCACACCAGCAGGCTCACAGGCGATGCGCCTTTCACGCTGTCGACCGCCACAACCGTCACATCAGAACCAATGGGAAGTGTGCCCGAGTCGTAGACAATATCTGTGCTGTTAGTTCCTGTAATCCGAACCTGATAACCACCAGCAGGCACCGAATCCAGAGTAGCGTTTGCACCGAAAGGTACATCTATTACAGAGTTGGCTACCGGGATTCAGTGATTCGAATCTGCACACATTCAGTTCCTGACATGTGCGTGAAAGCCATTTACGGAGAGACAATACAAACAGATTTATAGAATTTTACATTTCAGTTTACAGGTTGGTGGGTTTGATTCGGCTCAAAACGTTTCCTCCATGAGAATAGGCGGTTTCGGATGATCGCATCTGAACACCACAGAATGTCGTACACTCCTCATACACAAACGCGAAATGATAATAAGCTTGCAACCTTTTTTGATAGGCTTTTCTACCGAGTCAGGTGCAATATGGATCAACCCGGGCATTCACTCGGAGCACGCACCATGAGAGCGACTGCAGCTCTTCTTCTGATAGCAATACTGGCAACCGGATGCAGCTCTACCCGGCTGGCCTATCGCTACGCCGACTGGGGCATCGTCTGGTGGGTGGAGGATTTCGTTACCCTCACAGAATCCCAAAAACAGCAGCTGGAAGTGGATATTGAAAATCTTCGGCAATGGCACTGCAGCACGGAACTGCCGCGTTACAGAAACTGGCTGGCAAGTCTCCAGAGTGAACTGGCTTCGAGCAAGCCTGCGGAGAGCGGGATTGGCAATCTTCAAAGCGAGCTGATGACGTTCTTCCCGCCATTGCTGGAGCAGATAACGCCAAGTGCGATCAAACTGCTCTCGAGCCTCAGCGATGAACAGGTACGTGAGCTGGCCCGTAACATGGCAGACAACCACAGAAAAATGGAAGAAGAGTTCCTGTCTGGTGGCGCCGAGGCCGTCGCGCAAGCACGTGCAGAACGAACCGCAGAGCGGGCTGAGCGCTGGCTGGGGAGCCTGAACGGCACCCAGCGGCGCATTATCAACGACTGGTCAGAGAGCCGCAGCGGGCAAACAGAAATCTGGCTGGAGGGCCGCCGTAACTGGCAAATAGCATTGCTAAACGCCCTCGAGAATCGCAATGAGCCGGGTTTTGAGGAAACCGTCACCGAGCTGATCAACAACCCTCAAGCCGCCCGGGGCGAGGCCTATGCAGAAATGATGGACAAGAGCACGGCGGCCATGACATTCCTGATTCAGGATCTGTTACAGGCCAGCCAGGCCTCCCACCTTGAACACCTGGCCCGCCAGGCGGCCGAACTGCGCGGCGACTTCAAAGCCCTTAGCTGCCAACCAGGCCCGGAAGTCGCGTCTCGCACTTACGACTGATCAGATCGTAAGGTAGCCGCCATCGGCATTAATACAGGCGCCGGTGGTATAGCTGGATGCGCCGGATGCCAGATACAGTACTGTTCCCGCCATTTCGCTTGGGTCAGCCACCCGCTTCATGGGGATGTGTGCCATCGCCTGTTTCCTGATGGCTTCGTTGGTGGTCAGGGCGGAGGCGAATTTGGTATCCGTCAGCCCCGGTAACAGGGCGTTCACGCGAATATTTTGCTGGCCCAGTTCCATGGCGAAGGATTTGGTCATGGAGATAACGGCTGCTTTGGTCACCGAGTAAATCCCCTGGTAGTGGCCCGGGTTCACGCCATTTACCGACGCCACGTTAATAATGGAGCCACCGCCGTTTTTCTTCATCAGCTGCGCGCCACGGGCACACATGAAGAAGTAACCGCGAATGTTCACGTCTACAGTTTTCTGGAAGGCACCCAGGTCTGTGTTTTCAACCGGTCCGAAATACGGGTTGGCTGCGGCGTTGTTCACCAGAATATCCAGCTTGCCATGCTCTTTTTCGATATGAGCCCAGATGGCTTCGATCTGATCCATCTCGCCGATGTGGCAGGCGTATGCCTCGGCGCTGCCGCCAGCCTCACGAATGCTGCTGGCTACGGCTTCACAGCCGTCAATCTTGCGGCTGGTCACAATCACGTGAGCACCGTAATCCGCCAGGGTGCGGGCAATGCTCTCGCCGATGCCGCGGCTGGCACCGGTAATCAGGGCGGTTTTGCCGGCCAGGTCAAACAGGTCTTTCTTGCTCATTCGTTCACCTCAATTCGTTATCGGAAGGTCACCAGGGCGGGGTCTTCCGCTTCCAGGTGGCTGTAGTTATTGAAAACAGACAGGCTGCGGCGGCCAGCAGAATACAACACCCTGGTAACGCTGGTGTTGGCGATAACTTCGTTGAGCCCCAATGCCCGCTCATCGCTCAGGCCAAGTAGTTGCTGACACACAACGGCAATCGGGCCGCCGGATGTGGATACCAGCACATCACCGCCATCTGCGTAGTCGATCATTTCGTCAAAAGCTGTCAGAACCCGGGTTTTGAAATCAGCCCAGGTCTCATCGTACTCCGCGTCGTACTTACCGGAGGCCCAGCGACGTATGGCTTCAACGAAGGCTTTCTGAAACGCGGCTGCGGGTTTCGGAAAGGCCGCAAGATCCCTTGCCATAACCTGCCGGTCACTCCACTCGGGGCGGTAACGGTTAACAATATCGATGTGATCAAACTCGTTGAAGCCGGGCGCCACCTGCATATCCGGCAACCGGGCACCGTATCCTGTGGCGATGGCTTCAACGGTCTCCCGGTGGCGCTGCATATCACCACCAAAAATCGCCGCCGGTTCTGTTTTATCCATCATCCAGCGACCAAGCACCTTGCCCTGCTCCCAGCCCCTGCGGGAAAGCTGGTCGTAGTTCTCTTTACCAAAACTGGCCTGCCCGTGGCGTACCAGATGCACAATAGCCATTAAAGAGAGCTCTCCTCGATCAGCCGCTTGCACCGCTTCTCGAGATAATTGGCTGCATGGCCGAACACGGCAAAACGCTTGTCACTGGTCTGGCCATGGTAGAAGCGGTAATAGATCTGTTGCACGATCACCGCCAGGCGGAACAGCCCGTAGATCTCATAAAAATCGAAGTTATCTGCCCGAAAACCGGACTTCTCCATGTAGTACTCAACCACTTCCTTGCGGGTAAGCATGCCGGGGCGATGCGTGGGCTGGCGGCGCAGCATCTGGAACGGGCCTTCATCATCCGCCTCAATCCAGTAGGCCAGTGTGTTGCCCAGATCCATCAGCGGGTCGCCAATGGTGGCCATTTCCCAGTCCAGAACTCCGATCACTTCAAACGGGTTGTCCGGGTTCAGTACCACGTTGTCAAAACGGAAGTCGTTGTGAATAACAACCTGGGCAATATCGTTTGGCATCTTGTCATTCAGCCAGGCCATCACCGCCTCGAAATCGCCGACATCGTCAGTGCGCGCCTTGCGGAAACGGTCACTCCAGCCACCGATCTGGCGCTGCACATAACCTTCACCCTTGCCCAGGGAATCCAGGCCTGCTGCCCTGGGGTCAACGCGGTGCAGGTCCACCATCTTGTCGATGACGCTCAGGCACAGTTTGCGTGTATCGGCTTCATTCAATTCCAGATCTTCCGGGAAGTCCTGGCGCAGGATGATGCCTTTCAGCCGTTCCATCACGTAAAAATCACACCCGAGCACGTCGTGATCATCACAAATGGCAATAATATCGGGCACATAAGGATAGACTGGTTTCAGCGCCCGCATCACCCTGGCTTCACGCAGCATATCGTGGGCGGATTTTGCAATTTTGCCAAAAGGCGGGCGGCGCAGAACATAGGAGCGATCGCCGTAGTCCACCTGATAAGTCAGGTTGGAGGCGCCACCGGGATATTGGCGAATAACCGGCTCTCCGGTCAGATCGGGGATGGCACTTTTCATGAAACGGTCTACTGCCGCAACATCCAGTTCCTCACCTTCGCGAATATCTGCTGCCTGATCAATCTGGGTCATTCATCACTCTCCTTCTATTCCCGTGTGCTGGTCAGGCCTTGGCCTTACCGCCCATCTTCTTCATCCAGCGCTTGCTTTCTTCGTACATCAGCTTGTCGAAAACCACAGGCGCATAACGCTTGAGTATCCACAGGCGGCGCTCTTTCACATGGGGCAATACCCAGAAATCCTTGTTCTTCACCGAGCGCACTATGTCGTCGGCAACGTGATCTGCCGATATGCTCGAGCGCTTCATCAGCTTGTTTACATTCTGCTGAATGCCGGGAATGTCTGAACGCATGCTGCTGGCCAGATTGGTCTGGAAAAACGCCGGGCACACGCAGCTCACGTGAATGCCGTCACCCCGGAGTTCCTGCCGCAAGGTCTCGGAGAGCGCAATGACGCCCGCTTTTGATACGTTGTAGCTGTCCATCAGCGGCGCCAGCATAAGGCCTGCCATGGAAGCAATATTCACAAAGGCACCGGAACCCTGTTTCCTGAACTGCGGTGTGAATGCCTTACAGCCCCGTACCACGCCGAGTACGTTGATATCGATAATCCATTCCCAGTCCGCCATGGTGGTGTCTTCAATGGACCCGGCCGAGGCCACGCCGGCGTTATTCACCACCACGTCCACACCGCCCCATTTTTTGGTGAGATCCGAACAGACCTTTTCCAGGTCGGTCAGCCGCCGGACATCGCATTCCACAAAGTAGCCTTCACCACCGGCGTTGTTAATTTCCTGTTCAACACCAACGCCCTGCTCCGGATTAATATCTCCGATGCAGACCCTGGCGCCTTCTCTGGCATAACGCAGTGCAATGGCCCGGCCAAGGCCGCTTGCGCCGCCTGTTACGAATACTCTTTGTGTCATGGGGTTGTCCGTTGTTTGTTGTTTATAAAACGTCAGCTTTGGAGTAAGACGGAGCCGGCGGGGTGGGGCTTCCTGAAACACGCTGTGAATACGTCCTTGTACGCTTGGCTCCGCCATCCATGGCTCCGCACAGTTTCAGAAAGCCCCACCCCGCCGTCTCCTCTCAACATTGGCGCTAAACCATCAGTTTTTATATTTGCGTAATTCGAGGCGAGCAACTGTGGCGCGATGCACTTCATCAGGGCCATCTGCCAACCTGAGTACACGAGCATAAGCAAACAACTGGGTAAGCGGGAAGTCGTCATCGCTCACACCCGCACCACCGTGAATCTGAATGGCCTGATCCACAATGGTTTGCAGCATATTGGGGATCACCGCCTTAATCATGGCAACTTCCTGAATCGCGCCGGCAATGCCCTTGGTATCCAAAGCCCAGGCACATTTCAACGTTAACAGACGCGCCTGTTCGATGGACATGCGGGCGTTGGCAATGATGTCCGGGTTGCCACCGAGCTTCGCCAAAGGACGGCCGAACGCCTCACGGCTCATCGCCCGCTTAACCAGCAGTTCAAGCGTGCGCTCTGCGGCACCAATCGCACGCATACAGTGGTGTACACGGCCGGGTCCAAGGCGGCCCTGGGCAATTTCAAAACCGCGACCGGGGCCGGCAATAAAGGCACTTTTGGGTAGACGTACGTTGTCAAACAACACCTGACCGTGGCCGTATGGCTCGTCGTACTCGCCAAATACCGGGAGCATACGTTCAATCTTTACGCCTGGCGTGTCCAGAGGTACCAGAACCATGGAGTGGCGGCGGTGTTTGTGGGCGTCGGGATCAGACAGCCCCATGAAAATGGCCACCTTGCAGTCGGGGTGACCAATGCCGGTGCTCCACCATTTGCGGCCGTTGAGAACCACTTCGTCGCCCTCAACCACGGCGGTTGCTTCCATGGTGGTGGCATCGGAGGAGGCTACGGCGGGCTCGGTCATGCAGAAGGCGGAGCGGATTTCGCCACTGAGCAAACGGGGCAGCCATTCGGCCTTTTGCTCCTCGGAACCGTAGTGAATCAGCACTTCCATGTTGCCGGTGTCCGGCGCGTTGCAGTTGAAAACCTCGGGGGCGATAAAGCTGCGGCCGGTTTCTTCCGCAATCAGGGCGTAATCGGAGTTGAGCAGTCCACAGCCGTGCTTTTCATCCGGAAAAAACATGTTCCACAGCCCCTGGGCTTTGGCTTTTTCCTTCAGTTCCCTGATGATGGGGAGAACCACCCAGCGGTTTTCAAGAGACGCCAGTTCCTTGTGGTACTGAGTTTCTACCGGGAAAATTTCTTCCACCATAAACGCTTTCACACGTTTGAGATAATCCTGACCCTTCTCTGAGATACTGAAATCCATTGCCGAATCCTCGCAAAATTAGACACAACAAGCGGTACGATGAACATACGCACGATGCAGTCAGTCTAAAGCTACATCAACTATTACACGACTGAATTATTCTTATCGTTTACTATTAATAATACTTATTCAGAAAGAGCGCGCTGACAATGGCCGGAACTCGCCTCGACCTCAATCTTTTACATGTTTTTGACACCATTTACCGGGAGGGCAGCCTCACCCGCGCGGCACAGGCGTTGCACCTGACCCAGCCAGCGGTCAGCCATTCCCTCTCACGGCTGCGGGATCATTTTGACGACCCCCTGTTCAATCGCCAGGGTAACCAGATGGTGCCAACCCCGCTGGCCCGGCGCTTCCTTGAATCCATGAAGCCAGGGCTGACCCAGATACAGGGCGCAGTTAACCAGTTTCATGCGTTTGATCCCGCTACACAGCGCAAAACCTATTCGCTGGGCCTGAGGGATGTGCTGGAATCAACCTTTCTGCCCCGGCTTATGCAGCGACTGGATCCTTACCCGGAGCTGGAGATTGTCAGCAAACGCGTTCCCCGCCGGGATATGGAATCACAACTCGCGGCGGGCAAACTGGACTTTGCTGTTGATGTTCTGCTGCCGGTGAGCAGCCAGACATCCCATGAACTCCTGAGGCGGGACAGGCTTGTGGTTCTGGCGCGGGACGGCCATCCACTGGCGTCAGAAACTCTGGACATGGACGGTTATCTTGCCGCCCGCCACGTGCTGGTTTCATCACGCACTGAAGGACCGGGGATTGAGGATTTCGAACTCTCGAGACTGGGGGTTCAGCGCAGCATCCGCCTGCGTTGCCAGCATTACTACGCTGCCTGCCGGGTGGTGGAGGCAACAGACCTTCTGCTGACCATGCCGGAAACCTACGCCAGGATTATTTCGGAGCGGGCGAACATTACCATCATGAACCCGCCGGCAGATCTGCCGTCACTGAATGTGCATCTGTACTGGCACACCGCCTATGGCCAGGAGCCCGCGCTAACCTGGTTCCGTGATCAGCTCAAGGCAATTCAGTAAGCTCCTACCGCCACCAGGAAACCGAAAAAACCCAGGGCTGTAATTCCGAGTGAAGCAAGCACAATACCGAAGCCCCACCAGACAGCAGCCCCATCCGAAATCGGCACTCCGTGGCCACGCAGGGTGCGGTAAAACGCCCAGGGGCCCAGAATAAAGGCGCCCACCACAGCAAACACCAGGCCCACACTCATGCCGGCAAATGTCCAGGTTGCCAGCACAGTGGCGCGGTCGGTCACATTGTCCCTGACGCCGTGATGCTCAAGAAATTGTTTGCAAAAGAACCAGACCAGGGCAAACAGGGCGGCGACAAAAACCAGGCCGCCAATGATGGTAATAAGTCGATAGAGCAATAGTCAGGCTTCCTGTAAGTTGGAAAACTTGTCAGGCCGGGTAATACGGCTCGGGCAGGCACTCAAAACCGGGCCTTGCAAACAGATAGCCCTGGTAGAGAGTAATACCCTGGGAACGGAGCCAGAAATATTCTTCTTCTGTTTCCACTCCCTCGGCCACGATTTTTCCGCCAAGCAACTTCATCATCGTAATGATCCCTGCTACCACGGCTTGCTTGTTCGGCTCCTTATGAACATTACGAACCAGAGCCATATCCAGTTTAAGCAAATCCGGTGGGCTGGCCATCATTATATTGTAGCGGGAGTAACCTGCTCCGAAATCGTCTATTGCCGTACTGAACCCCATCTCCTGATAGGCTTCAATAATCGAGACAAGGTGGTCGACTGAGCTCAGGTCCTCACCCTCCGTCAGTTCGAAGATAATTCTGCTGGTGTCGAAGTTGTATGTTTTTGCCGCTGCCAGTGTTGTTCGAATGCAGTATTCCGCTTTATAAACAGCATTGGGCATGAAATTGATACTCAGAAGGGACTTCATGCCAAGCTTTGCCGCCAGTTTTACGGCCTTAACCCGGCAGATCTGATCAAAAGCGTAACGGTTCTTCTCGTTCACTTTGCCGAGAACGTGGATGGCGCCTTCACCTTCCGGCCCCCTTACCAGGGCTTCATAGGCGTAAACCGTTTTGTTGACCACATCCACGATAGGCTGGAATGCAAACGTCAAAGAGAAATCGAGACCTTCTCCACAAGCGCACTCTGCGCAGTGCGATTCATCAAATAGGGTTTCCGGTTTAATGGTGCAAACTCCCGAGCTACCAGTCAGACATGCCGGTTTAATTAACCAACCTGTTACCCGGGCAACTATAACTGCCAACCTCCCTCCGGTAAAACGACATTCGGTGAAAGTGTGTCAAACGCTGGCATCCGCGAGTCACCCAACTACACTGGGCTTTAGAATCCTTACGAGCCAGTCAATCAAGGGAGTCTTCTTAATGGCCCAAACTACTCGCATTGCTGTAACCCCGGGTGACGGCATTGGCCCCGAAGTCGTGGGGGAAGCCATACGCTGCCTGGAAACCCTGCGTACCAAACACAACCTGAACCTTGAGTGGGACCAGTTCCCATGGCCCTCCCACGCCTGGCATAAGGAGCATGGCGAATCCATGCCCGATGACGCTCTGGCCCAGCTCAAAGCCTACGATGCGATTCTGCTTGGCGCCCTGGGGGACCCGGGGCCGCTGGACGATCCGGACCGTTATCTTTTAACCGACAGTGTCTCACTGGCACCCTTGCTGGAAATGCGCAAGGGCTTTGACCAGTGGGTGTGCGAGCGCCCTGCCCGGCTGCTGCCCGGCGCGCGCCAGTATCTTGCGGATGAGCGGGCGAAAGATATCGACATGCTGGTAATCCGGGAAAACTCCGAAGGGGAATATGTGAGCCAGGGCGGGCGCCTGCGCAAGGGAACCGAGGATGAAGTTGCGACCCAGATGGAAGTATTTACCCGCAAGGCCACCAACCGCATTATCCGCTATGGATTCGAGCAGGCTCGCGCCCGGGCTGCAGAGCGGGTCAAGGAAAGCCGTACAAGAAGCTTCCACACTCTTGATGGCACTGCCTGTGAAAGTCAGGTATGCCTGATCACCAAACGCAATGCCCTGCGTTACTGGGGCGATATGTACTCCGAGGCGTTTGAGGAAATCAGCAAGGAATATCCGGACGTAGCCACTCACCATGAGCTGGTGGATGCGGCTTGTATGAAGTTTGTGCAAAGCCCCTGGGCGTTCGATGTAGTGGTTGCCAGCAACCTGCAGGGGGACATTCTCACAGACCTTGCTGCTGTGCTGTCCGGCGGCATGGGAGTGGCGCCCTCCTGCAACCTGAACCCCACAGATCCGGGTATGCCCTCCATGTTTGAGCCCACCCACGGCAGTGCTCCGGACATTGCCGGCCAGGGTTTGGCGGATCCCACAGCCATGCTGTTCACTACAGCTCGCATGCTTGAGTGGTTTGGCCGTAAAGACCCGGTGATGGCGGCCGCAGGTAAAGAGCTGTTCGATGCGGTGGCAGCAGACCTGGCGGAAAATGCCGGAGCCCAGCGGGGCACCCGGGAGATTGGCGAAGCTGTGTGTCAGCGGCTGTCAGCCTGAGAACCGGAATCCGCAGAGCCAGAAAAGAGTTACTGGCTCTGCCCTGCTGCTGAACGCTTACTCGTCAGCCATAACGAATTCGAGACGACCGGGCGCTACACGCACATCCATGGGAACCATTCCGAACATTCGCTGGGCCAGTCTGGTGTCATCCAGTCGATAAACCGGCATGGTTTCAAGCATCTGTGCCACAACCCGCATTACATTGTCAGTGACTGGCGCAAGATCACCCTTGAAAAAGCCGGAATCAATACTGCTTTCCAGCAATTTGATTCTTCGGATATAAACAGCCTTTTCCTTGCTGTCATAAACCGGCGCCCCCTCCACTTTAAGAGCGATATCGACCGGCAGCTTGGCCAGAAACGCGTTCAGTGCAACCTGCCCTCTAACGTCAATGACCGCTACATCGCGCCCATCCGGGCCCAGGGTAATATCCGCATCATCAAGGCGCAGGCTGATTGGGGAGCCATTCTTCAGCTGCATTCGATCATAATCCCGCACCACCTCCTGCAGATGGCTTTCCAGCTCCGCTTCGGAGATTGCATACGGCGAGATGCTGGCACAACCGCTGCTCAACAGGAGCGTCAGGCACACCAACCCCCAAAAACCATTCCGGCGCTGTCGGTTCATCATTCAGTCTCCATGAATTAAACGCCTATCGTGCTGCAGCACTGAGAGCGGAACAAGGTCGGCAGGTTAATAATTGGTCAGAACCCGGACCGCTTATTCGTTCTCGGCCCGGGCTTCGACCTGCGGAGTCAGGTTATCATCAAACACAACCCGCAACAGAATAGGCTGACAACACACCTGGCAGTCCTCAACGTACTCCTGTTCCGCCACTGAAGGGTCGACGCTGATTTCCAGCGTCTCCCAGCAGTAGGGGCACTGGATAAGCACGGAATCCAGAGCCGGCATAGGCGCACCTCAGAACTGTTGTTTAGCCATCCAGGGAATGATGCGATCAAAGGCCGCCTCAAGCTTCTCACAGGTGGTTGAGAAACTGATACGCAGGGCATTGGTGCAGCCTTCACCAAACGCATCCCCGGGAACCACGCACACGCCGGTCTCTTTGAGCATGCGCAGCGCGAGATCCGAGCCATCTACATGAGGCGGCAAATCCGGGAACGCGAAAAAAGCGCCGCCCGGCTTGTAGCCTGTCATATAGGGCGTCTGATCGATAAGTTCCACCACTTTATCCCGGCGCTCCCGGTAGATATCCACCATGTCCTTCACGCATTGCTGGTCGCCCATCAGCGCTGCAACACCCGCGAACTGGGAGGGTGTATTGGCAACCGATGTGGTAAACATATGGTAACGGCGCAGGGATTTGATCGCCGCCTGACTGGAAATAACCCAACCGACGCGCAGCCCGGCCATGCTGTAGGTTTTCGAGAAACTGCTGATGCACATGATGTTATCCAGATCCATGGAACAATTCAGGACACTGGCAAAATCATCATCATCAAAAATCAGGTGGTCGTATACCTCGTCGGCATAGACCTGTATCCCGCGGTAGGCACACTCTTCGAGAATCGTTTCCACGGTGCTGCGCGGATAGACCGCGCCTGTGGGGTTGTTCGGGTTGTTGAGTATCAAGGCAAAGGTGCGCGACCCCATGGCCCGGATCACTTCATCGGGATCAAGTTGGTGATCATTATCGGCCCGGGTCGGTACAAACTTCACTTCACCACCGTTCATGCGGATCAGAGGCGCATAAAGCAGGAAGGACGGGTCCGTTACAATAAACTGCCGCCCCGGTGCGGCCGTAGCCGAAATGGCAAGGTACATGGCCTCGGTAGCACCGCTGGTGACCAGAATATTGTCCCTGGTGAGCTTGCGGTTATAGCGCTTGCCGTAATAGTCCCTCAATGCAACCAGCAATTCCGGCAGCCCGGCATCCATGGTGTATCCGGTCTGCCCCGCATTGAGTGCATCGATATAAGCATCAATCACATGCTTGGGTGTTGGCAGATCCGGCTGGCCAATAGAAAGATGAATAACATCTTTCATGGTGGCAGCCATATTGACCATACGCCGAATGCCCGGCACAGGAACCGCCTGCATGGCAGGGTTCCAACTGGCCTTGGTTTTCCGGTACTTCACCTTCCGCGGTTTGTACTGGCCGGTGTCTCTGTTGGTGGCGTTTGCCATGGCAACCTCCTGCAAAGGAACGGGAGCAAAAAAAATATCTGCTACTGCAGGTTAGCCAGTTAAATCAGGGCATACAAGGGAGCGGGCAAAATACTGTTTGGCACCGGCGGATTCCGCGTTTGCCTGACAATTTCCCGGGAAATAGACAGAACCGGATCCGGCCAGGGTTGACCCAACGATATCTGCCTACCAGACTGTTCTGGAGGCCGCAAAATGGATAGGGCCGGCCTTGCGGTCACTCATCATGATATCTGGCCAATCAACCCGGTGGAGGTCCAATGTCTCAGCACAGCAAGCCTGTTATAACCGTTCTTACCGCACCCGGAGAGCAGGAGCCACCGGGGCTGGATTCACTCCGTGCACGCGCCGAGGTACGTTTCGCCAGTGACGAGGCAACCCTTCGCAACACCCTGCCCGGCACCGATGTAATGATGGTAACGGATTTCAGGACCGAAGCCCTCGAAGCGGCCTGGAGCTGTGCAGACAAACTGAAGTGGATACATGCGACAAGCGCAGGGGTGGATGCTTTGATGTTCCCTGCACTTACAGAAGGCGAGGTTGTGGTTACTAACGCCAGGGGCATATTTGACCGGACGATCGCCGAATACGTGCTGTGCACCATCCTGATGTTCGCCAAGGATTTCCCGGGCTCCGTCCGGCTGCAAATGAAGCATCAGTGGAAACACAGGGACACCGAAAGAGCCGAGGGCAAGCAGGTTCTGGTGGTAGGTGCTGGCTCCATAGGCCGGCAGATTGGTCGCCTGGTTGCAGCCGTTGGCATGAAGCCTCATGGCGTTGCCCGAACAGCCCGCAGGAACGACCCGGATTTCGTAGCGGTTCACAGTAATGACGATCTGTATGATCAGCTGGGCCATGCGGATTACGTGGTCATCGCTGCACCACTGACACCGCAAACAGAAGGGCTTTTTGACGAGCGGGCCTTCAAAGCCATGAAAAACACCGCGCGCCTGATAAACATTGGTCGTGGCCCCATTGTAAAAACGGGCGATTTAATGGCCGCCCTGGAAAGTGGCGAAATAGCCGGTGCCGGGCTCGACGTATTTGAGGAAGAACCGTTACCGGAGGACCACCCTCTCTGGGACATGGAAAACGTCATTATGACGGCGCACATGGCCGGCGATTTTATCGGGTGGAAGCGTGCCCTTACCGATCAGTTTCTTGAGAACTTTGACCGCTGGCACAGTGGCGAAGAGTTGTTCAACCTGGTGGATAAGAAGCTGGGGTACGCCGGGAGCAAATAACAGCGCCCCGGTATACACCGGGGCATATTCCTTAGCTGCCAGACAACGACTGATCCGAGGGATCGATCTCCATCTGCTGTATCGCAATCACTGCCTGGGTCCGGTTACGAACGCCAAGCTTGCGGAACACCGCCGTGATGTGCGCTTTGATAGTGGCCTCTGACACATCCAGATCGTAGGCTATCTGCTTGTTCAGCAGCCCTTCCGCCAGCATCCCCAGAACCCGGAACTGTTGCGGAGTCAGTGAGGCCAGTTTCTCGGAAAAGTCTGTGGTGTCTGCATGCATTCGTTCAAGCTTTTCAGCGACCCCTTCGGGCAGCCATACATCACCGGCAAGAACGTCCCCGATTGCCTCTGTGATGGTGGGCAACGGGGCCGACTTTGGAATAAAGCCAGACGCCCCATAATCAATCGAACGCCGCATTACCTGGAGCTCTTCCGAACCGGACACAACCACCACGGGCAGTCCCGGGTACTGTCCTCGCATGAACACCAACCCGGAAAAACCGTGGGCGCCCGGCATGTTGAGATCCAGCAAAACCAGATCTGCATCCGGGTGCGAATCTACCGACGCCTGCAGTGCCTTGATGCTGTCAACCTCTACGGTTTCAGCATCGGGCACTGCCTGACTGACCGCCTGTCTCAGGGCTGCCCGAAACAGCGGATGATCATCAGCGACGATAATAGTTTGTGTCATTAAACCGATTCCTCACAGGTTTGCGGCCTGCTTCCAGACCCTACTTGAACTCACGGCTGTCGATGAGATCATCCACCACACTGGGGTCGGCCAGTGTAGACGTGTCTCCCAACTGATCATGCTCGTTGGCTGCAATTTTACGCAGAATCCGACGCATAATCTTGCCTGAACGTGTTTTCGGCAGGCCCGGCGCCCACTGGATCACATCCGGCGAGGCAATTGGACCGATTTCCTTGCGCACCCACTGTACCAGCTCCTTCTTGAGCTCGTCAGAAGGTTCTATGCCCTGCATCAGGGTGACGTACACATACAGCCCCTGCCCCTTGATATCGTGCGGGAAACCGACCACCGCCGCCTCCGCCACTTTTTCATGAGCTACCAGAGCGCTCTCAACCTCAGCGGTACCCAGGCGGTGCCCGGAGACGTTGAGTACGTCATCAACGCGGCCGGTAATCCAGTAGTCGCCGTCTTCGTCACGGCGGGCACCATCCCCGGTAAAATACATGCCTTTGTAGGCGCTGAAATAAGTCTGAACGAAGCGATCGTGATCACCATAGATGGTACGCATCTGCCCTGGCCAGCTGTCCAGAATAACCAGGTTGCCGTCTGTTTTGCCTTCCAGGAGATTACCTTCGCTGTCCACCAGACCAGGCAGAACTCCAAAGAAAGGCACGGTTGCAGAACCCGGTTTCAGGTCCACCGCACCAGGCAGTGGCGAAATCAGAATGCCGCCGGTTTCAGTTTGCCACCAGGTATCCACAATCGGGCACTGGCTGTTACCGATAACACGATGGTACCACTCCCAGGCCTCCGGGTTGATCGGTTCACCTACAGAACCCAGCAGCTTCAGGCTCTTGCGGGTTGTGCCTTTCATGCAGGCCTCGCCCTCTGCCATCAGTGCGCGGATAGCGGTAGGCGCTGTATACAGAATGTTTACCTGGTGTTTATCAACAATCTGCCCCATGCGGGAGCTGTCGGGATAGCTAGGCACGCCCTCAAACAGCAAGGACACGGCACCGTTACACAGCGGCCCGTAAAGAATGTAGCTATGGCCGGTTACCCAGCCAAAGTCCGCTGTACACCAGTAAACATCACCATCGTGATAGTCAAATACATATTCATGGGTCATGGATGTGAATACCATGTACCCGCCTGTTGTGTGCAGAACGCCTTTGGGCGCGCCGGTTGAGCCGGAGGTATAAAGCATGAACAGAGGGTCTTCCGCGTTCATTGGCTCTGGCGGACAGTCTGTGGAAGCCGATGCCATCAGATCCTCATAGCGCTCATCGCGGCCGGCATTCCAGGGAACGTCCTTGTTGCCAGTGCGGCTGACAACAACAACCTTATCAACATTGGCACCGGCTTCATTCTTGAGCGCGGTGTCTACATTCTTTTTAAGCGGAATTGTCCGGCCACCGCGAAGACCTTCGTCAGCAGTGATAACGAAACGGGACTTGCCGTTGGCAATCCGGGCACCAAGCGCTTCTGGCGAAAAGCCGCCAAATACAACAGAGTGAATGGCGCCGATACGCGCGCAAGCGAGCATGGCAACCCCGGTTTCAACAATCATTGGCATGTAGATAGTAACAACATCGCCTTTTTTGACGCCCAGGCCTTTCAGAACGTTGGCGAATTTGCAGGTCTCTTCATACAGCTCACGATAGGTTACATGGCGGGATTCCGAGGGATCATCGCCCTCAAAGATAATGGCTGTCTGGTCGCCGCGGGTTTCCAGGTGGCGATCAAGACAGTTGGCGGACGCGTTTAGCTGGCCATCCTCAAACCACTTGATAGAAACATTGTTGTAGTCGAACGAGGTATTCTTCACTTTCGTGTATGGCTTGATCCATTCCAGGCGTTTGCCGTGCTCGCCCCAGAAGGCGTCCGGATCCTCAATTGACTGGCGGTACATTTCCTCATACTGTTCCCGGTTCAGCAAGGCTCGTTCGGCCACGCTCGGCTCTACCGGATAAAGGTGCTTATCAGTCATTGTGCTCCCCCTTGATCAGAGTTTGTTGTCATTGTCGATTTCGTTAATTCAGAGCAATAGGGCATACGAGCCCTTCGGACACATACCCGTAGTTCAACATGTGTGCCACTACACAATGAATTAGACTAACGTCCTAACGCCCCTGAACTTTTAGCGCATAAAAACCAATAACCTTCAGGAAATCAATGGCGATGTGCCAAGAGCACAGGTTTAACCAAAAGCATAGCTCGCTCCGGCCAGCAGGCAAAGCGTACTGCCACCGGACTGATCCGATCAGACCGCTTTGGTGACAACCCCGGTCGATTTCCGGCGCCGCGGTTTCCTGGCTTTCAGGGCGTAACGGTTAAGCCCTGCCAGATGGATCCTGCGCAGGTACAGCTCCCAGTCGATCCGGCGGGCATCAACCGGGAACAGCGCCTTGTCTGCCTCCCCCATGCGTTTGGCCAGGGCCAGAAGATCATCGTTGTGGAAGATATAATCCGGAGCCGTGTAGAAACCGAATATTGTTGCCAGTGAGCGTGTGGTATCCAGATTTTTCAACACCCTGAGGTCACTATCCTGCCGGAGCAGACGTGTCACGCTGTTGATCACGCTCAAAGGGATGCGGGCACCTCCCACCAGGGCATCGAACAGGGTACGGTTTACTGCAATAAAAGGTTTGACCGGCTGGCGGTAAAACAGGTTCTCGTAGGCACCATAATTGGCTTTCGCTTCCGCCATAAGATGATCAATGAATTCACCCAGTGACACCGGATTTGAACTGCCACTGCAACACTGGTAAATCCGTACGCGTGGAAATTCACCCAGCGCCTCCGCAACCGCGAGAATTATGGCATTCGCCACCAGATCAACGGGCACAACATCTATAATGCCGGAGCGTTTGCCAGGGAACAGGGTGACCTTTTCCCTGGCATAGGCAAGAATGATCGCATCCGCCACTTTCACGCCTTCGATCCAGCCGGGTGCCGGTTCTTCCAGGGCGCTTTCGACTATGGACGGGCGCACAATGGTGAGGGCACGACCCTGCAGGGCTTTCATCAATAATTGTTCACCCAGCCATTTGGTGAAGGTATAGGTGTCGCTCCAGCCATAGCGATTTGCTTCGCGAATTCCCAGATCCACCAGTTTGCGCTCCAGCATTTTACCAGTGTAGCGGGAGCGTACGTCAGCGATGCTGTCATTGAGAACCCGAAGCAGCTCCTCGATGTCGTAATAGCCCTCCGGGTTCCGGGGAATATCTTCACCCGCAGGTTTTATCACCGATTCCGTCACCTGACCTGCATTCATCCCGTTAACGTAGCAGGTTGAAACCTGGACAACCGCCAGAGAAGGATTCTGACGGGCCAGTTCTGCAATGTTTTCCAGGCACAGAGTATTAATGGACAACGCGGTATCCAGCTGTTCACGGAAATTAACGCTGGCCGCGGAATTAACCACAACGTCAATAGTGCCCGCCAGCTTCCGGAAAGCTTCCGGTTCCAGACCAAAGCCCGCCTGTGTCACCTCGCCGGTAATACAGTGCAGGCGGGACGACAGAAAGTTGTCAAAGGCCGCAGGATTCTCCCCCCGCAAACGGTCAAACACGGAAGAGGTGGCGATTTCAGCAAGAAAACGGCTGCGGGCATCACGGTGTTGTGCATTGCCTCGCACCAGGAGGTGTATGCCGCCGATATCCGGCACCGCACGAATCAGCTTTTCCAGAACCACCTTGCCAAGAAACCCTGTGGTACCGGTAATCAGAATCTGCTTGCCACGCAGTTGCTCAAGTACCCTGGAAGAAGACACAACAGCCCCCAATGCCTGCTTTGCCAATTTGAAAACTCCTTTTCGCGAATGCCTGTGGTAACCAATCCTTGCACACCCTGTGAATCAGGGCGGTGACAAAGTGCAAGGTTATCACCAGAGCTACACAAAAAGGCGAGTTCAACCGTTGTTATTTTCCTTGTTCACCAGCGCCCGAAGCAACTGATCCAGAGAAATATCGGACGGTTGCTCCCTCAGCGCTCTTACCAGCTTGTCCTGGTCCCCGAAACTGATGCGATCATAGGAGGGTTCAGGGAGCACTGACCGGGGGGGGCTGCTGTGATTTTCTTCGCTGGCCTCATCGGCGGAGTCGTCGGCTGCCAAGATGCCGTCAGCCAGATGCCGCAGATGTTCTGCCAGATGCTCGCGCTGCCCCGCATTCAGTCCTTCCCAGGCAATTGAGCCAAGCCCTGTCTGAATGATTTCGATGGCATCGCTATCCGGCGTGCGCCCCAGCAGCGCAAACAAACGCATAAACACGTCGTAGCGCAGTACCGGATTTTCCTGTGTCTGCCCCAGTACGTCTTCCAGTTCAGCAACAGCCTTCAGGCAGCGTTCTTTGGGAGTCATTGCAGGGGCTGCCACTTCTGGCGCGGGTATAGGCGCCGCTTCTGGCTGACGTCTGGAGACCGAGTACCAGTAGGCTGCTATGCCCGCCTTGCGCGCCGGCAGCTGTGCCAGGCGCACATCAACCATGTCGGCCAGGGTACTGAACTGTCGGCAGGATGGATCAGAAAGCGGCAGAAGCGCGACCGGTTTCTGATTCAGCACAGACTGGCGCAAGGTTTCATCACGCCATATCCCGCCCATGTAGTGAAGGGGGCACTGCAAATGGCGCCGCGCCGCCGAGTCGAGACGCTGAAATACGGAACGCGCCTGGCTGGCGCCCTGGGCCATGTTGATGATAACACTGGGCGTTCTCCGGTATCCGCGACGCTTCAACACCTTGATAAGAGAAAACGCATCCGTCAGTGAGGCCGGGTCTGGCGTCACAACAACACACGCAAGTTCCGCTGCTGCAATCATATGCAAGCCGGCAGGCTGAAGCCCCGCAGCGGTGTCTGTTATGACGTAATCGTAGCGTTTTTCCAGTAAGGAGAGCGCCCGCAGGATGCGAAAGCTGTCCTCGGGGCTCATCTCCATGCATTCCTGGACACCCGAGGCGCCCGGAACAATATGCAGGCCGTAATCTGCCCGCAGCAGAATATCTTCGAGGGAGCAGTCACCGGCAACAACATTGGCCAGTGTGCGCTCGGGATACAGCCCGAGCATGATGCTGACGTTGGCAAGATCCGTGTCACCGTCGAGCAGCAACACACGCTTCTTGTTGCGAGCCAGCATCAACGCCAGGTTCAGGGCAACAGAGGTTTTACCCACACCGCCCTTGCCGCCGGTTACCGCTATGGTTCTGGGCCTGTTCATCATGTGTTTGCGCGATTCCTGAACACTCATAGCGGGCGATCTTACATCCTTGCAAAAATGATAAATGAATCCTAGCCTGTAGAAATTGTACACATATCACGTTCCCGTGAATATGCTGACCAAAAAACCACCAACTGCTATTTAATGTTCAGATATTTTTGTTAAGCTCCAGCACTGGATAGTAGAAAATGAACTCAGTTTCACAAACTGATTCTCGCAGGCGGCAGGCCAAGCTATGAACACAGTACCCGATCTTCAGCTCCCAAGCCTTCCGGAGGTTACCCTGCGTGCACTTGAAGCCTGCCAGCAAAGCGAAAAAAATTACCGCGCGATCAGCGAAATCGTAGCATCTGACACTGCTCTTGTGGTGCGAATCCTGGCCCTGGCCAACTCGGCCCTGTACGGTCCCTCCTCCGGAATACGCTCGATAGATCAGGCATTGCTGCGCCTTGGCACCCGCCGCTTCAAAACCCTGATACTTACCGCCGCACTGCGCCAGATACTTTTCGAAATGGGTGGCGGCGCCTGGCAACAATTACGGGATTTCTGGCGCCACGCCCTGACCACGGCCCTCACAGCCCGGGCGCTGGCAACCCTGACCCGCTATCCGGAGGCAGACGAAGCCTTCATGCTGGGCCTGCTCCATAATATCGGGGAACTCATAGCCATCAAAACGCCCGATGCGAAAGTCCGGCAGGAGTATATGGACCGGCAGTCTGATATCGCGGCAGAACTGGTTACTTCCTGGGGGCTCGGTCCGATGGCAGCTGACGCCATGCGTTATCAGCAGGCACTGCCATCGGAACTTCAGGACGCCGGGCATCTGGTCAAGGTCATCAGCCTTGCCACCCGGCTGGCGCTGTCCGATTCAGCCGGAATTGCCGCCGCAGGTACCATGTTCGGGCTCAGTGAGGAACTGACCCACGAGATCAACCGGCGAATCAACCAGGACGTCTCCACGATGGCAGAGTCTCTGGGCATCCCGCTGATCAACAGTTATGACGCCGAGCCGGCATCACAGCAGCTGCGCCAGACCGTACTGCAGCAGGCAATGGCCCGGCAGGCCATGAACTTTGCCGGCCCCAGCGGCCCTGTCCTGGCGGAAACCGTCAACAGCCTGACCCTGATTACCGGGCTGCCGGCATTGTGCTTCGGGTTCGACGACGACACTCTGGTTCTGCTTTCCGGCACCACCGGCCAGCACCCGGACCTGACCGTTACCACACAGCCCGGCGGCAGCGTACTGACCCGGGCTTTTGCCTCCCGAACATATGTCAGCTTCGATGGGCGAAACCCAACCGTCCTTGATCGCCAGCTTTTGTCGCTGCTGAGAACACGTTCCCTGACCGCTTTCCCTGTGGTCACAGAAGACGCCTGCCCCGGCGTCTTCGTACTGGGCAACGACGGCAATATGCCGAAGGCGACGGTGGAACTCACACACCTGTTTATCCAGCAGCTTGCAACGGCCCTGCAGGAGAAAAGCAGCAACCAGGAAGCCGAAGAAACCGACGCGACCCAGACCCGGAGTCAGCTGGCAGCTTTCGAAAAACTGCGCCGGCAAGTCCATGAAATCAGCAACCCCCTGACCATCATCCGCCAATACATCCATCAGCTCAGAAACCGGCTTGATGACGCGGCTTTTCGGGACCAGCTTGATGTTGTGCAAGAGGAGCTGGATCGTGTCGGCAACCTTTTGCTGCAGATCAGCTACAATAATGATTTTCGCGACAGCGAGAAGGTCGCTGACCTTAACACTGAAATACGAAGCCTGGCCCAGGTACTTGAGGACAGTCTTTTCAGTGAGAGCAACCTGCATTTGAACGTGCTAGTGTGTAGAGCAGAGACCTATGCTGCCGCGAGTCCACCGGCTGTTCGTCAGATTCTCATAAACCTGATCAGGAACGCGGTCGAAAGCATGCCGGAAGAAGGCGGAACGGTTACAGTAAAAACCGCAGCCCCGGTCTGGCAGGGTGGCCGGAACTGGATTGAAACAGAAGTGACCGATACCGGAACCGGCATACCGGAAGCGGTGCGGGCAACACTGTTTTCTCCCGGGAAAACCACAAAAGCAGAAAGCCACAGTGGCTTGGGGTTAACCATTGTCAAACAGCTCGTTGATGACATGGAGGGCATCATAGCTTGTCGCACGGGGCCGGAAGGCACAACTTTCCGGATTTTGCTACCTGCGTTCGACGAGAATGAAAAGACTTCTGACTGACGAAACAACGGATCCCGACAGATGGCATCTGAAGATACCAACAGGCAGCACTTGTACAGAATAGCTGCACGCATTCTGGTTGTTGACGACGAGCCACGTCTGGCCGGGGCATTGGCTTCGCTGTTGCGCAGCTATGGTTATGATGTAACGGAAGCCCATAGCGGCAGGCATGCCTGCAAACTTGCCGACACTGTGCACTTCGACCTTGCGTTACTGGATTTGCGCATGCCGGATGTCGATGGTTTTGCTGTGATGGCGCACCTTGAGAGCCAGCAGCCGGAATGCGGAGTGGTCGTCATCAGTGGCGAGAGTTCTTTTACTGCTGTCAGCCGGGCACTCCGTCGCGGCGCTCTGGACTACATCCGGAAACCCTTTGATCCGGAAGAATTGATTGCCACGGTAAAAGGCGTGGTCGACAAACAATCACTGATCAAAGCCCACGAAAACATACAGGCGCGCCTCGAGACCTCCGAAGCCCTGCACCGTTACATTGTAAACAGCTCCCCCGATATTGTTTTCATGCTCGATGCCGATGGCCACTTCTGCTTTATTAACAGCAAGATCGAGAGTTTGCTGGGTTACACGCCGGATGAACTCTGTGGCAAGCATTTTCGACACATTCTGGACGATCGCGATGTTGCCAAAGGAATATACGCGCTCAATGCGCCGGACATCAGCGCAGACAACCCGCGAACCATGGAGATTCGTCTGAAAACACGCGGCAGCCGGAGAGCCACGCGACATTTTGAAATAACGGCGTTTCCCATTGCCCCCCAGTCATGGACACACAACAGCAGCACACGGGGCGGTGGCAGTGGTCACAGCGCCTGCTATTACGGAATTGCCCGGGACGTTACCGAACGCAAGGAAGCGGAAGCATTCATTAACTTTCAGGCTTATCATGATCTGCTGACGCGCCTTCCAAACCGTGCCCTGTTCAAGGATCGCCTGGAACTGGCCATCACCCATGGCCGCCGTCAGAAGCAGAAGCTGGCGGTCATGTTTCTCGATCTCGACCGCTTCAAGGTTATTAACGACACCCTGGGCCATGCCATGGGCGACCAGCTGTTGCAGGCCGTCACCCAGCGCCTCGAAACCTGCCTGCGCAAGGGTGACACCCTGTCGCGTTTCGGTGGTGACGAATTCACCCTGCTCCTGCCCTCGATTCACGGCAAGGAAGATGCCAGCCAGATTGCCAGAAAACTCATCAAAACACTCAAGGCGCCCTTCCTGCTGGGCGAGCACGAAGTGTTCGTGGGTGTCAGCATCGGCATAGCCATCTACCCGGAAGCAGGAAACAGCATGGACCAGTTGATCCAGAATGCCGACATCGCCATGTACCATGTAAAAGCGCGGGGCAAGGACAACTACTGTTTCTTCTCGGAAAGCATGAGTGTTGACAGCACCTATCGCCTCAATCTCGAGCGGGATCTGCGCCTGGCACTGGAGCGAGAAGAACTGCGGGTATTCTATCAGCCCCAGGTTTGCGCAAGCACCAACCGGATTGTGGGGCTCGAAGCCCTGGTGCGCTGGCAACATCCGGAGCGCGGCTTGCTCTACCCCAGGGATTTTCTCGGCCTGGCTGAAGAAACCGGGCTGATCGGGCTGGTCAGTGAGCAGGTTCTGGATCAGGCCTGCATGGAGGTCAGCCAGTGGATCCGCTCGGGCCACCCGGACCTGCGACTGGCCGTCAATCTCTCGCCTGTTGAGGTAGATCACCCACGGTTTGTGGAAACCCTGATGGACCGGGTTAAAGCCAACCGTTTCCCGGCCGGCAACCTGGAAATCGAAATTACCGAAAACGTGATCATGAATGACCTGGAACAGATCAGCCAAAAGCTCCGGGAGCTGGCAAACATAGGCATTCGTATCGCGATAGACGATTTTGGCACCGGTTATTCATCACTCAACTACCTGCACCGGCTGCCCATCCACACGCTGAAGGTGGACCAGTCCTTCGTGAAAGCCATTCGCAGCAGCGCGGATGATGCCTGCATTGTCAACGCCATCGTGGCCATGGCCCACGGCCTGAAACTGGAGATCATTGCCGAAGGTGTGGAGACAGATAAACAGCTCGAGTACTTGCGTACCCTTGGCTGCCATCAGGTTCAGGGTTTTTTCTATGGCCCGGCCCAACCTGCCACGGATATCGCTAAATTGCTAAAAAAAACAAAAGCGACGCTGCGATGCCCGATTGACCTCGAGACCACCCCCGCAAAAATTGTCAGACATTCCTAGCACAAACCTTGACTCTGTTTGCAAAGTGTTGCCTTGCGTTAACTTTTGTATCCGGAAATGCGCATTACTGCACATAATTCCCCCACCCTGTTCACTAAGCTTACACACATAAGCCATTGACCACCGAAACGCCCCGAGCCAGCCAGCAGGGCTAAAACCATAACAAGCGTGGCAATGACCCTCGAACAAGAACAGGCAGCAGTTACCATGCGCGACAAGTACCGTTATATCGGCCCGGTATACGATTTTCTCAGCAATCTTTACAGCGGCAAAAACATCCATCGCTGCAAGACCGCCATGCTGGATGTGGAAACGGTGAAGCCAGGAGACCGTATTCTGTTTGCCGGTGTCGGTCATGGCCGGGATGCCATACGTGCGGCAGAACTGGGTGCCGACGTGACCGTTGTTGACCTTTCTGAAACCATGTTACGCAAATTTGGCGAAGCCCAGGAAAGCGAAGCTCCGCACCTGACCATTCGCCGCATTCATAACGACATCATGAAAGTGGACGAGTTCGGCCAGTACGACATGGTCGTGGCCAACTTCTTCCTGAATGTTTTTGACGAAACCATGATGGTGCGGGTGCTGGAACATCTGATTCAGCTGGGCAACGCAGAGGCGAGCGTTGTTGTAGGCGACTTCTGCTATCCCACCGGCAACGTCCTGTCACGCACGTTCAAAAAGCTTTACTGGTACATGGCCGTTTTTATCTTCTGGCTGTTTGCCAACAACGCCTTCCATAAAATCTACAACTACCCGGAACACATGCGGCGCCTGGGCCTTGAGGTGACAGAGAAAAAGCACTTCAAGCTGCTGAACATGGATTGCTACTGGTCAATTCTCGGCCGCAAGCAGGCGTAACAGACCGCCTGCCAGACAATAACAATCGGGGAGAATCATCATGTCAGACCAGATCCTTGCGCTCGACCAGGCCGGAAAGCTTGAAAGCACGGCATTCACCTTCAGTGAAAGGGTTGGTTACCTGAAAAAGTTTGGCGCCCACTCCCAGTCCTTTTCTACGCTGCAGCCCGGCATGCAGTATTACGATGTGCCGGGCATGGGCTATGTCGCCTATATGCGCAAGTGGGGCGGTACATTTGTTCTGTCCGACCCGGTATGTGCACCCGAGAACTTCGGAGCAATGCTCGAGCGTTTTCACAACCGCTTCCCCAATGCTTCCTACATTCAGGTTTCCAAACCGGTTGTCGACTTCATGCACTTGCGTTTTGGCCTGTATGGAACCCAGTTCGGCAGTGAATCCCGAATTGATCTGGCCAAATGGTCCCTCAGCGGCAAGAAAAAGCAGATTCTGCGCACGGCACTGAACCAGGCTGAGAAGAATGGTATTACAGTGCAGGAACGCTTCAGTGACGACCATACCCGGGAAATCTCGGAAGCCTGGATTCGTACACGCAAATGCAAAAGCAACGAGATCCGGTTCCTGATTCGCCCCATGGAGATGGATTACCGTGAAAACGAACGCCATTTCTATGCCTACCAGGATGGCAAGGCTGTCGGCTTTATCTACTTTGACCCGATTTACCGCAACAACGATATCATCAGCTATGTGCCCAACATCTCCCGCGCCAATGCGGACTTCCGGCAGGGCATCTTCTACACCCTGATGGCGCATGCCATGGAGGCGTTCAAAGCGGAGGGGGTTCCCTATCTGGACCTGGGTCTTATTCCGCTGTCCCTTGACGCCGCCACAGAGCATCAGGAAAGCCGGCTTCTGAAGCGGCTGCTGCACGTTCTCTATAACCGGGGAAATTTCCTTTATAATTTCAAGGGCCTGGAATTTACCAAATCACGTTTCAGGGGCGACAACTTCAAGACCTACTGCTGCCACAAGAGGAGCATTCCGGCTCTGGAGTTCCTTGCCATGTTCAAACTGACACGCCTGCTATAAGGCGCCGGGCCAGTTTTCTTTTACTGCTTGCGGTCGCAGACACAGGCCCGCCATAAAGTCCGCAATGCCGTCCGGAGCACTGCCGGTAAAAAGCGCAACGGCCACGGGTGAGCAGCAAGTATCATGGACAGTGCCATAGCCACGGGGAGCGTCATAATGGGCGCCATGATACCACCCGCTTGCCTCAACAGGCTTGCCGGCTTGCGCCAGCAGCCAGACCACGCGGCGGGCAATGGCATCACTTGAATCCACCCAGAATTTCACATCCGGAAGGCTCTTTCTGAGGCTGTCCAGCAAAAGCGGATAATGGGTACACCCGAGTACCACTGTATCAACACCGGTCTCGTCGAGGCGCGCGACGGCGTTATCCAGTTCATCCTGGGGCACCGGCTTCCCCCGAACCAGGTCCTCTGCCCACTGCACAAGCCCGGGATGTCCCACCCGCTCAACCTGGCAATCAGCCGCAAATTCCCGTATCAGCGCGTCAAGATACGGCCGGTTCACCGTTGCCGGAGTAGCCAGCACGCCTATACGGCGGTTCAGCGTTTGCGCCGCGGCAGGTTTTACTGCCGGCACCACTCCGACCACAGGCACGTCTGTTATGGCTCGCAAATGCGGCAGGGCGACGGTACTGGCGGTGTTACATGCAACAACAACCGCATCACAGGGATAGTGTTCAAGCGCCCTGGCAACAAGCCCGCAGCAGCGTTCGATAACGACAGATTCCGGCTGATTGCCGTAAGGGAAGGCTGCGTTGTCGGCAAGGTATATAATAGAAGCGTGGGGCAGTTTGTCATGCACCCGACCAGCAACGCTCAAACCGCCAACACCCGAATCGAAAACCAGAATCCGGGGAATACCACACTCGCTCAAGTTCCGGCACCTCCGGAGGTGATCATTTTTTCCATATCGCGTATCAGGCGCCCCGAAATGGTGGTTTCCGGAGGCACAGGCGGCCGGCTACGGGGCGAGAACCAGCCCGCGTCTGCAATCTCATCTTCCTGAAGAACCAGCTCGCCGCCGGCGTAATCGGCAAAAAAACCTGCCATCAACTGGTGCGGAAAGGGCCAGGGCTCGGACGCCTGGTACTGAATGTTGGTGACATCCAGGCCCGTTTCCTCTTTCACCTCACGGGCTACTGCAGCCTCCAGGCTTTCACCCGGCTCAACAAAACCGGCAATCAGGCTGTAGAAGTGCCGCCTGACCCGGGACGACTTTGCCAGAAGATAGCGATCCTGCCGGCGTATCACCACAATGACGCAGGGAGCGAGCCGCGGGTACCAGGGTATGTTGCACCTGCTGCACCACCTTGCCCTCTCTCTTGCGTGAAAGCCTGTACGCCCCCCGCAACGCCCACAGTATTGATGGTCCCGAAACCACTGCCACACCTGAAAGCCGGTACTGAGCATGGCTGCGGGCGCATCACTGATCATCATCAGGGCATCCCGCAACGGCACAACATCCTGTTCAGCTACCTGAGACCCGGGCAATTCGGTAACAAAAACCCGGTGCCCGTCTGCACTTCCCAGGGATACAAAACCTGCATCCCCGGCATTGCCAGGCAGTTTCTCCAGCGGTTGTAACCAGCCATTATCCGGTTTAAAAATACCCGACCCCGACAACGCCAGTACAAGGTCATCCTTGCCAGGCGTGTCAATGGTCCAGCCTGGACGCCACTGAATTGTTGATGTTGCCATGTGCCCTCGCACCTGCTTTATAAAAGACAGTCAAACGCTCAAGAGAGAAATGTATCACAGAGCCGGGATCAGCAAGAATGCGCCGCCGGCTTTCCGGCTTCTGCGCAACCAAGTAAACTTGGCGACTGTTTTTCATCGGAGCGACATTTTATGCGTCTTTACCAGGGTATTCGAAGCCTGATTCTGACCTTTTTCCGGAAAATACTGTTTTTATGGGTCCGGACAGATGTCAGCGGTAACAGCGTGGAAGCGCTGGGACTGTCGCCCGACACACCGGTGTGTTACGTGCTGCAGTACAGTTCGCTGTCGAGCCGCCTGGTGCTGGAGGAGGAAGTGATACGCGCTCAGTTACCCGGTGCCTCCACCTCGCTTCCGGTCAAGAATGGCCCTTCGCACTCGTTCTTTTTCCTGTATCGCCGCATTGGCGGGTCGCTCCGTAAACGCCAAACCCCGGTTCCCACCTCTGAGTTCCAGGCACTGGTGCGCTTTGGACTGGACAATCCTGATCAAGATGTGCAGATCGTTCCGGTATCACTGTTCTGGGGCCGCTCTCCGGACAAGGAAAAATCCCTGGTGAAACTGCTGCTGTCAGACACCTGGTCCGTCGCGGGGCGGCTGCAGAAGTTTCTGATTATTCTGGTGCACGGTCGCAATACGTATGTTCAGTTCAACAAACCGTTTTCCCTGAAGCAGGTTATTGAAGAGTATCGCGAAAGCGAGGAGCGTGCTAACCGCAAACTTGCCCGCATTCTTCGAACCCATTTTCGCAAGGTGCGGCAGGCGGTTCTGGGCCCGGATCTGTCCCACCGCAGAACCCTTGTGGAAGGTTTGCTGCGAACCCAGGCAGTCAAAGAAGCCATACGGGAAACCGCCGCCAAGGAAGATATTGCGCCCGATAAAGTACGCCTCCGTGCGTACAAATACGCCGATGAAATTGCGGCCAGCATGTCGATTGTGACGATCCGGTTTCTGGAAGTGGTGCTCGCCTGGTTGTGGAACCGCATCTACAAAGGTATCGCGGTCAATAACATCAGGGTGGTGAAAGAAACGGCACAGAACAATGCGGTGGTTTATGTGCCCTGCCATCGTTCTCACATCGACTATCTGCTGCTGTCTTACGTGCTCTACAAGAACGGCCTTATGCCTCCGCACATTGCGGCAGGCATTAACCTGAACATGCCGGTTGTTGGGCCGATTCTCCGCCGGGGCGGGGCTTTTTTCATGCGCCGCAGCTTTCGTGACAACCCGCTTTATGCCACGGTGTTCAACGAATACATGCACGTTATGTTCACCCGGGGTTACTCGGTGGAGTATTTCGTGGAGGGCGGCCGCAGCCGCACCGGCCGGATGCTGCAACCGAGACCTGGCATGCTTGCCATGACGGTGCGCAGCTTTCTGCGCGATCACCGCAAGCCCATCGTTTTTATTCCGGTATACATCGGGTATGAGAAAGTCATGGAGGGGCGCTCTTACCTTGGCGAACTCAGGGGCAAGAAAAAACAGAAAGAGAGCGTATTGGGGCTTGCCAAAACCGCTCGCAAGCTCAGCAATTCCTTCGGGCAGGTTGCCGTGAACTTTGGTGACGCCATCCATCTTTCCGATGTTCTGGATGATGTTCGCAGCAGCTGGCATCAGGAAGCCTACGATTCAGCGTATCGTCCTTCCTGGCTTAGCGAGGCGGTGGCGGAACTGTCGTTTCGGGTTGCCTCCAACATCAACGCGTCGGTTGCGGTCAATCCCATCGGCATAACGGCTACCGTACTGCTTGGCGCCGAGCGACTGGCCATGGATGAGGGCCAGCTTATTCGCCTGGCAGACCAGTATGCCGATCTCCTGAGGGCCTTCCCTTACGCCGAAACCGTGACCCTGCCGGAAGGCAGTGGCAAAGACTGGGTGGCTTATTGCGAGTCCATGGGGCTGGTTTCGCGGCAACCCCAGAAGCTGGGGGACATCATAGGGCTGGAAGGCAGCAACGCCATTCTGATGACTTACTACCGCAACAACATCCAGCATCTTTTTGCACTGCCGGCATTGGTGGCCAGTCTGTTCGAGAACAAAAGCTCCCTGGCTCGGGACCGGATCGTGTATCTTGCCGGCGTGGCCTATCCCTACCTTCAGTCGGAACTGTTCCTGAAGTACCAGCCGGACGAGGCGGAGGCCGTCATCAACCGGTGGATTGATGTTCTGGTGGACCAGGGCCTGCTGGTTACCCAGGACAACGAACGAATCGCGCGCCCGGAAGAAGGCACTGAAGCCATGCTGCGCCTGCGGGTACTGTCCCGGTTCATTATCCAGACCGTCGAGCGATACCATATTGTCCTGGGCATACTGCGTAAAAATGGTTCGGCCCGGATCACCGCAGAGGAACTGGAAGAACAAAGCACATTACTGGCCGAGCGCATGTCCATACTGTTCGGGCTGAATGCGCCTGAATTTTTCGACAAGAGCCTGTTCCGGAATTTCATTGCCAACATGCAGAAAAACGGTGTTATTACCACCGATGACAACGGTCTGCTCTGTTATGGCGAAGGGCTGGATGAGGTGGCCGATGATGCCAGGCTGGTGCTGAGCGTAGAAAAGCGCCAGGCCATTCAGCAAGTGACCATGCTGGGTGTCTGATGCTCACAACCCCGGGGCCGGCAAGGCTCCTGCCACTGATTCCCGTGTGGATCAAGGCCCTGGTTCAGCGCGGTGGCAGTGCACGAATGGGGTAAATATCGTAACGGCTGCTCTTGCCCTCTAACTGAGTGCCTGGCTGCGGCCCACTGATAGCCGGGGCCTTGCGAGGGCGCTTTACCACAACCCGGTATCTGGCCACCGCAAGTGCGGCGTTCAGCAGAACTTCCGAGTCATCATCGTCTCCAACAAGAGTCCGGAACACCTGCATTTCCTTCTTTACCAGTGCTGACTTGTCCCGATGGGGGAACATGGGGTCGAGATAAATCACATCCGCGACATCCGGGCCTTCAGCGGCAGCCGACATCCACTCGATACTGCTCCCGGCCCGAAGTGTCATCCGACCGACAACAGGGGCGCAATCAACATTCAGGGCGGCCCGGGCCAGGCCATCCGCCAGCAGTGCATGAATAACAGGATGACGCTCGAACAGGGTGACCCTGCAACCAAGGCTGGCCAGCACAAAGGCATCCTGCCCGAGACCTGCGGTGGCGTCGAGAACATGCAGGCTGGCTCTGATTTTCTGCAGGCCCACTGCCCGCGCCACAAGCTGCCCTGCTCCGCCGCCGTGCTCCCGACGGTACCCCATCTTACCGGACACAAACTCCGCCCTGACCGGCCCCGGAGCCCCCTTTCCGGCTAACTGAAGACACAGGCCCTTTTCATCCAGAAACAGCAAAATACGGGCTTGTCGCACGTCTTTAGGGCGAACAGTGCCGAGGTATGGCAAAGAAAGTTCGGAACTGAGTGACCTGGCCTGGTGCTCATCACCAAGTGCACTTCGGGCAACAGCCAAAGGAATGATCCGGTTTGCAGAAGGGGCATCCGGAGTGTCTGAGGGTGCCATAGGGTACAAGCCTCAGGCGCGTCCCGGAAGTTTCTTCCAGGAAACCTCATCCCGGATATAAACCGGTTGCGCCTGCTCCGCCGGAACCGCCAGGCCCTGGCCGAACCTGACTGCAGCCAGCCGCGCAACCCAGCTGGCACGGGGTATGAGGGTTTCATCCACGGAATACATCCGGCCTGAAACCGCGGCAGGCATGCTGTCGCGAAATGCCCACCCCTGGCCTGCGCCAGCCCATTGCTCAACACCTGGCTCCAGAACAACCTTCGAAGGCGAGCATACCCGCTCCTCACCCATCAGCTGCGGCAACCCTGAACGATTTCGGAAGCAGCCCCAGTAGAGTTCGCTCATGCGGGCATCAAACGCGACCGCAATGCCTTCGCCCTCAGGTACCTGCATGGTTTCAATGGCCCCCAGAGCAACCGCCTCCAGAGACGACACGGGAACAACCGGGAGGTTAAGCCCCCACGCCAGTCCCTGAACCACGCCTGTGGCTATGCGCACACCGGTGAACGATCCGGGGCCACGGGCAAAAGCCAGTGCATCAAGATCCGCAGGCTCAAGCCCCTGTTCCGCCAACAATTCACGGACCATTGGCATCAGAAGCCGCGTGTGTCCTCTGGGGGCAACCTCGAACTTCTCTGTAACCTTACCGTCAACAAAGAGGGCTGCAGAGCAGCCCTCAGAGGAGGTGTCCAGCGCCAAAAGTTTCACGGCAGAGCATGGCCTCGGTTGAGCATCATTAATTTACTTCAGGCTGGCGAGGATCTTATCGCGAATACTCTCCAGACTACCAACACCCTCCACACGCACGTACTCGGGCGCTACGTCCGGCTCGTTTTTAGCCAGTTCCTGATAGTAACCAATCAGGGGTGCGGTCTGGTCATGGTAGATTTTGAGGCGCTTGCGAACGGTCTCTTCCTTGTCGTCTGCGCGCTGCACCAGGGGCTCACCGGTTTCGTCGTCCTTGCCTTCCACCTTGGGTGGATCGTATTTGACGTGATAGATACGGCCACTGCCCTCGTGCACGCGGCGACCGGACAGGCGGCTGACAATCTCTTCGTCATCCACTGCGATTTCGACAACATAATCGATAACAATACCCTGATCTTTCAGGGCTTCAGCCTGGGGAATCGTGCGGGGGAAGCCGTCGAGCAGGAATCCGTTCTTGCAGTCCGGCTGCTGAATTCGCTCTTCAATCAGCGCAATAATGATGTCGTCAGAGACCAGACCACCGGTCGCCATCACTTCCTTGACCTGCTTGCCAAGCTCGGATTCGGCCTTGACGGCTGCACGCAGCATGTCGCCCGTGGAAATCTGGGGAATTCCAAAACGCTCAGTTATAAACTGGGCCTGGGTTCCTTTTCCCGCGCCTGGTGCGCCTAACATGATGATTCGCATAACGCTGTGCTCCCGTTTTCGTCATTATCGTTTGAAAAGTTGCGGCAAAAACCTCTGCCTTTGCGACAACCTCTCCCGCCGGAACAGGTGTCAGCCGGGTTCGACGGTGGCGCATTATACGAAGTCAGGCACTTCAGAGAAAGTCGACCTCCGTATCATCTTCCGGCCCACACGGACCGGAAAGATCAATCTCAGGTGGTCAGTGACAATGCCAGAGCATCCAGTTCGGGCGCAACCTGTTCGGTTTCAGAGATCAGCTCATCAATCATGGCAGACTCCAGGTTCAGTCCATGCAGCAGCCCGGGAATATCATCGGGGTTGAACTCATCTCCTATGTTCTTCTGTTTCAGCAACGCATTAGCCAGCTGAACCATCATCACGTAGTTTTCATGTTCACCATGATAACCAGGCTGCTGGTGCACGCCTGCCGCCTTGACAACGGGGTCGGGCAACTCCCAGAGCCGATGCAGGATTCCGCCAATAGCGCCATGCCCCACGGCGATAATTTCCTGCTCGTTGCCTTGCCCGAAGACTTGCTGTTCCAGAGCCTGCATGCTGGTTTCGGGATTGGCTTCCCGCAGCCTGTTGAGCTCTTTGAATTCTGCCGGGAACAAATGGCCCACCAGCAGCAAGCCAAAGTTGTGCAACAGCCCACACAGATACGCCAGGCCTTTATCTGCACCACAATAGGGAGCAAGGCGCTGGCACAGAAATGCGCAGTAGAGTGAGTGGCGCCAGAAGTTATCCATACCCAGCATACCGGCCCTGGGCACATCGAAGGCGCGCACCGAAGCGATACCCAGTGCAATATGAGCGACACGATCAAACCCCAATACGCGGGTTACCGCTTCCTGTACGGAGTTGATCTGGCCCGGGTAGTTAAACAGGGCAGATCGTGCGTAGCGCATCACCTGCGCGGTCAGGCTGGGGTCAAACTCGATGAGCTCCGCCAATTCGCGGGCGGTTGCTTCTGTATTGGACGTCAACCGGAGAATGCGCAGAGCCAGCGCCGGCATGGGCGGCAGCCGGTACAGCTTTTTCAGCTTGTTTGCCACCTCGGCAAGGGTTAGTGCCTCCCGGGTTCCATCATTACCCGGCCCGCGAATAGCCAGCTTGCCCTCCCGGCTACCGGCCATTGCAAGGCGCAGGGAGCGTGCGTCCATTTCTACCAGCGAGTGATCCGTGCCACTGGAAAACACAACCTGCTCAGCCTGGGCAATGCCCTCGTCCAGCAAAACCGGTAACTCATAGGCATTACCAATCGGCGGCGTAAAACCCGGATCGCAATCACTGAACAACCGCATGGTTTGCCCGGCCGTCAGGGGCTGCAGATGCCGCCCCGTCAACTGCCGCAGGGCTTCTGCGTCAAGCGTACTGTCGTATCTGTGAACGACCATCACAATACCACTGATATCAATCAGCAGCGTTGCCCTGATAACGTCCTGACGGGACTGCCCCAACTGGGATATCGCCGCATCCAGACTGGACGCCCGATGAATTGGCAACTCTTTGTAGGCAATACCCTGCTGATTGAGAAACCGCTCCAGTCGCGCTGCGAGAGCCAAAAGAATACTCCTGTTATCGATGGCGGAAGCGCCCCGCGCTCCCTGTCCGTTCCCGGTATTTTTAACCGGTGTTACGCATACCCGCGGAAATCCCCGCCATTGTAACCTTTAGCGCCCGCTCTACCAGCTCTGGCACTTCCCGCTTGCCTTCGCTTTCACGATCACGTTTCAGCAGTTCTGCCTGGAGATAATGCAAAGGATCTGTGTAAGGGTTACGCACGCGCATGGAGTGGGCGAACACAGGTTCGTCTTCCAGCAATTCTTCCTGTTCCTTGAGCTCCAGAAGGCGTTGAACGCAACCTTCAAGACGCTTGCCAAGACTGGCTCCCAGAGCTATGAGCCTGTCGTCATCCAGCAGGGTCTTCTCATAATACCCTGCAATGCGCAGATCGGCTTTGGCCAGCACCATTTCAAGCATGTCCACGTAGGTACGGAAAAATGGCCACCCCTGCATCATCTCTCGCAAGACGGGCAAACGCCCCTCTCTGGCAGCATCTTCCAGCGCCACATCACTGCCCAGCCAGCTGGGCAGCATCAGCCGCATTTGGGTCCAGGCAAAAATCCATGGGATAGCCCGCAAACTCTCCACGCCACCAGTCGATTTGCGCCTTGCCGGACGACTTCCCAGTGCCAGTTTCCCCAGTGCCTGCTCGGGAGTCACCTGGCGGAAATAGGGCACAAAGTCAGGGTTTTCCCGAACCACTTCCCGGTAGGCCTTGAGTGAACGCTCCGTCAGCCAGTCCATGGTGTCGCGCCAGGCATCTTCAGGCGCAGGCGGTGGCGCAAGCGTAGCCTCAACAATCGCACTGGTATAAAGGGTTAGACTTTGCACCGCCAAACGCGGCAAACCAAACTTGAACCGGATCATCTCACCCTGCTCGGTAATGCGGAAACTGCCATTCACAGAGCCGGGAGGCTGGGACAGGATCGCCCGGTTTGCCGGGCCGCCACCGCGACCAACGGTGCCGCCACGACCGTGAAACAGGGTCAGGTGAATACCGTACCGGGTTGCCACCCGGGTCAGTTGCTCCTGCGCCTGATACTGGGCCCAGGCTGCCATAAGCTGACCGGCATCCTTGGACGAATCCGAATAGCCAATCATCACTTCCTGCCTGCCCTGGCAATAATCCCGATACCACTCCACCTCATACAGGGCGGCCATGCTGTCGGGTGCACCACGCAGGTCATCCAGGGTTTCAAACAGCGGAACCACCCGCATGGGAAATTTCATGCCGGACTCACGGAGGAGCAGAATAACACTCAGCACATCGGACGGTTTGCTGGCCATGGATATAACATAGGAGCCCAACGCTTCCGGCGTTTGTTTGGCAACCACCGCACAGGTATCCAGCACCTCCTGTACCGGTTCAGATGGCTCCCAGTTCCGGGGAACCAGCGGCCGGCGCCCCTGAAGTTCCTGCACCAGAAAACCCTGGCGCTCTTCTTCCGGCCAGGAGCGGTAGTCGCCCAGGCCCAGGTATTCCACTATCTCGGCAACTGCCTCGGCGTGACGCGTTGCCTCCTGGCGGATATCCAGGCGAATAAGGGGAAGGCCGAAGGTGTGGGCACGGCGAATGGTATCCAGCAATGCGCCTTTGGCTATGTGTTCAAGCCCGCATTCGACCATTGAGCGGTAACAGAGCTCAAGGGGTGCGGTCAGGTCCTCATTTTCAAAAAGAATGTCTTTGGTATCGGCAGGTTCACCATTAATACGGGCCTCGGCCCAGTCCCGCGTTCTGATCAGCCGGTCCCGCAACTGCGCCAGCACATGACGATAGGGCTCCCGGGATTCGCCTGTAAACTCGCGAAGCTCATCACTGGCCTGCCACATGGAAAGCTCTGCCCTCAGCGACCGGATATCACGGAGGAACAGATCTGCGGCCATCCAGCGCCCGAGCAGAAATACTTTTTGTGTAACCTGATGAGTGACATTCGGGTTGCCGTCGCGGTCACCCCCCATCCAGGAAGCAATGCGCACCGGTGATGCCTGCAACGGCAGGCCTTTTCCGGTCGCCTCCTGAAGCGACGTATCCAGATCGCCAAGAAAACGCGGCAAGGCCTGCCACAGGCTGTTCTCGATAACCGCAAATCCCCATTTCGCTTCATCAACCGCGGTGGGGCGCTCGTGGCGAATTTCATCGGTATGCCAGGCCTCGGCCACAAGCCGGGACAGGCGCTCGATGATCGAGTCCCGCTCATCCGGCAAGAGGTCGTCGTGATCCAGGCTGGCAAGGCAATCTGACATTTCATCGTATTTCATGATCAGCGTGCGGCGCGCCACTTCCGTAGGGTGCGCTGTCAGCACAAACTCCGCACGCATGCCGGCCACGCACTGATGCAGGGCTTCGGCACTGATACCGCTGGTTTTCAGGCGCTCGAACACACTGGAAAGCGGCTCAACCATAAGGTCGGAGTGATGATCACGCTTGCGGCGGATTCCGTGATATTGCTCCGCCAGGTTGGCAAGGTTAAGGAACTGGTTGAACGCTCTGGTAACCGGCAGTAATTCGTCGTCGCTGAGTTTTCCAAGCAGATTCACCAGCCTCTGGCCCGAGCCGCTTTCCTGGCGGCGATCAGACTTGGCGGCGGCCCGGACCTCCTCGATAAGCTCGAAACACTCCATCCCGGGGTGGCGCTGGATACTTTGCCCCAACAGTTCGCCCAGCATACGGACATTTTCACGGAGATCAGGGTGTAGCTCGGTCACATCGGCATCCTTATGAATAGCAGGAAACACAGTCAACTAACGATACTAAGGAATTGCCGGAAAAGTCTATTGGCGTTTGCGGCAGTGGACAGCGTCAGCTTTTCTTTTCCACGCCCTTTACCGATTGCCAGATCGCATCCAGCGCTTCCAGCGATTCGTCATCAAACGAACGGCCTTCCCGCTCCAGAGTCTGCTCTATGGCCCGGAATCGCGCCTCAAACTTGTAGTTGGTGCGCCGGATCGCCTGCTCGGGATTTACCTTCATAAAGCGCGCCAGGTTCACGCATACGAACAGCAGGTCGCCAAGCTCATCTTCCACGGCATCATGGTCGCCCTGCCCGGCCTCTGCAGCCTGCCAGGCCACTTTAAGCTCATCGATTTCTTCGTGCAGCTTGTCGAATACCGGTTCAATGTCGGGCCAGTCGAATCCATGCCGGGCGGCGCGTCTTTGCAACTTTTCCGCGCGCAGCATTCCCGGCAGCGTCCTTGCGATACCATCAAGCCGGCCAGGTGGTGCCGTCTCCGATGCATCCTCTGCTTGCCGTAACGCCCGCTCTTCCGCCTTGATGCGCTCCCAGCTCTCCCTGATCCACGTCTCATCCGGCCGGTTATCCGGGTCAATCCGGCTTTCCAGTGTTCCTTCAGGAAATACATGGGGATGCCGTCGCACCAGCTTGGACACCAGGTTGTCAACCACGGAATCGAAATCGAACCGGCCCTCTTCCGCACCTATCTGCGAGTAGAAAATCACCTGAAACAGGAGATCGCCCAGTTCGTCTTTCAGGTTGCCGTAGTCCTCCCGCTCAATGGCATCCGCCACCTCGTGGGCCTCTTCAAGAGTATGCGGAACGATGCTTCTGAACGTCTGCTTTGCATCCCAGGGACAACCGGTATCCGGATCCCGCAGCCTGGCCATCAGAATTTTCAGGTCATCAATGGAATAGGTCATGAACGCTTGCGCCTGACATCAATAACATTGGAAAGGTTACGAATCTGCGCCAGCAGTCGTGCCAGTTGCTCCAGGCTGGAAATCTCCACGGTAACAACCATGGTCGCGATATTGTCATCGCGGTTTGTCATGGTGTGGAGTGCCAGCACATCACTCTTGGACGACGACAGCACCTGAGTGATGTCCCGCAGCAGACCGGACCTGTCGTAAGCCTCGATTTCGATATCCACAGGGTAAACAGACGCCGGTTGCCCGCCCCAGCTCACTTCGATAATCCGGTTGGGCTCGAATTCCTGCAGATTGAGGAATGTAATGCAATCCTGGCGGTGGACAGTCACGCCACGCCCGACTGTGATATAACCACCTATGGCGTCCCCCGGTAAAGGCTTGCAGCATTTCGCCACCTGGGTTTTGAGCTTGCCGACGCCGCGGATGTGAATATCCGATTCTGTGTCGTAAGGCGTCTGGCGCTGGGTGGTCAGCTTCAGATCCAGCTGTTCGGATTTCGGCTCCAGCATCTGCTGGGCCAAATTGGCAACGTGGGCCGGCCGGAGATCACCCGCACCCACAGCGGCAAACATATCCTCAACGCTATGATAGTTCACCTTCTGCGCCAGTTCCCCCAGATCCACATCGTGCAAAGACAAACGCCGGAATTCGTCTTCAATGATGGCCCGGCCGTCGGTTACGTTGCGCTCACGATTCTGTTGCTTGAACCAGTGCGTCAGTTTGGCACGCGCCCGGGAAGTCTTGATGTAACCAAGGCTCGGGTTTAACCAGTCCCGGCTGGGAGAGGGGTTGTTTTTCGAGGTAAGAACGGATACCTGGTCTCCGGTCTTCAGGGGATAGGTAAGCGGCACAATCCGGCCGTTTACCCTGGCGCCGCGGCAGGCATGGCCGACTTCAGTATGCACCCGGTAGGCAAAATCCACCGGTGTAGCGCCCTGGGGCAGATCCACAACATGGCCATCGGGGGTAAACACATAGACCCGGTCCGAGACAATATCGGTCTTGAGATGATCGGCCAGCCCGGAAAGATCACCCAGTTCTTCCTGCCACTCCAGCACCTGCCGCAGCCAGTTGATCTTGGCATCATAACCGGAAGATTTATTGCTTTTGTCGGTGCCTTTGTAAAGCCAGTGGGCGCACACACCCAGCTCCGCATCCTCATGCATCTTGTGGGTGCGGATCTGCACTTCCATGACCTTGCCGTCCGGCCCGATTACAGCGGTATGCAAGGACTGGTAGCCGTTCTCTTTGGGGTTGGCAATGTAATCGTCAAATTCATTGGGTATGTGGCGCCACAGGGCATGCACAATACCCAGAACGGCATAACAGTCCCGGACTTCCGGCACCAGTATGCGCACGGCCCTTATATCGTACACCTGGGAAAAGTCGATGCCTTTCAGGCGCATTTTCCGCCAGATGCTGTAGATATGCTTGGCGCGACCGGAAAGATTGGCTTTGATACCCGAGGCTTTCAGTTCCCCTTGCAGCGTGGCAATAACGCGGCGAATATAACCTTCACGGTCCAGGCGCTTTTCGTCCAGGAGTTTGGCAATTTTCTTGTACGCCGTTTCGTGCAGGTAGCGGAAAGAGAGATCCTCCAGCTCCCATTTGATATGGCCAATGCCCAGGCGATGGGCCAGCGGCGCATAGATATCGAAAACCTCCCGGGCCACCCGCATGCGCTTTTCTTCCGGGGCATCCTTGACACCCCGGATCGCGCAGGTGCGCTCGGCAAGTTTGATCAGCGGCACCCGGACATCATCCACCATGGTAACCAGCATTTTGCGGACGTTATCCAACTGGCCTTCGCTCTGCCCGAGCACATTGCCCTTGAGGGGGTGATGTATGGACGAGATGGCTGCCATCTGCTGCACCCCGTCAATCAGCCCGGCAATCTCGTCACCGAATTCCTTGCGGATCACCTCGAGTGCAACCCGCTCCTCCCGTACTGCCCGGTAGAGAATGGCGGCAACGAGGCTGGACTGGTCCAGGCGCAGCTCCGCCAGCACCTGAGCCATTTCAATACCGGTGCGGAAACTGCTGGCCCCGGACGACCATAAGCGGTCCTCCCGGAAGGCCTGCAAATCGATTTCGGCGGATTTTTCACAAGCCTGGCGGAACTGATCCACATCATCCAGAGGGGTCTGCGCGGCGATCTGCTGCACCCAACCTTCAATGTCAACCTGACCATCTCCGGTCATTGCGTAGTTTTCGCGAACTTTTACCATATCAGTCTTGTTATTCCCGGTAGATCACACAGCAATCCCTTGCTATAAACAACATTCAATGTGGGTCACGCTCAAAAAGCGCGATCGATTCCACATGCGTGGTATGAGGAAACATGTCCATCACACCGGCGCGCACCAAGCGATACCCGTTCCGCGCCATGATACCCGCATCCCGGGCCAGGGTGGCCGGATTACAGGAAACATAAACAATACGCCCGGCTTTGAAGGCGGTGAGGTATTTACAGATATCCTCAGCGCCCGAGCGCGGGGGGTCGATAAGAATTTTATCAAAACCCTCCTTTGCCCAGCTCTGCCCGGTAAAATCGCCATGCAGATCGGCGCCGTGGAACGACACGTTTTCCAGGCCATTCAACCGGGCGTTCTCTCGGCCCCGCACAACCATGGCGTCATCGCCTTCCACGCCAACAACCTCACCACCCCGGCGAGCAAGCGGCAGGGTAAAGTTACCAAGCCCGCAGAACAGATCCAGAACCCGCTCGCCCGGCTGCACATCCAGCCATTCCACGGCCCTGTTTACCATGGCCCTGTTGAGGCCTGCATTGACTTGAGTAAAGTCCATGGGATGAAATTTCAGGGTGAGGTCAAAGTCATCCAGGCGATAATCCAGACGCTCATCATCCCGGCCAGCTGATTCCGGCCAGATACGATAAACGGTATCCGGGCCCTTGGGCTGCAAATAAATATGCAGTTCATGAGCCTGCCCGAAAGCAATCAGCTTTTCCCGGTCGCCGCTGCCCAGGTCATCCATATTGCGAAAAACCATGGCTGCCGTATCGTCACCGCAGGCAACCTCCACCTGGGGAATGCGGGCGTAGGCATCCATACTGTGCAGCAGTTCGCGAAGCGGAAGAATGCGCTCACCAATACGTGGGTCCAGCACCACGCAACGATCGATATCGGTCAGAAAACTGTTACGCTTTTCACGGAAACCGACCAGCACTGATTCACGCGCCTTGACGTAGCGCACACCCAGGCGCGCTTTGCGGCGGTAGCCCAGGGTGTTATCGGGGCGCAGCGGTGCCACCCATTGCTCAGGCTCTATGCCGCCAAAATGGGCAAACTGCTCCCACAGCGTGTTTTCCTTGAAGCGGATCTGCGCATCGTTACTCATGTGCTGGAGGCTACAGCCTCCACACAAATCTGCGAACTCGCAGGGGGGCGTCTGGCGGTCGGGCGCTGTCTCCAGCACCTCAAGTGTACGCAGCTCATCAAAATTGCGGCGCGTGGAGACCACCTTGGCCATGACTGTTTCACCTGGCAAAGCGCCATCCACAAACAGGATTTTGCCCTCCTGGCGAGCGATACCGCGGCCATCGTGGCTCAGGCTTTCCACATCACAGCGCACGGGTTCCGTAGGAAGCACTTTCCTGCGTCGTCTGCTCATAGTCTGTTCTCTTTGCTGTCGTGTGGTTCAGGCGCCGGGGAATACACCGGTGGACAAATAACGGTCGCCGCGATCACAGATAATGGCCACGATAATGGCGTTTTCAACCTGCTTTGACAGCTGGAGAGCGGCTGCAATGGCACCGCCGGAGGATACACCACAGAAAATACCTTCCTGCTCTGCCAGGGCACGCATGGTGTCTTCGGCTTCCTGCTGGCCGATATCGACTACCTGATCCACTCGGGTCGCGTCGTAGATACTGGGAAGGTATGCTTCCGGCCAGCGGCGGATACCCGGTATGGAAGCACCCTCTTTCGGCTGCAGGCCAATGATATTGATATCCGGATTGCGCTCTTTCAGATACCGGGAAACGCCCATAATGGTGCCTGTTGTGCCCATGGAGCTGACGAAGTGAGTAACCCGCCCTTCTGTCTGTTCCCAGATCTCGGGCCCTGTGGTGCGGTAATGGGACAGAGGGTTGTCCTGGTTGCCAAACTGGTCAAGAACCCTGCCCCTGCCTTCAGCCTGCATTTGCAGAGCCCTGTCCCGGGCCACCTCCATGCCTTCTTCCTGGCTGACAGTGATAATCTCGGCACCGTAGGCTCGCATGGAGGCCCGGCGCTCTTCACTCATGTTTGCGGGCATGATCAGAACCATACGATAACCCTTGATGGCCGCTGCCATGGCCAGAGCGATACCGGTATTCCCACTGGTGGCCTCAATCAGCGTATCGCCGGGTTTGATTTCACCACGACGCTCAGCCTCCTGAATCATTCCCAGGGCAGGCCGGTCTTTCACAGAGCCAGCCGGGTTATTACCCTCAAGTTTTGCCAGAATAAGGTTACTGGTATTGCCAGGCAGACGCTGCAACCGAACCAGAGGCGTATGCCCGACATAATCTTCAATGGTGGGAAAATGCATATGAGAACCCTGTGGTACACTTTTGGGATGGCATGATACGCCTTATAGCCCCGGGGGCCCAATACGGCTTCTCGCTAAAACCATGACTGGACGCTATATGAATAGTGCTTTTTTGGGCCCAGTCGGCATTGGTATCAAGGAATCTGTGCCAGAATGGCTTATCATTACAAGGACGTAACCCGCACATGCAGGCGGAGTTGAGTTATTTTTCAGGAATCTGATATGCGGCGCTGGGGCATTCGCAAAAAAGTACTGGTGGTAACTCTGGTTCCCACCCTCATCACCACCCTGATGCTGGGGCTTTTCTTTACCTACAGCTGGGTTACCAATATCGAAAGCCTGCTAAAGGATCGCGGCGAGTCGCTTTCCCGCCAGCTTGCGGCCGGCTCGGAATACGGCCTGTTCACCGCTAACCGCAGCCTGTTAAGCAGCCTTTCCAATGCCCTTCTGGAAGAACAGGATGTTCGCTCTATCACCTTCTTCGACAGCGACCGTCGCCGCTTGCTGCACACCGGCCCCGGCAGTTCCGACAACCTTGACAGCAAGCAACTGGCCAGCGAGCAGGCGAGCCGCATCCCCCGAAACGCCAGCACGCGTTTTGTGACTCCGGTTTTTCTTCAGGACCTGATGATCCAGTCCATGCTTGAAACCGACCCCCGGCAGCCGGACTTGCAGCAACGGGAGCCCCTTGGCTGGGTTGCCGTGGAGATGTCCCATATACGCACAGAAAAAGAAACGTACAAAGCCCTCCTGATATCCCTTTTACTGGTGCTTGCGGGCGTTGTTTTCAGCCTGCTGATCGCCCTGCGCCTGAGCCGCGCCTTTACCGGCCCGGTCTTTGAACTGAATGAAGCCGTGGCAAAGCTGAAGGAAGGCAAGCTCGACACCCGTATTCATACCGGCGCAGGACCGGAGTTTGAACAACTGGAATCCGGCCTCAACGCCATGGCGGAGGAACTGAGCAAAGCCCAGGCTGAAATGCAGCAGAACATTGACCAGGCAACAGAAGATCTGCGGGAAACCCTGGAAACCATCGAAATCCAGAACATTGAACTGGACCTTGCGCGCAAGGAAGCCCTGGAAGCCAGCCGCATAAAATCCGAATTTCTGGCCAACATGTCCCACGAGATCCGCACTCCACTGAACGGCATCATCGGGTTTACGGAGCTGTTGCTGAAAAGCCCGCTACCCCGTCAGCAGCGGGACCACCTGAGCACCATCCGCAAATCCTCGGAAATCCTGCTCACCATCATTAACGACATTCTCGACTTTTCCAAGATTGAAGCCGGCAAGCTGATACTGGATCGCGTTCCGTTCCAGCTCAGGGATATCGTGGAAGAAGTGATGGTGATGCTGGCACCGGCTGCCCACAGTAAAAATCTGGACCTGGTCCCCCTGGTGTACAGCGACGTTCCGGACAACATCATGGGCGACCCCTTGCGGGTCAAGCAGGTGCTTACCAACCTGGTTAACAATGCCATCAAGTTTACCCAGACCGGTGAAGTGGTGCTGCGTGTAAGTCTTGAAGACGAAGACAAGGAAACGAACCGCGTTACCCTGCGCCTGAGCATTACCGATTCCGGGGTAGGACTGTCCCGCGCCCAGCAACAGTCATTATTCAATGCCTTCAGCCAGGCGGATGCCTCCACAGCCCGGCAGTATGGCGGCACAGGTCTCGGGCTGGCCATCTCCAAGCGCCTGGTAGAGGAAATGGGCGGCCAGATCGGCCTGCAGAGTGAGCTCGGAAAAGGCTCCACCTTCTGGTTTACCCTGACTCCCGAACTCTCATCGAGCGGAGAAGCGGTTGCGCCACGGGATGCCCTGAAAGGCGAGCGCGTTATTTATCTCGAACACCAGAAAACCTGCGGCCTGGCGGTAGAGCACCTGCTGCGGGACTGGGGCGTGACCGTTGACCGTGTTGCATCTCCGGGCGCCATGCAGGAACAGATTGAAGAAGCGCAGAAAAGCCAGTCCGGCTATGCGGCGGCCATTATCGGCATTACCCGGCACCTGTTTAACTCAAGCCAGTACTGCGGGCTGGTGCGGACACTGGAAATAGAGCGTGACTGCCGCACGCTGCTGCTGACGCCAACACTGGATGTTCACGACATGCCCCTGTCGGGACTGGCCAGCGGCCACCTCACCAAACCGGTATGCCGTGACGCCCTTTACGATGAACTGCTGCTTCTGGTACATGGCATCAATACCTCTGGCCAGGGCATCCGGCACCCGGAGCAGAGGCCCCTTCTGCCTACCGCGGGGAACATACCCCGGGTATTGGCCGTGGACGATAACGAAGCCAATCTCAAACTGGTCATGACCCTGTTGCAGGACTATCACATAGACGCTGAAGGCGCATCAAGCGGCTTTGAAGCCCTGAGCAAGGCGCGGCAGAAGTCTTTTGACCTGGTATTCATGGATCTGCAGATGCCTGGCATGGACGGTGTGGAAACCACTGCTCGCCTGCGCGAATTGGATAGCAACAACCGCCGAACCGCCATCATTGCCCTGACCGCCCACGCGCTGGCCGATGAACAGGAACGTCTTAGCCGACAGGGGTTTGATGGCTACCTGCCCAAGCCCATCAGCAGCGGACAACTTGCCGAAACCATACTTGAATGCACAGGTTACCGGTGCATCAGCGCCGGCCACCCTGACCGGATTCCGGTACCCGAAATCCGCGATACGAGGCGGGCGCTGAGGCCTTCCACCCGTAAAATGCAGCGGGATTGTGTGAGCGTTAAAGAAAGCATCCAGCTGGCAGCCGGCAAGACCGACCTGGCTGAGGAATTGTTCAGTATGTTGCTGGAGCAGCTTCCCACCGACCTCATCGCTATTGACCGGTTCTGGCGCGCAGACGATACAGACAGCCTGCTGGACTGCGTGCACAAACTGCACGGCGCTGCGCGTTACTGCGGGGTACCGGAGCTTCGCACCGCCGCCAACCGCCTGGAAACGGCGCTCAAATGCTCGGCGCCGGACACTGAGCTACAAAAGGATCAGCTGATCTCGGCCATTGAGCGGTTGCAAATCTGGAGTGAGGAGACAGACTGGCAGCAGATGTTCCGGGAGCACCATCAGCGCGCCGAATCCGGCTGATGGTGAACACCATTTCCGCGCGTAAAGCCATCAGGCTCTTGTGCTGGCCCGGTCAACAATGGCCTTCATGTCCCGAACGGCCTCTTTCAGGCCACAAAACACCGCCCTGGCAATGATCGCGTGGCCAATGTTGAGCTCATTGATGCCGGGAATGGCCGCAATTCGCTCCGTGTTGTGGTAATGCAGACCGTGGCCTGCATTCACGATCAGTCCTTTTTTGCGACCGTAGGCAACCGCATCTGCCAACACCTTGAAGGCAGCATCTTCAGCTTCAGGGCCCGCAGCCTCTGCATACTCACCCGTATGCAGTTCAATCACCGGCGCTCCACAGCGCACGGCGGCATCAATCTGGGCAGGGTCCGGGTCAATAAACAGGGAGACTTCTGCCCCCAGCCGGGCGAGGCGTTCACACGCCCTGGCTACCCGCTCTTCCTGCCCTTCAACATCAAGCCCACCCTCGGTTGTCAGCTCTTCGCGTTTTTCCGGAACCAGGCACACACACTCGGGCCGGACTTGTTCGGCAAACTCAATCATGGCATCGGTAACCGCCATCTCGAGATTCATTTTGGTCTGCAAGACTTCCTTGAGCAGTAAAACATCCCGGTCCTGAATATGGCGCCGGTCTTCCCTGGGGTGAATCGTAATGCCGTCCGCACCTGCCTCCTCAGCCATCAGGGCAGCCTGAACCGGGTCGGGATAACGCGTTCCCCGGGCCTCACGTAAGGTGGCAATATGGTCGATATTGACGCCAAGCAATACTCTGGGACTCATGTCGTTCTCTCCTGTGGTGAGCGGACGCAATGGTGCGCAAAAAGACTGCGACTGTTGAGCGGGCGCCCCTGCAGCAGATAATCTGTCAGTACACGCATAACCCGCTTTGATACACGGCGGCTTGCAGGCGTTTGAAGATCGCCTTCGGCAAGCGCCAGCAATGTTTCCCCTGGCAGGTTCTGCAGGCGCACGCCGACAGAGGCGGCGGCCACAATCCCCTGTTCAGGGTCGTAGCAATAGGTTTGCCCGGCAATCACCCGATCCCCCGTATCCATTGCCTTGTCCCAGCAAAAGTCGTAGCCCAGAGCGGCTGCAAACGCCTGCTCAAATCGGCGCAAAACCGGCTCCACATCGCTCGCTTGCGCAAGTTCGGCAAGCGTTTCGATATAGGCAGCAAAGAGGGTCGGGTGCGGGTCAGCCTGGGGCAGAACCCGCTGCATCAATTCGTTCAGATACAATCCGCTGTACAGGGACGCCGTGTAGTGCAGCACAGGGCCTTCGCGTACATCTACCTCGGTCAGAGTCTTCAGATCACCACGCCCTGTCCAGCCAAGCAACAGTGGCTGAAAAGGCTGAAGCTGGGCCTTTAGCGGGCTCTTGCTGCCACTGGCTCCGCGGGCTATCACACTCACTCGCCCGTGATTCAGGGTAAAGAGGTCAACTATAAAGCTGGTTTCCCGCCAGGGCCGGCGGTGAAGCACATAAGCGGGCTCCTGTTGCACCCTTCTCATTGAGGCCTGAGAGGGCATGGCAGCCTCAGAGGTCGTTCATGCCCAGGCTCTTCAAAGCCCGGTCACTGTCAGCCCAGCCCCGCTTTACCTTCACCCACAGCCGAAGCATGACCTTACTGTCGAACATACGCTCCATATCGATCCGGGCTTCCTGACCAATACTACGCAGCCTGTCGCCTTTATCGCCGATCATGATCTTTTTCTGGCCTTCGCGCTCCACAAGAATCAGTGCGGAAATGTGCAGGGTCTTGCCATCGCGCCTGAACTCTTCAATCTCCACTGCAACGGAGTAAGGCAACTCGGCTCCCAACTGGCGGGTGATTTTTTCACGCACCATTTCCGAAGCCAGAAACCGCTCACTGCGATCGGTTATCTGATCATCGGGATAGAAATGAACACTCTGTGGCAGGAAGCGACCCACCGCTTCTTCCAGTGGCTGCAGGTTGGTTTCCTTTAATGCGGAAACAGGAATAATCTCGGCAAAGTCCCGTTTTCTGGAAAGCATATCCAGGTGCGGCAGCAGGGTTTCCCGTTTCTCTATCCGGTCCACCTTGTTCACGGCCAGAATCACCGGGCAGGTCAGCTTGCTCAGCTTTTCCAGCACCATTTCATCGGCTGTGGTCCAGGTAAGCTGATCCACAACAAACACCACCACATCCACGTCAATCAGAGCAGACGTAGCCGCTTTATTCATATAGCGATTCAGAGCTTTCGGCTCCTCCGCGTGCATACCCGGTGTATCCACGTAAATCGCTTGCACAGGGCCCAGGGTTTTGATACCCAGGACCTGGTGGCGGGTAGTTTGCGGCTTGCGGGACGTAATACTCAGTTTCTGCCCGAGAATATGGTTCAGCAAGGTTGATTTGCCTACGTTGGGACGACCAACAATGGCAACAAAACCGCAACGACTGTCGGGGTTTTCAGGGCGGGTAATATCGTTCATCAGGGTGTCTCCACGCCGAGTTGTTTCAGCGCGCTGCGAGCCGCTTCCTGCTCCGCCACGCGGCGGCTGTTGCCCACTCCGCTGGTTTTTCGGTCAAGCGATGGCAGTACACAGGACACATGAAACGTCTGGCTATGGGCCTCGCCATCTACGGAAACAACCTCGTATCTGGGCAGCGGGAATTGTCGCGATTGCAAATACTCCTGCAAACGGGTCTTCGAATCTTTCTGGGTATCCTGAAGGTCAAGCTGTTTCAGGCGGGGCTCAAACCAGCGTAATACCTGTTCCTGACAGGTGTAAAAGTCACTGTCGAGGTAAATGGCGCCGATAACCGATTCCACCGCATCCGCAAGGATGGATTCGCGGCGAAAACCTCCGCTTTTCAACTCGCCAGAGCCCAGCCGCAAATAGCTGCCAAGCTGGAATTCACGAGCAATCTCGGCCAGGGTCACACCCTTCACCATCCTGGCTCTCAGGCGACTCAAATGCCCTTCCCGGGCTTTATCAAAGTTCCGGAACAGATACTCGGCTATAACCATGTTGACAATGGAATCACCAAGAAATTCAAGCCGCTCGTTATTCTGGTTGCTGTAGCTTCGATGCGTAAGCGCCAGCATCAGGCGATCCGGCGACTTGAACTGGTAGCCAATCCGTCGCTGTAACTGATCCAGATCCGGTTGTGAACTCACTTGCCCTTCATCTCGTATCTGTGCTGAAAGTGCACGACGGTATCGACATTGCGGAATATGTTGTTCCGGACTTCATAGTCGACATTGATCACAACCAGATCGCCGTCTTTCTCAACCGAAATATCCTTGGCGTCAAAGCCCCGGATGCTGTTAACGCTCAGACGCTTGTTGATCAGTGTCCGAACCTGGGCGGGGCCCATCTGTGACAGTCCCTCTGTGCCATCCAGACTTTCAAGTGCTTCCTGAATGGTAAAATCGTCCATATAGGCTGGCCCGATCTTGATAACAAGAGTAAGCAGGCTACCAAAAAACAGCACCATAATCAGCACAACCAGCGCTGAGGCACCGCCCTGGCGGCCCATAGCGGAGAGTTTGTTTTTCTTCATTTCAACTGAACTCCAGAATAATCAGATTTACTCAATACCGCCAACACGCTTGAAGGACGGCAGGCTGGTGAGAGATTTCCAGTGCATCCAGATCGCAAAGGCCTTGCCCACAATCAGCTCATCCGGAACCGTGCCCCAGTACCGGCTATCGTTACTGTTGTCCCGGTTATCACCCATCACAAAGTACTCGCCTTCCGGTATCTGCCACTCGCCTTCGCCGGCCTCACCCGAGCGCCCCATGGTCAGGAAGATGTCGTGCTCAACTGTGCCAAGATCTTCCCGGCGCACTTCTACCGGCGGCAGGCGCACAACAAATTCGCTTTCAATTTTCTGACCATTGATAAACAGTTGCTTGTTGCTATAGCGCACAGTATCCCCCGGCAGACCAATCACACGTTTGATGTAGTTGGTTTCGCCATCCTTGGGGTAGCGGAACACCATAACGTCGCCCCGCTCCGGATCTCCGACATCCAGGATCTTGGTTCCTGCAACCGGCAAACGCAGGCCATAGGCGTATTTGTTAACCAGTATAAAATCACCCACTTCCAGTGTTGGCAGCATGGAGCCGGACGGGATCTGGAAAGGTTCTACCAGAAACGATCTGAGTAGCAGCACGATTGCCAGCACCGGGAAAAACGAGCGGCTCAGATCAACAAGGTAGGGCTCTTTGGGCTCATCTTCTTCACCGGCTGCAGCCGCCGGGGCTGCTGCAAGGCGACGTTTTCGCAAAAACAGTATGTCTGCCAGCCATATCAACCCCGAAGCCAGGGTAAGAACCACCAGAACCAGTGGAAAATCAATATCCATCAAGGCGCCTTCTAATTATCGACTTTCAATACGGCAAGGAACGCTTCCTGAGGCACCTCAACATTACCCAGCTGCTTCATGCGTTTTTTGCCTTCCTTCTGCTTCTGGAGCAGTTTTTTCTTACGGCTCACATCGCCGCCATAACATTTTGCGGTTACGTTCTTGCGCAACGCTTTTACCGTGACCCGAGACACCACCTGGTTACCGATGGCCGCCTGGATGGCAATATCAAACATTTGCCTGGGAATCAGCTCCTTCATTTTCTCAATGAGCTGGCGCCCCTTGTAGTGCGACTGGTCTTTATGAACGATCAGCGCCAGAGCATCCACCCGCTCGCCGTTTATCAACACGTCCAGGCGCACGAGGTTGGCCTGCTGAAAACGCACAAAATGATAATCCAGCGATGCAAATCCGCGGCTGGCGGATTTGATGCGGTCAAAGAAATCCAGTACCACTTCCGCCATGGGCAACTCATAGGTTAGCTGCACCTGGCTGGTCATGAAGTGCATGTTCTTCTGAACACCGCGCTTTTCCTCACACAGCGCAATCACGTTACCGAGATGTTCCTGTGGCACCAGAATACTGGCTTCAACTATGGGCTCGCGCATTTCCTCAATCGAGCCAATATCCGGCAACTTTGAGGGGCTGTCTACCGACAGGGTCTCACCCTGCTTGGTCAACACCTCATAAATGACCGTAGGCGCGGTGGTGATCAGATCAATATCGTATTCACGCTCCAGCCGCTCCTGGATGATTTCCATGTGCAGCATGCCGAGGAAACCACAGCGGAAACCAAAACCCAGAGCATCGGAGCTTTCAGGCTCGTAGAACAGGGAGGCATCGTTGAGGGTGAGTTTTTCAAGCGCGTCACGGAAATCGTTGTAATCGTCTGCGCTCACCGGGAACAGGCCGGCGTACACCTGCGGCTGAACTTTCTTGAACCCCGGCAGCATGGGAGTCTCTTCGGCAAACTTGTGGTGCACGATGGTGTCACCCACCGGCGCGCCGTGAATATCCTTGATTCCGGCAACCACAAAGCCAACGTCACCGGCTTCCAGTATGTTGGTATCGTGGGGCTTGGGGTTAAAAATGCCCACCTTGTCGGCGTTCCAGGCCTTGCCGGTAGACTTGATAACAATCTTGTCGCCCTTTTTCAGAATGCCCTGGGTTACCCGGACAAGAGAAACAACCCCCAGATAGTTATCGAACCAGGAATCAATGATCAGGGCCTGCAGAGGTGCCGAACGATCCCCCTGGGGAGGCGGTATTTTCTTTATAAGGTCTTCCAGAACATCTTCAACACCCATACCGGTCTTGGCGGAGCAGCGCACCGCGTCCGAGGCATCAATGCCGATGATGTCCTCTATTTCAGCCGCAACCCGCTCCGGCTCGGCCTGGGGCAGATCCATCTTGTTCAGAACCGGCACGACCTCCAGGCCCTGTTCAATGGCGGTATAGCAGTTGGCCACCGACTGGGCCTCGACACCCTGGCCGGCATCCACAACCAGCAGCGCTCCTTCACAGGCGTAAAGCGAACGCGACACCTCATAGGAGAAATCCACGTGGCCCGGGGTATCGATCAGGTTCAGCTTGTAGACCTCGCCATCCCGTGCCTTGTAGTTAAGCGTGACGCTCTGGGCCTTGATAGTGATGCCCCGCTCCCGCTCGAGATCCATGGAATCCAGCACCTGTTCGGCCATCTCCCTGTTGGTCAGGCCGCCGCAAATCTGGATAAAACGGTCTGCAAGGGTGGATTTGCCATGGTCAATGTGGGCAATAATGGAGAAGTTACGGATTCGGCTCAGTTCAGTCACAGACAATGAATACTCATAAAAAGACGAAGGATTGAGCCCGGAGAGGCCACTACCGGGATCCGGGGACGGCGTGATTTTACCGGTTACCGGCTGCCATTGCCATGATCAGGAAATAAGCGGCCGTTCATATTGCCGGATCAGGAAACCGATCAGCGCATCCTCGTCCAGTGGATAACTGAACAGGTTGCCCTGACACTGGGTGCAGCCGGCGGATTTCAGGAAACTCAACTGCTGCGGCGTTTCCACACCTTCGGCTACAACAGTAAGGTGGAGTTTTTGCGCCAGGGCAATAACCGCCGAAGCCACATCGGTTGCACTGACATTGTACGGAATATCGCGAATAAAGCGGTGATCAATTTTAATGACATCAAGTGGAAGCTGCTGCAACGCGACCAGGGAACAGGAACCGGCCCCGAAATCGTCCAGAATCAGGCAAACCCCCAGATCATTGAGCGATACCAAAAGCTCGCGCAACATGCGCGGATCTTCGTTAAGCAGTTCCACCGGCATTTCAAGCTCCAGCTTTTCGGGAGAAACACCGGTTTCTGTAATGACCTGCCGCACCATATCAAGGAAACGGGAATCCGTTATCTGCCTGACTGACAGGTTGACCGCCATTTTCAGTGCCTCAAAACCGGCTCGCTCCAGAGCCTGCACCTGAATACAGGCCTGTCGCAGCGCCATTTCCCCCAGCCGCACTATCAGGCCGGTTTCCTCGGCCAGGCTTATGAACTGCTGCGCCGAGACCAGGCCTTTTTCTGGGTGGTGCCAGCGCAGGAAGGCTTCAACTCCGATCACTCGCTCACTGGCCAGATCCACCTTGGGCTGGTAGTGCAGAACAAAGCGCTCATCCTCGAGGGCACCGGCCAGCTCTTCCTGCTGCAGCAACCTCCTGGCCGCCTTGATATTCATGGCAGGGGTGAAAAACTGATAGGTGTTCCGGCCCATTTCCTTGGCGCGATACATTGCCAGGTCGGCAAACTTCATCAGGGCAACCGGGTCTTCACTGTCGTGGGGGATCATGGTGATGCCGATACTGACCGTAACACTCACTTCATGATCACTCAGCCGGATTCGCTGGCATAACCGGCTCAGGATGGTTTCGGCAACCTTTGCAGCCGCAGATGTACCGCTGACCTGAGACAGCAACACAACAAATTCGTCACCACCAAGCCGCGCCACAGAGTCCTCTTCGCGCACGCAGCCCTCAAGCCATTGCGCAACCTGGCGCAACAGCTCGTCACCTGCGTCATGGCCCAGGGTATCGTTAATCCGCTTGAAACCATCAAGATCCAGAAACATCAGGGCGGCAGATTCCCCGCTCCTGCGGCTCCGGCGCACCACATTGTTCAGGCGGTCGCGGAACAGCTGGCGGTTGGCCAACCCGGTTAGCGGGTCATAGAAGGCCAGCCGGTGCAATTCAGACTGAGCCGCTTTCAGCTGGGTCAGATCGCGCAGACTGAGTACGACACCGTTAACCCCGGGCACCTTCAGCATTGCGGTAAACGTGCCTTCCATATCCCGCCAGTTATTACCCGCATCGCGGATGCGCGCCCGAATGGCCGGCATCTGCTTGCCCGGTGCCTGGATAGCATCGTCAAATCCCTGCGCCAACTGCGGCCAGTCGTCTTCGTGGACCAGGCTCTCCAGGGCAAGAGTCTGCACTTCCCCTGGGTTGAACCCGAGAATATCAAAGCTTGAAGGGCTGGCATGCAGGGGCGCCCCTGTTTCATCCATCACCAGGGTTACGTTGGCCGCGCCCTCTGTAATGGCACGATAGCGGCCGGCGCTTATCTGCGCCATAAGACGGGAACGGATCAGTACCAGTGCAACCATGAACAGTAGGACGCTTATAACCGCGCCGCTGCCAAGCACAATCAACGGTCGCGGGTCGGAAGCCAGATAATCGAAGGCAGGGGTAGACCGGGTCTGGAGCAGCCAGTCCCGGCCACCGTGGCTTACGGTCTGGCTCATTTCGAAGCTGAACTGGTTGTCCAGCGAGCCCAGATTGGAGCCGTACATCAGGTTGTCACGGTCTACCACCCCGTTATCGTAGATACGGACATCAAGAAACGGCGAAATCAGCCCGACAATACCGTCCAGAAGGTTGTTCATACGGAACGCACTGAAAACAAAACCCGCCAGCATCATGCGGCGTTCTGCCCGTATTTCCGGCACCTCACCACCCTGATACACCGGGTAATACATAAGAAAACTGGCCTGCCCTTCCTCCAGCTCTTCCTGCACCAGAACAACCTTCGCGGTTACAGTCGGAATTGCGGAATCACGGGAGCGCTCCATGGCTTTCCGGTGTACGGGGTCGCTGAAGGCGTCGTAGCCCAGTGCTTTGCGATTGCTTACAGTACCCGGTTCCAGATAGACCATCGGATAATAGTAAGGCCCGACCCCCAGGGGTTTGACCAGATACTTGTGAACCCCCTCGGCGCGCACCGAAGCGATGTGGTCCGCCATCTCGCGCACTTCTATGCGTTTGACATAGCCGATGCCCTGGATACCCGGGTAATAACGGTTTATATCAACGTTGCGAACGTATTCTCCCCATTGTTCACGGGACACTTCCCCGGCAACAGCAAAAAGGCCGGCGCTGCCGGCCAGCACCTGCTCATAGTTGAGCAAACGCTCTTCAATAGCTGTTTTCAGTTGCAGTGACTGGGTGCGAAACCGGGCTTCAGTGCGGTCTTCCACCAGGCGGATGGAAAACTGCCAGGATGCAATCGTTACAACAATCGCCACGATCAGAAGCAGCCACGCAAGCCAGGCGTTACGGGGATGCAGAAGTTGCAGGAGGGGGAGGTCCTTTCGGTTCATAATCTGCCCTGGTCCATTCCGTGGCCGTTGTTGTTATTTGTGCCAGCCAGTATAGCAAAAGCCCCCGGGACTGTCTTTTAACCTCAGACCCGGGGGCATTCCGCACTGCTACTATAATGGCTGCCCGCCCGGCAGTATCAGGGTTTCATCACAAGATATATTGCCCTGCCCTGACGCACTACCCGAACGGACACTGCACGCCCTTCCGGTAAACCTCTGACCACCTTCCGGAACTCCTCAACAGACGAAACAGATTTCCTGTTGATTTCGGTGATCACATCCCGGGCCCGGATGCCTGCATTGTACGCCGGCCCTCTGCCCACCTCTGTAACCAGAACGCCACCGGATACACCAACAGAGTCAGCCAGATCTGCCGGCAAGGTTTCCACCGTCAGTCCCAGGGGTGAGGTCGAGGAACTGCCCACGGACGGCGCTGCTTGCTGTGCAGTGCGCTCATCCGGTAGCTGGCCAATCTCCACATCCAGTGTTATTTCCTTTCCGCCACGCAGCACCGTAAGCCGAGCCGTCTCACCTACCGGCGTCCGGCCTACCATGGGCGGCAGATCCGAAGACAGCTGAATATCATCGCCGTCGTATTCAAGCACTATGTCGCCCGCTTGCAAGCCACCTTCTTCGGCAGGCGAGCCATCCATTACTTCAGCAATCAACGCACCTCTTGGACGCTTGAGCCCGAACGACTCGGCGAGATCCCGGTTGACCTCCTGGATCAGCACTCCCAACCAGCCACGGGAAACCGTACCCTTGTCGCGGATCTGGCGAAATACGCTCATGGCATCGTCAATGGGAATTGCAAAAGAAACACCCATGAAACCACCGGAACGGGTATAGATCTGTGAGTTTATACCGATCACCTCACCATCCAGATTGAACAGGGGACCTCCCGAGTTGCCGGGGTTAATAGCCACATCTGTCTGGATAAAAGGCACGTAGTTTTCGGAAGGGAGCGAGCGACCGAGTGCACTGACGATGCCGGCAGTCACTGTGTAGTCGAACCCGAAAGGCGAGCCGATGGCAAATACCCACTCACCCACCTTGAGATCTTTGGAGCGGCCCGTCTTCACAACCGGCAGGTCGTCTCCGTTCTCGATTTTCAGAACCGCCATGTCCGAGCGCGGATCCGTTCCGATCAGTTTTGCGGGCAGTTCACGACGATCATTGAGCCGCACGATGATCTCGTCAGCACCCTCGACGACGTGATTATTGGTTAACACGTAACCATCTTTCGACACTATGAACCCGGAGCCCATGGACCGGCGCGGCTGGGCGTTGCCCGGCGCACCACCGAATGGGGACTGGGGGCCGCGAAAGAACTCCTGAAAGAACTCCGGCAACTGTTCAAGTTGCCGTTCATCAAAAGGCAACCCCTGAAACCGCCTGTTGCCAGATGCAGGAGCACTGGTGGTGCTTATGTTGACAACCGCACCTGCGTTTTCTTCAACCAGGTCGGTAAAATCCGGCAGGCTTCGTGCGAAACCTGCCTGACTCCAGGCGGCAAGCACTAATGCAAACAGCATTATCAGCAGAGAACCCGGCACCCTCTGAGTGAGTGATACCGGGGAAAACCGGGTAACAGCTGTGGTCGTTTTCAGCATATCAGTATCCCCTGTAAGTCATGTTAGTGAGTCTGGACGGGCAACTACTCCGACCGGAATTCGGTTTACCCGTAGCAGCCTGGGTTCATAGCGACCGGCATTCCGGCACTGTAATTTTCGGCTCAGAAGAAAGCCTGATGCAAGACCGCCCGCAGCACCTGCCATCGCCATCAGATCACTGCCGCCAGACAGATGATGCCCAGCCATGCTGGCCATCACCATGAGTACCAGCGGCAGTGCATAGACCTGTAACGAGGCACCCAGCAGTGCACTTTCATCAATACCGAGCGTGACATCTTCTCCCACCCGGGCGTTAACGGAATTAAACACACGAACCTGATTGGCCCTGCCACCGGTGGCCGTGGCCAGAACCTTCTGCCCACAGCCATTACGGGCAGAGCAACTCTGGCAAGCACTGGCACGGATCGTCTGGACCCAGGCATGCTCACCTGTAACGGCAACCACTTTTCCGGTTTCAGTAATCACTGTTTCATCGCACCTAACGCAAATGCTTCGTCTATCCGCACGGATTCAGCCACTCTGCGCGCCGAGGCGGGGGGCAGCTCACCCACAACCGTCACCATAAACGTCTTGTCCGCACTCTTTAACTGACTCATGTAGATGGTTGTTGCCCCAATGCGCGAGGCCCCCGTGGGCATGCTTACCCGGCCCGCAGGCTCTACAAACACAGAAAATGCCGCAAGGCCATCAGAAAAGGCCACGGCCTGACCTTTTCCGGAGCGGGGTGCAGCGGCGGGTTCAAAACCCTCCGGGCGCCAACCGAGATGCCAGCCATGCATTCTGGGTGTTCGTGAAAACTCATCCGGCGAGCCTGGCCGTTTGCCGGCATCGTTCAGGGTTCGGGTAATTTCCCGCCCTTCTGAACGGATTTCAAACTCACTGTCAGCAATATCGTCAGTTATCTCGAGGCTGGTGAACTGGAAGTGTTCGAGCACTTCACCGTCGGCTGTCCGCACATGGCTTTTTACCAGAAGTCCCGTGGATTTTTCCAGCCACAAACGATGGCTGTAGCGATGCTGATCTTTGGCAGCCAGGGCCACCGTAACCACATCGTAACCGGCAATCCGGTCCTCACCCTTCAGTTCGGCGCGGTACCAGCGGCTTACCGGTATCAGCTGGCGGGTAAAGGCCTCGGCAAACGGCCCCGAGGGAATCACCTGATCAAGTTTTACCCTGCCCTGCTCGGGAAGCACGCAGACCACGTTCATACCCCGGCGAACAATTTCCCCGCTGCCTCCATCCTGCAGAACCAGGCGTTCTTCCACAATGCCATTGTGATAACGGTGGGCAATCTGCATGGAGTGAACGCTGGAGCCGCGGGCATACACAAACACGCCGCGATAAGACGTCATATTCAGGGCCGGCCCAAGCCGCTGCAACCAGTATGCCGCTGTCTTCTCACCGGCAACCGCAGGGGCCGGCGCAGCCAGGGCCAGAAAAAACAGGACAGGCCCCAGCAACAACAGATCAGTCAGTCTCAGGCCAAAATAACGGGCTTTATTCATGAACACCTTCATTGCTGGATATCAGTAGCCGCCATTGGCACTGACAAGCCGCGCATACCCCACCGAACCCTGTCCGGCACCTACGCTGTTATGCTGGGCGTGTTCAAGCAGGTAACGGCTCATATGCTCCCACTGTTGTTCATCCAGCCCCTGCAGCGCCACTTCCTGCACTGGCGCGATCTCGCCGCGGGAGCCGGTTCCGGAATTTGTGTCCGAAGCTGCAGATGCCATGGCCCCGGGAGAGGCTTCTCCAAAATCCCAGCCTGTGCCTGCACCAAAGCCCACCACCAAGGCTGCAACAACCATTGCTGCAGCCGGCCACTGCCAGCGCCCGGGCGCTTCCGGGCCAGAAGGCACGGCAGGCTTGGGCGTTCTGGTGCGACCGTCCAGCGCCGCACGCACGCCGACACTGACATCCACGCCCTCGGCCGGTGAATATCCCCTGTGCATAAGGTCATGAATACTCTGCCATCGCTGCCACTGGGTACGCACGTCATCCTGTTCTTCATGGGACAGTAGCCGTCGAACCGAAAGTTCGTCGGCTTCATCGTCCATCATGGCAGATAGTGTTTCTCTGAGACGATCATCCATAGGATGCACCCTCAATTACGTCACTGAATGATTGAGCAGGGGCCCAAGATGCCGGTCTACAGCATCCCTGGCCCGGAAAATACGCGAGCGCACGGTGCCAATCGGGCATTCCAGAATCCGCGCAATGTCTTCATAACTGAGGCCGTCATATTCACGTAGCAAAAAGGCCGAACGCAGTTCCTCGGGCAGATTTGCTATGGCACGGCTCAGCTCTTTCTGTAACTGCTCGCGCTGGAGCAAACGTTCCGGCGATGCGATATCCCGCAAACGCCTGCCATCATCAAAATTTTCGGCTTCGGCGGAATCAGCGCTGCTCTGAGGCCGCCGGCTGCGTGACTCCAGATGGTTTTTCGCGGTGTTCACAGCAATGCGATAAAGCCACGTGTAAAAAGCACTGTCGCCCCGAAAACGGTCGATGGCACGGTAGGCCTTGATAAACGTCTCCTGGGCGAGGTCCATGACTTCCTGGCTGTCATATACATACCGGCTGATAATTGAGGCTACCCTTGACTGGTACTTGACAACCAGCAGGTCAAATGCCGCGCGGTCCCCATTCCGGACTTTTCGCACGAGCTGCAAATCGGTCTGACTGTCTGGCTGCTCAGCCTGTTTCTGATCTTTATCGGGTGCCATGGACGCGGTGCCGGTGTACTCTGGTTTTATGGCCAGATCACCGGCCGATACGAGTTTATAAGGATTCATGCTCACTGTCCGGCGCCCGTTCAGGAAAACGATATCCGGCCCCTGGGCCGGTCATGTATCAGGCCAAATAGACAGCAAGCGTAAAGTTTAGTTCAATACACCTCCACATTATGGCCCGCGATAACGACCCGATGCCACAGTCCCATGAATACGATGTTCTTATTATCGGCAGCGGCGCTGCCGGCCTGACCGTTGCGCTCAACCTGCCGGAACACCTGAAGGTATGCGTGATAAGCAAGGCTGCGATCAGCAGTGGCGCCACGCTCTGGGCCCAGGGCGGCATAGCTGCCGTGCTGGATGACGAAGATTCCAGCGAAAACCACGTGCAAGATACCCTGATCGCCGGTGGAGGCCTGTGCAGTGAAGAGGCTGTGCGATTTACTGTCGAGCACAGTAAAGAGAGCATTGAGTGGCTTATTGGCACTGGCGTTGATTTTACCCGTGATACAGACGCGCAGTTCCACCTTACCCGTGAAGGCGGCCACAGCCACCGGCGTATCATTCACGCCGCTGACGCCACCGGGCATGCGGTCTCTACAACATTAACCACCCAGGCCCAGGCCAGGCCCAATATCGAGCTCATGTCCGGCCGTGTTGCGGTGGATCTGATTACCAACCGCAAACTGGCGTTACCGGGCAACCGCTGTGTGGGTGCCTACGTACTGAACCTGGAAGACAATCATGTTGAGCTTTTCCGCGCACGCTTTACGGTTATTGCAACCGGGGGCGCCTCCAAGGCTTACCGCTACACCACCAACCCTGATGGTGCGTCCGGAGATGGCATCGCCATGGCATGGCGTGCGGGCTGCCGCGTCGCCAATATGGAATTCAACCAGTTCCACCCGACCTGCCTGTATCACCCGCACGCCAAGTCTTTCCTGATTACCGAGGCGGTTCGCGGCGAAGGTGGGTTGCTGAAACTGCCGGACGGTTCCCGCTTCATGGATCGTTTTGACAAGCGCGGCGAACTGGCCCCGCGGGACATAGTAGCCCGGGCCATCGACCATGAGATGAAGCGGCTGGGTGCAGACCACGTGTATCTGGATATCAGCCACAAACCGGCGGATTTCATCCGGCAGCACTTCCCGACCATTTACGAAAAATGTCTGGAATTCGGTATCGACATTACCCGCGAACCGATTCCGGTGGTGCCGGCCGCCCACTATACCTGTGGCGGCATAGTCAGCGACAACCGGGCCCGAACAGACATCAACCAGCTTTATGTAGTTGGCGAAGCCGGCTTTACCGGGCTCCATGGCGCCAACCGCATGGCCAGCAACTCATTGCTTGAGTGCCTGGTGTACGGGCGGGCAGCGGCCGCCGATATCACGCGCCGGGAGGCAGACATTCCGGCACCGCCCGAGGCGCCCGCCTGGGATGAAAGCCAGGTACGGGATTCCGATGAAGACGTTGTGATTTCCCACAACTGGGACGAACTGCGGCACTTCATGTGGGACTATGTAGGTATAGTTCGCACAACCAAACGCCTGCAACGGGCGAAGCACCGGGTGGATCTGCTATCACAGGAGATCAGTGAGTTTTACAGTAATTACCGGGTAACCAACGACTTGCTGGAACTGCGGAACCTGGTCACAGTTTCCGATCTCATAATCTGCTCGGCGCTGCAACGCAAAGAAAGCCGTGGACTGCACTACACGCTGGATTACCCGGGACTGGTGCACGAGGCCCGTGATACGGTGCTGGTACCCACCACTTACAGAATACCATCACCCTGAAGGCAACCCTTGAAGAGAGCAACCATGCAAGACACCCAAGCGGACAACTCGGATTTCAATCGCCTCTGGTGGCACAGCCGCCGTGGCATGCTGGAGCTGGATGTTCTGCTGATCCCGTTTCTGGAACAGGCCTACCGGGATCTGGATGCGGAAGACCAGGAACGTTACAAAAAACTCCTGAGCTGCGAAGACACGGATATGTTCGAGTGGTTCATGCAGCGCAGCCGCCCTGATGATGCCGACCTGCAGCGCATCGTTGACATCATTCTCGCCCGTGTCCAGCCGGATTGACCTGGCGCTGTCGCCGTCTGTTGTGACCGGTTTCGTGGCTGCGCTACCCTGGCTGGCTGCCAGCGCTTTTATTCTCATCGCAGCCATGGCCGGCAAGCCCTGGATGCTCGCGCTGGCGCCGGTGACCCTGGCGGGCGCTGTGTTCCAGTTCCGGCGCAACGGGTTGCTGGCAGGCCATGGCGCAGTTCTGGGGCTGTATCTGGAGCAGAACAGACTCTATGCCCGCCTCGGAAGCGGGCAAAGCCGGGCTGTGTATGCCTGTCCTTCAAGCCGGTTGAGCTCAAGGGTCGCGCTCTTGAATCTCAGGCCTGTTGCCTCCAGATCCGGTTCATACCCGGTTGTGTTACTCTGCAGCAACCGCATTGCCGGTAACGTATCCGAAGATCAGTTTCGCCGCCTGAGAATGTGGCTCCGACTGGGCCGCTCTCAGCAATCATTTGACTAGCACCATGCCCGGAGTTATCCCATGACTGGTACAGAAACACCTGTTTCAGCCACACCTGTATACGCATCAGCCGAGTTCCCGCCGCCGGTTTCGGGCCGCATCAAGCTGACCAACCGTATTCTGGTTCGCATCTCCGGCCCAGGTACCGACACCTTCCTGCAAGGCCAGTTGAGTCAGAACCTTGATGACGTGAAAGCAGGCTCCTCGCCCCGTGCCGCAGCTGCAACACCCAAAGGCAGGGCCTACTGCCTGACCCGCCTGGTTCGCGATGGCGACGACATTCTTATGGACCTGCCTTCAGAACTGGCAGAGGCGGTCATGGCCCAGTTGCGCAAATACATGATGCTGTTCCGCGGCACTTCCATGACAGTGCAGGCCGAGGGGCAGATTATCGGGTTACTGGGTACGGAAGCAGCAAAAAATCTTGCGGGCGACGACCTGAACAGCCTGGCATCACCGGGAGACTCCCTTGCGCTGGGCACCGGGTTTCTGATCCGGACAGAGAACACAGCGGAAGGGCTGGCCCGCTTCGAACTGTGGCAAACCAAGGCGCAAGACCTGAAGCTGGAAAGCATTCCGGAGAAAACAATTGCCGACTGGCAGGCCTCCGAAATTGCAGCGGGCGTTCCCATGCTAACCACCGCTACCAGCGAATCCTATGTGCCACAAATGCTGAACTGGCAACATCTGGGCGGCGTGCACTTCAAAAAAGGCTGCTACACCGGCCAGGAAGTGATTGCCCGGATGCATTTTCTCGGGCAACTCAAGAAAAGCCTGTTTCGTTTTCGGGTTGCCCAGAGTAAATCCACACCCGCGCCGGGAACATCAATCATGGCCGGCGAGCGCTCGGTGGGCGAGATCGTCAACGCCGTCGGCTTTGACAACCATTCCTGTGAGTTGCTCGCCGTCGTCCGCCATGACGCTGCTGCTGGCAAGCTGACCATTGATGGTACGCCAGGGTCGGTGCTGGAACCGCAACCCCTGCCCTACAGGGTTACTGAACGTGAAGACAACGCACCGGATGACGCACCAAAGGATACATAAGTTGACAGGCAAGCCTGCCGGAATTTGTTATAAATAGAGCTCACAAAACCGAACCACCGGTACGCCCGTGCGATCACTACACGGGCCCCCTAACTGACAAGCGGACCCCTGCGAAACCATGTCGAATATTGCCGAAACCATCAAAGCGGACCTTATCGCTGCCATCGAAAACGACAAACTGGTACTGCCCACCCTGCCGGAAGCCGCGCTCCAGGTGCGGGATATTGCCGAATCCGAGGACTCGGCCATTGGTGACCTGGTAAAGGTTATCAGCAATGACACCGCGCTTTCTGCACGCATCATCCGCGTGTGCAACAGCCCGCTGTTCCGGGGCAATCGGGCAATAGAAAACCTGAACATGGCGGTTAGCCGGCTTGGCATGGCCTACACAAGCAGCCTGGCCATGGGCCTGGCCATGCAGCAGATGTTTCAGGCAACCTCCGACATGATCGACAAGCGCCTGCGCGCAACCTGGCAGACCAGCACCGAAGTGGCCGGCGTTTGCCATGTGCTCGCTCACAACTACACGAAGCTGAAACCGGACCAGGCCACGCTGGCGGGCCTGGTTCACCTGATCGGCGTGCTGCCCATTTTACGTTACGTAGAAGACGAAGACCTGCAGATCAGCAGCATCATGCTGGACAAGGTTATCGAGGAACTGCACCCGAGAATCGGCGCAACCATTCTTCGAAAGTGGGATTTCCCGAAAGACCTTCAGAATGTTCCTCTGGAATACGCCAACTTCCACAGGGAACTACCTTCAGCCGACTATGCCGACCTGGTTATGGTGGCCAACCTGCAACTGGTTGCCGGCTCCGACCACCGCTGGACGGAGATGGACTGGACGGCCATCCCGGCTTTCGACCGCCTGGGTCTTGACCCGAATATCGACATGAACGAAGAAGAGGACCTGAACGCCCAGATGGAAGCTGCAATGGCGCTGTTGCAGTAATTTAACAGAGGTTACGGACGGGTAGCCTTGGGAAGGCCCTCCCCAAGGCTGCTCTCGCAGGCATCTCAGTTATTTTTATAACGGGCGATAAGTTCCGCTTTACTCGGCAACTCCCAGTTCACTGGCCCTTGCCCTTGCTCCCGAAGCCACTCATTGGCCCGGGAGAAATGCCTGCAGCCAAAGAACCCGCGGTAGGCGCTGAGGGGTGATGGGTGCGGTCCCTCAAGAACAAAATGGCGGTTACGGTCAATATGCCGCCCTTTCTTTTTGGCATAGCTGCCCCAGAGTAAAAACACCACACCCTCGCGTTCACGATTCACCGTTTCGATTACGCGGTCGGTAAACGTCTCCCAGCCTTTCCCCTGGTGGGCGCCGGCCTGGCCCTGAACCACGGTAAGTACGCTATTGAGCAATAAAATGCCCTGTTCTGCCCAAGGTTGCAGGCAGCCGTGATCCGGTGGCGCAATACCCAGGTCACTCTGGATTTCCTTGAACATGTTAACGAGCGATGGTGGCGGGGGAACGTGCGGCCTTACTGAAAAGCACAGGCCATGGGCCTGTCCCGGGCCGTGGTAGGGATCCTGCCCGAGTATGACCACACGCACCCTGTCCAGCGGCGTGCTGTTCAGGGCGTTGAAACAGTGGGTACTGGCCGGAAAGAGAACCTTCCCGGCGTTTTCTTCCGCAGCGAGAAACTCTGCCAGTGCCTGCATATAGGGCTGGCGAAATTCGCCTTCAAGGTGTTCCTTCCAGCCCCGGCCGGGCTTGAGATGACTTGCCAGCGCCTCGACCGGGTGCATGCTTACTCCTTATCTTCGGCTTTTTCGCTCTGGGCACCTTCGCCTTTGTGTTCCGGGCGCATGGCCGGGAACAGGATGACGTCCCGAATGGACGGCGAGTTCGTCAGCAGCATGGCCAGACGATCAATACCTATACCCTCACCCGCCGTTGGGGGCAGCCCGTACTCCAGGGCCATCACATAGTCTTCATCGTAGAACATGGCCTCGTCGTCGCCGGCGTCTTTCTCGGCGACCTGCGCCCGGAAGCGCTCGGCCTGCTCTTCCGCATCGTTGAGCTCGGAAAAACCATTGGCAATCTCACGGCCACCCACAAAGAGCTCAAAGCGCTCGGTTACAAACGGGTTGCTGTCTTTGCTACGTGCCAGTGGCGAGACTTCTTTCGGGTATTCGGTGATAAACGTGGGTTGCATCAGACGGTGCTCAGCCGTTGCCTCAAAGATTTCGATCTGAATCTTGCCCAGGCCCCAGCCGTTTTTAACGTGAATACCCAGATCCTTTGCCACCTGGCGCGCAGACGCCTCATCCGCCAGCTGCTCCGCGGTCACATCCGGACAGTAGCGCAGGATGGCGTCTACAACCGTCAAACGCTCGAAAGGCTTGCCGAAATCGTACTCGATAGACTCTTCCGTGCCATCAGCCAGAATGCGTGTATTCACCACGGTTGTAGTGCCCAGCACCTGCTCGGTGATGGTCCGCAGCATGTCTTCGGTAAGATCCATCAGGTCATTGTAATCGGCATAGGCCTGATAGAATTCCACCATGGTGAATTCCGGGTTGTGACGGGTAGAAAGCCCCTCGTTCCGGAAGTTACGGTTAATCTCGAACACCCGCTCAAAACCGCCAACCACCAGGCGCTTCAGGTACAGCTCCGGCGCGATGCGCAGGTACATATCAATGCCCAGAGCGTTATGGTGGGTCATAAACGGTCGCGCGGTGGCGCCGCCGGGAATCACCTGCAGCATGGGGGTTTCCACCTCCATGAAATCGCGTTCCGCGAAAAACTGACGCATGGCGGTAATGATTTTCGAGCGCGTGAGGAATACCCGTCGGCTGTCCTCGTTAACCATCAGATCCACATACCGGTGGCGGTAACGGGATTCGGTATCGGTCAGCCCCTTGTGCTTCTCTGGCAGCGGGCGCAGAGACTTGGTGAGCAAAACATACTCATCCATGGTCACGTACAAATCACCTTTACCGGACTTGCACAAAGTGCCCCGCACTCCAATAATGTCGCCCAGATCCCAGTGCCTGGTATCTTTCTGCACATCTTTGGACGCATAAACCTGGATGCGGCCAGTCATATCCTGAACTACTTTGAATGCTTTGCGGTCGAGCATCATACGGCCAGCAATGGCCGCTTTAATGCCCATGGACTCCAGCTCTTCCTTACTGTAGTCACCGTATCTGGCCTGCAATTCTGCGGCAGTGGCATCGCGGCGGAAATCGTTAGGAAAAGGATTACCGCTCTCGCGCAACTCGGCCAGCTTGGCGCGGCGTTCCGCAATCAGCTTGTTATCCTCTTGCGATGCATTCTTGGCGTGTTCAGTCATGTTGGCTCACTAGAAAATCGGGGGTCCGGGTTGGCTTTGTTGTGGCGCTGCTTACAGCGCCATCTTCAGGCTGGCTTCAATAAACCTATCGATATCACCATCCAACACAGCCTGGGTGTTGCTGGTTTCAACCTTGGTGCGCAAATCCTTGATACGGCCATCGTCCAGCACATAGGAACGAATCTGGCTGCCCCAGCCTATATCGGATTTTGCATCTTCGGCTTTCTGCTTCTCGGCGTTGCGCTCCTGCATCTCACGCTCATAAAGCTTGGCCTTGAGCTGCTTCATGGCCTGGTCCTTGTTCTGGTGCTGGCTCCGGCCAGCCTGGCAGGCCACAACAATCCCTGTCGGGTTATGGGTCAGGCGCACCGCGGATTCCGTCCGGTTAACGTGCTGACCACCCGCGCCGGAGGCACGGTAAACATCCACTCGCAGATCGGCCGGGTTGATCTCAATCTCAAAACTGTCGTCCACTTCCGGTGACACAAACACCGAAGAGAACGATGTGTGGCGACGATTGCCGGAATCAAACGGTGACTTGCGGACCAGACGGTGAACACCGGTTTCCGTGCGCGCCCAGCCGAACGCATACTCACCCTGAATGTGAACGGTGGCACTCTTAATGCCGGCCACATCACCTTCCTGCAATTCTACAATCTCTGTCCTGAACCCCCGGCTCTCAGCCCAGCGCAGGTACATGCGCAGAAGCATGTTGGCCCAGTCCTGGGCCTCGGTACCGCCAGACCCTGCCTGGATCTCCAGATAGGCATTATTGGCGTCCATCTCACCGGAAAACATGCGGCGGAATTCGAGTTTTTCAAGCTCGGCATCCAGGGCTTCAAGATCCGATTCAATCTCGGTCACCGTGTCGGCATCATCTTCTTCAACCGCCAGTTCCAGGAGGCTCTCGGCGTCAGTCAGGCCGGTAGTCAGGTTGTCGATGGTACTGACAATCAAATCAAGATCAGAACGCTCCTTGCCCAGTGCCTGCGCCCGCTCGGGGTCATCCCACACAGTGGGCATTTCCAGTTCGCGTTCTACTTCAACCAGCCGTTCGCTACGCTGATCGTAGTCAAAGATACCCCCTGAGCGCTTCAGTACGCTCACGAAGCTCTTTAATCTTCGTCACAATGGGATTAACTTCCATAAGGACATTACTCGATGTTGGAAAATGGTGCGTAAAAACAGTGGCGGGATTCTACCGGAATTCCAGCTGTAAATCAGCAGCCGCATTCGTGCAAGCACTGGTCAGGAATGACCAGGCTTGGTAGCAAGCCGGCGGCAGGTGAGGTAGTTCCGGGAGACGCTGTGAATACCTCCCTGTACGCTTGACGAAAACATCCATGTTTTCGACACTCCCGGAACTACCTCACCCGCCCCCGGGCCAGCCCCAGAAGCCTGATTAAGAAAGCGGCTCCAGATAATCCACTAAAAGCTGCAAATTAGTGCGCCCCCGAAAGGTATTGGCATCCGGCTTATAAACCACCCGCGCGCCCGTGCGCGTGAAATCAGGAACCTCCGGCCCGGTATTGAACGCAATACCGTCAATGATGCCGCTGCCATCCACCGGCTGCAAAACCAGCTTCAGGTGGTTTTCGCCAACAATACGCTGGCTCACCACCCGGAACTCACCATCAAACAAAGGCTCCGGGAAGTGCTGCCCCCAGGGTCCCGCACGTTTCAGCAACGCCGCCGTTTCCAGCGACAACTCTTCCGAGCTCAAGGGCCCATCGGTGATGATCGCTGCTTCAAGATCTGCCGCCGTCAGGGTGTCCCGCACAGCCCGGTCAAAGGCCTCAGAAAAAGCATCAAAATCGCTGCGCGCCAACGTCATACCTGCTGCCATGGCATGGCCACCGTATTTTTTCATTACGCCCGGATGCCGGGAATCCACAACCGCCAGCACATCGCGGATATGCAACCCGGGAATTGAACGGGCAGAGCCCTTGATATCCACGCCATTTTCATCCGGCGCAAAGGCAATGGTGGGCCGGTGGGTCTGCTCGCGGATCCGGGCCGCCAGGATGCCGATCACACCCTGGTGCCAATCCTGATCGAACAGCGCCAATCCCCAGGGCAGGCCTTCCAGATCCAGCGACATGGAGGCCAGCAGAGCCTGGGCCTGCGCCTTCATGTCTTTCTCAATGGTCCGGCGCTCCCGGTTGAACGTGTCCAGCTCCCGGGCAAGGCGCCGGGCTTCATCGGGACTGTCTGACAGCAGGCAGGCGATACCAACACTCATATCATCCAGCCGGCCCGCCGCATTCAGGCGAGGGCCAACCACAAAGCCGAGGTCCGTGGAGCTGATTGCCGAATGATCACGTCCGGCAACTTCCAGCAACGCAAGAATGCCCGGCCGGGCCTCGCCCTGGCGGATGCGCCGCAGCCCCTGCTCAACGAAAATGCGGTTGTTGTGATCCAGAGGCACAACATCGGCCACGGTGCCCAGCGCCACCAGATCCAGCAGATTACCCAGGTTGGGCTCGGGCTGTGGCAAACGGCCGTCCTCCCTGAGTTTTTTGCGCAAGGCGGTGAGCACGTAGAACATCACACCCACGCCAGCGGCGTTCTTGCTCAGGAAAGCACAACCGGGCTGATTGGGGTTAACGATGGCATCGGCATCCGGCAGTACCTCTCCTGCCAGGTGGTGGTCTGTAACCACCACTTTGATACCGAGGTCCCGGGCTGCCCTGACTCCTTCAATCGCAGAAATCCCGTTATCCACCGTCACCAGGAGATCCGGCAATTCACCTTCCTCCCGCAGGCGTTCGATAATCCCGGGGGTCAGCCCGTAACCATCGGCAAAACGACTGGGCACCCGAAAATCAATGCTCTGCAGGCCCAGCATGGAAAGCCCGAGCATGGCTACCGCAGTGCTGGTGGCGCCGTCCGCATCGAAATCCCCGAGGACAAGCACCCGCCGGTTCCGGGCAATGGCGTCTGCCAGCAACTCCACCGCACGATCGATACCGCGCAATTCAAAGGGTGAGGCGAGATGTCTGAGGGTATAACGTAACTGGTCATCGGAGGTAACCCCGCGGGCAGCGTATAGCCGGCGGAGCAAAGGGGGCAGGTCTTGCCCCCAGTCCGGATGACCTTCCGGGCGGGGGCGACGCAGGATCTTTTTGGGTGTCATTCCGGGTTAAGAGTTCTTCCAATGTTTTGCAATGAAGTCCTGAACGCCTGCCCTGTCGTTGTCGAGCACGGTATAACGCTCCTCGCGCTCAAACAGGTCCGCCATGTGGGCCGGAAGTTCTGGCTTAACTGTCAGGCCGGATTCAACGATGGCATCCGGAAACTTGGCCGGGTGGGCGGTTCCGAGGGTGATCATCGGAATCCGGGCATCGCGGCGACAGTCACGGGCAGCGCGCACACCAATGGCCGTGTGAGGGTCCAGCAGATATTCGTTCTGCTGGTAGACTTCACGGATGGTGTCACACGTCGTCTTGTCATCAACCGCAGCGCTGTCGAACAGTTTTCGTGCCTGTTTCCAGCGGTAATCTTCGATACTTACCGGGCCTTTCGCCGCGCTCTCCAGCAGTTCTTTAACGGCCCGTCCATCACGGCCATGGAGATCAAACAGCAAGCGCTCGAAGTTGCTGGACACCATTATATCCATGCTCGGCGACAGGGTATGCTCAAGCTGATGCTGCTCGTATTTGTTGCCACTCATGAAGCGGTGAAGAATATCGTTCCGGTTGGTGGCGATAACCAGCTGAGATACCGGCAGGCCCATTTTCTTCGCCAGATAACCGGCAAAGATATCCCCGAAATTACCGGTGGGCACCGAGAACGCCATGCTGCGATCCGGGCCACCGAGCGCCAGCGATGCGTGGAAGTAATAAACAATCTGGGCCATGATCCGGGCCCAGTTGATGGAGTTGACCGCAGCCAGCCTGGCCTTGCCGCCCAGGAACGACTGGTCGCCGAAACTCTCTTTGACCATGCGCTGACAATCATCAAAATTGCCCCGAACGGCAATGTTGTGGATGTTATCACCCTGAACCGTGGTCATCTGGCGGCGCTGCACTTCCGAAACACGCCCATGGGGGTGCAGAATGAAGATATCCACGTGCTCACAGCGGCGACAGCCTTCAATGGCAGCAGACCCTGTATCTCCGGAAGTGGCACCCATGATTACAGCGTGCTGCTTGCGCTTTCCAAGCACGTAATCCAGCAGGCGGCCCAGCAACTGCAGGGCGAAGTCCTTGAACGCCAGGGTTGGCCCGCGGAACAACTCCATCACCCATTCGTTGGTGTCGAGCTGAACCAGCGGCGCGACGGCCTTGTGGGCAAAAACACCATAGGTCTCGTCAAGCATCTGCCGGAAGTCCGCCTCGGGAATGGCTTCATCCACGAACGGATACATAATATTGAACGCAAGCTCGGTGTACGGAAGCCCGCGCCAACTGCGGATTTCTTCCAGACTGAAGTGCGGGAGCGATTCCGGAACATAAAGGCCACCGTCGGGGGCCAGGCCAGTGAGCAGAACGTCCTCAAAGCCCAGTGCGGGAGCTTCACCCCGCGTACTGATGTATCTCACGTGTATACCTGTCGGTTATCGTATTCTCAATTGAAATTTTCAGCGCGGATGCGAACAACCTTGCCATCAATATCGGAGAGGGATTCCATCTCTTCTATAGCCCGGTTAACCTGGCGCTCCTGTACAGTATGGGTCAGGATAATAACCGGAATACGGCCGTCCTTGAGCTCGGACTCCTTCTGCATGATGGACTCGATATTAATGCCGTGCTCACTCAGAATTGAGGCAATTTTTGCCAGCACACCCGGGCGATCCAGAGCAGTAATGCGCAGGTAATAGGCAGACTGGACTTCCTCCATGGAGAGCACGTCCAGGTTTTCCATGGCTTCCGGCCTGAATCCGAGATAAGGCACTCGCAACGCGCCTGTACTTGCGGAAATCCGTGCAACATCAACAATATCGGCAATAACGGCGGAGGCTGTGGCTTCTGCGCCGGCGCCCGGCCCGTAGTACATGGTCTGGCCAACGGCATCGCCGTCCATAAGAACAGCGTTGAGTACGCCGTCAACCTGGGCAATCAGATGGCTTTTGGGAACCAGTGTCGGATGCACCCGCAGTTCGATACCTTCATCCCGGCGGCGGGCAATACCCAGGTGCTTGATGCGATAGCCAAGCTGCTCAGCGTGGGCAATGTCATAGGGTGTGACCTCTGAAATGCCTTCGGTAAAGGCTTTATCAAACTGCAGGGGCACACCAAAGCCCGCCGAGGCGAGAATCGTCAACTTGTGGGCCGCATCAATACCTTCAACATCAAAGGTCGGATCCGCCTCTGCGTAACCAAGGTCCTGGGCTTCTTTCAGAACGTCGGCAAACGCCCGGCCCGCGCGCATTTCGGTAAGAATGTAGTTGCCTGTGCCATTAATGATGCCGGCAATCCAGTCAATACGGTTGGCGGCCATTCCTTCACGGATAGCCTTCATTACCGGAATTCCGCCTGCGACAGCCGCCTCGTAGGCAACCACAACGCCGGCTTTCTCTGCAGCTTCAAAAATCTCGTTGCCGTGAACTGCAACCAGAGCCTTATTGGCAGTCACAACATGCTTGCCGTTACCGATTGCCGCCAGCACAAGCTCTTTGGCGGTCTCATAGCCACCAATGAGTTCTACCACCACGTCAACCGAAGGATCGTTTACCACATCAAAAATCTCGGTGCTGAAGGGCACACTGCCAAGATCCATATCGTCACGGTGGCGCCGGCTGGCTACCCGGGTAATCCGGATATTACAACCCGCGCGGCCGGCAATAAGTTCAGCATTGCGAGTCAGTACATTGAATGTACCGCCGCCAACGGTTCCCAGTCCGCAGATTCCGACATTGACGTCTTTCAAGCTCTCACCTCTGATCCCGAAGGGGTGCTGATGAATTGTAATGTTGCAGCATTGCGATGTTGCGACGTTTAAAGGCCGCACAGTATACCGGTTCAGGGCCGATTGAATAAGCCCTGAACCAAAAGCCTGTCACATAACCGGGCCAGCCGGGAATTACATGGCCAGTGAAACGGACATTAAAGCAACCCCAGGCCTTCGGCCAGGTTCCTGGCAGGCAAATAACCACGCACCACATTACCATCTTCAAGCACGATCGCCGGCGTGCCCGTTACGCCAACACGCTGACCGAGCTGAAACTGTTCGAGAACAGGATTATCGCAGGTGGCGGAGGGCACGACTTTGCCGGCCTTGGCCGAATCCATCGCAGACTGCTGGTCTTCTGCGCACCAGACGGAAATGTACTTGGCAAAAGATGGCGTGCCCGGTCCGGAGCGCGGATAGGCGTAATAGTTCACGGTAATACCGTAATCATTAAGCTGCGGCACTTCATCGTGGAGCTTGCGGCAGTAAGGGCAGTCGATATCGGTGAAGACATCAATAACGGCTTTTTCATCACTGGCCCTGTAACTGATAACGCCTTCTTCACCATAACTCGCCATGGTTTTGTGGCGCTCTTTAGCTCTGGCTTCTTCCGTTACGTTGGCAATGCCATTGCTGGTGATCTTCAGCAAATCCCCGGTGAGCAGGTACTGGCCATCAGAGGTGGTATAAATTGTATCTCCGTTATTGCTCTGGACCTCGTACAACCCCTTCGCCTCGGATTCCCGAACAGACAAGACTTTCAGCCCGGGCACGGCTTTTGTAAGGCGCTCGGAAATGTTGTCTTCAACTTCCCCGGCCACACTGAAAGGCGAGCCCAGAATACCGGCCACCATTACTGCCACCATCACAAAACGTTTTATTTCCATCCTGGCAAACACACCTATTCAATCGGAGACCTGTTCAGCTTGCGGAACCACTCACGCCAGCCGTGAAACGAGCTTTGAATCAAACCGTGCGACACCGGCCCGCCACAAAAGTTCAACCCCCTACACTACCTGAAAACGCCACCCTCAACCACGGGGATGATGGGCCCGATGCAGCGCCTGCAAGCGCTGTTGCGCTACGTGAGTGTATATCTGGGTTGTTGACAGATCCGAATGCCCCAGCAGCATCTGGACAACACGCAGGTCTGCACCGTGGTTCAGCAGGTGGGTTGCAAAAGCGTGGCGCAGTGTATGGGGCGACAAGTGCTTGCGGGTACCAGTGCGCACGGCATAATGCCGGATGCGATGCCAGAACGTCTGCCGGGTCATGGCTGCGGCCCGGTTGCCCGGAAACAACGCATCACAGGCCCGACCTTTCAAAAGTTCGGGGCGCCCTTCTTTCATGTAACGGATGAGCCAATCCACCGCTTCTTCACCCAGCGGCACCAGTCGCTCTTTGTCGCCTTTACCGGTAACGCGTATAACCCCCTGCCGCAGATTCACCTGATCAACGCGCAAACCGGTAAGCTCGGAAACCCGCAAACCGCAACCGTAGAGAATTTCCAGCATGGCCTTGTCTCTCAGCTCAATCGGCAGGCCGGGGTCCGGTTCTGCCAGAAGTGCATCCACTTCCTCTTCGGTCAGTGAATCCGGTAAGCGCCGTGGCAACCGGGGGCTGTCGATCCGCAACGTGGGATCTTCAGCAATCAGCCGCTCCCGGAGCAAAAACCGGTAAAACCGACGAATGCCCGAGAGACGTCGCGCCGCAGTGGAGGTTTTTATGCCTTCTGCAAGCCCGCTGGCCATCCACGCCAGCAACTCGGTTCGCTTTGCTTGCGCCAGCAATGGTTGGCCGGGCTGATATTCCAGCCATGCTGCAAGGCGCTGCAAATCGCTCCGGTAAGCCTGGCGGGTCTTCTCACCCAAACCATCCTCAAGCCACACTGCATCCACAAACCGCGCAATAACAGCTTCATCATCCGGTCTCACACCATCGCCCTCTGGCATCCTCTGATCTCATGATTGCATTGTCGCCCGCCAGAAACAAAAACGGCAGCCCTCAGGCTGCCGTTTTCACTGCAAGGTTGCTCAGCAGCGTGCTGCTCAGCCCAGCTTTTCCTTGATACGCGCTGCCTTACCGGAGCGCTCGCGCAGGTAGTAAAGCTTCGCCTGGCGCACGGCACCACGACGCTTCACAGTAATGCTGTCAATCAGCTTGGAGAAGGTCTGGAAGGTACGCTCAACGCCTACACCGTAAGAAATCTTCCGTACGGTGAAAGAGGAATTCATGCCACGGTTGCGCTTACCGATTACAACGCCTTCGAACGCCTGCAAGCGCTCACGGTTGCCCTCAGTAACACGCACCTGAATAACCACGGTATCACCCGGCGCAAACGGGGGGATTTCCTTGGTCATCTGTTCTGCTTCAAGTTGATTGATGATGTTGTTCTTGCCGCTCATCGCTATGCTCCTGATACCCAATCTTTTAATGCCCTGATGATTCAGAGGCACACGGTTCGTTTAAAATCTCACCCAGCAACTCACGCTCTTCGTCCGTAAGCACCCGCTGTTCGAGCAGGTCGGGGCGTCGTTCCCGGGTTCGCCTCAGCGACTGCTTGAGCCGCCAACGCCGGATCTGATCATGGTGACCGCCCAACAAAATATCCGGCACCGCCTGACCTTCATAAACCTCGGGCCGGGTGTAGTGCGGACAATCCAGCAACCCGTCAGCAAAGGAATCCTGCTCTGCTGACTGCGCATGACCCAGCGCTCCGGGGATGAGGCGTGTAACCGCATCAATAACAGCCATGGCCGCCAATTCACCACCAGAGAGCACGAAGTCCCCCAGTGATATTTCCCGGTCCACCTCTGTTGCTATCAGGCGTTCATCAACACCTTCGTAGCGCCCGGCAACCAGAATCAGGCTATCTTCTGCAACAAGAGACTCGACAACTGCCTGATTCAGCGTTTCACCCTGGGGCGAAAGATACACAACACAGGCCTTTCCCGGTGCCGTTTCCCGCGCTGCATGAATGGCGTCCCTGAGCGGCTGAATTTTCATCAGCATACCCGGGCCACCACCATAAGGGCGATCGTCGACGGTACGATGACGATCGTGGGTAAAGTCGCGAGGGTTCCAGCTATTGAAGGTCAGAAGACCATCACGCACTGCCCTGCCTGTTACCCCGTAATCCGTCACCGCCTGAAACATCTCCGGAAACAGACTGACTGCGCCAATCCACACCTGTCAGAACTCCGGATCCCAGTCTACAACCAGCTTATGCCCAACAAGATCAACCTCCCGGACAACCTGATCAGGGAGATAGGGGATAAGGCGCTCCCGCTGATCAATCGAGCCCGCTGTCGCGTGCACGACCAGGACATCATTGGATCCTGTTTCGATCAGGTGATCCACCTGACCGAGGCATTCACCTTCAACCGTGAACACCTCAAGCCCCTGCAGCTGGCGCCAGTAGTACTCCCCTTCAGGGAGTTCGGGTAAATCAGCCGTAGGAACCCTGACCTCGGCACCACAATAGGTGCGTGCCAGCTCACGATCATTAATACCTTTAAGCCTGATGACAATCGCCTGCCCCTGGCGGCGACCTTCCTCAAGCTTTACAGGAATACGCTTTCCGTCCAGATCAAGAATCCAGTTGGGATAGCCAAGTATTCCTTCTTTAGGGTCGGTGTAGGAATAAACCTTAAGCCACCCTTTAACCCCAAATACCGAGGTAATCCGACCGACCACAGTTTCCTGCGAATCCTGCGTCATGCAACACCCCGGTGGTCAGTAAAGCTTACTCGGCAGCCTTCAGCAGCTGCGCAACACGATTGCTGGTCTGAGCACCCTGGCCAACCCAGTAATTTATACGGTCGCGATCCACACGGAGGCGCTCTTCCTGACCGCGGGCGATCGGGTTGAAAAAGCCAACGCGCTCAATGAAAGCGCCGTCACGTGAATTACGGCTGTCAGTGACTGTCAGATGATAGAACGGGCGCTTCTTGGAACCGCCACGAGCCAAACGGATTGTTACCATTTAACCAATATCCTGTTCTGTTATACGAACTTTGTACGTTTCACGCCGGCCACATAAAGACGACTGGCGCGATGACCCATACTCGAAAGGGGCGACATTCTATGCTAAAAACGCGCTAAAGAAAACAGGCAAACACACTGTTTCCAGGTTTTCCGTGTAAGGCTTTTTACATACGACCAAACGGCGGCATGCCACCGCCACCACCGCCCGGCGGCATCATACCACCAAGGCCGCGCATCATATTCGCCATTCCGCCTTTTTTGCCAAATTTTTTCATCATCTTCTGCATCTGCTTATGCTGCTTGAGCAGACGGTTCACATCCTGTATCTGTGTTCCGGAACCCGCTGCTATGCGACGCTTACGGGAGTTATTGATCACATCCGGATAGCGGCGCTCTTTCGGCGTCATCGAGCAGATGATCGCTTCCATCTGCCCCATGGATTTGTCATTGACCTGCTGCTGCGCCACCTGCGCCATCTGCCCCATGCCCGGCAACTTGTCCATCAAACCGCCGATACCCCCCATACTCTTCATCTGCTGGAGCTGGTCGCGGAAGTCCTCCAGATCAAAACTTTTACCTTTTTTGATCTTTTTGGTGAGCTTCTGGGCTTTCTTGTGGTCCAGCTTGCGTTCAGCTTCCTCAATAAGGGACAGCACATCGCCCATACCCAGGATCCGGGACGCAACCCTGTCCGGGTAAAACGGCTCCAGGGCATCCGATTTTTCACCAACACCGAGAAACTTGATGGGCTTGCCGGTAATGTGCCTGACAGAAAGTGCAGCACCACCGCGGGCATCACCGTCGGTCTTGGTCAAAACCACACCGGTCAGCGGCAGGGCATCGTTAAAGGCCTTGGCTGTATTTGCGGCATCCTGCCCGGTCATGGCGTCGACCACAAACAGGGTTTCGACCGGCTTGACCGCTTTATGCAGGCGGCCAATCTCGCCCATCATCTGCTCATCAACGTGCAACCGGCCAGCCGTATCAAGAATCACCACATCGATATGCTTCTTGCGGGCAGCTGAAACCGCACCCTCTGCAATAGCAACCGGATCCTGATCCGCACTGCTGGGGAAGAACTCAACGCCCACCTCACCGGCAAGCGTTTCCAGCTGTTTGATGGCAGCCGGCCGATACACATCGGCACTCACTACCATGACGGACTTTTTCTGCCGCTCTTTGAGGAAACGCGACAGTTTCGCGACCGTGGTGGTTTTACCGGCACCCTGAAGGCCTGCCATCATAATGACTGCGGGTGGCTGAACGGCGAGGTTGAGGGTTTCGTTGCGCTCGCCCATTACCCGCTCCAGCTCCTGCTGGACCACTTTGATAAACACCTGGCCGGGCGTGAGGCTGCGCTGGACTTCCTGCCCGATCGCCCGCTTACGAACACCCTCCACAAAGTCCTTGACTACCGGAAGTGCAACGTCTGCTTCCAGCAGCGCCATGCGCACTTCCCGCAGAGTGTCCTTTATATTGTCGTCGGTAAGCCGCGCCTGACCGGATATCTTGCGCAGGCTGCCGGAAAGTCGGTCCTGGAGGTTCTCAAACATGTTGCTCTTCCGTACCCCGGTTAAATTGAGTGCACAAACCCCGGAGCCAGTAGTGGCTCCTTGATTCCTGTTGCATAATCGCGACATTATAACCAGACTATCGCTCTGAAACGACCAGCCCGGTCAAATCGGCAGCCGTGTATGCCGATCTCCAGCCAGCACAGTGGTTAATAAGGAAGTCATGGGAACGCTGATTCTCGCGGTCACCTCTCTATTTCTGTACAGCGTCGGCACCGCTTTGCAGGCGCTTCACGTTCGTGGGCGCGTACACAGCAACATTGCGATCACAACCCTTGTTGGCATGCTCGCACTTACCGCCCACGGCCTTCTGATAACCCAGACAGTACTCCATGATGGTGGCGTCGATTTCGGGTTTTTCAAAAGCTCGGTGCTGATTTCCTGGCTGATCGTGTTTCTTCTGCTGGGCCTTAACCTTAAAAAACCGGTTCAAAGCCTGTTTCTGGGCGCTTACCCCCTGGCAGCACTCACCATCATCATGGCACTGATCACACATACACCATCACGTCTGGTTTCGGATGACAGTTATGGTGTGCTTTCCCACATCGCGTTATCGGTAACAGCCTACAGCCTGTTTACCCTCGCGGCCATACAGGCGAGCCTGCTTTATTTCCAGAACCGCCAACTGAAGCAAAATTATAACAGCCCCCTGGTGCGTAATCTGCCGCCGCTGCAAACCATGGAGTCCCTGCTTTTCGAGATGGTATGGGCCGGTGTTGTGATGCTGATTCTCGCAATTTTGACAGGGGCGCTGTTTATAGAGAACCTGTTTGCTCAGAACCTGGCCCACAAAACCGTTTTTTCCCTGCTCGCACTGCTGGTTTTTGTGGCACTGCTCATCGGCCGCTACACCAAAGGCTGGCGCGGTATAACTGCCAGCCGCTGGACACTGGCCGGATGCGCACTCCTTATGCTGGCCTTTTATGGCAGCAAATTCGTCCTTGAATTTGTCTTCAGACAGGCCGGCTGAATCTCCACGAGCAACGCCTTGACACCAGGCGCGATCACAACCTATTTTCGCTACTTGCCAGCAATATAAGGACACCCTTGGTTTGGACGGTACATCGCTCACTGCGCTGTCGATTATTCTCGTCGGGCTGATCATGCTTTCGGCATTCTTTTCCAGCTCTGAAACCGGAATGATGTCGCTCAACCGGTATCGCCTCAAACACATGGCAAAAACCGGCCACAAAGGTGCAAAACGGGCGCAGGCGTTGCTGCAGCGCACCGATCAGCTGATTGGCATCATTCTGATCGGCAACAACTTCGTCAATATCCTGGCGTCGTCCATAGCCACGGTTATAGCCATCCGGATCTGGGGTGATGCGGGCATTGCCATAGCCACGCTGCTGTTGACCATCGTCATCCTGATCTTCGCCGAAGTTACCCCGAAAACCCTGGCCGCCCTCTTTCCCGAAAAAATTGCTTTCCCGGCAAGCTACATTCTCGGGCCGCTGCTTAAAATCCTCTACCCGGTTGTATGGGCCGTGAATCTGTTTACCGGCGCCATTCTCAGAATCCTGCGAGTATCCCCAAGCGATGCTGCCAGCGACCACCTCAGCCGGGAAGAACTCAGAACTCTGGTGAACGAAGCCGGCGCCCTGATCCCTGCCAAGCACAAGGATATGCTTGTCAGCATTCTGGATCTTGAGAAGGTCACGGTGAACGACATCATGGTGCCCCGCAACGAAGTTTCCGGCATCGACCTGGATGACGATACGGACACCATCCTGCGCCAGCTCAGGAACAGCCAGCATACGCGTCTGCCGGTATTCAAGGGTGACATCAACGACATCCAGGGCATCCTGCACCTGCGCAGCGCTACCAAACTTCTGCAGCAGGAAGAAGTCAATAAAGCCATGATCCTGCAGCTTTGCCAGGAACCCTATTTCATCCCCGAAAGCACGCCTCTGAACACACAGCTGATCAACTTCCAGAAAGGCAAGCGCCGGTTTGGCATTGTGGTGGACGAATACGGTGATGTGCTGGGGCTGGCGACCCTGGAGGATATCCTGGAGGAAATTGTGGGCGAATTTACCACCGATTACGCGGCCACCAGCCCGGACATAATCCCCCAGGAAGACGGCACGTTCATTATCGACGGCACCGCTGCCGTGCGCACCATCAACAAAACCCTGGGGTGGAGGCTACCCACCGACGGCCCTAAAACGCTCAACGGCCTGATCACCGAGACCCTCGAGAACATTCCTGACACCAACGTCTGCATGAAAGTGGACGGTCATTGCGTAGAGGTTCTGCAGATCAAGGACAACGTTGTAAAAGCTGCCATAGTGCACCCGAAAAAACGCAAAAAACGACCCTTGCCCATCGTCTGAACCGCCACTTCTTACTCCGCCTTAGATAGTCCAGTTATAGCGGAGCAGGTTCTTGGAAGATCAAACTTTAACCATATCCTTGACGCATATCAATCCGCGACCAACACTGAGGGGGAACGTTAAACAACAATAAATTGGTAGGAGTTTGTCCATGAGCCTTACACATTCTTTCGGCCTTCTGACCAATCCGGACCAGGAATGGGAAGCCATACGGAAGGCATCCGAATCTGTTACCCGCCTCTACACAGGACACGTTCTGCTACTTGCGCTGATACCGGCTCTGGCAGGTTTTTTTGGAACCACTCAAATTGGCTGGCAAATAGGTGATGGCCAGGTAACCCGCCTGTCGCTAAGCAGCGGTCTCAGCTTGTCGGTACTGTTTTATGCTGCCATGCTTGCCGGTATTTTTATCCTGGGCAAATTCATTGATTTCTTTGCCGCAACTTACGACGCGGTTGATTCGACACCCCGGGGCGTCGCCATGGCGGCTTACACGGCAACCCCGATGTTCCTGATCGGCGTTATTGCTGCCTATCCGAACATATGGATTAATATGCTGGCGGGCCTGGTTGCCATAGCTTACGCGGTTTACCTGCTCTATGAGGGACTTCCCATCCTGATGAAAATTCCGGAAGAGCGCGGGTTCATGTTTGCGACTGCAGTACTCACCGTGGGTCTGGTGATGTTTGTTGCACTGCTCGCAATCAGTGTAGTGATCTGGAGCCTGGGCATCGGACCGGTCTACGTAACCTGACGCAAACACTCTGAAACCGCACTCCAGCAAAGGGCGCTCCAGCGGAACGCCCTTTATTTTTAAATTTGATGCCCTGGTTCCATTTTAATCATGTTAACCCGGTCAAAAATACGGTAAATTTGAAATGCAACCAAAAACAGTATAATCAAAACAGAAAGTCTAGCTCGGTCATGTACCCGGTTGAGCCGTAAACAGGAGTCGGCCATGAACAAGCAGTCCGGCATACATTACCTCCGTGAGCACAGAGAGGCGGGAAGCAGCAAACCCGTTCCTGTGGAGGTTACCCGTATTCGCGACACAGTTGTCGCCGGGCTCGGAGATCTGCTGCAGGGCGCCTTTGATGCCGTTGATGATTCGCTGTTCGAACTGGCCAATAATGCCCGCAGCAACAATGAACAAAACCGCTATTTTGAAGCCATGCGGGAAATCCGCATCAAGCGCAAGGGTGTGGAGCGCCACTTCCAGAATACCGTTGCGCAGTTTTTTGCCAACCCTCCTCACACAGGCCCGATACAGGAAGACACTCTGGGGCGACAGGCAAACGCAGACAGCCTTGCGCTGGTAGGTGATGACGATCTGGAAGAGCAGGTTGCCCTTAATGCCATGGTCACTAAAGCCAAAGCGCATTTCCAGGGTCCCCTTCTGCAACTTCAGGCCCGCTTCAGCAAGGTCTACGACGGTGCCTCTGACGATGCTCCCGTTAATCCCATGGCACCGGAGCACCTTTGCAGCGCTTTCACTGAGGCTATCCAGGCGCTGGAAATACAGATCCGGGAACGTTTGATCCTGCTCAAACAGTTTGACCGTTACGTTGTCTCAAACCTCGGCATGCTTCTGGATGAGGCCAACAGAATCCTTGTTCAGGCTGGTGTCATTCCCAATTTCCGTTACCACGGCAAAACCGGCGAACAGCATAGCGCCAGCGAAAGACAGCGCTCTGCCGATGGCCGGGAAGATCCGGCAGTATCAGAGGGCGCACGCCAGGATGGCGGCACCGCCAGCAATGCCGTATTTGAACAGATTCATCAACTGCTGGCGCGACAGAGAGCCAATGCGGGCATACCATCACGACAGCACGACCCCAACATTCGCATCATCGGTGGCCATGAGCTGGCCAACCTGCTGGCATCCCTGCCTTTCAGTACCCAGGCAGCTTCCGGGCACAATCTCAGTGAGGGCGAACCACTTACCATTGACCTTCGTGAGGTGGTGCAGCAGATCCTGGCACAGGCCCACACCAGCGATGGCAAGAAGCCGGCCCTGAAGGAAATCGACGAGGATCTGATCAACCTCGTCTCCATGCTCTTCGAGTTTATTCTGGACGATTACAACCTTTCCGCTCCGGTTCAGGTGCTGATCAGCCGGCTACAGATTCCGATTCTGAAAGTTGTCATCAAGGACAAGAGCTTTTTCAGCAAAACCACGCATCCGGCCCGCAAACTACTCAACTCGCTGGCGCGCGCAGGCATTGGCTGGAGCAACAGCGACGAGAAGGCCCGGGACAAACTGTACGAAAAGATACATGGCATTGTGCAAAGGATTCTCAGTGAGTTCGATGGCGACATTGCCCTGTTTGAAACCCTGAACGAAGAATTCGAGGAATTCCTTGCCAAGGAAAACCGGAAGTCGTCCCTGGTGGAACAACGCACCCGGGAATCAGAGCGTGGGCGGATCAAATCCCAGAAAGCCCAGGAACTGGTCGACAGGGTCATCAAAGAGCGCGTGGCACGCTATCGGCTACCGGAATCCGTACACAACATACTGCTCAATGGCTGGAGCCGGGTAATGTTCCTGGCCTACCTCCGCGATGACGTGGAGCATCGTTGGCAAGAGAGCGTAAAAGTTGTCGATGACCTGATCTGGTGCCTGCACCCGCATCAGGAAGATGCGGAAAGGGATCAGTGGGTACGTGTGGTTCCCGGCCTGCTCAAATCACTGCGCGCAGGGCTGGAAGAAGTTTCGTACAATGCGTCAAAGCTTGACGAAACCATGAGCCAGCTCAAACATGAATTGACGGATGCCTTCCGCACAACCTCGAGCCTGGAGATTGCGGAACAACCACCGGTTCAGGAAGAGGACCCGGATGAAGCAAGAAACAAAGCCCAGCTTCAACCAGAGGATGCAGCTGTTGCCGGGTTCATGGTTCAGATTGACGGCATTGAAATAGGCAACTGGGTTGAATTCCGGCTGGTGAATGGAGCAAGCTTCCGATGCAAGCTGTCCGCAATCATTGAGGAAGCAGACTGCTTTGTTTTTGTGAACCGCATGGGCCTGAAGGTTATCGAAAAGACCCGCCTTGAACTGGCCCATGAAATGCGACGCGGGCGACTGACACTGCTTGAGCAGGGTGCATTTATTGATCGGGCACTGGATGCCGTAGTCGGTTCTCTTCGCAGCAAAACTGCCTGAGTTGGCCCGGCCCCGCTTCTGTGGGCCCCGGGCCAGTAAAGGCAAGTTAAGGGAGTGATCTGGAATTAATGCTGGAGCATGGCAGCAACAACAGCCTTCCGGCGAAGTATCGGATCGCCCTCGCCTTATCAACCGCTTTGCTGATTCATACGTTGCTGTTATCCGGCATCCCTTCGCTTGTGCAGGACGCTCCTGTCAGGCACCGGGAGCAACTCACCCTGGAACTGGTGGCAACAACCACTACCCAGGCTACGCCCGCCCCCGATTCGTCCAGGCAAAACCCTGAACCCGATCCAGCGACCAACGCGGTTCCCGACAACAGCAATCCGGAGCCCATAAAGCCGGATATCCTGGCAAGCCAATCTCAGCAGAAAACCGGGCACCAGGATTTCAAAACCCGTGAAAACGCCCGAGCCTCCGAACAGACCGAAAAGACAGGGCCAGCGGAGGCGGCCCTGGCGTCACCTGCTTCCAGTTCGCCACCGGTAAGCGGGGCCCGTGGCCAGGTTGCAGAAAAGGAAAATACCGGGGAGCTGACCCGAATTACGCAATCGTCCTCGGAACAGGACCCCTACCTGGCCAAGCTGGCCATACACCTTGCCAACCAACTTGACGCACAGCGAATACCGGCAATCCGGGATCTGAGGGATTCCAGCACTATGGAACTGGAGCTTCAGTTACTGTCGAATGGAGCTCTGACCAGAGTAAGAGTGATCAGGTCAACGGGCATTGCTCAGATAGATCGTGCGGCCTACAGGGCCGCACTCGCGGCAAGCCCGTATCCGCAGCCACCGCCCGGCAAGCCGGATAACAGCCACTTTGAAGTAAAACTGGTGTTTGCTCCGTCGCGGCTGTAACCGACCTCCTGGCGGGCATAAGGAGGGATCAGGCCTCGGCTTGCCGGGCCGCTTCTTTTACCAAAGTGGCCAGCTCACCATTTTCAGACATTTCCATAATAATGTCGCAACCACCCACCAGCTCACCATTCACATAGAGCTGTGGATAGGTAGGCCAGTTCGAGTAGACTTTCAGAGCTTCGCGCAACTCCTGGTTATCCAGAATGTTCACAAACGCAAAGCGCTCTCCACAGGCCATCAAAGCCTGAGAGGTCTTGGCTGAGAAGCCACACTGCGGAGCCTGGGGCGATCCTTTCATGTAAAGAATAATGGGATTTTCCGAAAGCTGGGTCTTAATGGTTTCGTTAATGTCCATGAACATTTACCTCTGGTTAAAAAGGAACAGCATTCAGCTGTTGCACCTGTCTTGCCTGGGCACCATTGTACACGTCGCACAAGCTTCTCAACAAACATGGCAGTTTGATACAGCGCAAGCCTGCCAGCCGCAGCGTTGTCATCATTGGCGTGAACGGCTAGACTTGATGCCCCCGTTTTTATCACCAGTATTTATACTCATCCAGGGCTTAACCAAGGTAAGGGCCATCCCATGGCAGCAAGGCATTTTCTGACACTGAATGACATGACCACCGCTGAACTTGAGAGTCTGGCGGACCATGGAACCAGACTCAAAAAAGAACGGCGTCAGGGTAAAGTCAGGGACTCTCTTAAAAATCGCGTGCTGGCGATGATTTTTGAAAAGTCTTCGACCCGAACCCGGGTTTCTTTTGAGGCCGGAATGACCCAGCTGGGCGGCTCTGCCATGTTTCTTTCCCCTCGGGATACACAACTGGGCCGCGGGGAACCCATAGAAGATTCTGCCATCGTAATCTCCAGCATGGTCGATGCAGTGATGATCCGTACCTTTGCCCATAAAACGGTTGAAACCTTTGCAAAGGCCTCAAGTGCGCCTGTGATCAATGCCCTTACTGACGATTTCCACCCCTGCCAACTGTTAGCCGATATGCAGACCTACCGCGAACATCGTGGCAGCATCAAGGGTGCTACCGTGGCCTGGATTGGTGATGGCAACAACATGTGTCATTCGTACATCAACGCGGCCGCGCAGTTTGATTTCAAATTAAACATTGCAACGCCCGAGGGCTACGAGCCAGACGCGGAACTGATGAAAGCCAATAGCGACCGCGTCACTCTCATGCGCGAACCGGCAGAGGCTGCCCGGGATGCAAACCTCCTGGTAACCGATGTCTGGGCCTCCATGGGCCAGGAAGATGAACAGAAAGCCCGTGAGAAATCGTTCAGCCACTACCAGATCAACCCGGCATTGATGGAACTGGCTGCACCAGATGCACTGTTCATGCATTGCCTGCCCGCCCACAGGGGCGAGGAAATATCTGCAGACATGATGGAGCACCCGGGCTCGGTCGTCTGGGACGAGGCCGAAAACCGGCTCCACGCCCAGAAAGCCCTGCTGGAATTCCTGATTCTCAACCGCCTGGACTGACACCTATGAGCACGCCCGAAACAACCACCCACAACTGGCTGCTTGAAGTCAATAACCTGTCCTGCGGCTATGGTGGCGAAGCCGTTGTAAAAGATGTCAGCTTCGCGCTCAGTCACGGTGATATCGGCTGTCTGCTGGGGCCCAGCGGTTGCGGGAAAAGCACCATATTGCGAGCCCTCGCAGGGTTCCTTCCGATTACCAGTGGGGAAATACGCCTGCAATCCCGGCAAATCAGCCTGCCTGGCCGCACACTTGCGCCCGAAAAACGCCGCATAGGAATGGTTTTCCAGGATTATGCCCTGTTCCCGCACCTGACCATAGCCGATAACGTAGGCTTCGGATTACAGGGCCTCGACAAAACCGAGAAACGGCGCAAAGTCATGGAGTTGCTGCATGTGGTCCACCTGCAGGATCTGGCAGACAACTATCCGCACGAACTCTCCGGCGGGCAGCAACAGCGGGTTGCTCTGGCCCGGGCACTGGCTCCGGAACCCACGCTGATCCTTCTCGATGAACCTTTCTCCAATCTGGATGCCGACTTGCGCCGCAGGCTCAGCCTTGATGTTCGTGAGATCCTGAAAACGCTCGGCATCAGCGCCATTCTGGTGACCCACGATCAGCAGGAAGCCTTTGCCATGTGCGATCAGGTGGCCGTGCTCCAGAAGGGCAGAATCCAGCAGTGGGATGTGCCCTACAACCTGTATCACGAACCGGCCAACCGTTTTGTTGCCAGCTTTGTGGGGCAAGGCGGCTTTATACCCGGCAAGGCAATCGGGCCGGATACCATAGAATCCGAGCTCGGCATTATTCACGGCAACAGGGCCTATAAATGGCCCTCCGGCACCCTGGTAGATGTGCTTATACGCCCGGACGATATTGTTTACGATGCGGAATCAGATCTGCGCCCGAAGGTAGTGGAAAAAACCTTTGCCGGCACGTCCACGCTCTACCGCTTCCGGTGCTCCGAAGACACCGAGTTTGAAGGGCTGTTCCGCAGCCACCTTGATTTTCATCTGGGCGAGTCTGTGCCGGTGCGGGTAGAGGCCGACCATCTTATTGCCTTTGAACGCCATAGTGATGCGTCAATGCCCGCAAGTCTCTGAGCTTCAATTGTTACAGACCCGTTCCACGGCATCCAGCCAACCCGCATACAGCGATTCACGCAATGCCGGCGGCATGCCCGTGTGAAACTGCCTCTCGCACTCCCAAAGCTCCGAGATTTGTTCCAGGCTGTCAAAGACACCCGTTTGCAGACCGGCAAGGTACGCTGCGCCCAGTGCCGTGGTTTCGGTAATCCGGGGGCGATCAACGGTAACGTTAAGAATGTCTGCCAAAAACTGCATCAGCCAGTCATTAACCACCATTCCGCCATCCACGCGGACGGACGCCAGGACAGCGCCGTCATTCTGGATGGCGCGAACCAGATCCTTGGTCTGGTAACACACCGACTGCAGCCCGGCCGTAACAATCTCGCCTATGCCCGTATCCCGTGTCAGCCCCATGATGGCGCCCCGGGCATGGGGGTCCCAATGAGGAGCACCCAGCCCCGTAAACGCCGGCACCAGATAAACCTGATTATCCACACCTACCGACTGTGCGTGGGCGGACGACTCCGCTGCATCGCCAATCAGCTTGAGGCCATCACGTAGCCACTGCATGGCCGCACCCGCCACAAAAATACTGCCCTCTATGGCGTAACAGGGCTGGCCATTGAGGCGATAGGCTACCGTTGTGAGCAGGCGGTTCTCGGACCGAACGGCTTTGCTGCCCGTATTGACCATCAGAAAACAGCCGGTACCGTATGTGCTCTTGGCCATGCCCGGCTTAAAACAGGCCTGTCCTATAAGCGCTGCCTGCTGATCCCCTGCAATGCCGGCGATCCTGACCGGTGCACCCAGCCACCGGGCTTCGGCCTCACCATAATCGGCCGCACTGTCCAGCACATCAGGCAATAAAGGCCGGGGCACCCGGAACAGCTTCAGTAACTCGTTGTCCCAGTTCTGTTCATGAATATTGAACACCGCTGTTCTGGAGGCGTTACTGGCATCGGTAAAGTGTGAACGACCACCGGTGAAATTCCATAAAAGCCAGCTGTCTACGGTTCCAAACGCCAGCTCACCAGCTTCTGCACGGGCGCGCGCGCCTTCCACATGATCCAGTATCCAGGCGATCTTTGTAGCAGAGAAGTACGGATCGATCAGCAGGCCCGTGCGCTCTACCACGGTGTCTTCATGGCCATCGGTTTTCAGCTTGGTACACAGGGAGGCTGTACGCCTGTCCTGCCACACAATGGCAGGATGTATCGGCTTGCCCGTGGCCCGGTCCCAGATAACGGTAGTCTCGCGCTGGTTGGTAATACCTATGCCGGCCAGATCGGAAGCATCAAGCCCGGCTTTTTCAAGGACGCCACGGCACACAGCCAGCGTGCTTTCCCAGATTTCCGATGCATCGTGCTCCACCCTGCCGTCACTGGGGAAATGCTGTGTAAACTCCCGCTGATCTGTCGCAATACTGGCACCCTTCTGATCGAACACAATAGCCCGGGAACTGGTTGTGCCCTGATCAATAGCAAGCAGGTAAGGGGTCATGATGAATCCTGATGTCCGGTTGTTTACCGGATTCTAACAGCTGGTTTGCAGGAAGAAGAGCATTGCGCCAGGTTCAGCAGGAAATACGGAAGAAAAGATACAGAAGTGTCTAAAAAAAAAGGGTCGGAAACCCGACCCTCAAATGACGAATGAAACAAGGAAAGTTCGTAAGAACCACAACCTCAAAAGTCATCCCTTACAGTTCCTATTATCAAAACCTGTGGCCGGTTTTTCAGTAGTGCTTGTGTAGTCGCTTTGTTACATCTGGTGATGACCTGAGACCTGGCTCTCAAACCGACTCAGAACCCGGGCTCCAGTGGTTTTTTACGGGGCCACACAAGACTGAAACGCGCCCCGCCCAGGCTGTCACTGCGGCTTACAAAAGCCTGCCCGTTGTGCCAGTACAGGATTCGCCTCACGATTGAGAGGCCAAGCCCGTACCCGCCGGAGGTTCGGGTGCGGCTGTCGTCCAGCCGGGCAAAGGCCGTGAACACCTTCTCCCATTCATCTTCGGGAATACCCGGGCCATCGTCTTCCACATCGATACGGCAATGGTCTTCATCTATATGGCAACGGACAAGTACCTTACCCGCTGCGTAACGCCCGGCATTCCCGACAAGATTCTGGATAGCACGGTGAATATAACGGGGCTCCACGTCCGCCATGGCATAACGCTCCGAGGCCTCATCAATTTCACTTTCAATACTCAGGGCCGGGCGCACAAGCTGCTGTTCATCCACAACCTGTCTCACAATGTCGGTTACGGATGTTTCCTCAAGCGAAAATACCGGGCCGCCCTGCTCCAGCCGGGCGTAGGTCAGGATTTCGTCAATCAACTCATCCAGTTCCTGGATATCACCATCAATACCGTCAAGCTGCTTCTGCAGTGCTTTCTGGTCCTGGCAATCCTCAATCATCTGCACGCCAAAACGGATACGGGCTACGGGGGTTCTTAGTTCATGGGAGACCGCATGAATCATCTCGCGCTGAACGTTCACAAGGCGCTGTATGTGTTCCGCCATACCGTTAAATGCGGCTGCCAGGCGGGATACAACCGTACCCTCGCCTGCCTCGACCCGAGCGCCCATCTCTCCGCGCGCAATACGCACAGCAACAGACTCAACCTTGCGCAGGTTGCTGTCCAGGTCCCGGAGCACAAGAATCAGCACCAGCGCCAGAACACTCCCGGACACCAACAGTAATAACAGGATGACCGGCCAGGCCCACGGATTGAACGGTGCCGGCATGACAAGCTGCACCAGCTCACCGTCTGCTAACCGAACCAGTACACGCCCATCCCCGTTATCCTGATAAAAGGCGAAACCCTGGCTGGAAACACGCTCCAGCACCTCATCACCCGGCAGCGCTGACGGATCCTCAAGCCACATAACCCCAACATTCAACCCTCCGCTCAGCCGTTCCGCCGCCTTGGTGCGCTCTTCCGGATTAGTGCCATCGAGGTGCACGCGCAGAATCTGTGCCGAGACAACCGCAATATCCCGGTACGGATGAGACAGCCCGAGCTGCAGCGTTTCACCGTGGAAACCGGTTACCAGAAAGCGATAGCCCAGGCTGTTTTCAACAGCGACCACCTGGCCATAGCCCAGACGCTCGCGGGTAACCGGTGAAAGCGACAGCTCTTGCGCACTTGCAACCCGAAAGTCATGCCAGGGTGTCAGCCAGTGGTACTGTTGTTCCGGCGCCGGTGACGACGCAAGCCAACGCATCAATGGCTCTGAAACACGCTCATGCCAGAACTGGGAGCGCACGGAGTTGATACCAACAAAGAGAACCATGCAGAGCAAAACAACCAATGCTGAGAGGCCAGCCAGGCGGGCATACAATTTGAGGGAAAACTTCAGGGGCATGTCAATTAACCCTGCAGGAAAACGTCGGCAGGAGAGCCCGTGCCGACGCCAAAGACGGAATCGTCAGGCTTCCTTCACAAAAAGATAGCCTTTACTTCGAACGGTCTTGATCCTGCGGGGATGGATTGGGTCATCACCAATTTTCGGACGAATGCGGGAAACCCTGACATCAATGGATCGGTCCTGACCATCGTATTCGATGCCCCGTAAGGCCGTGAAAATTTCTTCCCGGCTCAATACACGACCCGCGTTACTGGCGAGCAGCCAGAGCAGATCGAACTCGGCGCTGGTCAGATCAATCCCTTCCTCGTTCAGCCAGGCCTCACGCATTGAGCGATCGACCACAAGATCATTGAACTGCAGCCGTGAAGGCTCCTCGCCGCCTGCTTCGTCTGCGCCACTTTGCGCATTTTCCGTCACACGGCGCAGCATGGCGCGGATACGGGCCAGTAGCACGCGGGGTTTTACCGGTTTGCCGATGTAATCGTCGGCTCCCATTTCAAGGCCAAGCACCTGATCCAGATCATCGGTGCGTGCCGTGAGCATAATAATGGGGCCGGAATAGAACGGGCGTACGCGGCGGCAAATGGAAAGACCATCCTCACCGGGCAGCATCAAATCCAGTACCACAAGATCCGGCTGTTCATTGCGGATTCGCTCGACGGCGGGGCCTCCATGGGTTTCGAGTGACACGGCAAGGCCGTTGCTTTCCAGGTATTCACGGGTCAGCTCGGCCAGCCGCTCATCATCTTCGACAATAAGAATTCGCCAACTTTCGTTTGTCTGTTCCACGCGGTCCATCTCTGATTTTGTTTTTCCGGGTTCCGATTTTTGCCTGCCTCCGACGATACAGGCAACCTGATGTAACAGCAATTATAGATGCTTTTCAGAAATATACATGGAACCACTCTGCGCTTACACCCGGTCACAACGACCGGGTACGGAATACCCTTGCGCAGGCAAACAAACACTCGCTCAAAACAGTGGCCGGCCCTGCGCAATTTCCTCATCGGTCGCTTCACGACGATCAATGATTTCCAGATCAAAATACAGGGTAAAACCGGCCAGTGGGTGATTGGCGTCAACCCGTATGAGATTGCCGTCAATGCCCACGACCTGGACGATCTGGGCATTTTCGCCGGTGTTGGTCTGGAATTTCATGCCCACCTTCAGGTTTTCAACACCTTCGAACATCGATCGGGGAATTTTCCGGACCAGATCCTCCCTGTGCTCACCATAAGCCATGGAGGGCGGAACCGTTACTTCCAGGCAATCCCCCGCATTACGGTCTTTCACCGCCTCCTGGATACCTTTGATGATATCCGGGCTGCCGTACAGAAAGTGCAGAGGCTCACTGCCCTCCGAAGTATCGACCAGCTCGCCGATTTTGTTCTTCAGCACATAGTGAACCGTAAAAACGTCAGGTTTTTTCTGGAAATCTTGCATCAGGCTTTCGAGTTCCCCGTATCTGATGAGTTTTCAGTCAGTTGCAGGCCATGAATCAGAAGGCGCTGATCCAGTTTGTCACGCATCCCGTGGGGCTGGTGAAGGCCCATTCGCTGCAGCAATTCGGTATACCGGCCCTGCTCGTCTTTGGTCCGAAGAGCCCGTAACAGCGTCGAAAGTTTACCACGGCGGGTCGCCGTTTCAGACTTGAGCCTTTTGAGCGCCTTGACCAGAACCAGTTCCTGATCAGTAAAGTCCCCGCCAAAGGGAAATGCCGGAAACCAGTCTTTGTCGCCGGCCACTGCCAGGGCCTCGGCGATGGCTTCCGGTGTATTGTTAAGCCAGCTGTCCGGCAACCGGAACTTTGCGTCCACTTTACCGGCTTTCTGCGCCTGGGTAAGCAGGTCCTGCTGAAAACGGGAATCTGCGATACGGATCAGGCGCAGGTACACCTGCTCATCGCGCTGGCCGCGCAGGTCTGCGATACCGTATTCGGTAATCACAACGTCCCGCAGGTGACGGGGAATGGTGCAATGTCCGTAATTGAACACTATGTTCGACACTACCTTTCCATGGCTTGTGCGGTTGCTGCGTAAAGTGATAATTGAACGGGCACCTGGCAGTTCGTGTGCCATGGATACGAAGTTGTACTGGCCACCCACACCGCTGAGCACCCTGCCATCCTCAAGCCCGTCGGAAACCGCGGCGCCGTTAAGGGTGTACATGATGGCTGTGTTAATGAACCGGGCGTGTATGCGTTGGGCAACCTTGAGGCGCTGATTACCAAACCGATGATCGTACAGGTGGTTAATAAACCTGACACTGGTCATGCAGATACGATCACGCTCCTCGTCCGGGAGTTCGCGCAACGACTGATAGAACTGCCGGGGGCCAACGTAAAAACCTCCGTGTATGACAACTCCCCCTGCAAGCCGTTCTCCAAGCACTCTTTTTTCAATAGCCTCGCGCGCTTCAGGGTCGTCCAGATCACCGTCCAGAGAGTGCTCACCAATACGAAGTCGACCACCCTTGAACTCAACCGAATCACGAAAGATTCCATAGCGAATCAGCCAGGCAACGTCCCTCGCCCGCAGGGGTGAGTCAATAAGCCCCTCGCGACGCAGCACATCAAGAGTCGCCAGGGAAACCTGCTGGTCAATTTCATTAGTATTAATCAACGTCTGAAGATCAGCATGATCAAATACCTCACGCCGGAGAAGCCCCGCTTCCATAAGATACAGGAAGCCGTCGACCATCATCTCGCTGCAACCGTAGAGCCCCTTCTCAAAAGGCCCGGTCCCACCTTCTTTTTCTACGATCGGGAAATGCTCAGCAACCTTCAGATAGTCAAACACCGCCCGCCATGTATCGTTATTCTTGTGGCGCAGGATGGCGCTGTGCACCAGTGCCGAACCAAGGGAGCCGATACCGAGTTGCAAGGTGCCGCCATCTTTCAGCAAGGTGCTGGCGTAAAAGCCGATCAGGTGATCTTCCGGGGTGATGTCCGTCTGGGGCGCAGAGAACAGCGGGTACTCCGAGGCCTGATGCTCATACATTATGTCGAACTCGGCTTCGGCAACTGCAGCATCGCGACCGAACCAGGGCAAATGACGATTGATTTCACCCACGATTGCCACCGGGGTGCCCGCGGCCTCTCGCTCCCGTATCAAGGGCAGCAAATCAATACTCAGGTCCGGGTTACAGCTGAAACTGACCATGCCCGGTGCAGCATGCAGCTCGCCAGGCGCCACCATCTGGGCAACAAGGTTAACCCCCAGATCCATAAGATCGCGAACCGCATGGGTATAATTGCTGGATACGTAGCGCCGTTGCTGATTGCGATTGTTGAGGTAACTACCTGCCTTGAAGAAAAACTCTGACACCTGAACGTTGGGGGGCAAGCTGTTGTTGTTGACGTCCCGGGCGTACTGCAACTCCGGAATACTGCCATAAAGGCGATCCGCAACGGGGCCCATGAAGCGCCTTTCCAGAGAAGAACCGCCCAGAGGCGCCAACAGTGAGAGCGCAGTAAAAATATGCAGATTGATCTCAGGGTCGTCCTTCGCCCTCTGATACAGCGCATTGACAAAATGCACCGGCTTTCCCAGGCCCAGAGGCAAACCCAGGATAATTGTCTTGCCTATCCGGCGGATAACTTCATCTACACAACCTTCCATGTCATTCAGTCGCGGCCTGCTATTTACTGCCATACAAGGATCCCCATCGATCATTCAGCATGTAAAATCATCGGGGAATCATCACATGGCCAATTCACGCAAACAATGCACGAGATCATGAATCCGGTGTTAACCGACGCCAGTACAAACTACACACACCGCAGGACACAATTTTTCTGGGAACGGGAGAGCAAGACGGGAAACACACGAAAGGGAGGGAATGAGTACCAGGGGTGGGAAAATCAGAAGTTCCATTTCAGATTGAGACAGGCTCCTTCATTCAAAAGCGCTATACCATGATCAGCCTGGGCAGGCTGGGAAGCATAGTGCTTGCCGGTATTCCTGGAACGCACCAGTGAAAGGCTCAACAGACGAGACCCGATTTCTGCAAAGGCATCAGCGTCGTCTTCTTCGAAGTCACCAGACATGCGCTGTTGCAGTTCATAGATACCCTCGACGGTCATGGTTTCACTCGCCGCATTATCGAACGCGCGCTCAGAAGCCTCTGCGCGAACCACAAACGCGGCAACGTTGAGAACAAGCAATGCGACGAAAATGCGAATAATCATGGTACTTGGAGCGACCTTTTTAACCGGAACGAAAGTTTACTTATGCACTAGGCTAAAGTCTAACTTCTTTACGGCAAAAAAATGTGAGATCGCACACAATGGCGCCGCTTTTTTGTCACCGGGCCGCCCACTTTTTGTCAAAAAATGATCCGCTTCATTTCCGTATGTAACCAAAAATCCGCCCATCGATGCCAACCCCCTTTGACATCAACATCTTGCCAAATAAAGAACCTGCAAATTTCTTCAAGGGCAAGGATAGGTAAATTCCTGATGAATTGCCTCAATGGCCTCCAGCGTATCGGGGCTAAGCGTCACACTGAGTGATCCCAGGTTTTCACGTAACTGGTCCATACTTGTTGCACCAATTATGTTGCTGGTTACAAAGCTACGGCTGTTCACATAAGCCAGTGCCATCTGCGCCGGGGAAAGATCATTTTGCCGGGCAAGCTCTACATAGGCCCGGGTAGCATCAAAACCACTTGCACTGGTGTAGCGGCTGAATCGCTCGAATAACGTCAGGCGTGCTTTTTCGGGCCACTTGCCTCCCAGATATTTACCCGACAGCATACCGAAGGCCAGGGGTGAGTAGGCCAGCAACCCTGTCTGTTCCCGGTGGGCAATTTCTGCCATACCCAACTCAAAAGACCGGTTCAGCAGATTGTAAGGGTTCTGGATACTGGCAATCCGCGGCCAGCCCCTTTCACTCGACAGGCGCAGGTACTCCATGGCACCCCAGGGTGTCTCGTTGGATATCCCGATGTGTCTTACCTTACCGGCCCTGACCAGCTCATCGAGTGCCTCCAGGGTTTCTTCAATGGGGGTAAATGTCTCTTTCGGATTGTGCTGGTAACCCAGCTTGCCAAAAAAGTTGGTCGTACGGTCGGGCCAGTGCACCTGGTACAGATCGATATAGTCGGTCTGCAGGCGCGTCAGGCTGGCGTCACAGGCCTCGATAATGTGATCGCGGGTCAGGCGCGGGCCATTGCGCAGGTAGCTCAAGCCGTTGCCTGGCCCCGCAACCTTGGATGCAATCACCAGATCGTCACGGCGCCCGCGCTGTGCCAGCCAGTTACCCAGGTAGGACTCGGTCAGGCCCTGGGTTTCTGCCCGCGGCGGCACCGGATACATTTCTGCAGCATCAATGAAATTCACCCCCTCCGAGGTGGCGTAATCCAGCTGCTCGAAGGCTTCCGACTCGGTATTCTGCTCACCCCAGGTCATGGTTCCGAGGCAGATCAGGCTGACATCAAGACCCGTGTTCCCAAGTTTTCGCGTTTGCATACCACCTCCAGATTCTTCATGTGTCGTCACTCTAACATTTGCGCATTGCGCTTTCTTCATTAAATCAACAGGGTGGGCAACTTCAGAAGAGGCTCTCCCGCGCCGGAATCTGGACTAGACTTGTAGTGGTAGAGGTTCACGCGTGCGGAGCGGTCAATGCGTATATGGAAGGTCCCTTTAGTGCTTGTCCTGATTGTAGCGGGCGCCACTGTGCTCTTGTGGCAACTTGCAAAACAGCCCCTGCGGAATGCCAGCGACAAAGCCCTCTCCCGCCCTTTAATGGCAGATCCGGAGGCAGGCGTAAATGGCCTGTCGGCGCGCGGAATAATTATGGCCGAAGACGACACACAGCTCACCGCCGAACAGCAGGCAATGCTTGATGACCCCAGGGTGATTGAGTTTGCAAAGCGGCTGGACTTCCAGGATGAGGTGCGCGGTTTCTTTTCCGATGCCGCTGCCCTGCCCCCCGATGAAACCAGGCGCAAGGCCACAGCCATTGGCAACCGGCTGAATGAATACGAAAACACCGGGCAAGTCAGTGCCCCGGAAGCCTTGGTGCTCCGGCTGGCCATGGTGCAACTACTGGAACCCGATGAAGCGTCGGCGAAAACGGCAGCGGCGGCCTTGATCGAAGAGTACCGAAGCGCTTCGGAGGCTCGCCTGGCGGACTGGAAATCCAGGCCGAAACCGGAGTTTGAGAGTTATAAAGACCGGGAACAGGCCATTGTGGCCGAAGTGATGGCCATGGAGCGCTTTCCCGACGGCCTTACCCGTGACCAGTATCTGCGCCAGCGCCTGCAAGAGGCCCGGATAGAAACCATGGGCCAGGGTGAACAGAAGTAACCCTGGCCCATGGTACCGGCAGGCTCCTCAGGTTCCGCCTGCCTGTGCTCTCAAAGCAGCTGGTCCAGTGACCAGTAAAGCAGGTTGAATGGCTTATTGTAATCCGCGACCGTATCGGTTTCCGATGCCTGCATAACGGCACCCTGCCCATTCAGAACGTTGCCGATAAAGTCGTCCAGCTCAAGCCCCAGCTCCTGAATATCGGCATTGGCAAACTCGATAATGGAAGTGCAGTGGCTTTCGTTCACATCGCGGAACATCGGCAGGTAATACCCGAAGTTGTCCAGGCCCGCCAGCGTGTTCTTGAGGCGCGTTGTGTCAGTGGCCCACTTGTCGTGCAGCAAGGATTCTTTTGTGGCCTGATCAGGTGCATTGGCAATCTCGGGATAGAAACGCTCATAGGAGTACGATGAGTAGTTCAGATCCCGCCAGAAATGCGTATGGCCCATCCGGTCGCCCGGGAGGGTTGCGGAAAGCGCACCATAGAGACTGCCCAGATCATTCAGATCCAGCGCCGGCAGGCCGGATTTGAGGTACGCCAGCGGACCACCAGGCTGGTCAAGCCCCCAGGCTTCACGGATATAGGTTTGCAGAAGCACCGACGGGTACTGCTGCGGGTCTGCCCCGGTGGGTGCACTGAACGCCGGACCCGAGTCGTTGATCAGGAAGCTGCGGGTTGGTGCCATATCCCGTCGCACAGGATGATAATTCGTAAGGCCGCCGATCCCGCCGGCACTGCAACCGGTAGCCAGCATCTGGCCGGGCCGCTGGAGATTGTCTTTCAGCCAGGAAATGACCGCACGGGTATTGCGCAAGCCATTGTGGTGCCACACCAGCGGCTCCCCGGCGCCCTCGGGGTCTTCATAAACCGCCACCCGATCGCCGGAATAGATATCACCGGTACAATAGGGCACATACACCATGTTCCAGTCCTGGGTTTTCACCCGGCTCCAGGGGTGCAAGCGCACCACAAAGGGGCTGACAAGGCTGGCGCCGGGATTGAGCAGGCTCAGATAATCGTCCGGAATCCCATCCGGATTGCGGGCGCCGCGAATGCCCGACTGCCCGCTGCAACTTTCGTAATCCCAGCAGGCTCCGCCGCCTTCAAAGTACACCACGGTATTGGAGGAGTTGGGCACCCGGTTTACAAAAAACTTGTAGGTTGAGCCGTTGCCACATACGGCGCCTGTTTCCGGTGCCAGCGGCACGGTTTGCCAGGTGTAGTACTCACCCGGGGAAAAGCCGTCACCAAACCCCGGAGGATTCGACAGCAAGGGATAGTTGCCCTGGCGTTGCTGGTCGGTTACCGGATTGTCCGGCCCCGGTGGCGAAAAAAGGTTGCCCAGCGTGCGCCAGAAGCCATAATCCCCCAGTTCGGCCAGTGCCGTTGCAGGCAAGGCAAAAACCAGCAGGCCGGCAACCAGGCCAGCCCGAAAGCAGCGATAAAACCCGTTCTTCCTCATCACTCATCTCCTGCGTTTTTCTTGTTGATTTTCCGGAGTAAACCTCCAGACGCCTAAAGCAGGAAAGCGTCAAATTCAAATTAGACGGGGCGGCTGATTACTTCAAAAAATATGGGCAGGCACAACAAGATCGATTTGGCCTAAGAAATGCCAGGTTATTCTGCAGCCGGTTGCAGCGCGGCGGCCCGGGTTAATCAAATAACCGCAGCTGGGTAACCGGCGCATCATCATTGCGAAACCGCACCCCCAGCCCCAGAAGGCGAACCGGGCGCTGGCGGTTGGTTACCAGTTCGGTGAGCAAAGGCAGGTAATCCTCGAACCCCGGCTCTTTTATATTTTCCCGGACCCGTTCCAGGGTATGGGTCGAAAAATCGCTGTAGCGTATCTTGATAAACAGCTTATGAATGGGCTTGTCCCGGGCCTTACGGGAAAGCCGGAGATTAAGATCCGCCGCCAGCGATGCCAGAACAGTCTCACAGGCTGTCAGATCCGGCAGATCCTGGGAGAACGTGCGCTCTACACTCACGGATTTGGCTATCCGTGACACCACAACAGGCCGTTCGTCCCTGCCGTGGGCCATTTCGTAAAGCCGGTAGCCCTGCTTGCCGAAATGTTCAATCAGCACATCGGCACCCAGCTCCTGCAAGTCGCCACAGGTCTGCGCTCCGAGTGCATGCAGCCTGGCCGCTGTTACCTTCCCGACCCCGAACAGCTTCTCGACTTTCAGACACCGGACAAAGCTGTCTACGTCGTCCGGCCGGATTACAAACAGCCCATCGGGCTTCTTCCAGTCGCTGGCAATCTTGGCAAGAAACTTGTTGGGTGCCACACCCGCCGATATGGTAATACCCACCTCTTTTTTTACCCGCTCGCGCAAATAGCGGGCCATCAGCGTAGCGCTGCCCCGGTGGTCGGTAATATCGGAGACATCCAGAAACGCTTCATCCAGAGAGAGGGGCTCAACAAGGTCGGTCAACTCCCGGAGAATACCCATGACCTGTTGCGACACCACCCGGTAGCGGGGGATATCCGTGGGTACCGTCACCAGGCCCGGGCACAGCCGCCGGGCCTCGCTGCCGGGCATGGCGGACCGCACACCGTATGCCCGCGCCTTGTAATTGCAGGTGGTAACAACGCCACGGCCTCCGGCACCCCCAACCGCCAGGGGCACATCCCTCAGAGACGGGTCATCACGCATCTCCACTGCCGCATAAAAGCAGTCACAATCCACGTGGATGATCTTGCGTTGAGGCATAATCACTGCGCTCGCGTCGGGTTTCTGTACATTTATACAGCCTTGTATCTTAAAGTAAGATGCTGAGAATGTCAGGAACCCTGATAACAACCATCGAACAGCATTGCGAGGCACCATGACTAACCCCATCCCGGAGTCTGAACGAACCGAAATAGAAGCCGCTGCATTTCGGCGCCTGGTCAGGCATTTGCGCGACAATACCGATGTCCAGAATATTGACCTGATGAACCTGGCCGGGTTCTGCCGCAACTGCCTTTCAAAATGGTATCGTGCAGAAGCTGCCGAGCGAGGCCACGAGATATCTGACCCTGCAGCACGGGAAGAAATCTACGGCATGCCGTATGAAGAATGGAAAAACCTGTATCAGTCGGGCCCGAAGCAGGCCCACAAATAATGTATGTAATTGAAGCCGGCGCCAGGGAAGAGATCCATTCATGAGCGACATCGCAACCCCGGGGATACAACAGGTGTTCCAACTGAAAAGTGCCAGCGTCTCGATGACCGCGCTGGAGCTGTACTATTTCGATAATGACGAATTCGAAGAAGCCCTGCGGGACAAGATCAGCCAGGCTCCCGGTTTTTTCCGGGATACTCCGCTTATAATCAGCCTGGAAAAATACGAAGGCCTCGACAGCGAACTGGATTTTTTCAAGATTATCGGCGCTTGCCGGCGCAACAACATCCACGTTATTGGCGTTCGCGGTGGCAATAGTGATCAGCGCCGCCTTGCCCGTGGAGCCTCTCTGGCGTTGATGCCCGGCAGCGGGCAGCGCGACCGGGCCCACGAAACCGAAAACCCTGGCGAGAAGGCAGAATCTGCCCCTGCTCCGGCGCCCCGGGCTGCACCGGAAGCATCGCCGGCCAGAATCATCAGCCAGCCGGTGCGCTCAGGCCAGCAAGTTCACGCACCGGAAGGTGATCTGATTATTCTGGCACCGGTTCAGGCAGGCGCAGAAGTACTGGCGGCAGGCAACATTCATGTCTACGGGCCGCTGCGAGGCCGGGCACTGGCCGGTATACATGGCGCCGAATCCGCAAGGATTTTCTGTCAATCCCTTGAGGCAGAGCTTGTGTCCATCGCCGGACACTATAAAATCTCCGAGGATCTTCAGGACAACGGCTGGAAAAACGCTGTGCAGATTCAGCTCAGAGACGACCTGCTGGTGGTGGCACCACTGGACAAGGCCTGATACTGGAATCGAACAGAATAATGTGACCGGGCCAAACCCGGCAGAAACGACGAATCCATCAAGACACAGGAAACATACCTTGGCTAGAATCATTGTCGTTACCTCAGGAAAAGGCGGCGTTGGTAAAACCACCACCAGCGCTTCCATCAGCACCGGCCTTGCCAAACGTGGCCACAAAACCGTAGTGGTAGATTTTGACGTGGGTCTGCGCAACCTCGACCTGATCATGAACTGCGAACGCCGGGTGGTGTATGACTTTGTTAACGTCATCCAGGGAGAGGCTTCGCTGACCCAGGCTCTGATTCGCGACAAACGGGTTGATACGCTTTATATACTTCCCGCCTCCCAGACCCGCGAGAAAGAAGCCCTTACCAAAGAAGGTGTTGAACGCGTCATCAACGAGCTGTCTGAGACCTTCGACTACATCATCTGCGATTCCCCTGCCGGTATTGAACACGGTGCTTTAATGGCCCTGTACTATGCCGACGAAGCCATTGTGGTGACCAACCCCGAAGTTTCATCGGTACGGGATTCCGACCGGATTCTGGGCATTCTGCAAAGCAAATCCCGCCGTGCGGAAATGGGCCAGGATCCTGCTAGGGAGCACCTGCTGGTGACCCGATACAACCCGGAACGGGTTGAGCGTGGCGAAATGCTTTCAGTGGCGGATGTCGAAGAAATTCTCGCGGTTCCCCTGCTGGGCGTGATCCCTGAAAGCCAGGTTGTCCTCAATGCATCGAACCAGGGCCTGCCGGTGATTCTCGAAGAAAACAGCGACGCCGGCCAGGCCTACGATGATGCAGTTGCGCGCCTTCTGGGCGAGGAACGGGAACAACGTTTCATGACGGTCCAGAAGAAAGGCTTTTTCTCCAGAATGTTCAAGGGAGGCTGACGGATGAGTTTCCTCGATTACTTCAGAGGCAAAAAATCGGGCTCTTCCGCCAGCGTGGCAAAAGAGCGTCTGCAGATCATCGTGGCCCATGAACGTGGCCAGCGTGAGCAGCCGGACTACTTGCCGCAGTTGCAGCAGGAACTGCTCGCGGTGATACGAAAATATGTACAAATCAGTGACGACATGGTTCAGGTAGAGGTGGACCGCAACGAAAGCTGCTCTGTTCTGGAGCTGAACGTTACCCTGCCGGAACGCTGATGCCGGCCCGGCTATCCCGGGCTATCCAGAGAGTGCCTGCCCCGGCCAGATACCTGGAAGATCTGCGGGCAGGCATTTTCGTTTTACCATCGGGCGAAGTGGTCTTCCATCAAACCCCGCAAGTCCTTAACAACAATGTGGTTGCCGGTCGCATCGGTAACGGTTCCGTTGAATGTGCCTGCGTACTGCCGGAAATTGGACGCCAGTATGCCTGCGTTGAGCTTTTCCTTGCGCACCGCAGCCGGTACAAAGTGCAGATCAACCCGGCCATCCTCCGTTGTTACGTGCCAGTCGCCGCCCTCATGATACCGATCAAAGCGGAAGCGGGCTGCAGCGAGTTTCTGGCACTGCCCGTCCAGCCATAATGCATTTTCAGTCATGCCGGTTTCGTTAACGCCGGCGGCCAGATTCAGCCCCAGTGACCGGCCGCCTGGCAGAGGCCCGGCCAGGCTCGCCCAGTTCCAGGCGGTTTCACGGCGCATGAAACCGCAACTCCAGTCAATGGCACCGCGAGTGTTGTCATCACACCGCCAGATACGATGATCCCAGCAAATTTCACCTTCCACGGGCAGACCCGCTGATTTGCGGGTGAACACCCAACCGTTATAACCCGCCGGGCAAACCAGCCGCAGGGGGTCGTTATCCTCTTTCAGCGTCAGCTCCACACGAATACCGCCTGGTGCCAGAACAGACACATTGCGACCACCGGAAACCGGCAGGATTCGCATGGCCACATCACCCTTGCTGAACGAGGCGGAACCGTGCTCCGGGTAGGGTTCAATCCGTGTGCCTAGTGCCAGCGGGCTCATAAAACTTTGTTCAAGCATTTGCCCGGATTCGAAATCATAGAGGTAGAAAAAACCGCTTCCCAGCAGCTTCAGATCGACCAGCGCCATACCGAATACCCAGCCGGGGCCAGTCGCACTCACAAACTGGAACTGGTTAAAACGCCAGCGCCGGGCCAGTTTCGAGCGCGGGCGATCCATCACTGTTCGCAGGTCGTAATCGAGGTAGTTGATTTCTTCTACCGGCTGCACCAGCACACCGGGTGCAATGTGTCCTTTTGCATCAATCAGCTTTTTTGTGGTCATGGTCATCGTCAATTCGGGCCAATTTAACGAACTGCTCCACCAGGTGGCTACCTGGTTCACAATCCCCTTCTTCGAGGCCCTGACGTCCAACGCCTCATGTTAGACTCGGCCCACCATCTTCAAGGAAGTGTAGCTTATGAGACAGACCGGAGCCCATGGCTTCAAAGGCTGGGCCTCAGTCATCAGCGGTGTGATCTGCGCCTTGCTGGTTTCTGCCATGGCGGCTGCCACGGCCCGTGCGGCTTTGCCCGCTGAAGACAGCGAGGCGTGGAGCTTGCGCAAAGAGACCGGCAACATTCGCATCTACACCATGGACCAGAGTGATTCCAGCTTTCAGGCATTCAAAGCCGAGGCCCTGCTTGACGCACCCATAGAATCCATCATGGCGGTTATGGTGAACCCTGCGTCCTGTATGGAATGGCTGCTTAACTGCACAGAGTCCTACGGGGTAGGTAAAGGCAGCTTTCACGAACGCTATGCTTACTCGGTAAACGACATGCCATGGCCGGTAACCGATCGCGACTATGTGCTGACCATCCGCACGCGGGGCAACGAGGCCTCCGGTGAGGTCATCATGGAAATGAACGCCACACCCGGCCTGCGGGCAGAGAATAGCAGCCGCATAAGGGTAGATCGTTCAGACACCTTTTACCGCTTCATTCCCGAGGGCAACAAAACACGGATGATCTGGTTGCAACACACCGACCCCAACGGCGCCCTGCCCGGCTGGCTGGTCAACACGCTGCTGATTGATATACCGGTGAGCTCCATGCAAGAGCTGGAGCGGGTGGCGGACCAGGACAACTATCAGGGCTATAATCTGATTTATGATGAGAGCGGTCGCCTGGTTGATGTGCGGCAACCTGACGGCAACTGAGGGGTGACGGGCAGGGCATGAAACGCTAAGCTCTGGCAAAGGACTGAAAAAGGCGGAAGACATCCGATGACCGTACTCGCTTACGAGATAATGACACCCAGCATAAAGGCGGTACCGCAGTCATGGACCATGGATCGTCTGGCCCGCTTTCTGACCGACAACGAAATCACCGGCAGCCCTGTTACCGACGAATCCGGCGAAATTGTCGGTATAGCCACGCTGAAGGACATTACAGAATTTCGCTGGAACGCCACCCGCTCCGATGCCGGCAAGGAGCTCACCACCGAAGAACAGCAGGAAGCCCGGCGCTTGCGCATGGTGCTTTTCGAGGAGATGGGCAAGGTACCGGTAGAAGTAAGGGATATTATGACTCCCATCGTATTATCGGTTGACGAGCGCACGCCGGTGCGCGACATTGCCAACATCATGATGAAAGAACACCTGCACCGAATTTTTGTTACCCGGGATGCAAAAATAACCGGCATAGTGACGACATACGATATGCTGAAAGTCATTTCAGATGAGGAGCTTACCGAACGCTGCGCCCGTAACAACTGAACCATAACAGAGGTAGCGCCCCCTATGCCCAGAACACCGGAAAGAGCACCGGCAATAGCACCGCAAGCTCGAAGAACCATGTACGTCCTCGACACCAATGTCCTGATCCACGATCCCAACGCCCTTCTCAACTTTGAAGAACACGATGTCATCATTCCGATGACGGTCCTTGAAGAACTCGACGGCCTTAAAACCGGCAAGCAGAGTGTGGCGGCGGATTGTCGCCAGGCCATCCGCACCATAGACAGGCTGCTTGGCGATGCGAGCCCCGGGGATATCGAAAAAGGTGTCCCCATCGTTCGTGCGAAAATGGCAGAGCCTCTGGGCACCCTGTCCATTTTGATGAGCACCGAGCACACAGGTAGCCACTCACTGCCGGAGCACCTGAACGACAACAAGATTATCAACACCCTCGCCGCGCTTCAGGAACGGCACAAGTCCCGGGATATCATTCTCGTCAGCAAAGACATCAACATGCGGCTGAAAGCCAGGGGCTTCGGCGTGGAAGCCCAGGACTACCAGAACGACCAGCTGGTTGATGACATTGATCTGCTGCCCAAAGGCTATATCGAGTTCCCCAACTCGTTCTGGGACACAATTGCAAAGGTGGAAACTGTGCAGCGGGAAGGGGTAACCGAGCACATACTCAAGCGCGAAGGCGAGCTGGCCAAACTCAACATCAACGAATTTGTGCTTGATGAGCAGGGGTTTATCGGCAGAGCCGTCGATATCACCGACACCCACGTCGTCATCCGGGATCTGCACCAGCACGATCTGATGAACGAAGAAGTCTGGGGTCTGGTGCCTCGGGATATCTATCAGGCCATGGCCCTGCACCTGCTGCTTGATCCGGATATCCATCTGGTCAATCTCACCGGCTCAGCCGGCTCCGGCAAAACCATTCTGGCGCTTGCCGCCTGCATCGAAATGACCGTTGCCAGCAAGCTCTACAAGCGGATCATTGCCACACGCTCAACCCAGGGCCTGGACGAGGATATCGGTTTTCTGCCCGGTACCGAGGCGGAAAAAATGGAGCCCTGGCTGGGGGCCATCGTGGACAACCTGGAAGCCCTGCACGAAGACGATGAGAACATGACCGCCAGTGTGGATTACATCCTCAGCAAGGTGCCCCTGCACTTCAAATCCATGAACTACATTCGTGGCCGCAGCTTCCAGCACAGTCTCATCATTATTGATGAATCCCAGAACCTGACACCGCACCAGATCAAGACGATCATCACCCGCGCGGGCAATGGCTCCAAGGTGATTTGCCTGGGCAACCTGGCGCAGATAGACACGCCCTATCTGAGCGCCTTGAGTTCCGGCCTGACCTACATGACCGAACGCTTCAAAAGCTTCAGCCACGGCGGCCACATTCATCTGCAAGGGGTGCCACGCTCGATACTGGCAGAGTTTGCGGAAGCCAATTTGTGAGCAGAGCCCTTAGTCTTTAGTCTAAGGTTTGTGCCGGAACACTCTCGTTCCGGCACAAATTAGATACACTGACGTTATCTGCCACCCTGGCAGCGTTCAGAATATAATCAACCATGTTCCGCAATATTTTATCGGAAAACACCGCTACACAAACACACAGGTAGGCATCGATGAGCTCTATTATATTGATGGTACTCGGGCTTGGTGGCATGGCGCTGGGCTTTTTCGTTTACTCGAAATTTCTCGCACATGTTGTTTTCAAGCTGAGTGACCAATTCAAAACTCCGGCCGTAGAATTTGAAGACGGCATCGACTTTGTCCCCACTAACAAGTTTGTACTCTGGGGCCATCACTTCACCTCGGTTGCCGGTGCCGCTCCCATTGTGGGACCTGCAATCGCTGTTATCTGGGGCTGGCTGCCAGCCTTCTTGTGGGTCACCCTGGGGACAATTTTCTTTGCAGGCGTTCACGACTTTGGCGCCATCTGGGCCAGTGTAAAAAATAAAGCCAAATCTGTGGGCACCCTGACCGGCGAAGTTGTTGGCACCCGTGCCAGAGCGATATTTTCCATCGTCATCTTCCTGGTTCTGTTGATGGTCAACGCGGTATTTGGCGTCGTTATCGCCAAGCTGCTGATCAACAACCCGGGCTCCGTTGTTCCTGTATGGGGCGCCATAGCCGTTGCACTGGTGATTGGCCAGGCCATCTACCGGGCGAAAATGAGCCTGCCGCTGGTTTCTCTGGTCGGCGTTGTTGCCCTGTACTTCCTGATCTACATCGGGCCATCCATGCCAGTTTCTCTCCCCGAATCCGTTGCCGGGCTTTCACCCAGTGCGGCATGGATCGTCATTCTGTTTGTGTATGCCGCCATTGCCTCGCTGCTTCCTGTGTGGGTGCTGCTCCAGCCCCGGGACTACATTAACGGCCTGCAGCTGTTCGTCGGGCTGGCGGCTCTGTATGCTGCCGTGCTGATTGCGAACCCCACAGTGGTCGCGCCCATGATCAACGTTGATGTGCCTGCCGGTACACCGTCCATGATTCCATTGCTGTTCGTCACCATCGCCTGTGGTGCGATATCCGGCTTTCACGGCCTGGTTTCTTCCGGCACAACCTCCAAACAGCTGGCCAAAGAAACCGACGCTCGTTTTGTTGGCTACTTTGGTGCCACCGGTGAAGGTGCACTGGCGCTGGCCGCCATTATTGCCGCCACCGCCGGCTTTGCCTCCCTGGCAGACTGGCAAGCCGTGTATCACTCCTTCGGCCAAGGCGGTGTACTCGCATTCGTAGAGGGTGGCGCGGCCATTCTGAGCGCCGGCACCGGTCTCGATATTGCGGTTGCCGCTACCATGCTGACCGTTATGGCGGCGCTTTTTGCCGGCACTACCATGGATACCGGCCTGCGTCTGCAGCGCTATATTTTCCAGGAATGGGGCGAGATCTATAACATCAAATGGATGGCCAAACCGCTGCCGGCAACCCTGCTGTCTGTAGGCACATGCCTGGCACTGGCTTTTGGTGCCGGCGGTGCAGATGGCTCCGGTGGCCTGCTGATATGGCCCCTGTTTGGCACCACCAACCAGCTCCTGGCCGGCCTGACATTGCTGGTTGTGACCGTTATGCTGGTACGCCGTGGTTCACCTACGTTTTTTACTCTGGCACCACTGGTCTTTGTACTTGCCATGACGCTCTTTGCGTTGCTGATTCAGCTTAAAGGCTTCTACGAGAAGGCAGACTGGTTCCTGTTTACCATGGACCTGGTGGTTCTTGTGGCAGCCATTTTTGTGACACTGGAGTGCGTTGCGGCCCTGAAACGGGCAAAAACAGAAGCACGCCTGTCATCCGCGGCGGACTGAGCACCCCCTGCAAAACTGGCCAGGCCAGCCCTGGCCAGTTTCATATTCCGGGAGTATTTGATGAAAAATACCCTTTCCCGCCTGAAGTACCTTTACCGGAAAGCCAGCCGTGCTGGTGCGGACTACTACAACGCACCCTACCGGGCCGCCATTGCCCGCGCCCGACGCGAAGAGGATGATCTTTTCATGCTTCTGGTTTTCAGCGAAATGATGGGCATACCCAACCCGGCAGGCTGGTACTGCATGGAACTGCAGCCGCTGATGCTGGAACGGTTCCACGACTGGCATACCCGCATGGGTATGGAGCGATCACCGCTCGATAATTTCCGCTGCTGCTGAGGACATCATGCCGCAAGATCACGATCTGGACATTCTGCAACTGATTACCCGCCGCAAACTGATCATGGTGGGAGGGAAAGGCGGGGTCGGCAAAACCACCACAGCCTCTGCCATTGCCGTTGCTGCAGCCAACCAGGGGCGCCGGGTATTGTTGATATCCACTGACCCGGCCCACAGCCTGGCAGATGCCTTTGACCGTACCATTGGAGGCCGGATAACACGCATGGCCCCCAACCTGGATGCCCTGGAGCTGGACCCGGATACAGAAGCGGAAGCCTATATGGACCGGGTTATGCAGCAAATGCGACGGTTCGCCGGGCCGGACCAGATTAACGAACTGCAGCGACAGCTCCGGCTGGGCGCCCAATCCCCGGGGGCCCAGGAAGCGGCCATTCTGGAGAGGATGGCCACGCTGATTGAAGACAGCGAAAACAACTACGACCTGCTGATCTTCGACACAGCCCCCACAGGCCACACGTTACGGCTGCTGACCCTGCCGGAAATCATGGCGGCCTGGACCGACGGCCTGCTGAAACACAACAAACGCTCTGAAAAACTGGGCAAGGCGCTGGCGCACCTGACACCCGGGCGCAGCGTCGACAATCCACTGAAAAGCCCGGAAGAAAATCCGGTGGAAGGTATGGACCAGCGAGGCCAGGAGTTAACCGAAACCCTGCTGCGCCGCCAGCGCCTGTTTCAGCGCACACGCCGCCGTCTTAACGATACGGAGCACACAGCATTTGTGTTTGTAATGACCCCGGAGAAGCTGCCGATTCTTGAAACCGGCAGAGCCATCGAAGCACTGGCCAGCGCAAACATACCCGTTGCCGGCGTGATCGTTAACCGCATCATGCCGGATACCGCCAGCAGTTCGTTCTGGCAGGCTCGTATCGAACGCCAGAGACGCTACCTGCAGGAAATCGACAGCTTGCTGAAAGGCCTGCCACAGAAGCGCCTGCCACTGATGGAAGACGATGTCAGTGGCCTTGAAGCGCTCTCAAACTTCGCGCACCTGATGACAGAAGAGCTGGCTTGAAAAAGCGTGGGCAAACCTCAGTCCTTGAACTGGGCCTTGTCCAGACCGTGCTTTTTCATTTTGTCGTAGAGCGTTTTACGGGCAACGCCCAGCTGCACCATGGTGTCCTTTATGCTGCCATGGCAGGCATTGAGAGCGCTGGTAAGCACCGAATGCTCAAAACTGTCCATCATTTCTGCCAGGGTGCGCCGGCCACTCACATCTGCTCTTGCGGCGGACTCGCTTTCATCCAGTGCTGCCGGCCCAAGCAGCACATAACGCTCCGCCAGATTGCGCAATTCACGGACGTTTCCGGGCCAGCTATGGTGCATTAACCGTGCGGCCTGGCTGGCATCAAGGGGGATGCTTTCCCGGTCATAACGGGCAGCGGCAATCAGCACAAAGTGGTGAAACAGCATGGGGATATCTTCCTTGCGCTCGCGCAAGGGCGGGATATCCACTTTCACCACATTCAGCCGGTAATAGAGATCGGCGCGGAAACTGCCCTCGTCGCTGAGCGCCTTCAGATCTGCCTTGGTGGCCGCAATAATGCGCACATCCACATCCTGCACCTGGTTGCTGCCCAGGCGCTCCACCTTTTGTTCTTCAAGCACCCGCAGCAGTTTGATCTGCAGCGGCATGGGCATGCTTTCCACTTCATCCAGGAACAGGGTGCCCTTGTGGGCGTGTTCTATCTTGCCGATTCGGCGTTTGTCGGCACCGGTAAAGGCCCCGGCCTCATGGCCAAACAGCTCGCTCTCAATCAGGTTTTCCGGCACGGCACCGCAGTTGATCGCCACAAAGTTGTAGGCACGCCTGGGGCTGTTCTCATGAATATAGCGGGCCAGTGCGTCCTTGCCGGAACCTGTTTCGCCAAACAGCAGTGTATTGGCGGAAATATCCAGAATCGGCGTGATGGTGTCCATCACCTTCCGCATGCTCGGGGTATCACCGAGAATCCTCGGGCCCGGGCGCGCAAGATGGCGTAACTGCGCCTTGAGCCGCCGGTTTTCCAGAGCGAGGTGACGTTTTTCCAGCGCGTGCCTGAGCAATTCAATAAGCTCGTCGTGATCAAAGGGCTTCTCGATAAAATCATAGGCGCCCTGCTGCATGGCGGAAACCGCCGTGCTGATGTCACCCTGGCCGGTGAGAATGATAACCGGGATGGTATTGTCGATAGCCTGAATTGCACTCAGCAACTCAAGCCCGTCCATACCCGGCATGTTGTAATCACACAGCACCACACCGTTGTATTCAGCTGTAACGGTTTCAAGGGCAGATTCTGCATTCCCGTAACAGCGCACCGGCATATCTTCCAGAGTCAACGCCTGGGCTATGGACTGGCGAATGTGGGGCTCATCATCCACAAAAATAACCGAGGGTTGTGTCATTCCATGGCCTCCCGCTTCTTCAGGTTAAATTCAAATTCGGCACCCGGCCCATCACTGCGATTGCGCCCGGTAAGCCGGCCACCCAGGGCATCGGCAATCTGCCTTGAGATAGACAATCCCAGCCCAAGCCCCTGTTTAACCGACTTGGTGGTGAAGAAAGGCTCAAAAATCTGTTCTGTATTTGCCGGCAGCCCCGTTCCGTTATCCCGGACAAAACAACGCCAGCACTCACCCTGCTCTTCAATATCTATGGTGATTTCCGGTTGCTCCCGGCTTTCCACCGCCTGAACGGCATTGGCCAGCAGGTTCACCATCACCTGTTCAATGCGAATCAGGTCGCCATGGCAAATCACCGGCTGCACAGGGCGGTTCCACCGGATATCAATACCTGCGCTGCTTTTCTGTGCCGCAACAATCTTCAGGGAGGCGTCCACCGCCAGGCGCAAATCCACAATGGTTGGCGGCCCTTCAGACTTGCGGGCGAACACCTTGAACTGACGGGTAAGCTCCGCCATTTTGTCGCACAGGAGTACAATTTCACTGAGGTTCGCATCCACCATGTCGGCCGCACCTTTTTCCAGAAAGCGCCTACTGTTTCTGGCGTAGGTCTGGATAGCGGTCAGTGGCTGGCTCATCTCGTGGTTAAGACCAGCCGACATCTGCCCCAGCACCGCCAGTTTGGCCGCCTGAATCAGCTCCTGCTGGGTTTCCCGCAACTCGCTCTGGGTGCGCTCCCGTTCCCGTATTTCATCCAGCAATTTGCGATTGGAGCGCTCCAGATCGGCTGTCCGTTCAGCAACCCGGAGCTCAAGCTGCTCCCCTCTCAGGGCCAGCTCCGCTTCACGGCGATAGCGTTCACGCACATACAGCCACGCCAGCAGAATGCCAAAATAAACGGCGATGCCACCTGCCACAAATCCCAGCCGTGTCCATACCACCGAACGGGTACTCACCATCACCTGCAGCGTCCAGTCCAGTCTCGGTAACGGTGTTCGAACACTCAGGTACTCGCGGCCCCCACCGTTTTCCCGGATGCGCAGGGTTCGGGACGAGCCCGACAGGCCGGATTGCCTGCCAAGATACTCAAGGGCGACCGGTTTCAGATCCCGGTCCGGATAACGTTGGCGAGACGCCTCCCCCGGCGCTTTTTCAGGGCTTCCGGTGAAGTCGCGATACAGCCATTCGGGCTTGCTGGCGAGAAAGCTCACGCCAGCCTCATCCAGAACCACCATTTCTGCTTCCCGCACGGAAGCGGGTCTGTGCCACTGGGATTCCAGCTCATGCACCAGCACTTTTACCGCAACAATGCCCAGAATTTCAGAATTCTGACCGCGCACCGGATGGGAAAAATAGAGGCCCCGAACACCCGACATAAGCCCGAGCGCAAAATACACCGCTGAATTACCGCTCTCCATTGCTTCATAGAAATACGGCCGGAAGGAAAAATTGCGCCCCACAAAGCTGTCCACCTGCTGGTAATTATTGGCGGCAATCGTCAGCCCCGTCGTATCCATGAGATACACATCGGAACTGCCCACGATCGTAGCCATACGCTGCATTTCTTCGTTGGCCTGGTGAATGATCTCAGGGTTATCCGGGGCGCTCAGGGCTGCTGCGAGCAATGGATGCTCCGCCATCAGCTCGGGAATGGGCAGGTACCGGTTAAGCTCGTTGCCAACAAGCTGACGGTAACGGAAAGATTCCTCCAGGCTGTCCTGTTCAACCACCCGGTAGCCAACCCAACCACCCAGCATCCAGGACACCACGAGGGTGGCCACAAAAACAGCAATAGCGCCTATCCGGTAGGACATAGCCCGGTTCCTGAAACACCGTTGAAAGGACGCCAGAGTATCGCCCACCCCCCTGAAGGACAAGGGAAGAACAGGGTGGGCGGGCGAGACCGGCAAGGCTCAGGCGGTAGCCAGGCGAACCTTGCGCTGGCGCTGCATCAGGAAGGCAACCACCGCAAGCCCTATGCCCATCATGTCGGATACCAGACCGCCCTCAATCATCAACAGCGCAGCGCCTATCAGCAGCAGCCGGGCTATCCAGGACGCCGACACATTGGCAAACCAGCCCAACACACCGCCAGACAACAAATAGACACCAAAGAGCGCGGTAACCAGTGCACGGCCTATATCGAACCAGCCTGCTTCCATCAACAGCGCGCCGTTGTAGAAAAACATGAAAGGAACAATGAACGCCGCGATACCGATGCGGAATGACGCCACAGAGGTCTCCATGGCATTGGCACCGGAAATCCCCGCTGCCGCGTAAGACGCCAGTGCAACCGGAGGTGTGATGGCCGAAACCACCGCAAAGTAGAACACAAAAAAGTGCGCCGTCAGTGGCTCAATACCCAACTGAACAAGGCCCGGAGCAACCACCGAGGCGGCAACGGCATAAGCGGCTGTGGTGGGCATGCCCATGCCCAGAAGAATGGAGATGAACATGGCAAAAATCAGTGCCAGAAGCTGGCTGGCTTCTGCCACATCAAGCAGCAGCACCGAGAAACGGGCACCGACACCGGTCAGGGAAATAACCCCCACGATAACGCCTGCCGCCGCACACACCACAATAATCTGTATGGCCATGTAGGAGGCAATTTCCAGCGCGTGCAGAATCTGCCGGATACCCATCTTGTTGGGCGAGAACCAACTGACCACCGCCGCAGACACCATCGCCAGAGTACCGGCACGAATCACCGAGTAGCCTATGAACAGTGCCACGATCAGAATAATAATCGGCAGGAACAGGTAGCTCTGCTTCACCATGGTCCGCAATTTTGGCAACTCATCTTCCCGCATGCCCCGCATGCCGGTTTTTGCCGCCTCGAAATCCACCATGAAGTACACGGACGCAAAATACAGTATTGCGGGAATAATGGCCGCAATGGCGATTTCGGTATAAGGAATGCCGGTAATCTCAGCCATGATGAAGGCACCTGCCCCCATGATCGGCGGCATGATCTGGCCACCGGTAGAGGCTGCCGCTTCTACAGCACCTGCCGACTTCTTGCTGTAACCCACTTTTTTCATCAACGGGATAGTCAGCGACCCGGTAGACACCACGTTACCTGCACTGGTGCCGTTGATCATGCCCATAAGCCCGGAAGCGAAAATGGACACCTTTGCAGGGCCACCCCGTGAGCGCCCGGCAGCCGCGAAGGCGAAATTTACAAAATAGTCGCCCACTTTTGACGACTGCAAGAACGCCGCAAAAACAATGAACAGAATAATATAGGTAGAAGAAACTGCCGTGGTGGGCCCGAGAATACCGGCATCGGTATAAACCTGGCTGAAAAACCGCTGCACCGACAGGCCGGGGTAACCAAGGAAGCCTGGCAAATACGGCCCGGCAAACACATACACCAGAAACACCAGGCCGATAATCACCAGCGCCAGGCCGGCCACCCGGCGTGTCAGCTCCATAATCAGCGCCGTGCCTGCCACAGCCGCAAAGGATATGCCCACAGGCGCAAACGAGGTGCCCGTAGACATACGCATGGGCGTGTTATAAGCCACAAGGAAATAGGCTGCCACGGCAATGGAGCACACAACCAGCACCAGATCCGGAACGCTGAAGCGCGAGCGCTCACGCTGGTGGAACCAGCTCATTACAATGCCTGTGCCCGTTGCCACCAGCAGAGGCCAGCCAAAATGCCAGGTTTCCAGATCAACAGGAATGCGCATGGCGCCGTTCTGAACCATCTGCCAGAAGGAGAATGTCTGATACAGCACATAAAAAGCTGGCAAAAGCGCTACAGCGCCTATCCAGGTGGTCCAGCGGTGGCGTGCAGAGCCTTCCTCGGCAGAAACAAAGCGGGCGCCGGCGAACAGAACAAAACCCAGAACAAGCGCCCCGGCAATGTGCACAATCCGGAACGACCAGGTTTCCAGGGGCGCAATATTCAGCGAATAGAGGTGAAACGAGGAGTAAACAATGGCAAGCAGAGTCACAAACTTCAGCATGCCGCCTTCAAACAGCCTGCGGTTCTCCTCTACAGGCTCTTCATCCACGTTATGGGCAAGCACGTGGTCTTCGGTTACCTCCACGTCAGAGAAGTCTTTGGGGTGTCGTTCGAGTGTCATCGGGAGTCCTGCCAGCAGACAAATCGGAGCCGGCAAGCTGCCGACTGTTATACGGGGGCCTTGCAGCCCCCTGTTTCAGGCCTGAAGATCAATCGTGTTATTTGATCTTGCTTTGTTCGATGGTATAGCCATTTTCGTTGAACCAGCGCGCAGCACCCGGATGCCAGGGCAGAACATTGTTCTTGCTGTAATTCTCGGGAATGGAATTGCGGGCTGCCTTGTGAATGGACACCATCTTGTCGTTATTCTCCATAGTCAGCTTGGTGATTTCATACACGAAGGTCTCCGGCACATCGCAGTTCACCATGGCAAAGTTCCACATGGAAACCACCCGCGACGGCTCATCCAGTGACTGATAGGTGCTGGCTGGAATAACGAATTCGGAAACCGGGAAATTATCCGTAATCTTCTTCGCTTCCGCATCGGTCATGCCAATGATATTTACATTGGTCTGGACTTCCAGCTGGCTCACCGCCGGAATGGGGATGCCTGCGGCAAAGGCAACAACATCAATCAGGCCATCCTGAAGCTGGCCACCAAGATCGGACCAACTGCCGTTACGACGCTTGAAGTTCACACCCAGGGTTTCCATCATGCGGGGGAAATAGGTGTCAGAGGTTGAGCCCGCGGGGCCGAAACCGATGGTGGCGCCATCCGGAATGTCAGAAATAGACTTGATTCCGGAACTGCTGAGCGCCGTCACCGAGAAAGGCGTCTCGTACATGGGGAACATGGCGCAAACGTTGTCCATCTTCATGCCCGGCGCCAGAGGGCTGTTACCTTCCATGGATTCCCGGGCCGGGCCCATGGTGGTGAGGCCGAACTTGAGATCACCGGTATGTACCAGCGCCATGTTCTGCATCGGACCACCAGTGATCTCGGCACCGCCGGAAACACCCAGATTTTCTGCAACAAAGTTGGCCCAACCGGAACCATAGGCAAAATAGGTTCCGCCCTGGCTGGCCGTTCCCACGGTAAAGTTATCCGGCCATTCAGAACGGTCCTGGGCAACAACAGGACCAGCAACAACAAGAGTAGAGGCAAATGCCACTGCCATAACGGCTTGGGTCTTCATAGAGAATGCTCCCTGGTTCATTTTGTTTATTGGGTGCTCAACGGAGCCCGGAGGGGCTGCGATGGTCTTTAAACAGCAAATAGCGGGCCAGATGAAATACCCTTTCAAAAACAAGAACCTTCCGCAAGGAGCACAAGACGCACGCCGACAAATGGGTGAAAACCCACCCATCAATATGAGCTGATGGGTTGAATTCCGCCAGCCACCCTCGACAGCATGTCCAGCAGACTTGCCGGGCTTTAGTCGAGCGCGCTCGGCAAGGAAACCGTTCGCCAACTCCGAAAGCTGCAACGGATCTGGCAAACGACACAGCTGCAACCTTTGAGTATCTGAGCGTAATCACGCAAAGTAAGTAGCTCGTAAACAATTGCGCACGCGATGAATCCCAAGCCAGGTCTCTGGTTATGCTCCGATGCTGGTTGCACCGTGCCTTGTGCGCAGCTTTTATGGTTACTAAATGACCCAACTGACCACACAGCTCAACACAGCCACTGATACCATCAGCGACTCCGACCGCTGGCGTGTTCTTGTGGTATTGCTCATGGCGATTTTTATGTCGCTGATGAGTGTGAGTGTGATTAACGTCGCTCTGGCATCGATCCAGGAAGGGCTGGATGCCAGCCAGTCTGATATCCAGTGGGTGTTATCCGGTTATGCCCTCACCTTTGGCGTGGTACTGGTCAGTGCGGGCCGTGCCGGCGACCTCATGGGGCGCGGCGGTTTTTTTATTCTGGGGGTTTCCATATTCACCCTCGCATCAGTTGCCGCGGGCCTGGCACCGGACGCGGACTGGCTGAATGCCGCCCGTTTTGTTCAGGGGGTCGGCTCGGGATTTCTCAACCCCCAGGGTATTGGCATGATCCAGCAGTATTTTCAGGGTCCGGATCGCGCTCGCGCCTTTGGTTTTTTTGGTACCACCGTGGGTGTTTCAGTCGCTGTTGGGCCGGTTCTTGGCGGGCTGCTAATTCAGTTGGGTGGTCCGGAGATTGGCTGGCGCCTGACCTTTCTTATTAACGTTCCCATAGGCCTGTTAACCATAGGGCTGGCGCTGCTGTGGTTTCCGCGCCCCCTGATACACAAGCCCAGACTCCTGGCAGATAAAGGCCTGGGCTCTCTGGACCCGGTGGGCGCCCTGCTACTGGGTTTGGGTGTGCTGGCCGTGCTCTACCCCTTTGTTGAATCACGTTCGTCCGGACTGATGTGGCTGTTGCTGCCCGCCGGACTGCTGCTGTTTTACCTTTGGGTGCGGTGGGAACGCTGGTACACCCGGCGCGGCTACAGCCCCATGGTGGATCTGAAAATTTTTGCCACCTCCAGCTACCGAAATGGCAGCGTCATAATGTTTCTGTATTTTTTGGGCATGACCAGTGTCTGGGTACTGATTCCCCTGTATGCGCAGCAAGCGGTTGGCTTTTCAGCATTTGAAGCAGGAACGATCGGTATTCCCTCGGCACTGCTCTCTGCCTGGTCGTCCAACTGGGCCGGTAAACGCGTCAACCATTACGGTCGGAAGGTTGTCATCGGGGGACTGATTTTTGCGGTGTTCGGATTGCTGTCCAGTATCGCGGTGGTGCTACTGCATGAGTATACCGGCCTGAGCATCTGGTGGCTGATGTTGTCTCTGGCTTTTTTCGGGCTTGGCCAGGGCTCGGTGATCAGCCCCAACCAAACCCTGACTCTCGCCGAAGTGCCGCTCGCCTACGCCGGCAGCTCCGGGGCCATTATGCAAACCGGGCAGCGTATTGGCACTTCGGTGGGCATTGCGGTTATCACCGCCATTGTGTTCTCGGTGCGGCCTTACAGCTCATGGCACAGCGCAGTGAGTATCGGGTTGCTCACGATCACTCTGATTACTCTGTTAGCATTAACCATGGCTTTTAAGGACTTACGGGACCGACACGCTCTGCTCGCAAAGCAAAGAACCAACCAATGAGTAACTGGCCTGCATGCTGCCGAAAGGCTGGAAGTGGAGCCCGCGTAATGGCGTCAGTTCTTGGCATATCTGCGCCTGCGCACCGGAAACGTACGACTACCCTATCAAGCGCTACACTATGAAGAAGTGAAGCGTCAGTGGGTGGGGAACCATTGCATCGCCAGCGGCTTTGAGCCGGGCACCCTGGGTAAACTCGAAAGCAAGAAATCTTGAGGAGCAAGAATGGCTGTACCTGTGGCGTTAACCGTGGATCAGATTTACCATCGCTGTCCGCCGGAGAAGCTGGACTTTGAAAGTACCGAAAACCTGGAAGATCTTGAGCTGCCTCTGGGGCAGGATCGCATGCTGCGGGCCCTGGAGTTCGGGGCCAGCATGGCTGTCAGTGGATTCAACCTGTTTGTGCTGGGGCCAACGGGCGCGGGCAAGCATCAACTGGTCAAGCAGTTCCTGGCCAATCACGCCGCTGGTAAGCCGGTGCCGTCTGACTGGTGCCATGTGTTCAATTTCCAGCACTCAGGCAAACCCAACGCCATTGAGTTGCCACCGGGGGACGGTCGAACATTCAGAGACGACATGAACGACCTGATCAGCGAGCTGAAAACCGCGATTCCGGCCACGTTCGAAAGCGAGGAATACCAGTCCCGCATTCAGGAGCTGCAGGAAGAAGTAACCCGCCGTCAGCAGAAAGGCCTGTTTGCCATAAAGGAGGAGGCGAACGCCAATAACATTGCCATGATAACCACGCCCGCCGGGTTTGCCTTTGCCCCTATGCGCAACGGTGAGGTGATTGAGCCGGAGGAGTACGAAACCTTCTCCGATGAGGAAAAACAGCTGGTTGAAGCCAAGGTGGAAGATCTCCAGAAAAAGCTTCAGCAGGCTATTCAGCAGGTCCCCCGTTTGCGTAAAGAGGTGCGGGAGCGAATTCACCAACTGAATGAAGAAATGGTGCAGCTTACGCTGGGGGGCCCCATTGGTGAGTTGCGCGGGAAGTGGGAGCATGTGCCTGCGGTGGTGACGCATCTGGATTCAGTGTGCAACGATGTGGTTGAACACGCAGAGGCGTTTCAGGACAGTGAAACCGGCGCTCCCGGCGGTTTGCTGAACCGGTACCGGGTCAATCTTCTGGTGGATAATGCCGAAACCCGGGGCGCTCCGGTGGTTTATGAAGACCTGCCTACCCACCAGCACCTGACCGGGCAGATCGAACACAGAGCCCACCAGGGCAACCTGTATACCGATTTCACCCTGGTTCGTGCCGGTTCCCTTCACCGGGCCAACGGTGGCTACCTGATTCTGGACGCCCGCCGCATTCTTACCCAGCCTCTGGCCTGGGAAAGCCTGAAGCGTGTTTTGTTCTCCGGCGAAATCCGCATTGAATCACTGGAGCGTCTGTATGGGCTGGCGACCACGGTCAGCCAGCAACCAGAGCCGATTCCGCTGAACGTGAAAGTGGTTCTGCTGGGCGACCGTATGCTGTATTACCTGCTTTCCCATTACGATCCGGACTTTCTGGACCTGTTCAAGGTGGAAGCAGATTTCGAAGACGATCTGGACCGGGATGATGGCAGTTACACGCTCTACGCCCGCATGATTGCCACCATGGCCCGGGCTTCCGGGCTGAAGGTGCTCGACAGGGCTGCGGTGGCCAGGGTGATCGAGCATGCAAGCCGTTTGGCCAGTGACCAGAAAAAGCTCACAGCCCACGACAGGGTGCTGAAAGACCTGCTTGCCGAGGCCGATCATTGGGCCAGTCAGGCTGGAGAAGACCTCATCAGTGTGGAGCACGTGCAGCAGGCCATTGATGAGCGGGAGTACCGGGCCAGCCGTATTCGTGAGCGCAGTCTGGAGCAGATCCGCCGGGGCGTAATGATGATTGCCACCGAGGGCAGTCAGGTGGGGCAGGTAAACGGCCTTTCCGTATTCCAGATTGGCGCCACCCGGTTTGGCCAGCCAACCCGCATCACCGCTACCGCGCGCCCCGGAAAAGGGCAAGTGGTGGATATCGAACGGGAAGCCAAGCTGGGTGGGCCGATTCACAGCAAGGCCGTGATGATTCTGTCCCGCTTTCTGGCCAACCGCTATGCCCCGATGGGGGAGCTTTCGCTGTCTGCCAGCTTGGCGTTTGAACAGTCCTACGGTGGTGTGGAAGGGGATTCCGCCTCGGTGGCAGAAACCTGCGTGTTGTTGTCCGCTATTACCGGCGTTCCTTTGAGACAGTCACTGGCGGTGACCGGTTCGATGAACCAGCACGGCGAGGTTCAGGCCGTGGGTGGTGTAAACGAGAAAATCGAGGGTTTTTTCAATGTGTGCGCACAGTCTGCAGGCGTGGATGGCCATGGGGCACTGCTTCCGGCCAGTAACGTTGAGCACCTGATGCTCAACGAGCAGGTTCGGGAAGCCGTGCAGGACGCGCGGTTCAGCATTTACCCCCTCAGCCATATCGATCAGGCCATTGAGCTTTTGACCGGCATGGAAGCCGGCGTTGCAGGTGCCGATGGTGTTTACCCGGAAAACACCTTTAACCGCCGGGTAGCAGATCGGCTGGCGGAGTTTGCGGAAGTCAGCAGAAAAAAAGACGACGACGGGGCGAACGGTAGTGGAGGCAATGGTGGTAACAACAACAGCGACGACTGACAAACCGACAGTGTCAATTCCGGCTGGCCGGGTACTGATTCTGCTGGACGGTTCACGCCTGAGCCTTGCTGCGCTGGAAGCTGCCGCCGAGATTGCCTCGGCTCGTAACGCCGAAGTTCTGGGTATTTTCGTGGAAGAGCTCAACCTGCTGCGCACGGCCGGTTATGGCTTTGCCCGGGAAGTCGGCGGCAGTTCCGGCCTGGCCCGACCGCTGGAGGCGACAGTGCTGCAGGCCCGCATGCAGGCTCTGGCAGAACAGGCACGGCGTTCACTGCAGCACGCGATGGCTCGCCGGGGGCTGGTACAAACCCTCAAGCTTTGCCGGGGGCGGGTTGCGGAAGAGGTATTGAATCTGATGCAGCCGGAAGACCTTGTGGTGCTCGGGCGGGTCGGCTGGTCCGGTATTCCCGGAACCCGGCTGGGATCCACCGCCCGGGCTCTGCTGCGACAGGCACCGGGCGATGTTCTGCTGTGGGCGGAACCCCGGCCCCGGCGCCAGAATCGCGTGGTGGTTCTGCTCAATCATGATCAGGGTGCCAATCACCGCGCACTGCGTGTAGGGGCCGAGCTGGCCCGCCGCAGCAATCAGCCATTGAGTGTGTTACTGCGCACCAGCCCTGAGGATGATCCGTCGGTGGCGGAGGACATGCTAACCTTCCTGCAGCGTGAAGGTCTTGCTGCCCGTGTAAGGCGCATACCGGTGGCCAGTGCCGGCGCTGCTGTACGAGCCATGCAGGAAGAGGGCGCCGCCCAGTTGGTAGTCAGCCGCACCTGCAGCCTGTTTGCCGATCAGGGCGCGGAAGTCCTGCTGTCGGAACTGAACCTGCCGATTACTGTTACGCCCTGAGCGGCTCCGGACCGCTCAGCAATAGAGACTGTTAGATTATTCCGAGGCCTGTAGTGACAACACCCTGTGATGATGATTTTGTTGTAGTGACCACCGCCGAAGCGGCGGTTGATCGTCTTGCGGCTCTTTATGAACAAGCCACCAGCGCTCTGCGCACAGCGCTGAAACAGTATCTTGCTGAGCGCCGGCTGCCGCAGGATCCCCAATGCGCCTTCCGTTACCCGGAGCTGCGCCTGACGTATCAGTCCCAGGGCGAGGTGCCCAGCAGCATACGTGCCTACGCACGGCTGCAGGTGCCCGGTATTTACACTGTTACGGTAACTCAGCCAGAAGCCTTCAGGCGTTATCTGGAGAGCCAGCTGGGGCACATGATGAGGGATTTCACCGTCGTCGTGGAGGTGGGCTGGAGCCAGGTCAACATCCCCTATCCTTATGTTGTTGAGCAGGGTGACGAACTGGGCGCTTCAGGCGTGACGGCCAGTGAGCTGGCGCGGATATTCCCCAGTACAGACCTCTCCGCCATCGACGATGGCACCGCCGATGGCCTGTACGACTGGCAGGAACTTGAGCAGTTGCCTTTAGCCCTGTTCAATGCGGCGCGCACGGATTTTTCATTGCGCCGGCTGGTGCACTACACCGGCAGTGACTGGCAGCATGTGCAACGGTGGATACTGTTGACGAACTACCATCGCTATGTTGACCAGTTCATTCGCCACGGGCTGGACATGTTGCAGGGCGACTCACGCTTTCAGAGCATGGTATTGCCCGGTAACGTGGTGATTGAGCGGGGCATGACCGAAGAAGAAATGCAGGCGATTGTCGATTCTGTGGTCTGGCACAGATTCCAGATGCCAGCCTATCACCTGGAGGCGACGGAACCCGGGCAGGGTATTACCCTGGTCAACATCGGCGTGGGCCCCTCCAACGCCAAGACCATCACCGATCACCTCGCCGTAATGCGCCCGCACTGCTGGCTGATGATCGGTCATTGTGGCGGGCTGCGGCAGTCACAGATAATTGGTGACTATGTGCTGGCCCATGCCTACATGCGCAGGGACGGCATCCTTGACCGGGTGCTGCCGCCGAACATTCCGTTACCAGCCCTGGCCGAAGTTCAGCAGGTGCTTCAGCAGGCCGCCGCGGAGATCACCGGCGCCCAGGGCGACACCCTGCGGCGCCGGCTGCGTACCGGCACCGTATTAACCTACGATGACCGTAACTGGGAGCTGCGCTGGGCGCAGGAGCGCTCGCAGATTAACCTGGCCCGCGCCATCGCGGTTGATATGGAGAGCGGCACCATCGCCGCCCAGGGTTACCGGTTTCGCGTACCTTACGGCACCTTGCTGTGCGTCTCCGACAAACCACTGCACAGTGAGATCAAGCTGCCCGGGGCCGCAGGGGCTTTCTACGAGAGCGCAGTTACCCAGCATTTGCATATCGGCATCCGCGCTCTGGAGCTGATGCGCAGTGAGCGCTACACCCTGCACTCACGCAAACTGCGCAGCTTTGATGAGCCGCCGTTTCGCTGAGTGCAGGCCCCGCGCTTACCAGCGCCCCTGCAATGTAGCCACAATCCGGCGGCCATCGGCCCTGTCCCGGTGCTCACACAGATAAATGCCCTGCCAGGTTCCAAGCGCCAATCGCCCGTGGTGCACGGGCAGCGTAAGCGAAGGGCCTATAAGAATGCTCTTGATATGGGCCGGCATGTCGTCCGGCCCCTCCATCACGTGCTCATAGTATGGCGCCCGCTCGGGCACCATCACGTTGAAGTGGCGCTCAAGATCGCCGCGCACGTCCGGGTCTGCGTTTTCGTTCACCGCCAGCGAGGCTGAGGTGTGCTGGATAAACAGGTGCAGCAGCCCTACCTCGCAGTTGGTCATCTCCGGCGCCTGGGCGAGGATTTCCCTGGTTACCAGATGAAATCCCCTCGGCATCGGCGCAAGGTCAATAAACGTCTGATCCCATATCATGGCGGCTCCTGTGGTTTATTTTTGCAGTTCATCCCAGGGGTGCATGGGTACAACGGCTTCACTCACTTCGGCTTCGAAGGAGCTGCGGAAATAGTCCATGGCTTTCTCGGCTTCGCTCAGTTCGTCGAACCGGGCAATGTGGTAGATCGCTTCGCCTTCGTTTACCAGAGGCAAATTGTTCACACAAATCACAATACCGGAGCACGGCGAGGTAATCGCCGTTTCGGATTCGCCAAAGGGGTCGGCCACCATGGCCAGCTTCTGGCCTTTGCGCACTTTCTGCCCGAGCTTGGCGACGGGGCGCATAATGCCGTCAATGTCTGCCCTCACCCACTGGGAACTGGCGGCTATTTCCGAGCGTTTTTTCGGGGTTTTCCGGCCTTTTCGCGGTGGCACCATTTCCAGCTCGCGCATCACGCGCATCACACCTTTTACGCCACTGCCGATAACCACATCATCGAAGCGCAGGGCTTCGCCACCTTCGTAGGTGATAACGGGAATATCCAGAGAATCCGCATAGGCACGCAAGCTGCCGTCACGCAGGCCGGCATTGATGATCACCGGCGCAGCAAAAGCTTCGGCCATGCGGGCGGTTTCCGGGTTTTTAAGCTCCGCCCGGATTTGCGGCAGGTTAAAACGGTGAATGGCACCTGTGTGCAAATCGATGATATGGGTTACGTGTTCCATGATCTGGGTGCGCAGCAGATACGCAATACGCCCTCCGAGGGAGCCGCTTTCGCTGCCGGGGAAACAGCGGTTGAGGTCGCGCCTGTCTGGCAGGTAACGGGTACGATGCACGAAACCGAAAATGTTAACAATGGGTACGGCCACCAGTGTGCCACGCAGGTGGCGAAGTGCGGAATTGGTGAGCACACGGCGCACGATTTCAACGCCGGCAATTTCATCACCATGTATGGCACCACACACCATCAGTACCGGGCCTTCCCGGCGTCCATGTACAATTTCTACGGGCATGTACAACGGAGTGTGGGTATACAGCTTGGCAACGGGAATTTCTATGGTTTGCCGGGTGCCGGGCTGAACCTGCACCCCGGCCATTTCAAAGGGCGCTCGCGCCATCGATCAGCCTCTGCCTTTGGTTTTCGTGCGCCAGGGCGCCTGATTTTTTTCAATCCAGTTAACAATCATCCCCGCCACGTTTTTGCCGGTGGCGTTTTCAATGCCCTCCAGGCCGGGCGAGGAATTCACCTCCATTACCAGCGGGCCACGGCTGGAACGCAGCAAGTCCACACCGGCCACATTCAGGCCCATGGATTTGGCGGCGGTGATGGCGGTTTTGCGCTCCTCCGGTGTAATACGCACCAGGGACGCGCTGCCTCCACGATGCAGATTGGAGCGGAACTCGCCCTCGGCACCCTGGCGCTTCATGGCCGCGATTACTTTGTCGCCAATCACGAAACAGCGGATATCCGCGCCACCGGCCTCCTTGATGAACTCCTGCACAAGAATGTCCGCTTTCAGGCCCATAAAGGCTTCAATCACACTTTCAGCAGCCTTGCGGGTTTCTGCCAGCACCACACCTATGCCCTGGGTTCCCTGCAAAAGCTTGATGACCACCGGCGCGCCACCCACCATTTTCAGAAGCTCCGGCACGTTATCCGGCTTGTTGGCGAAACCGGTCACCGGCATACCCACACCCTTACGCGCGAGTAACTGCAGGGAACGCAGCTTGTCCCGGGAACGGGTAATGGCAACGGACTCGTTCACCGGGAACACGCCCATCATTTCAAACTGGCGCAACACGGCAGTGCCATAAAAGGTAACGGAAGCCCCGATACGGGGAATCACAACATCAAAGTCTTCCAGCACCTCTTCATGGTAATGGATTTTGGGTTTGGCAGAGGTGATGTTCATGGAGCAGTGCAGGCAGTCGATCACCCTCACTTCATGGCCACGGTTAACCCCTTCTTCCACCAGGCGGCGGGTTGAGTACAAGTGGCGGTTACGGGACAGAACTGCAATTTTCATGTTTCAGACCTTACAGCCGGTTCCCCGGCCAAGTAGGAAGCTTCAGGATAAATCATCGAGCGACCCGCCATGGCGGTGCGCCCGAGCAGCATGCGAAAGCGCATGGAATCCCGGTTTGTCAGCGTCATTTCAATGGGCCAGCTCTGGCCGCCTATTACCAGTGTGGTCTCGATAACCAGCCGCAACTCTTTATGGCCACCGGAATCCGACACATCTCGCTCATCAAGCACACGGGCATCGCACTCCACCACCTGGTGCAGGTCGTTCTGCACCGGGTGCACCCAGAACCTGACCCGGCGCTCGCCGTCTTTGGTATACGGCTCTGTGCGGAACGTATGCAGGCAGGAGGTACGGGCTCCGGTATCCACCTTTGCCTTGATGCGGTTAATATCCAGATCCGGCAGCGCCACCCACTCCCGCCAGCCCAGACGGATTTTGTTTTCAGCCGGTGTCGGCTCAACGGTTTTGATTGCTTCAGGCGTCTTTGTCGACATCCAATGGTTCTTCCTTTTCAGTGGCTTTTTCCGGTGCTATCAACTGCACACGGAATGGCTCAGAGTGACTACCTGCATAAACGCTGGTGTGTGGGAAAGGTATTTCTATGCCTGCCTTGTCCAGCGTTTTTTTAATGGCTACCAGCATGCCGCTTTTCCCCTCAAGCACCTTGTCTTTTGGTACCCAGAAGGAAAACTGCAAATCTACCGAGGAAGGGCCAAACGCGGTTACCAGCACAAATGCTTTCGGCTCTTCCAGGCAGACAGGATTCTTTTCTGCCAGTTCCAGCAGCAGCTTTTCTACCTTTTCTGCATCTTCAGCATAGGCAATCCCCACCTGAAGGTCGATTCTGCGAATGGGAAAACGTGAGCGGTTAACAACCGGGGTCTTGATCAGGGTTTCGTTGGGAATGCGCACATACAGGTTGTCTCTGGTGCGCAGTTTTACACTGAGCATGTCGATCCCCACCACTTCACCCATGATGGTTTCCACTTCTATGAAATCACCGATTTCAAATGGCTTTTCAACCAGCAGAAACAGACCGCTGATCATGTTTGATGCCGACGTTTGCGACGCAAAGCCGATGGCAACGGTAAGAATACCCGCCGCGCCCAGGACTACATCCAGCGAGAAGCCGGCCTCCCGGAGCGCCGCCACGCCGAACAGCATAAAGATGAGGTAAAACACCAGCCGCCGAACCATAACGGTATGGTGCCGGGAGCTGCGTTTGGCCATTACCCGGGACACACTGCGCGCCGCCACTGATGCGAGTACAATGCCGATCACCAGCAAAAAACCGGAACTGATCCACTGCCCCCAGGCTATGCCGGTAAACACATTCAGTGCCCCCGTTTTCAGCTCTTCAGCCACAATTGTTACTCCATGGAATATTCATTAGCCAAACACCCGGTCGATAGCCCGAACCAGGCGTCCTTTTGCAGCCTTTTCCCGGGCCGGCGCCACCTGCCGGCACGGGCCGGCTGCAACCAGCAAGCCTTCATCCATGTGCAGGCTGGCAGAGTTCATATCGGTGGCCACCTCTACCACCACGCCCGGTGTCCACAGTTGACCACGCTCATTCTGATGCAGTGACAACAACGGCGTGGGCAGGCTGAAACGCTCCAGCAGCAAAGGCTCGGTTCTGCGGTTAATAATCGTGACCGGAGTGGTTGCCCGCCATGCCCGTTTTGGCAAGGCTTCAAGCACCAAACGGCCAAAGCTCGACGACGAATAACACAACTCGCCTTCCATGGTATTCCTGCCCACCCAGGTAAGCGATGGCACCGCCAGCGGAATCTCTGTTAGCAGGGTCTGCTTCGCCCCGACACAGATCTTCATCCACACCATGGTTCCCACATAGATGGTGCACCGGGTGCCGCCGGGGATGGTCAGCGGGTGATAAGGACGAATTACTGTCGGAAGAGTGGCTACCGCAGGTATGAACGTTACCGCGGAAGACTCGCCCTCACGGACAAACCGTTGCAGGGATACGTTGGCCTGTGGCAACTGGTGGCCTATGGATTCTGTCCAGCCCACAGGGTCGGTCTCGGGCTCCCGGGTTTCGGAACGCACCTGCCATTCTTTTTCCAGCAGCGTAATCCATAACCGCACATGCCCAAGCTTATGGTGCTGCGTTTGGCCGATTGCCAACTCATACTGCTGAGCCCAGACGCCATCACGCCGGTTTTCACTTTCATTGGCCATAAATGCTGCGAATCTTCCTGTAACAGGGGGCTAAAGTTGTAGCCACTATAATCCAATCACAGACCCCGGGCGAATAACCAGAGGCGTGATTTTATTGCTGCTGTGCGCTGTAATTACCCCTACTTTCAAAGCCGGAACCTGATACGGAATAACCCATGACGCAACTGGTATGGTTCAGAAACGACCTGCGAATCGCCGATAACCCGGCCCTGACCGCTGCCTGCAAAGAAGCGGACCAGGCAGAAAACACTGCAAAGGTTCGCGCCTGCTTCATACTCACTCCGGAACAATGGCAGGAGCACGACTGGTCACCGGCCCGGGTGCAATTTGTGATTACCCATGCCAATGCGCTGGCGGAGGAACTGGCGAAGCTCGGTATACCGCTGGCTTTTATTCAGGCTGAGCGCTTCAGCGACAGCATTGCGGCACTTGAGAACCATTGCCGGAAAAACAGCATCTCCCGGCTCCACTTCAATGAAGAGTATGGCATCAACGAGCGCAAGCGCGACAAAGCGGTGAAACACCGTTTTGACGAATTGGGCATAACCACCCGCAAGTATCGCGACCAGACCGTGGCGCCCGTAGGCGAAATACGGACCGGCCAGAGCGAACCCTACTCCGTATTCACCCCCTTCTCCCGCCGCTGGCGCAGCTGGATTGACGACAACCGGCCCGCAGTATATCCGGCGCCCAAAGCCCGGGGCGATGCCGTGCAACCTGAACGCATCACAAACATCCCCGAAGGTTTTGAAGATGCGCCACCAGCACTGGTAAAAACCGGCGAAGACGCTGCCCACTCGCAACTGGAACAATTCCTGAACAAACACGGTGGCGCCTACAAGGACCAGCGGGACTTCCCCGCCCTGGATGGAACCAGCCAGATCTCGCCCTACCTGGCCAACGGGGTACTCTCCGGGCGCCAATGCCTGATCGCAGCGCGGCAGGCACAAGGTATGGGAGGTAATCAGGAAGGCCTGGTGACCTGGATTAATGAAATCGCCTGGCGGGACTTCTACATAAACATCCTCTACCACTACCCGCGGGTGAGCATGCACCGGGCCTTCAAACCGGAAACCGAAGCGCTGCAATGGAACACCCCCGGGGAGCACTTCGAAGCCTGGAAAACCGGCAACACCGGCATTCCTCTTGTGGACGCCGCCATGCGCCAGCTCAATCAGACCGGCTGGATGCACAACCGGCTGCGCATGGTTACAGCGATGTTCCTGACCAAAAACCTGTTTATCGACTGGCGCCTGGGCGAGGCTTACTTCATGTCAAAACTGGTGGATGGTTTTCTCGCCTCCAACAACGGCGGCTGGCAGTGGAGCGCCTCGACCGGCACCGATGCCGCGCCTTATTTCCGGGTGTTCAACCCGGTGACTCAAAGTGAGCGGTTCGATCCGAAAGGTGAGTTCATCCGCGAGTGGGTGCCTGAGCTGGCAAAGCTGGATAACAAACGCATCCATGATCCGTCTAAAGGCGGTGTTATACCGGGTGGATACCCGAGGCCAATCGTTGATTTGAAGGAGAGCAGAAAAGAGGCCATAGCGAAGTTTCAGGCCCTGAAAGACCAAGACGAGCGCAACATGTAGAAGCGTGCGTGGAAGAAAGCTCTCCAAAACCGTGCGGAGCCATGGGTGAAGTGCAAAGCACTTCACGGGCAAGCCATGGACGGCTTGCCCAGGACCTTTAGCGCGACGCAGGAGCAATAAGCGCTAAAGGGCGGAGCCGAGCGTACAGGGAAGTATTCACAGCGTGTTTTGGAGAGCTTTCTTCCGCGCACGCTTCGGCCAAGCCCGTACTATTTGGAGCTACAAACCGGACAGTCAGAATCCCTCGAAAGCTTCATTTCGCGCCATTGCATTTCCCAGGCATCCAGAATCAGCAGTCTGCCCACAAGCGGAGTACCTACGCCGGAAAGCACTTTAATGGCCTCCATCGCCTGAACAGAACCAATCATGCCAACCAGCGGCGCGATCACACCAGCCTCTGAACAGGTCAGATCTTCGTTGCCCTGCTCAGGATATAGACAGTGATAACAAGGAGATTCGGGGTTCCGGCTGTCATACACACTCACCTGGCCTTCTCCGCGAATCGCCGCCCCGGAAATCAATGGAACACCTGCCGCGACACAGGCGCGGTTCAGGGCAAACCGCGTGGCGAAATTATCTGAGCAGTCCATAGCCAGGCTGGCCCCAGTCACTTCCTGCGCAAAACCCTCCAGATCAAGGCGGCGATTCACCACAGAAATAGACACTGCCGGATTAATGCTGAGTACTCGGGCGGCCAGAGTCTCCGCTTTAGATTCGCCGATCTGTGCGGTTTCAAACGCTATCTGGCGTTGCAAATTAGGCAATTCAATAACATCGTCATCGACCAGCGTTAAATGACCAACACCAGCCGAACCCAGATAGAGTGCAACCGGGCAGCCGAGGCCGCCAGAACCAACAATCACAACGCGCGCGTTCTTCAGAGCTTGCTGCCCTGCGATATCAAAACGGGGTATCAGAATCTGACGACTGAATCGCAGAAGTTCTTCATCACTGAGCATGGCGGGCTCCATCTCGGGGCCATTGCCCCAGGGTCATGCGGTCGTTACCGCCGTAGTCTTTGCGGCTTTCTACCTTAACAAACCCACGGTTTACAAACAGTGCCTGAACCGCCCCGGCCTGATCAAACCCGTGCTCCAGAAGCAGCCAGCCTCCTTCATTCAGCCAGGCAGGTGCTTCGCTCACGATCAGGCGGATATCATCAAGGCCATCAACGCCAGACACCAATGCAGTTGCAGGCTCAAAGCGCACATCACCCTCATCCAGATGGTGGTCGTCCGTAGCAATATAAGGTGGGTTGGAAACAATCAGGTCATAGGTAGCGGCAGGCAACCCGGCAAACCAGTGGCTTTGGAAAACTTCCACCGGCAAGTTCAATTGGCGCGCGTTCGTCCGCGTCAGTGTCACGGCATCTTCCATAAGATCACAGGCACTGACAACCCAACCTGGTCGCTCACTGGCCAACGCCAGTGCGATGGCACCAGTGCCAGTGCCAAGATCAACAACCCGGGCATCGCCCGACAACGGCAATTCCAGCGCCTGCTCCACCAGGCATTCGGTATCGGGCCGGGGAATAAGGGTGCTGGTGCGTACTTCTAGCGGAAGTGACCAGAACTCCTGGTGACCCAGCAGATAGGCTATGGGCATTCCCCGGGCGCGCTTTGCCACCAGCATTTCAAATTCAGCCGCTACCCGCGCATCCACCTCGCGCTCTGGAAATGCCCGGAAAGCGGAGCGGCTCAAACCGCTCACATGGGCAAGAAGCAGCTCGGCATCCAGCCGGGGGGTGTCGCCGGCAATACGGGGAACCGCATTATCCAGCAGGGCCTTGCAGGTTAGTGAAAACTTACTCGTCATCAGAAAGCGATGCCAGAAGCTCCGCCTGATGCTCTTGCTGAAGAGGCACAACGACGGAATCCAGATCACCCGCAATGACATCATCAAGCTTGTAGAGCGTAAGATTGATGCGGTGGTCGGTTACCCGGCCCTGGGGGAAGTTATAGGTGCGGATACGTTCAGAGCGATCGCCACTGCCCACCAGACTTTTCCGGGTTTCTGCCATGGATTTTTGCTGGCGTTCCGTCTCTGCGTTCTGCAAGCGCGACGCCAGAAAACTCATGGCCTTGGCGCGGTTTTTATGCTGCGAACGCTCCTCCTGGCATTCCACCACAATGCCGGTTGGCAGGTGGGTAATCCGGATGGCCGAGTCGGTTTTGTTAACATGCTGGCCACCTGCACCCGAGGCGCGGAAGGTGTCCACGCGCAGATCCGCCTTGTTGATCTCAATTGCTTCGGCTTCGTCTGCCTCGGGCATAACTGCAACGGTACAGGCGGAGGTGTGGATGCGCCCCTGGGATTCGGTCTCCGGAACACGCTGCACCCGGTGCGCACCGGATTCAAATTTCAGCGCGCCATACACCCCATTCCCCGCTACCCGGGCAATGATTTCCTTGTAACCGCCGTGCTCACCTTCGTTTTCGCTCAGCACTTCTACCTGCCAGCGCCGACGCTCAGCGTAACGGCTGTACATGCGAAACAGGTCCCCGGCAAAAATTGCGGCCTCATCGCCGCCGGTTCCGGCGCGAATTTCCAGAAACACGTTTTTGCCATCATTCGGATCTTTTGGCAGCATCAGGCGCTGCAGTTCTTCGTCCAGCTCTTCGCTTTTCTGCTCGGCAATTTCCAGCTCTTCTGCCGCCATTTCGCGCATGTCGGCATCGCCGTCTTTCGCCAGCTCTCTGGCTTCGCTGATGTCTTCCAGCGACTGCTTCCAAGCCTGAAAGCACTGCACCACAGGCTCAATCTCGGCAAACTCCCGGGACAACTCCCGAAACCGGTCCTGCTGGGCAATGGTGGCGGAATCGCTGAGCAAGGCGCTCACCTCTTCATAGCGCTCAACGAGCTGCTCGAGGCGGGACTGTATTGATGGTTTCATAGTTTTTCCGGGGTGGTCGTCGTCGCGTCTGCGTCCAACACATCAAGCTGATGCAGCTCTCTCAGCCATTCGGTCACCTCGGGGCGCCCTTCGGTGGTGGCCTTGCGAACCTGTATGGAAGGTTCGTGCAGGAGTTTGTTGGTAAGGCCCCGCGCCAGGCTGCGCAAAGCTGTTTCAGGATCACCACCATTGCGCAGTGCACGCAGGGCTTTTTCGGTTTCCATATCCCGCAGCACTTCCGCGCGCTGCCGGAACTGTTTCAGCGTGGAAACCGCGTCCAGTGCACGGAGCTGGCTGAGGAATTCCTGCACACCGTCGGCAATGAGGTTCTCAGCTTCACGGGCAGCGCCCTCGCGGGTGCGGATGTTTTCTTCAATAACCTGGCGCAGATCATCAACGGCGTAGAGATACACATCGGCCAGGGACGCCACTTCCGGCTCAATATCCCGGGGAACGGCAATGTCCACCATGAAAAACGGGCGATGTTTGCGTTTTTTCAGGGAGCGCTCAACCGCACCCTTGCCAAGAATGGGCAATGGGCTGGCCGTGGATGAAATGATGATATCCACATCAGCCAGATAGTCAGGAATTTCGGAAAGCAGGATGCCGCGGCCACCTCTGGATTCTGCAAGTGCCTGAGCCCGTTCAAGCGTGCGGTTGGCAACAATGAAATCTTTTACGCCGGCGTCGGCAAGGTGACGGGCAACCAGTTCGATGGTTTTGCCGGCACCAATCAGCAACGCTTTGTTCCGGGACATGTCTGCAAAGATGCGGTGTGCCATGCTCACGGCTGCGTAGGCAACAGAAACGGGGTTTTCACCAATCGCAGTCTGGGTTCGCACACGTTTGGCAACAGAGAAAGTCTGTTCAAACATCCGGGAGAGAAATGAACCACTGCCGCCGTGTTCCCGGGCCAGGGCGTAGGCATCCTTGAGCTGCCCCAGTATCTGGGGCTCACCCAGAACCATGGAGTCCAGCCCTGCCGCAACACGCATCATGTGCCGTACCGCATCAGCATCGCGATGAATATAAAGCACTTCTTCAAGCTCGGCGGCATCCAGGCCGTGGAAGCCGGCCAGCCAGCGCAGCACCAGAGGTGCGCAATCGTCATCCCCGGCCAGATATAGCTCGGTTCGGTTACAGGTGGAGAGAATAGCGACCTCACTGGCGCCGGAGGCCGCGCGCAGCTCGGCAAACGCCTCTGACATACGCTCAGGCGTAAACGCAACGCGCTCCCTTATCTCGACAGGTGCGGTACGATGATTGATTCCCAGCGTTAGCAGTGCCATTTCCTGGTTTTACTATCCTCTAGCGGTGAACGGTGTAATAACAGTGTAGTCGAGGGCCATTCTGCAGGCATTTTAGCGGCCACAGCCTTTAGCTGCCACCCAAAAGCACCTGAGCTTCGGGAAGTGCGGACAGGTTGGGCATGAACAGGAGCTTATGCCATTATAGGGGATCGGCGCATGCCGGAGCCTGGGCAAGCCTCAATAAACGAGGTATTGCGGGCTCTTCCGGATGCGTAGTCAACAAATCACGGGAAGTTGCATGCACAAATCTGCACCGCTTTTGGTAACCTGCCTGCTCGGCCTTTCACTGTCAGGTTGCACCAGCCTGACCGGTTCCGGGCACTCGCCCGATGTCGAAAAAACAGCCATGGAAACGCCGGAGAGCACCCGGCAATCCGGCAGTGAACCCCCCATAGAATACGCAGACTTTGAGCCGGAAACACTGTATTTGCTGCTTTCGGCTGAAATTGCGGCACAGCGGGGCCGGTACGACGTCACCCTGGTCAATTACCTGAAAGCCGCGCAACTGTCCCGGGACAAAAACGTCATAGAGCGTGCCATGCGCATCGCCCAGTCACTCAATGGCGACAACGCCCAGAAGCAGCTGGCTGAACTCTGGCTGGAAGTGGATCCCGACAATCTGCAGGCACTCAGGGTTTCCGCTATTCAGGCGGTAAAACGAAATGAGCTTGAATCTGCCCTTGGTTACATGGAGAAAATTCTTGAACAGGGTGAAGATGCAGATTTCGACAGCCTGGCCGCCATGGCCGGAAAACTCCCGCCGGCACAGCAACAGGAGCTGCTGGCGTTGTATGAGGAGATGGCAAGTCGCCACCCGGGTAATCCGGAACTCGAGTACAGCATTGCCCTGCTGCTTAAAATCACCGGCAATCCAGAGGCAGCGCTTGGCCGCCTGGAGCCTCTGCTCACGGATAAACCCAACTTCCAGCCAGCCATCATCCTCAAGGGCGACCTTCTGTATCAGCTCGGCAGGGAAAACGAAGCCCTTGAACATCTGATGGTGAATACCCGTCGTTTTCCGGCAAGCCGCCAGATGGGCACCCTGTACGGGCGCATGCTGATCAGCGAAGGCGAACTGCAGGCTGCACAGGATGAATTCAACCGTTTGGTGAACCGGTTCCCGGACAACCCCGGCCTGCGGCTCTCACACGCTCTGGTTGCACTTGAAAACGGACAACCGGAACTGGCAAAAGATGAACTCACCCGGCTGGCCGAACAAGGCCATCACACCAGCGAAGCCAACTACTATCTTGGCAGGATTGAAGACGAGGCAGGCAATACAGAGCAGGCTATTGGCTACTATCAGAATGTGGAGCAGGGTAATTATTACTTCCCGTCTCTGGCCCGCGCCAGCGCGCTTCTGGCCCAGGAGGGCCGACTGGACGATGCGCTGGCTAACATCCGGGCCCTGCGGGAAGACAATCCCAGAGAGGCTGAAAGATTCTGGCTGCTTGAGGTGAACCTGCTTCTCGACCAGAGGCTGCAACAGGAAGCTCTGGAAGCCGCATCCAGTGCGCTTGATGACTACCCGGACAACCTCCAGATCCGCTATGCGCGAGCCATGCTTTATGATGCACTCGGCCAATACGGCAAAGCCGAAGAGGATCTCAGGCGGATTGTCGAGCAAAACCCGGAAAACGCCGTTGCACTCAACGCCCTCGGATACATACTGACCACCCGAACCAATCGCGTGGCAGAAGCGCGTGGTTATATAGAACAAGCCCTGGCCCTGGACCCGGAAAACCCGGCCATTCTCGACAGCATGGGCTGGGTTCTGTTCCAGGAAGGCCAGATCGAACCGGCACTGGACTACCTTTCCCGCGCATGGGCCGCCTACCCCGACCCGGAAGTGGCAGCCCATTACGGCGAGGCCCTGTGGGTGAGCGGTGCCGAAGAACAGGCCCAGGTTATCTGGAAAGAAGGCCTGGACCAGGACGCAGAACATGAAGTGCTGCGGGAAACCATTGAACGGCTAACCGGTAATGGAGACCGGTAATGCGATCGGTTTTCCGCGCAAGCGCAGCCCTGCTGCTGATAGCGAGCCTCAGCGCTTGCACCACAATTCAGCTGGAACCATTGCCGGCGGGCATGACCGACCAGCCGCCGGCAGACTGGCAGGAGCGCTCCGCCAGGCTACGCCAGTTTGACCACTGGCAACTCTCAGGCAAGCTGGCTGTGCGCCAGCCTTCTGACAGCGGCACTGCCATCATCAATCACTGGATACAGGAGGGCGAAGCCTACGATCTCGCCCTGTCGTCCTCGTTCCTGGGAATGGGCAGCACCACCCTCAAAGGTGTACCAGGGTTCATTGAACTGAGGCTCTCCAATGGCGAAATCTATCGCTCCGGTGACCCGGACGCCCTGATGGAAGCGGCTACCGGCTGGCAGTTGCCGCTGGAAAGCCTGACCTGGTGGATACGCGGCCTGCCGGCGCCGGCAGGCGATTTCCGGCTGTTATTTGACGACCAGGGTGAACTTGCGATGATCCGGCAGGAAGGCTGGGAAATCCGTTACGACCGCTGGCACCAGTTGCAAGGCCCCACGCCTGCCCTGCCGGCACGAATCACAGCACTGAAAGACAAAAAGCGCGTACGTGTTGTGGTCAGCAACTGGCGGAATCTGGACCAGTGACAACATCGATTACACTACCCTCGCCTGCCAAACTGAATCTCTTTCTGCACATCGTAGGCCGGCGCCCGGACGGTTACCATGAGCTCCAGACACTGTTTCAGTTTCTTGATTATGGCGATGACATTACGCTGAGCCTGACGCCGGAACAGCCCGGGATCCACCTGGAAAACCCCGTAGCCGGTGTTCCGGACGACGACAACCTGATTCTCCGCGCAGCCCGTGCTCTGGTTGCCAGGGCACGACACGAGCTACCCGGCGTGAGCATCGGCATTAACAAACGCCTGCCCATGGGCGGTGGGCTAGGCGGCGGCAGTTCCAATGCCGCCACCACCCTGCTGGGGCTAAACCATCTTTGGCGGCTGGGGCTGGATTATGACGAGCTGGCAGAAATCGGACTGGCGCTGGGCGCCGATGTACCGGTTTTCGTGCGCGGCCATGCCGCTTTTGGCGAGGGAATCGGAGAGAAACTAACCCCCGCTTTCCCGCCGGAGGACTGGTTTGTGGTTCTGAAACCGGACTGCCACATCAACACCGCAAAGATATTTTCAGAGCAAGGGTTGACAAGGGACACCCCGAGAATCAAAATAGCGCCCGCTTTTGAGGGAGACGCCTCGAGGTACCGAAACGACTGTGAAGGTGTGGTCAAAAGACTGTACCCTGAAGTCAGAGAGAGCATGGAATGGCTCACACAATTCGGACCTGCAAGATTAACCGGAACCGGGGCTTGCATATTTGGACGTTTCCCGACAGAATCCGCAGCCCGGATCATCTGGGAAAGCAAACCCTCCGGCATCACCGGGTTCGTAGCTAAAGGGGTGAACGTATCGCCTCTTCACCAAAAGCTGACTGAGCTGGAATGATGCCAAAAAAGCACGATACTGGGGTGTCGCCAAGTGGTAAGGCAACGGGTTTTGATCCCGTCATGCGCAGGTTCGAATCCTGCCACCCCAGCCACCTTTCTCCCGCTTCTTCTGACTCAACCTCCGAAAACGAGAAGGATGCCGTCGTGTCCAAACTGATGATTTTCTCTGGCAATGCCAACCCCGAGCTTTCCCACGCTATTGCCAAAAAACTCCACATTCCCATGGGACAAGCTACTGTAGGCTGCTTCAGCGATGGCGAAACGACCGTCGAGATCAACGAAAATGTACGTGGCCACGATGTATTCATCATTCAGCCCACGTGCTACCCAACCAACGACAACCTGATGGAACTGATCATGATGGCCGACGCCTTGCGCCGCGCCTCTGCATCACGCATCACGGCAGTCATCCCTTATTACGGGTATGCACGTCAGGATCGCCGGGTACGTTCCAGCCGTGTTGCCATCAGCGCCAAAGTTGTTGCAGACATGATCTCCAGTATTGGCGTGGATCGTGTATTGACAGTAGATCTGCACGCTGACCAGATTCAGGGCTTTTTCGATGTGCCGGTAGATAACATCTACGCGACACCCGTTCTGCTTGATGACATTGAAAAGCAGCGGTTTGAGAATTTTGTTGTGGTTTCTCCGGATGTTGGCGGCGTTGTGCGCGCCCGCGCCGTTGCCAAGCGACTGGATGATGCCGACCTGGCCATCATTGACAAGCGTCGCCCCAAGGCCAACGTATCCCAGGTTATGCACATTATCGGTGATGTTGCAGACAAGACCTGCATCCTTGTGGATGACATTGTCGATACCGCAGGCACCTTGTGCAAGGCTGCAAATGCCCTGAAAGAGCGCGGTGCAACCCGTGTGGTGGCTTATATCACCCACCCGGTACTCTCCGGCCCTGCGATTGAGAACATCAACGCCTCGGATCTGGATGAACTCGTTGTATGTGACACCATCCCACTGGGTGAAAAAGCTAAAAACTGTGCTAGAATCCGCCCCCTTAGTATGGCCGGGCTGCTTGCGGAATCTATTCGCCGCGTGAGCAATGAAGAGTCCATCAGTGCCCTGTTTGAAAATGCCTGAGCAAGCCCCGGGCTGATTTTTTCAGAAAAACAGCAGGTTACTGAAGGTCATCAATAAGTTATCGAGTCGGGAGCCCCTACAGGCTCCCGACTCTTTTAGTCAGCCGGAAATATCCGGCTTTTCGAAAACATCACCTGTCCCAACGCCTGGTCGCGGGCAGTTCAGGTGACGATTGAGGTACAAACCATGTCTCAGGACTTTGTTATTGAAGCATTTCCTCGTGACGACAAGGGGAGAGGTGCGAGCCGCCGCCTGCGTCGCGAAGAACGTAAAATTCCGGCCATCATTTATGGTGCCGGTAAAGAAGCCACTCCGATTTCCATCTGGCACAACGAGCTGAAAAAGGCTCTGGAAAACGAAGCCTTCTTCTCTCACATTCTGACCATTGATCTGAATGGCAAGAAAGAGAGTGTAATCATCAAGGATCTGCAGCGGCACCCGTACAAGCTGTTGCTGACTCATGCCGACTTCCAGCGCGTTGAGAAAGACCAGGAAATTCTGGTTCACGTTCCGCTGCACCTGAAAAACGAAGATACAGCGCCGGCCATCAAGACCTACGGCGGTGTTGCTTTCCGCCTGATGACGGAAGTTGAAGTAGCGTGTCTGCCAAAAGACCTGCCAGAGTTCATCGAAATCGACATGACCGATGTCGAGATGGACCAGGTTGTGCACATGAGCGACCTGAAGCTGCCCGAGGGCGTTCGTATTCCGGCCCTGCAGCACGGCGTTGAGCACGACCAGGCTGTTGTGTCTGTGCACAAACCGAAAGGCGCGAAAGCTGACGAAGCCGAAGACGACGCTGAAGGCGAAGAAGGCGAAGAAGGCGAAAGCAAGGAGTAATCACTCCGGAGGTACTGGCAGATGGCACAGGATATTGTCATGGTGGTTGGGCTGGGTAATCCCGGGGCCGACTACGAGAATACCCGTCATAATGCCGGTGCCCTCTTCGTCGAAGCACTGGCCCGCGAAGCGGGCCAGTCGCTCCGCCCCGAAAAGAAGTATCATGGGCACTACGCCCGCATTCAGTGGCAAGGCCTTGACCTTCACCTGCTGAACCCTGCCACTTTCATGAATCGCAGCGGCCTTTCCGTGAAAGCCCTTGCAGACTTTTTCAAAATCCCTCCCAGCCAGATACTGATCGCCCACGACGACCTCGATCTTCCACCCGGCACCGCCAAGCTCAAAAAAGGCGGAGGGCACGGTGGGCATAATGGCCTGAGAGACTCGATCGCCCATCTGGGCACCAACGAATTCCAGAGACTGCGCATTGGCATAGGACACCCCGGTGACAGCCGCAAGGTCACCGGCTACGTACTCGGTCGTCTCGGCAAGCGTGAAGCAGAGGATCTCAAAGCGGTATTCGATGAAATCATGCGGGTTCTGCCCGATGCGGCTTCCGGCAATCTTGCCGCCGCCATGAACCGCTTGCACAGCTTCAAGCCCACCCCCGCCTGAGCCTGCAGGATCAGGCTCCGCGCCAAAGCACCACCCCTGATATCCCTTACTCGCACACTGTGCCGTACACCGGTATAATCCGGCCAAATTTTCGTATCAGCAGAGGCATTCCATGGGTTTTAACTGCGGCATCGTCGGCCTTCCCAACGTCGGCAAATCCACCCTGTTCAACGCACTGACCAAAGCAGGCATTGGCGCGGAAAACTTCCCGTTCTGCACCATCGAGCCTAACGCAGGTGTGGTTGCCATGCCGGACCCTCGCCTTAACAAGCTCGCCGAAATCGTAAAGCCCGAGAGAGTCGTTCCCACCACCATGGAGTTTGTGGATATCGCCGGCCTGGTAGCAGGCGCCTCCAAGGGTGAAGGGCTGGGTAACCAGTTTCTCGCCAACATTCGCCAAACCGAAGCCATCGCCCATGTTGTGCGCTGTTTCGACGACGGCAACGTGATTCACGTAGCCAACAAGGTAGACCCCGCTGCAGATATCGAAGTAATCAACACCGAACTTGCGCTGGCCGATATGGAGACCGTCGAGAAGGCCATCAAGCGGGTGCAGCGTGTGGCAAAAAGCGGCGATAAAGAGGCCAAGGCGCAACTGGAACTCTTTGAGCGGATCTTGCCGGTACTCAATGAAGGCAAGCCGGTTCGCAGCATGGGGCTGGATAAAGATGAACTTCTGCTGATTCGCGAACTGTGCCTGCTCACCATCAAACCCACCATGTTCATTGCCAACGTGGCGGAAGACGGCTTCGAGAACAATCCTTACCTGGACAAAGTGCACGAAATCGCAGCCGAAGAAAATGCTGTAGTGGTGCCGATCTGCAACAAGATAGAAGCGGAAATCTCGGAACTGGAAGACGACGAAAAAAGCATGTTCCTGGAAGAGATGGGCATGGAAGAGCCCGGCCTTGACCGGGTTATCCGCGCCGGTTACAGCCTGCTGGGTTTGCAGACCTATTTCACAGCCGGGGTAAAAGAAGTGCGGGCGTGGACAGTCAAAATCGGTGCAACAGCCCCGCAAGCGGCCGCCGTTATCCATACTGACTTCGAGCGCGGCTTCATCCGTGCCGAAGTTATAAGTTACGAGGATTTCGTGCAGTACAAGGGCGAAGCAGGCGCCAAGGAAGCGGGTAAATGGCGCCTGGAAGGCAAGGACTACATCGTAAAAGACGGCGACGTGATCCATTTCCGGTTTAACGTTTAATTCACACAGCCCTCAATGGAGGCCTGCCAAGCTTCTGTTTGGCAGGTATCTCCCTGTTTACTTTCCCTCACCTCGAACTATCTGCTCTCCAAGTGCGTGCTGGTACAACCTCAGATCTTCGTCTGAAAAACAGCAAAACACCACTTCTTCGAGTTCCGGCGCGGAAGCTACAAATTCCTGCACTGTCTGCACGGCAATGCGCGCTGCAGGTTCAGCCGGGAAGCCATAAATTCCGGTACTGATACACGGGAAGGCTATTGAGCGTAAACCTGCACTGACCGCCAGCCGCAGGCTCTCGCGGTAGCAGGAGGCCAGTAACTCGGCCTCCCTGTCCGCACCACCATTCCAGACAGGGCCAACCGTGTGGATCACATGCTTTGCCGGCAGGCGGTAACCTCCGGTGATCCTGGCTTCGCCCGTATTACATCCCTGAAGGCGCTGGCATTCTTGCCGGAGCTCCGGGCCTGCCGCACGATGAATGGCTCCATCCACCCCGCCGCCACCAAGCAGCGACGAATTCGCCGCGTTCACGATGGCATCAACATTCAAAGACGTAATATCACCATGAATGGCGCGTAATTTTGTAGTCATAAGCAACAGTCTAACGCAAAAAGTCGCCGTGTGGCTCGTCAGCAAACACCTGACATCATGTCTGGCACTCATCGTTCTCAGCGGAGTGGTACACTCACCAACATATGCGCGAACTTGCCGATCACCGGCTCACGGCGAACATGATGGAGAATACGTGGAAATCCTGCTGATCGGTTTGCTGATGATCTCCGGGCTGACGCTCGGCGCACTGGGCAGTGCCCTCTTTCACGTTCCCCGGGTGGTGGGTTACATATTGGCCGGCATACTGTTTGCGCCCGATTTTCTGGGAAGCTTTCTGGGTGCTGAAACTACCGAATGGACCCAGTCGATTGTTGCTGTCACCCTGGGAATCATCGCTTATCTGATCGGCGGGGCCGCCACCGTCTCGCAGCTGCGCCAACTAGGCTGGATGATCGTCAGCGCCACACTGGGCAAGGTCGGCGGTAGCTTTCTGGCGGTGCTGGTGGGCTTTACGTTATTGGGCACAACCATAGCCGAGGTGCCCGCCTGGACACTGGCCCTGGTGCTTGCCGCGATTGCCACCACCACCGCTCCCGGCGCCATTATGGCTATTATTCACCAATACCGGGCCCGTGGCCCACTCACCACCGCATTGCTGGCCATGGTCGCGCTTGACGATGCGCTGGCGCTGGTGATTTTTTCTCTGGTGCTGGCAGCCATTGAAAGCACCGGCTTTGCCGCGGCGATTCCTGTGATCATATGGGAAATCGTTGCGGCAATCGGCCTGGGGATGGGGGGTGGCTATGTGTTAGAGCGTTGCGCCCGTTACCTGCCAGAGCAGGAGTTAAAGCTGGTAGCCTTACTGGGCGCAATCATCCTGCTCAGCGGGCTGGCTGAAGCCTGGCACTTTTCACCCTTGCTGGCCGCGATGGCGCTTGGCTTCTCCACTCGACTGTTCGCTGGCGCCCATTCCGAGCCTTGGTTTCGACCGCTTGAGCAGCTTCAGGAAGTAGTATTTGTGCTGTTCTTCACCCTCGCCGGCCTGCACTTCATGCCTGCGGTGGTGCTCAGCCACGCCGGGCTGATTGTGCTGTACTTTCTGCTCAGAGCGGGCGGACAAATTGCCGGCGCGATGATCGGCGCGAAAATTGCCGGTGCCCCACGGGTGATCAGCCACAATGTGGGCCTGATCATGCTTCCTCAGGGTGGCGTGGCCATTGGTATGGCACTTATGCTAACAGGAGTGCCAAGTCTTGAGGCTTCCGCGCTACTGATCGTTAATATCGTCACCGCCACCACACTGCTGACCGAAACCTTAGGTGCAGTGGCCACACGCTTCGGGCTGTCGCGGGCCGGTGAACTCGGCATGGCTGTAAAAACCACCAGGACGAAGGAGGCCACATGAAGATCAGCGAATGGCTCAACACCCATCCGGCCAAGGCATTGACCGTTTCTGGCGAATCCAGCCTTCAGGATGCTGCCCGGCTGTTGCTGGACGACCCTGCTGGGCGCGACCTCTTTGTTCTCAACGCCGAAGGGCAAGTATGCGGGCACCTGGGTTTCTGGCATGTGGCTACCCTGCTGCTGGCCGAGTTGCGACCTACACTCAGTCTGCGTGAACTGATCGAGCGGATCACGCTGGGCACGGTAGCCGATCATATGGACGATCAAGTGATGTGCGCCGGCGTTGACGAGGATATTGACGACATCCTGCATAAGCATGACCTGTTCCAGCAGCATGTGGAGCGTCGCGTTGAAGACATCCCGGTTGTCGATGAACATCACCGCTTGCTGGGCGTGATCCGGTTATCCGATCTGTTGCGCGACGCAATCGATACAGATGGCGACTCAAAAGGCTTCGACACGTCTCTCATTGAATAAGACGGGGCAAGCAGTGCTTTTATGCAACTTCTGAAAATGATTTACCGCTCAACCCTTGACACTTTCGCCCTCCGTACATAAGATACGCGCCGCTTCCTCTGGTGAAGCGATGGCAAGGTAGCTCAGCTGGTTAGAGCACGGCACTCATAATGCCGGGGTCGGCGGTTCGATTCCGCCCCTTGCTACCAGTATTCGAAAAAGGTCGCGACTCAGGTCGCGGCCTTTTTTCTTTTCCGGCGCTGAAAATACAACACGCCGCACCCTTGCGGAGCCATTCTGATGAGAACCACCGGCGACAGAATCCGGCAGGCGGTTTCCTTTGAAGTTATCGGGCTGCTGATTTCCGTTCCCCTTGCGGCCTTTGCCTTCGGTTACTCTCTTGAAAAAACCGGGGTACTTGGATTAATTGGTGCTTCGCTGGCCACGGTGTGGAACTACATCTTTAACCTGGGTTTTGACCACACACTGAAGCGGCTGACCGGCTCAACCCGAAAATCCATCAAACTCCGCTTCCTGCACGCAGTCAGTTTTGAGTTGGGGCTGCTGATGGCTTTCCTTCCGATTATTGCCTGGTGGATGGAGACAGGGTTGCTGGAGGCACTTTTGGTGGATATTTCGTTTGCACTGTTTTATCTGGTGTATGCCTTCGTGTTTACCTGGTGCTACGACACCATCTTTCCTGACACAGATGCCTCAACCCCACCCGATCAGTGAACACCTGCCCGGGACAGAACATTCAACACAAACACACCAGAAATAATCAGCCCCACTTTTCTTTCCCAGTGGTTTGTTGCCTCGCAAGGCCTGCATATGAGGTTCAGGCATGTAACGATTGCATACCGTTATAAACCCCGCCAGATCTATATGGCATACTGACGCCCGAACCGAATAACACCAACCATGCATTCGCAAGGAAGTTAACATGAAATTCGAGACGCTCGCCCTTCACGCCGGCTTCAAAGGCGATCCGACCACCAAGGCGGCCACAACACCGATTTACCAGACCACGTCTTACACGTTTGATGACACCCAGCACGGTGCGGACCTGTTCGACCTCAAGGTTGCGGGCAACATTTACACCCGGATCATGAACCCGACCAATTCGGTGCTTGAAGAGCGTATGGCGGCACTCGAAGGTGGCGTGGGCGCACTGGCTGTTGCTTCCGGCATGTCTGCCATCACCTATGCCCTGCAAACCATCTGCCGGGTGGGCAACAACATTGTAAGCACGAGCCAGCTCTATGGCGGCACCTACAACCTGTTCGCTCATTCGCTGCCCAATCAGGGCATTGAGTGCCGCATGGTTCGCCATGACGATTTTGATGCGGTCGAAAAGGCCATTGATGACCAGACTCGCGCGCTGTTCTGCGAATCCATCGGCAACCCTGCCGGCAACGTGGTGGACATTGCGCGCTGGGCCGAAATCGCCCACAGGCACGGCATTCCCCTGATCGTGGATAACACGGTGGCAACTCCCTATCTCTGCCGTCCGTTTGAACATGGCGCCGACATTGTGGTCCATTCCCTGACCAAATACATTGGTGGCCACGGCACCACTATAGCCGGTTGCGTTGTGGACTCGGGCAAGTTCGACTGGAAAGCCAACGCCGCAAAGTTCCCGATGATGAATGAGCCGGATCCGTCATACCACGGCGTGGTTTACACCGAGGCTCTCGGTGCGGCGGCCTTTATCGGTCGTTGCCGCGTTGTGCCGCTGCGTAACACCGGCTCCGCGCTCTCGCCATTCAATTCATTCCTGATCATGCAGGGCCTGGAAACGCTAGGCCTGCGCATGGAGCGCCACTGCGAAAACGCAGAAAAAGTTGCACAGTTCCTGCAGGACCACCCTGCTGTGGAATGGGTAAACTACGCGGCGCTCCCCAACAGTCCGTTCAAGGCCACCTGCGACAAGATCTGCGGTGGCAAGGCCTCCGGCATTCTGAGCTTCGGCATCAAGGGTGGGCGCGAAGCAGGCGCCAGATTTATTGATGCCCTGGAGATGATCTACCGTCTGGTAAACATAGGCGATGCAAAATCCCTGGCCTGCCACCCGGCAACCACCACGCACCGCCAGTTGAGCCCTGAAGAGCTGGAAAATGCGGGGGTCAGTGAGGATCTGGTGCGTCTGTCTATCGGCATTGAGCACGTGGACGACATCATGGCTGATATCACTCAGGCCCTTGAGAAGTCACAGGCCTAATATTCCACAACCGGGCATGGCTAACGCTGTGCCCGGAATTTTTCCATTGCATCGTCCGGCACCCCGTGATTGCCCTTACCCGTCTTGTATCTTCCCCGCCAGCGGATTACTCTTTAGGTTTACTCCAGCCCCCAAACAAGAGTCCGGTTGCAATGAGCGAAAGCGCGAAACCCCGCGTCACCAGTGGTTCCAAATTCCGCAACGAGCATGGCTTCTCTGCTATCAAGGATGGCGTAAAGCGCTCGGCAAAGCAGGAACCGGCTCCAGTTGAGCGTAAGCCCAGTTGGTTGCGAGCGCGAATGCCCGGGGGTGAACGCTTTGAAGCTGTGCGCAAAAACGTCACAGAACACCGCGTGAGCACGGTATGCCAGGAATCCCACTGCCCAAACATTGGCGAATGCTGGACAGCCGGCACGGCAACAATCATGGTGATGGGCTCGGTGTGTACCCGTGCCTGTCGCTTCTGCGCGGTAGATACCGGCAACCCCAACGGCTGGCTGGATAAAGACGAGCCGGAAAACACCGCCAGGTCGGTCGAGCTCATGGGCTTGCGGTACATTGTACTCACGTCGGTAGACCGGGACGATCTGGACGATGGCGGTGCTGCCCATTACGCCGCCTGCATCGCGGCCATCAAACAACGCACACCCCAAGTTGCCGTGGAAGCGCTGACACCGGATTTTGATGCCGTTATGTCTGATGTGGAAAAGGTGCTGGATTCCGGCCTTGAGGTGTTTGCACAGAACGTGGAGACCGTGGAGCGGCTGACGCGCCGTGTTCGCGATCCGCGCGCCGGCTACCAGAAGACCCTCAGCGTACTGGCCCACGCCAAACAGTATCGGCCTGATGTGCTCACCAAAACCAGCCTGATGCTTGGCCTGGGCGAGACCCACGAAGAAATCCTTGCCACCATGGACGATCTGCGGGCAATCGGTGTGGATATCCTGACTCTGGGCCAGTATCTGCGCCCAACTCAGAACCACCTGCCGGTGGAGCGTTACGTAACGCCGGAAGAGTTTAACCAGTATCGCGAAATCGGCCTGGAAAAAGGCTTTATGGAAGTACCGTCAGGGCCAATGGTGCGTTCCAGTTACCGCGCAGACCGGGTATTTGACAGGAATAATCTCGGCCTCGCAGTGCCTGAGGTGCCGGCGGCATCAAACGCCATGCAGATTCCGGTGAAATCGCTGGACTGAACTGCAATTCCCCGAACGAAACCGCCTCAGACAGGATTACTATCTGAGGCGGTTCTATGCTGGTTTACGATCGAACTTACTGCTGGCCTTGCTGCTGCATCATCTGGCGCTGTTGCTGCATTTGCTGGCGCATCTGCTGCATCTTTCTGTCCAGTTCGTCGCGCTGTTCCTGGGTGAATACGCTGTCTACCCTGGCCTGCATGAGCGCTGAGAGCGCGGCGATTTCGCCGGTTACATCCCCCAGATCTTCCCCATGTTCGCGGATGGCATCTTCATCGTAGTCCGCTTTGATCTCAGCCTGCATTTTTTCCTGCAGGGCGCGAGCTTCCTCGCGCAAGGTCGCAATTTCGCCCTGCATGTCCTCAAGAATGCCGCGTATCTCTTCCTGCTGCTCATCTGTTAGCCCAACCATCCGGGCCAGTTGGTCAACCTGATCACCCTGACCAGCATTTGCCTGCCGGGCCTGGGGCGCGGCACCTGCTTGCTGTGCCAATGTCGGAGCCGCCAGGCTCAGGGCCACAAGAGCGGTGCCAAACAGTTTTACGAGCTTCATAGAAATCTCCGTTTACAATTGGATTTGGGTGACTGGCTGGGTTAACACCCTAAAGCATCCGGCAGGTGATTTTCACCCCGGTATCTCTTCTTTTTATACATATTGTGCGCCATGCCCGCCCAAAACCCGCGACACAGGCGTATTGAAACAAATGTGAAACTTTGGTCATTCCCCTTCATAATGGCGCAATTCATCGACTTCCGGAGCGAAATCCATGGCTATTAACTGGTTTCCAGGGCACATGCACAAAGCCCGCAAGGAGATCAAAAAGATCATGCCGCAGATGGACCTTATTATTGAGGTGCTGGATGCCCGCATACCCTTCAGCAGCGAAAACCCGCTGGTGCCCGCGCTGCGCGGTGATACACCACTGATCAAAGTGCTCAACAAGCGCGATCTGGCGGATCCGGAAATCACTGCCCAATGGCAGACCTGGCTGGAAAAAGAACGCGGCGTACGAGCCATCACTCTTACCCACAATCAACGCGGCGAGGCTCTGGACATTCTTCGCCTGGCCGGTGATATGACACCAAACCATGATCGCCAGAAGAGCGCCCTGCGAGTCATGATCCTGGGCATACCCAACGTGGGAAAATCCACGCTGATCAATACCCTCGCCGGGCGCCCTGCAGCCAAAACCGGTAATGAACCAGCGGTAACCAGGGCCCAGCAAACCATCAAACTGCCGGATAACATACTGCTTTACGACACCCCCGGCTTTCTTTGGCCCAAGCTCTCCCCGGAGGCGTGCGGTTACCGGCTGGCAATCACCGGGGCCATTCGCAGCGCCGTTCTGGACTTTGAGGACATAGCCCTGTTCGAAGCCGACTATCTGCTGGAGGCCTATCCCGAACTCGTAAAAGCCCGCTACGGCTTTGATGAGCTACCGGCAGATGGCCTGGCCCTCATGGATGCTATTGCTGTGAAGCGACGATTCCTGGGCCGGGGCGGAGTACCCGACCTGCACAAAGTTTCGGAAGTGCTGCTGAATGAGTTGCGCTCCGGCACCCTGGGCCGGATTTCTCTGGAAACACCCGAGATGGTAGAGCGGGAAGTGCAGGCAGCCGCTGCCGCAGAAGCCGAAAAAGAATCCATGCGCACTGACAAAAAGGCGGGGCAAAGACCACCACGATAGCCAGTACGATCTCGGGAACCTATCTGTTATTTTCGCTATATGCACATATCCTTAAATTTGATCATTGGCAAACCAGCTCCAGCGTATTAGAGTGGTCCTTTGACTTGCATCAACTTGGACGGTGAATCAGCAATGGCTCAAGCAATAAGGTTCCGTCAGGCTTCCTCCCCCCTCAAAGCGTCTTGTCACCAATGCAGCCTGAGCAATCTGTGCCTGCCCCTTGCTATCCCGGACAATGATCTGGACCGGCTGGAAGACATCGTTCAGCAGGGCCGTATATACAATCGCGGTGAGCACATTTTTGACCAGAGCACACCCTTTCGCTCCTGTTTTGCGGTTAAAAGTGGCTCAATCAAGACATCGATTATTTCGGAAGGCGGTGAAGAGCAGGTAACGGGTTTCTTTATGCCCGGCGAGCTTGTAGGGCTGGACAGCATGAGCGGTGAGTCCTACGCCAGCACAGCTAAAGCGCTGGAGCGCACCAGCGTATGTGAGTTCCCGATCAACAAACTGGAAGAGCTCACTGGCAAGCTGCCGGAACTGCAGCACCATATGTATCAGCTGATGGGGCAGGAAATCCAGAACAGTCATCAGCTTGCCATGTTGCTGAGCAAGAATACGGCTGAAGAGCGTATTGCGTCCCTGCTGCTCTCGCTATCCAGCCGCTTCCAGCGCCGCCGCATGTCAGGCACGAACTTCAGTCTGCCAATGGCGCGGAATGATATTGCCAACTTTTTGGGGCTTGCGGTGGAAACCGTCAGCCGGGTTTTCACCCGCTTCCAGAACCAGGGCATTATCCGTGCCCGCGGTCGCGAGGTGGAATTGCTGGATGTAGAAGCGCTGCAACTGGTAACCCGCGAGTTCTCGCGCCAGGGCTTCCAGCAATAACCTGCTGCTTATAAAGACCGGCTGATGCTATTCAGCCGGTGTGTCTGCCTGCTCCCTCGCAGTTTTTTCCTTCACCATTGCCAACTCGTCAACCAGCCCTGAGCGCCACGGGAACTGTTTAATTCCAAAGGTATTTCGGATCTTTGTGCAGATCAGGGTGGTGTTTATCGGCTCGAGAGCACCCCATGGTGGCATATCGTCCACTACATGAAGATCTTCCGGAATCCCCGGCAACCCCGCAATGGCCAAACCAAGCTCGTAAAGGCTTATTTCTTCAGCACCGGCGTACTGGAATGTACCCCACACTTCCGCGCCACAATCCAGTTGCTGTATAACGGCTGTGATTACCCGCGCAAGATCTCTGACCGATACTGGCTGACCCACACACCGCCCCGGCAGAGCGAGGGTCTCATTGGCTGCTGTGCTGGCCTGCACCTTGCGGATAAAGCGGCTGAGGCTCCAGCCGGTACGCAAAATAATATGCCGTGGCAGGAGCGCGCGCAGTGCCTGTTCACACTCCCACTGCCAGTTACCCAGTTCACTGATGGGCTGGCCAGGATTGGAGGCGATATAACCGTTCTGTTTACGGCCATCAAAAACATAGCAGGAAGAGAGCTGAAACAGTGCCATGCCCCGCTCACGCGCAAATTCTGCCATGGCTACAGGGAGAGAAAATGCGGCTTTGTGGGTGCCTTCCGGGTCGCGTTCGGCAGCTTCCGGGTCTGCCAGCCAGAGCGCATTGACAATCAGATCCGTGTCATCCGGGATCCAGCTCTCCAGAGCACTCAGGTTGGCACTGGCAGGATCGCTGACCAATAACGGGCTTACGTGCAGAGATGTGCCCTTAAGACGCTCAAGCAGAACTTTCCCCAAGGGACCATAATCGTGAACAACAAGTACATGCACTGGGGTTCAATGCCTCCGGATATTACTCATGTGACGTATCCCTGGATCCTGTCTGGCCAATGGTTTCCCGCCCTCCCTTCGTAAAATGACCGCACACCAGAATGCTGCCAGGCGAGCCTGCACAGCATTGTGTTTGCCATCAATTTCAGAAGCATACAACAACAGGGATCGCCATGCTTAAACAACATAGCCATATTGTTGCGCCCATTCCCGACGAGTTGCGAACACGCGCCCTTTACACCGTGGAAGAACTGCGCTCCCGCGGCAAAGCCGACAAGGAAGCCATCGAAAAGCTCTACAACCTGATCATCGACATGACCGACGCAGGCCTGGACTTCTTTTTTATTGAACCTCTGAGGCGCCTCAAAGCCAGTAACATGATGCTTGGCATGGCCAGGGTAGGCATCAGCAGTATGCTCAAAGGCAGCAAAATGGTCGTTCAAAAGGTGCTCAAGAAACTGGATGACCGCAGCCTTGCTGCCATTCTCGATTTCATTGAGGAAATCATTCACCAGCCTGAAGAAACCTGATCGCGTTATCCGTCAGGATAAATAGACGCGGGGAACACGACTGGTGACACCCGTAAGCAACTCATAGGAAATGGTACCAGCACAGCTGGCAACTTCGTCTACACCAACGGTTTGCCCCCAAAGCTCAACAGGCGCACCTACCTGAGCCTCCGGCGCATTGCTCAGATCTACCGCCAGCATGTCCATGGACACCCGACCGATCAGCCGGATACGGCGACCACCAATCGCCGCCGGCGTGTCCGTACCTGCGTGGCGCGGGTAACCATCGCCGTAGCCGATGGCCACCATTCCCATCCGGGTATCCTGTTCGGCAACCCAGGTACCACCGTAACCCACACTTTCGCCTGCTCTGACAATACGGGTGGTAATCAGCGGCGCCTGCAGTGACATTACCGGCTCAAGACCCAGCTCGGGGCCCGTTTTACCGATTACAGGCGAACCACCGTAGAGCATGATACCAGGGCGACTCCAGTCAAAAAGCGGCTGGCCCGGAATGAAATGAGCAGCGGAATTACCGACACTTTTCATGAGCGTTGGCCAGGCAGAGGTGGCGGCCTCAAACCTGGCCGTCTGGGCAGCTGTCATCAGGCTGTCGGAATCGTCGGCACAGGCGAAATGGCTGACAAAGCCCCGCAACCGGGCACGCGCATTGGCTTTCGCAAGCCGGGCCATAACGGCCGGAAGATCATCAGGCCGAAAGCCCAGACGATTCATACCGGTATTCACCTTCAACCAGAAATCCGGTGCCACGCCGGTCTGTTCTATCCAGTCAAGCTGATGTTCGCCGTGCACCACCGGCTCAAACCGGTGCTGCACACACTCCGCCAGATCGCCAGCGGCGTGCACCCCCTGAAGCAAGACAACAGGCTGGGAGAGGCCTGCCTCGCGAATTGTGATAGCCTCTTCAATGCAGGCAACAGCGTACTTTGGCGCGACATCTGACAAGGCCGCCGCGACTCTGGCAATACCGTGGCCGTAGCCATCCGCCTTAACAACTGCCATGGCCTGAGCGCTACCCGCGCGCTCACAGGCTGTGCGGTAGTTGTTGCGAAGTGCATTCAGGTCAATGTGGGCTGCTGTACTGCGCGACATCAGTATTCACCACCATAATCGCCATAATCCCCGTGGGCGAGATCTTCAAACTTGGTGTACTTGCCGATAAACGCCAGGCGAACGGTTCCAATAGGACCGTTACGCTGCTTGCCGATTATAATCTCTGCAATACCTTTATCCGGCGTATCCTCATTGTAGACCTCATCGCGATAGACAAACATGATCACGTCTGCATCCTGCTCAATCGCGCCCGATTCCCGCAAATCCGAGTTGATCGGTCGTTTGTTGGGGCGTTGTTCAAGGCTCCGGTTAAGCTGCGAGAGCGCAACCACAGGGCAGCTGAGTTCTTTGGCAATACCTTTCAGTGAACGGGAGATTTCCGAGATTTCCGCCGTGCGACCCTCGGTGTTTCCGGGCACCCGCATCAGTTGCAGATAGTCCACCATGATAAGACCGAGTTTGCCGTCATTTTCACGGGCAACCCGGCGCGCACGCGAGCGAAGTTCTGTAGGGCTGAGGCCGGGGGTGTCATCAATGTACAAGGGTTTGTCTTTGAGCAGACTCACCGCAGAGGTAAGCCTGGGCCAATCGTCCTCTTCAAGCTTGCCGCCCCGTACTTTGGTCTGATCAATACGGCCCAGCGACGAAAGCATACGCATAGCCAGAGCATCTGCCGGCATCTCCATGCTGAACACCAGAACCGGCGCACCCGTGCTGATCAGGGCGTTCTCGACAATGTTCATGGCAAAGGTGGTCTTACCCATCGAAGGGCGGCCGGCGACGATAATAAGGTCCGCAGGCTGCATACCGGATGTTCGCTCATCCAGATCCCGGAAACCTGTGGTCAGGCCCGTTGTCTGCTCCCCGGATTCAAACAACTCCTCTATCCGGCTCAGGGTTTTGGTCAGAATCGGGTTGATGGATTGGGGCCCTGAACCTTCTTTTACTCTGGCTTCGGCAATCTGAAACACATTGCGCTCAGCTTCATCCAGAATTTCGCTACTGTTGCGCCCCTGCGGATTAAACGCCGAATCCGAGATCATGCCGGAAACTTCCACGAGCTGGCGCAGGATGGAGCGCTCCCGCACGATCTCGGCGTAGGCCCGGATATTGGCGGCTCCCGGTGTTTTTTCCGCCAGCTCGGCCAGGTAGGACAAGCCACCGGCGTCCTCGATATCGCCAGCGCGTTCCAGAAATTCGGCCAGAGTAACCACATCCAGCGGTTCGTTTTCACTGGCCAGGCGTTCAACCGCACCAAAAATCAGCCGGTGGTCCTGACGGTAGAAGTCGGCGGCGGAAATGATTTCGGCAATGTCATCGAATCGCCGGTTGTCCAGCATGAGACCACCGAGTACTGCCTGCTCTGCTTCTGCAGAATGCGGGGGTACTTTGATACGACTTGTTTCCGGGTCAATATTTGCGGGCTTCAGGTTAGGCTTGGCCATGAACATATCTTCAGTTAAGCATCATACCCACAACAGTGTAAGTGGAATGTCGCAGCTATGGGAGAGGTTACAGGATGCTGACAGCATACCAGAAAGCAACAGGCCCGAAAGCCGTATTACACGGATCGGGCCTGTTGGGCTGGCTGGAGGTGAAGTTCAAAAAACTCACCACCAGCCGCCAGCGCGTCACAGAGGCCAGGGCAAGCCTGGCACTGTTTCCGAAGAAAGCAGCTTACTCGGCAACAACCGCCAGCTTTATGGTCACTTCAACATCAGAATGCAGGTGAAGCTCGATTTCGTACTCTCCTGTTGCCCGCAGCGGGCCTTCCGGCAGACGAACTTCGCTCTTCTCAACTTCGGTACCTGCAGCGGTGATGACATCAGCAATGTCACGAACACCGATGGAGCCGAACAGCTTGCCCTCGTCACCGGCTTTGGACGTCACGGTGAAGGATGCACCTTCCAGTGCCTCCGCGCGAGCCTGAGCCGCTGCGAGCTTTTCTGCAGCGGCCTTCTCGAGCTCGGCACGACGCTCTTCAAACGCCTTCAGGTTTGCTTCCGTGGCAGGCACAGCCTTGCCGTATGGCAGCAGGAAATTACGACCGTAACCGGACTTGACTTTCACCTTGTCGCCCAGGGTGCCAAGGTTTGCAACTTTCTCGAGCAGAATAACTTCCATCTCGTTAACCTCTTCGTGCTTTATTCAGCCGGCCCGGCAGGCTTTATTCGCCCCCGGATATCCAGCCAGCTATCCACAAACGCCAGAACCACTAACAGAAACATCAGGCTTGGGCCCAGAAGCACCAGTGCAACATAGAACATCACAAGCCACTGGGTGTTCAGTTGTTTACGCCCGACAATGCCATGCACCAGCGCCAGCCCCGCCAAAAACAACGGCATTCCGGCTACCCAGGCAAGCAGCATGGAATTCAGCCCCAGAAACGGGCCTACAACCATGGTAGTGACAAGCACCACAGCAACTGCCGGCGACAATCTGAGGCCATGGAATTCCTTGCGAAATCCGCCGGGATTGTAGAGCCCCGACTGCCACGACCTTGCCAGCATTGTCATGCCTACACCTACGGCCAGATAACTGCCGGCCATACTGGCGTTCATTGTGTCCCGTATAACAACCTCAAGATCACTCCCGAGGGTACGAGCCACTTCAGCATTGTACTGTTCGTAAAAACTGACCCCGGCGCTAACCAGATCGTCCAGCAAACCGGGGTATATCACGGGCAACATGAGCCCCATGACAATCGCCAGAAAGCTCCCTCCCAAGAGGGCTCTCTCCCAGGACAGCGTTGTTCTGAGCACGGATGCCATCAGCATCACCTGCAGCAACACCGCCAGGGCTGTCGGATCGCCCCCGAACACGCCCCAGCCAAGCGCCGGAAGCAATGCCCAAAGACCAATATTAAGCCCCTGGCTGATGCCAAGCCTGAGAATAACCAGGCCAACAACCGCTGCACCAATCCAGAACAGCAAGGGTACTGCAGTTGTGACTGCTGCTACCCCGCTGGCCTGCAGGGGACCGCGCATTACAAATTGTGCCAGTGCACGCATGGTCCCAAGTCCTGTTTATCTGTTACTTAGTTATCGTGGCTGTCCGAGTACGGCAGCAGTGCCAGGTAGCGGGCGCGCTTGATAGCGGTAGCCAGCTGACGCTGATAACGTGCTTTTGTGCCGGTAATACGGCTGGGCACGATTTTGCCGGTTTCAGTAATGTAGCCTTTCAGTGTGTCCAGATCCTTGTAATCGATCTCTTTGACACCTTCTGCCGTGAAGCGGCAGAACTTACGACGTCTGAAAAAACGAGCCATAATGTAACTCCTCAACTCCGGTTAATTACTCTTCTTCGTCCTGGGTCTCAGCGCTCTGGTCTTCGTCCTGGCGCTGGCCTTGACGCTCACCAGCAGACTCGGCTGAACGACGCGGGCGATCATCCCCACCGGAACGGCGGTCCTCACGGGACTCTGCAGCCTTAATTGGAGACATTTCGGTAACGGCTTCATCGCGACGCAGAATCAGGTCACGAATAATGGCATCGTTGAACCGGAAGTTGTGAGTCAGCTCGTCCATGGCTGCCTGCGAACATTCTACGTTCATCAGCACATAGTGAGCCTTGTGAATCTTGTTGATCGGGTATGCCATATGGCGACGACCCCAATCTTCCAGGCGATTTACCTTGCCACCATCTTCAGTGATGAGGCTGGTATAACGCTCGATCATAGCGGGCACCTGCTCGCTCTGATCCGGGTGTACCATAAATACGATTTCGTAGTGACGCATGAGTTCTCCCTACGGTTTAAACAGCTTTCACTTATCCCCGGACTGGCCGGAAAGCATGAAAGCAAGGAGTTGGCAGCCTCGGCTGCCGGTTCTTTTTGCTTTATCAATAAGGCTTTACGAAAAAGGCTTGATCAAAAGCGAGGTGTTGCGCACCTGATGAAAGGCAATACAAAACCTCCCCCCGAAAAAAGGGGTCACGTATTCTAGGCGTACACAGCCTTCTGTGCAAGAGTTAACCAAGGCGCTGGCGCAAAGCTTCGTACAGGCAAACACCCGTGGCTACGGAAACATTGAGGCTATCCACATGTCCCAGCATGGGAATATTGACAAGCTGGTCGCAGTGCTCGCGGGTGAGCCGGCGCATGCCCTTGCCTTCGGCACCCATAACCAGCGCAACCGGGCCTTTGAAGTCCGCCTGGAACAACGTTGTTTCTGCTTCGCCCGCAGTACCAATCAGCCAGACACCCTGATCCTTCAGGGTGCGCAGAAAACGCGCCAGGTTTGTTACCCGCACCAAGGGCACGGTCTCTGCCGCACCGCAGGCAACCTTGCGGGCTACCGGGGTGAGCGAAGCGGATTTGTCTTTGGGCAGGATCACCGCCTGCACTCCGACCGCATCACAGGTACGCATGCACGCACCCAGGTTGTGAGGATCGGTAACTCCATCAAGCACCAGTAAAAACGGTGGAGCATCGCTAGCCGCCAAGCAGGCAAGAAGATCATCTTCTGTCCACTCACGGCTTTCACTGACTGCCGCTACGATCCCCTGGTGTACACCGCCAACCCGCTCATCCAGTTCCCGGCGATGGACAACACTCCACTTGACCCCGAGCTCTTCCAGAGCGTCTGTAACCGACTTTACGCGCTTATCCTGCCGACCGGTCTGAATCCAGACCCGCTGCAACCTTCCCGGCTCACGCTTGAGGACAGCCTCAACCGCATGCCAGCCAAATACAAATTCTCCGGACACTGGTTCGGCTTCCTGTTACTTGTCTGTTTTGCGTGCTTTTCGCGGTTTGCTGATGCCCGCCGACTTGTCTGAAGCCTTCTTCGGTTTCCTGCCTGCTTCACGGGCCGCTTCTGCGACCAGTTTCGCCTTGGCACTGGCCGGCTTGCCTGCCTTACCCCTCGTCCCCGACTTGGCAGCCTTGCCTTTACCCTTGCCACGAGCATCCCGTTTGGCTATGTCCAGGGCATCCCGATCTGCTTTTCGGCGCTTCGGCTCACTCACCAACTCCAGATCGATCTTGCGGTCTTCCATGCCTACCCGCACCACACGCACGCGCAGCTCGTCACCCAGACGGAAGCTGACCGCCGTGCGCTCGCCTATCAGCCGGTGTTTCGCCGAATCGTGATGGAAGTAATCCCCACTGAGCGTAGAAACATGCACCAGGCCTTCAATGTACACGTCAGCAAGCTGCACAAAGAATCCGAAAGGCACAACAGCGGCAATCACCCCGTCATACTCTTCACCAACATGGTCACTGAGGAATTCGCACTTGAGCCAGGCCATAACATCCCGGGTAGCGTCATCGGCCCGCCGCTCCGTCATCGACACGTGCTCGCCCAGCTCCTCCATTTTGGCGTAATCGTAGGGGTACTCCACCAACTCCGAATCAAAAACGGGCGGCGATACCACATCCTTTTTTACCTCGGGGTTGTGAATCCTGGACTTGATAGCCCGATGCACAATCAGGTCGGGGTAACGACGAATCGGCGAGGTGAAGTGCGCATAGCTCGGAAAACCCAGGCCAAAGTGGCCGCTCTCGTCCGGGCTGTAAACAGCCTGGCTCAGCGAACGCAACATTACCGTCTGGATGACATTGGCATCCGGCCTGTCCGCAATCTGGGACAACAACGCCTGATAATCGGCTGAGCTGGGCTTGTCACCACCGCCCAACTGCAGTCCCAGCTCACCCAGGAACAGACGCACCGAATTGAGCCGCTCTTCCGAAGGGCCGTCGTGCACCCGGAACAGCGCCGGCATCCTGTGCTTCTTGAGGAAACGCGCTGCCGCCACATTGGCACACAGCATGCTCTCCTCCACAATTTTGTGGGCATCGTTACGATGCACCGGCACAATTTCTTCTATTTTGCGCTCGGCATCAAAAACAATCCGCGTTTCTGTGGTTTCGAAATCTATAGCACCGCGTTCTGTTCGCGCTTTGCGCAGCAACTTGTACAGATTGTACAGGTTATGCAAATGCGGCAGCACATCAGCGTACTGGGCTGACAAGCGGTAACCCGGCTCTGAATCCGGTCGCTCCAGCATATCGCTGACCTTATTGTAGGTCAGCCGTGCATGGCTGCGCATAACCGCCTGATAAAACGTATAACTGCTGATATTGCCAGCAGCACTGATGGTCATGTCTGCCACCATGCACAAACGGTCTACATCGGGGTTCAGCGAGCACAAACCATTGGAGAGCTTTTCCGGCAGCATGGGCACCACGTGGTCCGGAAAGTACACCGAGTTGCCCCGGCGCAATGCTTCTTCGTCGAGAGGTGACCCGGCGCGAACATAGTGAGAGACATCAGCTATGGCCACCACCAGGCGATAGCCGCCCCTTCCCCTCGGCTCACAGTAAATCGCATCATCAAAGTCCCGGGCGGTCTCATCATCAATCGTAACCAGACGCATGTTGCGGATATCGACCCGGTTCTTTTTGTCCTTTTCTTCAACCTCGGCGGGAATAGCTGCCGCCTGCTCGCCTACTTCCGTGGGCCAGTTGTGAGGAATGTCGTAGGAGCGGATAGCTACATCAATTTCCATGCCCGGCGCCATATGCTCGCCCAGAACCTCCACGATCCTTCCGGTAGGCTGGGTGCGGATGGTGGGCTGGCGCAGAATATCCACTACCACATACTGCCCATGAACGGCGTCGCCGGTGTGCTCCTCAGGCACCAGCACTTCATGGTTGATCCGGGCATTTTCAGGCACAACAAACGCTATGCCACTTTCTTTAAAGAAGCGCCCTACCGTCTGGTGGGTACGGTGCTCAATAACATGCACAATAACGCCTTCGCGCCGGCCACGATCGTCCACCCGATCAACCCGGGCGGCCACCCGGTCGCCATGAAATACCTGGCGCATTTGCCGTGCGCTAAGAAAAAGATCAGACCCGCCATCGTCTGGCACCAGAAAACCGAAGCCATCCTTGTGCCCGACAACCCGACCGCTCACCAGATCTGCTTCTTCAATAGGCAGATACGCATCACGGCGGTTACAGATAAGCTGACCATCCCGGCACATGGCAATCAGGCGTCGCCGCAGTGCCTCAATACCTTCCGGCTCTGTCTGGCCAAGCTCGGAACACAGGGTTTCATGAGTAGCCGGCGCCCCTCGCTCTTTCAGATGAGCGAGAATAAATTCGCGACTTTGAATCGGGTTGTCATACTTCTGAGCCTCACGGCCTGCGTGAGGGTCTTTGTGTTTTTTATTCCTGGAAACCATTCGGATCCTTTTCCATGCGGCGTCAAAGCGACGCTGCCCTTGTTTATTTACGATACAGTATACGTTGGTATGGATAGACTGCCTAACAACCCTCTGTTTATACGCACAATTACGTGCCGGGCAATTGCTGAAAAAAAGTTTGACAGCCCCGGCGGGAATTATTAAAGTACGCGCCATCGAATGAGGCAATACTTCATCTTTGGCAGAAACGCCCGGTTTTCAACAAACTAACGGTAAATCTGCAAATCACCTGCCGAGGTGGTGAAATTGGTAGACACGCTAGCTTCAGGTGCTAGTGGGGGCAACCCCGTGGAGGTTCAAGTCCTCTCCTCGGCACCATTCTTTCTGAATGGCCTTCCTGATCGAACAGTTACCATGTGAACAGTCACTGTTCTCCTCCGCTGGTACACAGGTTACAGTCAGGCCCTCCTCATTGCGCCAACAACCTTGCCCGGAATGAACTTTGCCGCCAGAGCAGCGCGACCCAGAGTGCGTGCAGGTTCAAGAGTAGTGCCAACACCCATTCAAACGCATTATCTATCTGACTGTACAGGTCAGGCACTGCGGCCGTGAGAATGACGGACAAAATCCCCACCGCCAGCGTCACTTCACTCAGCCACAGCAGGCGTTTTCCGCTTTGGTGCCACCGCGGGTGATTTTTCAGGGCCGAGCTGATCAGTAGCTGCGCAATATAAGTAAGCGAGAAATACAGCACAACGCCGATGCGGCGAACCAGGTTAAAGCCCTCACCTTCGTGACCAAGCGCCAATGTGTAGGCAGCCAGGGCAGTGCAGGCTACCAGTCCAAGCCAGGGTATCCAGCGCTGACCACGACCAGGCGCGCCCAGTTGCAGTAACCAGTGGCTATTGAGCCACCAGAACAGAATACCAAGCAGGGCGGCGGGTAGCATGGCACCTTTGAATACAAAATAGGCAGTGCCGTGGCGTCCTGTCCGACTGATGCTGGTGCAGTTGTCCCAGTAGGGTATGCACCAGGAGATGTAGCCTTCGAGGACTGCAATGGCAAAGGTAACGTGGATGCTCAACAGCGGGATGAGTGCGGCCACAAATGCCAGCCACCACAGGGGGATGGAGCTGTTCCGGATTGTCGTATTCATCCCGTCTCCCGATAGAGCAGATCATTCCAGGAACCCGACAAGGTATTCCGACAGGTTCTGGTACAGATAATCTACCCTTGCGTAAACTCCTGACGGCTCATCCTCAAACTTGCGACCGCAGGCACGCTTGCCCGCATAGCTTTTTAGATACGCCTTCTGAATGAGGTTTGCGGTACCGTCGGAATGAGTCTCGCTGGTTCCGGGCGGGTAGTAAAGCACCCACTCGAAACCATTCCCGGCATCGACGTGATCCAGCCCGGACATCTCCGGTGCCAGGAATCCGTAACGCAGTGGCCGATCAAGTTCGCCCCGGGTATCAAATTCCATAGCAAGCTCGGTGAACCCTGCGGGCTGAGGCTCATGCCCTGAAAAGGTATAACTGTAGAACCCTGAAACTGCCTGAGCTGCGTCTATAGCGTCTTCTTCAACGGTGCAGCTTTGAAATCCGCTGCTGTAGATCAGGGATTCCCGCTCGGCGCCATCGTCCTTCAGCTCGTACCCGGGAATACCTGCAGGCGCATTGGAACGCCTGGGCACCAGCGTGCGGGTGAGCGTGTTATTCCCCTGCCGAATCTCGGCAACCAACTCCGCCAGCTTTCCATCGCTGAAGCTCCAGCTGTAACTTACCTCGGGACTTCCGCCCAGCTCCGTCGAGCCCGCCTCTATACCTTCAAGCAGGTGGCAGGTAGTGCTGGTTTCAAACGTAGCTGTGCGCGCATCCCAATCGAACACCAGGCGCTCGTCAACCCCCGGATTGCCGTACGCAATACTGCTCTGGTTTGACAACGACACCGAAGGTAACCAATGCGTACTGAGATCAGCCATTTTCCCACCGACACTCACCAATCTCGCGATTTCCTGCATCGAGGGTGCAAGGCAGCCATCGGCACTGATGGATTGCAGGCGTCCGTCAGCGCTGTAATCAAACGCCAGTTCGGCGGACACCAGCAAATCCGAGCGATTGGCCGGCAGTGTATCTGTCCGTTCAGACTGGGCATAAATTCGTTGCCGGGTGAGCAGGACCGGGTCGCTTAATTCCAGTGGCACCTGTGGCAACTCAACCTGATCGATGTCCACGTTCGCGTAGCTGCCCTGAACCGCTGAATCAACCGCCGCAACCACATCTCCGGCGTTCTGCACCAGAGAGATACCCAGCAGATATGCGGCTTCACGGCTAAGATAATACTCGGTGCCATCGCTACCGGGTTTGCCCAGCAAATCATCATAAGCCGCTGGAAACTGGCTGGCCATAAAGCGTGCCATGGCTCGCGCATAGGCATGGGCACGATCATCTTCGGCAAGCACGTAATCTCTCAGCAGGTTGATGCCGGCCAAACCGGATAGCGCTGTATTACCAGACCCGGGGAAGGGCCCAAGTGCGGCTAAGCGATAACGAGCCAGTGTGGTCAGAGGGGTGATGTTACGTACCCCCGGCGCCGCAGAGAGCATAAAAGCGCGGGGAACCGGCACATCTCCACTGCGTGTTTGCTCCAGGGTTTTCCCGGGCAGGGCCAGCGCATACAAAGGGAACTTGCGGGGGTCAATATCAGCGCCGACTTGAGGGTCCAGCACCAGTTCCGAGATATCCAGCGAGAACCGGCCGCCTTCACCACTCATGGTGGTAGGCTCTCCGGAAGGCAGGGTAACCTTGCGACCGGATGCAAGCTCATAATCCATTGGCCCCGGCGTGTACTGGCTGTCACCGTCCATATCCAGCCATACCCGGGCGTTTTTCAGGTAGCCGTCTATCACCCTTCCTGTGTAGGGTGCGGGATCACTGTATTGCACACCATCAAAATCGCGCCCATCCACAGGCAGTTCGTCAGACTCCTTGCCGCAACCGGCAATGGCGAGAATAATTACGGAAACAGGCAGGAATATCAGGGATTTCATCACGGCAACCGTTTATCCTTGTTAGAGGTTGTGCCGTTACTTTAGGGGATGTGGTAACCGGAGACCTTGATAGGTTTGGCAATCTGTAAAGTTTGGTAACAGGGAACATGCAAACCCCGGGAACTGGCCCCGGGGTTTTTGCTGAACGCGGCTTAAAACGCCCGCGCAACAATCTCTTTCATGATTTCGTTCGTGCCGCCGTAAATGCGCTGAACCCGCGAATCGGCCCACGCGCGGGCGATCGGGTACTCCCACATGTAGCCATAACCGCCGTGTAACTGAACGCATTCATCCATAACCCGGCATTGCAAATCCGTTGTGTACTGCTTTAGCATGGCTGCCGTGGGGATATCGAGTTTTTTCTCCAGATGGAGCTCCAGGCAACGATCGGTGAACACCCGGGCGGCGGTGATTTCTGCCTTCATCTCAGCCATTTTAAAGCGGGTATTCTGGAACTTGATCACCGGTTTGCCGAACGCTTTACGCTCTTTCACGTAATCAAGAGTCCACTGCCAGGCGGCTTCTGCAGCGGCAATAGCGGTCAGGCCAATCTGCAGGCGCTCTGAGGGCAGTTCCTGCATCAGTTGGAAGAAGCCCTGCCCTTCCATGGAACCCAGCAGGTGAGTAACCGGGACTTTTACATCCTGGAAAAACAGCTCGGACGTGTCCTGGGCCTTCATCCCCACTTTGTTCAGGTTCTGGCCTTTTTCAAAACCCTCCCAGGCGGTTTCAACCAGCAGCAGACTGATGCCTTTTGCGCCTTCTTTCGGATCTGTTTTGGCTACAACGATCACCAGGTCCGCCAACTGGCCATTTGTAATAAAGGTTTTCGAGCCATTCAGAATGTAGTTGTCACCGTCCTTCAGGGCTGTGGTTTTCACGCCCTGCAGGTCGGAACCGGCACCCGGCTCACTCATGGCAATGGCGGTGATTATTTCTCCAGAGGCCATTTTCGGCAGATAGTGTTTTTTCTGCTCCTCCGAGCCGTAGTTCAGTATGTAGGGGGCAACAATATCCGAATGCAGCGTCCAGCCGATTCCGGAAAGCCCCGCCCTTGAAACCTCTTCCATCACCACGGCGCTGTACCGGAAGTCTGCACCAACACCGCCGTATTCCTCAGGCATGGTGGGGCACAGAAAACCCAGTTGGCCGGCTTTCTGCCACAACTCGCGGCTCACCTGGCCATCTTTCTCCCACTGTTCATGGTATGGCACAGCTTCCTGTTCAAGAAATTTCCGGACAGAGTCCCGAAAGCCGTCAAGGTCAGCATCGAAGAGCGTACGTGGAATCATGGTGAACCTCAGTCTGTGAACAATGTTGTCGTTAGCGTTCACCAAGTCTCTGCCGACAGGCAGGTTTGCTCAATGGTGAAAACCATCAATCCTGCTGGCCAAAACCATCGTTGCGATCCCGTTTCGCGTTAATCCGGGCCTCGCCCCAACGGGGCATCAGATCCTGGGGCAGGTCCAGATGGTCGAGAATGCGGGCCACAATGAAGTCCACTAGATCGTCTACCGAATGCGGCCGATGATAGAACCCGGGGCTCGCCGGCATAATGACAGCGCCCATGCGGGTGAGTTTCAGCATGTTTTCCAGGTGCACTTCCGAGTAAGGAGCTTCACGGGGCACCAGTATCAGCTGGCGCCGTTCTTTGAGCGCCACATCGCCGGCGCGCTCGATCAGGTTGTTGCTGGCCCCGGTCGCCAGTGCAGACAAGGTGCCGGTACTGCAGGGGCACACTACCAGAGGCGCTTTTTCACCCGACCCGGAAGCGGGAGGGGAAAACCAGTCTTCGCGGCCAAACACCAATACCTGGCCGGGTTCGGCGGAGGCGAACTCCGCCAGTGTTTTCTGCATGGCCGGCGGAGCTCCCGACAGTTTCAGGTCGGTTTCTGTCGCAATGACAATTTGCGCGGCCTTGCTGATCATCACATGCACCCGGCAGCCGGCGGCAACCAGGCACTGCAGCAGGCGCAGACCATACTGGGCACCGGAGGCACCGGTAAATGCCAGGTTAATAGTTCGGGCTGTGGCCATCTTGTCAGTCATCTGTTCCGTCGTCCTCAGGGTTATACAGGGGCGCCAGTTCAGCCATGAACACGCTCAAGTTCGGCAATAAGCCTGCCGTGAATACCACCAAAGCCACCATTGCTCATGATGACAATCTGGCAGGGCCCGGTATGGTTGCTCACCACACGCTCAATCAACGCCTCCACAGTGGATTCGACACTGTGCTGGCAGGATTCAGGATTCTCCGACTGCCAGCTTGCCACCAGTTCCGGCAACCACTCCATATTATTCAGGTTGGCCCAATAGACCCTGTCGGCAAGGGCAGCGCTTGGCAACAGGCTATGCTGGTGGACGCCCTGCTGCATGGTATTGGAACGGGGCTCTATCAGGGCAATGATCGGCTCTTCCCCCACCTGGTTGCGCAAGCCTTCCAGCGTAGTCGCTATCGCGGTCGGGTGGTGAGCAAAGTCATCGTAAACTCTCACGCCATTAATATCCGCCAGCAATTCCATACGGCGCTTTACGCCGGAGAATCTGCACAATGCGGCGACCGCGTGATCCGGTGTCACACCCACATGCTTTGCCGCTGAAATGGCCGCCAGGGCATTACGAACGTTATGCAAACCGGTCTGGCTCCACTTCACCACAGCAACGGGTTGCTCATGGTGGATAACCATAAACCGGCTGCCATCCCCGGTTAACAATTCGGCACGCCAATCCACTGAGGCCGCCACTTCACTGCCAATCGCCGTAGCCTGAACCGGGCTCCAGCACCCCATGGCCAGCGCCTTGTCCAGATGGGCATCCAGGCTCGGTCGGATAATTAATCCCTGGGACGGAACCGTGCGAACCAGATGATGGAACTGACGCTCAATCGCTTCGACGTTTTCAAAGATGTCTGCGTGATCAAACTCAAGATTGTTCAGTATGAGGGTATGGGGGCGGTAATGAACGAACTTCGAGCGTTTGTCGAAAAAGGCGCTGTCGTACTCGTCGGCCTCAATCACAAAAAAATCGCTGTTCCCAAGGCTGGCTGAAACCGGGAAATCCCTGGGCACACCGCCAACCAGGTAACCGGGCGCCAGCCCGGCCTGCTCAAGAATCCACAGCAGCATGGCGGTGGTGGTGGTTTTACCGTGAGTGCCGGCAACCGCCAACACCCAACGATGCCGCAGCACTTCGCGGGCCAGCCACTCCGGGCCGGACATGTAATCAATGTTGCGATTGAGTACCGCTTCTACCTCGGGGTTACCCCGGGACATGGCGTTACCAATCAGCACCAGATCAGGCTTCGGCTCAAGGTGCTCCGGGCTGTAACCTTCCAGAAGGCTGATGCCCTGTGCCTCCAACTGGGTGCTCATGGGTGGATAAACACCCTGATCGGAACCGGTCACTGTGTGGCCGAGCGCTCTTGCAAGAACCGCCAGGCTGCCCATGAATGTGCCACAGATTCCCAGTATATGAATGTGCATTCGCCGTGTGCCCTCTTGGTTGAAACCCGACAAGCCTCCCGTATCCGCCCCACTCCGTCAAGACATCCGGACCCGGAACGACCGTATTTCCGTCCATGAAACTTGAGCGCGTTTGGCGTATCATCTGGCCCATTGTCAAACCAGCAGGAGCCTCATCCCGACATGGCTATCAAAAACGCTTTCTACGCTCAGTCTGGCGGTGTTACCGCCGTTATCAACGCCAGCGCCTGTGGAGTCATCCAGACCGCCCGCAAGCATCCGGACAAAATCGGCAAGGTGTTTGCCGGGCGAAACGGAATTCTGGGCGCTCTTTACGAAGAACTGATTGATACCAGCCTTGAAAGTGATGAGGCCATTCAGGAACTCATTCACACCCCGGGCGGCGCTTTCGGGTCCTGCCGCCACAAACTGAAAAACATCTCTGAAAACCGCCGTGAATATGAACGCCTGATTGAAGTGTTCCGCGCCCACGATATCGGTTATTTCTTTTACAACGGTGGCGGCGATTCCCAGGATACTGCCTACAAGGTTTCGCAGATCAGCGAGAAAATGGGCTACCCCATCACCTGCATCGGCATTCCAAAAACCGTGGATAACGATTTGCCGTTTACCGACTGCTGCCCGGGTTTTGGCTCTGTTGCCAAGTACATTGCCACCTCCACTCTGGAAGCCAGCCTGGATATCAAATCCATGTGCGAGACTTCCACCAAGGTGTTTATCCTGGAAGTGATGGGCCGTCACGCCGGCTGGATTGCAGCATCCGGTGGCCTGGCTGGCCAGGGCGAAGGCGAACCACCCCACATTATTCTGTTCCCGGAAATTCCGTTTAACCGCGAAGCCTTCCTGGAGCGGGTGGATTTCTGCGTGAAGGAATACGGCTACTGCGTGGTTGTGGCCTCCGAGGGTGCTCAGTACGAAGACGGTCGCTTTCTGGCAGATGCCGGAGCCAAAGACGCTTTCGGTCATACCCAGCTCGGCGGCGTAGCGCCAGCCCTGGCGAACATGGTCAGGCAGGCACTCGGGCACAAATATCACTGGGCAGTAGCGGATTATCTGCAGCGCAGCGCACGGCATATTGCGTCTGCCACAGACGTGGAGCAGGCGTACGCCGTTGGAAAAGCCGCTGTAGAAATGGCATTGGCTGGCAAACAGGCAGTTATGCCGACCATTGTTCGAGAGAAAACAAAACCTTACGTCTGGTCGATTGGCGAGGCCCCGCTAAGCGAAGTGGCTAACCAGGAAAAAAAGATGCCAATCCACTACATCACAGATGATGGTTTTGGCATTACCCAGGACTGCCGTGACTATCTGGAGCCACTGATCGCCGGCGAGAGCTTCCCACCGTTCGATAACGGCCTGCCCAGGGTTGCGAAGCTGAAAAATACTCTGGCTGAGAAAAAGCTGAAAAGCGACTTTCAGATCTGACAGACGAAACGGGCGCCCGGAACCAGTTGCGGGCGCCCTCCAGGCCTTTCCAGGCCCCGGAAAAGAGCCCTGCAATAACCTGCGGGGCTCTTTTTACATGCGCAAGACGCGAATCAGTGAACCTTGCCTGCCTCCTGTTCACGCACCCAGGCCGCAAACTGGTCGTAGCCACCAATGTACCTGTCGCCGACAAGAATCTGGGGGACCGTGTGCACGGGGCGGCCAATTTTATCGGCTATATCGGCCTTGGTCATATTGTGTTCAATCATGTCAACCCAGGTATACGGCAAGTTACGGGATTCACACAGGCTTATTGCCCGGACACAGAAACCGCAACTGGAACGACCGTAAATTGTCACCTGATCCATAAAAAATCTCCGCAATAGTGTGCCCGGAACCGCTCCGGGGCAGTGCAAAAAGTATGACTAATGATGACACGACTGTCGTGAATTAAAAATTGACACTTTGCATGGCGGCTATAGTACCGGATGATACGTAGGTCGTTTTTCTCATCCGAAGGGGCTCTATGCCCATCATCACAAGGAAAATTCCGTGGTTTACCTGACACTGTTCCTGACCTCTTTCGCTGCGGCCACTCTGTTACCGGCCTATTCGGAAATACTGGCAGGAACGCTGGTGATTCAGGGCTACCCGGTGTGGTGGCTGTGGTTCTGGGCCACACTGGGCAATACACTGGGGTCTGTTGTGAACGGCGTGATCGGCAGGCAGGTGGACCGATTCAAGCACAAACGCTGGTTCCCGATCAGTGAGATGCAGTTGCACAAGGCCCGCAACAGCTTTAACCGTTACGGTCAGTGGTCTCTGCTTCTGGGCTGGCTGCCCCTGGGCGGCGATGCATTGACGCTGGTGGGCGGTATCATGCGAGTCCCCTGGGTAAACTTTATTGTGCTCGTAGGTATTGGCAAAGGCCTGCGTTATGCATTTGTGATCTGGGTAGTCGCCGAGGCGTCCGGTGTGTCATCACCGTCACCGTAAAGGTACTGCCGGAGCAACACCTCACCATTGAATTCCGAGTGCAGCACGGCAATGAAAGTATACACACCGATCAGCTTGCGATTCAGAAACACGAACTCTTTGGGCGGCACTCGGAAATAGCGGCTTATGGCCGATCGGGCTGCCTGACGTGCCACCCGGGATGGCAGGTCGCTTTGCTTCCAGCGGTACTGGCCCTTGCTGTTCACTGCATAGTCTGGCCAGGCTTCACGATTGCCCGACAAGGGCTCAAGCACAGACATACAAACCTGCCCGAACTTCTCCAGCACCTCCTTTGGCCAGTCCCTGCTCATAAAGCGCAGCTTTACGCCCCCGTCGATGACGGCATCGAGATCGTTTTCGTAGGAAGCCCGTATCATCTGGATAACCGGGTCCAGAAACTCCGGCGAGTAGGACTGTACCGCGCCAAAATCCAGCAGCACGATGCGATCGTAATCCACGCCTTTGCCATCCTCGCCGGCAATGCGAATCCGGTAATTTCCAAAGTTGGGGTCGGTCTGGATTTCGCCCCAGACAAACAACTCCCGGAAAAACAGCTCAAGTGCGGCTTCTCCCAACGCGCTGCGACGCTCGAGCGACAATTCCCTGACCACACTGGAACCGACGGAGTGACCGTGCTCATAGGTTGACGCGATAACCTGTGCACTGGAGTATTCCGGCAGCACCCGCGGGACCACAAACCGGGGGTCGTCCGCAAGCATAAGGCGGAACTTTTCGGTAGTACGTGCTTCCAGGCGGTAGTCTACTTCCCGGTGCATCATTTGCCGGACTTCTTCCAGCCAGTCATCAAATTCGGGCCCGAAACTCACCAGCCGAGCCATCCGGAGTAACTGAGCCACGGCGTTCAGATCGCTGTCCACCGCATCGGCAACCCCCGGATACTGAACCTTGAGCACCAGTTCCAGACCATCGCTGCGCCGTAACGCGCGGTGTACCTGGCCCAGGGACGCAGCGCCAATGGGTTCCGGGTCCACATCCAGTTCTGCAAGCCGCTCGCTGCCCAGTTCGGATATCAGAACCCGCTCAATGGCTGGCCACTCCAGCGAGGTTGTCTGGTCTTCGAGTGTGTGCAGGGCTTCAGTTACCTCCTCCGGCAGGAAGTGTTCGCCATAAAGCGCCATGACCTGGCCGATTTTTACCACACTGCCTTTGAGTTTCCCCAGTTCGTCCACAAGAAAGCGCGCTTGTTTGGACAGCATGGCGCGGTGACGCTTGTCCCGTTTTTCCTTGCTGCTGAACCAGTTGGTAGCCATGTGTGAGGCTACACGGGTTCCGGCATAGAGCCCGGCGCGGGTAAGGCTCAGCCGGCGTTCGAAGCTGCCTGTCTTGATGCGGGAGACTGAATTACCTGTGCGTCTGGATGACATGTATAACCTGTCCGAGCCGGAGAATTTAACGAGCCTGAACCAATCCCTGATGTAGTTTCTTAACCTAACAAAAACCTGGGCGCAACCGGGTCTGCCTGCATCAGGATGGCATACCGGCCTGACTTTCCCAGCCCCGGCCGTAACTCACCACTGTCTCGCCCAGGCCAGAAACCAGGTGGGCAACCAGCCGCTTTTCAATATCATCCATGGACGCAGTGGCCACAAAATCGCTGACCTGGCACATGGCCAGTCCGGCGTAACCACAGGGATTGATTCTGCGAAAAGGCTCCATGTCCATATCAATGTTCAGCGCCAGCCCATGGAACGAGCAACCACGACGAACCCGCAATCCGAGAGAGGCAATTTTGGCGTCGCCAACGTACACACCCGGCGCATCCGGTCGCGGCTGTGCCGTGATACCCAACTCGGCAAGAGTGCCCACAATGCCCTGTTCAATAATGTCTACCAGCGCCCTTACCCCTATCTTGCGACGGGTCAGACCGAGCATCAGGTAAACCACGAGCTGGCCCGGGCCGTGATAGGTCACCTGCCCGCCGCGGTCTACCGGTATTACCGGGATATCGCCCGGGGCCAGAATGTGTTCGGGCTTGCCCGCCTGACCCTGGGTATAGACCCGGGGGTGTTCAAGACACCAGAGCTCGTCTGCGGTGTGGTCGCCCCTGAGTGCTGTGAAGCTTTTCATGGCCTCCCAGGTTTCCAGATAGGGCTGCCGCCCCAGTGACCTGACAATCAGCTCAGGCATCGCTTTTACAACACCATGTGCACACGGCCACTGGCCTTGAGGTCTTCAAACAGGGCTTTTAACTGGGGCTCGCCGGTCGCAAGAATGTTCAAGCGAACTGAGCAGAAACGGCCCTCCCTGCTGTCTTTGATGGATACATCTTCTTCCCTGATTCCCGGAGCGTGCTGCTCAGCAACCGCAACCACAAACTCTTTGAAATCCGGCGCAGCATCACCAATTACTTTGATGCCGTATTTACAGGGAAACTCGATTTTCGGTGCTTTCGGCTCACTCATGCCGTTTTACTCCCGGGCTCAACTCGCCCTCACTGGAACAACTGGACAAAAAACAGCTTGATGGCATCCCAGATGCGCTTGAAAAAACCACCCTCGGGGACTTCCGTCAGTGCGAGTACTGGCTGGTCGACCAGCACCTCGCCCTCGTAGGATACCTTGACCCGGCCGAGTTCATCGCCGGCGCGAACCGGTGCCTTGATAACGGAATCAAGTTCCACGCTGGATTCGAGGCTGTCGCGGGACCCCCGGGGAATGGTCACATAAACGTCTTCAAGCATTCCCACAGAAAGCCTGTCAGACTGACCACCCCATACCCTGGCTTCAATCAGCTCCTGGCCGGCGCGGAACAAACGCTCGCTCTCATAATAGCGAAAACCATAGTTCAGCATTTTCTGGATTTCCTGGGAGCGCGCCTGAGGGCTGCTGGTGCCCATAACAGTGGCAATAAAACGGGTGTCGTTGCGTTTCGCTGACGCAACCAGGCAGTAGCCTGCCTCTTCGGTATGACCGGTTTTCAACCCGTCAACACTGTCGTCACGCCATAACAGACTGTTGCGGTTCGGCTGGCGTATGTTGTTGTAAGTAAAGTGCTTCTGCGCGTACAGCGGATAGTTCTCCGGGTAATCGTTGATAATTGCACGGGCCAGAATGGCTAAATCGTACGCAGTAGAGAAGTGATCAGGCGAAGGGAGGCCTGTCGCATTCTCGAAATTGGTATCCTTCATGCCCAACAGCTTGGCCTGCTGGTTCATGATATCCACAAAAGCTCCTTCACTGCCGGCAACGAACTCGGCCAGCGCGACCGAGGCATCGTTACCCGACTGGATGATAACGCCCTTGAGGAGATCCTCCACGGATACACTGGTACCTTCTTTGACAAACGTGCGGGACCCCTCTGTCTTCCAGGCTTTGACACTGATGGGCACCATATCGGACATGCTGATGCGGCCCTCGTCCAGTTCACGCTCAACGATGTACGCCGTCATCATCTTGGTCAGGCTGGCCGGCGGCAGTCGCTCGTTGCTGTTTTCCTCCATGATAATACGGCCACTTTTCGGATCCATAAGCACGTAGGAGGTGCCGGCGATCTGCGGCGGCGACGGAATCAGGACTGTCTGGGACACAGCCTTGCCTGACACTGAAAGCATCAGCGCAAAAACAAGAGAGGCTGAAACAAAGGAAAGCGAGCGGAAAACTGATTTTAGTGCCATGGGTCCATTCATTCGTTGTCAAGTGTGTTTTTTGTGTGTGGCCTGAAGCCTAGTCGGAATCGGTCAGCACAATGGATTGCGCAAACCCCCTTGCCTCGAGCAGGTCCTGCGTCTTTCGTGCACTGCCCTCGTCCTGGAAAGGGCCCACCTGTACCCGGTGGAAGCGTCCCGAAGCTGTATCCACTGCGCGTACCCGCACGGGATTGCTGAGTACACTCCTGGCACGATCCTGTAGTTTCTCCGCGGGGTCACGACTGCCGAACGAGCCGAGCTGAACAAACAACCCGCCGGCCTGGCCGTCGTTTGCAGCGACAGCACGTGGTTCTGAAGGCGCTGATTGCGCCGGCCGCGTCTTTGCAGGCTGCCCGTTGAGATTAAATGGCTGGCCGGCCAGGAACATACTGCCATCCGGCTTGACCGTAATTGCGGCTACCTCTACCCGGGCTGTTCCACGGGACTGGTAGCCCAGTTTTTTGGCAGCCGCATAGGACAGGTCAATCAGGCGGTCTCCGTGAAACGGACCCCGATCGTTCACCCGCACAATCACCGAGCGTCCGTTCTCCAGATTGGTCACCCTGGCGAAGCCCGGGATCCTCAGGGATTTGTGGGCTGCCGACATCTGATACATATCAAAGGTTTCACCGTTGGATGTCTTGTGGCCGTGAAACTTTTCGCCATACCAGCTTGCGGTGCCCCGGGCCACATATCCGTCGTTGCTGTCCAGCACGGTGTAGCGTTTGCCCCACACCGTGTAGGGCGATTTGTTTCCCGCCCTGACCGGCGCCTGGTACACGGGCACTGCGTCTGACAGCCCGGAAACATCAAAGTTTCCCTCAGGTGCCCTGTCCTGGGAAATCGTATAGCGTGCTGAATGGTCGGTGCCGCTGGAAGTCGGTGCCGAAGTACAGCCCACCAGCACCTGCGCCGCCAACACAATCAGCCATAAACCTGAGCGATTCGATATCACTGTCCGGATGTCCTCTGGGATAGGTGCTGCAAAAATAAACGGACGAGCAGCTGTCAGCATCATTGTAACGGGTTCCCTGTATCGATCACCATTACCGGCCTGACATCACGCCGTGATCATCCTGCGATGGGTATGTATAGACATCAGAATGCCGAATGCCGCCATCAGGGTTACGGTAGATGTGCCGCCGTAGGAAATCAGTGGCAAGGGTACCCCGACCACCGGCAACAGGCCACTCACCATGCCGACATTTACAAACACATAGATAAAGAAGGTCATGGTAAGAGCACCCGCCAACAGCCGGCTGAATGAGTCCTGTGCGGTAACGGCAATGTAGAGACAACGCAGGATAATCAGAAAATAAACGCTGAGCAGCACAAGAATTCCGATAAAACCGAACTCTTCTGCCAGTACCGCTACGATAAAATCCGTATGGCTTTCCGGGAGAAATTCCAGGTGCGACTGGGTACCCTGAAGCCAGCCTTTGCCATCAAACCCACCGGAGCCAATGGCGGTTTTGGACTGGATAATATTCCAGCCCGCGCCCAGCGGGTCACTCTGGGGGTCCAGCAGGGTCAACACCCGCTGTTTCTGATATTCACGCATTCCGAAAAACCACATCACCGGCGCCGCCACGGAAACCATCGCCACAAATGCGCCAATGAGCTTCCAGCTCATACCCGCGAAAAACACCACAAACAGGCCAGCCATGCCCACCAGAAGCGATGTACCCAGGTCCGGCTGCTGCACAATAAGCACCATGGGGAGCAGTACAATTGCCAGACCTGTTCCCACACCAGACAACCTGGGCGGCAGGTAATGCCGGGACAGGTACCAGGCAGCCATCATGGGTACTACAAGCTTCATCAGCTCCGATGGCTGAAACCGGGGCAGCCCCGGCAACGCCAGCCAGCGCTGTGCACCTTTGGCACCAACACCTGCAAATAACACGGCAAACAGGCCGGCCAGACCAAGAACATACAGCCAGGGTGCCCAACGCCGGAATACCGATGGATCAAGCTGGGCAAAAACCAGCATCACAATAAAGGCGATACCGAAACGCACGCCCTGAGCTTTTACAACATCAAGATTCCGGTCAGCGCCGCTGTAAAGTACGAACAGGCCACCGGATACCAATCCGACAAGCAGTACAAGCAGAACAGGATCCAGATGCAGAGCTGACCAGAAGCCCCTGGGCCGACCGAGCGGATTACTGGCCGTTGAGCTGAACACTTCCCGGGTAGCCATCAGGGCACCTCCCCTTGCGATCCGGCCTTGCTGATCAAGGCATCGTCGGTGGCAGAAAACTCCAGCAGCCATGCATCAAACAGCTCCCGGGCTACCGGGGCAGCCGTACTGCTGCCTCCGCCGCCGTTTTCCACGATCACCGCAACCGCAATCTTCGGGTTGTCGACAGGCGCAAAACCCACGAACAGTGCATGGTCGCGCAGCCGCTCCTGGATTTCCTCGGCATCGTACTCTTCGTCTTCTGCAAGGCTGAACACCTGGGCCGTCCCGGTTTTCCCTGCCATGCGATAAGACGCTCCCTTTGCGGCCGCGCGCGCAGTGCCTTTGGTACCATGCATGACTTCTGCCATGGAATCTGCAATGAACTCCCAGTCGCTCGGGTCTTTAAGCTTCAACGGCTCATGGGTTTCACTCGGCAAGAATTCGTCTGCTGAACGGTCTCCCTCAATGTCTTTCAGCAGGCGCGGCTCCACCCACTCGCCACGGTTGGCGATCAGTGCTGTCGCAGTAGCAAGCTGCAAGGGCGTGGAGAGCATGAACCCCTGACCGATACCCAGATTGACCGTATCGCCCGGATACCAGGGTTCGTTGCGGGTCGCCCGCTTCCAGTCCGGGGACGGCAGAATACCGCTCAGGGCTCCGGACACGTCCAGAGTTGCATCTTCACCAAAACCGAAGCGGGACAGGTAGCTGACCATGGTATCCACCCCCATTTCCACAGCGGCCTCATAGAAATAAACGTCGCAGGACTGTGCCATGGCATAGGTAAGATCAACCCAGCCATGCCCGCCACGCTTCCAGTCTCTCCAACGACGGCCTGCCGAGTTGATCTGAAAGTAACCCGGATCCCAGATCGTGTGGTCTCTGGTTACGGCGCCACTGTCGAGCGCCGCAATAGCCAGCATCGGCTTGAGGGTGGAACCCGGAGGGTACTGACCGCGCAGGGCCCGGTTGAACAAGGGTTTGTCTTTGCTCGCACTCAGTTCGTGATAATCTGCCACGCTGATGCCGGTCACAAACTTGTTGGCGTCAAAACCCGGCACGCTGGCCAGGGCCAGGAGCCCGCCCGTTGCAGGCTCGATGGCAACGATCGCGCCGCGGCGACCGTCCAGCAATTCGTGCGCCCGCTGCTGCAGGCGCAAATCCAGATGCAGCTGCAGATCCTCCCCGGGCACCGGGTTTTCCCGCTCCAGTACTCTCAGGGTGCGGCCACGCGCGTTGGTTTCCACATGCTGGTAGCCAACTTTCCCATGCAGCAGCTCTTCATAGAATCGTTCAACACCGGATTTTCCGATGTAGTTGGTGCCTGCATAGTTAACCGGATCTATGCGCTGCAGCTCCTCGCGGTTAATGCGGCCCACAAAGCCCAGCGCATGAGCCGTCAGCTCGCTGTGGGGGTAGTACCGAACCAGTTCCGCCTCCACTTCTACTCCTGGCAGTTCGTGCCGATGCACGGCCAGGCGGGCTATTTCATCCTCGGTCAGGTCGTAGCGCAGCGGAATTTCCTGGAATGGACGGCGGGGCTCCCGCAGGCGGCGCTGGAACCGCTCCATATCATCTTCGGAAACGTCCAGAATTGTAACAAGCTGCTCAAGCGTGGCTTCCATGGACCCGACCCGCTCCGGAACCAGCGTCACACTGAACACCGGGCGGTTTTCCGCCAGCAGGACATGGTTGCGGTCGTAGACCAGCCCCCGTGGCGGCGGCACAGACTGGACCTGCACCCGGTTTTTGTCCGAGAGAGTGGTGTAGATCTCATGCTCAACGATCTGCAGCTGGTACATCCGGGCGATAAGCCCCACCATCAGCAGAAAAACAAACACCAGCATAACCGTGGCACGGCGCTGGAACAGCCTGCGTTCGGCAGCAGTGTCCTTGAATTCACCCCACGGCATGAATGCTTCCTAAGCCCGATGATACGGGTGGTTACGGGTGATCGACCAGGCCCTGTACAACTGCTCTGCCAGCAGAATGCGAACCAGAGGATGAGGCAGAGTAAGAGGAGAAAGTGACCATTGCTGGTCTGCACGCTGGCGGCAGGGCTCGGCCAATCCGTCCGGACCACCTACCAGAAAACTTACGTCGCACCCGTCCTGCTGCCAGTTTTCCAGCTGACCGGCCAGTTTTTCGGTAGACCAGGGCCGGCCTGTCACTTCCAGTGCCACAACCCTGTCCCGGGGACCGGTTGCCGCCAGGATGGCTTCGCTCTCGCGCTGCATCAGCCTGGGAATATCGGGATTTTTGCCACGATGGGGCATGGCAATCTCTACCAGCTCAAGAGGCATTTCCGGAGGCATGCGTCGGGCGTAGTCATCGTACCCCTTACTGACCCAGTCGGGCATTTTCTGCCCTACACAGATCAGGCGCAACCGCATGATTACTCGCTGCCCGCAGCACCGAGATCCGGTGCATCACGCCAGAAACGTTCCAGATCGTAAAACTCGCGGGTTGCGGGCATCATTACGTGAACAACCACATCTCCCATATCCACCAGGATCCAGTCGCTGCCGCCACCGCCCTCCACACTGCTGATACGGACGCCTTTTTCCTTGGCATCAAGTACAACGGAATCCGCAAGGGATTTAACGTGACGGTTGGATGTTCCGGATGCCAGAACCATGAAATCGGTAACGCTGGTGCGATCCCGTACATCAATAACACTGATGTCCTGCGCTTTCACATCTTCAAGTGAGTTCACTATCAGATCTTTGAGTTGCTCTGCCTGCATAATCACCCTGTTGTCCGGGTGCCGGCCGGAATGGCCACCCGAAAAGTCATATTCAGTTGCAATTGTACCACTAAAAGTTCTCCCCGGGGCATGCTCCGTATAGCCCCATGCGCTGAATCTCTGTCAATACCACATCGGGCATCAGGTAACGGGCTGACCGGCCACTGGCAAGGCGCTCCCTGATACCGGTTGCAGAAATATCCAGCAAGGGTGGATCCAGCTCCAGGATATGCCCCGAAGGGTCTGCGTGAAGAGCTTGCGCATTGCCAACACGACGCGTTTCCAGCAGCCTGGCAGGCTCGGTTTCAGGCGCCAGCGTGGAGCCCGGGCGACGCACCACCACAATGTGCGCAAGGCCCGGAATCTGCTGCCATTCCCTCCAGCGATCAAAACCTGCAAACGCATCCGTGCCCACCACCATCACCAGCGGCACCTCATCACCCAGCTCGCTGCGCAGCTGGCGCAAGGTGTCAGCGGTATAGGAGGCACCGGCCCTGCGCAGTTCGCGATCATCAATACGAAGCCGGAGTTCGCCCTCTATGGCAAGCGCCAGCATGCGCTGCCGTTGCCCGGCAGTTGCACGGGTTGCGCCGCGATGGGGCGGTATATGGCAGGGCACAAGATCGACAGGAACATCACCGAGCCGCTCGCTGATTTCCAGTGCCAGGCGCAGGTGGCCGTGATGAACCGGGTCGAAAGTCCCGCCATAAATTACGTGCATTGGCATCAGGCCCGGATATGTCCGTCGCCAAATACCACGTACTTCTGGGAGGTCAGCCCCTCAAGCCCCACTGGCCCGCGAGCATGAAGCTTGTCAGTGGAGATACCAATCTCGGCGCCGAGACCATACTCGAAGCCATCCGCAAAGCGGGTGGATGCATTAACCATAACGGAACTGGAGTCAACCTCGGTAATAAAACGCCGGGCGCGGGTATAGTTCTCGGTAATAATACTGTCGGTATGCCGGGAGCTGTAACGATTGATGTGCGCGATGGCACCATCCAGCCCATCCACCACTCGAATAGCAAGTACAGGGGCCAGATACTCTTCTTCCCAGTCTGCATCCGTCGCAGTTTTTATGTCTGTGAGAATTTCCCTGGTGTGTTCGCAACCCCGAAGCTCGACACCCTTGTCAGTAAAAGCCTGGCCAAGCAGGGGCAGCATGTCCGCAGCGACCTCTTTGTCCACCAGCAGGGTTTCCATGGTATTGCAGGTACCATAGCGGTGGGTTTTGGCATTAATGGCAACGTCCAATGCCTTTTGCGGGTCGGCATGGCTGTCGATGTACACATGGCAGACACCATCGAGGTGCTTGATAACCGGCACACGGGCATCCCGGCTGATTCGTTCAATCAGTCCCTTACCACCCCTGGGCACAATCACATCCACGTAATCCGGCATGGTGATCAGCTCGCCGACTGCGGCCCGGTCGGTGGTTTTGACAACCTGTACCGAAGCCTCCGGCAAACCCGCCTCTGCAAGCCCCCTCGCCAGACACAGGGCAATGGCCTGATTGGAGTGGATGGACTCTGAACCGCCGCGCAGAATGGTTGCATTTCCCGACTTCAGACAGAGACTTGCCGCCTCAACCGTCACATTGGGGCGGGATTCGTAAATAATGCCGATTACACCCAGGGGTACGCGCATTTTGCCCACCTGAATGCCTGACGGGCGGTAAGTCATATCGGTAATGGCGCCAATGGGATCAGGCAAAGAGGCAACCTGGCGCAGCCCCTCAATCATGGCATCAATACGGGCGGGGGTGAGTTCCAGCCGGTCCAGCATGGCGGCATCCAGGCCGTTTTCCCGACCGCCCGCAAGATCGCGGGCGTTTGCTTCCGCCAACTCACCGCGGGCCCCATCCAGCGCCTCGGCGGTAGCCATTAGCGCATGGTTCCGGACACCGGTGGTCGAGCGCGCAATAAGTGTTGCCGCCGCCCGGGCCTGCTGCCCGACGTCACGCATATAAACTGCAATATCCATCCCGTTACCTTATATGTTGTCTGCCAGAATTCAGGAATAACACCCTAACTTTACCTTTCCCGTTTCAAGTACGCACCCCAAACAGATATTATACCTCTGCCAAACCACAGGCATTCCGGAAAAGGACGAACACCATGGCCCAGACGGCTGACAAGTTTTTGCTGAACCGGCTATCACGCGCCAGTCTCGCTGGTTTCGTGCTGGTTGCAGCTGTGTGTGCCGCACTTGGCGAGCCGCTGACCGCGGCGACGGCTGCAGCCGCGGCTGGCGTGATTATGAGCGGGCGCAGTTTCCATCCGGGGCGCAGATTGAGCCCCTGGCCAAGGGTTCAGAAGCTGTTTTTTGCAGCACTTGTTCTGCTGCTGATGACCAGTTTCTGGACCGGGCCTTGGGCACTCAGCCACTGGTTCTACGGCCTTGCTCTGGTTGCCTTTGCGCTGGTACCACGGGCAATCGCAATCGCTGTTACTGTTGTCATTGTTGCTCTGGCCATGGCCGCCGCACACTGGGCCGAGGGCATTGCAGACCGCCACCAGATGATCAGTGCGCTTTTACTGACCGTTCTTCTTTCTGCGGTGCTCATATTCCTTCGCGACTACAAAACCCGCCAGCTCGCCCCCCTGCGGCGCACAGACGAGCTCACCCAGGCCGCCAGCCGCGAGTATCTTACAGCCGACCTGCACAAGGAAATCCAGCGCAGTGAGCGTGAAGGAACCGACATGTCCATCATCATGATCGGCCTTGATGCTCACGCCAGTGACAATGATCCGGACGAAGATATCCGCTCGATTCTTCCGCGTATTGGCCGCTTTCTGCACTCCCAGTTGCGGGACTTCGACACCTACTACCGCGCAGCAGACCTGCAGTTTCTTGTGATACTGCCTGGCATAGCCACCAATGAGGCCATCAAACGTGCTGAAACCATCCGTAAGGGCCTTGGCACACTGCTGGAAGCCCATGGCATGAACCTGACCGTGAGTACCGGTATCGCCGGGCTGAACATAGGCGATGATGCCGACAGCCTGCAGCAAAGTGCCGCCAATGCATTACGCCGTGCACAACAGCAAGGCGGCAACCGCACCCAGGCCTACAGCACCCGGGCGCCGGCCAGCGTTCCGGCCCAACCACGTGTGGAAGGATCTGCGCCATGACTGAAACCCGGCTGAGAACCTGGACCCACGGCGTTGGCTACGGGCTTGCCACCCTGTTTATTTTCACTCTGGCCCTGCAGAACCTGCGCTATGGTTTTTACGAACTCTTTTACCTTGCTGCCGGCATGGCCACCCTGACTCTGGCAGGCATTGCCTACACCATCCTGAGCCGCCGGCACCAGCTCTCCGCCCCTGGCCATCTGGTTATTCTTTCCGGCCTGAACAGCGGCCTCCTGGCGGCGATGCTGACAATGTCCAGCACAGGCATTACCCACTGGGCCATGCCGCTGCTGATACTTAACCTGCTGATTCTGCCCCTTCGCCAGGCGCTGGCGCTGTCACTGCTGCTGATCACGCCTATGGCCGTTCTGCTGTTCGTGAAGCAGCCACCGGCGGATGCCCTCACAGCGATCAGCGGCCTGCTCATCGTGCTGACGGTCGCGGCGCTTTATATATGGCAGTACGATCACATGGCACAGTCTGCCGAAGACCTTGCCATTACTGACCCGGTTACGGGCGCCCACAACGCCCGCTTTCTTGACGAAACCCTGCAGAAGGAAATCAGCCGGGCCATTGCTACCGGCCACAGTCTCTCGGTCATCAACCTGGCCATAGATTACGCCGACGAAGCGGAAGATCTCCATGGCAAAGAGAACATGCAGGCGTTGTTCTATAACATGACCCAGCATCTGTTTGGTGTCATCCGGGCCGGCGATACACTGTACACACTGAATGACTCGGAGTTCTTTCTTATTCTGCCATTCACACCCGAAGAAGGCGTGCGTGTGATTGCAGAGCGTATACGCCGCACCATTGCCGAGCAGCATTGGCCGGTGATTGGCAAAGCGACGGTAAGCCTTGGCTGCACAACCCGGGGCCACAGCGACACCCGCACCGATACCCTGCGCAAACGTGCGCATCAGGCCATGCTGGAAGCACGCAAACGCGGCGCTGATTCGGCCTGGTTCAGCCCGGGAGAAATGCTCAGGACATGAGCGCTGCGTGGCTTTCGGATCTGACTGCGTGGCTCAGTGCCAACCCTGGCTGGCTGTCGTTTGCACTGTTCGGCACAGCATTTATCGAGTCTCTGGCCCTTGCCGGCATTGTTGTGCCAGGCGTTGCCTTTTTGTTCACCATTGCTGCAATGGCTGCGCAAATTGGCATGCCCCTGATGGCGGCACTGCTATGGGCCGGGCTCGGCGCCGTCGCGGGAGATACCGCAAGCTTTGCAATCGGGAGACTGTTCCAGGGGCGGCTGGACAGCGTCTGGCCCCTGAGCAGATATCCCGGGCTGATCGCCAAAGGCGAGCGTTTTTTCAACAGACACGGCGGCAAAAGTGTGATTATCGGGCGCTTTGTGGGGCCTGTGCGGCCCGTAATCCCCCTGATTGCCGGCGCCCTCATGATGCCCTGGCGCCGCTTTCTGGCCTTCAACATCGGTTCAGCCATTGGCTGGGCCCCGGTTTACATTTTGCCGGGCTTTCTGGTGGGCAGTGCTCTGGCAAGCAAAGTGCAGCTTCCGGCACACGCTTACATGGTCACCGGCATCAGCCTCGCCATACTGGCCCTGATCTACCTCGTTATATTCCGGTTCCAGCTTGGCCTTGGCGAAGACAGCCGCCCCTATCTCTGGCTTCAGCGCCAGATGGCACAGTATGAAACCACCCATCACTTCTGGCGCCTCTACACCAATGAACGGCCGGCCCGGGAAGGTGAGTTCCCGCTGCCGTCGCTGATGCTTGCCCTGGGCACACTCGCCCTGTTTATCCTCTGGGGCCAACTGGCAACCATGACAGACCTGATTGCGCCCTTCGATCAGTTGGCGATGCAGTGGTTCGCGGAACTTCGCCAGCCTCTGCTCGATACACCTGCCATCATCGCAACGCTTCTTGGCGACCCGCCGGTGCTCATGGCGGCAGCAGTACTGGCATGCCTGACACTGGCGTTTCGCGGGCACTATGCAGCGGCAGCCCATATTTTGTTTGCCGCACTCATGACTGTTGTGCTGGTCTGGGGATTAAAGGCAGCTTTCGGCATAGACCGCCCGGACCGTGTTGTAAACCCGCCTTCGTCCGGTTCTTTTCCCAGTGGTCACACCGCGGGCATCACCGTATTTGTTACCTTGCTGGCAAGCTTCGTGGCAGCGGAAACCCGTAACCGCAAACGCTGGCAGGCCTATGTCTTACTCTCATTACCGCTGATTCCAGTGGCGTTGAGCCGGCTTTATCTGGGCGTTCACTGGTTCAGCGATATCTTGGGCGGGTTGTTACTGGGGCTGGCAATTACCGGCGCCACCAGGGCCAGTTTCAGCCGGTTCGACCGGGTTCCTATTGCTCCGGATTCAGTGACGGTTTCTGCGGTACTGGCCTGGCTGGTTTTCTGTATTGGCTATCTGTGGTCCAGATGGCCAGATGCCGTGCAATATTACGCACCGGTTTCGTAACGCCATCTGGTTGCTTCGGGGGCTTCAAGTAACGCCTGCAGACGGCGGCTGAGCCGAGCCAGAGAATCACTGCATTTCCGGAAGGTGCTGTTTCAGCCCTTCGGAAGCACTACATAGCTCAGGGGAAAATCGCAACCTTCACCGAATCGACAACAGTTGCTGGACTTCTTCCACCCTTGCCCGCGCTTCAGTCAGAAGCTCCAGGCTGCGGGAAGCATTCAGTTCAAGCTCGCCAAGCCGGTGATAGGCCGGCACCCGGTCAAACGCAGGCAGGCTCCTGTTCTGGCTGGAACCAATCATGGCGTGTAGCTGCGCCACGATAACTACGTCCACAAGTTGCGGTTCCGGCTCCCGGCTCTCGTAGTGCCAGTCCTCCGCATGGCGCACAGCATCAACGAAGGCCGGCGGAAAAGCCCAGCTTTCGAGAACCGCCGTGCCCACATCAGCACGAAGTTCGCTGATGGCGTTTTGCAGATTGCTAACGTCGGCAAACAGGTTTGCGTGGTGCTCTGCCTGCACCAGAACCGGAACCGCACCTATGTCATGCAGCAGGCCAGCCAGCAGCGCCTCTTCCGGGTTCAGCCGGGTGGCATGATCCGCCAATACCCAACAAAGGGCGGCTACCTCCCGGGAATGCCGCCAAAGCTTTTCCATTTCCTTCTGCAGCAACGGGTGCCTGCTTTTGAACACCTCCCGCATGGAAAACACGGTAACGAGCTGACGGGTGGTTCGCATGCCCAGCCGGATAACCGACTCACGAACATTACGCACATCGCTGAACCCGCGATAAAGCGGGCTGTTGCATGCCCGCACCAGCTTGGCTGCCATGGCCGGATCGGCAGAGACCGCACTTGCCACCTGGTCGGCAGTGGAGTCCTCTCTGTCCACCAGGCGCCGAACCTTCCATGCCACATCCGGAACACTGGGCAGCTTTAGCTGGTTGGAGCGAAGCTCCCCATAGAACTCCATAAGAAGGTGATGCTCCTCACTCTCACCACCGCCAAGGCTTTCGCCGGAGTCCATTTCCACCTGCGTAACTGGCGCTGCGCGCAAAAGCTGGCTGAGTACATCCTGCTCCACCACCAGAAACTCGCAGGGTTTTACGGCGGTAACGTCGTACATTCTCGGCTGTAACCTGGCGATGGGATTCAGTGCCTTCTCGGTTTCCGCCTCGATAACAGATTTGCGACCATCAAGGGACTCCAGCTCCACCGTTCCGTTTACCAGAAAATACTCCAGCCCATCACGTACGCCCCGCTCGAGCACACGCTGGCCCGGACCAAACGCCCGTCGCTCGGCCCGGCTGGCAAGCAATACCAGTTGGTCATCAGTCAGTCGGTTCAATGGCTGAAAAGCTTTCAAACGGCATAGCGGCAGGCTTTCCTGGCTAGCCATAGACAATCTCCTTAATCGGCTCAAGGCGGGGCATTGATTTATGATATCTGCCAACTATTGTAACCACGACACAGGAAAACAACCATGCGCCAGGGGTCTAATCTGGTATCCTTTGCCTCTCACATTAGAGCAATCACCACCTATCCATAAAGAGAGATACGAACACAATGCCTCAGTATCGTTCGCGGACTTCCACCGCAGGCCGTAACATGGCAGGCGCCCGGGCCCTCTGGCGCGCCACCGGCATGAAGGATGACGATTTCGGCAAGCCGATAATCGCCGTAGCCAACTCATTTACCCAGTTTGTGCCCGGGCACGTTCACCTGAAGGATCTGGGGCAACTGGTCTGCCGCGAAATTGAAGCAGCCGGGGGTGTCGCCAAGGAATTCAACACCATCGCTGTGGACGATGGTATCGCCATGGGTCACGACGGCATGCTTTATTCCCTGCCTTCCCGCGAAATCATTGCTGACTCCGTTGAATATATGGTGAACGCCCACTGTGCCGACGCGCTGGTGTGTATCTCCAACTGCGACAAAATCACACCGGGCATGCTGATGGCAGCCATGCGACTGAACATTCCTGCCATTTTTGTATCCGGCGGGCCAATGGAGGCCGGCAAAACCAGGTTGTCTGAACACAAACTGGATCTGGTGGACGCCATGGTCATTGCCGCCGACCCCACAGCCGACGACGAAATGGTGGCCGAATACGAGCGCAGCGCCTGCCCCACCTGCGGCTCCTGCTCCGGCATGTTCACCGCCAACTCCATGAACTGTCTGGCCGAAGCGATTGGCCTGGCCCTGCCCGGTAATGGCTCCATGCTGGCCACCCACTCTGACCGCGAACAGTTGTTCCTGAAAGCCGGTCGCCAGATTGTGGAGAATGCAAGGCGCTACTACGAGCACAACGACGCCAGTGTACTACCCCGTAGCATCGCCTCCATGGCGGCATTCGAAAATGCCATGGTGATGGATATCGCCATGGGCGGGTCCACCAACACCATTTTGCACTTGCTGGCAGCGGCACAGGAAGGCGGAGTGCCGTTCACCCTGAACAACATTGACCAGCTTTCCCGCAAGGTTCCGCAACTGTGCAAAGTGGCTCCGAACTCGCCCAAATACCATATGGAAGATGTGCACCGTGCTGGTGGCATCATGGGCATTCTGGGCGAACTGGAACGCGGTGGGCTGATCAATACCAACCTGCCAACAGTCCACAGCAAAACCATGAAAGAAGCGCTGGAAACCTGGGACATCATGCGCGCCCCCACAAAAGAGGTTGTGGAATTCTACAAGGCCGGGCCAGCAGGCATCCCCACCCAGACTGCCTTCAGCCAGAGCACACGCTGGCCCAGCCTTGATGGCGACCGGGAGGCCGGCTGCATCCGGTCTGTGGAGAATGCCTACAGTTCTGAAGGTGGCCTTGCGGTTCTCTATGGCAACATTGCGGTTGACGGCTGTGTGGTGAAAACCGCAGGGGTGGATGAAAGCATTTACGTGTTTGAAGGCAGGGCACGGGTATTTGAAAGCCAGGATGCTGCCGTTGCCGGCATTCTGAATGACGAAGTGAAACCCGGCGAAGTGGTTATTATCCGTTATGAAGGCCCCAAGGGCGGCCCGGGTATGCAGGAAATGCTCTATCCCACCAGTTATCTCAAATCCAAGGGCCTGGGTAAGGACTGCGCCCTGCTGACTGATGGCCGTTTCTCTGGCGGCACCTCAGGGCTGTCAATCGGTCACGCATCTCCGGAAGCAGCGTCCGGTGGTGCCATCGGGTTGATCGAAACCGGGGATGTGATCGTTATCGACATTCCGCAGCGATCCATCAATGTGCAACTGGATCAACAGGAACTGGATCGTCGCCGTGAGGCCCGCGACGCAAAAGGCTGGAAGCCGGAACAACCCAGAGACAGGGCGGTGTCTGCAGCACTTAAAGCCTACGCGCTGCTGGCAACCAGTGCCGACAAAGGTGCTGTAAGGGATCTGGAAAAACTGGACTGACGGGCTCCCGGCAAAACAAGAAGCCCGCTCAGGCTATCCGTGCGGGCTTTTTTATGTCCGGGCCGGGCTGACAAGTCACTCCAACTGCGAGAATCGAGCCTCGATCAGAATAACGACCAGCCGCCATCATCCTCTTCTTCGATAACGTCGTCTCCGGCAGGCTCAGGCTCGCTGGCCGCCGCCGGCCGGGCACTTTCCGGCTGTGAAGCGGGCGCCGCGGCGGCGACCTGCACGCGAATCATACCCAGGGCTTTTTTGGTTGGCTCATCCAGAATCCCGCTTGCCTGCAGGCCATTGTCTTTCTGAAAGCGGATCAGCTCAGACCGCGTGGCGTCGTCCATGCCGGGCTCGATATTGGAAATACTGTACCCGGCACCGTACAAGGCATTCTTCAGTGCAACCGTTTCATCGGCAAAAACGGCGGGGGCGAAGCCCAGGACTATAGCTGTGCCAGTCGCCAGCGCAAGACGGCCCAAACGGGCGGTGGCATTTTTCATGATACTCACCTGCTTTACTCCTGATATCCAAGCGATACCTGCATCTTTCTTGTTATGTGGTGCCAATCTCCACAGACTGGGGCAAACTTGCCAAAGCCTAGCATACTTTTGTCTAGTGTCGCCTTAACCGACATCACGCGGTTCATCGTCGGCCCGGTGGGCCTCTTCGCTGAACTCACGGATGAAAATTCCCCAGAAAGCCATGAACAGCGCCGCAACAAGAGGGCCCATAACAAAGCCGTTGATTCCGAACATGACAATACCGCCCAGAGTTGAAAGCAGCACAATGTAATCCGGCAGTTTGGTATCCCGGCCAACCAGAATCGGCCGTAACAGATTATCTGCCAATCCGATCACTACTACGCCAAACAGCGTCAGCACCGCCGCCTGCACTATATCGCCGATAGCTGCCAGGTAAATCGCCGCCGGCACCCACACCAGAGCAGCACCAACAGCGGGTAATAGTGAGCATATGGCCATAACCACCCCCCACAGCAGTGCCCCGCCAATGCCAAGTATCCAGAAAATAATGCCCCCCAGAGCACCCTGTATGATGGCAATCAACAGGTTTCCCTTGACCGTTGCCCGGGTTACTTCCGCAAATTTTGCGAACAGCAGGCGCTCGCGCTCATCCCCGAGCGGCAGCGCACGGATAATCAGATCAACCAGCTTGCTGCCATCCCGCAGCAAGAAGAACGCCAGATAAACCATCAGGGCCAGCCCCAGGAAAAACTGAAAGGTATTCTGGCCGATCCCCAGGGCCTGTTTGGCAAGAAACTGGCTGCCCCCCAAAAACACACTGACAACCCGGTCACGAATTTCGCTGAAGCTGACATCGAACTGGGCCAGAAGCGACTGAATGGCGGGGAAGGACTTGTTCACCTGGTCAATATATTCCCCAGGCTTGATCTCCCCATCCTGGATCTGCTGATAGATGCCCAGTCCCTCAGCCACCAGGGACGTTACCAGCACCAGCACCGGAATCACCACAATCAGCATGCATACCGTCAGGGTAATCAGGGCATTGGTGTTTGGCCGCTCCCCCAGCCGGCGCACCAGATACATCTGGAATGGATGAAAAATCAAGGCAATGGCAATTGCCCAGAAGATGGGGCCAAAAAAAGGCTTCATGAGAAACACGAAAGCCAGGGACACCCCGACCAGCATGGCAAGAAAGGTCCGTGTCTCAAGTTTTGCGTACATGATTCTGTTTTATCCCGGTCAGATTCAGATGTGCAATAGCCTAACATGACCCCGTGGCCACTTATGCATGCTTTAGGTTATAGTGGAAGGTTATTGATCATCTATTAAACAGGTCATGGTGTTGGAACTGGAAACCTTTACCACAGAAACCGCGCTGGACGCTGCCCGGGAACTCCGCAGGGTGCTGGCTGCCCGAACCCATCGCCGTAAAGTGATGGGGCAGGATGTCCTGGTGCCGGGGCAACTGGGCGAGGCACTGCAACTGCCACAAATCATCAATCGCCTGCAGAGTAAACAGCAGCGCTTACGTGATCAGGGGCTGGAAGACTTTCAGGAGCTCTGGCCCACACTCTCTGCCACAACCCGGGCAAAAGTGCTGGACGCCATAGGCTGGTATGATCCCAAAGACCTCGCCTGGGAAGACAAACGCTCCAACCGACGGCCTGTGATCGACCCGGACAGCCCCTGATTCAAAGCCACAACGCTCTGTTACGCAACTCAAACACACAAAACTGCCAACTGATTTATCCTGTTGCTTTAAGATTGTTGTGGCGGATCCGGAAACATTCCCCGTTGACAATCACGCAACCAATCAGTCAGGACAGTCGATGGCATGCGTATTCTGAGAACCGCGGAACACCGCTTTGCGGGTATTCCGGATTACCCTTTTACTCCTCATTACCTGGATGTCGAACCTGGCCTCCGGATGCATTATGTCGACGAAGGCCCCGCTGGCACATCGCCGGTCCTCATGCTGCATGGAGAACCTTCCTGGTCGTACCTCTACCGCCATATGATTCCCGTTGTTGCTGCGGCCGGCCACCGGGTACTGGCGCCGGATCTTGTCGGCTTCGGGAAATCAGACAAGCCCGCCTCTGTGGATGATTACAGCTACGACCGCCACATGACCTGGCTCACAAACTGGCTGCAAGCCCTGAACCTGCAGAACATAACCCTGGTTTGCCAGAACTGGGGCTCACTTCTGGGCCTGCGGCTTGCGGCTGAACATCCGGACAGGTTCCAGCGCATCATCGTAGGCAACGGTATGTTGCCCACCGGTGAAACCCGCACACCGGCCATATTCAGCGTGTGGAAGGCATTCGCAACCCACAGCCCCTGGTTTCCGGTTGGCCGGATTGTACAACTGGGTACCGAGCGCACCTTGAACAAATACGAACTGGCAGCCTACGAGGCTCCCTTCCCTTCAACCGAGTACAAGGCCGGAGCCCGTGCCTTCCCCAAGCTGGTGCCCGTGTCGCCGGCTGACCCGGCAAGCGATGCCAACAAAGCGGCGTGGAAAGTCCTGGAAAAATGGCGAAAGCCGTTCATCACCTGTTTCAGCAACGGCGACCCCATTACCCGCGGGGGCGACCGTTACATGCAGCGCCGCATCCCCGGCGCCCTGGGCCAGCCCCACATAACCCTGCGCGGCGGGCACTTCCTGCAGGAAGATTCACCCGAAGACTTTGCGCGTATTATCATTGATGCCCTGAAAGCAGAAATGGCAGCCTGACCGCCATTTCTTGACCTCTCCTGTATGACTCAGCCAAATACGGTTGCTGTCTGACGACTGACAGCAACCAGCTCACCTCGCGGGGTCCAGACCCGGGCATCGAAGTGACAATAACCGTCGCCGGTCTGATCAATCGTTGCTTTGTACAAAAGCCAGTCATCGGCATTCAGGGCAGGCCGCGGGTGGATAATATCAAAGGCCCAGGACAGGGAGCTGGCCGGCACCCGGGATTTGAAATGCTGGAGAACCGGTGCCGGCCAGGCATCAATCAGTGCCACAATGTGGGCGTCGGTGATAATCTCAGGCACTTCCCGGAACCGCATCCAGCCGCCCATTTCACGCCCGCTCCCGCCGGAGAACGGTAAACTTCCGTATACCCAGCGCATCTCTATGTGGCCAATAAAGCCCGGCGTAACACCTTCAATAAATGGCAGGCCCTGGCACTCTTCCACGGGTTTTGCAGCCGGAGCCAGAACACCGTCAACCTGAACAACCGATTCCCGCCCACCGGCAAAGGCCGCCATGCTCACCAGCCGGGGTTCTCCGTTCTGGGTAATCCGTCCCTCAACCTGGCTGACCGACCCACCCTCGCGCAAAACAGATACGTCGAAAACCGCTGGCACATCGGCCTCTACCGGACCAATAAAAGACACATGCATGGAACGCATCGGCCGGCTGTCGGAGACCATCCGTGCCATGCGGTCAAACAACAGAGCGGTCACCAAACCGCCGAATGTTGCACGCCCCTGGGACCAGGTGGCAGGCATCACCAGCTCTTTACTGGCACGGCCCGCGGTTATCAGTTCGTCAAAGGTCATTGTGCTTTCCTGTTAGCAACCTATCGGAGAAAGCAGAAAGATTGCCGAAAACACGGGCACAAAGCAACGTCTGTGCACCGGCAACTACCTACCGCCGGCACAGGATTTTACGTATTAAAACCGGCCAAAACCGGCTATAATCTCGCCACATAACGCATTGCCCGGCAATGCTCTACCTTCCGAATACCGAGTAAATCAATGTCTGAATTGTCTTTTGCCGAACTGGGGCTTGATCCAGCCGTACTTGAAGCTGTATCCGCTATTGGCTATGAAACCCCGACACCCATCCAGGCCCAGTGCATCCCTGCACTGATCGCTGGCAAGCACCTGCTGGGCGTTGCCCAGACCGGCACGGGTAAAACCGCTGCCTTCGCCTTACCACTGTTAAGCCGGATCGATGCCTCGGTCAGTGAACCCCAGATTCTGGTACTGGCGCCTACACGGGAGCTGGCCATTCAGGTAGCGGAGGCCTTCACCTCCTACGCGTCCAAATTCAGGCATTTTCACGTTTTACCCATCTACGGCGGTCAGGATTTTTACCCCCAGATCAAAGGCCTCAAGCGCGGCGCCCAGGTTATCGTCGGCACCCCCGGTCGCATGCTCGACCACCTTCGCAAAGGTACCCTGAAGCTGGGCAACCTGAAGGCTCTGGTTCTGGACGAAGCCGACGAAATGCTGCGCATGGGCTTTATTGATGACGTAGAGGCCATTCTGGCCAAGACGCCGGAAAACTGTCAGCGTGCGCTTTTCTCAGCCACCATGCCTCCGCAAATCAAGAAGGTGGCTCAAACCTACCTGCGTGATGCGGTAGAAGTAAAAATCGAGAGCGAAACCCGTACCGTTGAGCGGATTTCCCAGTATGTTCTGCCGGTTTATGCCGAGCGCAAGCTGGACGCCCTGACGCGTATTCTGGAAGTGGAACCAATTGAAGGCGCGATTATTTTTGTGCGCACCAAGGCCGAAACCACGCTGCTGGCTGAGAAGCTTGGCGCCCGCGGCCACGCTGTGGCCCCCCTGAACGGCGACCTGAACCAGCGCCAGCGTGAGCAGACTGTTGAAGACCTCAAGCGCGGCAAGAAGGACATTATTGTTGCAACCGACGTTGCCGCCCGCGGCCTGGACGTTCCCAGAATCACCCACGTTATCAACTACGACGTGCCCTACGATACCGAAGCCTACATCCACCGGGTGGGGCGTACCGGCCGTGCCGGGCGTGAAGGCAAGGCGATTCTGCTGGTAACCCCCCGCGAGCGGAGCTGGCTGCGCACCCTTGAGCGCGCTACCAACTCGCCGATGATGCCCTATGAACTGCCCTCACCGGTTGAACTGAAGAAAATGCGCGAAGAGCAGTTTGAAACCCAGCTGATGGGCTTTGCTGAAGACAAGAAGCTGGCCAAATCCATGGCGCTGCTGGATGAAATCGCCGAGCGCAATGAAATGGACATTGCCATGGTCGCCGGTGCTTTGGCCTGCTGGATGGAGGCTATGCAGCCTGGATCTCTGCCGCTGGAGCAGCCGGAAGCCCTGCCTGTAGTTTCCGCAACGCCACCTCCACGCCGCGACCGCAAAGGCGGTCGCCCGGGAGAGTTCCGCAAGGGCCCACCCAAAGGTGGCTACAAGGGGCGCAGCAAGCCTGGCGGTTCCGGCACACGCGGCAAACCACCTGGTAAAGGTGGCAAGCCAGCCGGCAAGCGGCCTCCCCGTCAGTCTGACGCCAAGCGCTGATAGACCACGAAGCTGTAGTCGTAAGGATTGTTGTCGGACGCGGAGAAATCCTCCCGTCCGATTTCTTCCCACTCATCCCAGTTCACTTCCGGAAAATACGCATCGCCATCCACTTCGGCGTGCACCTGGGTGATGTACAGGCGGTCTACCATGGGTAGCGCTTCTGCATAGATCTGCCCTCCCCCGATAATCATTACTTCGTCAGTACCATCCAGTTCAGCCTGTGCTTCGGCTTTTATCAGGGCCTCTTCCAGTGATTTTGCTGTAACAGTTCCAGCGGGTGCTTCCCGGTCTGCATTGCGGGAAATAACGACATTCATGCGGCCTGGTAGCGGCCTGCCAATGGAGTCCCAGGTTTTACGGCCCATGATGATGGGTTTCCCCATGGTCGCCTGCTTGAAATACTTCAGATCACCCGGTAAGTACCAGGGTAAATTATTGTTCCGACCAATAACGCGGTTTCGGGACATGGCGACGATTAGTGCTTTACGCATGCTTGGGTTCCTCTGATTCGGGGGCTGCAAGAATGCGGGAAGGACTCTCCAAAAAACGCTGTGAATACGTCCGTGCACGCTTGGCTCCGCCATCCATGGCTCCGCACATTTTTGGAGAGTCCTTCCCGCATCCTTGCGATCGAACTTTGGGTGGAGCCTGACTGATTTAGATTGCTATGGGCGCTTTGATTCCGGGGTATGGGTCGTAGCCTTCGAATTCGAAGTCTTCCAGTTCATAATCGAAAATGGAGTCTGGCTTACGCTTGATAACCAGGTTCGGCAAGACTTTGGGCTCGCGCTTTAGCTGCTCGAAAACGATGTCATCGGTGAGGTGATTTTGATACAGGTGACAGTCGCCAAAGGTATGAACGAACTCGCCAACATCCAGATCACATTGCTGAGCGATCATGTGAGTCAGCAGCGCATAAGATGCGATATTGAACGGCACTCCCAGAAACAGGTCGGCGCTGCGTTGGTAAAGTTGGCAGGAGAGCTTGCCGTCAATCACATAGAACTGGAACAGGCAATGACAGGGAGCCAACGCCATAAGGCCTTTCTCTACGTTTTCCTGCGGACTGATCGACTCATCCGGAAGTTCTGCCGGGTTCCAGGCGGAGACAATCAGGCGACGGGAGTTTGGTTTGTTGCGAATCTGCTCAATCACTTCGCTGATCTGGTCCACTACCCGGCCATCCGGGCACTCCCAGCTTCGCCATTGTTTACCGTAAATCGGTCCGAGGTCGCCGTTTTCCAGCGCCCATTCGTTCCAGATGGAAACCTTCCGCTCTTTCAGCCAGTTGTTGTCTGTGGAGCCGTTCAGGAACCAGAGCAGCTCGTAAATTATACTGCGCAGATGCACTTTTTTGGTGGTGACCAGCGGGAAGCCATCCTGAAGGTTAAAACGGATCTGGCGCCCGAAAACCGAGCGGGTGCCAACGCCGGTTCGATCGCCTTTATCGAATCCGTTGTCCACTACGTCCCGCATAAGATCGAGATAAGCCTTCATTCCGCGTTTCTCCGGTAAGCAATAAACATCAGGGCAGCGCCGGTCAGGATCATCGGGAAGGAAAGTACCTGCCCCATGGTCAGCCAGTCAAACGCCAGATAGCCCAGTTGGGCATCCGGCTGGCGCACAAACTCCACCAGAAAACGGAAAACGCCGTAGCACACAAGGAACAGCCCGGCCACAGCCATTCTCGGGCGCGGTTTGGCTGAGAACCACCAGAGTATAATGAAAAACACCACACCCTCGAGGGCGAACTGGTACAGCTGGGAGGGGTGGCGTGCCAGCGCGTCCGGTGCCTGGGGGAACACCATGCCCCAGGGCAGATCCGTAGGTTTGCCCCAGAGTTCACCGTTAATGAAGTTACCAATACGCCCGGCCCCAAGGCCCACCGGCACCAGGGGTGCAACGAAATCGGCAAGGCGCCAGAAGCCGGTTCCGATTTTGCGGCCATACCACCACATGGCGAACATGACACCCAGTAATCCACCGTGGAATGACATACCACCTTCCCAAACCCGCACCAGCCACAGCGGATCCGCCAGAAAAGTATCGAAATTGTAGAAGATCACGTAGCCAAAGCGCCCGCCCAGAATGACGCCAAGCGCAAGGTAAAACAGCAGGTCGCCCATTTGTTCTTCGGTAACCGGAGACCAGGGTTTTCGTGAACGCAACCTGCCCAGCCACCAACCGGCAAGAAACCCGACAAGGTAGGTAAGCCCGTACCAGTGAATCTTGAGTGGCCCGATAGCAATGGCAACCGGGTCTATCTGTGGATGCTGAAGCATCAATAACCTCTCAGCTCAAAAGAAAACGAAGGCCAACCAGCAAGAGCAGGATGGCAAACACACGCTTCAGCACTTTGGCATTAAGCCGGTGTGCCAGGTTGGCTCCAACGCGCGCGAACATCACACTGGTGAGAATGATTCCAATTAGGGCCGGCACATAGATAAAGCCAAGGCTGTATTCAGGCAGTACCGGCTCCTGCCAACCCGTCCAGGCGTTGCCAAGCGCACCGGCTACCGCAATGGGCAACCCGCATGCCGCTGAGGTACCCACCGCCTGCTGCATGCGAACGTTGCACCAGCTCAGATAAGGCACGGTCAGGGTGCCTCCCCCTATACCGAATATGGCGGAAGCCCAGCCAATACCCGCACCTGCCGCACCAAGGCCCGGCTTGCCGGGAATGTCCCGGCCCGGCGAGGGATTTACATCAAACAGCATTTTAATGCCCACCAGAATGACAAACAGCCCGATAATCAGTTCCAGGGCGGCGCCGCTCAATAAGGCCGCTGTCCAGGCTCCTGTTACGGCACCAACCACAATACCAAGGGCCATGGGCCGAAATACATCCCAGCGAATGGCTCCGTGGATGTGGTGAGTGCGAATCGAACTCATGGAGGTAAAAACAATGGTGGCCAGCGAGGTGCCCACAGCCATATGGGCTGCGATTTCGGGGCTGAAGCCCTGTAACCCGAAACTGAAAATCAGTACCGGCACAATAATGAGGCCACCGCCAATACCAAACAGGCCCGCAAGTGTGCCCGCGAAGGCTCCAAGCAACAGATAGATGGAAAATACCGACAACAGGGACATAGTCACTCACAGATCCGGCAAAATAAGGCTGGTATGATACACACCAGCAGCACGTTCATCACCCAGCAATAAACCATTAACCCGGGAGATAAACCCCGCATGTGCCTGATCGCATTCTCTCTTGGCCAGAGCGCCCGGTTCCCCCTGGTGGTGGCCGCCAACCGGGACGAGTTTTTTCGCCGCCCTACTGCACCACTGGACTGGTGGACAACGGAAACCGGCCAGCGGGTGCTCTCCGGCAGGGATCTGCGATCCCGAGGCACCTGGCTGGCGGTTTCTCCCGAAGGCCGGGTAACCGCAGTAACCAATGTTCGCGAAGGTTCACCCGAGGCCGGCCATGCCAGCCGTGGTGAGCTGCCCCTCAGGGCTCTGGGCGAGCCGGAAGCACAGTTGCGGGAAAACCTTGCAAACACGACTGCCCGTTATGCAGGATTCAACCTTGTGCGCCTCAGCGAGACGTCCGGTTGGTATTTCAGCAACCGCGACGCCCATCCGGGCCGCAGTATTTTCCGTGGAACCTATGGCCTGAGCAATCACCTGCTGCAAACCCCCTGGCCCAAACTCGTGCGCCTCAGAGAAGCCGTCGATCATACCGTGAAAGCGGCACGGAACAGCGCCGAAGCCTTGCACCATGACCTTACCCGGCTGTTGCAGGATACTACGCCGGCGCCGGACCACCTGCTGCCAGATACCGGCGTGAATCGCGATACGGAGCGTTTTTTATCGTCGCCATTTATAACCGGTACGGACTATGGCACCCGCGCAACAACCATTGTCAGTGTCTCTGATTCGGGTGAAATATACGTTACCGAACAAAGCTGGGCACCCGAAGGCCGCCCGGATGAGTACCGGGAATTCCACTGGCAGCGATAGCGCTCAGCCTCTGATATAATCCGCAAATTCGTTCACCCGATCGGAGGGCCGCCGATGGCCAGTCAACAAGACGCAACATCCATTGCTGATTTTGAAAAATCCCTTGATGAGCTGGAAACCCTGGTTCGCAATCTGGAGCAGGGCGAGATGTCCCTGGAGCAATCCCTGGCTGCCTTCGAACGTGGTGTAAAGCTCACTCGCGCCTGCCAGCAGGCCCTGAAAAGCGCCGAACAGCGGGTTGAGCAACTGGTACAGAACGACGATGGCACTCTGGAAACCCATTCGTTTTCTCCGGATGACGCCGACTGATGCACAATGGAAAACCGTCTTTCATGGAATACCTGGAAACCTGTCGCAGCCGCGTGGATGCAGAGCTGGATCGCCGCATTGCCTCCGGGTCTACCTCCGAGCGGCTGCAGGAGGCCATGCGCTACAGTGTTCTGGGTGGTGGCAAGCGTATTCGCCCGGCCCTGAGCCTGGCCGCCGCAAACGCCCTCGGCCAGGGCATGGATGCGGCACTGGTGCCAGCCTGTGCGGTGGAGCTGATCCACGCTTACTCGCTTGTGCATGACGACTTGCCCGCAATGGATAACGACGAACTGCGCCGGGGCCGCCCCACAGCCCACATTGCCTTTGATGAAGCCACCGCCATCCTCGCCGGCGATGCCTTGCAGGCCCTGGCCTTCGAATGGCTGGCAGAGGCTCCGGGCATTGCAACAGGGGCGCGTCTTGCCATGATTCAGGAGCTGGCCCGAGCAAGCGGGCACAGTGGCATGGTGGGTGGCCAGGCGATTGATCTGGAGTCCGTGGGCAAGAGCCTCGATCTTGCCCAGCTGGAAACCATGCACCGGCATAAAACCGGCGCCCTGATTGAAGCCAGTGTTCGCATCGGAGCCCTGACCGCGCCCGGCGTCAGTGACCGCTCACTGCAGGCACTGGCCGGTTATGCCAAAGCCCTCGGGCTGGCCTTTCAGGTACAGGATGACCTCCTTGATATTGAAGGCGACACCGAAACCATCGGCAAACCACAGGGCTCTGATGTCGCCCGGGCCAAGCCAACCTATCCCGCGCTGCTGGGATTGGAAGGCGCACGGGAGCATCTTTCCGCCCTGCTTGAAAGCGCGCTTGAGAGCCTGCAGGATTTCGGGCCGGAAGCCGATCCTCTCAGAGCCATGGCCGACTATGTGGTAGCCAGAACCTATTGACCCTTGCGGGGGCTCAGTACAATTTCGTAACAAATGCCCGGACATGTGTGAAACAGGTGGCCCTGTTCCCCTATAATGCCAGGAAGTTACCGAACACTCCGGAAAAGACCCGAGCAGATGCAGGATACTTATATTTTCAAGGAAATCCCGTCACAGCGGCCCAACACTCCGTTACTGGACCGGGTTGACGTACCCGCACAATTGAGGGAGCTGCCATCGGACCAGCTCGTTCAGTTTGCCCGTGAGCTCAGGGCATTCCTGCTATGGTCTGTTGGCCAGACAGGCGGACATTTTGGCGCCGGGCTGGGTGTACTGGAACTGACCGTGGCCCTGCATTACGTATTCAACACACCCGAAGACCGTCTGGTATGGGATGTGGGCCACCAGGCCTACCCCCACAAAATCCTAACAGGCCGCCGCGAACAGATGGGCAGCATCCGGCGCAAGGATGGCCTGGCAGGCTTCCCGAAGCGGGCGGAGAGCGAATACGACACCTTTGGTGTAGGTCACTCCAGCACGTCCATCAGTGCCGCCCTGGGCATGGCCGTGGCTGCCCGCCAGCAGAAAACGGGGCGCAAGAGCATTGCCGTTATCGGCGATGGTGCCATGACCGCAGGCATGGCCTTCGAGGCGCTGAACCATGCTGGCCACCTGCACGCCGACATGCTGGTGATCCTGAACGACAACGACATGTCGATTTCCCACAATGTTGGTGGTCTGTCCAACTATTTCGCCAAGCTGCTTTCAAGCCGCACCTACAACCAGGTGCGCGACAGCAGCAAGAAGGTCCTGCAGGGTGCGCCGCACCTGATGGCTCTGGCGAAGAAAACCGAAGAACACTTCAAGGGCATGATTGCGCCGGGAACCCTGTTCGAGGAACTTGGCTTCAACTACATTGGCCCCATAGACGGGCACGACCTGCCCTTACTGGTTGAAACCCTGGAAAATATCCGTGAGCTGGAGGGACCACAGTTTCTCCACGTGGTAACCACCAAGGGTAAGGGCTTTGCCCCGGCGGAAGCCGACCCCATCGGTTACCACGCCATCAACAAGATCGAGCCTGTGCCACCCAGCAAACCAGAGCCGGTGAAGCCCGCTCCTGACAAGCCCAAGTACGCCAACGTGTTTGGCCAGTGGCTGTGTGATGCTGCCGAGCTGGATGAACGGGTAAACGGCATTACCCCTGCCATGTGCGAAGGCTCAGACCTGCTGGCGTTCTCTCGACGCTTTCCGGAGCGTTATTTTGACGTTGCGATTGCCGAACAGCACGCGGTTACACTTGCGGCAGGCATGGCCTGTGATGGCGCAAAGCCAGTGGTTGCCATTTACTCCACGTTTTTACAACGGGCTTATGATCAGCTCATACACGATGTCGCTATCCAGAATCTGGATGTACTCTTTGCCATCGACCGTGCCGGCCTGGTGGGTGAAGACGGCCCGACTCATGCCGGTGCTTTTGATATCAGCTACCTGCGGTGCATCCCGAACATGATCGTGATGACACCGTCAGACGAAAATGAAACCCGTCAGCTGCTGCATACCGGCATGCTGTTTAACGGTCCCGCTGCTGTGCGTTACCCACGCGGCACCGGGCCAGGAGCGACGATCCGAAAAGAACTTACCGCTCTTGAAATAGGCAAGGGGCGTATCGTTCGTGAAGGCAGGCGTATTGCCATTCTCAATTTTGGTACCCTGCTTGCCCCGGCACTGGACGCTGCAGAAAAACTGGGGGCAACCGTTGCAGACATGCGCTTTGTAAAACCGCTGGATGAGGCCCTGATTCTGGCCCTGGCGGAGCAGCACGAGTTGCTGGTGACGCTGGAAGAGAATGCGATTGCCGGCGGCGCGGGTAGTGCTGTTACGGAATTTCTCAACCGGCAGGAAGCCTCCATGCCGGTACTGCAGCTCGGATTACCGGATACCTTCATAGACCACGGTAAGCACGGAGAACTGCTGCAAGCCTGTGGGCTGGATGCAGGCGGCATATTCTCGGCCATCAATGCCCGCATGGAGCGCCTGCAGCACCAACGGCTTAAAGTAGTGAAATAAGCCGGCGGGGCAATCCATGCCCTGCTTTAATGCCAAAAGCCCGCTCAGGCGGGCTTTTGGCATTGTTTAACCAGCTATGGCTGCGGGTCGTCGTCCTGGTGGGTTTCCAGCCAGTGCCCGAGTTTGCTCTGCTTGGTATTCAGATAATGCTCGTTGTGCGGGTTACGCCCCACATGCAGGGGTACTCGCTCCGTAACATCAATGCCATAGGAAGCCAGAGCCTTCACCTTGCGTGGGTTGTTGGTCATCAGGCGCAGGCTTTTGATGCCCAGATGCTCCAGCATATCCTTGCACATGCTGTAGTCGCGCAGATCCGCTGCAAACCCGAGGCGCTCGTTGGCTTCAACCGTATCAGCGCCCTGATCCTGCAGGTGGTAGGCGCGGATCTTGTTGAGCAGACCGATACCCCGGCCTTCCTGCCGCAGATACATAAGGATCCCACGGCCTTCACGGGCGATACTGCGCAAGGCTTCCTCAAGCTGATAGCCGCAGTCGCAACGCATGCTGTAAAGGGCGTCACCGGTAAGGCACTCCGAGTGCGTACGGGCCAGCATGGGTTCCTCACTCTCCAGCGCTCCCAGAGTCAAAGCTATATGCTCCTTCCCTGTGTCCGGTTCTTCAAAGCCATGCAAATCGAACACCCCGAACGGGGTCGGCAACCGGCAGGTCTGGATGTAACGAACAGCCACAGTCTTTCCTCGTGGTTCAGTAAATCGGGGGGCGCATTCTACCATGGGCCGATGACAGGCGTAATGCCGGGCTAAGAACCATAACGCCTTACAGATCAGACTTCATTGAGCGTTGGCAACCCAGTGGCCGCTGCGCCCGCCTTTTTTCTCCAGCAGTCTCACCGCACCTATTTCCATTCCCTTATCAACCGCCTTGCACATATCGTAGAGGGTAAGCGCCGCAATGCTGGCAGCAGTCAAGGCTTCCATTTCGACCCCCGTCTGGCCCGCCAGTTTGCAACGGGTCAAAATATGCACCGACGCACCATCAGCGCCGGGTGTCAGCTCCACCTTCACGGAGGTGAGGTTCAGTGCATGACACAGTGGAATCAGGTCATGGGTTCTTTTTGCCGCCATGATGCCGGCAATACGGGCGACTGCCAGCACGTCGCCTTTCGGATGCTCCCCGTCGATGATCATTCTCAGGGTTTCGCTCGCCATATATATCGTGGCTTCGGCACGGGCCTCACGTTCGGTTACGGCTTTTTCCGTAACATCCACCATGCGGGCTTCACCCTTGTCGTCTAAGTGGGTCAGTTTGCTCACGGTATCTCCTGGGGTTCCGATTCTGGACCTGGTTGAAGTCAATGGCGAAATGAACAATGGGCTGCATCAGGCTCTGGTTATAATCATAACAAATTTGGCCCTCCGGCGGAGGCTCGTAATCAGCCGCCGGGCCACCAGTAGCGAATGCCGGCAACGCCCTGGCCGCCTGCCTCCTGCGCTTCCGCAAGATCAGCCGGCGCCAGCCCGCCCAGCCCGAAAACCGGTACCCGCGCACCAGAAACCAGCTCACGGAATTCCGCCCATCCCAGCGCCGCCCTCCCGGGGTGCGTGGCTGTCGGCTTTACCGGGCCCAGCGTCACGTAATCCGCCCCAATACATGCGGCATGTTCGATTTCACCGGCATCGTGGCATGAAACTCCAAGCCAGACTCCATCCGGCACCGGCCTCGCCTCAAGCCTGCGGGCTTCACGCCAGGGCAGGTGCAACCCGGCGGCGTCGGGACTGTCATCAAACGTTGTGGGTGAGCCATGGACAACAAGACCGAAACCGGCTGACTCGCAGGCATCCAATGCGGATTCTGCAAGGGTGGCATAGTCGCCTGCACTCCTGTCAGGCGCACGCAGCACAACCAAACCGGAGCCCCGGGTTTTCGACAAGCCGGCAATGGCGCCTTGCATTTGCTGGAGGCCCCTGGCACCGGAGCCAACATGGCCGGTTATCGCCAATAACGAGGGCAGTTGCAGCGCCCGGATAATTGGCCGGTTAGCCGCCGGGAAATCCTCATCCCGCAGGCTGTCAGGGCTCACCCAGTGGACGGGCTGCCCTTCACGGCCAAGGGCTTCACCCTGCGCCTGGTCGGTTTTCCAGACATCGAGAAACACCCGCTTGTCGCCATAGTCATGGCGGATACCAATCACAGGACGCAGGCTACCCAGCGGTATTTCCAGGCCGGTCTCTTCGGCAATTTCACGGGCCAGGGCAGCCTGCACCGTTTCCTCCGGTTCAACTTTGCCGCCCGGAAACTCCAGCAAACCACCCTGATGGGCATGTTCCGGGCGGCGGGCAATAAGTACGCGCCCATCGCGAATGATTACCCCGACGGCGACATGGATCTCCCGCATATCCGACTCCACTGCGGTCATTCTCAGCTGCGATAGTCTGCGTTGATGCTGACATAGTCGTGGGAGAAATCGCAGGTCCAGACCGTTTCACTCACCTCACCCCGTTTGAGATCAATGGCGATGGTTATTTCTTCCTGGTCCATGACCGCTTGCCCCCGCTCCTCGGAATAATCCTCAGCACGGCCACCGTCCCGCACGAGACATACGTCTCCGAGGTGGATTTCCAGAACATTAACGTCCAGATCCTCAATACCGGCGCGGCCAACCGCCGCCAGAATACGCCCCCAGTTGGGGTCTGATGCAAACAGGGCGGTTTTTACCAAAGGCGAATGCGCCACAGTGTAAGCCACATCCAGAGCCTCCTGCCGGGTCCTGGCGCCCGTCACCCGAATGGTGACAAACTTGGTTGCACCTTCACCGTCGCGCACTATGGCATGCGCAAGATCCATATAGATTTCTTTTAATGCCTCCTGAAGCGGCGGCAGATGCGGGCTGTCGAGGGTAATCTCCGGCCCGCTATACTGGCCGCTGGCAATGAGCATGCAGGCGTCGTTGGTGGAGGTATCGCCATCAATGGTAATCCGGTTGAAGGATTGCTCCCCCAGCTCCGATGCCAGGACCTGCAATGCATCGGGCGCAATACGGGCATCGGTGGCAATAAAGCCCAGCATGGTGGCCATGTTGGGGCGAATCATTCCGGCCCCCTTGCTGATGCCGGAAATGGCGATTGTGTGGCCGCCCAGGTCAATCTGCCTTGACGCGCCCTTGGGCCGTGTATCTGTGGTCATGATGCCGCTCGCCGCTTCTGCCCAGTGATTGTCTGCCGTGTTGGCCAGGGCATCTGGCAAGGCGTTCACAATTTTCTGAACCGGCAAAGGCTCACCAATCACACCGGTGGAAAACGGCAGCACTTCAGCGGTACTGACACCGGCCTGCTTTGCTAAAGCCTCACAGCAGGCTATCGCATCCTCCATGCCGCGCCGGCCGGTGCCGGCATTGGCATTGCCTGTGTTAATCAGAAGATAGCGCGGCGCTTTCTCCGCCAGATGCTGGCGGCTCAGGGTAACCGGCGCCGCGCAAAACCGGTTGCGGGTAAACAGGCCGGCAACCCGGCTACCCGGTGCCAGCTCAAACACTACCAGATCCCTGCGACCGGGCTTTTTTATTCCGGCGCTGGCAACACCCAGCCTGACACCCGCTACCGGGAAAAATTCGGGTAAGGTTCCTGGTCCGACCGCCATCCTGCCACTCCTTCTGATTCTGAAACAAATATGCCTGTAAACGAAAAACCCGCAGTCTGCCAGTCAACTGGTCGATTGCGGGTTCCGTACTTAACTAACTGTCAGTGCGGGTGCGGATCAGCTCACCTTACCGCAGCACTGCTTGTACTTTTTGCCGGATCCGCATGGGCAGGGCTCGTTACGGCCCACCTTGCGCTCCTGGCGCACAAAGGTTTCGGGCACAGCCGCCTGACCCTCATTTTTTCGCTCGCCTTCGCTCTGTGCTGTTGCACTGGTTTCGTCATGACGCAGGCGTGCCCTGGCAAGTTCCTGTTCCAGTTCTTCCTTGCGCCGGCGCTCAATTTCGTCCATCTCTTCCCGGCTCTGGACCCGAACGTGACAAAGTACTCTGGTGACATCACGCTTCATGGTTTCCAGCATGGTCTCAAACAGGTTAAACGCTTCACGCTTGTATTCCTGCTTGGGGTTCTTCTGGGCATAGCCACGCAGATGGATACCACGGCGCAGGTGATCCATGTTGGAGAGGTGCTCTTTCCAGAGGGTATCGAGTACCTGCAGGAACACCTGCTTCTCAAATTTGCGCATGGACTCGGAGCCGGCAATTTCTTCCTTAGCCCGGTACGCGGCCACGATTTCGTCCAGAATTTTCTGGCGCAAGTTCTCTTCGTAAAGCTTCTTGTCCTCTTCCAGCCAGGTCTGAACCGGCAGATCGATGGCCATCTCAGACTGCAGCTGCGATTCCAGACCAGCCACATCCCACTGCTCCGGCATGCTCTGGGGCGGAATATGCTCGCTGATCAGCGCATCAACAACGTCTGCACGAATGGTATCGACCATCTCGGAGATATCATCGGAAGACATCACTTCGTTACGCTGATCGTAGATAACCGTACGCTGATCGTTGGCTACGTCGTCGTACTCAAGCAGTGTTTTACGCATGTCGAAGTTACGCCCTTCGACCTTGCGCTGGGACTTTTCAATGGCGTTGGTGACCATCCGGTGTTCAATGGCTTCACCTTTCTTCATCCCCATGGCCTGCATCAGGCTCTTGACCCGATCCGGCGCGAAGATACGCATCAGGTTATCTTCCAGAGACAGGAAGAAACGGGAAGAGCCCGGATCCCCCTGACGGCCCGCACGACCGCGCAACTGGTTGTCTATACGTCGGGACTCATGGCGCTCAGTACCCACAATATGCAGGCCGCCGGCTTCCAGAACCTGATTGTGGCGTTCTGTCCACTCTGCCTTCAGGCGCGCGATTTCTTCCTCTGTGGGGTTGTCCAGGGCAGCAGCTTCGTGCTCCCAGTTACCACCCAGTACGATATCCGTACCCCGGCCAGCCATATTGGTGGCGATGGTGACCGCACCGGGGCGACCGGCCTGGGCAATAATCTGGGCTTCCGATTCGTGCTGCTTGGCGTTCAGAATCTTGTGCTCGATGCGGGCTTTTTTCAGCAGCATGGAAAGCAATTCCGAGGCTTCGATGGAAGCCGTACCCACCAGAATGGGCCGCCCTTCGCCTGTCACATCCTTGATTTCATCAATAATGGCGTGGAATTTCTCTTCCTGCGTCAGGTAAACGAGATCGTTGTAGTCAATGCGCTGGATCGGTTTGTTGGGGGGTATGACCACCACATCCAGGCCGTAAATCTGGCGAAACTCGAAAGCTTCTGTATCCGCCGTACCGGTCATGCCGGCAAGTTTGTCGTAAAGGCGGAAATAATTCTGGAACGTGGTTGAAGCCAGAGTCTGGCTTTCGGCCTGGATCTTCAGGCCTTCTTTGGCTTCTATTGCCTGATGCAGGCCCTCGCTCCAACGCCGGCCCGGCATGGTACGGCCTGTGTGCTCGTCAACAATAACAACCTGACCGCCCTGAACGATGTAATCCACATCCTTCTGAAAGAGGTGGTGAGCGCGAAGCGCTGAATGAACATGGTGCAGCAGACTGAGGTTGGCTGCGGAGTAGAGACTTTCGCCCTCTTCAAGCAGCTGGCGGCTTAGCAACAGTTCTTCAACCCGTTCGTGGCCCGCTTCGGTCAGTTCAACCTGGCGCGTCTTTTCATCAATGGTGAAATCGCCGGAGGACTCGCCCTCCTCATTGACCTCGCCTTTCTCCAGGCTGGGTATCAGCTCATTAATGGCCAGGTAGGCTTTGGAACTGTCTTCAGCGGCGCCGGAAATGATCAGGGGGGTGCGGGCTTCGTCGATCAGAATGGAGTCAACTTCGTCCACTATGGCGTAGTGAAGGCCACGCTGCACCTTGTCTTCGGTGCTGAATGCCATGTTGTCGCGGAGGTAATCAAAGCCGAATTCGTTGTTGGTGCCGTAGGTAATATCGGCCTGGTACGCAGCCCGCTTTTCTTCTGGCGACTGGCCAGCAACAACCACACCCACCTGTAACCCCAGAAAACGATAGAGCTTGCCCATCCATTCCGCATCACGGCGTGCCAGATAATCGTTTACAGTTACTACGTGCACGCCTTTACCAGGCAGGGCATTAAGATAAACCGCAGCGGTCGCAACCAGGGTTTTACCTTCACCGGTCTTCATCTCCGCAATCCGGCCTTCATGCAGGGTTATGCCACCAATAAGCTGCACATCGTAATGACGCATACCCATAACACGGCGGCTGGCCTCGCGAACCGTTGCAAAGGCTTCCGGCAACAGTGCATCCAAACTCTCACCTTCATCAAGACGGCGACGGAACTCAGCCGTTTTGCCCTGCAACTCGGTGTCCGCCAGATTGCCAAACTGCTCTTCAAGCTCGTTAACACGCAAGGCGATCTTGCGCATTCTCTTGATTTCTCTGGCATTTTTACTGCCGAACATCTTGGTTGCAAACTTTGAGAACATAGACCACTGCTTCTGTGATTAAACGGAGGAAGCCGGCATTCTAACCTTATTTTGCGGGAGTACAAAAGGCAGGGCGCACATAGCCGACGTTCTGTGGCTATCCTGTGCCAAATACCGGGAACTTTGGAACCTGCTGAGGCTGGCGGGGGCTGACAGGCACCAGGCAAAAGCCGTGCGTTTAACGGCTGGCTCTCTTGATGTAGGTTTCCGGGTTTTCGGTTTTACCGTTGCGAATCACCTCAAAATGAACATGAGGGCCGGTAGAACGACCGGTGCTTCCCATCAGTGCCAGAACCTGCCCCTTCTGGACAACATCCCCCACTTCTACCTTGATGGTCTTGCAGTGTGCATAGCGGGTAACCAGGCCATCACCGTGATCAACCTCAACCAGATTGCCGTATCCGAAACGCTCGGAAGCGTAGGTTACCACACCACCGGCAACAGAAATAATATCACTGCCTTCCTTGCCCGCAAGGTCAACGCCTGCATGCCAGGTACGCTTCCCGGTAAACGGATCGGAGCGGTAACCGTAGCGTGAAGATAACCAGCCCCAGGTAATCGGGCGACCTTCCAGATAGAGTTCATCTTCAAGTTTCTGACGGGAGGAAACCTGATCCAGCAAGCGCAGCTGTTGTTCACGATCCTGCATCTTGCGTTCAAGCTCGTCAATCATCCGGGTCAGATCCGGCGCCGAGAAGGAATCGGTCGGAAGCGATTCTTCCGGGCCACCCACGGCAGCTGGCTGATTGAAATCGAATTCGTCACTGGCAACCAGCCCGGATTCCACAAAGCGCTGACCCAGCGCGTCAAGGCGCAGTAACCGGCCCTGTATCTCGCCCAAACGGAGCGTCAGGGCATCTACCTGGTCCTGGACATTCTGCTGCACTCCGGCCAGTTCAGCTTTCTGGCTATCAAGCCTGGCCTGCCACATAGCGACAAGTTCTGAGTCGGAAGGCTGGCCGGCTTCTGCCTGAATCACTGCAGCACTGTAACCAGCATAACCTGCGGCGACAACCAGTGCGGCAACAACCAGCGTGAAGGCTAAAACAGTCTTGCCGTTCAGCGCCAGCACGCGGGACTTGCCGTGACTCTTGCCAACAAGAATGATATTCATAGTGTCATCTGGTTTCATCAATGAACCGCAACCTTATCCTGTAGTGTTGCAGCCCGGAATGTTCCGAGTGGGTCTGCCATCCTTAGCAACAACTACGTACCGAAAAATCGTAGCGCCCGGTAGACATACTCTTTTACATCAGGGTAAAACAAGAGTGGCGCTGGCACTACGCACAAAGCGTGCCGAAGTGTAACCAATCGTTATCCCGGTCGTCGAGAATAAAACACTCTATGAAACGAAAAAATGAGCAAAAAATAACCTTCGACAACCCTGGCTCAACACCGGTTCTGCGCGAGCTGATGGCCAAAGCCAACACCCATCGCAGTGCAGAAAAGGAAGTTTTAGCCTCCTTACCACCGGCGCTGGCAACAGGTACCCGCTTCGTTAGCTGCATTGAGGGTGAACTTACCCTGTCTACCGATAGCGCAGGAAAAGCCAGCCAGATCCGGTTCCGTCAACATGAGATTATGGAAGCTTTGCGGGAGAACGAGCTGTTCCGGTTTGTATGGAAGCTCAAGGTAAAAGTGGTGCCACCGAGGTTTAGCGAAAAACCACCGGCTAAAAAGCTGGCGCTGAGTAAAGAAAATGCCCGGCTCCTCAAAGAGGAAGCCAGGCACACGAAGGATCAAAAATTACGCGAGGTTCTCGAAAAACTCGCAAGCCACGCCCGGGATTAAGGCCTCCCGCCTTAAGCCGGAACTGCCAGCACCGGCTTCATATAGGAGATAGGCGCGGTTTCTTCGTTATCAAAGGTAACCACTTCCCATGCGTCCTCTTCTGCCAGGAGCTTGCGCAGCAGCTTATTATTCAGATCGTGACCGGATTTGATGCCACGGAACTCGCCAATCAGGCTGTTGCCCAACAGGTACAGATCCCCGATAGCATCCAGTACTTTGTGTTTGACGAACTCATCCTCATAACGAAGACCATCCTCGTTCAGGATCTTGTAGTCGTCTACCACTATGGCGTTATCCACGCTGCCACCCAGCGCCAGATTCATCGCCCGCAGTTTTTCGATGTCTCGCATGAACCCGAAGGTCCGTGCGCGGCTGACTTCCTTCACGAAAGAGGTGCTCGAAAAATCCACGGTCGCCGTCTGGGCGCGGCCTTTGAACACAGGGTGATCAAAGTCTATGCCAAAGCTCACCTTGAAGCCTTCAAACGGCAGGAAGGTCGCCTTCTTGTCGCCTTCTTCAACGGTCACTTCGCGCTTGATGCGAATGAACCGTTTGGCCGCCTCCTGCTCGGCAATGCCGGCAGACTGCAGCAGAAAGACGAAGGGGCCGGCAGAACCGTCCATGATAGGCACTTCCGCAGCGCTCAGCTCCACATAGCAGTTATCAATACCGAGACCAGCCATGGCTGAAAGCAAATGCTCAATGGTCGCCACACGGACACCGTCTTTTACCAGCGTCGTGGACAGCATGGTCTCACCCACATTTTCAGCGCAAGCCAGAATTTCGACCACCGGGTCGAGATCGGTGCGCCGGAAAATGATTCCCGAATCTACCGGGGCGGGCTTCAGGGTAAGGTAAACCTTTTCCCCCGAGTGAAGCCCGACACCAGTAGCACGGATCGTGTTTTTGAGTGTCCGTTGTCTGATCATCGGTTCGTTATTCCGTAAAAAATGGCGATATTCCAGGCAAAAAGCTGGGCGAAGAATATCAAAAAACGCCACTGACTACCATTTACACTCATCAATATTGCCTGAATTTCATGCAATACCGATCGCCGGAAGTCAGCGCTCCGTTATCCGAAGAGGTCCGCCGGGCGTATGAATACGACCTCAAACCGGATATATTTTGCGCCACACTATCAGTCAGCCTGCCGGCGAAGGAATGCGGGAATATCGAGATAGTCCACTCCCTGCTCTTCGTTTGCCTTGCTCTGGTCAATCGCCACATTCCCGCCTGATACCGCACGGCGACGCAGGATTGCAGGACGATCCAGCTGATTGTAATCGGTTGTGCCATCCAGTGTGCGGGTGTTATCCACCACTTTGGTCGGCTTTTCACGATCTCCACCAAGGCCTGTGGCAACAACCGTCACCTTGAGCTCATCGGTCATTTCCGGATCAATGACGGTACCCACAACAACCGTGGCTGAGTCAGACGCGAACTCACGAACAATATCGCCAACTTCGGAGAATTCGCCCAGGTTCAGATCCATGCCAGCGGTGATGTTGACCAGAATGCCCTTGGCACCCTGCAGATTGACATCTTCCAGCAGTGGGCTACGGATGGCCGCTTCGGCCGCTTCCCGTGCACGGTTTTCACCGGTAGCACGCGCAGTACCCATCATCGCCATACCCATTTCCGACATGACGGTTTTCACATCCGCAAAATCGACGTTGATCATACCATTACGGGTAATCAGGTCGGCGATACCCTGGACAGCACCCAGCAGCACATCGTTTGCCGCGGCGAAAGCATCCAGCAGGCTGGTTTTCTTGCCAAGAACGGCAAGCAGCTTCTCGTTCGGGATGGTAATCAGCGAGTCAACGGTTTCCTCCAGCTCCTTGAGCCCCGCTTCCGCCAGGCTCATTCGCTTGCCGCCTTCAAAGTTGAACGGCTTGGTGACCACCGCAACGGTCAGAATACCCATTTCCCGGGCCACCTCGGCAACCACTGGAGCGGCACCAGTGCCGGTCCCACCGCCCATTCCGGCGGTAATAAACACCATATCCGCGCCACTGATGGCCTCGGCAATGCGGTCGCGATCCTCCAGTGCAGACTGGCGACCGATTTCAGGGTTCGCACCCGCACCCAGGCCCTTGGTGATGTTGCCACCGAGCTGGATAATCTGGCGTGCATCCATATCAGTCAGTGCCTGGGCATCTGTATTGGCACAGATGAACTCGACACCTTCGACATCGCTGTTCAGCATGTGACGCACGGCGTTACCGCCGCCGCCGCCAACACCGACTACCTTGATGACTGCGTTTTGTTGGACATTATCGACAAGTTCAAACATTCCCCTTCTCCTTCGTGCTGTTTTCAGCCTTGTTCCAGGCTGTTTGTTCGAGATTGTATTTTCGAGATACCTTCGTTTACTGCCTGCCCGGAACCGTCAGAAATGACCGGTAAACCAGGCCTTCATGCGCTCCAACAGCGAGGGTGCATCTTCACCCTTGAGCACCGGTGCCCGGCCAAGATCCATCTGCCGGAAACCATGAATCAGCAACCCGACACCTGTGGCGTAGATGGGGTTGTTGACCACTTCCGTCATACCGGAGACCGCTTGCGGACAAGCAAGCCTTACCGGCATATGGAAGATCTCTTCAGCCAGCTCCACCACGCCTTCCATGGTGGAGGAGCCGCCTGTAATCACGATGCCTGCGGGTATCAGGTCTTCAAAACCTGAACGCCGAAGCTCTGACTGCACCAGCGTAAAAAGCTCTTCGTAACGGGGCTCGACCACTTCCGCCAGGGCCTGGCGTGAAAGATCACGGGCGGCGCGATCACCTACGCTGGGTACCTTTATGGTTTCATCAGCGCCCGCCAGCTGCGTCAAAGCGCAGGCGTACTTGATTTTGATTTCTTCCGCATTCTGGGTGGGCGTTCGCAGGGCCATGGCGATGTCATTGGTTACCTGATCGCCGGCGATGGGAATGACCGAGGTATGGCGGATAGCGCCGCCTGTAAACACGGCGATATCCGTAGTACCGCCACCCATATCCACAATGCAGACACCCAGTTCCTTTTCATCATCAGTGAGGATGGCATGGCTGGACGCCAGCTGTTCCAGAATGATGTCGTCGGCTTCCAGGCCACAGCGACGAATGCATTTCTCAATGTTCTGGGCTGCGTTGACGGCACAGGTCACCAGATGCACCTTGGCCTCGAGGCGAACACCGGACATCCCCATGGGCTCCTTGATGCCCTCCTGGTTATCGATCACAAACTCCTGCGGCAGAATGTGCAGGATTTTCTGATCCGCAGGAATGGCAACCGCCTGTGCCGCATCGATAACCCGGTCGATATCAGCCTGGGTCACTTCCCGGTCACGAATGGCGACAATGCCGTGCGAGTTAAGGCTCTTGATATGACTACCGGCGATTCCCGCATACACAGAGTGAATGCGACAACCTGCCATCAACTCGGCTTCCTCAACCGCGCGCTGGATGGCCTGAACCGTGGTTTCAATGTTGACTACAACGCCCCGCTTCAGTCCCCGGGACGGATGGGAGCCAACGCCCACCACCTCGATGGTTCCGTCCAGTTTGCGTTTGCCGACGATCGCAACCACCTTTGAGGTTCCGATATCGAGGCCGACAATCATGTTTTCCGTTTCAACCGATGACATGTGTTCCACCAAACCCTGGGTCTGAAATTGACTGTTCTATGTTTTCGGGCCGGAAGCAGCCTGTGCCGCTTTCCATTGAACCGCCACACCGTTGGTGTAGCGGGCATCTACCCGGCTAACTTCGTCCGACCGTGATATCAGCCGGTTTTCATACACTGTGATAAACCGCTCAAAGCGCTTGGCAACCTGGTCCCGGCCAAGCACCACTTCAATCCCGTTTGCGAGCCTGAGGGTCCAGGCCCCCCGCCGTTCCAGTGATAATCCGGAGAATCCCAGGCCATGCCCCGCCAGTTTATCGCTCATGGTCCGGGCCATGTTGATCACGTCACGCACCCGCTCGTCCGGGCCCGCGAGTTGCGGCAAGCGCCCGGCAACTTCCGGATTGGGCGGCATGAACAGCTCGCCTTTGCGGCTGACCAGGCGCCCGTCCGTCCAGTAAGCCAGGGGCTTTTTCTCACGGACATTAAGCTCCAGCCGATCCGGCCATACGCGCCGCACTGCCACCGTCTCAACCCAGGGGCGTCGCTCCAGATCGGCCTTGATTTCCGAAAGATCCGTCGAGAAATAACTTTTGCCGATCCATTTTCCAGCCTGGCGTTCAATAGCAACACGGCTGTCGCCAATGAAATCCCCGTTTACGTCTATTGCCAGAATTTGTTGATCCATGGCGCCCAGCACTTTCCCGGTAGCCCATGGCACCAGCCCCGCCACCAGCAAAATCACGACACCCAGGCCGGCCTGCAGCCAGGGAACCGTAGACAGTACCGCCTTCAACACGCCAAACCGGTCCCTTTCCGGACCGAGGGACGTTGCCCCCCGGCGCCGGGGAGGGTCGGACGGAACCGCCCGGCTCCGGATCAGCAGCGTCTCAAGCATCTGCGCCCTCCAGCGTGTCGAGAAGAATCCGCACAACCAGTTCCTCAAAGCTGATACCGGCAGCCCGCGCCGACATTGGGACCAGGCTATGGTCTGTCATGCCCGGCACCGTATTCACTTCCAGCAGCCAGAACTCACCGTCCTGATCCTGCATGATGTCTACCCGGCCCCAGGTGCGGCAGCCCACAACCCGAAATGCCTCCAGTGCAAGATTCTGCAGCTTCACTTCATCCTGAGGCGCCAGCCCGCAGGGAATTTGGTAGCGGGTATCGTCCGCCAGGTACTTGGCGTCGTAGTCGTAGAACACATGATCCGTGCTCAGCCCAATGGCCGGTAGCGCGCTGTCTTGCAGCAGGCTGACCGTAAACTCGGGCCCTTCAATCCACTCCTCCACCAGTACCAGGTTGTCCAGCGCGGCGGCGGCCTCGTAGGCTTCAGCCAGTTCCGCAGCCGTCGTCACCTTGCGGATTCCGATGCTGGAACCTTCCCGGGACGGCTTGACGCTCAGTGGCGGGCGCAGTTCCTGAACAATCCGGCCAGCCTCCTCTGCGGCAGACATGACTCTGAACTTCGGTGTGGGCAAACCACAGCCAGCGAACACGTACTTTGTGCGCAGCTTGTCCATTGCCAGAGCCGAAGCCAGAACTTCGCTGCCTGTATAAGGGATACCCGCCTGGGAAAGGATTGCCTGAAGCGTTCCGTCCTCCCCGCCACGACCATGCAGGGCGATGAAAACGCGGTCAAACTCCGGGTTTTCTACTGTTTTTAACAGGCAGCCCTGAACATCCAGGGCGAACGCATCCACTCCTGCAGATACCAGGGCCGCAAGAACCGCCTTGCCACTTTTGAGAGACACCTCGCGTTCAGCCGAATCTCCTCCCATAAACACAGCCACACGCCCCAGCGCCCGAACCATCTCTGGCTCAGCCTGATACGCCGGTATTTCCGGATGCTGCATATCACTCACCTGCAAGTACTCCTGCTGCCAATCGATTCGCCACACCGCTTATATCGCCTGCACCCTGCGTAATCAGGAGGTCTCCGTCCTGTAGCACGCTGTTCAGTAAACTCTCGATCTCGCGGTTGTCCTCTACGAACACCGGCTCTACCTTGCCGCGCTGTCTTATGCTGCGACACAAGGCACGGCCGTCGGCCCCCGGAATCGCGGGTTCGCCCGCGGAGTAGACGTCCATCAACAAAAGCCCGTCAACTTCCGAAAGAACCCGGACAAAATCCTCATACAGGTCTCGGGTTCGTGTGAATCTGTGGGGCTGATACAGCATCACCAGGCGACGCCCCGGCCAGGCATCGTGAGCCGCGCGAATCACCGCCTCGACCTCAGTGGGGTGGTGCCCATAATCGTCCACCAGGGTAACCGTTTCGCCCTTGGCAGTTTTGTATTCCCCATTGACCTGAAAGCGGCGCCCGACACCGGCAAAGGCAGACAGACCGCGGCAAATGGCTTCGTCTGCAACGCCTTCATCGGTGGCAACCGCAATCACGGCAAGCGCGTTGAGCACGTTATGGCGCCCGGGCATTTTCAGCTCTACCTTCAGGTCACTGCGCCCGCCGGGACGCTTGACAAGAAAATGCGTTCTCAGGCCATCCGTTACGATATTTTCTGCCCGATAATCTGCATCCGGATTATTGATGCCATAGGTAATGATCGCGCGGGAGATACGCGGGATGATCTCCCGCACGTAGGCGTCGTCCACGCACATCACTGCAACGCCGTAAAACGGAAGGTTGTGGAGGAAATCCACAAACGTCTGCTTGAGCTTTTCAACGTCGCCGCCATAGGTATCCATATGATCGGCTTCGATGTTGGTCACTATCGAGATCACCGGTGTCAGATGCAGGAAAGACGCATCACTCTCATCCGCTTCAGCCACCAGATAGCGGGAACCGCCCAGCTTGGCGTTCGTGCCGGCACTGTTAAGCTTGCCGCCAATCACGAAAGTCGGATCAAGCCCGGCTTCGCCGAGTACCGATGCCAGCAGGCTGGTGGTGGTGGTTTTCCCGTGGGTGCCTGCTACCGCAATACCGTGACGGTAGCGCATGATTTCGGCCAGCATCTCGGCTCGCGGCACAATAGGCACACGCCGGCTGCGAGCAGCTGTCACCTCGGGGTTGTCGGGCGCAACCGCAGAAGACACCACGACCACATCGGCTTTCGCACTGTTTTCTTCCCGGTGGCCAATCTGGACCTCAATACCCAGGGCCTTGAGACGATCTGTCACCACGCCTTCCCTGATGTCCGAGCCGGATACGTCATAGCCCTGGTTTTTCAGCACTTCCGCTATACCACTCATACCGGCGCCACCGACGCCCACAAAGTGGATATGGCGAATCCGGCGCATTTCCGGCACCTGAAAAACCAGTGGCGGATTGGTTGTATCAGCCATTGGCGGCCTCCAGACAATAATTCACGACTCTCTCCGTTGCATCGGGGCGAGCCAGCGTGCGAGCGGCTTTCGCCATATTCATGACCCGGGTCCGATCCCTGGTGAGATCCCCCAGAATTTCAACCAGGGCGGCTGGCGTAAACCGCGCCTGTGGTATCAGCACCGCCGCCCTGGCATTCACCATTTGCTGGCCGTTTTTCGTTTGATGGTCATCTACTGCATGGGGAAAAGGCACCAGAATGGCACCGATACCCGCCGCGCAAAGCTCCGAGATCGTCAATGCGCCGGCGCGGCACAACACGATATCGGCCCAGTTGTAGGCTTCTGCCATATCTTTGATAAACGGCTCAACATCAGCCTCGACTCCGTGCTCTTCATAACAGGCCCGCGCCGCGTCAACATGCTTTTCGCCACATTGGTGACGAACCTGCGGTCGCTCTGCTTGCGGCAGCATGGCTATGGCCTCCGGCACCTGCTGATTGAACACCTGAGCACCCAGGCTGCCACCCACCACAAGCAAACGCAGCGCAGAATCCTGCCTGTCTTGCCCGGCCATTCTCTGTTCCGGCTCAGGCAGGCGCACCAGGTCTTCGCGCACTGGGTTGCCCGTGCACCGGGTAATCACACCGGCACCAAAACTCCCCGGAAAAGCTTCCAGTACGGTGTTCGAAAAGCGCACCAGAAGGCGGTTAGTCATACCGGCGATAGCGTTCTGTTCATGAATCACCAGAGGCGTTCGTGTAAGCCAGGCAGCCAGGCCACCTGGCCCGGTCACGAATCCACCCATACCCACCACGCAGTCGGGGCGGATGCGACGCATAATGGTGAAGGCTTCACCCAAGGCACGCATCAGCCGAAAAGGTGCCGCGATCAGGGCCAGCTTGCCTTTGCCTCTGAGCCCGGTGATATGAATCAGCGACAGGGGGATGCCGGAATCGCCGATCAATCGTTCCTCCATGCCACCCCTGGCTCCCAGCCAGTGCACCTGGTGCCCCCTGGCTTCAAGCGCACGGGCAGTGGCCAGTGCCGGAAACACATGGCCTCCGGTACCTCCGGCCATCATCAGGAACCGACGCGGTGCAGTCATAGTGCCCCTCCGCGCTTACGGGTGGCCGGTTTTTCGGCGGCCTGTTTTTCCTTGTCCAGCCTTTCCATCTCAACTCTCGCCAGAATGCCGATACAAACACAGCTAATCATCAGGCTGGAACCGCCATAGCTCACCAGCGGCAACGTCAGGCCCTTGGTGGGCAGCAGGCCGGTACTCACTGCCATATTGATGCCCGCCTGCAGGCCAATCAGCAGCGTAATGCCGTAGGCAAAACAGGCGGCAAACGGCATCCGGGCCTTTTCCGCGCGCCGGGCGATCACAAAACCGCTCACAACCAGCACCGTGAACAGCCCCAGCACCAGCAAGGCACCCAGCAACCCGAACTCTTCAGCGATAATCGCGAATATAAAGTCGGTGTGTGCTTCGGGCAGAAAGAACAGCTTCTGTATGGAATTCCCCAGGCCCACACCCGTCCATTCACCGCGCCCAAAAGCAATCAACGACTGCGTGAGTTGGTAACCAGTGTCAAACTGGTCTTTCCAGGGGTCCAGGTAGCTCACGACGCGCTTGAGCCGATATGGCTGGGTCAGCACCAGAACAACCCCCAGAGCGGTCAGAACGGCAATTAGCGGTACAAACCGGCTAAGGCGGACACCGCTCAGGAAAATCATGCCTGCAGCGGCAGTGACCAGAACCACAGTAGCCCCGAAGTCCGGCTGAATAACCAGCAGCGCAGAGGCCACACCGAGTACCGCAAGAGGTTTCAGAAACCCCGGCCAGGTATTCAGTAACTCATCCCGCCGCCGCACAACGTAACCGGCCAGATAGGCAATGAGGCAGAGCTTCGCAACCTCCGACACCTGCACGTTAAACAGGCCAAACGGAATCCAGCGGGTTGAGCCATTCACGGTTCGGCCCAGCGGGGTCAGAACCAGGGCGAGCACAAGCAGGCCGATACCCAGTAACAGCCAGCCACTTTTCTCCCACCAGGCCACAGGCACGTTTACCGAAACAAGCGCCAGCATGCAGCCCATAACCGCGAACATAAGCTGGCGAATCACATAGTGATAACTGTTGCCCATGGTCTCGGCGGCTATATCCATAGAGGCGGAAGAAATCATCACAATCCCGAGGATCAGCAGAGCGACCGCACTGATCACCAGCGCCGGTAACGGCTGCAGCTCCCCCAGCCACTGTGCTTTTGCGGATGACATTGACAGCCCGGCCTGCATCAGTGCACCTCCCCCAATGACTGGACCAGACCACGAAACTGATCACCGCGATCCATGTAATCCCGGAACATATCGAAGCTTGCGCAGGCAGGGGACAACAATACGCGATCCCCTTCCCGCGCAAGTTCTGCGGATTTTCTTACCGCCTCCGGCAGGGTTGAAGAAAGGTATACAGGAACCCTGGAGCCCAGAGCGGCCTTGATACGTTCCGCATCACGTCCGATCAGCACCACGGCCCGGCAGCATTCTCCCACCGGAACAGCCAACTCGGAAAACTCCGCGCCTTTTCCCTCACCGCCTGCAATCAGAACCACTTTCCCATCGTCCTGGGGCGCCAGGCTGTTTATGGCTGCTACGGTGGCGCCGATATTCGTGCCTTTTGAATCATTGATGTAGTCAACTCCTGCCAGCCGGCGCACGAATTCGCACCTGTGGGGCAGTCCACTGAACTTCCGGGCGGCTGTCAGCATGGCGTCCATTGGCAGGCCGGCAACATGCCCCAGAGCCAGTGCGGCCATCACGTTGCTGAGATTGTGCCGGCCCATCAGCTTCAGCTCACTTGTGTTGAGAAGGTTGTCGAACCCGAAAGTCAGCCACAGGCCCTGGTCATCTTCCCGGGTACTGAAGGTATCCGGGTTAACGCGATTGAACCCGAAGCACAAAAACCGCAGATTGTCCCGCGCCATGGGCGTGCTAAGGGCATCATCAAGATTCACAATGGCATTGCGGCAGCCGCGGAAAATCCGTTGCTTGGCCTGAAAATACGCCATCTTGTCCGGGTAACGATCCAGGTGATCATCACTCACGTTCAGCACTGTGGCGGCCAGTGCATTCAGCTGCCCGGTGGTTTCCAGCTGGAAGCTGGAGAGCTCAAGCACATACAACTCGGCGCCACAGCCCAGCAAGTCAAGCGCCGGTGTTCCGATATTTCCGCCAACCCCGACCTTGCGCCCGGCTTCCCGGGCCATTTCGCCCAGCAAGGTCGTAACGGTGGTCTTGCCGTTGGAGCCTGTTATGGCCACAACAGGCGCGTCGACGGCCTCGGCAAACAGGTCAATGTCGCCGCGTACACGCGAACCCCGGCCAGCGGCAAAGGCAATGGCCGGCTCGGCAATACTGATACCGGGGCTCACAATAAGCTCGTTGAAACCGGCGAACAGTTCCCCGTCGAACGGCCCCAGGTAAACCGGGATGTCCGGCCATCCGGCACGCAGGTCATCCAGGCACGGAGGTGCTTCACGGCTATCAGCCACCGCGATCTCCCGCCCCTGTGCAGACAGATAGCGCACGCAGGAGAGCCCGGTTTTACCGAGCCCCACTACCAATGTGCGGCGATCTGACGTGATGACACTCATAATCTGTCCCGTTTCCTATCGTATCTTCAGACTGGCCAGGCCAATCAGAACAAGAACCACGGTAATAACCCAGAAACGCACAATCACCCGCGGTTCCGGCCAGCCCTTGAGTTCAAAGTGGTGATGCAGTGGCGCCATCCGGAAAATCCGGCGACCGGTCAAGCGGAAGGAAGCCACCTGCAGAATCACAGACACGGTCTCCATAACGAATACCCCGCCCATAATGAAAAGCACAATTTCCTGACGCACGATCACGGCGACAACACCTAGGGCGGCACCGAGAGCCAATGCCCCTACATCGCCCATAAAAACCTGCGCAGGGTAGGTGTTGAACCAGAGGAATCCAAGCCCGGCGCCAACCAGGGCACCGCAAAAGACAATGAGCTCACCGGTTCCGGGCAAATGCGGAATCAGCAGGTAATTCGCAAACTGAACGTTACCGGAAACATAGGCGAAGATACCAAGGGCGCCGGCGACCATGACAGTTGGCATAATTGCCAGGCCATCCAGGCCGTCCGTCAGGTTGACGGCATTGCTGCTGCCCACAATCACAAAGTACGACAGCAGAATGAAAAGCACCGGCCCGAGCGTCAGTGACACGTTTTTGAGGAATGGCAGATACAGCGATGTTTCCTGCGGCAGTGCCGAACTGAAGTACAGCACGATGGCAGCTGCTGCACCAATCAGCGACTGCCAGAAATACTTCCAGCGCCCGGGCAGGCCCCGGGGATTGCGCTCCACGACCTTACGATAATCATCGACCCAGCCAATGGCGCCAAACAACAGGGTTACCAGTACGGCCACCCAGATGTAACGATTAGTCAGGTCGCCCCACAGCAATGTGCTTATGGCGATAGCGACCAGAATCAACGCGCCGCCCATTGTCGGGGTACCGGCTTTGCTGAGGTGTGTCTGCGGACCGTCATCACGAACGGCCTGCCCGATCTGGTACTGACCCAGCTTGCGGATCATGAACGGCCCGATAAACAGCGAAATCAGAAGGGCCGTCAGCACCCCCAGAATCCCGCGCAGGGTCAGGTACTGAAACACTGTCAGTGCCGAAAAATAACTTGATAAAACCCCTGTCAGCCAGAGCAGCATGCGTTATTCACCTTGTTTTTTATCCCCTCCACCACGAGCTCCATGGCAGCGCTTCTGGATCCTTTTACCAGCACGGTCATCGGCGGCATGTCAGCCCGGACAACGGCCTGTACGGCTTCGTCGTGGGTTTGATACACCTCGGCTGCCTCACCAAATCCATCGCGATAGCCCTCACAACCGGCTCCCACCGCCAGCAGGCGATCAATCCCGAGCCCGGATGCGAAAGCCCCTACTTCACGGTGCAGTTCACGGGCGGTTGGCCCCAGCTCACCCATGGCACCCAAAATCGCAATACGCTCACCCTCACGGTTTGCAAGAACACTCAACGCCGCTTTCATGGACGCGGGGTTAGCGTTGTAACTGTCATCAATGACCGTCAGTCCAGCCGCCAGATTCATAGTCTCAAGGCGCCCGCGAACAGGCTCCATTGCGGCCAGCCCTTCGGCAACAGCTTCCTCCGTTGCGCCCAGCTCCCGGGTTGCTGCAATGGCAAGCAGGGCATTGGTTATGTTGTGTTCGCCTTCCAGGGGTAGCGATAAGGTGCAGGACCAGCCGTCCGGGCCGGTCACCACAATTCTCGGCTTTCGTGTTTGCGGCTGCTGTGCAACAGCCCTGTAGTCTGCGGCAGGATGATCGTAGCGGCTTACACTGACAACCCGCCTTTTGCCCGCACGGGCAAGCCACTGGTCACAGGCCGGGTCATCGCGGTTCAACACCACCAGGCCACCATCGGCAACGCCTTCAATGATTTCGCCCTTGGCCTGCACAATGTTTTCATAGCTGCCAAACCCTTCAAGATGGGCCTGGCCGGCATTGGTCAGAATAACGACACAGGGCCGCGTGATTGAGACTGTATGGGCAATCTCGCCGATGCCGCTGGCCCCCAGTTCGATAACGCCATACTGGTGGGTTGGTTCCAGGCCGAACAGCGTCAGAGGCACCCCTATGTGGTTATTCAGGTTGCCACGGGTCGCCAGGGTGTTGCCCATCCGCATCAGAATGGCAGCAGCCAGCTCTTTAACGGTGGTTTTGCCACTACTGCCGGTAATGGCGATCAGCCGGGCGGCACTTTCATCCCGGTTGCCTGCTGCCAGGTCGGCCAGCGCATCAACAGTATTGGTAACAACCAGCTGTGGTATTGCGAGGGCAGTTTCCGGCGTATCAACCACCACAGCACAGGCGCCTCCCTGCTGCGCCGCCTGCAAAAAATTGTGGCCATCAAAGTTCTCTCCACGCAACGCAACAAACAGATCGCCCGGCCTGATTGCACGGGTGTCTGTCGACACACCGGAAAACTGGACTGTGTCCAGCCCCCGGGAGTCGCACGCTGCGCCGGTTAATCGCACAGCTTCGGTGAGCGAGAAAGGGCGCATCATGCAGCACCTCCTTCCAGCTTCAGTATGTGGCGAACCTGTGCCGCATCGCTGAATGGCAGTTTCTGACTCCCGACTTCCTGCCAGGACTCATGGCCTTTTCCGGCGATCAGAACAAGATCATCCGGCGTTGCCATGCTGATCGCAAAACGGATCGCTTCGGCACGGTCATGAATCACGCGTACAGAATCCGGGCTGGCAAAGCCTGCGAGAATATCCTCGACGATCTTTTCCGGATTTTCTGTTCGGGGGTTGTCGTCTGTGACCACGACAATATCCGCAGCTTTTTCCGCTTCCCTCGCCATCTCCGGGCGCTTTCCGCTGTCCCTGTCCCCGCCACAACCGAAGACACAGATCAGCTTGCCCGTTACATGGGGCCGCAAAGCAGCCAGAGCATTGGCCAGTGCATCCGGTGTATGGGCATAATCCACAACCGCACGCACACCATCCTTGCCACAGAAGCGCTCAAGCCGGCCCGGGGGCGGAGACAGTTTTTGCACCCCCTGCCGGATCTGTTCCACCGAAGCGCCCAGCGTCATCACCGTGGCCATTGCGGCGAGCACATTACTGGCGTTGAAACTGCCCATCAGAGGCGCAGAGAACTGGAAACATCCCCATTCCCCATCAACCACGGCATCAAAGCCTTCGTCTGTAGGGTGGAATTCTTTCAGCCAGAGTTCCACCTCCGACTCGTGCAGGCTGTAGCGAACACGGTCACATTGGCCTTCCAGTTTCTCGTACAACTGGCGACCAAAAGGATCGTCATAATTGATGACCGAAAAATGTACATCCTCGCGCTCGAACAGCCGGGCTTTGGCGGCACCATAAGCCTCCATCGAACCGTGGTAATCCAGATGATCCCGCGTCAGATTGGTAAACACGGCTGCGGATATGGCCAGACCATCTACCCGGCCCTGATCCAGACCATGGGAAGACACTTCCATGACGGCAGCGCGCCCTCCCTTTGCAAGAATGCCCGATAACACGCGATTGATCTGAACCGCATCGGGGGTAGTGTGAGTCGCTTCCTGTAAGTCGCCCGGCATGCCATAGCCCAGAGTTCCCAACACGCCGCAGGGCGTGCCGGACTCGTTTAAAAGCCGGGCCACGTACTGGCTCACCGACGTTTTTCCGTTGGTACCGGTAACGCCTATGAGCCGCAGTCTGCGCGACGGATGCTCATAAAAACGCGCTGCTATTTTACCCAGCAGATCTCGCAGTTGCGGAACCGGAACAATGAGGGCCCCATGGTACTCACGACACTCCAGCTCAGTTTCTGACTGCAGTAGCACCACCGTCGCCCCCGCGGCTATGGCCTTGTCCACATAGTAATCAGCCGGCGTAGATGTGCCGGCCAGGGCAACAAATGCGTCACCGGGGCGGATGCTGCGGCTGTCGGATTGCAACCCGTGAATCGTTACATCAAAAACCGAAGGCACTGGAACAATGCCCTGCAACAAAGTACTGAGAGACGTGATGCACATAGGCCTACCCCCTCTCTCCAGATGTTTCGTTCTGCAGACCAGCGCTGCCAACTTCCAGCTCAGGCTTAACGTTCAGAAGGCGAAGCGCATCGCTCATCACCCGGGAAAACACAGGTGCCGCCACTTCACCACCGTAGTACTCGCCAGACTGCGGAGCGTCCACGGCTACAACCGTTACAATTCGCGGGTTATCAATCGGTGCCATACCAGCAAAAATCGCCTTGTACTGGCTATCCTCGTAGCCCTGGGCGCCCACAAGATGCACGGTTCCGGTCTTACCACCCGCGCTATAGAACCCGGGCTGGGCGCGCCTGCCCGTACCCCTGGACACCGCCTCTCCAAGCATGGCCCGCACATCGGCGGCCACACCTTCCGACAGCACTCTGTGGCCCTCGGGCCGGGCGTCCAGTTTCATCAGGCTGAGCGGGTACCGTATGCCACCATTGGCAATCACCATGTAAGCCTGGGCCAACTGAAGCGCGTTCACGCTCATGCCGTAACCGTATGACAGGGTTGCCTCTTCCACGGGCCGCCACTTCGGCGGTGCCGGTAGCACGCCTACTGCCTCACCGGGGAATCCGATACCGGTAGGCTGGCCCAGGCCAAGGCGGGCATAGAGGTTGCGAATCGTATCGCCGCCCAGCTCAGTGGCGATCTTGCTGATACCCACGTTACTGGATTTGACGATAATGTCGGTAAGGCTCATAACCCCGTAATTTCGGTGATCACGAATGGTGAACCGGCCAAAACGCCGATAGCCGGGCGAGGTATCGATGGTGGTTTTTGCGGAATACTGCCCGGACTCAAGCGCTGCAGCCATCGTTATGGGCTTCATGGTAGAGCCTGGCTCAAAAAGATCCGTGATGGCTTTGTTGCGGAGGTTTTCCGGAGCAAGCTGGGCACGGTCGTTGGGGTTGTATGAACCCTGGTTAACCATGGCCAATACCTCACCCGTATCAACATCCAGCATGACCAGGGTTCCGCCCCGGGCATCATGGGCATTAACCACGGACTTCAGTTCACGATAGGCCAGGTATTGCAGGCGCAGATCGATACTCAGCTCAAGATTGTGGCCGGGGGCGGCGTCCCGGATCAGTGTCAGATCCTTGATGATGCGGCCACGATTATCCTTCAACACGCGCTTGCGGCCGGACTCGCCGGAAAGCCATTCGTTGTATGCCAGCTCCATGCCTTCCTGGCCGCGCTCATCAATATTGGTAAAACCGACAACGTGTGCGGTTACTTCCCCGGCCGGGTAATAGCGGCGATACTCCTGACGCACATAGACTCCGGGAATATCCAGTTCCATGGCCCTGGTCGCCAGCCCGGGCTGCACCTTCCGGCGCAGATAGATGAATTCCCGGCTCGAATAGGTTGCCAGGCGCTGTCGCAGCTTTGCCTCACTGATTTCAAGGACACGGGCCAGGTTAGCCAGGCGCGGCTCGTTCGGATCTGTCTCGGAGGGATTGGCCCATATTGTCTGTACAGGCGTGCTTACCGCCAGAGGTTCGCCGTATCGGTCAGTGATTACGCCACGGTGAGCATCTATTGCCTCCACACGAATCGTGCGGACATCGCCCTGCTTGCGCAGGAAATCATTATCCACAACGTGCAGATCAACCAGGCGCCAGCCAAGAGCCAGTACCACCAACAGGAACACGCCCAGCACAGAGCCATAACGCCAGGCTTTCAGACCCGCCGCAACTTTCTGGCTCAATGTTCTTGCCGATTCCTGACTGGACAATCCGATCACCCTGAAATTGTTATTATCGTTAATTATCGGGCCGCCAATGGCGACATCAGTGGCACCAGAACAATGTCCTGGCGCCCGGGAACCACCATACTGAAGCGCTCAGCCGCCAGTTTTTCCACGCGCCCGTGGGCACCCAGAGCACTCTGCTCCAGAAGCAACTGGCTCCATTCCGCCTGGAAGCGGTCACGCTCAGCCTGAAGCCGGGACAGCGTATTGAACAGTTCGCGATTCTCATGGGCGCTGACAACAACACCAATGGAGGAGCCTATAAGCACCACCGCGAGGGCCAGAGACACCAGAGCATTTTTCTGACGCATGGCAGTAAAAATTCGCCGCGAAATCCGTAAAGCAACACTTACGCCTTCACGAACTTTTTCTTTATTCAGCTTCGCCGGTTTTACTGCCGGCTCTATGGCCACTGCGCCCATGGTCACGCGCTCCCCTGAACTGTATGTTTGTTGTCGGTACGCTCCAGAACCCGCATAACAGCACTGCGGGCACGAACGTTCTCTCTGACTTCGCCGGCGTTAGCCTTGCTTGCCTTGCCAATCAGGCGATAATCGGAAGCCTCCTGCTCTGCGGTCACCGGAATGCCTTTGGGCAACCTCGGGCCGCGGGCAAGATCCCGCATGAAGCGCTTCACTAACCGGTCTTCCAGCGAATGAAAACTGATAACAACCAGCCGGCCACCGGGTGCAAGCCTGTCCACAGCTGCCTGCAGCCCAATTTCCAGATCTTCCAGTTCGCGGTTAATAAAAATGCGAATTGCCTGGAAAGTGCGCGTTGCCGGGTGTTTGTGTTTCTCTTTTTTGGGTACCGCCTCGTTCACCAGAGCGGCAAGCTGGAGCGTGGTCTCTATTGGTGCGCCCTGACGACGCGCAACAATCAAACGGGCGATGCGACGGGAAAACCGCTCCTCACCATAACGAAAGATGACGTCCGCAATCTCGCCCTCTTCCGCGTGCGCCAGCCACTCGGCCGCACTCGGCGACTGCAGCGGGTTCATACGCATATCGAGAGGACCTTCCCGCATAAAACTGAAGCCTCGGGATGCATCATCAAGCTGGGGCGATGACACCCCCAGATCCAAAAGCACACCGCTGACCTTGTCCCAGCCTGCCTCGGACACTGCACGCCCGAGTTCGGCAAAGGAACCGTGGAAATATTTGAAGCGTGAATCGCCCGCAGCGAACTCTTCGGCCACCTTTATGGCTTCAGGGTCTTTGTCGATACCCAGCAGACCGCCGGACACACCCAGACGCCCGAGAATGAGCCGGCTGTGACCGCCGCGACCAAAGGTGCCATCCACATACCTGCCTTCGGGGTCACTGACCAGATAGTCGACCGCCGAATCCAGAAGCACCGAGCGGTGGGAAAACTCCGCTCCCGCCTCTGACGTGCGATCAGCGGTCATAAGGAAAGCGCCTCCATCTCGGGCGGCATGTCTTCATCACAGGACGATTCATCAAGCCACGCAAGCCAGCGCTCCTCACTCCACAGCTCCAGCTTCTTGCCCTGCCCGATAAGCATCAGTTTTTTCTCAAGGTGGGCATAGCTGCGCAAGGTGGGCGGCACCAGTATGCGCCCGGCAGAATCCATCTCCATGGGCGCTGCATTACCAAGAAGCAGCCGCTGCAGGCGCCGTGCGGACTTGTACATATTGGGCAAGGCCTCGATTTTGGGGCGCAGAACCTCCCACTCAGGTTCGGGATAAACCAGCAGACACCGCTCTTCATCGGCATTGGCGGTCAATACAATGCGGCCACCACAAGTCTGCGCGAGACCTTCGCGCACCTTGGCGGGGATCGCCAGACGACCCTTTGCATCCATATTGATGGCATGACTGCCGAGGAAATTGCCCATTTAGCCCGTCTCTGGAGACCTGAAAACCACAAATAACCACTAGAAACCACTTTTTCCCACTTGTGCACACTATAGAAACACGCAATTCACAATGCAAGCGCCGCAAACAGCGTCTCTCTTGGAAAAGTTCCTTTTATGACAAGAGGTTACAGTGAAAGATGGGAGCGAAAGGTGACATTACGGAAAAGAAAAGAAGGAAAATCAAACACCTGCAAAAAAGTCTGAAGAAGACAAGTGAGGTTTAAGATTTTTTAGCTATAAGAAGAGCGCCGTGATAATAAACACGCATCCAAAGAGAGGAAAAAATTGAGCTCGCCGATAAGCCGGGTTCTGTCGTGGACAGTCATTCATCTAGGGCCTGCGTCACCGCAGGCCTCAAGCAACCTACCCGAGTCCAGCGCGGGCCACGCCATAGGACTCCTATTTGGTCTTGCTCCAGGTGGGGTTTACCATCGCCGTGGACTGTTACCAGCCACGCGGTGCGCTCTTACCGCACCATTTCACCCTTACCGGTGTTCGTGAACGAGCCACGAACACTTAGGCGGTTTGCTTTCTGTTGCACTTTCCGTCGGCTTACGCCGCCCAGGCATTACCTGGCACCTTGCCCTGTGGAGCCCGGACTTTCCTCCCCCGGAAAACCGGCGGCGACTGTCTGGCGAGCTCGGGCAAGACAATACTCCTGCGCCACGCACCATGCAAGGAAAAGCGCCTTCCCAGGGCTCAGCCGGCCTTGAAATCAAGCGCTCTCTGGTAAAGTTCGTTTTTACTCAACCCGGTCAGCTCAGCGGCAATCTTTGCGGCCTTTCTGGTGGGCAGCTCAGCCATCAACAGGCCCAGCAAGCGGTCGACATCCAGCTCCCCCGCCACAAGACCCGCTTCTGACTTGTCTGCCCCCCGCACCATGACAACGAACTCGCCACGATTGCCATGGGGATCCTCAAGCAAGGCTGCATGCACCTCGGCGACTGCACCGGAGTAGAAGGTCTCAAACGTTTTGGTTATTTCCCGGCCCAGTACTACCTCCCTGGCCTCCCCCATAACCGCTGCAATGTCCATTACTGTATCCACAATCCGGTGCGGTGATTCATAGAACACCAGAGTAGCCGTTTCCTTGCGCAGTGCTTCCAAAGCTGCACGCCGGCCCGAGCGCTTTGCAGGCAGAAAACCTGAAAACAGAAAACGATCAGTGGGCAGCCCTGCTGCACTCAGGGCCGCGATCAGGGCGCAGGGCCCGGGAACCGGGGTCACACGCAACCCCTCTGCTCTTGCCTCACGAACCAGTACATAGCCCGGATCAGAAATCAGCGGTGTACCCGCATCCGACACCAGCGCCACATCGGCACCGGCCAGCAAGTGGTCCAGTATGCCCTGAACCCTGCCCCGCTCGTTGTGATCGTGTAACGCAATCAGCGGCTTACTGATACCAAGATGCTGAAGCAGCCGCCCACTATGGCGGGTATCTTCCGCAGCTATAACCGCCACATCTGACAGTACCCGAACAGCACGGGGGGAAAGATCCTCAAGATTGCCAATAGGGGTGGCAACGATATACAAGGTTCCCTGTTGATCGACTGGCTTTTTTATCTGCATAGTTGACTGACTGCCTCGGTTTTCAGAATAAGCGCCGCGCCTGGGGATACCGCGCAACCATGACAGCTGCGTCATGTGAATTGGTCCGGGAACTGTTAAACTTGCCACCATCAGATCGGCGCCACAAGCCCCAAAACTCCGGAACCTATAGAGCTTGCCATGACCAAGAACCCAGTTAATCATCGTGTACTGGCCGGTTTATTCACACTGACGCTGCTGTTTGCCGGTTGTGCCAGTGTTGACCTGGACCCGAACGTTGCCCAGTCTCCATCCCAGGCGCTAGAGCTTGCAGCAAAGGAAAGCAACACAGAAACGGCGCAGCAATACCTGCTCCGGATTGCCAGCCGGTTTCAGGATCGCGGCGACCACCGGGCGGCCCGCACATTACTGCAGAGCACTCAACTCGCGCAACCTGCACCATCCCTGAAAGCCCAGAAACAGCTACTCACAATGGCGAGCGCTGTGGCCCTGGAGGACCGCGAGTGGGCCAGCGCAATAGCTTCAGACCTCTCCCCCGAAAACTTCAGGGACTACAGTCCGGATCTTGTCCACAGGGCGGCAAATCTCCAGTCTGACACCTACGCACTGGCCGGCGACCGGCTCTCGGCAGCCATAACACTGATGCTGCTTGCACAGACAGACAGCAAGGTTAACCCGCAACAGATCCACGATCAGATATGGGCACTCCTTAAAGCTGTACCGGATCAGCAGCTGACTGCCGCCGGCGAGAGCACCATAGGCTTTGAGTCGGAAGGCTGGCTTGAGCTTGCCGCCAGTATTCGCGCACCCGGGTTAAGCATTGATGATCAAGGCCGCATAGTACGACGCTGGCAGAGTAACTGGCCCAGCCATCCGGCTGCACAGGTACTGCCTTCAGAGCTCCAGCTTATTGCCAACCTGGCAGCAAACCGGCCGGAAAAAATTGCCCTGGCCGTCCCTCTCAAGGGGCCGCTGGCCAGTGCCGGCAAGGCCATTCGGGATGGCTTTCTGGCTGCCTACTATCAGGATGACTCCACGGACCGGAGCAAAACCGACATTCGCATAATAGATACCTCCGATCGGGCGTTTGATACCCTTTACAAAGAGCTGGCAAACCAGGATACAGACCTGGTTATAGGGCCACTTGATAAAGAAGCCCTGGCCAGGCTCGCCAGCATTCAAAGGCTTCCTGTCCCTGCCCTGGGCCTTAACTATCTCCCTGAAAACCAGCAGGCTCCCGAAGGCCTGTACCAGTTCGGTCTTTCTGCAGAGGACGAAGCACGACAGATTGCTGACCGGCTTTCGCAGCAAAACATCAATCAGGTACTGGCGCTGATTCCCCAGGGCGAATGGGGTGATCGCGTTGAGGCCGCACTTGTGGAACGTATGCAGAGCAATGGAGCCGTCATCCTGGATATAGAGCGCTTCTTCCGTGAAGACAACCTGCGTGCGGTCACCGCAGACCTGCTGGGCATCACCGTATCCCGCGACCGGGCCATCCAGGTGGAACGCACCATTGGGCTGAACGTAGAATTCGAACCGCGCCGGCGTCAGGATGCCCAAGCCATTGTCATGGTTGCTGAGCCGGCCGTGGCTCGCCAGTTCAAACCTCTGTTTGCCTTTTACTTCGGCGGGGACCTGCCTGTCTATTCCCCTTCGATCATCTACGAAGGCACGCCCGATGCCGCCCGGGACCGGGACCTGAACCAGGTTATATTCACCGATATTCCGTGGGTGTTGAACGACAAAAATCCATTACGGGAGCAGGCAAGCAAGGTTTTGCCAGGCACCCGCGGCCAGCTGGGCCGACTGTTTGCCATGGGCGCCGACGCATGGCAGCTGAGCAAGCGCCTGCCCCTGCTTCGCCAAGTCCGTGGGGCGTCGGTGGATGGGCAGACAGGGGAACTCATCATGACCCCGGCCGGCAGCATTCACCGCACCCAACTCTGGGCCCAGTTCAAAAATGGAACACCCACACTGCTACCTCAACCGGAACCCGGCAGCAGGGAGGAAGACATCAGCCCCCAGGCACTGACCAACTAACCCCCGCACTCACAAGGAACCGCAGCCATGGAAGGCCGCAAAGCCATCGGAACACATTTTGAGGGCGTTGCAGAACACTACCTGATATCCCGCGGTGTGCAAATTCTCCAACGCAACGTATATAACCGGGGCGGCGAAATTGATCTGATAGGGCTGGACAAAGACACCCTGGTGTTCTTTGAGGTGCGCTACCGGGGCAGCGGTAGCCTTGTTGATCCGGCCAGTTCGATTTCCCGGCCCAAGCAACACCGGCTGCTTAAAGCGGTTTCTTTCTATCTGCACCGGCACCATCTCTGGGACAGTCTCACCAGAATTGACGTGGTGGCAATCAGCCCGGGAACCGTAAAAAAATACCGGGTACAATGGATTAAAAATGCAATTCAGGCGGATGTGTAAAAACTGATGAACGACATGGAAAACCTGATCAACCAGTTATTTGCTAGCCACATGGAACATACTGCCCAGGCAGCCAGCACAATCGGGCCGGCAATAGAACAGGCCGCGGATGCGTTTGTTAACACCCTCCTCAATGACGGAAAGATAGTTGCCTGCGCCAATGGTAACGCCAACGTCATCGCACAGTATTTCTGCACCGCCTTCCTGAACCGTTTTGAGCATGACCGCCCGGCCTTGCCCGCCATCAACCTGGGCGCCGACGCGACTACTTACTCGGCCATATGCCGTGACAATCGTTTTAATGACACCTTCTCGCGCCAGGTAAAAGCCATTGGCAAGCCAGGTGACCTGCTGTTCGTGATTGTTGATGATGGCCACAAAGCCAACCTCATCCAGGCTATTCAAGCAGCCCACGACCGGGAAATGAACGTTGTTGTGCTAAGCGCCAGGGAGAAATCCGATATCACCTCGCTTATGCATTCGGAAGACCATGAGATCGCGCTGAACGACCTTTCACCAACCGACGCCACGCCTCTGCTCATGGTGGTAATAAACGCCCTTTGCTCACTGGTGGACGGCAAACTGTTCGGAGGCTGAACAAAAAAACCGGCTTTCGCCGGCTTTTTTGAATGACCTGCCGCCCTTCGACGACTATTTCACAACTTTCAGGGTTGGCCGACCAGTTGGCCGATCTTCCGGGCCAGACTGCCGGGCGCCTTCGCGATCATTGGTGCCATCAGGGTCCGGAGAACCCGGCTCACTGCCAAAGACCATACCTTCGCCATTTTCTTTGGCGTAAATTGCCATTACCGCCTGAAGCGGAATAAACACCTGCATAGGCACGCCACCGAAGCGGGCACTGAATTCCAGTGCGCCGTTACCAACGACCAGACCGCGTACAGCACCAGGACTGATATTCAGAACGATTTGCCCGTTTGCCACATGCTCAGTAGGTACCTGCACACCCTGAATACCTGCATCCACCACGATATAAGGCGTACAGTCGTTATCCAGTATCCACTCATTAAAGGCTCGTACCAGATATGGGCGACTGGATGTCATGGTGGTCTTGTTATCAGGCACTGCTTGTCTCCTGTTCCGTAAAACGGAACCCTGCGAAATCAGCTACGGATATCTTCTTCAAGATCGGAAAGGCTCGCCTTGAAGCCCTCGCGCTCAAAAATACTGTCCATATACTTCTGCAACGGCTTCGCCTGTTTGTCATTGAGCTCAATCCCCAGTGCTGGCAAGCGCCAGAGGATAGGCGCAATACTGCAATCCACAATCGTGAATTCCTCAGACAGGAAAAATGGCATTTCGCCAAACACCGGCGCAGTTGCGAGCAGACTTTCACGCAGCTCCTTACGAGCGACCTCTGAGGCCTTGGCATTTGGCTGACTCAGAATCTGATCCACCAGACCACACCAGTCCTTCTGGATGCGATGGATCATCAGGCGGCTGTTAGCGCGCGCAACCGGATAAACCGGCAACAACGGCGGATGTGGAAAACGCTCATCCAGATATTCCATCATGATGTTTGGCTCGTAGAGAACCAGATCGCGGTCTACCAGAGTCGGCAAGGCGTTATACGGATTCAGATCAGCCAGTTCGGCTGGCGGATTATCCGGGTCAACATCAACGATATCAACGGTCACACCCTTCTCTGCCAGGACTATACGTACTCTGTGGCTATAGTGGCTGGCCGGATCCGAGAAAAACGTCATCGATGACCGCTTGGTCACAACGCCCATAGAACTACCTCACGAGTAAACTAACCGAATTGGCCCTGAAAAAACGCAAAAATTCCAGCGGGCCGGTTAACGCCCACTGGAACTCAGGGAACGGGATTATACCCTATTTCTCAGTGTACGTCTTTCCAGTACTCACGATTGAGCAGGTAGGCGAATACAAAGAAAATGGCTACAAAGATCAATACGAAGATACCGAGGCGCTCACGCTCAACCTTGATCGGATCCGCCATGTAGGACATGAAGTTGGTCAGATCGTACATGGCACGGTCAAACTCAGCGCCCGACATACTGCCCTCGATGGCGTAATCCGGGCAGACACCTGCGTTATTGACGTTGCCGCTCAGGGGCTCAACACTGGCCTTTTTACCAATGTTTGGCTCAACCGCACACAAGCCCTGAAGATCGACCAGAACATGAGGCATGCCCACCGCAGGGAACACCACATTATTCACGCCGAGCGGACGCGTCTCATCCTTGTAAAAACCACGCAGGTAGGAGTAGACCCAGGACTCACCGCGCAAGCGGGTTTCCAGCGTAAGATCCGGTGGTGGAGCCCCGAACCAGCCGGCGGCTGTATCCTTATCCATGGCATTCTTCATCAGCTCTCCGATCTTGGCGCCGGTGAATATGAGGTTCTCCTCATACAGCTCGACCGGAATCTCGAGATCATCAGCAACACGCTTGTAGCGAGCGTACTCCATGGAGTGACACCCCATGCAGTAGTTCGTAAACAGAGCCGCTCCTCGCTGCAGGGATACCTTGTCAGTGTGATCCGTCTTGATCGGATCAAGCGGAAGGCCAACGGCTGCCAGCCCGAGAACCGGCAGGAATGCGATGAAAAGACCAAAAATCAGCTTTCTCATTATCCTGTCACCCTCTCTGGTACTGGCTTGGTTTTTTCCATGCGCGTATAAAACGGCATCAGAATGAAGTAGAGGAAATACACTACCGTCAGAATCTGCGCCACCATGGTGCGCCCTTCGGTAGCCGGCACAAGGCCCAGATAACCGAGAACGACAAAACTGACCGCAAACAGCGCCAACGCAATCCGGCTTAACCACCCCTTATAGCGGATGGACTTTACCGGGCTTCTGTCCAGCCAGGGCAAGACGAACAGAATGGCAATCGCGCCGCCCATAACAACCACACCCCAGAATTTCGCTGGCAGCCCGAACAGGTCTACCGTGACCGCACGAAGCATGGCGTAAAAAGGCGTGAAATACCACACAGGCGCAATGTGGGCGGGTGTCTTGAGCGCGTTTGCCGGCTCAAAGTTTGGCTTCTCGATGAAGAGCCCACCCATCTCCGGGAAGAAGAACACCACGACAAAGAAGATAAAGAAGAATACCGCCACGCCCACAAGATCGTGCACGGAATAGTACGGGTGGAACGGAATGCCGTCTTTGGGTATGCCGTTCTCATCCTTATTCTTTTTGATCTCGATACCGTCGGGGTTGTTGGAACCCACTTCGTGCAAGGCAAGGATGTGGAGAACCACCAGACCGAGCAAAACAATCGGCAGCGCAACCACGTGCAGCGCGAAGAAACGGTTCAGGGTAATACCGGAGATCAGATAATCACCGCGAATCCACAGAGACAGATCTTCACCAATAACCGGAATAGCACCAAACAGGTTGACGATAACCTGGGCACCCCAATATGACATCTGCCCCCAGGGCAGCAGATAACCCATAAAGGCTTCGGCCATGAGCACGAGGTAGATGAGCATACCGAACAGCCAGATCAACTCCCGGGGCTTCTGATAGGAACCGTACATAAGACCACGGAACATGTGGAGGTACACCACAATAAAGAACGCGGACGCACCCGTGGAATGCAGGTAGCGCAGCAACCAGCCCCACTGCACATCGCGCATGATGTACTCAACGGATGCGAACGCACCCTCACCCGTGGGGTTATAGCTCATGGTAAGCCAGATACCGGTCACCAGCTGATTGACCAATACCAGCATTGCCAGAGAACCGAAAAAATACCATACGTTGAAGTTTTTCGGCGCGTAATACTTAGCCAGGTGCTTATTCCAGGCATCAACAACGGGCAGACGCTCGTCGACCCAATTAAGAAGTTTCTGCATTACGCTGCCTCCGGATCAAGACCAATCGTGAGTGTCACGTCATCATCGAAGCGATAAGGCGGCACTTCCAGGTTCAGAGGTGCAGGCTGCGAGAAAAATACCCGCCCGGCCAGATCGAAACGGGAGCCGTGACACGGGCAGAACAGACCCCCAAGCCACTCATCGCCCAGGTCGGCAGGGGCCACCTCGGGCCTGTACGTTGGCACACAACCCAGATGGGTGCATATGCCTACCAGCACGGCAAACTCAGGCTTCAGTGCACGATACACGCCATCGATGTATTCCGGCTGCTGCGGCTCCTCAGACTGCGGGTCTCTTAATCTGTCGTTAAGCTTTTTGATATTTTCCAGCATTTCCGGGGTGCGGCGGATAACCCAAACAGGCTTACCTCGCCATTCAACTGTTATCTGCTGCCCAGGCTCTATCTTTTCTACGTTGACTGTCACCGGCGCACCAGCCGCCTCCGCTTTGGCACTGGGATTCCAGGATGCCACGAAAGGAACTGCCGCACCAATGACGCCGACTCCACCGACCGCAGCCGTAGCGCCGATCAGAAACCGGCGCCGACCTTGGCTCACGTCGCCATTATTCATTATGGTTTTCTCCCATCAGGCGATGTCACAACCCGCCAGAAAGCCGACAGTGTGCATCGAAAAGGACTTCACAATCCAAAAATATAAGCGCTCAAATGGTAATGAAATTACCATGGCCTTACAAGTCGGAAAGCCGCCACCAGAGCCTCTTCTCTGCTCCAGATCAATTTGACTTGCATTGCTTTATAAACAAAAAAACCCGACCAAAATAGCCGGGTTTTTTTCGGGATCTGCTCCAGCGAAAGTTAACGCTTGGAGAACTGAGGACGCTTGCGCGCCTTGCGCAGACCAACCTTCTTACGCTCAACAGCGCGGGCATCGCGAGTAACATAGCCCGCTTTGCGCATTGCAGGGCGCAGAGTTTCATCGTAATCCATCAGGGCACGGGTCAGGCCGTGACGAATAGCGCCTGCCTGGCCACTACTGCCACCACCTTTGACGGTGATATTGATATCAAAACGATCCGCAGATTCAGAAACAACCAGCGGCTGACGCACGATCATGCGCAGGGTCTCACGACCGAAGAACTCTTCGATAGAGCGACCATTGATGGAGATGTTACCGCTTCCCGGCTTGATGAACACCCGAGCCGTGGATGTTTTGCGGCGACCAGTACCGTAATTTTGTGCTACAGACATATCCGCCTTCCGTTAAATGTCGAGTTCTTTGGGCTGCTGGGCTGCATGGGGGTGCTCAGCGCCTGCATAGATTTTCAGCTTCTTGAACATGGCGCGACCAAGCGGGCCTTTCGGAAGCATGCCTTTGACAGACTTCTGAATAACCTGCTCAGGCGCCTTGTCTACCAGCTTCTCGAAGCTGATGGATTTGATCCCACCCGGAAAGCCGGTATGGCTGTAGTACATCTTGTCAGATGACTTGTTGCCGGTAACCCGCACCTGGCCCGCATTGATAACAACAATGTAATCGCCGGTGTCTACATGAGGGGTATACTCAGGCTTATGCTTGCCCCGCAGACGACGGGCGATTTCGGTTGACAGACGGCCCAGCGTCTTGCCGGCTGCGTCTACAACGTACCAGTCACGCTTTACGCTTTCTGGTTTCGCACTCAGAGTCTTCATTGATTCCGCCTTGAACGCTATAAAAAAAGAAACGTTAAAACCACCTCCGGAACACTTCATTATATCCGGTGGGGGCTCTTTACCTGTATCTGATTGGCAGTGACGCTATTCGGGGCTGAGATAGCGGCATCGCCTTGAAAAGCCAGGGCGCGAAGTATACTCGAACAAGCAACAAAAACCAACCCCGGCTACCACTGTTTTATCACGCGAACATTACCAAAGAGCCCGGGCGTAAAGCTGGCGTGTATTGGCAAATATCACCGAGGCCACATGATCCACAGACTCTCCCCGTATCCCGGCGAGACACTCAAGAATCTGCCGCAGATAAGCCGGGGAATTGGCTCCGGCTTGCACGCCTTCCGGAGCCATATCCGGGGCATCTGTCTCAAGCACCAGGGCCTCAAGAGGCAACCGTGCAACTGTATCCCGGGTTTTGCGGGCCCGCGGGTGGGTTATAACACCTCCAACGCCAATGAAACACCCCTGGCCGATCAGTTTTTCAGCCTGCTGATAGCTTCCTGAAAATCCATGCAGCAGAGCCCTGCCGACCCAATTCTTCCGCCTCAGTGTGGCATGCACCTCGTCATGGGTTTTCACTGAGTGAATCACCAGAGGAAGACCGTTTTTCAATGCCAGCTCAATCTGCGCCTCGAACCAGGGATACTGGTCCTCCATCGTGCCGTGCAGCCGGTCCAGGCCGCACTCACCAATGGCCACAAACCGCTCGGGGCGGGTCTGAATGATTTGTTCCAGCTGCTCCAGATCCCGGCTGGAGTGTTCAGCAACAAACCATGGGTGAATGCCCAGGCAATAATACAAACCCTCATGCGCCAAGGCTGTACTTCTGACGCGCTCCCAGTCCGCACGACGCACACCGGGGATTACCAGCCCCGCAAGATGATCCCGGGAGGCCGCCTCAAGGGTCTTATCGCGCACTCCGTCAAACTGCGGAAAATCAAAATGGCAATGGGCATCGACCAGCTTCATATCTGCTTCCACCCACTAAAAGTCAGTGTTCCCGGGTTTTGTGGAACTCGATATCCGGATACCGTTCCTGAGCCAGGCTCAGGTTAACCATTGTGGGTGCGATATACGCCAGCCGATCGCCCCCATCCAGCGCCAGATTATCATTGTTCTTGCGCTGAAACTCATCCAGCTTACGCTCATCCCTGGAGGTTACCCAGCGCGCCGTTGCCACATTGATCGGCTCGTAAACAGCCTCAACCTTGTATTCTGTCTTGAGCCGGCTGACCACCACATCAAATTGCAGAACACCTACGGCCCCCACAATCAGGTCATTATTGCGCAAAGGCCGGAAGACCTGAACCGCCCCCTCTTCCGAGAGCTGGATCAACCCTTTCTGGAGCTGTTTCGCCTTCAGGGGATCTTTTAACCGGATGCGCCGGAACAACTCAGGGGCAAAATTGGGAATGCCGGTGAATTTCATGTCTTCGCCGGCGGTAAAGGTATCGCCCAGCTGGATGGTTCCGTGGTTATGCAGGCCAATGATATCACCGGCATAGGCCTCACCCGCCTGCTCACGATCCCCGGCCATAAACGTCAGTGCGTCTGCAAAACGCACCTCTTTGCCAATACGCACATGGCGCGCCTTCATGCCCTGACTGTACTTGCCGGACACTATGCGCATGAATGCAACTCTGTCCCTGTGTTGCGGATCCATGTTCGCCTGAATTTTGAAAACAAAACCGGAGAAACCCGGATCATCGGGCTTTACCAGCCGCAGGTCAGTTTCCCGGGGCTGGGGATCGGGCGCCCAGTCCACCAGTCCATCCAGCATATGGTCAACACCAAAGTTGCCCAGGGCCGTACCGAAAAACACCGGAGTAAGCTTGCCGGCCAGGAAGGCTTCGCGGTCAAATTCGTGCGATGCACCCTTCACCAGTTCCACTTCATCACGTAAATCGCTGGCGTATGCACCGATCGCTGCATCAAGCTCCGGATTATCCAGCCCGCTGATAGCCCTGACTTCCTGAATGGTGTGGCCGTGCCCACTCTGGTAGAGAATCACCTCATCCCGCAACAGGTGATAAACACCCTTGAAGCTCTTGCCCATGCCGATGGGCCAGGTAATCGGTGCGCAGGCGATTTTCAGGATATCCTCCACCTCATCCATCAACTCCACCGGATCACGGGTATCCCGGTCCAGCTTGTTCATGAAGGTGATAATCGGTGTATCCCGGAGCCGGGTAACCTCCATCAGCTTGATGGTCCGCTCCTCAACCCCCTTGGCACTGTCAATTACCATCAGGCAGGAGTCTACGGCTGTCAGTGTGCGGTAGGTATCTTCCGAAAAATCCTCGTGACCCGGCGTGTCCAGCAGGTTCACCAGCTTGTCTCGGTAGGGAAACTGCATCACCGAGGTAGTTACGGAAATGCCCCGCTCTTTTTCCATTTCCATCCAGTCAGATTTCGCGTGCTGGCCGGATTTCTTACCCTTGACCGTCCCTGCCTTCTGCAGCGCATGGCCGAATAACAGAACCTTCTCGGTAATTGTGGTCTTACCGGCGTCAGGGTGAGAAATGATGGCAAAGGTGCGGCGTTTAGCCACTTCCCGGGAGAGGTGAGACATAGTTGAACAGGAACCTGCGTCAGATATTCTGGAAAAGGCGCCCATTATAAGGGCTAAGATGCTATTACGCGAACACAAGCAGCGACCATCAGGTATGCAACAACAGGGACATCACCCGGGCATCCTCCCATCCGGAGGCTGCCGGATAATACCCGGGGCGGCGCCCTATTTCCTCAAACCCCTCGTTGCGATACAGCCTGGTTGCAACCTTGTTGCTGAGGCGCACCTCGAGTAAAACCTGGTTCATTTCCTCACGGACGGCTTCAGCAAGAAGGTGGCGCACCAATCGCCTGCCTGCTCCATGCCCGCGCCACCCCGGATGCACACAAAGGTTCAGCAGGTGCACCTCATCAAGTATATGCGTCACCACAGCGTACCCCACCAGATCGTCTCCAAGGCAGGCACCCCAAACGCGGTAATCGGGTTTGAAACAATCCAGAAATACTGCCTCAGACCAGGGGTAGGAATAGGCCAGACGTTCAATCTCAAGCACCTGGGGTAAATCGCCAGGCACTAATGACCTTATGGTCAGTTCAAGGCCGCGCGCAGGGTCATACGCATCTTCCTTCTTCCACATCACGCAGTAGCCATGGATTTCAGTTTTTGCCACAGGACGCGCTTGAGAGCGGGATCGCTGGCAAGTTCCGCCAGAGAATGCCCGAATTCAATATCAGGAGCCCGCTGAAGAATTTCTTTCAGCCAGCAGGAGCCAACATCGCTCAGGCCAGTCATATCCCCGAGAACAATCACCCTCTTGCCCTCCAGACCACGCAGCACCTGTGTCAGAACAAGTTTCAGGTCAGCCAGGGCGTTACCGGGCACAAGACGATTATTGAATACTGGCCAGTGTACCTGGTCAGCGGGTCCTGACTGATGATCGCCAAGACTTTTCAGTATGTTTCCGGAAAGCGCCTCCTGCAGCCGCAGACTGGCTTCTCTGGAGATATGTGCAACCAGGACATGATCTTTGCCAGAAAATATGCCGAGATTGAGGTTTATCGCATCAGTAACGTCACCCCGGGACCCGGCTGACGGGGAAACAACAACGTCAGGATCGGTAGCTGCTTTATCTGAACCAGAGCCTGGGGGGCGGCCCTGATTTGCGGACGGGGTGTCTGGTTCAGGTGTTTTTTCATTCTCCATCAACGCATGGAGACTGGCAATCCGCTTGGCGCTCTGCCCGCCAGTATCCGATGGCGGAAGCGGTACCTGCTCTGCGGCAAACCGGTCAGCAACCCGCGCGGGCAAATGCTGGGGCGCAGGTTCGTCCGATTCCGGAAACTGAAATTCCGGGCTGGGCGCGGCACCGGGCAAAGGCTCGCGAGCATACCACATGCGGATGCCTGCAACGCCCAGATAAAACTGTCTCTGCGTTTCGCTTTCAATCATCAAACATCTGCGACCTGTGGATGCTGCCGGATCCCTCCACGGCTGATCAGGTTAAGGGCCTCAATATAAGCCTTGGCTGATGCAACAATAATATCTGTATCTGCGCCGACGCCATTTACAATCCTGCCGCCACGCTCAAGGCGCACGGTAACCTCTCCCTGGGCGTCGGTGCCACTGGTAATGTTATTCACCGAATACAGCTGCAGATTGCAACCGGAATCCACCAGGGACTCGATTGCCTTGAAGGTGGCATCCACCGGGCCACTGCCCTCCGCCTCAACCTTGTGTTCTTTTTCATCCATTGTCAGCGTCAGCAGGGCCTTGGGAACCACGCCTGTTTCTGAGCATACCTGCAAACAAACAAGCCGGTACCTTCCTTCTTCATCCTTCTGCGGGGTGTCACTGGCAATTGCCTGCAAGTCCTCATCAAATATTTCATGTTTCAGATCGGCCAGCGCCTTGAAGCGCGTAAACGCCTCGTTCAGCTCTGTCTCGGTTTCAAACTGAATACCCAGCTCAAGCAAGCGGGTGCGAAACGCATTGCGCCCCGAGTGCTTGCCCAGAACCAGGCTGTTGGTGTGCCAGCCAACATCCTCGGCACGCATGATCTCGTATGTCTCACGATGCTTGAGCACGCCGTCCTGATGAATCCCCGATTCGTGGGCAAACGCGTTCGCCCCCACTATGGCTTTGTTGGGTTGCACGGGGAAACCGGTAATGGTGGAGACCAGGCGCGAAGTCGGGACAATATGGCGGGCATCTATGCGCGTGTCTATGTTGAACAGGTCCTGACGTGTGCGCACGGCCATAACCAGCTCTTCCAGGGCAGCATTGCCAGCGCGCTCTCCCAGGCCGTTGATAGTGCACTCTACCTGCCGCGCACCCCGGGTTACCGCAGCAAGCGAGTTCGCCACCGCAAGCCCCAGGTCGTTGTGGCAGTGCACGGAAAAAATGGCTTTATCAGCATTGGGGATCCGGTTAAGCAGTTGGTGAATCGTTTCAGCAAACTGCTCAGGTATTGCATAACCAACCGTATCCGGAATGTTGATGGTATTTGCGCCCGCATCGATAGCGGCTTCAATAATGCGACACAGGAAGTCCAGCTCGGAACGGCCGGCATCTTCACAGGAGAACTCAACATCATCAACATGGCTTCGGGCGCGCTTGACCGACCGCACCGCCTGTTCAATCACCTCATCTGGCTGCATTTGCAGCTTGTGTTTCATGTGGATGGGCGATGTGGCGATAAATGTATGGATGCGCGACCGCTCGGCAGGGCGAATCGCCTCAGCTGCGCGATCAATATCTTTGTCCAGAGCGCGGGCGAGACTGCAAATGGTTGATTCCTTGATCGTCTCGGCAATAGATTTTACCGCTTCAAAGTCACCCTGACTTGCAATTGCAAAGCCTGCTTCAATAACGTCAACACGGAGCTTCTCAAGGGCCTTGGCAATCCGGAGTTTTTCCGTTTTATTCATGGTAGCGCCGGGGCTTTGCTCACCATCACGGAGAGTTGTATCGAATATAACCAGATGATCGTTGCCAGACATTGAAGGTGCTCCATTCGCATTTGGTTTTGTTAAAACAGTATATCACCGGGGCGCATAAGGAGCAGCGCTTCGGCTCGCTGCCGGATTAATTCAGACACAAAAAAAACCCCAGCAGTTACCCGCTGGGGTTGTTTTATTTAAGCGTCTGACGATGACCTACTCTCACATGGGCAAATGCCACACTACCATCGGCGCTGGCCTGTTTCACTTCTGAGTTCGGGATGGGATCAGGTGGTTCCAAGCCGCTATGGTCGTCAGACAAAACGGTTGATCACTGGGGGACGGGATAGAGGTTGTTCACTGTGACATGGATTTTTTCGTCTTTTCAGACTTTATGGCGTTATCCGCAATTGTCTTGGGTGTTATATAGTCAAGCCGCACGAGCAATTAGTATCGGTTAGCTCAACGCCTCGCAGCGCTTACACACCCGACCTATCAACGTCCTGGTCTTGAACGGCTCTTCAGGGACCTTAAAGGTCCAGGGAGATCTCATCTTGGAAGGGGCTTCCCGCTTAGATGCTTTCAGCGGTTATCCTGTCCGAACATAGCTACCGGGCAGTGCCACTGGCGTGACAACCCGAACACCAGAGGTTCGTTCACTCCGGTCCTCTCGTACTAGGAGCAACTTTCCTCAAATCTCCAACGTCCACGGCAGATAGGGACCGAACTGTCTCACGACGTTCTAAACCCAGCTCGCGTACCACTTTAAATGGCGAACAGCCATACCCTTGGGACCGGCTTCAGCCCCAGGATGTGATGAGCCGACATCGAGGTGCCAAACACCGCCGTCGATGTGAACTCTTGGGCGGTATCAGCCTGTTATCCCCGGAGTACCTTTTATCCGTTGAGCGATGGCCCTTCCATACAGAACCACCGGATCACTATGACCTACTTTCGTACCTGCTCGACGTGTCAGTCTCGCAGTTAAGCGGGCTTGTGCCATTACACTAACCGCACGATGTCCGACCGTACTTAGCCCACCTTTGTGCTCCTCCGTTACGCTTTAGGAGGAGACCGCCCCAGTCAAACTACCCACCACACAATGTCCTCAACCCCGATCAGGGGCCAGAGTTAGAACCTCAAACATGCCAGGCTGGTATTTCAAGGTCGGCTCCACGCAAACTGGCGTTCACGCTTCAAAGCCTCCCAGCTATCCTACACAAACATATTCAAAGTTCACTGTGAAGCTATAGTAAAGGTTCACGGGGTCTTTCCGTCTAGCCGCGGATACACCGCATCTTCACGGCGATTTCAATTTCACTGAGTCTCGGGTAGAGACAGCGCCCCCATCGTTACGCCATTCGTGCAGGTCGGAACTTACCCGACAAGGAATTTCGCTACCTTAGGACCGTTATAGTTACGGCCGCCGTTTACCGGGGCTTCGATCAAGAGCTTCGCTTACGCTAACCCCATCAATTAACCTTCCGGCACCGGGCAGGCGTCACACCGTATACGTCCACTTTCGTGTTTGCACAGTGCTGTGTTTTTAATAAACAGTCGCAGGGGCCTGGTATCTTCGACCGGCTTCTGCTCAACCCGCAAGGGGCGTCACATACCACCGGCGTGCCTTCTCCCGAAGTTACGGCACCATTTTGCCTAGTTCCTTTACCCGAGTTCTCTCAAGCGCCTTGGTATTCTCTACCTGACCACCTGTGTCGGTTTGGGGTACGGTCTCAAATAGCCTGAAGCTTAGAAGATTTTCCTGGAAGCAGGGCATCAATGACTTCGCTCCCATTTGGGTGCTCGTCGTCACGTCTCAGGATTGTGGACCCGGATTTGCCTAAGTCCACTCCCTACTCGCTTAAACCGGGACAACCGTCGCCCGGCTCACCTAGCCTTCTCCGTCTCTCCATCGCAGCTATCCAAGGTACGGGAATATTAACCCGTTTCCCATCGACTACACCTTTCGGTCTCGCCTTAGGGGCCGACTCACCCTGCGCCGATTAGCGTTGCGCAGGAACCCTTGGTCTTCCGGCGTGCGGGTTTTTCACCCGCATTGTCGTTACTCATGTCAGCATTCGCACTTGTGATACCTCCAGCAAGCTTCTCAACTCACCTTCGCAGGCTTACACAACGCTCCCCTACCCCGCATACAATGTATGCAGCCGCAGCTTCGGTATCCAGTTTGAGCCCCGTTACATCTTCCGCGCAGGCCGACTCGACTAGTGAGCTATTACGCTTTCTTTAAAGGATGGCTGCTTCTAAGCCAACCTCCTAGCTGTCTGAGCCTTCCCACATCGTTTCCCACTTAACTGGAATTTGGGGACCTTAGCTGGCGGTCTGGGTTGTTTCCCTCTTCACGACGGACGTTAGCACCCGCCGTGTGTCTCCCGGATAGTACTCACAGGTATTCGGAGTTTGCATCGGGTTGGTAAGTCGGGATGACCCCCTAGCCGAAACAGTGCTCTACCCCCTGTGGTATTCGTCCGAGGCGCTACCTAAATAGCTTTCGGGGAGAACCAGCTATCTCCGGGCTTGATTAGCCTTTCACTCCGATCCACAAGTCATCCCCTGGCTTTTCAACGACAGTGGGTTCGGTCCTCCAGTTGATGTTACTCAACCTTCAACCTGCTCATGGATAGATCGCCCGGTTTCGGGTCTATGCCCAGCGACTAAATCGCCCTATTCAGACTCGGTTTCCCTACGGCTCCCCTAAACGGTTAACCTCGCCACTGAACATAAGTCGCTGACCCATTATACAAAAGGTACGCCGTCACGGAACACGTCCGCTCCGACTGCTTGTACGCATACGGTTTCAGGATCTATTTCACTCCCCTCACAGGGGTTCTTTTCGCCTTTCCCTCACGGTACTGGTTCACTATCGGTCAGTCAGGAGTATTTAGCCTTGGAGGATGGTCCCCCCATATTCAGACAAGGTTTCTCGTGCCCCGTCCTACTCGATTTCACGCAACTCAGGTTTCGGATACGGGGCTATCACCCACTATGGCGGCACTTTCCAGAGCCTTCTCCTACCTTTTGTTACGCTTAAGGGCTAGTCCCCGTTCGCTCGCCGCTACTGAGGGAATCTCGGTTGATTTCTTTTCCTCGGGGTACTTAGATGTTTCAGTTCCCCCGGTTCGCCTCTTACACCTATGTATTCAGTGCAAGATACCCGACCGAAATCGGGTGGGTTTCCCCATTCAGAGATGCCCGGATCACAGCTTGTTTGCCAGCTCCCCGAGCCTTATCGCAGGCTTCCACGTCTTTCATCGCCTCTGACTGCCAAGGCATCCACCGTATGCGCTTAGTTGCTTGACTATATAACCCCAAGACAACTGATCGCTGGTACAACCACGCTCTCTCCCAACACCACCTGATAAAAGGCAACATCAAAAGACAAGGCGTTTGTA
>NZ_NIHD01000047.1 GCF_002806975.1 Marinobacter aromaticivorans | reverse complement strand
CCCAGTCATCAGTCCTGCCTTAGGCAATGGTCTCCGAAGTTAACTCACCGACTTTGGGCATTACCAACTCCCATGGTATGTCGGGCGGTGTGTACAAAACCCGAGAACGTATTCACCGTAGCGTAGCTGATCTACGATTACTAGCGATTCCGACTTCATGAAGTCGAGTTGCAGACTTCAATCCGAACTGAGATCGGTTTTTTGAGATTTGCTCCATGTCACCATATTGCTTCTCTTTGTACCGACCATTGTAGCACGTGTGTTGCCCCACTCGTAAGAGGCATGATGATTTGACGTCGTCCCCACCTTCCTCCTGGTTACCCAGGCAGTATCTCTAGAGTCCTTAACTTAATATTAGTAACTAAAGAAAAGGGTTGCGCTCGTTGCAGGACTTAACCTAACATCTCACGACACGAGCTGACGACAACCATGCACCATCTGTCATTCTGTTAACCTCCACTATATCTCTATAGCTTTGCAGAAGATGTCAAGAGTGGGTAAGGT
>NZ_NIHD01000046.1 GCF_002806975.1 Marinobacter aromaticivorans | reverse complement strand
GGGTGGGCTGTTTTCCAGGCTTCGAAGGTAAGAGGCAGGTAGTCCTTGTAGAGCTTTTCAATGGGTGGTCTGAAACCATTTTTGAGAAAGTTGGGAAAACTCCACCACTTTTTACCATAGACACCCCGTGCGTAACCGAACAGATCATCAAGGGGGTCGTCTGCGGTGACGAGCGTCCATGTGACGTCTGTTAGCAGCTTTGCGAAAGTGCCAGGGTCAGGGGCCGGAATGTGGCGCAACAACTCTTTAGAGTTCGCAGGCCCAAGAATCCCGTCGCCACGGGAGTGCAGCACCACAATTTTACCGGCGGCGCTATGGGCGGAAGGAAACACGCCCAGCCCCAGAGGGTGCACATCCCGGCTGCTGTCGTTGGTGAGTGCGTTGTCGGCTACCGCTGGCTGCCAGAGAAACAGGTGGTCGACCAGATTGTGATGGCCGGTGGTGCCCAGAATGTTCAGGGCGGTCAGGCCCACCCGTGCCCCCAGTGAATGAGTGATGATGTTGATGGCA
>NZ_NIHD01000045.1 GCF_002806975.1 Marinobacter aromaticivorans | reverse complement strand
CGGGGTCAGTCGTCCCCGTTGTCGTTTTCCCAGAGCGCATCCAGCTTTTTTCGCAACACCAGTAATGCAGCGGTTTCGGCCAGCGCCTTTTCCTTGTGGCGTAACTCGCGTTCGAGCTTTTTGATTTGTTTCTGGTCCGCCTGACTCTTTTTACGCAGCTGTTTTTCCCGCTCGGCACTGCGTTGAAAGCCTTGCAGGGACTCCTCTTTCCAGCGCCGGACTTGCTCAGGGTAAAGCCCTTTTTCCCGGCAATACTGACTGAGTTCCTCTTCGGATAGAGCAGCTGTCTCAATAACGGTTGCCAGCTTGGCTTCTGCTGACCACTGATCTGACTTGGCTTTTGAACCGGGCACCGGGCGTCCTTCTTCTCTGGCTTGTGTCCGCCAATTGTAAAGGGTTTGCTCCGAGATGCCTTCATTTCGTGCCAGAGCGGCTACGGTCATGCTGTGGGGCGGCGATAACTTTGCCAGCACTGCGACTTTACGTTCATCGGAATAACGAGGCACTATCAACACCTGAACCGCCCAACTGGTTAAAAATTAAGTAGTGCCAACTATCCTGCCAGAGGGGG
>NZ_NIHD01000044.1 GCF_002806975.1 Marinobacter aromaticivorans | reverse complement strand
TTCTCCCTGTTCGACCTCAAGGGCGTGGCCGACCTGATCGGCAATGGCTTTGCCTGGACCGCCAAAGTGTTTGGCTCCTACTTCCAGATGCTGCTGCTGGCAACCTTCTTTATCGCCATGGGCCTGGCCTGCACGCCCGCGGCCAGAGCCAAAATTGGCAACCTGGAGCGCCCGGAGATGAGCACCTTCCGCTGGCTCTCCATCATTATGTGTACCCTGCTGGCAGGTGGCGGTGTGTTCTTTGCCGCCGGCGAGCCAATCTATCACTTTGTGGTCACACCCCCGGCCTACACCACAGAGCCAGGCACCGCGGCGGCAGTGTCCAATGCGCTGGCGCAAGCGTTCATGCACTGGGGCTTTCTGGCCTGGGCGGTTCTGGGCACCCTGGCGGCGATTGTGCTGGCGCACGCCCATTACGTGAAAGACAAGCCGCTGCAGCCCAGAACACTGCTCTACCCGGTATTCGGCGAACGCGTGATGAGCGGCTGGCTCGGCAGTGTGGTGGATGCCTGCTGCGTGATTGCGGTGGTGGCCGGTACCGTTGGCCCCATCGGCTTTCTGGCCACCCAGATGAGCTTCGGGCTCAGTGAGTTGTTCGGCCTGACCGACGGCCTGGCCACACAGATGGCCATTCTGGTGGTGCTCGCGGTTATTTATGTGACGTCTGCGGTGACCGGTATTCACCG
>NZ_NIHD01000043.1 GCF_002806975.1 Marinobacter aromaticivorans | reverse complement strand
GTGGTACGGAAGTAGAACTGCGGACGATAGCCCTTGAAGAACGGAGTATGACGGCCACCCTCGTCCTTGCTCAATACGTACACCTCACACTCAAACTTGGTGTGCGGCTTGATGCTGCCCGGCTTGCACAGTACCTGACCACGCTCAACGTCGTCACGCTTGGTACCACGCAGCAGAACACCGACGTTCTCACCGGCACGGCCTTCGTCCAGCAGCTTGCGGAACATCTCAACACCGGTGCAGGTGGTCTTGACGGTATCCCGGATACCTACAATTTCCACTTCCTCACCCACCTTGATGATACCGCGCTCAACACGACCGGTTACAACCGTACCACGACCGGAGATGGAGAATACGTCCTCAATCGGCAGCAGGAACGGCTGGTCAATCGCACGCTCAGGCTCGGGAATGTACTCATCCAGAGCTTCAACCAGCTTCCTGACAGCAGTGGTGCCCATTTCGTTGTCGTCTTTGCCCTGCAGAGCCATCAACGCAGAACCGGTGATGATCGGCGTGTCGTCACCCGGGAACTCGTAGGCGCTCAGCAGCTCACGCACTTCCATTTCAACCAGCTCAAGCAGCTCTTCATCGTCAACCATGTCCGCCTTGTTCAGGAACACAACGATGTAAGGAACGCCAACCTGACGCGACAGCAGGATGTGCTCGCGAGTCTGCGGCATGGGGCCGTCAGC
>NZ_NIHD01000042.1 GCF_002806975.1 Marinobacter aromaticivorans | reverse complement strand
TTATCCAGCGGGCGGCTGCTGTCTTCGAGAACCTGCCTGACTGCCGCGATGGGCGTTTTTACACTGTGAGACAGATTTGCGAGGGCCTCCCGGGAGCGCTCAAGCCGTTGATCAAGAGAATCCAGAAGTTGGTTAAGTTGCTGCACCAGTGGCCGGAATTCTTCCGGAGCCTTTACATTTATTCGCGATATTTCGCCGCTCTGTAAACGTTTGAGAGCCGCCTGAAGCGAGACAACGGGACGCATCGACAGGTTAATACCAAACCAGATTACGCCAACCAGCAAAAAGATCAGCAAAACCGATACGATCGCCGTCCAGGCATGCAGCTCTGCCTGACTGTTTTGCAGTGCCCCCATGTCCTCTGAAACGATTACCGTGATAGGGGTCTCTGCCACGACAAAAGATTTTCGATAGGCGAAGATGTCGGAGGGCGCACTGGGCGTTCCGGCACCGTGTACCCTGATGCTTTGCTGTTCATCCGATTGCAGCAGGGGGCCCAGCAACGGTTGCCAGGATTGTGGAGATATGACGGTTTGAACCGGCGACTGTATGGCAAAGGCATGGTGGAACACTTCTTCAAAATAATCCCCGGTCTGAAGCATGTCTATCTGGCCGCCGGCCTGGCGAATATGATGTTCCAGGAAAGCCACTTCGGCTTTCAGGCGGCTCTCAACAAACTCCCTGGACATTCTCTCCAGAAGTAACCCGTGCACAAGCCAGGCGATTGCCATCAATCCAATGCCTGCAGG
>NZ_NIHD01000041.1 GCF_002806975.1 Marinobacter aromaticivorans | reverse complement strand
ATTCAGGCGGATCATTTAACGCGTTAGCTGCGTTAGTGAAATTATTCCACCAACTAATGATCATCGTTTACGGCGTGGACTACCAGGGTATCTAATCCTGTTTGCTCCCCACGCTTTCGTCCCTTAGTGTCAATATATAACCAGTTAGCTGCCTTCGCCTATTGGTGTTCTTCCTAATATCTACGCATTCCACCGCTTCACTAGGAATTCCGCTAACCTCTTTATAATTCTATTTTGCCAGTATCCAAAGCGGACTGAAGTTGAGCTTCAGCATTTAACTCCAGACTTAGCAAAAAACCTACGGACGCTTTACGCCCAATAATTCCGGATAACGCTTGCGACCTATGTATTACCGCGGCTGCTGGCACATAGTTTGCCGTCGCTTTCTAATAAGGTACCGTCAAGATAAAATCATTTCCTATTCTATTTTTTCTTCCCTTATAACAGCAGTTTACATTCCGAAGAACTTCATCCTGCACGCTGTGTCGCTCCATCAAGCTTTCGCTCATTGTGGAAAATTCCTTACTGCTGCCTCCCGTAGGAGTCTGGGCCGTATCTCAGTCCCAGTGTGGCCGTACAGCCTCTCGGCCCGGCTAAACATCATCGTCTTGGTAGGCCATTACCCTACCAACTAACTAATGTTCCGCACCCCCATTTTTAAGTGAAGCTGTGAAGCTCCTTTCTATTACTCATCATGCGATAAATAACTATATCCGGTATTAGCTATTGTTTCCAATAGTTATCCCAGTCTTAAAGGTAGGTTAGGTACGTGTTACTCACCCATTCGCTACTGAATGTATTGCTACATCCCGTTCAACATGCATGTATTAGGCACACAGCGAGCGTTCATCCTGAGCTAGGATCAAACTCTCAAAAAATTGCGTGTTTAATAAATTGGTTTTGTTTTAATTTT
>NZ_NIHD01000040.1 GCF_002806975.1 Marinobacter aromaticivorans | reverse complement strand
ATTCCAACTTGGGTGCCAGAAATTTACAGCGGGGCGGCCTCGCTTTAACAAGTCGCAGCAGTACGCGGCCTGCGGCCGCCGGACGCCCTTAAAAGGGCGCCGCTGTGCTTCAGGCGTTAGCTGGTAGTGCTTCGTACCTTTTGGGAGGCTGGGTGCTAATGGCCTTGGCCGAGAACCGGCAGTAAATCCGGCAACATGGTGCGGTTGCCAAGGCCCGCAAATTTGGCGTGTTGTTGGTAGCTCAATTGGTTTGAGGTGTTGGTATTAACATGGGCGTTCGGGTCGTGGGGCCGTCCACCGGTAAACGGTTCCTTGCTTACCTGCTACTCTGACGTTCAGGTTCGTTCGCCGCATCATTGGCGGAGGTTTCAATAAAGATGCACCGGCGGATTTGGGTGCAAGGGCGGCGGTGTAGGCTGCGATGTTGGTTGCCAGGGATCGGGCTTTAGTGATGCCCCCAGCTAACAAGTCGCTGTAGTACGTTCCCGGCCCGAGGGCCGTCCACCGGACGCCCTTGTCAGGGCGCCGCTAAGCTTCAGCGTTAAAAGCCAAGGCCCTGGTAGTTTTTCGATGGTTGGGTGCATGGGCCTTAGCGGCAAATGCTGCGGTAGCTATAGGTTTTTGGTTATGGCCAAGGCCAGCAACTCTGTCGTCCAAGATGGAAGCCAGTATCGGCATCTTTCGGGTTATCGGCAGCGTGCCCAGGTTGCGGGGCTGTTCGCCGCAAAATTTGATCGGGACGGGTAGTTTGTTGGTTTGTATCGGTGCCGGATCGTGAGCAGGTGCGGGGCTTCTTTGGCGTTCGCATGCGGGCTGAGGGGCGAGACGGAAACCATCGGGTGAACCGGCTTCTAACCAGTAGTTGTAGTACGTTCCGGGCCGACGGCCCTACACCGGACGCCTACTACGCTGCGCTCCGTAGCCGCCGCTAAACAACAGCGTTA
>NZ_NIHD01000004.1 GCF_002806975.1 Marinobacter aromaticivorans | reverse complement strand
CGGCGATAACTTTGCCAGCACTGCGACTTTACGTTCATCGGAATAACGAGGCACTATCAACACCTGAACCGCCCAACTGGTTAAAAATTAAGTAGTGCCAACTATCCTGCCAGAGGGGGGAAGGCTCGCCCAACCTTTTTCAGCCATCTCCGGATTCGGCTGGCAGAACTGGCCAGAACGAATTCGACAACGCACTCGGTCACCACAAACGTTGATGCCATCACGACAAACTGTAGTGCCAGGCTACGATTTGGGTCGATAAACTGTGGCAGGAACGCGCTGAAAAACAAAATGCCTTTCGGGTTTGTTAACGATGCCAGCATGCCCTGACGCAAGAGCCGCCAGTTGTTGACGGCGTTTACCTCATAATTGGCTGTGGTGGTAATAGGGGGAGAGCGCCAAACCTGAATCCCAAGCCAAACGAGGTAGATGCCGCCGACCCACTTGAGGATTGAAAGCCAAATCAAAGATGACTTTATCAGCGCTCCGATTCCGAACATGCAAAGAGCAACAACAACGATAAAGCCAACCGCCCCACCCCAGATTGTAAACAGGGTTTTACGGCTTCCGTGCAATGCCCCGTGGGTCAGCGCAAGGAGCCCATTAGGACCAGGCGACAGAGATAAGCCAACGCAAGCGAAAAAGTACACAAACCATAAATCAAATTGCATTAATCCTACGCCCACTCTCATCAGTGACAAATTGCCGGGCGCTCCACCCAACCGTTTAATTCTCTCTCCCAGAGGTTTTTCTTGCGCGCCTGGGGGGCTGAAGCTGTCAATGCGCTCCAGCCCGTCGGACAAGGTCACCTGCATCCCACCGTTCAATCACTGTGGCTCCAGGATTTCGCAATGAATCGCCTGCGCAGCCGGCCACCGGCGCAAATTGCGAGTATCGCCTACAGTTACGGTTATTTCAAAGGCACCTTTGGCAGTCAGTCACGGACGTTTTTTGTTCTGCTCCATTGAAAGTACTCACTACCAAAGAGCCCGCCATTGGAATTTGTGAGGAGAGCAGGTGCAAGGGCCAATATCAGCTAAGCTGATCTGCGCAAAAAGGGACTGACAGAAGAATTTCTGTCGCAGAAAAAAACAACAAAGGGAAATAATGGAGGCGCGGGTCGGAATCGAACCGGCGTACGCGGAGTTGCAGTCCCGCGCCAACTGAAACAAATTTACCTTTATAACCAATGTGTTATGGATTTAACTTAAACAGATTTATCGCTCATTGCGCTCGTTTCGTGTCGTTTAAAATCAGATAGTTACCGATGCGTTTTTTCACCAAATTAGGGGGGGCAGCAGAAATCAGCTCTCGATCTCACCAGGCTAACTATGCAGCAGATCGCTAGACTCTAATTGCACACCCCGAAATGCTTCAGCTTGTTCAAGTGCGGCACTCCGACGATCACCCAAATCTATAAGAGTGTCCAAGATCTGAAGAAGAGACTTCGCTTGATTGCTTCGCAACGGGTAATTGGTATCCGAAAGGCACTGAATAACACCAGCTATACGTGCCGGTAACGATGTTCCTACCCAGCTCCCTTTCGCCTTCCACAGGTCTGTAAGGGCAGCATTAACTTGGGTGCAAAAAGCATCAAGTGGATAATCACTGCCGGCACGTTCGCACAACACGAGGAATTTACCCATGACGTAGGGGGACCAACCTACCGCGGACATTAGGCGAGTCACGTGTGGCATCACTTGATGTAAATCTCTCCAGTCATCATTTGCAAAGCGGGCTGACCCAGGGCAGTTCTGATCAACTGAGACAAACAATAGTGCCCTAATCAGTGTCGGTAACTCGTGTCCGGAGACATCTCCTCCACGATAGCTTCTAGGATCAAACTGCCGGTCCCTAATTATGCGGTCGATACAGCTGTCAAGGAGTTTGAGTGCTCCCGGGTGTATATCCGCAGCATCCATGACGTGCCTCGTCACGAGCCCATCCACAAACGATGAAAGCACAGTTAAGGCTTCATCCCGATCGGCACAAAAAGGCTGTAAAAGATTGTTTTCAAAGCATGCTTCATCCAGGTATGGCATCGCTCTTGCCAACAAACTGCCTAAAACCGAATTCCATTCATATAAATTCGACTCTCGGTCCAACCGCTCATCGGATTCTTGCCAGGAAGGCATTAAGCGTTCGCCCGTCCAATCTACAAGCTGCTGCAATGTAACTCTTATCAACTCAGAAAGATGCTTGGACTGAGACCACGATTCGATTGGGAAAAGCCCAAATATGCCAGCCGCAAAACGTGGGTTAAAAGCTGGATCTGGATCCTCCCAATTTTCTTCACTGACTCGCTTTTTACGGTATCGCCGGGTGTTCTCAGCCCATACCCAAGCTGGTGGCACATCTACAAACGGCTGAGGGGTGTTTTCTGTAAGTTTGGTCAGAGCTTTATCAAGGCTCTCTTCGTCAGCTCTCCGAGCAAGGGACCGATCAAGCTGCCCTCCCTCTTGAACGACAATTTGGTAATCAAGCGCCAAATCCATGGCCCGTTGTCCTGCGATCCAGGAAATGTGTTCATCTTTGTCGAGGAAAAGGGCTCGAAAAGCCTCTTTTTTTACATCTTGGATAGGGTGCGCTGTAAGCCGAAGAAGCCGCTCAGCAGAGTCCGATCTTGGTGATGAAGATCGACGATCTCGATATAAAGCGGCGATAAGATGTAATGCAGGGTGCCAAGGAACTTTAGCCCAATTTAAGTTCTCGGTTTCATCCATTTGCATGACACGCGCCATCACCTCCCAAGCCCACTCAGAGTTTTTTGATGCAGATGGATCGAAAGCGATGCTGCATGCCGCGATTGCCGACACCATACTTTGGTCAACGTGGGCCCCGACCTCGAACCTAACCTTAAACATCTCCTCAGTGTCTTTTTGCTGGGCGAACCGCACGGCATCAGGAAGCGACCACCGGTCCCCCAAGCGGTTATTCGATAGAGAATCCGTAGCCCAAGCTAGAACGTGCTGGGAAGTAAGGTAAGCATTGGCCTCATGAAACCTTTGCTCTTGCTCTTCCGTCATTTCGACCGGGGGTTCATATGAAATTTGAATATTTTCACCTTCACCGGAGGACTGCTTGTAGTTCCTGCGGTCACCCAATCCTGCCCACGCCGTGGCCCTTTCATATAAGTGTGAGACCTCCCCCTGGCTGGACTTTTGTTCTTCAAATTCGAAAGGCAAGGAATCTGGAAACTTAGCTAACGCGGATTGGAAACGCTCTCTCAACGAATCCTTGTCGCTCAGTGCAAAGGCCATCGCGAGATGGCGGATCTCACGTGAGCGGTATTTGCGTGCGTCCAGGAATTCTTTCGCCTTTGTCTGGGCATCACTAAGCCGGGCTAGCGGCCCCCAACCAAGGAAATCCATATTCCGACTGGATTCATTTATGAAACGGGCCAGATCGTGATGCCACAGACGCTGGCAGGAGGCAATCGGGAGCGTCGTCTCAGATACTTCAAACGCCTCAAGCGCCAGCATAAGAGCAATACCCAGCATCGCGTAACAGTTACTTCCTGCGAGTATCTCCTGAATAACCTCACTCGCTGATCGGCCTTTCTCGATCTCCTGAAAAGCCCAATAGCTCAGTGCAAGAATGGCACATTCAAGAGGTTGCGGTGCTAATTGGCCCAATGACCAGCTATAGACGTGCCAATCCCCCCAGAAGTCTTGGCGCCCCCAAGGAAATTCTACAGTCACGGGTAGAGGCTCGCCCATTCGCGGATTGATGGAATGAACCTGGCGCCAACCCTCGACGGCATGGTTAGCAAGCTCATTAACGAGACTCAGCGCCACATCCGGTTTGAGTCTGAATAAGCTTGCAAAAGGCTCATGCAATGCTGACGGCGGGTAGTAGTAATTAAACTCCCGATTGATCCCGATATCATCAAGGTCTGGCGCTCTGGAGCCCATCGACATGAACATATGCGGAGCGCGCAAAAACCGCCGCTCTTGTTCCTTCAATTCACGAGTCGGCTTGGCTCGTAGCTTAGCCAGCAATTCTATGTGCTCCTGCTGTTCGCGTTCTTCTCGATCAAGGCAGCTCTGTGGAAGCTCTTCCATTATTTCGGCTTTTGTAACAGCAACAATGGCTTTAGCATCCACATCCGCCATTATCTGAGTAAACATCACAAGTTCACCGAATGCCGAGCGCCGCATCTGTTTATTTTCAACTGCCCTTGCGTACAGCGCACGGGCCGGTTCGGGGTAGCTTCGTGCTGCGCGAAGGATAACTGTGCGAAGGCTGGTAATGAGATTGGAGTGTGCCACATAGCCTAACTCGCTCCATTTATCCCTTTTAGTGGCCTGGCTCTTTGAGTATTGTCGATCCTCCAGCTCTATCAACCAATTATTGCATTGCTCGATAATCGCAGCGGATCGGGGATTTTCGTAGTCTGCGAAAACATTCTGCCAGACCATAAAAATTTCTACGGCCCTGGGGATCAATCGCATAGAGAAACTAGACGCTTGTGGGATAAGCCAATCAATCAAACGCCCCCAACCTGATAAATCGGATGGCCATCCAAGTAAGTCAGCCATACGGATCTTTTCAATTCCACTCTGAGCAACGCTGGCTTGCTGGAGAACGATGGGATTTGGCATCGTGTGTTGGGCTTGGAACCACACCAAAACCTTCTCGAATAACTCATCATCAGTTGAGAGCAACGCACTGAATTCCACGGTGGCATTCGGAAAAGAGCTACTAAACGGTGGCGCCGTCAGCCATTCCCGACGCCATTGAGGCCTTAGGTTTTTGGCTTCTAGACTTTGGTACCAAGTCGTCCATAATCCCGGTTCACTCAGGGTACTTTGCGATAACAGACTAACGACCCGCCCTAGCAGTGGCGGCTCGCCAGCTGCGGACAGAGCCGTAGGCCATTCATCTGCCAAGTCGATTAACAGTCGGAAAAAAGCCCACTCGAAGAAAATATCATGTGTGAATGAATAGGCCCTGCCAAACTTGTCTTTTCGAATTACTTTGTCGTTTTCCAGAGCCCCAATCTGCATGAAGGTATTTTCTTTAAGCTTTCGCTGGGGAATTTCCTTTCCCAGACGGCTGACACCCGTCTCTGCCAGATCCAAAAGCGCTCGCTGACGCAGTGTACGATCAGAGGCGTGGGTATCATGACCTGCTCTGTCCCACCAAGCATTGATCAGATCGATTTCAGTTTTTGGCGAGCTCGACTTAATGAAAAGGTCCTGTGTGAGGATGCTAGCGAAGAACGGACGTCTTGAAATCTCGCTAATCGCCGAAGACCCGAACAGCAAATCTCTAAGTTCAGGCCTTTGGTTTGCGAGAGATTCAGCCTCTTCATCCGAAAAGGCTTTTACCAATACGTCACCTATCCCAGCCTCATTATAGAAACTAGATGGAAACCACGCGCGGTATGGCTCAAGTCCATGGTCACGCGACGTTGCGAGGATCCTCCAGTGCCGAAGCTCTTCATGAGTCTCAATAGTGGTGAGAAGATCAGTAATAATCCCTTTCTTATTCGGCGGAATCCGATCGATTCCATCAATAAAAAGAATCGGAGTACCGTTAGTTCCAATCTCAGCTAAAAGCTCAGATGCCGAGTGAGTCAAGCCCAAAGCTGCTGCAAACGTCGACCAACCGGTGCCAACTAATCGGTCGGATTTTAAAAACAAGATTGGCCCTTTTCTGGCAACTTTCGTTGCAAAGTGCTTCAATGCTGCAGATTTTCCGCAGCCTGGTAACCCAGTGATATTCACTAGGCGGTATCGTTCCAAACATTCGGCAATTTCATTTTGCAGCTCTAAGCGCTCTACATGGAAGTCAGCAATCGTTTCAGCGATATCGGTCAGGCCTTCAGAGGAGAAATCCGACAGGGCAGCGATGTCATTTCGATAGCTAGGAGCAACTCGCAGCCTTACCGTACCTCGCAACTGGTTGAGCAGTTGCTCACGCGTCCATTTACAGGCAGAACCGGCACCATCTCTGGCTATTCGGCACAGGCGATCAAAGAGTAGTGTTTCGAACCCACCTTCATTCGCAACCACCATCTCCTGAAGTCGAGTGATAACTTCGGCTCGTTGCATGCCGCCTTCTGTTAGACCGTCAAGTCGAAGTGCGATGAAATGTCGATAGAAGTCCGCCTCGGCGTAGTCTGTATGGGTTTTTGTCAGAGGCTTGAGAGACTCTCGCATCTTCGTTTCATTAGCTCCAGCGGATCCTTTTGCGGTAAAGCGGATCGCGAAGTCTGCTCCCTCTGAGCTCGAACGTGCCCAGTCAATAAGTCGACCCAGAGAGCGCATGGTACCGTCTGCTACTTGCTCCGTGACGAAGCCATAGGCATCTCGATCTTTCTGAAAGTCGGGACTAGATCGAGTTTCTACGGCAGCAGCCATGATTTCCCGAAAATCGGCATTCGACTCAGCACTTGTTATGCGGAGCGATCTCTTGGCTTGAAGGCCAAGCACTTTTTTTCCTGCGGAATCCTGGAACTCCACCACAATGTCATCCATCGGATGACCATGACCATCGCGTTGCACCGCAACCGACACGACTTTGCCTTCCAGCCCAGCGGCATGGCTCTCGCATAAAAGCGCAGCGAGATAGTAGGCGACGACACTATCTTCATATGTAAATCCCGCTCCCCCCGTGAGCTCCGTCGAGGCAGCACTGTCGGCATTCTCTTTGGTCATTAATTCGGCCTGCAAAAATCCTATAAATTTGAAGAACGACAGGTTCGCAATGGATTCCGAGCGACAGGTTCAAGACAACGAGCGATCTGTCTAGCTGTCAGGACTCTAGCGCGTTTTCCAGCACGTTGAAATCCGATTGTCATAGGAAGCTCCAAGGCGGCGGAGCTACTTGCCACGCCTGGGATCAATGATTGGTGCCAGAGCTCAGATAGTCCGTGCGATACGAGAGGCAACCAACTAACTCGGTGATGGTCTTTTTGTCCCTGAAAGTGGTTGCTGAGTTGTCAGCTTTCGTGAGCGCTGTCGCTATCCGGAGTAGGGACCGCGCGAAGGCTAAAATGATGCGCGGTAATATGTTCCTGCATGATTGCTAGTTCGTTTACCTCCAAGAGGTTAAGAATTGCCGTCCAATGATTGTCTAGGGAAAGCTGCTTCAGTCTGTTAAGCGCGCTATTTTGTTTACGGAACACATTTCGCTGATTAACTGCATCAAAAGCTTTGGAGTTAACTGAAATCCTTTCAACAACATCAGGTAGCAACACGGTGCCTCTGCCTACCTGGAGGGCCATTTCTAGCCCTTCAGGATCAAAATCGAAGTAGACCGCCAAATTCTCAGCTGGTTGGGCGCTCGCAATAAGCGCTGCTTCAGCAAAGTTATCTCCATGCCCACGGTAGAGCAAAACGCTGTCTCCCCAGCCATCTGGAAGTTGAATTCTATGGGCCTCGACCATCAAAGACCCATTCTCAACTAGCACCAGTTTTGTCTGCTTTAAGGCCTCTCGATCCACGAGCTCAGGCTTAACGCTCAGGATTGAGCCAGGAGGCGTCGACAACGGTCGGCCGGAGATCGTAACTTCGGCGGTACCTGTGGTCGCAAACAGGAGAAGTTCACCGAAAACTGATTTTGCAGCCCGCTTTTCGTCAGTGTTTTTTTCCGCCATCTCCACGCGACTGACTTTCGTGCTGTCAAATAAAGGGTCCAGCCCGAATCGATTTCGAGCATAATCCCTCAGGCGCTGAAGGTCGTTTTGATCGAACAGGAAAAGCCGACCCGAGATGCTTCCCGCCCCGGTCTCTTCGTGGAGCCGCGTCCACGTCTTGTTGCGTTGAGCACTCGTTTTGCCAGATTGAAGGACTTGTTGAATAGCTCGGAATTCACCGGGCGACATCGGCTTGCCTCAGCGTTAGGTCGTGAATATAGAGATTGTCCGGATACAGTGGGTCTGGCTCGGCCGAATAGTCGATTTCAATCGCCGCCTGATTTTCACGTGGAAGGGAATCTATCTCAGCAGCAAGTGTCGCCAACCATGTGGGCACGTCGACGGTCAGGCCACTGGCAGCAAGAACTTCGGTCGCAACGAGCTCACTTGCACCCAACTCACCTTCCAGAATGAACGCGAGGAGGGAATCGACCAAAGCCTCGACTGGATCCTCCTCTTCTTCGACAACTTCTCCATCAACATCAAACTCAACTGAATCAATAGCCGGGGGTGATTTTGGGGCTTCAAGGTCACCGTTTGCCAACGGATCGCGGGCTTTCGCCACAATCTCTATCAGCTCGTCCTCATCAGCGGGATCATATACGTCAGGTACAGCAGCCAGAATGAAGGGCTCAACGCTGTTAAGGGCTACCGGGCAACCCTCAAGATCCAGGTCGTCTATGGATGGTATGAACCCTGGGTTGCGAAGATAGTGTGCCTCAAGACTCCAGATCATTTTGTTGAGTCTCTGGTCCTCCCGCAAACGCACCAATAGCTTGCGAAGCTGGTTCAGGGCATAGGATAGATTGCTCCTGCCTTCCTCAAGTGTAACGGGAAGGTATTTCAGCAAGAGTCGCTTCAAAAATGAATCGTTGCCCGCATGGTCTCGCAGTTCGAGGATGTTGAATGAGTCAAACAGAGTGATTAGACGCCCTGCTCTTTCAATGGCTCGTTCATTTTCTCGAATGCGTAACTCCAAGTCCGTAATGTAAGAAAACCCACTGTTTATGTAGGCAGAAAAGGCTTCCGTGGCGATCCTGATGTCCTCAATCAGCCCGGACAGAGCCTCTTTGATTTCATCCTCTAGCCTCTCTTGGTCGGCTATAGCAACTTTGATTTTGGCTTGCTTGTATTGATCGAACAGCTCTGCAAGCTCTTCCCATAGCTTATCAATGTGCTGATTGGCCCAGCGTCTGCGATCAGATTCAGTAATATGCCCGAGAAATTGCGCGAGAACTTTCTTCAGGTGAGGCTCTTCATCGCCAATGCTCAAAATCAGGCGGTGCTGCTTCAAGGTTCTGATTAAGTGCTCATTTTCCAGCGTATCAGGGAGCCGGTTACCACGAGTCAGATGCGCTTCAAGGATCACTTCCGCGTGATTGGCCAGGATTCTCAGCGTTTTCTGAGCATCATCGATGCGAGCCATCAGGTCAGCCTCATCTGATTGTCTTCTTCAACAACCTCGGTCGAAATCCCCTCATGGGTCTGGATAAAGCTCATCATGTCGTAGAGCCAGGACCATTTCCCCGTCGCTTGATAAACCGTCCCAGCGGTACCGAAACGCACCAGATAGCCTTCTTTTACCAGTGCTTCCATGACTGCCCGAACTCGCTTCGCTACGTCTTGGTGTTTTGTATAGAAGAGACGCTTTTCTGTGAGCGATCGGAGCTTCTCTTCGAGTGTGGGCGTACTGGAGATTTCCTGAATCAATTTTCCTTCGGAGATGTGGTCGCCGGGGAATACCGGTCTGTCCCCTGTTTCAACATGCATGATCAAACGCAGGAATTGCACGAGCGCTTCAAGGTGGTTGGCTACTTCTTTGAACTGCTGCCGTACGCTCTCTTTCGCGCCCGAGCTAGATAGGTCCAGGTACGCGCAAACCCAAGCATCCCTCGTATTCGTTTGACGAAGTTTGCGATTCATCTGATTGAGGAACTGCTCAACTCGCGCCTGGTTATCGGGAATGGAAAGGTAGGTGACAAGATCCTCGTACCGGTAGTCACAAAGAATCTCTCCCCCGAGGAGGGCGGTGACTGTCTTCTCGAACAATGGGTTATTTGACATGCTCTTCTTCCCCTACGGGTTTGCTGGTCCGGGCAACCCCAGCAAAAAGACTGCTGTTCTCTGCCTGGTTCTCCTCCTGCTTCTTGCCGAAGATATGGATCTGCCCCTCATTCACACTTACTTTGTTCTCAAAGAACTTCCTAAGGCCGTGATCCAGCTTCGGACATGCGGAAATCATCGTGATGTTGTGTGATTCAAGCATGGAAGACAGGCGGGCAATGTTATTGGCACTCAATGTGGCCAGCTCATCAATCGGCCATGTAATTCTGGTGCTCAAATCCGGGGCAAGGTATCTGGTCATGCCAATGAAGACAGCCATGATTGCGAGATAAGTCAGCCCCGTAGAGCTCGCATTCAGGAAATCATTGTCATTGCGGATGATGACCAGCCGCCCGTTCTCCCGAAGCTGCAAAGTCATATCGACCATTGACTCAATGTCATGGCGCATTTTGGCATTGCGCAGAATGGTCACAACGGCATGGAAATCCTCAATCAATTCGGCTGTTGGGATGTCCCGGCGATTAGAAAGATGCCAATTCCGCCAATGCTCAACGAAGTTCTTCAGTGGAACCCAGCTTTCATCCTCATAAATCCGCGGTTGGAGGACAACTTGGATATCGCTGATGGAATCAATCTGCTGATCCGTGTTGATTGACCTTTGGAGCTTGTTGGAGACCTGTTTAACTTCCGATGCGAGAAGCTTGAGACTGTCAAAGTAATCGCCGAGCTCACCTGACGCTCCGTTGAACTGGTCTATCAGAGCATATCGGAGATGCGGGAGGTCTTGGTCGAGCAAAAGCCGCAGGCTTTCAGTCTCACCGAGCTCAAATTCGTCCGTGTATTGGTCCGTTGGGTCTGCCAAATTATCGACTCTGTACTGCCTAAGCTTGCGCCAGGCTTCATACACGTGAGTATTTTCGTAGCGATTGAGTACGCCCTTCGCTTTGCGGATGGCTTTAAGAACATGCTCTCGGAGCTGTTCCAGCTGCTGGTAGATGTTGCGAAGCTGTTCAGTCAATACGGGCGCATTACCAGGGAACTCCTGTGTGCCGCTATCATGCCCTTTGAACTTGTCGAGAATGAGGTTGGCCTCGTCGATCTCTTTCCCGATCTTTTTGGCTCGACCGCTAGACTCATCGATTTTATTCTGAAGGCCCTTCACTTTGTTTCGGTAGTCTTGCTGGGCATCCTCATGCTTCTGAGTTGCTGATTCCAGTTTCTTCTCTCGGTCGGAGCTCTCAGTCTGGAGAGCGTCTACCCTGGACCACTCCCGCTTCCGCCAATTGCGATACTCATGAACCTCGTCTTGTGCCTGCTCAATCTTTCGAATCGTCTTGTCGAGATCCTCTTTCAGTTCCCGTGCCCGGCGTACTTCTTCAGGATCAACACCTTCATCTTTGAGTTTCGATTCATGAGCGTCATTCAGAGTTTTGATTCGCCGCTCGTAATCCTCTTTGGCCTGATCCACGCGATTTTGGGCGGTGGTCGAGGCCGCAGTCAGTTCGGCCTCCTTCGTTGCCCACTGAGCCTTGATCTCAATGATGAGTTTGGAGTAACGATCTTCAATTGCTCTGATTCTTTGCTTGGTCTCATTATCAAAAGCTTCAAGCTGCTCAACAATTGAGGAAAGTTCCTTCCGCATGGAAGCCAGTCGCTCATCGAGTGCTTTCTTGGCCGTTTCCTTTTCACCCCGGAGCGCAGTCTCCGCGCTCTCAACTTGTTGCTTATGAAGATTCCAACGACTGGAGACCTGCCCCACTTCATTGGATCGCTCGGTATGAATGTCACTGCTGCGCTTTGCGGAAGCCTCAGCTTCCTTGCGAGCATTGATAGCCTGTTGGCGCTGCTCATCCTTTGCTTCAAGTTGCGCCTGAACTTCCAATTCAGAAGCTGCAAAATCAGGCACTGGCAATTGCTCAAGATCCAGACTCCAACCCATTACAGTTCTGCTGGTCGATTCAACAAGCTCGGGGCTCAGGTCGCCTCTGGCCAACAAATCTGAACTGATCACCTTGCCCAGAGTCTGGCCCCACTCAGGGTCCGCGTCTCGAAGTCGGGCAAGCCAACTGTCCTTTTCAGGCGTAAGCCGCTGGCGCAGTTGTTCGAATTCGCTATCAATCCGCTCAACAGATTTCTCGGCATCTTCCAGCCTGTTCAGGGCCTTCTCTCTGTCCTGACGTGCCTGTTCCTGCTTTCTTTCTGCTTCGCTCAGCTCCTGGGACGCTCTCCTTTCTTCTGATTTCCGTTCATCCAACGCCGCTTCGGCCTCTGCAATCGCCGATTGCTCTTCATCAGTGAAACGAGGGTTTTCGATCTGGGTCTCCAACTTTACCCGGCTCTCACCCATGTCCGATCTCAGTTCAAGGCGAGACTGTTTGAGGTCGGCTATCTCCTGTGTCCGTTCATTGGTGCGTTTGGATAGATTCTGCTCATGGGAGTGCTTCGCATCTTTGAGCGACGCATCAGCCTTTTGTGCCGCTGCTATCCGTTCGCCCTGTTCCTCATTGAAGCTTTCGCGAATCTTGGCGATTTGGCGTTCATGCTCGTTCTCCAGCTGGCTTACGCGGCTGGTAAGGGTTTTGAAATCCTCTTCCGCTTCGGACAATTTCCGGCGGTACTCCGGCAGATTCTTGAGCTCTTGATCGAGCTCCGGCAGCCCTTTGTCCTCATACTCTTCCTGTTGCTGGAAAATCGTGTTCAACGCGTCATTAAGTGCGGACAGCTCTCGGCGCTGGGTGGCGACCTCTGAGCCCAACCTCTCATCCTTGACCCGGAAATCATCCTCCAGCTCTTTCAACTCTCCTTGTAAGTCATCCGCTTGCTTCTGCAATTCACTACGACGCTCAGAAAGGTCTTCCAAAGTGGCCCGCAGTTGGGTGGCTATTCTTGCTCCTTGCTCAACCAGCGCTTTACGCTCACCGTCCTTAACGAGACAAGCTCGAATAGCCTCTTCCTCACCATCAAACGCTTTCAAGCTTTTGATGTCATTGACCAGGTCAGACTCGTGGAGAATCATCGGTCGCTTGTTGACGTGGATATCGTTGAACATCGTCTCGCAGATCATCGTCTTGAAGCTGGAGAGCAATCTGTTTTTGTTCAGTACAACGTGGGTGAGCCTGTCGATATGGCTCATGGAACTGTCGGGACCGCCCATCCCGAAGTCATTGGAAAGCGCTCTCAACCTACGGATTTCGTTAGGTTGACGTTTGATGAGTTTGGGATTGCGTTGAATAACGGCCCGGTAGTCTTTAATTGTGTCGATCATGGACGACACATTGATGCCCTCACCTCTCAACAAATCGAAAACCACGTCGTGGGTGGCACCGCCCATGAGAGCTTCCTTCACTTGGGGCAGAAAGAAGTTTTCCTCAAGTCCTCCCTCAACAAAGCGGTAGCAAATCTTGTTCTGTGGATGACGGTACATCACTGCACAGCAAAGGCCAGTTGAACGGCGATACTCGAAAATGATCAGCGATTGTAGAGTATTGAGGTAGAAATCAATGAAAGGATCGCGGCCACCGGCCCGGTTGGTGATGCGCTCCGGCTCCTCACCGTAAAAAGCGGGGATTAACTGTAGGACAGAGGTTTTGCCTGCGCCGTTGGTACCGCCTACGTGAGTCCGCTCTCGACATTCAACTCTAATGGTCCGTCCAGCAAATTTCTTAAAAGAGTGGTGAAGCACAATGCTTTCGAGTCCATACGTTGGCTCAGGCGAGTCCATCAATTCCTCCGGGGCAAGGCATCCGACATACCGGGATAATGCGCTTTATAGGGTTGAAGCAAGGATTCTGCACAGCTTGACAAGATCAGGTCAATATTTTGGACGATCGGCCATATTCGGGAGCGAAGAGCCCATACGGTACCTTTGGCGTTTGTATTTTTGCTCATCGCTAGGTAACGGTTCGACGTAAGCTTAATCTGTCAGGGCGACAAATATTGTCGCTTCAGATCAATAATGGCAGGTAGGGGTCGTCCATTACGTCCACCGTGAACGGAAGTGTCACCGAAGTGGACTCCAAGTGTACTTTCAGATAGACGCACTTGATCCGATTTTCTGAAAGTACACTTGGAGTCCATTTGGAGGACACTAGCTAAGACAACCCTAGTGCTCCCTAATATCAACCCGCCCACAACGTGCTGAAAACACAAAAAAATCGCGCTAACTCTGCTGGACAACCCGAATGCCGAAAGGCAAGATATTGGTAGATTGAGGCATCAGCCTCCGCGTGTAGCTGGCACCGTAAAACCAAACAGCATCTCCAATATTGATCGCTTAACGGTCAAACCAAAATGCCCGACCGGGCAATATTTTCGTTTATATCCCTTGTGGAATCATCTTCACCTACCGCCCTTAGGGGCTATCCACACCACAAGAATCTCTGTCTTCCCTCGTCTGGGCCGATTGAGATGACTGAATGTGGCCGGGTGCAAACCGCCTGATATAAGTGCGTTTGCCCGCACCTGATCACAATCGAGTAACGAAACGCAGAACGAAACCCTGTTCTGTGGCCGGACTAAAGGTTCAACCCTTGATCAACGATGCGTCATCACCGTCATCGGCCAGTAGCATTTCGCACTCACCCCAAACGACATCGTCATTTTTGATGTCATTCCGGCCCTCGAAACTCATGCTGACAACGTGAGTACCCTCCCCGAACTGACCCACCAGTCTGTTTGAAACGGGTTGAGGGCCGCCGTCAAATGCGCCAGCAGCGGCGCGAGCATAGACCCGGAGCCACATATCTTGACGTGGTGAATACTGACTGAGCTTCGGGGTTTGGGTCTGTGCGCATGGCGAATCAACGGCTCTACCCCGTTTGCTCAGGATTCGCCATGCACCTCGCTGCTACCTCTCAATACACCCAGACACATACGGAGAAAACCATGATCACAAAGGGCTTTAAGCGATCCCCAAAAAAGCGAAATTTTGGACTCGGTGCCAAGCCTGGCTTCGCAGCCAAAATCGCACTGGCAGATATGTTCGGCAGTCATGATCACTACAGCACTCGACACACGCACGGCCAACGGTTTAAGCATTTTCTGGTGTGGCTGTCAGAGCTCGATGAACCGATTAAAGATCTCCGCCTGATTACGCAAGCGCACCTGGACGCGTATGCGCATTATCTGGCCGAGCGAGTTGAACTCGGCACAACGAGTGTTGCCTACGCCCAGAATCTGATTTCTACGGTAAATACTGTGATGCTGGCAGCGCGACGAGATCGGCATATATTCCTGCCACCTTCCGAGTTTGTCGGTGCCCGTTCCTATATCCGAACCGATGTACCAAACACCACCGCAGACAATATTCGCTTGGCCGTCAGATCGGCTGAACAGGACAACAACCTCAAGGGCGCAGCAATGATCCTTTTGGCGAGGGCGTTTGGAATGCGCCTCCGAGAAGCTGCACTGGCGAATCTCAAACGATTGCAGTCGGAATCCGTTGAATTCGGGCGCGTTTGGATTCTCGACGGCACTAAGGGGGGCAGAAGGAGTAGAGAGCGGTTTGTTGTCGTTGGCACCCGGCAACAGGAAGCACTCGATTACGCGCTAGCCACCATTCCAAACCAGCACGACTGCCTAGTGGATGCCTACGGCAGCTATCGGCGCTTTATCAATCAGGTTATCAATCCTATGCGCACCTCGCTGAAGGGCGCTGGCATTCGGTGCTTTAAGGATCTCCGAGCGGAAAGAATGATAGAGATTTACGAGGAACACTGCGGCCATCCTGCCCCACTCAAACAGACTGGCGCCTTTAACCGTGACGCGGATCTAGAGGGGCGACGGGAGGTGTCCAGAGAGGCCGGGCATGGGCGGATAGGTGTGGCTGCCTCATACATAGGAAAGCGTGCCCGTAGAAATCAGGAGGCCTCTCGTCGTGAATCTGAATAATATCCAGAAAAAACTCAAGTGTTCTAACACCCCGGCTGCCGAACGAACCAGGCTCCGGCATATCAGACGCATCGAGAAAATGGCTGCAGCAATTCAGGACCGATTCCCCGAGGTTCGTCATCCCAACCAAATCAAGCTGAAGCATTGCCGGTGGTTACAGGAGCACTGGCTATCTGACACCACCGCAAAGGATTACAGAACCGCCTTACGGTTATTAATCCGAGCGTTGGGCCGAGAGGAGTACTGGGCAAAACCACTGAATATGCATCCTCGCTCCCGGGGCGGCCGACCAGCCAGTTTGACGGTTGTCAGATCTAGGTCGCCCAAATTTGGCCGATAGCTCCAACCGTGGGGTGCTCTTTGATATCTGTTCGGTCAGGACAAACCCAAAAAACTCACAATCTGGCTCTAATTGCTCTAAAAATGGAATTACACGAAACTACGTGGAGTTGCTTTTCCATACGCTGACTACTCCTTAATGGATATCGGAGAAGTCGAATGATGTATGAGAAACCAGCAAATCAGAACAATGCAGTTTTCAGTGCTGCTAGCAATTCCCTCGTAAGCGTTCGGTGGCAAACTGCGCAAACACCCCTTTCCAAGCGCGACCATTTCTATCTCCAGGTCACTGATATTGACCCAGCACCATTGAACATCCGGTTCGACGAAGAGGAAAAACAGCTTCTCGTACCTATGTTCACTAATGATGTCCACGGACCTGTTGATCTGATGCTGATTGGCCAAGACGGACGACCCTCGCAACTGGCCCAGAATGGCGTTGGATACTCCAAAATTTCAGGTATGGGAGAGGGCAAGATCTTCTGCGTGGATTATGCCAGTGGTCACACTTTGTGGAGAGCCACTGGACGCACGGTAGTAGTGTGCTGGAAACCGGAATGGCTGAGAACCATAACCGGGACGTTCCCTGCTCACCCAGATAATTGTATCGCTCTGGACTCGAACACTTGCACGCAAACCGACTTTGCGGATACCTGGAGTATTCGATCCTTTCCAGACTCAATAACAAATGCAATGATGACATCTCTCCCATTTTACATGTCTACGCCGGCCAAGAACTTCTTAGGTCTGGGGGTTGAGGGCACAGCAAAAATCTTGTCGCTCCCACCGGTTTCTAAAGCCCCAGTGTTTCTCCCTGATGAGCTGGACGACATAGAGTTGTCCAAATCACAAGAAACCTGGCTGAAAGAGCTGGCGAATACAGGCGATGCTAAAACTGCTGCATCCCTTGCGCTGAGCATTGGTAAACGACTATTACCCCAAGTGCCAGTCAAACTGAGCCTCAGCGAGCTCCGAGGATTGGTTGAAGGATCCATCAACCAGCCAGTGATCCACCCCAAAACCCTGGATAACATCTGGACAGAGCTCAAGCGCCAACTCGACCTTCGCCGTGACACGGCTTTGATGCCAGTAACTATGCCTAAGATGGTATCCACTTCGCATCAACTGGAGATATGTCCTTCCGGACTCCCGACCATCATCGACTATGACAGCCATGGCGTTACTGTAGTTTGCGCACCCACTGGATCTGGGAAAACCCAGATGATTGGACGCCCCTTGGCCGATTGGGCTGCTGCCAATGGGTTCTCCTTTCTCGCCATTTGTCACCGAATCAGCCTGACAACGGAACTTGCAAAGCGCCTCGCTTTGAATAATTACATCGATCAGGAACCAACTCATCCTGATCGGGGGCTTGCGATTTGCCTTCCCTCTATAACTAACCCAAAATTTGAGTCATTGGTTCGCCGAAACCAAGTTCTTTTCATCGACGAAATTTCACAAGTGCTTCGATTCCTGACTTCGGATGACTGTTGCCGTACATCGTCAGCGACAAACGAGCAGGTATTTGAGCGACTAAAGTCCCTTGTCGCGAACGCACACTCCGTGGTCGTCGCCGATGCAAGCATCGATGCGAGAACCATAACATTCCTTGAAACATGCCGCCCGGGTGAGCGTTTCCGTATCATCGATGTCCCCAAGCCGGAAGATGCCGGTATCCAAGGCGTTTATTATTTAGGAGCCAAAGCTCAGGAGCACATAGCTCAACAAGGGCTGGCTGAGCTGGATTCCGGAGGAAAAATTTGGATTGCAGCGGAGGCCAAAAAATCCGTTGAAGTGTTGGAACAGATTTTTGTGGAGAGGGGGTATCGAACCCTTGCTATTCACTCCGGCAATAAGGGAGGGAAACGACAAAGCCGGCTCCTGGCGAATGCAGACGCTGAAAGCCTCTATTATGACGTAGTTATCGCTTCACCAGTCATCAGCTCGGGCATATCGATCCAGCATGAATCCGTGCCAGATAACCAACGATTCACCCTGGGGCTCTACGTCGGTGGCGGATATACGCACACTCCCGTTGACGCATTTCAGCAGCTGAGAAGGGTGCGATATCTCACGGAGTTCGTGCTCGGCCTCAGGCAGCTCGGAAAACGAGGGACAGAGATATTCGACTGCAGCAGTCAAATTCAAGCGGTACGTTCAGCAACAAGACTTGAACGCAGAAACCAGGAAATTACGTCGTTCGATCATTTTGTGGCGGATATTCAGGCGGAAGAAGCGCGGATGAAAAAAGACTTTGCCGCCGGGCTACTCTGGCAACTCGATGCCGCGGGATGGCGACTAGCTGCTAGCTCAGATCATTCTCAAGGATCAGCCACCAATGGCCAAGCCCAAGCCAAAGCCGCAGCACGCGCAAAGGACCGATATATTCAGGCGATGATATCGGCCCCAGTATTGAACGACAGCGAAGCAATAGAGCTCAAGCGTCTTCGCAATCGCACAGAGGCACAAAATGTCATGTTGGAGGCTCACACTTTGCGAACGAACCTCGGCCTGGGTAACGTGCCCATTACCCGTGAGTTGGTCGAGTTTTGGGATCATGGCCGAGGCATCAAAAAACTGGACCTATTCGATGCCCTCAGAGGGATCGTCCCGAAATACACGCGACGTAGAGGGTCGGCCATTAATGAGGAATACCCTGTGGCGAGGGCCAAGGCGCTCCGGTGGCTCTTTGCTGACATCAACTTCCTGCAGCCCTACCGAGATGAAACAGCTTATATCGTAGCGGACAGGATCCATGAACAATCGGATCTGCTCAGGTTTCTCGGTATTGCATCAACCTCAAAGAAACCTACCGGCCAACCCACTCGGCTGATGAACAAGGTACTGAAAAATATTGGCCTTACCGTTAAAGAGACTCAAAAGTGCAGGGTCAACTGTGGTGATGAAATCTCAATTGGCCAGATTAGCAAGGGCAACCCTATCAAACGATTTTACGCAGTCACGCCAGATAGCTACAAAAAGTTGCAGCTTTTAGCTGATCAGCGTAACCGCGGACGCGAGACAGTGACTTTGGGTGAAGCATGGGCCAGCGAACAGGCACCGGACCTTTTGCAGTTACACTGAACCATCGAGCCAGGCATAGCCTTCCCCGGCCAAGGAGTTGGCTTCTGGATATTAATCGCAAGCCTGGGCAGGTGATTAATAACCAGATCCATGGGCACAGTGTGGCAGATTCGGGATGAATTACTAAGAGTAATATGCCCTATCTGCCACACCGGTGCCGTTAATGGTCGAGTACCGAAACTCACCTTCGAGACAGATTTTTTTCGCGCACCCGCCGCCAGTACGTCAGAACTCGATCCCCCAACCCGCCTCTTCCTGGCCGGGGCCTTCCATCTCTGCCCAGCCGTCTCTGGGGCAGAGAAAGCCATCCCCCCAAATCGCTAGTGAGAAAAGCCCCCCGCCATGGATAAGAAGGTTGGCTGCGCAGTTCGTGCCCGTAGGCACAAAGCTCGACATCATCATTCAGAATCCCCGGTGTGGCACTTCCGAGGTGATTTACTAGAAGAATATGCCCAATCTGCCACACCTAGGCCAGACGCATTGGGCAACACCCAATATTTTTCCTTGGCCGGGGCCCTTTAAAGCTCAACGGCGATTTTCTGATTCAGAGGTGCCAGATTGATAACCAAAGCACGACGGATCGTATCCCACTCATCCTCTGAAAAGTCCCTCTTTACCAAATTTCCCAGAAGTTCCTCTTGTCGAGGTTGGCCAAACGCCAGACGGTAGAGCGACAAGATTTTGAGAGCCTCATCCAATCGAGCCTCCTCGCGACTCATAGGCATCATTGGAACCAGTCTTTCAATTTGCGCGGTCCCTGAAGGGATATGCCAATACGGCATCAAATCGCTCGTCCGATTTTCAGAGAGGTGGTCGATTGCTGAAAACAGGTGTTCCCAATAATCGCCGCGGTCACTTTGCTGGTCCAGATCTAAGCCGTGACATTTTGCGTATTCAGTCGCCCGGCGGCGAACCACTAGAGACTTATAGCGGTTTACGCGCCCTTCCCTTTGTTCAATATCGATCGGATTGGACGGCAAATTCCAATGAACCACCCGGTTGCAATACCAGTGAAAGTCTAAGCCCTCCTGGCCGATGGATGTGGAATTAAGCATGAACGGCTTGAACGGCGAATTAAAACCATCCCGAATGTGCTCTACGCGAACCTGCTGCTTGTCATCGGCCGCACTCTGAATGCCCAGTGGTACCGCGAAATGACAACGCAAAGTGGCGTTCATTGGGATTAAATGACGCTTGCCGTCTTGGTGGCCCAAATACTGAAAGGTGATGGAGGAGGTTTGGAAGCCCATGACGCCTGCCAATCTCTCTGCAGCCTCCTCGGCAGACAGACCGGCACCCTTCAACAGATGGCCATATTCATCGAGCATCGCCTGAAAGCCACCTTGTGCACAGTAGTTCAAAATTTGACGAGACTTCCAGATACTACTCAGATGTGCGGCATTCTTCAGCCGGGTTCCTGACTGCTTTTCGAGCACGGCAATCGACTCGGGCTTATTGAATAGCGTAAGCACCCCAAAAGCGATACCAATTGCCGCACTATATGTCGCCGACGCGCCAATATCGTAAAGAAGCCCCGAGAACATACGAAAAGCGCATACGCCAGGTCCTGCAATCGAAAGCAGGGCCAGATAATCAGCGAGGTCGTTTGGCATCTTGCCCAGCGTTTTTCGCCCGCTAAGCAGCTGCTCCAGGCTGTCCTCGATTTCATCCAGATGCTTCCGCCGCCCTACATCCTTTGAGTTTGCCTGCTCGGTCTGCAGCCAATTCTGCCAGTCTTCCAGTGCATCGCTGTAACCACTGACATGGTCCAGCAACATGCCAGCATACGCATACCAATTATGGTCCTCAGGCCCGTCACTCTCATATTGACGGAGCCTTGTCAGCCTATCCCCAAACTGCACACTCCGCAGGGCCAGAAGCTCGTCCAATGAGGTATCACTGCGAACTAAAGATTCCGACGCCAACACCCGCGAGGGATAAATCAGTGACCACCCTGTTAGCGCGTTCTTACCTTCAAGGCGAATGAGTGGAACACTCCGTTTCTTATCCTCGACAAAATATTTGGAGCGACCGCCCTTTCCTTTCTGGAGACGTCTCTCCATTTCGTAAGATAGCAATCCACTCAGGGCTCGTGGAACCATTGCCCAGGACGAGAACAACAGAGTTTTGGTGAAGTTCCGATTGGCTGCAAATGCGCCCTGTAAGGGGTAATGGGGAGAGCTTGGGGGAATCCACAACAATTCCTCCACCCTGTCATCGAAGATCCGCTTTACGAGCCCTCGAACTTTTGCGTTCGGTGCCTCTTCTGAGAGGTTCAGTCGAAAATTAGCAATACGCTCCCGAGGTAACCAACTGACTGTCGATTTTCCGAGAGCAGACCGGACCTTGGGGTTCTTCAGATTCCGCTCCAGTCTGTCTCTGAACGAGTAGCCACCGAGAAAAGACAACGCCCAGGGAGCCGATTTATAGAACTCCATCAGTTGATGACCGTGTCGCGCTTGGGACACCTGATCAACCGTGTCCGCCAGTAAAGTCATTGCTGCAAAGGATTTGATATCGCTGTTGCTAAAATACTTCCCGCAATCCAGGGGCTTCGATGTGAATACCGAGTCAACGTTCTCTCCGATCTGTCCGCGCTCGGTACGGGCAATAAAATCTGAAAGTGCCCGCTCCACTCTCCTTTTCTCAGCATCCGAGAGATCCTCTACTAAAAACGAATCATCCCGGAGACGCAGTATCGTCGCTAAAAGATCCTTTCTGGCAGCCTCATACTCGGAAAGCCGTTGCTGATCCGAATGCATCAAAAATGTCAGTAGGTGGCGTAGCTCTTCTTGATGGGATGCTTCAACTTCATCATCTTCTATGCGGCTCAGCGCTTTAAAGGGCGTTGCAGATAACAGCAGGATTTTTCCAGGATTATCGCGCTTGAATACCTCCTGTGCGATCAGGGCATTTTCAGAATCCGCCGACATGTCCAGAAGGGAATCAAAACGCTGGAATTCATCCAGAATGAATAGATCTGCGTGAATATGCTGAGCACAGGTTTTCGCAAGTTTGGTCCGCAGTTCCGAGCGTAACCGATAAAAGGAAGCAGAACCGACGGTTAGCTCTGTTCCGGCAATGCCAGCCAAAAGCTCATTCCAGGTTTCCTGGGAATCACTGGCAAAATAGCCGGAAAACCGACGACTAATGGCCTCCAGCACATCAATGTATGAGCAGCCGGACACCCCAAGCCAGTCAGCAAGATCCTCCGAAAGCGATGCCTCGGATTCAAGATCTCTTAAAAATTCATCTACCAGATCGTCACTCAGTTCATACCATCCTTGAAACCATCGCTCCTGCGTATCCCAAGTGCTCTGTTTAACCTCGCTACGCATAAGCCGATCCAGTACCGGCCTCCATGGCTGCAATGCCGCGTGGCTCATCAGACACTGAAAGAGGATCTGCCGCTCCCAAACGTTACCGTCACTGTTTGTGAGTGAGAACGAGGTGGAGGGGGTCAGTGAACAGACCTCAAGCAACTGGCCATTGGTCCCGTGCCTTTCTCTGACTGCCAACTCCACCAAACGACCGAAAGAGGGCTCTCTGACGTATTTCTCGGCAAGATCATCACTGAACACCGCCAGCTTTTTACGGTTCTCGTTGGCCAAGGCCAGATTGGAACAGATATAGGTCACTCGAAAAGGTTGCGGGGGGCGCTCGTCATCGCCGGTTTGCAGGCTTTGATTTAGCCGCAGGCGAAGCATCTGTGCGATTACCCCTTTCGCGACAATGGTTTTGCCCAAACCGACTTCATCAGCAACAAGAACTCGCTCGCTGTGTCCCTCTGAAAAGAAGTTTTCAATCACTCTCTCTACCGAGGCTTGCTGGAAATCTTTCAAGCCAGCCAGCGTTTTTTCGATTTGCTCAAACACCTCATGCATAAACCAACACTTCCCTTAGCGCTTTGCGGGCGCAAAATGCCGCCACAACCGAGCAAACCTTTCGGGAACGGGCACTGACGTCCCCTCAAGCCGATCGATCATCTTTTGAATTCGCTCAAGCACCTCAGTGTCCCGAGCGGCGGCAAGCATCAGCTGTTCAAAAATCGGGGAGTCACCGAATAAGGTGGCCAGAGCTCCCGCTTGACCACTGGTGCCATCAAAGCTAAGCCAATCGTTTTTGTCCGGATGTCGTTGCAGGAGAAGACGAATGTAATTCAGAAATTTATCTTCAGTATCCACCAGCTGCTCGATAATGCGTCGGTCGCGGTCCGTTCCTTTAGGCAAATGCAGATTGGTCTGAATAACCAAGTGCTCGGTTTCAGCGCTTCCCTGCGCAGTGATTTTCACGGCCAGAAACGCGCTGAGCTGGTTCAGATTCAAGTTGTTCCAGCAGATGATGCTGTCGAGAAGCCGATAGGACCCTCTCACTGGCAAAAGTCCCACCTCCACCGATAGCCCTTTTGGCAGTTCTGGTACCCCATCTATCGAAAGCTCTAACTCAAAAAGAGTGGGATCGTACTCTCCTTCCCTGGCAGACAATGTCCAATTCGCGTTGATCAGATCAAACGAGAGAACCCGAAACAAATCTCTCTCGCTTTCGCCCTCACTGGCTGGTCGCTCTTCAAACTGGTGCTCCACAAACAGCCCGTTGCCAGGCGTATCTTTATCAATCCACTGCTCCAGCAACGCGGCCGGCCCAATTAAACGGCTTTTCCCTGTCAGCCTGACCAGCAATTCAGTATTGCGCGGGTCAGCGCCTGCGTTACCCAAGGCCGCAGCCGTCGCGTTTGCTGACCCCAGATGCCAGTGACAAGTTTTCCCTCGCTCGACAACGATCAGTTTTGCGTGAAGATTCTGCCTACCGGTCCCCATCTCCAGACGTTCTTCACCATCAACGACATCCGTGTTGATGGAAAAACAGGACCACCCCTCAAGCTTCTCCGGCCCTATCTCATCAAGCTCTTCACCCCGACTGAATAACCAGCGATTACCCTCTGGAGCTCTCTGAGCCAACTCATCCAAAGCTCCCACGCCACCTACTGAATCCTTCAGAAATGGCGAAACGACTAATATTGAGTCATTCGGGCTAAGCATATTCAGTGGCTGGCCATACCTGGGGCCACCCGCAAGAATTCTGGGATCTCTAAAATTCTCAGGTGGGTGCCAGTTAATCCGGTCGAGCTCCTTCCTGATGACCTTGCCAGGCTCAAAGGAAGGATCCTGCCGCAGCAGATCCCTCACCAGCTCATCCCACCTCTGATGGGCGCTGTCAATTGATTCGCGAGAAACCTCTCCATCCAAAGACAAGGCAAGGTCCCAACTTCGATCAAATGTGAGGTTCCGGGAAAGCACGATCAAGCGATAGCGCACCGGACGTTTGGGCGCGGTGTATCGCAGGAGCCAAAACTTCGGATGGAAAGAGGAATAAGCCACGTCCCCTGGCATTACCGGCTGAAGCCAAGGCTCTAGCAAAGCAAACAAGCGATTATAGTTGCCTGGCAGCTTTATTTTTCCCGCCTGATAAAAAACCTTCAGGCGGCCATTAAGCTGCCCAACGGCTTCCAAAAGTGCCAAGCGCTCACCCTGGATTTCGCCCTCCAAGGTATCGTGAAAACACAAGGCGATTGGGACGGACAGGAGAGCATCCAGGTCGAGCGTGTAGGTTGCGGCGATGGCAGAATCGAGCTCATACCCCTCTGGAGGCCGCAGCTCCCAGCCATAGTCCACTCTCTCGGCTTTGGGGTTCAGCATTTAGCACCCTGGACAATGTCCGCCATGATGGTTCGAGCTGTATCCCAACGATAGGACAGCCTACTCATTCCTTGCCACTCTGGCGCGAAACCTGGGCTCTTGAAGAGAGTCGAACGACGGCCTTTGTTTCTCTTAGCGCGGCTTTCCACCAGTCTATCCAAGCTGCTGACAGGCTGATTCTGAAAAATAGCCTCATGCCACTGACGCAGAAACTCACGTGAATTCAAATTGATCCGGGCGCCGCCAGCGGTGGCAGCCTGCAACCAGTCATCCACACTGGAAGCCGAAAACAGATTTCGATCCCTGATTTCCTCAAGCCATTCGGAAAAAAGCTCCTCATGCTCAGCCAGCAACTCATCGTTACCGGATTTCCTCGCAATCAATGCATTGAACCGGATATGCGCTCCGTATATCGCATCACTGAACTCATTCGCCAGCTCAAGAGTGTGCCTACATTGAAGAGAGACTTCGGCTCTACCCTTCGTCCACGCAACAACCTCGGGGAACGTCAGAGAAGTAGCGGTATCTTCATCCAGTTCCGATGCCAAACCATGAATCAGGAACTGGGAGACAACGCTGTTTCGAATGGCAGGGGTATGAGTCAGCTTATCAATGAGAAATCGCGCCTCGGACTCAGATAAATGGATCGTAAGATCCTCCATCCAACCTGACTCAAAGACATCCAGATGTACCACGGAGCGATGCGACATCGCATCAGAGTCATCGTCCTCATGTCCTGAGGCACGGGACGCCGATTGCGCTTGATTTATCTCCCTGGAAAACTCAGCAAGAGATTTTGCGGTATTCACAACCCCGAACTGGCGGAGACCATTCCAATAAACAGACGAGGGCTTTCGGGCTACGCCCTGTTTACTTTCAACCATTTCCGCGCCGATGATGCCACTCTCAGCCGATCCATGACGCTCCACCAAAACCTTGGCGACCTCGTTTTCCTGCGACTCCAGGTAATCCCTGAGTGATGTCCGGCGTTGAGTCCTGGCATCCAGCTCCATGTAGTCGCGGATAATTCGGGGCACTGTGATGAAATATTTGGCCCGCGTTTGAATGGTCGAGAAGCCGGGAAACAGAAGGTCAGCAAAGGCATCGCGTATCTGGCCTATTCCTAACTCATCCAAAGTTCCCGACTCCTGCAACATCGCAAGAACCTGCGACACTTTTTCCCTGTCAGTGGATGAAAAATCTACCCAGCCAATACTGCTCATAGCGGTCCCAAATCCCGAGGAGCCCCAGCCTCGGTGTATTCCCCAAGTGCTCCCGCCATCAAAGAATTGACTCGGGCCAAGTCTTGGGCGCTCTGAGAGAAAAATCCAATCGGAACTGGCGCTGGGTATCTCCTTGAGTCTGTGAAGTGATAGAGAACTAAAACGAACTTGTCTTTCAAAAGCAGAATCTCGACCGAAGAGAGAAGCTCCGACTCAACAAAGCCAAAGAGCCTTTTTCCGGCCTCCGCATTCTCGCGCCGGGCGATGTTCTTCGCACGCTTGTCCCGATCATCCGGTAATGGGACATAAACCTTGAAACCATTTATTCCAGATTGGTGCTTTGAGAACAGTTCATAAACCTCAGAAAGCGCCTGGCCATGCCGTTCACATTTACCCCAGAGTTCGTGGCAAGATGGCGCCAACCAGATAAGTTCGGCCGTCTCAGTCTTATCTGACTTGAGGGTTGATTTCAGCTTCTCAAAAATATCCTGCCAATTGCGCTGCAGCTGTAAAGAGCCATACAGGCGCCGTCTCTCAGATTCCGTGCCATGACCCTGCAGTTCATCAATGGCCAGCGATGCCAACCTGTCCGCGTTCAACCCCTCATCCTGAATCAGCCTAAGGGTAAACTCATCTTCAAGCAGATCCGCGACTTTGGAAATTTGACTGATATTGTTGGAGCCGCAAGCAGCGCTAAGCGCCTCGGTCCTGGCTCGAATGTAAGTTTCTGATTCGGGAAGGCCATCTCGGTCCTCAAACTCGAACTGATACGTTGCAGCATTTAACGAGAGGACTTCCGGAATCTTCTCCACAAAGTCCTTCCTTTTGCTGCAGTCACTGAATTTGTAAATTTCAGGCGTGCCTCCTTGAGGCGCGCCTTTAACCAGATGACCTTTCTTGTAGATGTCGTGAATGTTTCTCTGGAATGACTCTTTTGCAAGACTCTGAGATTCAGCGACTTGTTCCTGGTCAACCTTCAGCCTCAAGGTTCGACTATCTCGGCCAGACTTGGAATTGTTTCCGAGGTAACTGAAGGTCAAAAGGTCAAAGCAAAAAGGTTTCCGATAATTCGCGATCGATTCGCGCATTGGCGAGGTATCGGTATCAGCGAATAGAGCATGCCCTTTAGCTGTAAGGCCGAGTTTTCCATCTTTCCGATACTCCACTTCTCCGGAACTAAAGAAGCCCGTAAGCGCATGATCAAGCTCTTTGCGTGAGAACCCAAAAAAGTGCGCAACCTCCTGTGGAAGGAAATCCGCCACGTGGAGCAGTTTGAGTAAAAAATCGGGAACGAAAGGCAGACTGCCCCGCTCTACGAGAGAATACTCAATCATATAAAGCTGAGATGGCACGGCGACATCAAGCTCGAAAAGAGGAATATTACCAGTGGACATTTATTTGCCTCCTTTCTGTTTGGACGCTGGAAGAATATTGAAACTTCCCTCACCCTGACGATCGCGAATGTAAGCTGCTACCTTTCCAAGGCCATAGTGACTGTTCTTGCCACTCCAGACTCTCATGTCCCCTACAATAACCAGCCTTTCCATTGCCCGAGACATAGCAACGTTGACGCGGTTATCTGACCTCAGGAAACCCGGACTTCTCTCGGCATCCGACCTTGTCAGAGACAAAATGATGATTCTGTTTTCCTTCCCCTGGTAACTATCAACCGTGTCTATTTTTACTGTCTCCCTGAAATCATCACGCCAGTTCTGGGCCGCAAACTTTCTTTTCAGGAAGCGCTTCTGCTCTGAATACATGCAGATCACACCAATCGTCGGTTCTTTGTCATCTGAAACCGTATCGAGCAACCCTTTACAGAAAACATCGTCGCTCTCAATTGTCTTTAAAAGACTGATGATTTCGTCAGCTTCCGTTTCATTAAACTTACTCTTGTCCCCCTTAGAGTACGCTTTCTCGCCGAGCACACCGGTGTCCAGCCAGGTCACCTCACTTTTTATCGGTGAAGGCGCGCGTGAAAAGCATTCGGGTATGCGGCGGTCACCTGTTTCTAGCCTTCCTCCATAGAAGACAGCGGAAACCAAGCCGCCAATCGCTTTATTCATCCGATACTGCATAGTGAGGGTAGCGCCAATGCGTTTCCCATAGGACGACTCAAAGGACCGCTCGAAGTCGCTACGCATGATGAAGTCCAGCTCGTCCGACTTGGGTGGGACACCGAATTCCCGGGCAATACCAAGCTTGTGATCATCCTGATAAGTGGGTGGCAGCTGTCGATGGTCGCCTACTAACAGAATGCGTTTCCCAACTTGCATAGCAACCGCCAATTCACTGGAAGACGAGCGCGCTGCTTCATCAATGATGACCCAGTCAAAAGGTGTTTTGTTCAAAGCAAGATGGCTCTGCCCCATCCCGACGCATGTACCGCACACCAAGGTACGAGAACGAACCAGAAACTCATCATAGTTGGAGCTTTTGCTCTCAAGGCGCTCCAGCATCTCTTCCGAAACCCGTATCAATGAGAGACATCGCCTGAGCTCATGAGGCCTCGCTCCGAATTCATTACAGACGGATTCGTGCAGCTCCAGCAGAAGTTTCTGATATCCCCCTTCCTCGGGAAGGGGTTTGGAGAACAGCTCCTCCAAGGCCCCGGAAAGGATAGAACGGTAGGCCTCGCGCTCGGTCTTCATATCCCTCTGCATCTTGGAATCTAATTCCGTCGACTCCAGATCTTTATCCAGCCTTTCAATCTCATTGATAGGATGCCGGATGCGCTTCTCAACGATCAGCAACTTCTCAATAAAATCCGGATTTACCTGAAGGGATCTGGCTAATGAGGTCAATCGATGAGTCTGTTCTGCCTCAAATAGGGCTTTCCTCTGATTCACCAACGCGCTGGAATAAACATCTTTCAGGCCATCGGAAACCGCTTGATCACTGTTGCTGAAACGGACAACGTCCAGATCAGTATCAAGCTTCCGGCAATGAGACCTTATTCGCTCTACCGCGGTGTTTACCGCCTCGTGAGATTGAGAAACCAACAAAATATTGCTCACATTTTCCCGGCTGACCAGGTAGTGGCAAAACGCTGCAATGAACTCTGTCTTCCCAGTCCCTGGGGGACCTTGCAGAAGACCCACAGGGCCATAAGTGATCAGTTTCTTGAAAGCCTCTTTCTGAGCTGTGTTGAGACCAATCACTTTGCCCGTTTCTCGATCCTCTCGCTGGTATAGCTCGAAATCTTTGTCTGACGGTTCCTCCGAGAGTTTTACGGGCACCCTGTCGGAGTTTTCCTCAAAATAAGCGGTGAGATCGGGAATGACCGATAGCTGATCGAGCACGCGTGTAACAGCTCTTTTCCTCCGATCGAGTGACGTTTTATTCTGGGTACTCATCAGATAAAGCGTTTCGTCCGGCTTTACGGACCGGGTCCTGGCCGTATTCTCAACAACAATTTCTTTCCCCGAGCTCTTACGAACATCGACATAGCCAAGATAGGAGGTCTTGTCGTCTTTTTTTCGAACCAGCCGGACCTCATCATCCTTATCAAAGCTTTCGAGAACAGCTCCCTCTGACGAGTAAGGAATACGTATGGATGAGTGATCTCTGGTTGGGGCGGGCTCATCAGAAACCTCTATGGACGGCAGTCCTTCAGTCTCCGTATCGATGATCGTTTTCCATAAACGATTAACGGGGATATCACGCTTTCGAACCTTGTGCGAGGCTTCGCGAGGCTCCTCCTCATGTTCCTGGGAGAGGTCCTGATTCTCAGCTTCCGTTGTTTTAACGCCAGGCTCTGTGGCAGCGCTATCTTCCTCACGAGTTTGTTTTTCAATGGACGACTGCTGTACGTCGTCCACTAAAGCGAGGAAATCCCCATTATCAGCAAAAAATTGGTTGAGCCCCGAGCAGTCATCGTGACCGTTCTGAGTGAGTTCTAACGTACAATCAATTCTGTACTGGGCACTATTTCTATCCCGCCCCCAAATCTCGTCCTGCTTGTTCAGGAACAACACACGTCCAAATTTGTGTTCTGAAGGATCGTAGGTGCAGAGAAAATTTCCTCCAATGCCGCTAAATTTTACCGTCAGCATCCGTGGCCGCTTACGGTCAGGCTCTACGGTCACCAACAATTCCCCATTATCTGGCAGTATCGTTAGTGGCCCGCTTACCCTTGATGTTTTGATAGAAATTGTGGTCCGCTGAACCTTGGGCTCTCTTTCCCTCTGGATCGCGTCGATAAATCGGTCGAGAGAAATAAATCCTGCCTGGCTCTCTTGCTCCAGGTTGATCAGATCCCGGAGGCTTTGGAGATCGTCGTCACGGGCGACATCCCACTCCATGCCAAGCAATTCTGAGGACATACGCATGACCGCGAAGTTGTCACGCTCATAAGGAGACGCATGTTCCCAGGCCGGACTATACCGAGAGTTTTTTGTCTCATCCGAATCGATTGCCAGGTCTGGGAAGTCTAGGAGATAGATAAACGGTGATTCTTCAGGCACTGCAGGCAGCACGACTTTCACGTTATCTGGATGCAAATCACCATGAGCGATGTCTTGTTCATGCAGAAACGAGATGTGATCACACAGCCTCTCAATCACTTGGAAGCGCACGTCTTGGTCCAAGTCTGTCAGTTCTGACCAGTGAACGCCCTCAATCCATTGCGAGACCACGAATGGCTCATCGCGCTTCGCGAGCCCGAACTCATCGATCTTGGGCATGAAGCCCAGCTTTAACTTTTGAAGCCGCTCTACAGTCGTGAGAAATGCAAGAAGCCGTGGCCCCGCTCCGAGGTCATCCCCACCAAGATCAAAACCTGGCCATGTCTTTACAACATTGGAGCCTGAGCGATAAACCTCCTTGAGGGGACTATCAACATATTCCTCCTCCATTGGATACGCGCGCTCAACACGGAGCGTAGGCTGTCGAAACCTGTCCAAAGTACTGTCGTCAAACTCGAAGACTTCGGCATTCGACGGCTGACCTTCGTTCAAAGCACCGAGGAAGCTCCCGGCATCCGCGTAGCGCTCACTCGGTATCTTCTGAATCGCTCGCAAAATTACAGGGGCATACCAATCTTCACAGTGTTGGAGGTCGCCAACAACCTTCTCTAATAGGCTACTGTCAGCCTTGTGAGGAATGTTTTGGGCTTTAACCAAATGCCAGAGCAGTATTCCGAGAGCAAACACATCACGGGTAAAAGGAGTAGCTAGTTCAATGTTGGAGCCGATATCCTCAGGTAACTCGATAGCCCCAATGCTCAATTCCTTCCGCTGCTCCCCTACTGTGCCGGCCGGCTGGTAATAGGCGGCGATAAAGTTCGAAAGTGTTATTGCATTCGACGGGGACAACCAGACACTGTGATCGCCTACGTCCCTATGGGCGACCTTCGCCCCATGCATCCTCGCAAACTGAGAGACGAGAACCTTGCCAACGTTCAGCCGCTCCTGAATCGAGTAGCCAACTACATGGCTATTGATAAAAGCATTGAAACGCAAGTGGCCGGTTGGGAGCTCAAACCGCTCGCAGAACTGGCGGGTCATATCATCTTGCGAAGGGTTGGACATCGGTCGGAGACAGTTCTTATACAGCTCGGGTTCGGCTAGACGAATCTGCGTCAGAACCTCCTGCTCTCTTGAAATGATTCTGTATCGACCTTCAGGTGTTTTAGGTTGGTTGCCGGAGAGCTTGTTAAAATCCCAAAGGCGAAGCAGTCCCCGATCAGACTTGTTCTGATCATTCACTGCCTCGTATTCGGTGTATGCTCCCATCGGATGCGAGAAGATTTTCTCCTTAGCCCGATAGCCATCCACCACAAGATCACGCTCTTGAACGTTGGATTCATCAAAGAGCCGATCAAATATCTCAAAGTAATCATTAAGGCCCTGTTGATCAGGATGAGGGCGAAACGTTTTGTTAAATCGTTTCTCATCCGCGAGCTTCAGGAAATCATCCAGTGATAGAACGAAGTCTTTTTCGTTATCTGAAATGCCGGAGAAATCACAGTTGCCGGACATAACAACCCGGTATTCAATTCGGGGCACCTTTTTCCCGGGCAGCTGATGACGAATTCGCCCAATTTTGTTTTTCAGGAGAAAGAACTTATTTCTTGTTGTGCTGACGGGAGAGCGGCCCCTATCACTTCCATTCTGAAGCCAGCGATCGCCTGAGCTTGTTATGGTTCCGTGCCAATGTTTCAGCTCGACAATGAGGATGTTCTTGTGAGTGATGATAACCAGATCAAATTCGCCGTCCTTGCCTTTGGAGTCGGAAAACCTGAATCCCGCATAGCCCTTCCATGGCCACATGCCGGATTGAAGTTTGTTTCCCACCAAACTGCTGAGCTGTTGCCCAATGGCAGTTTGGTTTTGTCTTGATTTACGCTCCGCCATCGACGGAGGTGCACTCTTCTCATCAAATGCCGCCTCCATCTTGCTGATGGCATTCAATTCGTGAATGAGGAGACCACCGTCCCAAAGCTTGACTTCCATTTACTACTCCCGCTCCCACGGCATTGCCGCACTTCATAAAAAAAGATCGGGCAAGGAGTCTTGAACAAGGCTTCCTTGCCATCCAAATAGAAAAACCCGTTAACCCAACACTTCCACAAACTCCGCAATCGCCAAGACCTGGCCCTCCTCATTGGGCTCAAGAACAATCGGTTCATATGCCGGATTAAGCGGTTTCAGAGTAATACGCTGATGTACCCAGTCACCGTCTTCCGCTGGTACCTTTTCACTTGAATACACCTTTAACGTGTACTGGCCACCAGTTTCCTGATCGGTCACTCCAGAGTGCCAAACCAGAAGCTTCCGGTTCTGGCGCGTGCCTGCTGGCACCGGCCGGAACAGACAATAGCTCCCGCTCGGAATTTCAGGTTCCATAGACTCGCCAACGACCTGGGCAACGAACATTCCCTCTTCCAGGTGCCTGCCGGGAAGCGAAACCCACTCGTCAGATTCTGTACCGACTGTTGCAAAACCTCCCTGATCGTCGCTGAACGAACCAGCGGCGGACTTGAGTGAGCTGAGAGGGACTGAGGTTTCGTAGGGTGCGAAATCCGGATCGTTCGCACTGATGATCCTCAGTTTGGGAGACTGGGATTCTTTACCAGATGAAGAAACAGATGACTCCGGAGCCGCATTATCAAACCAGTCATCCGTGGCGATGATCTCCTTCGCCTTTTTCTTGCCAACCACGGCTCTGGCGATCCGCCGGATGTGGTCCCTCATGGCGGTTTTATCGAATAGCTCCTGATACTGAATCTCGATCACTTCATAGTCGGTGTTGCGTAGCTCTTCCCGAATTTGATGATCTTTCGCAGCGGTCTGAGCATTGCCGTGGATATGCTGGCTCATGCCATCCAGGTACACGCACACGCCCTCGAACTGGTCATTGGGCTCGTGGAAGTAAACATCCGGGCGCGTATCGAAACCACCGGACAATTTGATGGGTGTTTCAGTCTCAAAATCGGAAAGGCCCGCCGCCTTGAGCATAGCAACCAATTGCTGCTCAGGCGCATTACCCGGATCTTGAGCTTTGGTGTCATCCGGCAAAACCGGCGGTATTTCATGAGTAAACCTCAAGCCCTCGCCCTGTGCCCTGTAGTAGTCAAGCGCGGTATGGCGATTGAGACTGTCGTGATAGAACGAGTTCCGGAAATGCTGTAAGCAGTCCACACAAGAGGTTTCACAAGCGCTGGGGCACTCTTCTACGAGCGCTCTTGCAGACGCTACAATTCTCGGCCAATGCTCAAGGAGTTGCTCCAACAAACCGGAACCGCCAGGCATGGGATCATACAAAATGCCATCTACCAAGTCCGAGTCCGGTTTGGCGATCACTTGAACCTGCAGGTCTGAGATTTCCATATCCAGCACTTCAGCAGCCCCCTGCCTCAGTGACTCCAGAAGGCTGTAGGCCACTTCTTTGGATGCGCAATCCGGCAGCACCAACGCATCGGCGATAACCTCTGCGTAAAACGACAATGGCTCGACAGGGTGCCCACAGCGTTCCAGATGTATCTCATTAAATTTCTTCAGCTCTGCCTCAGTGCTCATGGGAGAGCGGCTGGCGCCACATACCCGACATATCGGGTATCCGATCATCCCGCCGGATTTGACCTGACCAGAGGCACCCACGTTGACCAGGCGCATATACATTCCATGCTTATGATGGAGTACCGTGCTGCCCCACTCAAAAGCTGAACCTCCGGAATGCCGGCGTTGATCCTGGGCGAACACGGCCACCGGCATCTGGAAACGGTATTCCTCATCATCTGAAATGTAGGAGTTATGGGGGGCATCAACATCGCAAACCGAAATACCCTGAATGTGAGTAGCGCCCATGGATTCAGGCTGGGCTTCTACCTGCCTGCGAGAGCCACCAGTCTCTACAACAGACTCTGTTTCCACATCTACGGAGAAGGTTAATGGCTCCTCAGGAAGCAGTTGGAAAGTGCGTGGCACGAACTTATGACCGTTGGCATAAATCAGATTACCAGGCACGTATTCACGAACCGCCAGCGCACTATTACGACGGATGTCCCAGTCAGTGATATCAGAGCCATACCGAGGTGCAACATGGGTGAGCGTTACCGCTCCCGTATCCAGTCCGTAACCTGGCAAGAAGCCTTCGGCCGCCAGCACACCGTAGGTGTTGGTTTCATCAAAGCCTTCAGCTTTGCTGCCGAACCGGCGAAGATCGCCCTTCAGGCGTTTGACCATACGCTCACAGCGGCCCCTAAGCGCCTCGTCGTCCGCATCGAGCGAGCCTTTCTCTGCTGCCACCTTCCTCAGACGGTCGAGCTGGGACAGCGCCCACTTCAAACGCTTATACAGGCGGAAAACGACCTGTTGAAGCTGGTCCTCCAAACCATCAACCATCTCGGCGAGTTTATCCACTTCCACCACTTCAATATCGGCATCAGGCCACCCCTGACGGAAAGATTCCGTCACCGCCTTCATAATGGCCTCGCGATGCTTCCTGATCTGTTCGCCAAGGTCCCCAACCGACATCGGCTGTGAGCGAACCGAGTTATCGGCGTTAAACAGGTATGGTTTGATCTGGGTCGGCAGGCAATTGCTGAGTGTCGTACTCAGCTCTTCATGATCGCCAGCAGACAGGCCACCTTCACGTACCAGCTTGAATAACGTGGTCAGAACCGTCGCATGCACATGTTTGGCAACCATCACCGGATTGCGCAGGTTGAAGCTTGGCGGCTCTACCTGGCCCTCAAGTAACTTCAGAGGCTCATTGAAGTAAGCCCTGTCATGGCTTGTGGCACGGGCGTATGTCAGATCCAAGGCCATTCTGAATTGGCGCCCTGCCCGGCCAGCTCGCTGCCAGTAGTTAGCAGGCAGTGGCGGCACATTGCGCATCAAGACCGCATCGAGGGCACCAATGTTTACCCCCATTTCCAGTGTTGGAGTACATACCAGGGTATTGATTCGCTCGTTATCGCCTTTAAAAGCATTTTCAATACGCTCCCGTTCTGGCCCCGGAATCTGCGCGGAGTGTTCCTTGGCCCGCAACATTGCAAATTCCTGGTCCAGCAACAGCAGATCGTAGTTGTCTTTGTTTTCTGGTTCGAACTCCAACCGACCGTTACACCGCCAGCCCATACAGGTATTAGACGGATTGGGTCGAGCGTGAAGGCGTCGACAGGTCTGGCAACGATACATGCCTTTGGCAGGATACAAGGTCAACTGGTCGACATTGACCTGCACACTGCCATGGCAACCAGGCAGGTTCTTGCCGCGGGCTCCCTTGAGCTGCACACTTCGGAATATTTCCAGATCATCGAGCAGAAGGCCCCAAACACCCGCGAGAAAGTCCTCAACCTCATCCGCTGGCACACCCCAGGCTTGGGCAGCTTGCTGCGGTACACTGCCATAATTGCTGTACCACTGGTTGATGCGGTTCTTCTCATGCTGCCCATCACGCTGGAAGACCAGTGCTGCAGGCACACCTTTCATGGACGGGAGGTAGCCCCGCAAGACCTCTTTCTCGCCATCCAACCAGAACTTGGAATAAATCTTGGTGATCGGGTCGTAAATCATCCGGCGCGAACGGGCGTTATCAATCAGTGAAGCAATGCCATTCACCAATTCCTCAGCCTTGCAGCCAAGCCGGTTTGACCACTTGAGTACAAAGGGCAACTCTTCATCCAGCCCATGGTATTTCACTTTCACCCGGCCTAGGGGTTCCAGGCCTGTACTCTGGCGCGCACCCATCGCCAGCTCACGAAGTACCTGCGCACGCAGGAACCATTTACGCTCTTCGCTGTGGGCGACACCGGTCTGGGATTTAGGCTCTACCCGCCAGACCTCTGGAATCAATGCACGGGACAGCTCGTCATCCTGATCCAGAAACTGATCTAACCAAAGGGTTAGGTCGCTTACCGAAGTCTCACCGTCTCTCAAGCGCTTGTAGATCAGCTCCCGCAAACGGTAGCGGCGTGAACGATCCTGCATCCAGCCCGCCTGGAAGGCAGCATCCTGCCGATTATCGGCAAACACGAGTAAGCGCCGTCGTTCGGCACGGTGAATCATGCTCTGGGCCAAAACATGGACATCCGAAACCGTCGTTGCACGAACTGGGCGGGCCGGCTCCCGATAGGTACCGATAAATCGGCGGCCATGAGCGCCGCAGGATACGCAACGGGTCAGCTTGCCAGGGTTATCCTCTTTCTGCTGAACGAAGAACAAGGGTTTGAAGTCCTTGTCCCGGCCACAGCCAATACATTCAGACAGCTGCTGGTCATGGGTGGTGCCACAGTAACGGCACACGAACAGGGTTTCGGTTTTCGCCGGCTCCTCGTCAGCCTCCGACCCTACCTGATGATCCAGCGATAACGCTCGAACGCCACCCAACGTCTGGTCAACTGCACGCCACACCCTTGCATTGCCTTCAGCCGTGCCACCGCCTGGCGCCGTGCTAGTGAAATTGAAATCTTCCAGAGAATGCTCGTAGTAATGCTGGCCACAGGTGGTGCAACTAGAGATGGGGAACCGCTCCATGTCCGGGTTGTCGTCCAGCGCATCCTCTGCGGACAACCATAGCTTCGCATCCGAGCTGTGTTCGGGGAATGTCACCACGGCCCCGCCTACGCCGCGCACAAATCCATGAACCACTGGCCGCAATAACGGACGACTGCCGTTGCGGGACGCGGCACCCAGTGCCAGCCAGATCAGAATCTCTTCCTCCGAGATCGGACGTCCCAGCGTGTCACTGAGTGTTTGAAGCAAGTCCACTAGGCGCTGGGGTTTACGCAAGGCTTCTGCGATCTGGAACACCACTTCGTTATGGCTCAACCACTGATACAAGGCTTCGCGCCAATTGCCTTCCGCAAGCCTGCTGCCAGTGACAGACTGAAACCACACCCGCAGTGCCTGTATGTCAGCCTCTGAGGGATCCGGGCTATCGGCCCTACCGAGTACCTCCAGCAAGTTTGAAAGCTGGACGGCCTGGTCGCCCGCCAAGGGTCCACTAGCTTTACGAGGCTCGCCCCAAATGTCGGCCTCATAAGTCTCACCCACCAATTCAACCGAGCTTCCATCCACGCCGAAGAACCGGCTAGCAAATACCCGCCCGGCTTCCTGGCCGTGAATCGGGTCGGCAATCGTCGCTGAGGTCGCAACGCAAGTGGTACTGTTTTCATCCTTGCCGCAGTAGGAGCGCAGGCGACGAATCAAACATGCCGTCTCCGCACCATTGGCACCGGTAAAAGTGTGCGCTTCATCGAAGACCATGAACTCCAAACGGGCGTTATCGAACAACTCAAGATCGTGCTGGCGGGTCAGCAGCAGCTCAAGCTGTTTCACGTTGGTCAGCAGAATCCGCGGCTGCTCTCCCTGAGTGCGCATCGCCTCACGGCTTACTCGCTCCTCCGGCGGATGCACTGCAATGTCCTGCTTCTTGGCCCGGACTTCGTCCAGTTTGTTCTGATAATCCGCAGCAGAGCTACCGGGCGGCAGTCGAACACCACTGACATCCGAATCCTGTTGAGGGGTTTTGCCCACATACATACCAAAGGTGACACCGGTACCGGCTAATAACTCGCGCATCCTTTGCAACTGGTCTTCTGCCAGTGCGTTCATGGGATACACGATAACGGCCGTTACGCCAGCCTCGGCACCTTCATCCCTCAGTTGGAGGCAGCGAGAGACGATGGGCATCAGAAAGGCTTCTGTTTTGCCAGAACCAGTGCCCGTGGAGACGAGTGTGGGTTTACCGGCATGAATCGCACGGAACGCCTTTTCCTGGTGGAGGTATGCCGATGGATAGGGAGATAGCTGGCGAATATGGGGGTGTAGCACGCCCTCCTTCACCAACTGCTCCAGTGTTTCGCCCTGCTGAAAGGTGCGAGACAACGAAATGTAAGGCCCTTTGAGCAGCGGGGTGCTGCGGGTTTGCTCCAGGTTGAGCAGCTCCCGCATCTGTTGGTAGAGCTTGTCATCGGCAAAGGCATAGGTGCTGAGCTGATAGCGCAAGAAGTCGCTGACGACCTGTTCCGTGTAGGTGATGGGGTTCAACATCAGAATAAAGCTCCTTGCGTGCTTCCAACTTTATTTTCGGCGGGCTCTTCAGCCACCTCATCAACCGATTCCGGCTCGGGCACAATCTGGCGGATCAGCTCAGCATGAGCAGCGCACTCCTCCCAGGAGCGCTCAACATCTTCTTCCAGCTGCCATTCGTGGAATCGAGGGCCGAGACGGGATGCAACAGGTTGGTGTTCTTGAGCGCGGTCGTCGTGGCCGAGGCCGTAGTCCGCTAGGCGGAGTGATTCAGGGATTAACCAACCTTCGCCATCGTTCTGCGAAATAAAGTCATCCAATCCAAGCTCATCAAGATCCCGGAATGCAACTTGGGATAGAACTGTGTGACGCACCTCTGGAGGTAGACTCTTGTCGACACGCCAAAAACCTTTCGGATTGAGAAAAGGGATTGCCGCCATAGTTCCCACAGGGTGATCACATGCGCCTAGCAGATGAGTTACATCAGAAACAGTGAAGCCAAAGGCCTTAAATACTAGGGCATCCAGAATAACGCGGGATCGCAGCCTTTCATGTTCCGTCAAAGCCCAATACATTCTCCATGAGCGCTCACTAGAAGGCTCCCAAGAACGAGCAAATACCTCATTAGCGTTATTGAGCTGCTTAACAAATTGAACAATTGCTCGTGCGAGCTTGTCATCTTGAACAGGCAAACAAGGTGACTCTTCAAGATAGTTCCAAGTTAGATGCAATCCTCCAACCCTTAACCGAAGAGCGTGATCAACGGCAAAACTGTTCATCGCCCCGCTGAGCAGGTGTGGACTTTGGGACGAGTTCAAGATTGGCACCGAATGCCCGGTAGGAAATGGTGGGATAACACAACCGTAGAATGTTCTGGAGTTGGTGGCGCTACAAATATCCATAAACGCCAATCTTTCAGCAAAAGCGAAGCCTTCAGCTTGGGCCTGTCGTTGACTTATCAAATACTGTGGGTCAATAACTTTTTTCGACCATTCAATGTTTGACCAAACAGCTCCACGACCCTTACCACTCACCCAGCCTTTTTCACTAAAGTCGAACTGATTAATCATCCTGCCTTCATATAAAGGCAATGCAACATCTTCGATATCACCGACACGAATTGCCTTGGAGCCATCACGCGATAGAACGAGATGGGGTTCACGATCCAAAATGTTTGTAGGGCCTGAGTAGTCTCCCCAACAACCTTTTAACCAGTGCCCGTACTCATCCGGCTGGTATCCTTTTGCCTCCCACTTGGGCCGCTCAGGGAAGAGTTTGGAGTCAGAGGTCATATTAAAGTCGCCCTGCTGGTATTTTATTCCCCAGCCACCTTCACTCTGATCACCCAGCAATACGCCATTGGCATAAATCTTCTTGAGGACCTCCAGATCCTTGTCGCTGCGAATCTCCAAAATCGATTTTGAATAAGGGGAAAATTCCAGTACTCGATCACGGGGATAAGCCAGCACATAGTTTTCCGCCTGCTCCCAGTCATCCACGTTTCGATGCATGAAAGCAGCACGAATTGCCGCGGTTTCTTTCCCTTTTTGAACTACAATAGGACAGAATTTGAATCTGGAATCGATATCAAAAACCTTTTCCCGGTTTTCAAATCCAAACAACCATTGCCAGTCACACTGTTCCAAGAAGAGGGTTCTGAGGTCTGTTGTTCCCTTATCGGTGTAAAGACCGCTGGGTACGATCATCCCCAATCGACCAGCCTCTCCCATAATTGCATAGCTTTGCTCCAGAAACATTTTTTGCAGATAAGGCTTGCCAGAACCTTGATGAGAAAAAGGGTGAGATGTATCAGCAAAACCTTTGTGTTTTTTCCTGCGCTGGCGCCAGCGTTTGTGCAGTTGCTCTGAGTTATCAAAGCTGTTCCGGCCGCCACCACCCAAATTCAGGTCATGCTTCTTTTTACCCTTATTATCTTCTGTGACCTTATCTCCAAAGGCAGCGCCTGCGTTGTTCATCCAATTGGCAAATGCCTTGAAGCCTGCAACATAGTCAATCCATGTATGCTCTAGCTCTGGGGATGCTCGAAAATACTCCAACTGTTTTGCCAAAGCCTCTTGCTTGCCATACGCCCTGTAGAGTGGATCGTAGTTTGAAAAAAATTCTTTGGACGTAGGTTGCATCGTTTCCCAAGGAGGATTACCAAGTACAGCGTCAAAACCCGACTTTTTCGACGTGAACACGTCCGGATATTCGAGCTCCCAATGGAAGAAGCGGTTGATCTGGGCCACCTGTTGGGCAATAGATTGCGCCTCAGTTGACGGCGCAAGAAAATCCTGAGGCAGCGGGGCTGAGTCAATGGACTCACCTGGCCAAAACCAAAGCGCACACCAAAGATCCATTCGCGCTTTGAGTTCATGGTAGTGGGGATTCTTCAGAATCTGTTCGCGATAAAGTTCTGCCCGCTTGTCACTTTCATGCACCGGCAGACGGTGCAGTTTTCGGAACACCTTCAGGAGCTCGTCATGGACATCGGCGGCCGGTAGTCGTTCATCCATATCGACCTGGCCACTGATGATCGCGATTAGCTGCTCTGGCACAGCCTTGCTGCGTTCCTTAATCGCATCAGTAAAGACATCACCTTTGGTTTCCTGCTGACCTTTCTTTTTGCCACTAGTGTGGGTCTTCACATAGTAGTGGTTGATCAGATTATCCGGCTTACCTTTCTGGTAATCCTTATCACCGCCTTCCCGCTGCCACGCCATCGCGGGGTATTCACGATAGGTGTCGAACCAGGCACCGACCAGGGCATTGCCGGCCTTGAGTTTGTGATCCAGAAACCCGAATGGCAGGTCCCTGTCCATGGTCTCTACCCATAAAGCCATCCGGCCCAGCTCCACCGCCAGCGGGTCAATATCCACGCCGTAGAGACACCGTTCAACCACATGGCGCTTTAACTGAGCGCGCAGGGCTTCTTCAAATCCTTCATGACCAGGTTTCAGCTTCAGCAGCTCATCGCTCAACAAGGCGGATATCCGCTCTTCGTCCAACGTAGCCTCTTTGTCTTCCCCGGCTGGTTTCACATATTCGTGATGGAACAGAGACTCAACCAGCGCATCCGTAAGATATCGGAGGGCACCCACCAGAAATGAACCGGAACCCATGGCTGGGTCACAAACTTTAAGAGAAAGGATGTCCTCGGGTGGTTTTGGCACCCAGTGCGTTACTTCCTCCAAGCCAGTTCTTGAGTTGATTGCCGAGCTTATACCCTCGTAGGCAAGGGGTTGCAGTGTTCTGCGAACGGTGGGCGCTGCCAGTTGCGGCCGAGTGTAGAAGGTACCCGCACCTTTCCGGGTGCCGCCCCAGCGCACGAGGTAGAACTGCCCGGGAGCAATCATCTTGGCACAGAGCTGCTTTGCGGCTTTCTTGAGTTCGTCGGAGCCTTCACCTTGTCTGCCACCCCGGCCACGGGGCTTTTTCACCACGCCGGCAAGGATTGCAGCTTTCTCCAGCCATTCCTGAGCTCTTTCGAGGTGATCCTCGGTCAGGGCTGGCTCCTCATCCACATCGGTTGTCTGCTCTGCTTCGTCAGCCAGATCTTCGTTCTCATCCTCGGTTTCAGGTTCATCCTCAACCTCTGTTTCTGGCTCCTCTTCGCTTTCATCATCTCCGGTCGAGGCGCTTTTCCTCTTCAGCTCTTCGAACAACTTTTTGATGGTTTTGTCGTCCATCTGTTCCAGCTGGGAGAGTGCGAGGGCCGGCTGGTTGCCGATGCCGAGGAAAATTACCGGGTCATCCGTTTTGGCCCGCTTGAGTTCAAAATCGAGTAGCCCTTCGTACAAGATGCCGATGTACTCGGAAGATAGTGCGGAGAAGTTGACCGGTCCATCGACCCAGGTATTGCGATTTCCCTGACGGATTTTCACCCGGGTCCGGGTAAGCAATCGCAAGAGGGTGAGCACTTGCTGGTCACTGATCAGGTTATCCTGGCTTTCCAGAACGGCCAGGGCTTTTGAAATTGGGTCAGCACTTTCCGGATCGCCCGGCTCAAAGAGGGCTCCGCCATAGTGAGGTACAGGAATCGCCTGATGCGCAGACCCGTGGTAGATGAGGTTGAACAAGGCAATCAGCCTTGGCCAGGCACTGCGGCCGTGTGTGAGCCGGTCACTACCGCGGCCACCAGACCGACGATCCAGCTGCTGGCGCAGACCTTCCAAGCTGTATGCCTGCTGGTAGATGGTATTATCGACTGGCAGAAGCTGCCGGGCCTCTGCAAACAGCGTCACTATGCACCGCATGATAATGCGCGAACCAGCCACGTAGAGATGGTTGTAATCCACACCCGTCTCATCAAGGTTGGCCGTTTCGATCGTCGCTTGTGAGGCGGAAATGAGGTTCTCCACCGACTGGCGAACCCGTTCTCCAAGAACCGCGGACAGCTCGGCCTGTCCCTTACGAGATTCATTTACCGCCTTATGAAGACGAGCACTCTGGCCACCGTCTCGTAGAAAGTTCTGCGGGTTGATGAGCGTGCGCCAGGCTAGCGTCTGCGCCGAGGGCTCGCCTTCTTCGAACCAGAACTCAATATCCCACTCGCACCACGACTCAAAATCCGAGCCTGCATGAACCAATCGCCATTGGCGCCCATTGGTGACCAGGGCAAAAGGAAGGTGTTGACGACGCAACCACTCTGTTACGCGACTCAGGAGCTTTCTGGACCGACCTACACCGAGCCGGCCGCCAAATTGACGGGTAGCGCCCTCTTCCGGAACAAAGACAGGCAGAACTTCGCCATTCGGCCCACACCAGATGCGTCGGGGTTTGACAAGGGCACCGGTAAAGCTGCGGATACTCCACTGACTTTCAACAGCCTGGGCTTTCTGCCACTGATCGGCTGGGAAGCCAGATAGATCCTGAAGCATGTAATCCAGAAGCGCACCCAGGCTGGCATTAGTGCCATCAAAAGCAGTTACAGCGCGGCGCAATTGCTCTACCTGCCAGTGGTTAAGCCCAGGCAGGTTTTCCGGGAAATATTCGGTGAGCTTATTGGCTGATATCAGAAGGCCACCGTGCTTCAGGGATGACCAGCCTTCGTTGTAGAATTTCATGCGACCACCTCCGGCAAACGGATTTCAATGGTTACCGGGAATACCTGAGCCTCCCCATGCAAGGCGAAGCGTTTGGGCACAACCTGCTCCATAATGCGCTGTTTCTCAGACTTCAACCGTTCCAACAAATCGCCGAAGTGGCCCTGACGACGCTTCAACTCGTCTTCAAGATCCCGGAGCTCCCGCTCGGCCATTTCGTCGGCATCTTCCAGGAGGTGAAACTGGCGAGCCTCCGCCCGCTTTTCCTCAATCTCCCGTTTCAGCTTTTCAATACTCTGGTTTCGCTGTAGGGCAGCCACTTCATTGATTCGGCGCTCAAAGGCTTCTTTCTCATGCTGGGACGATTCTTCAAGCGCTGTGCCCAGCTCTACTTTGAGGGCTTCAGTCAGGGCAGAGTTGTATGTGTTAACAAACGCTCTCACTTCATCTTCCACTTCGTCCCACAGGTCTCTTGCCTCGCTGGTCAGCCCGGTATCCTGGCTGGCAATTGTTGGCCCGTGGTGGGGCCCTTCGTAAGCCAGAGGCGCCCCCAATTCATTATTGGCCACTGGCAGGGCCAGAGTCCTAGTCCAATGATGGAAGGTTTCACGCAGGTTGTTGATCGCCATTTCCTCAACGGTCAACAACACCAAGGCCTGGGCACCTTCCGGTACTTGCCCCCTGGTTACAATCCAGCGGCTGGGGGGCCGGGTTTCTGTTTGGCTACCCGGGAAACGCATTCTGGCAAACGCGTTCAGGGTATGGCGGAACAGGGGATGCCCCAGATGCAGCAATACAGTGTCGGGAGAGGGCCGAAACACCGGACGACCGTTTACCGAGTTAATGAAGAAGTCATTATCAAACACAATCCAGGGCATGGCCCCGGCAACATCCTTTCGACCGGGGAGACGCAGATTATCGTCGACAATGGACTGCCAGCGCACAGGAAGGGGTGGTTTGAGGCGAATTCGTCCCTTGGTATCGGGGCCCTCCATGACTTCACGGCTACTACCCAGCCCCATGGCTATTTCCAGGGTGGATTTCAGGGTCTCCGGAGTCAGATCCAGATCTGCCATGAGTTCCTGAAGCTGACGCTTCTCTTCCTCGCCCCGCTCTTCGGTAACAACCCGGGCGTCATCGGTTGCGCCACGACGGCCCGCGATTTCCCGGTCGAGGTCTTCCAGCACCTCGTTGTCTTCGTTGAGCTCCATCATTCTGCGCTGGAAAGCAGCATCGAACAGTTCGCCGACTGAGCCCAGGTCTTCACGAATGTCGTTCACCTTGGCAATCACTCGGGCAACAAAGTTCAAGTCGGCGTCATCGTCACTCGCAAAGTGGAAGATGGTGACATCCCGGGCCTGACCGTGCCGGTCAATCCGCCCGTTACGCTGTTCAAGTCTTGACGGGTTCCAGGGGATTTCATAATGCATCAACAGCCGTGCAGTATGCTGAAGGTTGAGACCTTCAGAGGCGGCATCGGTAGCGACCAGGATCTTCACGGGCGACGAGGGATCATTGAACGCAATTTTTACCGTTTCGCGCTCCTCGTCGTTCATGCCGCCGAAAAGTTCTATTACAGCACCATCTTCGCCACCGTACTCAGCCCTCAGTCGGTTTACGAGGTAGTCCAATGTGGTTTTGTACTCCGTGAAAATGATTAACCGCTCATCCTCTTTCCACTGGCTGGCGTTGCGAAGTTCTTTGTTGATGAGCTCGGCCAGCCGCTCGAACCTTGCGTCCGATTTTGGGACGGCATGAACAACGGGCTGCTCGTCCAGGCCAAGCGCAGTGAGAGCGCTGTCGACTTTTTCTATTTCAGTGGCAAGACTGTCAACGAAGGGGTGCATCCAGCCACCCACAACATGAGCTGCATGTCTTCCGCGGCTCTCCCGTTCCTGGTCGTCGTCGATGTCCTCCTCGGAGGCACGGCGAGCTGCCAGAACCTCTGCAGCTTCCATCTTTTCTTTTTCTTCCAGGCCTTCCTTGAAGCGCAGCCAGCTGTCTGCAAATGTTACCGGGCTGGAGAGCAGGCGTTTTCGAAGAATCTCGATGGCAAAGTTCAATACTGTGCGTGCTTCCGGCGCGGTTCGAATCATCCCCTTCAAGGCGTTACAGAAATCACGGACAGCCTTCGCCAGATCCTTTTCTGCCCTGAGCATATAAAGCGGTAAAGGTTCGAGGTGGCGTTGGGCAAACCGGGGAACTTTGCCGGTATCTTCGTCCTGCTTGTTAATTTCACTCTTCAGACGACGGATCAGAACCTGATTGATCAACTGTCGCTCTTTCTCCGTGAAATTGGGTGTTTGGGTAAAGCGCACAGGATCCAACTGCTCCAGCAGCCCTGAGAAACATCGTGTGTGGCCGTTGTGGGGCGTTGCCGTCAGGAACAGACGGTGTTCGAACCAGGGCGAAATCAGCGTGAGCATATTTGCCAGATCGCTGTTCTCGCCAAAGTTTGACGGCATAAGGTTGTGGGCCTCATCCACAATGAGCAAGTCCCAGGGTAGCTGGGCTCCGCCACGCTCCTGAGATGAGCGGCAGTTCGCAATAAACTGCTCCAGCACATCCGGCTGCTTGAGGTAGTGATAAGAGGTGATAATGCGAGGAAGGACTCGCCAAGGGTTAGTGTCCAGCCCCCGCTCTTTCTGGAGCTTGTGGGTAGAGGCTTTATCGACGATATCGAAATCCAGTGAGAACTTGTCCTCCATCTCCTGCTGCCACTGGGTCCTCAGCGATGCTGGAGTAATGATCAATACACGCCGGATCCGGCGCTTCCTGATCAGCTCCGCCAGAATAAGACCAGCCTCAATGGTTTTACCAAGGCCCACATCATCGGCCAATAGCAACGATACACGGGGCATGCGCATCGCGCGGGCCAAGGGAACCAGTTGGAAATCATCAGCGCTGACTGCACCGTAGACCGGTGCAGTGGGCACAGGCTCGGAGCGTTTCTGGGGATCTTTAGCTGACAGGAACGGAGTCAGCGAACTCCATCGAGTCGCCCGTTGCAGGGCCAAGAACTCTTCCTGCTTCATCGGGGCGTCAACATCTACCCGTGGCAGTGCGTTTGGCTGCAGAACTGCGGGCCCCTGCTCTCTCTCCCACAGGATGGTTTCCTCGGAGTCGCCCTCTCCATCCCCAAACTCTACGGTTACCAGGTGCAACAGGCTTGACGTTCTTGGCTCTTCAAAAGGCTCAACTTGCGAGATCACACCACGCCTATTGCGGACCGTTGCGAGCATTCCGACTCTGGGTATGGATGGGGCCATCCGTTTTCACTCCGTTTTTCTTTTGAAATTCAACACTTCCCTCTGATTAAGGAAGATCGCTGAATACTAACTGGAATAGGCTATTAAGTCAGCGAATTAGGCGCTTGTGAACAATGCGCCAGGGACTGAACACCATCGTTCCACCCAAACAAAGTTATTGCGATTGAGCGTAGATTCGCCTTGATGGCGATAGGCGCATAGCTTTCCTCCGTTCTCTCCCGCAACGCTATAGTCAAGGCAAGCCACATGTTCACTCAATGGCGCAGGTGCCCCAGACATCCAGTAGTGGCCTACGAAAACCGGCTTTGACCCGTCATAGCCAGGCAAAACATCGGCTTCGATTGGAGTATGGGGAATCTTGCCGATCTCTGATGCAGGTACCATAGCGAGATCGCGGTAAGTGAGTCGTTCGCTTTCCCACCATCGAGTCCGGATATCGTATCTGGGATTTCCATCTTTATCGTGAAAATAATGTCCATGAGGTAACCGAATTTCCAACCCTTTGAGGAGCGTTTCAATAGCATCATAGGCTTCAGAGCCTTTCCGGCTCGTCTGTTCCCAAGCCTCGGGCAGCAGGCGGTTCTCTGAGTCGGTGTACTTGTCAATTGCGTCTAGCTGTTCCCTATGCCAGCAGGCATGAACTACACGGAAGTCCGGCAAATCCAGATACACCGGCAAGGTTTTGAACCACTCGATGATACTTCGATGTTGTTCACCACCCTCGCCCACCTGTTCCAGGAAAGCCTGGTGCTGGCCTCGATTTTTGTCCGTGTGTGGACGCAAGTAATCACCGGGATTCTGCGGGTCTTCCGTAGCCCAGGCTACGGCATTGAATTCGTGGTTACCCATAACGGCCAGGGCCTGGCCGTTCTCGACCATCTTCCGCGCAATGGTGACGGTTTCGACCTGCTCAGGACCGCGGTCAACAAAATCTCCCAGAAAGATCACTTTGCGCTTGGGGTGTTGCCATAAACCATCGACTTCCTGGTAATCCATTTTGGCAAGCAAGGCTTTGAGCTCGGTGGCGTGGCCGTGGATATCACCAATCAGGTCGTACATCGTTACCGCTTCCTTAGGCATTACTGCTGGGCTTCTCGGGTTGTCAGAGAAAAAATATTCAACTCTCTAGTTCCAATTGCCTGGTTGGGCATAGGCCCTTCGTGCTTGCCAATCACCTCGCCATTCAAGGCCAATAGATAGGCTGCGTCCTTTTTGTAGTAAAACCAATACTGCTTGATATGCCCCCAGATTCCAAGCTCCCCACCGGTTTCATAGACATGTTCGCGGACACGACACTGGGCGCGGCCCAGTTGCCGGTCGATAGAGAGCCGCCAGAAGCCTTTCGGAAAGTCCAGGTACCGCTGATGTTCACAGACAGCCAGGGCGAAGATTGGCTGGCTTTGACGCTTGAATCCAGTATCCACCCATATATAGGGTTTGAAGGCCTCTCGCTCTTCCTCCAGGCATTTATTGAGCCGGAAAATGCGCTGCTCCGAAGAGGCCATATCCATGCCGACGACAACACACAGCGCACGAAGAAAGCCTTCACTGGAGTACTTGAAATCGAAACCGCTATTGTTCAGACCGAAATCCGGATCATCCAGAACCGACTGCAAGCGCTCTAGGTTGGCGGAAGTTGGTCTCTTGTAGCCCATTGCCTTCAGAATTTCCTCCCTCGGCATGGCCGCGACACGCAACACCAGATCTGTTTTGAAGTTGTCGATCATTTCTCCTCCTTACCCAACCTCTCAAGAACAGGTTGAAGCCGGCTCTGGTCAAAGTGTTCCCCATCGAAAAACCATTCAGACATTTCTGTCATCAGTGCCCGCTTCAGGCTTTCGCCTTCGCCAATCCGCGTAACGATGTCTCCGGCAACACCGTCGTATTCATCGAAGCAATCGTTCTCTTTGCAGCAGGTGTTCATGGGGTCGGTTTCGAATAGAGCCTGGGAGATTTGTTGTACGCTGTGCCTGGAATTCATGCTGATCCTCCTGTCCCTGTGTATTTATTATCATCGACCGGCGCGACAGGGAATGTCGCTTCTATGTCGTATTATCTTTGAATCTACACGAATAAAGAGCGATTGTTATGAACAGAGCGAAGAAGGAAGAAGCGAAAAAGCTCCGAGAGGCCTATGAAAGTATGTCGCCGGAAGAGCTTGAGGAATTTGAACGGAGGCGGCGAATTAAGTCCCTCGCAGAGCAAATCCACTCTGAGTTGTTCCCGGAGGAATATGATTTCATGATGGACTCGATCGCTGACGCCAAGGACCGGCGCCGCGGGATCAATCCGATGAGCGACGAATACACAGCGAAGGTGAACGCACGCCGAAAAGAGTTGGGAGTGTCGCCGTTGGGTGATAATGGAATGCCAACCGACAATAGTAGTTGGGATGTAGCCCATGCCGAGGCTATTCGCCGATTGAAGTAATACCTATCAACTTTACGCCCGCATCTGAGGTCATTGTCTCAAAAGGATCGTTAATGCCGTACCCCATCGAAGACAAGCTGGTGATTGCCGTTGCTTCAAGCGCCCTGTTTGACCTCTCCGAGTCCGACAAGGTTTTCCAGGAACAAGGCGCGATCGCTTACCGTGACTACCAGGAGGAACATCTAGACGTCCCCTTGGCAAAAGGCGTGGCGTTTCCGTTCGTGCGTCGGTTCCTCAATATCAACAAGCGTTTTCCCGATACTTCGCCCGTGGAAGTGGTCCTGCTGTCACGCAACTCCTCCATTACGGGCAAGCGGGTATTTCGGTCGATTGAGCACCATGGATTGGATATTTCCAGGGCGGCGTTTCTGGAAGGCAAGTCGCCCTACCCTTATATTCCGGCTTTCAATGCCTCACTGTTCCTCTCTTCCAACGAGCAGGATGTTCTGAAAGCCATCGACTACGAATATCCCGCCGGTACCGTGCTGCCATCACAGGTGGTGGATGACAATGACGACTGGGAGCTGAGAATTGCATTCGATTTCGACGGCGTCATTGCGGATGACGCCTCAGAGCGTGTTTATAAAGGCGGAGAGCTGGAGGCTTTCCACAAACATGAATCGTCTAGAGCAGGCATTCCCCACAGTCCCGGCCCACTGGCTGATCTGTTCCGAAAGCTATCCTTATTGCAGAAGTTGGAAGATGAGGCACAGAAAGCGGATGCTTCCTACCGGCGCATTCTGCGCACAGCCATCGTGACCGCCCGCAGTGCGCCGGCTCATGAGCGAGTCGTTACCACGCTGGAGCACTGGGGTGTGGATGCAAACGAGGTGTTTTTCCTGGGCGGCATGAAGAAAGATCGGATTCTAAGTATCCTCAAACCGCACATGTTTTTCGACGACCAGCGCAGCCACCTGCAATCTGATGCCGGGAATGTGCCGATGGTGCATATTCCGTTTGGAGTGGCGAACGCGTCTTGAATGGTCCCACCGCATATGGACGGCTAAATCACTCTCCAAAGCAATACGCAAAAAGGACCAAAATCGCGATAATAAATTTGTTTTGCTAAACTATTCTGATAGTTGAACAGTTCATCATATAGCTTGGATTCCGGGAACCTATTATCTAATACTAGCAAAATATACTTTTGCTCATTGCCCTCGTGCAGCGATACTTTCTCGAAATCCTGCCTAAGCGAATTAAGTACCTTTCTTTGGTAGTTACCACCTAGCAACTTGACCTCCATTACAAAGCTATTTTTTTTATATAGGTCATATTTTCTCTCGGTTGAATTGGTAACAAGGCCATCACCGCCTAGGAAAAGAAAAATCTCCCCTTGAAGCCATAACTCACGGCAGCCCCCAGCAGGTAGTATTTTTTCAATGCGATCAACGTTTTCAGAAAAAAACTCAGGAACCCATTCGACCTTTTTTGTTAACGTCATATTTTATATTATTTCGTAACAGTATTAATAAGGATGCCGATCTATAATTTATCTTTCGCCCAGAACTCCATGCAATCGGAGCTGTGGACAACTAAAAGATCATTGCCTGTAAGGCCAGCATAGCTTTGCAAAGTCACAGTCAAGACCATCGGCTCTGACCTCGGAATATATGTCTCAAAGCCCAAGGCAAGCCTTCTCAACGTTCTTTGTTCTAATGTATTGTGAGGCACCTTTTTTAGAATTTGACGAAGTTCATTCCAACGGCTTTCGCTAAACAAGCTAACGCAACGCCTGTCAGGAAAAACTGTCGCGACCAGGTCACCCGAAACGGCCCGAGCAACTTCTGGACAAAGCCCCCCCAGCATTGATCGGTCAAAAAGGAGGCCGGTTGAATTTTTCAGTACAACGCCTTCAGGAAATTCCACCTGACTGGAAACGACACTGTATTTTTTTTCAATCATGCTGCTTAAATTCCCGTCACGCAATAGCCGTGCCGGTCATTTTCGATAATGCGCGCGTCCGCTTGAATTCTTAGTCCGTCGCTCTCTGCCAGTAGCCGATGCTCTGATCTCTGACCTGACCCACGCTTTTGCCTAATGCAATAACAGCCGACTGAAGCCTGAGTGCCAACTCTGGCTGGGAGCAATGCTGGAGGCTACGAATGATTCTAGTGATTCGCAAATGGTTATGGCCCCCAGGTTTCAGCCAGATATGGGTTTTCATGTTCAGGCCGGGCAAGGCCACAATCTCCTCATCTCCCCGCTCAAGTCCATAGAATGCCAACATTCGATCCAGCGCTCGTATCTGTTGGGTACGAAGATGTCTATCGGTTCGAAACCACGCTATATCTTCTCTGGTAAGCACAGGTACTCGTGCGTTGTACTGGCTGGGCTCGGGGATCGGGAAAAGCCACTGGAGGTAATCGTGCGTGTGCTCCAACCAGAAATCATCAAGCGCAAGAATATCTTCGAGCGTTCTGCCCGCATGGTCCGTTCCATCACCGCGGAAGAACTTGATAAGAGCGCTCTCCTCTGGCTCGGGCTTGCCAACAATTTCGACAATCTGGTCGTACGACCATATCTCTGCACTGTTAGAATCGAAGACGACCACACAAAAATTAGGCCTAGCCCCTTTTGGTAAGAGATGGGCGGTTACTGGTTGGGAAAGCTTTAATTCATTTGATCCATCCAAAGGATGCAGATTGCCCAGCATAACCCGCTGTATCCATCGGCCTTCGGGCTCCATATTTGGCAACGCCTCAAGTTGTTTCCGCACGTTATCCCAGCGAGCATGCCCATAGATAACAGCGGCCGGACATTCTGGCAAAGCGGTTGCTACGACATCACCAGACATCAGTATCATGAGCTCCGGTGAAAGTTCACGGATTGACTGACGATTCAGAACAAGCTGTCCGCTATCATCTACATAGCCGTCAGGAACCGGATAAACACAGCCGGTCCTCCAGGACATAATGCGCTTCGCCATAAAGCCCTCTCACCTCAATTACTGAATAAAGCCTATAGAACGCCCGACCACACCTTCGATTTGCGCTTCTTGCTCTTTTGCGAGTGCTGACAACAATTTCTCTGTTCGAGGCCTGAATCCTCTCAGCTCCAGGCTCTCGACTGCAGCCCTTATGATGCCGGGTGTTAGATGGTTCAGGTGATCAAGTTGGCTTTGGGTGAGGCTACTCGCCAATGCTTTGTCGAACACGCATTCCGCCAGAATGGCCTTAACTTGGTCCACAGTGAGATAGCCGAATTCCACTTTCATCTGAAGCCGGCGCAGTATCGCTTTGTCAAAGCTATCGAATCGATTCGTTGTCGCCAGAAAAACGCCGTCGAATCGTTCTAAGCGCACCATGAATTCGTTAATGGCGCTGATCTCCCAGCTGCGTTGAGCCATGTTGCGGCTGTAGAGAAATGTATCCGCTTCGTCCAGCAACAGCACTGCACCGGCGCGCTCTGCTTTGTCGAACATCTCTGCGATGTTCTTCTCTGTCTGTCCCACATACATGCCCAGCAAGTCACTGCCAGACTGCAGCATGAAGGGCTTACCCAGGCGCTCGGCGAGCACTTGGGCATAAGCGGTTTTACCAGCACCAGGTGGGCCATATAGGCAGATTCTTGCGAGTCCCTCCGCGCGGACGAAGCGCTCCACATTCCTGAGTGTCGGTTGGGTGTTTATCCACTCCGCACGGAATTCCGGGAAGTCCCTTTTCTTTGGTTTTGGCAGCACACGCCCGGGCTTTCTCTCTCCCATAACGCCGAGCCGCTGCCGTGCCATGGTCTCCAATCGCTGTTGGTTTCGGACAATCTGGCGTGGTGGTAGATACCGACCTACCTCGGCCAGATTCGCTGCCAGAGCTGGCGTCATCCAAGATTTACTTGCTGCTTCAGATACCCAGCCAGGCGTAACCGGTAGGCTGGAGAGTGTCTGCTCAAGCTTTTGGGCTTCGCGGTCACTGCCGGTGCCCTCGATCTCGACGATGAAGCCGAACCTCCTCAGAAAAGCAGGATCAACGGCGCTTATGTCGTTGCTGATCCAGATTACTGGCGCCCGATTATCCTCCAACATCTGGTTAAACCAGCCTTTAGCAAGCTCGGCCGATTTTCGGAAGGCATCCTCCATTTCATCAAACAGCAGAACGGCACCGAGACGATCTTCAAGGAACATCTGCGCCATTTTCGCAGCATCGAGGCGAACTCGACCGGTCATAGCGCCCGAGTTACTGTCTTTGGTGGGCACTTCATAAAGTGGCGCACCCAGCTTTTCTGCCATAGCCCTGGCCAACTGGGTCTTCCCGGTGCCGGGCTTTCCGTAGAGCAGAATGTTTTTACCACGAGACTTGCTGTTCAGAGCCTCCTGCAGGTAATCCAGCATCAACTGAAGATCAGGGACGCCCCGAAAGTCTGCAATGGAATGCAGAGCCGCAGGCCCTGGCGGACAGATGTGTTTGAACAGCATCTGTTCGATGTCTCCCGTCTCACCCGCCTCGCATTGCTCGGAGGTGGCCACCACCAGCTGACTCAGGAGCGGCCCGGCCTCCACGATGTCCCAAATATCGCTGTTCTGGTTTGGCTCCTCCAACAGGCGGATCTGACACAGCATGGCATCCTGATCCAGCGCTGCTGCAATCGTCCGTGCGGATTCTCGCATCGCCCTGGCCAGGGCACTTATCGAATTACCATATTCATTAATTTCCAGATCCCGCATGACGTCTTTGGCCTTCGGGTGCTTCAGCAACAAAATGGCAAAAATCAGCAGCTTAATTTCAACCACATCGGCTTTAAGCAACCTCGCAAGGTTGGCCAGCAGGGGTTCAAAAGAGAGTTCCGGCTTGCCTCTAAGGCTCCGGGTGAGCTGCTTTTCGCGTCTGCGCACTGCCTCAAGGAATACAGGAGCACTGATCTCACCATCAACTTCAGATGGCAGCTTCAGCCCGAGAAAAGCGTCGGGCTCGTCCATGCCAACGAGACGGAATTCCTTTTTATATCCGGTGATAAGGAACAGCCGGCAGAGATAGATTTGCAGCAGCTTCAGATCGTCTTTGGATGACGACGAAAGGTAGTCTTGCTCGTGGGCTTCATTGATGAGCTCTTTCCATAACAGCATTGGCAGGCCTCCGGGTAATCTTAGAGTATTTTGCCGGCATAGAGCGACAGGTTGTGTCGCACATCAGATTTGCTGGGCACTGGCAGCAGAACCGGGGACACAGCGATTGAATGAAAACAGCAGCTCTGCCTGACTTGATCCGAAAAGCCGAATAAAAGAGTATTCCTATTCCCTCATTACTGATTAAGGTCCTCATGTCTAACTGCCTTGTTTCCATATCAGACCAAGCCTTCTTCACCATCGTCACAGCCGCTTTGGAGGCTTATAGCGTTCATCACGGAGACCCGAACGCAGAGGAGGAATCAAAACACCTTGAGACCTTCGGCAACCTCTGGGGTTATCGAAGCACCTCTGGGCTGGGTGAGGAGGTTTTTCGCGTGGTGATGGCAGACGTTTCAACAGCTGCCCACAGGGGTCAAGGGTTCGTGATTGACAAGCAAGAAAGCTATGACGCCAAGTCTGATTTCGTGTCCGTTTACTACCCTGAACTTGCGTTTTTAGGTGACTATCATAGTCACCCCTATACTACTCCCGGAGATGGTATAAAGACCGAGCTGGATTTAGAGCGGCAAGCGCTCTATCAATTTTCCAACGCAGACTTTAGCTCTGTGAAGTACCAACAAGAATGTGGCCGTGACTACCGGGTCGGGCTTGTTGCCACTGTGTTTGAGCGAGGGGAAGGCGTTCCAAGATCCAGCAAACACTTGGATGGCGGGAGCTGCATCCGATTCCAATATCAAGACATGACCATCTGGATTAAGGCCTACGTCTGGGCCGGAGTCGACTACCGCCGGAAGTCAGATAAAATGGTGCATCTCATCTGCCCTAACCTAGGGTTCAATGCCAGTTAAGGATTCAAAAGGTGCCGCGGGGCCATCCAACCCGCGGCGCGTTCTCAACGAGACTTTTCGGGTAACTAGCGGCCATCGCTCTCTCTTGGGATGCATCCCGTTTAGGATTTAATTCGATCCAAACCGCGTTGAAGCGTAGAGATTACTTCTTGCTTTAACCATTCAGGCTCCAGGATATCGCAATGAATCGCCTGCGCCGTCAGCCACCACCGCAAGTCCTGCGTATCCCCTACCGTAACCCCAATCTCAAAGGTCTTGTCATCAATCTCCGTGGTGATCTGATCAAAACCCAACGGCGACTCAATCAGGTGATTCAGTGCTGGTTTGTCGCACCGTAACTTCAGGTACACCGGCTTATTGGATTTGAGAATGCCCATAGCGCCGGAGCGGATGTACAAATCCAGATCGAAATCCTCAGGGCGGTCGGACGGCTCTTCCAGAAGTTCACCCGTGGTCGCCCTATGGAGAACCATTTGGCGCGTGCCTTCCCTACCTTCGATGGTGCCAATCAGATACACATTCGGGTCCCGGAAGATTAGGCCGAATGGATGTACTACGATTTCCTCAGGCTCTGCCCATTTACGGGCTTGGTAGGTCAACTTGCATTTGTACTCTCGTAACAAGGCTTCAGTAACCGTTTCCAGAACATCCGCATCGATAGCCGGCCTCTCACCGCCTAAGCCACGGTTGATAACACGCACCCGGTTTGGCCATTGACCGAGAGGGTTCTTTTCCCTGAGCAAGGTTCTATGGGCTTCATCGAAATGGGGCTTCAGGTGAGATAACGCCCGCGGCGGTAACATGGGTGAAAGGTAGGCCCTGGCGAGCTCAAAAGTTAACGCGGCGGGTAGATCAAGGGCAGGAATAATGTCCATGGTGGCATTTCGGTCGAAAGACCACCTGTAAGGCCGAGAACCCTCATCCACCATCAACGGAAAGTCCGAGCTAAGCTTCTCCAGGTCCCGCTGTATCGAGCGCATCGTCACCTTAAATCCATGATCCTCCAGGCGCTCCGCCAGTTCGCTTGTGGTTATGGCCTTAGGGAAACGAGGCACCATTCTGAGCATCGTGAGGTAACGAACGGCGGTATTGGACATGTGAAACCCTTGTTATCAACATGAAAATTTAAGTGACTACAAGGCTATCGCGGATCAATCGTCTTGTCTGGGGCGAATAGCCCCATTTTTGACGAGAAAGTCTTCGAGGGTTTCACCGAGAATGCTCGGTGAACGGTCATCACCTGACAGCGCATCAACAACAAAGCGCTTGATCAACTGCTCTGGAGTAAGACCAAGAGAGCCTGCTTCTTGTTGAAGCAGGTCTACCACGAGTTCACGCTCATCGAACTCAAGACAAAAACGGATTTTTTTACCCACGGTAATTCTCCCTCCAAAACTAACACTTTCGACCAGGTCTTTTTGCTTGCTAGCAAGACAATCTGTTGTACATTGAAACCATCAAAGGGGCCAGCTGGAGGTGCCCAATAACGCCAGCAGCACGTCACGGAGAAACCTCCACTTCGGGGGCGTGCAACCTCTTCTCTTCAACCCTCCCCGATCAATCCTCGTCATCTTATTACTTTCAGCCAGTACCGAATTAATGGCCATGCCGGAAGAAGAGCTGCTCCTACCAGGAGCGAAAACGGACGAGGATCGCCGGAAAAATCTTTGAGATCCGCAGTCATCAAAATCGCACCCACTCCCAGGAGGATGCTGATTGGTAGTCCTGACACCTCCCCCAGCCAGGACCAAAACAGGATACCAATCAGATACAACAGCAAGGCATTGAGCATCCGGTCGATCAGATTCTGAGCACGCAACTCCCTCATATCACGCTCCTGTAGAGTCCCTTGACTCCGCCAGCATAGCGCACCGTTGTTGGCCAGCAACTGGATCAGCGATTTGCTTGCTCCTCCGTGCTTCTGATGTAAATTCGTTTCAAGGCAAAACTATGAGGAGCAAAAACCATGACATACATGCTGATGATCTTTGCGGGCGGTGTAACCGGACTTTATCTCGCAGGGCCGGTAGGCACTTTCGTGGGTGTCCTCGCAGGTATCGGATTCAGCGCCTGGCTGGAACAAACAGAACCGACGGCCTCCGACGAGAGCCACGATGGAGAAGTCGACTTTGACGATGGGCTTCAACTCAGAGACCAGGAGGGAGCTTGCTATATATCTGAGGACGACGACTTGATGTCCTACCAAGTAGACAACTATTCACCAGCTGGGGAGATTAATCCGGCCACAGGGCTGCCGATGCAGGGTGATGGGATCGGTGGGCTTGATGTCGGGGGAAATCCCTATGGTTTTGACTTTAGCAGCCATGACGACTTCAACTCAACATCCTCAATGGATAGCATCTTTGACGATTTCAACCACAATTAAAGCGGCGCCAGATAGAATGTGGCTCTCAAGCTCCCCTGACCTCAAAAAATTACCAGTTTTAGCCTTATTGCATTTTTAGCGAAATTAGACTCGCCACGAAGCGGTTGCATTTCAATATCATTGGATGGTGTTACTTTAATAAAGGATCTAATCCAATGTCTATTTTCACTATTCTTAACGAGACCGTTGAGCACCGTGAAGCGAATGACGGAGCCATTGCTGAAACGCCAAGTATCGGAGAGGCAGTCATTCACCGTATGGCGGACGGCCGAGTGATTTTCGTTTCACCCCAAGCAACGCAAGCGAATGTTTCTGGCTTTTACATCCAATGCTTTGATAAGCAGGAAGCTCAAGAACTGGCACGTTGCGGTGTCATTGTCTTCGATGGCGACAAGATTTATGACTCACTGAGCAAAACGGAAAAAAACCTTTTTCAGAGCTGCCGAGAGGATGAATGCTACGTTGATAATCCGGTGGTACAAAAAATTGCCTCAGCGCTGCTTTTACAAGAAAGTACCGGCCAGAGCGTTTTAGACTTGCCGATCCGGTATTACTGTGTAGCTACACCAATACTGCTTCCAAATGAGTTTGAATTCCTAAAAACTGCAACAAGAGCTAATGTAACTATTAATATAAATACAGCTCATACCAAAATCACTTATCCGTAGTCGATTCCAATCAGCCGGCCTCAAGCGTTTTGCTTATGGCCGGCCCTTCCTGCTCTTCGCCCCATAAAACAACAACTGCACTGGTAACTATTTTCTTGCATCAATCCTCTTTTGGTGTAGTTTTATTATCGACTAAAAAACAGAGGACCCGGTGATGACGACACAAAAGATTAGTAACCTGATTCAAGAAATAATTGCCAATTCGGAAGCTATCGAAGACTTCTATGAAGTCGAAGTATCCGTCCTGATACGTAAAGATGGTGGCGCAAAATCCGATTTTATTAGAGCACAATCGCACTGGACGCCCGGTCGGATTGACACCTCTGAAGGGGCAGACTCTGAGACCAATGATTTTAAGTGGATGTGAACCTGAATTAGATAAAAAATGGGTGATGAGATGATCCAGATGGGTTTTTCTATTTTATTCGACAACAAATATATTAAAGAAATAATTGAGCGAGAATTTATTAAGAAACATCAGAATAGGATTCTATGGCCTGAAAAGATAAACGCCCACAAGGCGCTATTGGAGGCGATGCCAAGTGGTCGAACCTCTTTTCCTGTCTATATTTCATCCGATAGCGAAATCTGTTTTTCTGCGCTTCAAGAACTAGACATAATATCGGTAATGGTGCTAGCTGGAAATAGGTATCCTAAAAATTGTAAACACCATGATTTATTGATTTCTGGCGTTAACTCGCTTGCTGCATGCCAAAGAGCTGCGGACTTCATTGTGAGTCAACTTCACAATGATAATTCGACTACCTGCAACCTTATAATATTTCCAAGGCACAGCCCAAACAACCATAAAAGCTTGTCGTAGAACCAGAAATAAATGATTTTTGGCAGCAACCGGCTCATACATATATGTGTCTCGGGGAGAAGCCATGGCCAGCCACCACGACTCAGCTTCTCCATCTAGGTGGCTCCGGTGTGCCTACCACAAACCTGCCCTAACCCTCATGTCAAGCTGTCTAAATCCAATTTTTTGTCAATTACACGAAACTTTCTCTACTTGCATCTAGGTATTGTTATCTCAAGGTATTTATTCGTGTTTGGAGCATCGACGTCCTTAACCACTGCTTTGTGTGGACCCAATGCTCTTTATTATGAGGGTAACAATTTCCGATGCGTCTTGTTTCTATAAATCGATTTATCAATGTTGTTTTCGAGGGTGATGACCAGCCACCAGCACCGTCGACAATTCGTCGCCATTGTTCTCAATTCGACGAAAATGGCGCTCCAAAAATTCCAGGGGCTTGCAAGATCGGCAAAGCATGGAAAATTGACATCGACACCTACATCCCTGAAATGGAACGCCGCATGGCAGCTCGTTCAGATATTTGTGACGAAGACCGTGAATTTCTTAAACGTTTTGTTAAAAAGGAGTACTAATTAATGGCAGCACGCGCACGCAAACCTGGCAATGAGTGGTTGCAGGATTTCCCTGGTCTTTATCTTAACGAACACGGCGTATTTTTCGTCGTGCACCCCAAGACCGGCAGGCGCTCTACACTCGAAACCAAGAACCGCTCCATGGCCATTCGGCGCTGGACATTAATTCATGAGCAATGGGAGCGGGAGCTTCATAACTGGCGAAGCGAACAGCTGGCTAACCGTCTCTCGGCGCTGTCAGTACCGCTTGACCCTGCAGGGCAAATCTCGCTGTCAGAATATCTGCACACATGGAGGACGGAGGTACTTGGCCACTCCATTGTGGACGGGAGAGTTGTCTGGGGAGAATGCAAAGTTTTCGCCATTCGCGGGCCTCACCAGGGTCAACCGATCGCGCTCCCAACGAGACGAGATTACGCGACAGACTGTCAACAACTGGAGGCATCTGACGATGCCAAGTTTCCCCTTTCTGCTCAAGATGCCGTACAGAAAATTCGGAAGCTGCTTTCTCCATGGCTAACCAAGCCAACTCACTACAATGGACTACGAAATACACTGAATCGAGTGTATATGCATGCAGTGGATGATGGCATCGTCCAGCGAAACCCGGTCGTTGATGTTCGAAAAGCGGTCATCCCCAAAAGACAGGTTTTGGTTCCTGACGATGCCTACAAGGCAATCACCGAACGGTTGTGTATCCACAAACATAATCGGAGGATTATGGATGGCACCTGGCGCGCCAAGGCTTGTGACTTGATCTACATGATGAGCCAACAACCCATTGACGTACTGACAATTAAAGAAAGCCAGGGAGAGATCTTTCCGGAACCAAGGCTGGTGGACGACGAGCTGGCCTATGGCGTGATTCGTTTCTCTCGCCACAAGACCATGGTAGGGATAGACCTCTACATGAACGAGGAGCTAGCGGAGCTCTGGCAATGGTTCTTGGATTTCAAAAAAGACCAGCAAATCATCAGCCCATACCTTCTTGCCAACCCACGGTATTTCGATAAGCGGTCGAGGGCAAGTTATATTCGACATCGGACACTACAGAGTGCCTGGCGCAAGGCTTGCAGAGAGGCTGGATATGGTGATCTTTATCGTCTTCAAGATCTTCGCAAAAAAGGTCTGACGCAAGAATTCCTCAATCAAGGCGAAAACGATAAAGGTGGGCATGAATCTGAGGCGATGCGGAATCATTACCGGCTGGTGAAGCCGCCGAAGCGTGCCAGGTCGACGATCAAAATCCTGCGCGAAAACGCCAAAAAGGATGGGTCTAACTGAAGGATAGCCCCTTCAAAATTGACTGGAGAACACGGATTATTTTTTCACTTTGTTTTCAGTATTTTTTCAGTGCAAAAGCTAACTAATTTGCCAATCTCAAGATACTGAAATATAAGGTAAAAATGGAGGCGCGGGTCGGAATCGAACCGGCGTACACGGAGTTGCAGTCCGCTGCATGACCACTCTGCCACCGCGCCTGGAAAGATCGAAGGAATCGGATCTTTTTGCTCTCAGGTGGGCATTGAGAGACTTGGAGTAATTGGAGCGGGAAACGAGATTCGAACTCGCGACCCCAACCTTGGCAAGGTTGTGCTCTACCAACTGAGCTATTCCCGCTTTCTTGTTCCCGGAGCAATGCCCCGACAACGGATGCGTATTCTACGGATTACAGTGGTGTCGTCAATACCTTTTTTTAAGTTTCTGTTTTAACGAAGATTTGTGCACGAAATTTAACCAGCATCTCCCTGCAGCTTCAATGCTTTCAGATCCCGTGGTTCCACACCCAGATCCTGCCATTTTTCGGGATGGCAGGTAAACAGCAATATCTGGTGCCGGTTTGCGGCATCGAAAAGAATCCGCTTCATGCCTTCCAAGCGGTCTGCATCACTGTGCACCAGCGTGTCATCCAGAATGATCAGCGTCGGGCGCCCTGCCTCCTGCAACAGGTCGGCATAGGCGAGGCGGCTGATCAATCCCATCTGTTCGCGGGCGCCGAAGCTCAGTTCGGCCATCTGTCCCAGCTCTGAGCCCCGGCTGAATTTGCCGGGCATCAGGTTTTCATCCACTTCCAGATTGGCCTCGGGGAACAGCACGGTAAGGTAATGGTCCAGATGCTTCTGAAGCGGTGCCTGCAATCGGCGGGTCAGTGCCTGGCGTTTTTCTTTCAGCAGGTTCAGCAGTAAATCCAGCGCTTTTGCCCGCCTGTCTAGTTCAAGATAGCGGCGGCTCACGTGCTCCAGCTCCGCTGCTTTTTCGTTGTGTTGTTCTTCTAGCCCTTCCGCACCCCAGGCTTCCAGTTTTGCCCGAATCTCGCTCAACTCCAGGGCGCGCTTCTGCTGGGCTTTTTCCTGTTGTTCGGCGGTTGCCCTGTATCGTTCAATGTCCTGTTTTAATAGCTCCGGGCGCGCTTCGCTGATTCTTGCCTCGCGCTCTTTCAGGGCGGTTTCGAGTTCTGCCTGCTGTTTCTCAACAGCGGTGATATCCCCGGTCAGCTTTTCCATCTGCTGCTGGCGTTCAGGATTGTTCAGCTCGTCTTTCATTCGCTGCCACTCACGGTGAGCGGCGTCGCAGGTATGCCGGAGTTTCAGTAATTCGGTCTCGTGGTTACGCTGTCGTGATTCTGCTTCGGCTAATCGTGTCTCTGCCTGTTTAAGATCAGCTTCCACATGGCTGAGCGGCCTGGTATCTGCGGTATTCCAATCAACAGCCATAGCCTTAAGTTCGGCGCTACGGGCTTGCAATTCATCTTCAACTTCCTGCTTCATCGAATTCAGATGATCTGCCCCATTCGGGGCCAGGGATTTCAGAAGCTCATCAAAACGCTGAACTTGCGCCTCGGCCTCTTGCAGGCGCGCCAGTTTTTGTTCAGCTGCCTCAACGGATTCAACCGCCAGTGTGGCCAGTTGCTGTGAAACCATTTGCTGCAGGCGTTCGAGTTGGCGGCGGAGGCTCGCAAGGTCGTCACCGCCGGGTTGGATGCCCAGGCTGCCGAAGCCCGGGATTTCAAGAAGACCGGGTTCCAACAGCAGCTTTTCACCATGCCCCTCAATGCTCTCCCCATTCAATGTCAGGTCTTTGCCGGGGTTTAGATTCCAGGTAACGCGGGTTGCAATGGTCTGGATGCGTATATTTGCATCATCGAGTTCACGTTGATTCTGTTTTAGTTTACGTAATACATTGACATCAATGATATTATCACTTTTTATCTTGCGGAAGGATTCCAGTGACGCCTGAATTTCCCGAGCTTTTTCCTGGCTTTGTTTCAGTTTGGAGAGTTCTGCTTCCAGCCTCGCGCAGTCCTTCTGCAGGCGCTCCCGCTTATCTCTTAGGTGGGCTTGTTGCACCGCATCAGCAGCCTGTTGGTACTGGTTGCGGGCAGCCTCAACAGTTTTCGCCAATTCGGGGCTGGCGAGCTCTTCCTGCTCCAGTTGTTTTTTAGCCTTTTTATAAGTCTGGTAACGCAACTCAAGTTGTTCGTTCTGGTTTTGCCAATGCGCCCGGCTCTGTTGCAGCAAGGCGAGATTTTGCTGTAACTGTTTGAGGGCGTCCTGTCCCCGGGCCTGCTTTTCCTGCAGCGCCTCAACTTCCCGGTATTTTTCTTCCGCCCGCAGCATACCGCGCCTGGCTTCTTCCCAGGGCCTGTCCCGGTTTGCCTGTTCGTGCTCCGCGGCAAGACTGCCCAGGCGATCAACCTGCGCCTTGTATTGCTCGACACGGGATTGCAGCTCCGCAACCTGCTCCTGCAATGTATGCCGGGCATTTGCGAGATCAAGGTAATCGCCTCTCGGGCGGCCAGTGGACGTCAGCAATTCCTTGCGTTGTTGTTCCACCGCTTGAATAATTTCATCTCCACCACTGCTGGCGACTTCACCCACCAGACTGTTCAAGGCGGATTTCAGGTGGCCGCCGGCGTGCAGAACCGCCTTTTCAATATCCTGTCCGGTGCCCTGTTCAACCCAGAGCAAACCCGGAATGCCCCAGTGTTCTTCTTTACTCGCGCCTTTTTTGGGGAACTGATAACCCAGCAATTCTGCAAGCTTTTCTTCCGCTTCCTCGCCGCTGAATGATGCGCTATCAATCAACAGATCACAGCGATGGCGTTTGAGGAAGCGTTTGTCCAGTTGCCAGCGCTGGCCATTGTGCTCAAATACCAACTCAACTGTTGGTGCGGCGGATGAGTCACCCCAGGGCGCCAGGTCTTCTGCAGATTTCGACCGGTAACGTTCGAAAAAGGCAGCCCGAATGGCCCGTACCAGGGTGCTCTTGCCGGATTCGTTGGGGCCGTGGATCAGGTTGATACCCGGTTTCAGGCTATCCAGCTCCAGGCCTTGCCTGAACTGACGAAACTGCTCAACCCGTAAACGTTGGAGTTTCATTGGGCAGCCCCCGCATGTTTTGACTTGAGCAGGCTTGCAAGTATGGCCAGCGCGTCCCGGGCTGTTGCTGCCTCATCATCTTTTTCGCTGACCTGCTGGGTTTCCCGCAACTGTTGAACCACTTCCCCCAGATAGCCGTCTGCCTGCAGTTCGGCAATGTCGTCCTCGGTGGGTTCAAGCTGCAGTTTGCTGCGGTCGCAGGTCACACTTCGGAATCGCGCCTCGGCGATGGCCAGGGCCTCAGTCAGTTTCTGGTCCCCCGCCAGCGTGAGAGTGCCGCTCAGTTTAATATCCAGCACCGAGGCCTCAGGCAGTTGGTTAATGCGATTGAGCAGATCATCCACATCGGAAGGCACCGAAAAGCTCTCCTGCCACTGGTGCCATTGATAACGGGCCGTCTTATGGCGGGAAATCTGCGGTGTCGCGCCCGGTGTGTCGATATCAACAATCAATACGTAGCCGGCCTCGTTATTGCGAAAGCGCTCCGGTTCCGGTGTTCCGCTGTACCAGGTACGCTCATTGATTTGTTTGGTGCCATGCCAGTCACCCAGGGCAAGGTAATCCAGTTTCGCAGTGGCGGCTCTGTCTGGCGCAATGGGATTCGTGGAATCAATATCTTCAGGCAGTACGCCCTGCACGCTACCATGAGCCAGGCCGATGCGAAGCAAGCCGGGCGGGGTTTCCATCTGGTTGAAAGGCGCAGTCAGGTCACCGTAGGTGTGGCGCTGGGTTAAAGGGGCGGCCAGCACTGCCATGCCCTGCTCCGGTAACCGGATAACACCGGGCTCAAGCAGCAGATGTACATTATCCGGAACGGCATCAAGCCGTTTTGCCCGGGTCCAGACACTCTCTGCCAGCGCCGCATCATGGTTACCAGGCAGCATGATCCAGGGGCCGGAAAAACCTTTCGTGGCATTGAAAACCCGCCGGATTGTGCGATCAGCGACGGTTTGTGCATCGAACACATCGCCAGCCACCAGCACGGCATCACACTGATGTTCCGTAGCCAGCGCGGCCAGGCGTTCTATGGCCTCATAGCGGGCTTCAACAAGCGCAGCGCTGTCTTCCGTATCGAACCTGCTGTAGGTGCGGCCCATCTGCCAGTCCGCTGTGTGCAAAAATCTCGGCACCTGCCTTCTCCTTGCTTCTTAGCCTTATTACCCTTTTACCCTTTTTATCCTTACCGACCGCCCGCATGTTACACTTTATTCAACTCAACGGGGTGCCAGGCAAATGCCGGGCTGAGACCATACCCGCGGAACCTGATCCGGATTATACCGGCGAAGGGATTGAGCACTCGCCCGCGTTGGCGGGGCCCGCGACATGGCTGCCCTGGAATGGCTCCCCCTTTTCTGTTGCGGAGGTTACAACACCATGCTCATCCGGGCATTCACACTGGGCCTGCTTGCTCTGGCTTCTGCGTCGGCCATGGCTCAGCAAACACCGGCCCTCACAATTTATACCCACCCTTCTTTTGCAGCCGAATGGGGTCCGGGGCCAGCTGTCAAGGAGGCCTTCGAGCAGACCTGTAACTGCACGATCAACTACGTTGTGCTGGACAGCGGCGGTGACATTCTTCAGCGTTTGCGCCTTGAAGGCAAAAGTACCCAGGCCGATCTGGTACTTGGCCTGGATACAGGCACGATGGAAACCTCCCGCCAAACGGGTTTGCTGGGCAACCACAAGACAGACCTCTCACCCCTGGATTTGCCCATCAACTGGCAGGATCCGGTTTTTGTGCCTTACGACTGGGGCTACTTTGCATTTGTTTACGATACCGAACAACTGCCCAACCCGCCGGCAAGCCTGGCAGCGCTGATTGCGGCGCCTGATGACCTGAAAATCATTATCCAGGACCCGAGAACCAGCACCCCCGGCCTCGGCTTGTTGCTCTGGATGCGCCATGTGTACGGCGACCGGGCCCCCGAAAAATGGCAGCAGCTCAAAGGCAAAATCCTCACAACCACCAAAAGCTGGAGTGATGGCTATTTCTCACTGTTCATGAACGGTGAGGCGCCGATGATCCTTTCCTACAGTACCTCCCCGGCATACCACATGGCGATGGATAACACCGATCGTTACCAGGCCGCTGAATTTGAGGAAGGCCATTACCTGCAGGTTGAAGTCGCTGCCCTGGTTGCATCCTCGGCTCAGAAAGAACTCGCGCGGGAGTTTCTCGAATTCATGCTGACCCCGGGCTTTCAGCGCCACATTCCCCTGAAAAATGTGATGTACCCCGCCATAGATCTTGGGGACGAGCTGCCGGATGTGTTCAATCATTTGATTCAACCCCCGGAAGCACGTTATTTCGAGCCTGAGACAGTGACCAATAACCGGCGCCAGTGGCTGAACGAATGGCTGGATGCCATGACGCGTTAATCGAAGCATATGAATAACCCCATGCGCCAGCAACGGCACTCCCGACTCTATTCTGCGCCATTTGGCCACCCCGCCTGGCAGCTGTGGCCCGGATTGACCATGGCGAGTGCTCTGGTGGTTCTGGCCATAGCCGGGCTTGGAGCTCTGATTCTGGAAGCCTCATTACCGGATGTGGCTCAGCTCTGGAACAACCGGTACCTGCGCACGGTCGTAACGTTTACCGCCTGGCAGGCGTTTCTCTCCGTGGCACTCAGCCTGCTTGTGGCCATCCCGATGGCCAGGATTCTGGCGCGACAACCGGTATTTCCCGGCCGTGGATTGTTGCTGCGGGTAATGGAGCTGAGCCTGGTTCTTCCCTCGATTGTTGCGGTATCCGGCCTGGTGAGCGTTTACGGGCGCCAGGGATGGCTCACCGTATTAGCCAACGATCTGGTCGGCGCATCCTGGAATCTCTACGGCATTAACGGCATCGTGCTCGCACACGTGTTTTTCAATGCGCCTCTGGCTGCGCGGATTCTTCTACAGGCCATCGAAGGTGTACCAGCCTCCCAGCACCGGGTTGCAGCGCAACTCGGGCTTGGCCGCAGGTGGTATTGGCGTGCCGTAGAGTGGCCGGCAGTCAAACCTGTATTGCCCGGCCTGGCGGCACTCGTTTTCACCCTGTGTTTTACCAGTTTTGCCATTGTAATGACCCTTGGCGGAGGGCCTGCAGCCACCACAATTGAGGTCGCCATTTATCAGTCCCTCAGGTTCGAGTTTGATGCAGGCCAGGCCGCCCTGCTGGCCATGGTGCAACTGATTATCTGTGGGTTTCTCTGGTGGCTGGCCGCCCGCCAGGGGCTTACCGCGTCACTACTTCCGGACAGGCGGGTTGCCTCACACAAAAGCAAAACCGGCAGCTCCATCGGAGCGCGCCTGGCAGACGGCTTTTTTATCGTGCTGTTCGTGCTTTTTCTGGCGATGCCTCTGGTTGCTGTTTTTATCAGGGGCTTGCCAGGGATGGGTTCAGCATTTTTTCCGGAGGGTTCATTTGTTGCAGCCCCCGCTTTGCTTGATGCCACAGCCAGAAGCCTCGCCATCGCTCTGCCTGCCGGGCTGATGTCGGTGAGCGCAGCCTTGCTGATTCTGGCATGTGGCAGCAGTGCGCCCAACAAGGCAATCACACGGCTTACCAATGTGGCGGCCTACCTGCCGCTTATGGTGCCACCACTGGTTTTGGGCACCGGGCTGTTTTTACTGTTCAGGCCAAGCCTTGGCAACTCCAGCCAGGGGCTGGTACTGGTCACGCTTATCAATGCCATGATGGCATTGCCCTTTGTGTTGCAGATGCTCAGAGGCCCGTTGGCCAGCCTCGATGCAGCCAGCCGGCAACAAGCTGATCAGCTTGGTATTCTGGGCTGGTATCGCTGGCGCTGGCTGCACTGGCCAAGGCTGCGCAAGCCACTGGCCCTGGCCATGGCCTATGGCACGGGATTGTCACTGGGCGATTTCGGGGTAATTGCCCTGTTCGGAAGCCCGGGGGAGCCTACCCTGCCAGTGCTGCTCTACCAGCAACTGGGCAGCTATCGTATTGATGCCGCCGCAGCAACCGGTTTGTGGTTGGTACTGCTTTTACTATCGCTTTTCGGGCTGTTTAACCGGCTGGGTTCACCGCTGTTCAGAGGCCGCCCGTTCGCTCACTCTCTCAGCACCGCACCGGAGCCGGAACATGCTTGAGGTGAAAAACCTGGTTTTTGCCTATCCTGGCCAGGATACCCCCTGGGTTTTCAATTTTACTGTTTCCCCGGGGCAGTGCATTGCCGTACACGGTGCCAGCGGGTCGGGCAAATCGACGGTGATGAACCTGCTGGCCGGTTTTCTTGAGCCACAATCCGGCGATATCCTTTGGCAAGACAGAAGTATCCTCAGTCTGCCTCCATGGCAACGGCCGATGACCAGTGTCTTCCAGGAGCACAACCTGTTCGAGCATCTTGATGTGCAGACCAACATTGGCCTGGGCATACACCCCGGCCTCAAACTCTTGCCGGATGACCAGCAGGCAATCGAAAACGGGTTGCAAAGTGTCGGCCTGGGCGGTTTGGGCAAGCGATTGCCCGGAGATCTTTCGGGCGGGCAACGACAGCGTGTTGCACTGTTGCGTGCGATTCTTCGCCAACAGCCCGTACTACTTCTGGACGAGCCACTCACCGGGCTCGATAGTGAAGCGCGGGATCTTCTCAGGCAGCTTCTATTGGAGCAAAAAAGCCGGGGTACGATTATTATACTGGCCAGCCATGATAAAGAAGACCGCCGCATACTGGCAGATAGCGTCTACAGACTCTAAGCTAGTAAGCTAACAAACCGGACAACCCAACCTTTGGATTTCTGAACCCGTGCCCAGAAGTACGAGTGCTGGCAAAACTGAAAACTCATCATCGAATCGCCGTGTGACAGATTCCCTGACAACGCAGGGCGACACCCTGACTATCCAGGGGGACTGGACCCTGGCTGATTATCAAGCGCTTAAACGGAATGTTGAGGCTTATTCCGGCGAGCAGTGGAGCGCCGAAAACATTGAGCTGAAAAAACTGGGGCGGGTTGATACAGCCGGCGCCTCGCTCCTGGCAACCCTGCTGGGGCCAGGAATACTTGGCGCGTTGGCGGAACAGGAAGGCACGCTCCCCCGCGAGCAACGCGCACTGCTTCACGCGGTGGCAGAGGCCATGCGCGACACACCGGCTCCCGAACCGGAAGGTCTGGCGCCCGTTGCACACTTCCTGACGGAAACCGGCAAGAAGGTTGAGGCAATCTGGCACCTCTCCTACCTGCTTGCCGGATTTATCGGCCAGATTATCGCAACACTGTTTGTTGTCTTGCCCAGACCCAGGCGCTGGCGTGTTACACCGTTTATAGCCGCAATACAGAACACCGGGCTCAACGCGCTCCCCATCGTTGCGCTGCTCACCTTTCTGGTGGGCGCGGTTGTGGCCTTCCTGGGTGCCACGGTTCTGCAAGACTTTGGCGCGACCATTTACACGGTCAATCTTGTGGCCTTTTCGTTTTTACGGGAGTTTGGTGTACTGCTTGCCGCAATTTTGCTTGCGGGCCGCACCGCCAGCGCCTTTACCGCGCAGATTGGCGCCATGAAAGTGAATGAAGAACTGGACGCCATCCGCACACTGGGGCTGGACCCGGTTGAACTGCTGGTTATTCCCAGAGTGCTGGCGATGATGGTGAGCCTGCCAATTCTTACCTTTGTAGGCATGCTTGCAGGCCTGGTAGGCGGCGGGCTGGTCTGCGCGATTGCCCTGGATATATCACCAGCGCAATTCATGGCAATTGTGGAAAGGGATATCGCGCTCAAACACTTCCTTGTGGGTATGTCGAAAGCTCCCGTTTTTGCGTTCCTGATAGCAGCCATCGGCTGCCTGGAAGGGTTCAAGGTGGGTGGAAGCGCCCAGTCGGTTGGCACACACACAACATCCAGCGTGGTCCAGTCCATTTTCATGGTTATTCTTCTGGATGCCATAGCAGCTCTCTTCTTTATGGAAATGGGCTGGTAACCTATGGAAAACCCAATAACCCAAAACACCGGAACCAAGCCAGCGCCCGTCATCGAAGTTAGGGATCTTGATAACCGCTTTGGAAACCATGTGGTCCATCACAACCTTGATCTCGACCTGTTCAAAGGCGAGATCCTTGGCGTTGTTGGTGGTTCCGGAACCGGGAAATCCGTCTTGCTCAGGAGCATTGTCGGCCTTCTCAAGCCGTCGCAGGGTCATATACGGGTATTCGGAAAAGACCTGGATAAACTTGGTGCTGGCGAGCGCTCAGACGTTGAGCAACGGTTTGGCATTCTGTTCCAGCGCGGCGCCCTGTTCAGTTCGCTGAACGTGCTGCAGAATATTGCGCTGCCCCTGATTGAGCATTGCGGTCTGCCGCGCCCGGACGCAGAAGACCTTGCCCGCATGAAACTGGCGCTGGCCGGCCTGCCGGCTGATTCCGCGCTCAAGTACCCGTCAGAACTATCCGGTGGTATGGTCAAGCGTGCGGCTCTGGCGCGGGCGCTTGCAATGGATCCTGAAGTTCTGTTTCTGGACGAACCGACCGCCGGCCTCGACCCGATTGGCGCAGCGGCCTTTGACAGGCTTATTGTTACTCTTCGGGATGCACTGGGGTTGACCGTATTCCTGGTCACCCACGATCTGGATACGCTGTACACAACCTGCGACCGCGTCGCGGTTCTGTCTCAGAAGAAAGTTCTGGTTGCAGACCGGATTGAAACCGTAGCAACCACAGATGACCCGTGGATTCAGGACTATTTTCAGGGCCCGCGCGGGCGAGCCGCCAGTTACGCATCCGGAGCTCAGGAAAAGAACCGCTCACGGGAGTAGGAGTTTATGGAACCGAAAGCACATCACCTGATCATTGGTTTGTTTACGCTGATCGCTACCGCTGCAGCATTAATATTTGCGCTGTGGCTCGCCAAGTCGTCGGCTGATCGCGAGTGGGCCTATTACGAAATTCTGTTTGGTCACGCGGTGAGCGGTCTCGCCAAGGGCAATCCGGTTCTTTACAGCGGCATTGAAGTCGGCAATGTACTCGATCTCAGGCTGGACCAGGACAATCCCGGCCATGTACGCGTGCTGGTGCGCGTGGAGGAGAATGTTCCGGTACGGGAAAACACCCGTGCCGGAATGGTGCTGACCAATATTACCGGTAGCATGAGTGTCCAGCTCAGTGGTGGCAGTAAAGACAGCCCGATACTGAAAGGCACCAGAGAGGATCCGGCGCTGATTACCGCCGAGCCTTCTGCTTTTAATAGCCTGCTTACCAATGGCGAAGCACTGCTGACAAAAGCGGAAACCCTGCTCACCACCGCAAACAACCTGCTCTCCGAAGAAAATACGGAAAACCTGACCGCCATTCTCCGCAACGCCAAAGAAGCAAGCGACTCCCTGCTGGGCAGCCGTGACCAGCTCATGGCACTGTTCCTACGCATGGATGACGCAGCCAGGCGCACTGCCGAAGCAGCCTCGAGGGTGGCTGCGGTCTCGGATAACGTCAATGTCCTGCTCCAAACCGAAGGAAAGTCAGTGCTGACCAGCATGAATGCGTCTCTGGAAAGGGTCCAGGAAACAGCAACCCGCATTGACCGGCTAACCAAAGTAAACGAAGGCGCGCTCGATTCCGGCCTTCAGGGTATGGCCGAGCTGGCACCGGCCCTGCGAGAATTGCGCAACACCCTCAGAAATCTGAACCAGTTTACCCGTCGCCTGGAACAAGACCCAACGCGAACCATCTGGGGCGGCCCTACAATCAAGGAGGTATCTCAGTGACCAGAACCCCTGCAAGGACTTTCAGGGCTGTGGTCCCGGTGCTGGTTGTGTCGGGGTTGATGGCAGCCTGTTCGGTTTTTCCGCTACCCGAAGCCCCAAGGGTAATGGATTTTCCGGTGCCCCATACACGGCAAACCAGTGACAACAGCCGGCCACAAAGCCTTCGGATTGACACGCCCTTTGCCTCAGAGCCATTCAACAGCACTCACATTCTGGCCAAGCCTGAGCCGTGGGAGTTCCGTGTGTATGGCGGTGTAAGGTGGCGCGATACAGCCCCGGTCATCCTCAGGGACATGCTGGTGGGCGCATTCAGGGAAAGCTCCAGCTTTCATGATGTGACCATGGATACGGGCCCTGGCAATACGGATCTCACCCTGGCTACGGAAATTACCGCGTTCCACACGCTCAGCCAGGGCGCCAGCACCCGTTCCACCGTTGCCATCTATGCACAACTGATTGATAACCGCTCGCGGGCAACTCTTTGCGCCAACAGCTTTATTGTCTCCTCGCCTGCAAAAGACGCCGGTATAGAATCCGTAGTTCAGGCCTTCGGCGCCACGGGGAAACAACTCGCTGAAGAAGTTATTGACTGGGCCACGGCGTGCGCACCACTCCCTGCTCAGCCCTTGCCCGGGAACAGGTCTGGCCAGGCTGCCTTGATGTAAAGCCCCATGGACCAGAGGGTGAGTACTGCAGCAACGTATAACAGTGCCACGGCGAGCTGGGACAGCAACTGCCCCGGAGGAAACGCCAGCAGACCTACGATGGCGGCCATTTGCGCCGTGGTTTTGATCTTGCCGATGTACGACACCGCAACACTTGCCCGGCTGCCGATTTCTGCCATCCACTCCCGCAATGCCGAAATAACGATTTCCCGACCGATGATCACCGTTGCCGGTATGGTAAGCAGAATGGCCGAATATTCCTGAATCAATAGCGCCAGGGCAACCGCCACCATGAGTTTGTCGGCAACCGGGTCGAGAAACGCACCAAAGGGTGTGCTCTGGTCAAGTTTACGGGCAAGATACCCGTCCAGCCAGTCCGTCAAAGCAGCTATGGCGAAAATGGCAGCACTGGCCAAATAGCTCCACTGCACAGGAAGGTAAAAAACCACCACAAAAACCGGAATCATAATGATGCGGGAGAGTGTGAGCAGGTTGGGTAAATTCATACAGTTATTACTCATCGTGCAGTGCTGCGTATATGTTTTCAGCCAGTAATTTGCTGATGCCCTGAACCTTGGCCATTTCATCAATACTGGCTTTGCGTAGTTCCTGTATGCCACCAAAATACCGGATCAGCTCCCGCCGGCGCTTGGGGCCGATGCCCTCAATGCCTTCAAGAGTAGACTGACGGCGCTTGCGGTCGCGGCCTTTACGGTGCCCGGTAATGGCAAAGCGGTGGGATTCATCCCTTATGTGCTGAATCAGATGCAAGGCCGGTGAATCGGCAGGAACCCGGAAAACATCGCCTGTCATGGCGTCAATCAATTGTTCCATGCCCGCACGTCGGGTTACGCCCTTGGCGATGCCGATCAGTGGAATGTCAGAAATTCCAAGTTCGTCAAACACTTCCCGGGCAATGTTCAACTGCCCCTTACCACCGTCGATAAACACCAGATCAGGGCGCTTACCCTCGCCTGCAACCATCCGGCGGTATCTGCGTGTCAGCACCTGGCGCATGGCGCCATAATCATCGCCGGCGGTCACACCCTCGATATTATACAGCCGGTAATCACTTTTCAGGGGCCCATTCTCATCGAAAACGACGCAGGATGCGACGGTATTTTCACCGTGGCTATGACTGATGTCGAAACACTCCATCCGAGACGGCGTTTCCGCAAGCTCCAGCATGTCCCTTAGTGCCAGTAAACGACGATAGACGGTTTCCTTGCTGGCAAGATGGGTAAGCAGGGTCTGCCGGGCATTGGTCATGGCCAGCTCCAACCAGCGGCGGCGCTCCCCACGCACATTCCCGCGTATGCGGGTCTCACGGTTTGCGGCATCGGACAGCGCCTGGGCCAGCAGCTCCTGACCCTCAACCGCAACGGGCACCAGCACGTCGCGCGGGATCTCGCGCCGCGTGTTGCCACCAAAATAGTATTGCCCCAGAAACGCGCTAAGCAGTTCACCCTCGGATTGCTCAAGGGAATACCGGGGAAAATAATCCTTGGTTCCCAAAACCCTGCCACCACGCACAATAATAACCACGATGCAGACGATTCCGGCATCCTGGGCAATCGCAATGACATCTGCGTCACCACCTCCGCCATCAACCGCTTGTTGCTCCTGCACGTGGCGCAGGTGATTTATCTGGTCCCGGTAAGCGGCGGCCTTTTCGAATTCCAGGTTCCTGGCAGCGGCTTCCATGGCATCCATAAGATTTCGGATGATCGCCGGGTTCTTGCCCTCCAGAAACATGGTGGCGTGGCGGATATCCTGCAGGTAATCTTCAGGCGAGATGAAGCCGACGCACGGTGCTGTACAGCGGTTGATCTGGTACTGCAGGCACGGGCGGGTCCGGTTTCTGAAATAGCTTTCACTACAGGATCTTATACGGAATACCTTCTGTAAAACATTAAGACTTTCCTTGACCGCACCGGAACTCGGGAAGGGCCCGTACCAGGTACCTCCCCCCTTTTTTGTACGCCCACGCCGAAAGGTCAGCGACGGGTAATCACTGTGGGATGACAGGTAAATATAAGGATAGGATTTGTCGTCCCGGAGCAGGATGTTGTAGGGCGGGCGCAGAGACTTGATGAGATTCTGTTCAAGCAGCAACGCTTCGGTTTCACTGCCGGTAATGGTCACTTCAATGGAAGCAATCTTTGCGACCAGAGCTTCTGTTTTTGGCGCCAGGCCGGTCTTGCGGAAATAGCTGCTGACCCGTTTTTTCAGGTTTCCTGCTTTGCCCACGTACAACACAGAGCCGCCTTCGTCGTACATTCGGTAGACGCCGGGCCGCTCGGTAAGCTGTTTCAGGAAGTATTTGCTGTCGAACTCCCCGCCGCTTGTGCCGGGGACATCAGACCTTATGGGCATCGAGTAACCCGAGCCGCACTGCCATCAGGGCCAGTTCAACATCGCTGGAGATCTCCAGCTTTTCAAAAATCCGGTAGCGGTAGCTGTTCACGGTTTTCGGGCTGAGGCATAGCTTGTCCGAAATGTCCTGCACTTTCTGGCAGTCCACCACCATCAGGGCGATCTGCATTTCCCGTTCGGAAAGGCGGTCAAACAACGATAATTCGCCCTCCTCTTCCTTGTCGCCACCCAGTTGCTTCAATGCCATTTTCTGGGCAATTTCCGGGCTGATGTAGCGCTGCCCCGAATGGGCCATGCGAATGGCACGAACCATCTCCCGGATATCGGCACCTTTGGTGATATAGGCCGTGGCTCCGCTTTGCATGACCCGGGCAGGATATGGGTCGTCGGCGCAGGCTGTTACCACGATCACACGAATGGTGTCGTCAATTCTCAGAATGCGACGCGTGGCTTCCAGGCCTCCAATACCTGGCATCCGGATATCCATGAGTACGATATCCGGGCGCTGTTTACGTACAAACTCAATTGCGCCCTCACCAGACGATGACTGGCCAATCACATCAATATCGGGATTGTCCGCGAGCATCCGGGTTATCCCGGAACGAACCAGCTCATGGTCATCTACAACCAATACCCTGATCAAAATTCACCTCGCACACCGCTTTCGGAAATCAGCGAGATTGTACCGTTTACAAGCGCCGCCGGGTAGGTGCAAACCGAAATACACCGAGAGGTTAACAATTACTCCGGTACACCAAGACCCGCGGTGTTCTCCACCGGGTCGAACCAGACCACCAGATCGCCACGACTGACGGCCGCCAGAACACGGCTGCGTTCGGCCAACGGGTTTTCAGTGTCATTCAGGCCGTGATAACGGGTGCAGTACTCTTCTGCCAGGCCTGTCAGTTGTTCTTCCGTCAAAAGCGCCTTATCCACAATGAACTTTTCTTCCCTGGGATCCGGCTGCGGCCTGTGCGCGGTCTCGTCATTCATAACATCTCCTCTGGACCCCCTCATCTTAAGGATTATGCTCCGAAAGGAGAACCCTCACCCACTTTCAAAATCCGCCCCGATTCTCTATTATCCTCCGGTTTCCATAACGTTTGGATGCTAATGAACTCCCGGGTATTTCGTCTCACACTTCCGATTCTGTTCGGCTACCTTCCGCTCGGCATGGCCTTCGGGGTGCTGTTCACCACCCAGCTTGACTACGCGTGGTGGGCGGCACCTCTGATGGGTGTGTTGATCTATGCGGGAGCCGGGCAGATTCTGGCCGTCAGTCTGCTGGCGGCCAGTGCCGGGTTGCTGGAGGTGTTCATTGCCATGTTTGTTCTTAATGCGCGGCACCTGTTCTATGGCCTGTCGTTACTGGGGCAATTCCGGGGTGCAGGCTGGCGCAAGCTCTACCTGATTTTTGGCCTTACTGACGAGACCTACTCGCTGCTGACCAGCCGGTCGCGCTCACAGGACACCATGCACGAACTGGATGTTGATTTTCGTATTACGGCCTTCAACCAGTTTTACTGGGTGATTGGTTGCACTCTGGGCGCGCTTCTGGGTCGCAGCGTGGCTTTCGACAGCACGGGAATCGAATTTGCACTTGTGGCGCTGTTTATAGTGCTCACAATCGAACAGCTCAAAGCCCTGGGGGACGCCTTCCCGGTCTGGGCCGGCGCAGCGGCTGCGGGTGTTGCAATGGTATTGCTCCCGCCGGCTCACCAACTGATCGGCGCCATCGCGATAGTGACTGCTGTGCTCTTGCTGCAGTACCGTAACTTGCGGGCAAGGACCGCTGCGGAGGAGAGCAGCCGTGTCTGATACTGCTTACCTTTTTGCCTTCATTGCTGTGGCCGCCGTTGCAACCTTTGCCACCAGGATTATTCCTTTCCTGTTTTTCGAGCGTCATACCGAACACCCGCTCGTCAAACATCTGGGGCGTTACCTGCCAGCGGCGGTTATGGCCTTGCTGGCCACGGTGTTTTTGCAGCGCTCGGCGGATTGGTCTGCACCTTTACCCGGCTTTGATGCCGTTTTTGCGGGTGTGCTTGTTGTTATCATTCATCTTTGGCGCCGAAATGCCCTGCTTTCCATCGCGGCAGGCACTGCGGCCTACATGCTGATACGCCAGACCGGCATATTGGAATCCGGGCTCGCGGGCTGAAACGCGTTGCATCAGCGTTAAGCTTCCAGATTGGCCACCAGCCTCGAATCACTCAAAGCTGCGGTGCGGTGCTTTACTACGCCTTTATACTCCGGGCTTTCAATCATCGCCATAAACGCATCAATTGAGGGGTAGCGCACAAGCAGAACCTGATCCCAGGATTCATCTGGTGGAGCAATCAACGAACCAACGCTGCGACCGGACCATATGACTTCGGCACCCACAGCGCTTACACAAGCCGCCGCCTCGCGCATATACAGCTGATAAGCTTCCCGCCCGCTGCGTTCGCCGGGCTCATTGTCATAATTCGCTTTGTCGCGAAACCTTAGCAGGTTGAGCATTACCACAGGCTGGTCTTTGGGAGTGTCCGCCAAAACCTGCTTCAGCTGCTCCGGTGTGGGGTTAACGGCCTTCATGGGAACTCTCTTGCACGGTTATGTTTCGCATCACTATAGCCCACCCACCATGGCTTGCAGCAAACCATTTCATTACCTTTCCGTCAGATCTATGATATGGCCCTCATTCCCCAGCCCACTGGCCAACCTGAATGGATTTGATCAGCCTTTTTCAACAAACACTGGAAACTACTCTCCCGGTTTTTGCCATGGTGTTTATCGGGCTCGGGCTTCGACGGATCGGCTGGATAGACGACAGGTTTGTTCATACCGCTTCAGCACTGGTTTTCAAAGCAACACTGCCCACACTGGTTTTCCTCAGCATCATAAAAGCCGATCTCAGCACCGCCCTGAATCCCGGCCTTCTGGTGTTCTATCTGTTTGCGACACTCGCCAGTTTCGCACTGGCCTGGCTGTGGGCGCGCTGGCGGGTTGTTCACGAAGATCGTGGTGTTTATGTGCAGGGAGCCTTTCGGGGAAACTGCGGCATTGTCGGCCTGGCCCTGGCCGCAAACCTTTACGGCGACTTCGGGCTTTCGGCGGGCAGCATTCTGCTGGGGTTGGTCATTCTCTCCTACAACGCACTTTCAGTCATTGTGCTTACCACCTACCAGGCGGGAGCAACCCCGGAATGGCGCCACATCCTCAGGGACATACTGCGCAATCCCCTGATACTCTCCGTGTTTGCGGCCATACCGGTGGCATGGCTTGATCTGCAGTTACCTGAATGGGTGCTGACCAGTGGTGATTACTTTGCGTCTCTCACGCTGCCACTGGCTTTGCTGTGTATAGGTGCAACGGTTTCCTTCAGCGCGCTTCGCCGCAACAGTTCAACAGCGTTCAGCTCTGCGTTGATGAAAATGGTAGTCCTGCCGATACTGTGCACCGCTACAGCGTGGGCCTTGGGCTTCTCAGGCCCCGAGCTGGGGCTGATGTTCCTGTTCTTCGCCAGCCCTACCGCGGCTGCGAGTTTTGTGATGGCAAAAGCGCTCGGAGGAAACGACCGGCTGGCGGCGAACATCATTGCCATTACAACCCTGATGGCGAGCGTCACCATAACCTTGGGGGTATTTGTCCTGAAAGGCGCGGGGATTATCTGAGCCCGGCCATCCACCCCTCAGGGGCTCTCTGTAATTCGCTTCAGCCTTGAAAAACCGCGCTTGCACCCATCCAGATAACCGGATCCGAACAGGTTGTAGTGGTTCAGGTAATGGTAGAGGTTATAGATATCCCGTTTCTGCTCGTAAACGGATGAACGCAGATAAACCCGGTCATAGGCTTGATAGAATGCCCGGCCAAATCCACCAAACATTTCCGTCATCGCCAGATCGGCTTCCCGGCCACCGCAATATACTGCCGGGTCGATAAGCCAGGGATGCTCTGCGTCGAACAGTACATTGCCACTCCAGAGATCTCCGTGCAGAAGGCTTGCGTGAGTGCTGTGTTCGTCCAGCCAGTCAGCCAGGCGCTCTCCGTGATGCCTCAGCACCTCACTGAATTTTTCGCGTATAGCAGGCTCCCGGATCCCGGACACCTGATATTCAAGGCGATCCCTCACGAAAAACTCACCCCAGGTTGCCGACCAGTGATTCGGTTGTGGCGAGAGCCCTATGAAATTGTCGCTGGCCCAACCATACTGCGGCTTCGGAACCCTGTGCATTTGCGCAAGGCCCTCACCCAGCTCTTCAAGTGAGGCAGCGGTTGGGGAGCGGGAGGCAATAGCCTCGATTTCCATTTCGGATTCGCCGACACTGAGCACCTCGGGAATCCGAATGCCGGATACGCCTGCATCGCGAAGAGCTTCCCTCAGGCTTTCCAGGCCCTCTGCTTCACAGATCAGCGCATTTGCGTACCCTGTTTCGTTACGCTTTCTGAATACGCCAGACATAATCGCAATTCTCCTTGGACACGCTCGCTGCCAAACGTTAGATTCGAACATCTTGGCATCTCGAGCATTCAGCGACAAATCAGGGCCACCAATGACTGAAGGAAAACCGTTTTCTCAAGCCTGCGAGAATAATAAGCAGGTCATTCTTGAAAAGCTCTCCGCGGTGTTCATCAACCCCGGAACTGTTCTCGAGATCGGCACAGGCACCGGGCAACACGCAGTGCATTTTGCCGGCAGCCTCCCGCACCTTAAGTGGCAGCCCAGCGACCATCCGCGCAACTACCAGTTGTGCAAGCCGTGGCTTGCAGAGGCAAACCTGCCAAACATCAGTAGCCCGTTGCCCCTGGATGTCAGTGCCGACTCCTGGCAGATTCCACCGATTAATGGCGTATTCTCTGCCAACACCGCCCACATCATGTCGTGGCACGAAGTAGAGGCCATGTTTAGGGGCGTGGCCGCCCATCTCACGAAGGGAGACGCCTTCTGCCTTTACGGACCATTTAATTACGGCGGAAGATTCACCAGCGCAAGCAATCAGCAGTTTGATGCCTCTTTGAGGCAACAGAACCCTGTGATGGGAATCCGGGATATGGACGACCTCAAACGCATCGCCAGTGAAAATGGTTTAGCCCTGGAGTCGGACTTTGATATGCCCGCGAATAACCGGCTACTGGTCTGGAGAAAAGTGTAGACGGGTATGGGAGTCGATTCGGCCAATAAAAAACCCCAGCGTTGCCGGGGTTTTGTATTGGCGGAGAGGGAGGGATTATTCGGCCCTGCGGACCTCTCCCCTTCGGGGCCGTCGTCGCGTGGCTCCGACGTTCCTCCGGCTGCTTCGCAGCCTGCGGTCGAACCCGCGAGGGTTCTTTCTACCCTGTCCTTCGGCCAATAAAAAACCCCAGCGTTGCCGGGGTTTTGTATTGGCGGAGAGGGAGGGATTCGAACCCTCGATACGCTATTAACGTATACACACTTTCCAGGCGTGCGCCTTCAGCCACTCGGCCACCTCTCCAATAACCTGTTTCAAATCAGCTATGTCGTCGCTCATTTGAGGGCGCAAACTTTAATGGTTTTGGGGGCGCTTGGCAACTCCTGCGCTGTAAATCCCGGCAAAATTTTCACTTTATGCCGATAATGGTTTTATGGTGCTCGCCACTTTCATTACACGTGCCCTGGCATTACGAGTACCATGGCACTTCTCATTTGTTCAGTGTTATCAACGTTTGGAGACTGGCAATGCTGATGAAATCCGAACAATCGACCCTGGTTCTGATCGACGTTCAGGAAAAGCTGATGCCTGCAATTACCCATGGGCAGGATGTAATCAATCAATGCGTTACCCTTGCAACGATTGCCGGGCTACTGGACATTCCGGTGCTCGCCACCGAGCAACTGCCGGAAAAACTGGGGCCAAATGTGGAGGCGGTGAAAGAGCTTTGCCACCAGACACTGAGCAAGCATCATTTCGACGCTTGTTCGGATGGGCTGGTAGAGAATCTGCCGGAAGGGCGGCAGCATATAGTTATCGGTGGCTGCGAGACTCATGTATGCATGATGCAGACAGCTCTCAGCCTTATTGATGCCGGCTATAAGGTTTGGGTGGTGGCAGATGCAACAGGGTCACGGAATGAATTCGATCGCGACGTTGCCCTGGACCGGCTCAGTGAGAGCGGCGCCCGCATCGTTACTACGGAGATGGTGGCGTTTGAGTGGATGCGTCACTGCACCCACCCGGCGTTTCGGGATGTTCAGAAGCTGATAAAGTAGTGGCGATTCTGTGCATCCGTGTGCGAGTTTCAATCGTAATTAATGGTTGTATTTATTGACAAGGCAGTGCAATGCTGAATATGGACTTTAGTCGCAAGGTTGTCATCCGGACTCATGAACTGGAATGGCTTCCCAGCCCTTCCGGCGGGGTTGTCCGGAAACCTTTGGCTCGGGAAGAGGCCGAGCGTGGCCATGCCACCAGTATTGTCCGATACGAACCCGGAGCAAGCTTCAGCCGGCATGAACATCCGCTTGGGGAAGAAATCCTCGTACTTGACGGTGTGTTTTCAGATGAATCAGGCGATTATCCTGCCGGCACATACCTTCGCAATCCGCCCGGCAGCGCGCACGCACCGTTCAGCAAGCCCGGCTGCACACTGCTGGTCAAACTGCATCAATTCAATGAGCGGGATCTGAAGACTGTTCGCGTTGATACCAGAAACAGCGACTGGCTGCCTGGTATTGGTGGCCTTGAAGTCATGCCGCTGCACGAGTTTGAACACGAACATGTGGCTCTCGTTAAATGGCCTGCCAAAGAGACGTTTCAGCCACACAGGCATTTCGGCGGTGAAGAGATATTTGTGCTTTCAGGCGAATTCTGCGACGAACACGGGCACTACCCTGCCGGTACCTGGATAAGGAGCCCCCACATGAGCCAACATCATCCTTTTGTGGACCAGGAAACGGTAATCTGGGTAAAAACCGGCCACCTGCGCTAGAGCCCCGGAGGGCTCTCTGAAAAGGGAAAGCGCAAGAGCTAATGCTGCCTCACCAGTCTGAGGCCGCCAAAGGCTGGTTAATGGGAACATCACTTTCGGGCTTGCTACCACCAGCCTGGCCTTCAGCCGGAACTGCATAGACGTGATAAGCCTCAGGGCCGAACTGATCGAGCGCAGTGTCTACGTACTCATAGGTCCGGGGCACCGGCTCTCCGGAGAAAGTTACCCGGAACTGGCGCTTCAGAGCCGGTGTGCCTACGTTCAACGGCTGTTCTACCCAAATGTAAACGGCCTTGTGGGGCACAATGTACTCACAACGAACCACTCTGTAACCTTCGGTGAGAGATAAAGTGGTCGGCTCTTTACCCGGTTCAAGGCGGAATTTATGGATCGTCTTCATGGCTGCTTCTCCTTTGGGTTACTACCTTTCACGCATCCATAGTGCCGACAATTGAAGCTCGATAAAATAAGGTTTTATGATTATTTTACATCGCTTTTTTCGATGCTGATTTTGAGTTCCGGAAATCGGTGCGGGCTTCACAGATGGCCCGGACACCCTCATGATTCAACCGACTTCCCCGTGTGATGGCAAAGAGCTCGTCCGTTACCTCATCCACGGCCAGGAGGTGCTCCACTTCATACTGCCGGCATACCTCATCACGAATTACCGTAGGCGCAGCGAAAACGCCAAAGCCTTCGCGGCCAAAAACCTTGATCAGCGCGCTGTCATCCACCCGGGCTACCAGGTTCATGCGTACCCCTTTCAGGGCAAACCAGTTCATCAGGCGCTCGAAGTAAGGCACGTCGGTAGCATTGGCGAGGAAAGGCTCACCATTGAGTGATCCCGGTAACCCCGAACGCAATCTCTGGGCGAGGGCTGGCGCTGCAAAAAGACTGATACTGGAACTCGCTATCGGGTGAACCGTCAGATTGGGCTCGTTATGGACGCCCGGCATGCGATCAGTCAGTACCACATCCAGTTCTTTCCGCTTCAGGCTGAGGATCAACCCCTGGGTTCGGCCGGTTTGACATTCGAGCTGAATCGGCCGCTCAATGGTCATCGCAGGCTGCAACAGGTAATAGACAATCAGTTTGTGGATAGAGGCAGATATGCCCGCAGAAAGTGCCAGGGGGCGTTCTGCAGGACCCGACCGCAAGGTTTCAGTCAACTCGCCGGTCAGCGCAAAAATATCATCGGCATAACCGAGTACCAATCGGCCAAGATCAGTAAGAATCAGCTTGCGCCGCTCCCTCAGGAACAGGCGTCCGCCCAGAGAGGCTTCAAACGTCGCCAGTTGGCCGCTGAGAGTTTGCGGTGCGAGATCAAGGACATCACTGGCCCTGGCAATAGAACCTTCGCGGCTTATTACCCAGAAATAATAGAGATGGCGCAGATTCATCTGGTCCATTCAGACCCCCGGCTATAAAGGCTTTCGGGCTACCGCATCTCCCCGAGTCAGCCACAGAACCATCAGTACCCCATGAACGACCAGAAAAGGCACAGCAATCATCACAAGCGCCGACCAGCCAAGCCAGGACAGGATGACACCTGCCGATAGAGCCGCTGTGGCCTGTGAGCCGAATACCAAAATATCATTGAGCCCCTGAACCCTGAAACGTTCGGCGTCGGTATACCCATGAGGTAACAAGGTGGTGCCGCCTACAAAAAGAAAGTTCCAGCCCACACCCAGCAGCAACAGAGCAGACAGATAATGGTGGAAGCTGACACCACTGGCGGCCAGAACAACACATCCCAGGTAAGCAAGCAGCCCCGCTGCCATCATGAGGGGTATGCCCACCACACGCGTCAACCAGCCACTGATGAGCGATGGCAGGTACATGGCCATAATGTGCAACTGAATAACCCGCTTGGCATCATCCAGGTCGTGCCCCGCCATTTCTGTCATGCTCAGAGGGGTTGCGGTCATGATGAAACTCATCACCGCATAGCCAATGGCCGCAGCGCTGATGGCTGCCCAGATCAGCGGATTGGCAAGTATTTCCCGCAGTGGCCTGCCGCCACCAGCATGGGTTTCCCGTACCCGCTCACCACGGGCACGGTAACCCGCTCCGAGTATCACCAGCGCGCCAAACTGCACACCGGCCAGGCCAATCCAACTGTTCAAAAAGGGGTAACGTGCCTCTGCCCCGCTGCCAAGTGACGCAATTTCGGGCCCGAGCCAGGCGGCAATCAGGCCTCCGAGCAAAACTCTTGCTGCGGCTGAGCCTGCCAGGCTGTCCGGCACGGATTCCATTGCTGCAAACCGGTATTGATGCACCACCGCCAGGCCGGACCCGCCAACCAGCGCAGCCAGGCAAAGCAAGGTAAACAGCCCCTGCCAGGATGCGATCGCGCCAAGGCACGCCGCCAGCATACCCATGAGGGCGCCAAGCAGCATTACCCGCTTGCGGCCCAGCCTCTCCATCAACCAGGTAGCAGGTTTGATAGCAAGCACAGTTCCAACCACCACAAGCCCTACAGGCAGTGTTGCGTACTCAGGTGCAGGTGCAAGCAGGCGGCCCTGGATACTTCCGATGAAAACGATAAATGGCGCCGTACACATGGCAAGCGCTTGTGCTGCTACCAGGACCCACACATTAAAGGGCATGGATTACTTTTTCCTGTAGATAATCCCCGGGTGGCACTGCACCATCTCGTAAAGCTCCGGGAGGCCATTGAGCGATTCCGAGGCTCCGAGAATAAGGTAACCACCGGGATTCAGAGTGGCATGGATGCGGGTCAGGATGTCTCTTTTGAGGTCTGCTGAAAAATAGATCAGAACATTCCGGCACATCACTATGTCGAATTTTCCCAACAGGTAGCGCTCAAGCAGATTGAGTTCCCGGAACTCCACCATATTTCGGATCTGCGGTCGGATTTGCCAGCCACCGTTGGCAGAGGGGGTAAAAAACTGCTTTTGACGTTCCGGCGACAAGCCTCTTCCAATGGCGATCATTTCATATTCACCACGGCGAGCAACCTCGAGCACGCTTTTCGATATGTCCGTTGCGGTCACTTTTACGTCGCGCAATTTGCCCGGTTTCTGGCGCCGGAACTCTTCTACAACCATGCCCACCGAGTAAGGCTCCTGCCCGGTGGAGCATGCAGCCGACCAGATCCTTAAGGGTGATACTGCAGAGCGCGCGGCAAACTCCGGGAGCAGTTTTTCCTGCAGAATACGAAACGGGTGATCATCGCGGAACCAGAGGGTTTCGTTGGTAGTCATCGCATCAATCACGACTTCCCTGAGGCTACCCCGGCCCGATTTCCGGAGGCGGTCAAGCAATTCCCCGAGGGATTTCAGGTCGTTTTCTTCAAGAATTCGCCGCAAACGGCTTTTCACAAGGTACTGTTTGTTATCGCCCAGCAAAATGCCACAAGCGTCCTGCAGGAACGTTTTGAAGGCTTCATATTCCTGTGGCGTAATATCCGTTTTCATTGGATCTCAATTGTGAATAAATTTTCAGAGGGGCTAAGGAGTCAGTTCTGGTCAATAATTTCCATGACCCGCTCAGCGAGTTCATCGGGACTGAACTTCGCCATGAAGTCATCCGCTCCGACTTTTTGCACCATCGCCTTGTTGAATACTCCGCTCAGTGAAGTATGGAGCATAACAAACAGCCCGCTGAGAGCGGGATCCGTTTTAATCCGCGTAACCAGTGTGTACCCATCCATTTCAGGCATTTCCACATCCGAGATGATCAGCGAAAAGTGGTCGCCTGCCTTTGAACCGTCCGCCGTGATTTCTTTAAGGTATTCGTATGCCTGCCTGCCGTCATTGCGGGTGATCACCTCCATACCAATCGCCGTCAGACAACGTTCGATCTGGCGCCGTGCCACAGATGAGTCGTCTACCACAAGAACCGGCAGGTGCCCGGGAGCCCGCTGCGCACTTCTGGTTACAATGGCTTCCGTTACATCTTCTCTCAGAGGGGAAACCTCGGAAAGAATCTTCTCTACATCCAGGATTTCAGCCAGCTTGTCTTCGATTTTGGTCACGGCGGTAAGGTAAACGTCTTTGCCTGACCCTTTCGGTGGTGGAAGGATATCCTCCCAGTTCATGTTCATGATTCGGTCGACTGCGGATACCAGAAACCCCTGGGTTTTGCGGTTGTACTCGGTAATGATTACAAAACTGTTGGGCAAATCTTCCTGTGCAATCCCCGGAAGACCAATCGCCATGCCCAGATCAATCACAGGAATTGTTTGGCCCCGGATATGGGCAACACCTCGAACCACAGCACGGCTGTTAGGTATGGACGACAACTTCGGGCACTGGAGCACTTCCTTGACCTTGAATACGTTGATGCCATAAATCTGACGCCCGCGTAAACGGAAAAGAAGCAGCTCCAGGCGATTCTGCCCTACCAGCTGAGTACGCTGATTTACACTGTCCAATACCCCTGCCATAGCAGTCTCTCCTGATGGCCGGATAGCACCGGCACGCATTTTGCGAATCTAACCTGGTGAGTTAACCGGGCGACAGAATAGTGCCACCTGCAAACGGATCAGCCTTGTTAACGACCGGAATACTGTAATCCTTAGGCATTTCGATGAATTTTGCCTTATTACCGACAGCATAGGACATACCAGGGCATATGCGCACCCAGCTTTTAGTATTGACCATAGTCATATCCGCTTTTGCCGGCCCGGCACAGGCAAAAACCACCGCGGACGAAATACGGGACGCCGCCACGGCTTTTCTTGAAGCTTTTGCCCAGGCCCAGACCGACAAAGGGTATCAGGTCGCATTCGAGGCCGGCAATATCGACCCGAGAATTGCGCTTGCGCCCTGTTCCGAGGCCCTTTCGGTGGAATTCACCGGCGATCCCTGGAAAAGTGAGCACCCATCCGTGCAGGTAGCCTGTAGCGGAGAGCGCCCATGGCGGATGTTCGTAACAACAACGGTTTCTGTAAGCGGCCCGGCTCTGGTGGCCAGTCGCCCGTTTGGGCGTGGCGAGCGAATCACCGGGGATATGCTTGAAACCCGGTCCGTTGTTGTTAACGCCAGCCGACGGGGAATCATAACCGATGCAGAACTGGTACAAGGCATGATTGCGCGCCGGCCAGTCAATGCAGGCTCGGTTCTCACGCCGGATCTTCTGGAGGCGCCGGATGCCGTTACACGCGGTGATCATGTTATCATTACTGCCCGCAGCGGTTCATTTTCAGTTCGTACCCGGGGCAAAGCTCTGGCAAACGCGTCCATTGGCGAACAGGTACTGGTGGAAAACCTCGGCTCGTCCCGCACGGTAAAAGCCAGTGTTATCCGCCCCGGGCACGTTGAAGTTCCGATGTAGCGCGGAAAAATGGCAAACCTTTGCCGCCGGCAACGGTCTGCCGTCGTTTTCATGGTCAGGCCAGCAGTGAATTTGTGACAGAATGTTAACAAAAAACAGGTTTTACCCCTAAAGTATGCCGGCACGGTGCCGTTAAACAGATATAAACCAAGTACAGCCCGCGTATGTGCGGCCTCAATGAAAAGCAGGTATTGATATGTCAGTTGACTTAAATGGAATTGGCCCCGGCCAGGTCAACACTCAGAGAACCACGGCCGAAAAATCCGCCAACAGCCAGAATGCCTCTAAAGCCTCTCCCGAGCAGGCTAACGCGAAGGCCCAGGCTGCCCGCGGTGAAAATGTAAATCTGAGCAGTCAGGCCCGGAATCTCAAGCAGCTGGAGCAGAAGCTGGGAGATTATCCGGAAATGGATGATGAGCGGATTGAACAGATTCGATCCGCGCTGGAAAACGGCACCTATAAAGTTGACGCGCAAAAACTGGCCCAGAAAATGCTTGATATGGATAAAAGCATTTTCGGGTGAGTGAGCCATGTCTGTAATCGATGATCTGAAAAACCTTCTTTCTCTGGATATTCGCCAGTTGGATACCCTTGCGGAGACGCTCGAAAAAGAGAAAGCCTGCCTGTCCGGCTCCGACGCCAAAGCGCTGGAGCTACTTACCCGGCAAAAGAACGAGATTCTGGAAAATATCCGTGAGCGCGCCAAGCAAAAAATCCGTTTGCTGGTAGCCATGGGGTATCGGCCAGACAGCGGAGACCCCTCGCGCTTTATCCGCAGTGCTGGCCTCGATGGGCTTTACGCCTTTTGGCAGGAGGCAGACAGCAAGCTTCGGCACTGCCATAGTCTCAATGAAAACAATGGGCGCATCATCAACCACTTGCAGAAGCGCCTGTGCCGGCTTACCGACATTTTCCGGGGCGCCTCAGGTCAGCAAAAGCTATACGGTGCCAAAGGGCAACAGACAACGGTATCGAGCCGGACTGTCCTGGCCAGTGCCTGACAGGAGCGCTTTCCGGGTCAGCGTGTGTAGATCGTCATTCGGGAATCAGAGTGGAAACGGATGTTCTGGATGCTGACATTGCCCATGGAAGGACCCTTGCCGCCACGGACCCGGATATTGTCCATGCGAATTTCCTCAATACGCTCCGGAAAGGCCATGGTTAGTGCTCCATCCTCACCCACAAGGTACCGGGGCTCCCCTTCCCGGTAGTGCACACCGGAAATCGAAAAGTCCGAGTCCAGAACATTCAGAACCGGGAAAAATACATTCGCCGTGAGCTTCAGACCTTCAATTGCGTCGGGTTTCGACTGGCCCTCATCCACGGCTGAACCGGCACTTTCAACCACCCCGGAAACAAGGCCAATGTGATCAAGCAATGAGTTGCTTCCCTGCCCCGAAACCGCCGACAGTTCGTCCTCGGTCATTGGCGCCATTCCGGCAGCATCAAACAGCTCGCCGGCTTCGGCCGCCTGGGCAGCTTTCGCGTTATTACTCGCCGCAAAGGTAACCAGCGGTTGAAAGGGCAAGGTTGCCATGGTGACCATCGCTGCTGCATTGCGGTAGCGTGACTGGTGCTTGAGAACCCGGCCAAGCTCCTTCTCGCTTATCCAGCCGGCTGAAATTAACACCTCACCCAGGCGTCCGCCGCTCTCTCGCTGCAGTCGGAGGCCTTCCTCAACCTGGCTCTCGGACAAATAGCCGCGGTTAACCAGCAGCCGCCCAAGACGTGACTTTTCCTCGTATCCTTTGCGGAATTTCACTAGGTCTCTCCCATTTCCCTCAGTGAACACCGTACAACCCGGCCCGGTGGTTATGTCCTGCTCAGTGACTGGTTTTGCGCAGGCCTGTATCTCGAACGGTCAATCAAATCTGGTAAGATCGGAACACGATTGAGTTCCGGTAATTATTGCAGGAAATTCACGTGTCACTAACAAACTGAGAGCCCCGGTAATGACAAATTTGGTAAAACCCCTGGGTAATGTGATTCAGGTCGTAGTTATGACTCTCGCATTATTCTTTTTCGCTATACCCACCCATGCAGAAACCGATTCAGACAGCGCAAAATCCGAGCTTCCGAAGGTGCGAATCCTGACCAGCATGGGTGCGATTGAACTCCAGCTCCGCCCTGATGTGGCCCCGAAAACAGTAGAGAACTTTCTTCAGTATGCCCGCGATGGATATTTCGATGGCACAATTTTCCACCGGGTCATTCCCGGCTTCATGATTCAGGGGGGCGGTTTCACAGGCAACATGACGCGCAAGGAAACCCGCTCACCCATCCAGAACGAAGCCTCGCCAACCCTGCCTAACCTGCGCGGTACGGTGGCCATGGCCCGAACCAACGCTCCGGATTCTGCAACCTCCCAGTTTTTCATTAACGTGGCAGACAACGATTTCCTCAATGCGGGGGTTCGTGGTGCCGGCTATGCGGTATTCGCCAGGGTAATGTTCGGTATGGGCGTGGTAGACACGATTGCAAACGTCAAGACGGCGCGCGTCCGGGGTATGGCTGATGTGCCGGTAACTCCCGTGTTAATCGAGAGCGTCACCCTGATGGATTAACCGATTACCCCTTACCGGCAAAAAAAACCACAGGGCATCAGAATGACTCCAATCCTTGTTCCGCCAGCCATTGAGCCGGCGGAATTGACCTGGCACGCCGATGTGCCGGAATCCAGGCAATTCGGTGATATCTATTTCAGCCGCCACAATGGCCTTGAGGAATCCCGGTATGTATTTATCAGGCATAACCAGCTGCAGGCACGTTTCGCCTCGGTTCCTGAAGCCGGGTGCTTTGTGGTTGCCGAGAGTGGCTTTGGCACAGGCCTGAATTTTCTTGCCACATGGCAGGCCTGGCAAACCTGGGGCCCATCCCATACAGCCACGCTGCATTTTATCTCCGTTGAACGCTATCCACTGCGCCTGCAGGATCTCGAAAAGGCGCTTTCATTCTGGCCGGAACTCCACGAACCCGCGCATGAACTGATTGCCAACTATCCACCGCTGGTACGCGGTGCCCACCGCCTGGTTCTGGCAGGTGGCAGGGTGCGCCTGACCCTCTTCTTTGGTGACATACAGGATGCCTGGGAAGCACTCTGCTTTAAAGCAGATGCCTGGTTCCTGGACGGATTTGCACCGGCGGTTAACCCGGAAATGTGGCAGGCAGCCCTCTTTGAACAGATGCGCCAGCACAGTAAGCCCGGTACTACCCTGGCCACATTTACGGCCGCCGGGGCAATCCGGCGCGGGCTGGAAGCCTCAGGCTTCCGGATGCAGAAGCAAGCTGGATACGGGCGCAAACGGGAAATGCTGACTGGCAGGTTTCAGCCAGACAGCGCCCCGCCTCCAACGCAAGGCCCGGCACAAACTGCCCCTGAAATAGCAGTAATCGGCGCTGGCATAGCCGGGTGTCTGCTTGCAAACAACCTGGCAAAACGCGGTTATGCCGTCACTCTGGTAGACTCTGCCGAAGAGCCCGGCTCCGCCGCATCGGGCAATCTTCAAGGCGCCCTGTACGTAAAACTCGGTGTGGAATATAACCACCAGACCCAGCTCGCACTCTCAGCCCTTACATTCAGCCAGCGGTATTATAACGCCAGTGGCAAGCAGTTCTGGCACCCTACCGGCTTACTGCAACTGGCCTGGAATAACACTGAGAGGGAGCGGCAACGCCGGTTCCTCGAGTGCAACCAGTATCCCCAAAATCTCTTGCGCCAGGTGAACCGGGAGCAAGCTGAAGCTCTTACCGGAGCCAAACTTGAAAGTGGCGGATTGTGGTTCCCGGGTAGCGGGTGGGTGGAGCCCGGCAAACTTTGTAAAGCGCTTGCTGCACATCCGGGCATTCACCGGGTAACTGGTTTCACGGTTGGCAAAGTCGCGGCTTCCGACGGTTCCTGGGCTCTTTACTCTGACAACCCTGACAACCGGAAGATTCTCGCAGACCGGATCGTGATCTGCGCGGGACACCAAAGCCCGCATCTGGTTCCGGGTTCCGAAGCGCTCCGCTTCAAGGCGATTCGAGGGCAGGTAACCCACATGCCAGGGCCGCTGATAGAGAGCCCGCAAGCGGTTGTCTGTGGCGCCCGCTATCTCAATCCCGCCCACAACTCCCCGGGCTCGCAACTGTCCGTTATCGGCGCAACATTTGATCTTCACAGCAATGAACCGAAACCAACGAGCGAAAGCCACAGGGAAAATATTCGCGAAACTTCGGCAATGGTACCCAGAATGCTGCCGGCAGAAACTGCAACCGGTCCGACTCCCGAACAACTAACGGGGCGTGTAGGATTTCGCTGCACAACCCACGATTACCAGCCTGTGGCCGGGCCGTTTTATGATGCTGAAGGGCGCGAACTGGAAGGGCTCTATCTTTTGACAGGCCTGGGCAGCAAAGGCCTTGGTTACGCTCCACTGCTTGCGGAATTTATTGCGGACCAGCTAACCGGCCAACCCTGCGCCCTGCCCCTGTCCCTGGCGAAACGGCTGGCAACCGGGCGCATGCATCAGCCAAAGATGGCGTCTTCGTAATCAATTACTGCTAATGCTCTGCTTCCGGTAGCCGATACACAGACATAAAGAGTGCCTTTTTGAGGGGGTAAGACCAGTGTCCATTTATGTGAGCGAACCGGGCCGACCCATCGGCACAAGATTACCGGACCTGTTCCGGGGCCGGCGTGTGGGCAATGTGAGCGAACTGACGGAGAGCCAGCCAATCGACCCCGGGCACAGCGAAGCTACCGATTCGGAGTTCCAGCTTGCAGCCCGCTCCGGGCGACACCGTGCGCTGGAAGAATACGGAGCCGCCACGGCGGGTGAGCGAAAAGAACAACGCCCCTATCTCCCGGTTTCGTCAATCTGCTCACCCACCATCCATTCTTTGCCTGCTTCCTCCACCGTCGCGGAAGCCATCACCATGATGGATGAGCAGGGTGCGAATCATCTGGTGGTGACCGCAGATACAAATATCGCCGGACTTGTGGGGCGGCAATGGCTAATGGCGTGGCTTCTGGAAAACCAGGCAGACGCCATGAACCAGAGCCTGACCCATATCGAGCTACCAGCCTTCCTGACCGCCTCACCGGAAACCGATGCTCACCAGCTTGCGAGGTTGATGCTGGCCCACCAGTTGAATGCCGCTCTGGTTGTGGATGCACAGGGCAAGGCCATAGGTGTCGTCACCAGTACCGATTATCTGCGCCTGTACGCCAGCGTGGGGGGGCAGCAAGACAGCGTTTGAAACCTGATCAGGGCGTCAACAACACACCCTCTGGGCTGAACAGTATCAACTTCCATTGGGCACCCTGCAGGGAAAGCGCCACGATTTCATCATCCCGGTAATTTGCGAGCCTTGTAATCCGTGAGGCTCCGGTATTTAACTGTGATCGCCACTCGCCCCGGAAGACACCGGTTTCCGCATCCGTGCCGGAGCCCGAGTCAGCTTCTGGCAAGGTGGATATCCGGGTAACGATGCCAGAGTTGACGCCACTGGCAATTGCGGTGCCGGTAAAGTCCCCATCGGTATGGCCGGCAGCAACCAGATCACCGTCAAAGCCGGCTAATGCCAAAAAATGTTCAGTGGAAGAATCGGCCTCATCGTTCAGGTTATATGCCCGGACAACATCGCCGGCGGTGGAATAACCCAGAATAAAACCGCTGGCACTGGAGTTGGGCTGGCTAACCAGAATCACGGAGCCGTCCTCTGTTTCAGCGTTTCTCTCGACGGCATATTCACTGGCGCCGTTCCCCAATAACCACAGGATGTTTCCGCCCACAAAGCCGTCGACAACCTGTTCATCACCCTCTGTGCCACGCTGGCGTACGCTGACATCGCCGTCGCCGGAGGCAGCGGTATAAAAGTAGGCATCCCATCCCCCTAATGGAGGCTCACCATTAACCGCGCCCTGGGCAGAGCCAAACAGCAAGGCGCTGGCACCTTCGGCACTTGCCCCTGCCACACGGTCGTCAGCCGAAGATCCTGCCTGCCGTGTCCATGCCAGAGCGGGAACAAATTGGTTTCCATCCGGCAAGGAATCCAGGCGTTGCAAAAAACTGTCGTAGCCCCCGGTGGCGGTCTGACCGGGCCATTTACCTTTCGTCTCACCGGCGATAACAACAAAACCACTGGCGACATTTATCCCTGCCCAGCGAACCAGATCATCATCAGCAGTGCCGGTTCGAACTGTCCAGGTTTCAACATACTCGCCGCCGTTACTTTCGGGGTTGTACCAATACAGAGAGCTGACTACGTCCATTCCGCCCTGTTCTGTGGTTCCGGCCACAACGCCATCAGTGCTGTAGGCAACGAGAAGTTCGAAGCGTTCAGTCTTGATGTTGTTCCGGGTGACCTCGCGCCTGGCCACGTCAATGGTTACCTGCGGTTCGGATAACTGATCACCAGGGGCGGAAATTTCAAGCTGCTGAAACAGATTGCCCTTCTGATCGAATATGCGCACCTGAACTCTGTCGTTTTGCGTGCGATCATATCCGCTAACAAACATCCTCCCGGCATGGCCCACAGCCAGGTCTGTTGCCACAAAACTGCTGCCGGACCCCAGAGCCAGTGGTGTAACAAGCTCATTGATACTGATTCTTAGCATCTCCTCTGCGGCGGCACGGGCATAATTTTCCCGCCCACGCTGAAAGCCCTCATCGAGACCCAGCAGAATGAAACGATCATTGGATCCGACATTGGTGTAGCTGCCGGGATCAGCGATCTGAATGCTGAACTCGATCTCATCGACACCGTCAGGAAAAACCAGCTCATCGTTCTGTAAATTCGTGCTGAACTCAGCACCAAGGCGAGCCGTCGAATCCGCGGTGTGCTTCAGTCTGGCCCGGACCGTTCCCTCGCGTTCGCCCGTCAGGCGCGCCACGTACGCTCGCGTACCGCCAACATTCAACGCATCCCGGGCTCCACCTGCAAGAGTCTCAAGACTCACCTCGGGCTCGTTGTCATTTATGACCAGCGAAGTGCGAACACCGCCATTACTCGCACCCAGCCCCGCGAGGCCGGAGCGGACTTCGGTAAGCCTGAGCTGTGCGGCTTCCGATGGCTCCGGGAAACTGTCTTCTGCCACTTCCAGGCGAATGTAGCACTCGGTAATACCGGGCTCCAATGTGACTACGCCACTGGTGGACGCGCCCGAACTGTCGGTGTCATAAGCCAGATAGGGAAGCTCTTCCAGTAAGGATGCGCTGCCACTGCCCAAAGCCACAATATCCTGGCCGATAATCGCGTCTCCGGTGTTGGCCCGGCTGTGATCGCAACGTTGATGGGGCGCCGTGATGTTCGGATCACAGTTGGATGCGTCATAGTCTGACGTCAGTTCGAAAGCGACGGCTACCCGGGTTACCGACGGTCGCTCCAGGGATATTTTTGCGAACACCTGTCGGGTAGGCACAGTGAGATTGCGGGTTCCGGTAACCTCGCCGTTGTCGTCATAGAGATTGATGGTAAAACTGTGTTCCCCAGGGGTATCCAGATCAGGCAGCTTGCAACTTTGTTCGTTACTGTCCGGCACTGTGGAGGCGACACCTTCTTCGAACGCCTCAGCCTCAAGCGACAAGACGTTATACTTGACCTCAATATCAAACGGCTGAGCACCTGCCATCCGGCCATCGGTCGTCACAAGGTTGATATCTTCCTGCTTGCCGAGATCGGCATCGCCCCGGGCGCCTCCAGTGAGCCCGGGCACACCCCGCATGATAATGCCCTGCCGGGCTTTGTTGCTGGTATCTTCCAGGGCCAGCCACGAAGGGGCATTGGTCAGCGTGTAGTCGAGTATGCCTTCGCCGCCATAGGCACCAAAATTGTAGGAATATTCCACACCCAGGTAGGCTGTTCCGGGCGGGACGCCCAGTATGGTTGGCTGATCCGGGTCTTTTTCGGTTTTACACCCTGAGGCAGTGAGGCTCAGAACAAAAACGACGGCCACCTGCATGGCAAAGGCGGCAGTGCGGGGAAACAACTCGGCGCGCATGGAAAAATCCGTTTCAGAACATTGTTGTTATTGCAGCATGCACCCGCTGGCAGATGCCGGAGGTTTACACACCGTTACAGAACACCGCCATGTTAGCCAGTTTCACAAGCGGGGTATCTGCACGAGTTCTCAGATTTACCGGCCAGAAAACGTCTGTGGATGTTATTCCCGATTCTCCTTAACTGAAGTGACCGGTTCCGTAGTTACAGCAGGTCATGTTCGTTTAACAGTTCCAGGAACGCCGGCTCATCCAGAATCCGTACGCCCAACTGCTGCGCTTTCGTCAATTTCGAACCGGCGGCTTCACCAGCCACAACACAGGCGGTATTTCCGGAAACGCTGCCCGCCACCCTGGCACCCAGCAACTCAAGCTTTTCCCTGGCCTCATCACGGGTCAGTTTCGACAAGGTACCGGTCAGCACCCATGTCTGTCCCTGAAGAGGTTTTGCGCCGGCGGCAATAACCTCTTCCTGCCACTGAACCCCCGCTTCACGCAGGGCCTCAAGTGTTTCCCGGTTATGGGGTTGTTCAAAAAAACTTCGGATATGGCCAGCTACAATAGGCCCCACGTCCTGAACCGCCATCAAAGATTCTTCATCGGCTTCTGCCACCGCCTCCAGGGTGCCAAAATGCGAGGCCAGGGATTTGGCCGTAGCCTCGCCCACTTCGCGAATTCCAAGGGCGTAAAGAAAACGCCAAAGCACCGGGTGCCTGGAGCGATCGATTGCCTCAACCAGATTGCTGGCAGACTTTTCGCCCATGCGCTCCAGGCGGATCAGGTCTTTTGTGGTCAGGCTGTATAGATCCGCTACGGTTTCGACCAGCCCCTGGTCCACCAGAATATCGATCCATCTGTCACCCAGGCCTTCGATATCCAGCGCCTTTCTGGAGGCATAGTGGCGGATCGCCTCTTTGCGCTGGGCCGGGCAAAACAGCCCACCGGAACAGCGGGCAACCGCTTCGCCTTCTATCTGGATAACATCCGAGCCGCAAACCGGGCACTTTTCGGGGAGTTCTACCGGTTGCGCGTTTGCCGGTCGCTGCTCCACAACCACCTTCACAACCTTCGGGATAACATCTCCGGCCCTGCGAATAAACACCGTGTCGCCAATGTGAACATCCAGCCGGCGGATCTCATCCATATTGTGCAGTGTCGCATTACTGACCGTCACACCGCCCACAAATACCGGTTTAAGGCGTGCCACGGGTGTAACCGCGCCCGTTCGCCCTACCTGAAACTCCACATCTTCAATAATGGTAAGCTCTTCCTGAGCCGGGAATTTATGGGCAATGGCCCAACGTGGTGCGCGGGAAACGAAGCCCAGGGTTTTCTGGTAATCCAACCGGTTTACTTTAAACACTATGCCGTCGATCTCGTAGGGCAAGGCATCGCGCTTCTGCATCAGCTCTTCATAGGCTTCAAGGCATTCGTCGGCCCCCACAGCCTTGCGCATTTCAGGGTTAATCCGGAAACCCCAACGCTGGACCTGCTGAAGATTTTCCCACTGGGTATCAGGCAGCAGGCTCTCATCCGTAACCGCAACACTGTATGCGCACATTTCCAGCGGGCGTCGTGCCGTTACTGTGGATTTTTTCTGGCGCAAGCTGCCAGCGGCAGCATTCCGCGGGTTAACAAAGGTTTTTTCCCCCTGATCCATCAGTCGTTTGTTGAGGGCCTCAAAGCCCGCCCGGGGCATATAAACCTCACCCCGAACTTCTACCAGATCCGGAACATCGCTGCCCCTGAGCCGCAAGGGAACCGAGGGAATGGTGCGAATGTTTTCCGTAATGTCTTCCCCGGCATAACCGTCACCACGGGTTGCAGCCCGTGTAAGCGAGCCGTTTTCGTAATGCAGGCTGACCGCCAGCCCGTCGAGCTTTGGTTCACAGACGTATTCAACGTCATCTTCACTGCCAAGCCGCTCTTTCACCCGGCGGTCAAAATCGCGGAGTTCGTCTTCGCTGAATGCATTATCCAGTGACAGCATGGGCAACCGGTGCACCACTTCGGCAAAGCTGGTTTCTGCACTGCTTCCGACACGCCGCGTTGGCGAATCATCCGTAGCCAGGTCCGGGTACTCCGCTTCAAGCTCCTGCAACTCCCGGAACAGGCGATCGTATTCCGCATCCGGAATGCCCGGGTCGTCCAGCGCGTAATACCGGTAGTTGTGCTCTTCAAGGGTAGATCGCAGTTCGTCTACGCGCTTGATCGTATCCGGTGACGGTTTGCTCATAGGCTGGTGCTCTCGACTGGCAAAAAAATACCCGGAGAACCCCGGGCATTGCTGTTTCGTTCTTCTCCCGGCCAGGCTCAGCGGCGCGGCGACCGCTGCTTGCGCTCGAACTCACGAATGCGCTGGCGGCAGTGTTCTATGGTTTGGGCGGTCATCACACTTCTGCGCTCATCTTTCAGTTCGCCGCCCAGATTACGGACAACGCACTGGGCAGTTTCAAGCATGAAATCAAAGGCCTGAAGGGCGTTGGTCGGCCCCGGCATACTCATGAAAAAGCTGATACCCGGTGTGGTCATGGCGGCGACGTCGTTCGGCTTGAACGTGCCGGGTTCCACGGCATTGGCAACACTGAATTGTACGGGTGTGGTGGTATCTGCCGCCTCATGGCGATGATAGATATCCATATCGCCATGTTCCAGGCCACAGGCTTCAAACAGTTTCTGCAATGCCGCTCCGCTGAAGTCTTCGCCCTGGCGTGCCAGCACGTTAATGACAATCACCTCACTTGCCTCCGGTCGGTTTGCACCGGCCAAAGGCTGGTCCGGGGCAGAAGCGTGTGGCTCACCAGGTGGCTCACGCCGGGCCGTGTCTTCTTCTACATCAAGGGGTCTCTCTGACGGTTGTTGCGAAGACATGCCATCGTTATCTGCGCCCCAACCTGTATCCATGGCCTGCTCTTCTGGCTCAGCGGAGGACAGACCGGTTTCGCCAAAATCCTCATCAAAAGCATTGTTGCCAGCCATCGGCGTGTCTTTGCCGGGGGCTTCATAGACCGGCCGGGTCGGTTTCTGTTGCGGGGCGCCAAAGCGTGAGGTTTTTTCACGACGTACATAGCCGCGCTCTTCCAGCGTGTCCCTGGATATACTTCTGGCCCCGCCATTGGGGAGTTCAGGGTTATGATCGTCATCCAGCGGAGACTCTTTCAGATCATCGGCGCCCATACCGGAAGATATCGCTATGGATTCCTTACGAGCCCGGCGCATGCGCCTCAGGCCGTCGATAACAATACCGATGATAACCAGGGTGCCGATGGCAATTAACCATTCCCTAAGTGACATAATGCGACTGTCCTGTTTGCAGATCGGATCCGGAAGCCGATAACAACAGCTCCGGCTGATACTCTAAAAAAAGCCCGTAATGAATACAACGCAAAGCCGCATCACATGGCCTTTTTGTCATGCTTGACGGATTTTCAGGCAACGGGGGTTTAAGCCTCCGCCAGGGCGGCTGCTTCATCGACATCCACACTCACGAGGCGTGAACATCCCGGCTCGTGCATGGTGACTCCCATAAGCTGATCCGCCATTTCCATAGCAATCTTGTTGTGGGTAATGTAGATAAACTGTACCTGTTTTGACATTTCCTTGACCAGATTCGCATAACGGCCAACGTTTGCGTCATCCAGAGGTGCATCAACCTCATCCAGCATACAGAAAGGCGCAGGATTGAGCTGAAAAATGGAAAAGACCAAAGCAATCGCTGTCAGTGCCTTTTCACCACCGGAAAGCAGATGAATAGTACTGTTTTTCTTGCCGGGCGGTCGCGCCATAATGGCGACGCCGGTCTCCAGAAGATCCTCTCCCGTCAGCTCCAGAGAGGCATTGCCACCCCCAAACACCTTCGGGAACAGGGCCTGCAGCCCTGCGTTGACCTGATCAAAGGTTTCTTTAAAGCGCTGGCGGGTCTCCCGATCGATCTTCCGGATGGCGGTATCCAGAATATCAAGGGCTTCCGTAAGGTCATCGTACTGGCTGTCAAGATAGGTTTTGCGCTCACTCTGAACCTGATATTCGTCAATGGCCGCGAGATTGATGGCCCCAAGGCGCTGAATACGGTTACCAATTTTTTCCAGCTCTGCGGCCCATTCATCCTGGCTGGCTCCCTCGGGCAACCGCGATAGTACGTCCTGCAGCTTCACACCCAGCTCTTCAAGCTGCTCAATGTGGTTGCCGGAGCGGATCTCGAGGGCCTGGGATTCCATTTTCAGTTTTTCAAGCCTGGAGCGGACATCCTGAATCCGCTGTTCTGTGCCACTTCTGCCCTGCTCTTTTTCCCGCACCTCGCGATCAATCTCTTCCAGTGCGTCCCGGGCTGCGCCCAGCTTTTCTTCTTCCGCAAGCCGGCGGTCCAGAAGCCCCTCAAGCTGCATCTTCAGGTCTTCCATGGGCTCTTCCGCACTTTCCCGGGATTCCCTGAGGATTTCCAGGCGCTCATCGAGCCTTTCCTTCTGTAGCTGCATACGATCTATGGTCTGGCTCAGAGCATCGTGCTGGCTGCGGAGGGTTTGCAGCTGAAGCTGCAGCCGGTGGGCGTGGTCTCTGTCATGTCGCGCTTCCTGGCGCAGGCCATCAAGCTTTTCCCTGAGCAGGTCGCGTTGCTCCAGCAAGCGTTCTTTTTCATCATCGCCATCTTCAGTCAGTGCCAGCGCCTGCTGCCAGGACTCACGCTCTGCGCCAAGGTTTTCCTGTTGTTCTTGCAGGTTCAGCGCTACGTCCGACATCTCCTCATGAATGTGTGCCATTCGCGCATCTATCTGCTCGGACCGTGCGCGAAGACCACTAATCCGGGAAGCAACCAGGGCAAGCTCGCGATCCGTTTCGGCCAGCCGAGCCCGGGCATCGTCTCTTGCAGCTTCTGCCTTTTCAGATCGTTCCCGCAAGGCTTCGTAGTGGGCGCTTGCCTCTTCCAGTAACTGTTCGGCCTGTGCTAACTGATCCGTGAGTTCCTCTACTTTCCTCTGTCGCTCAATAACGCCAATCTGCCCGGCGTCGGAATCCGGCATCAGTATCCAGTCCCGGGCCAGCCAGACACCCTCACGGGTAATGATGCTCTGGCCTCCTGAAAGCCCGGCCCTCCTGGTTAATGCGTCCGTGAGGGTCTCTGCGGTGTCGATGCCCGCCAGCATGGTTTTGACAGAAGCCATTCCATTCACTTTAGCCGCCAACCCCTGATCCGGTGCCGACACACTGCCGCCAGAACCTTGCTGGATCACCGCAAGGCCCTTGGGCGCGCCCTGCAAAGCCCTGGACAGCTCTGCAATTTCCAGTAACACCAGCCCCTGACTGAAACGCCCGATGACCTGTTCCACTGCAAATTCCCAGCCTCGCTCTATGCTGAGACTGCCGGCAACTCTGGGCAGATCTCCCAGCCCATGCTCCGCCAGCCATGCCTGTAACGCATCATCCTGTCCGCCCATCTGTTCATCAAGCAGCGACTGCTGGGATTCCAGTGCCGCCTGCAGGCTCTGAACCCGCTGTCGGGCTTCGGCCAGGTTCTGCTCAGTATCACGCTGGTTATGCCGGGCCTCCTGAAGCTCGTCCTGTACCGCCTCGATGCGCTCGGCAGCTTCCTCGCGCTGCCATTCCAGCGTTTCCTGCTGCTCCAGGAACGCCTCAAGCGCGGCACGATCAACCTGGCCATCCAGTTGCCCCTGCTCCTCCTTGAGTTTGCGTTGGCGCGACAGCAACTGGTCTATGGCATCCTCAAGGGACCGGATGCGGGATTGTGCAAGTTCTGCCTCCCGGCGGGCGTCCGCAGAGCGTGCACTAAATGCCTCCCAACGCTGTTGCCACGCGCTCATGTCTTCTTCAGCTAGCTGAAGCTTCTCGCCAGACTCCTCAGAGCGGATGGCCAGTTCCTCCTGCTCTGGACCAAGCATATCCAGCTCTTCGCGTATCGCCGCCAGCTTCTCTTCGTCCTGGCTCAGCTCCCGCGCAAGCTCACGCTGATTGGCCATGGCCTGATCCAGCTCAGCAGCCGTTTGGCGGCTGCGCTCGCGCTGATGCTCAAGGCTCTGTTCGATACGTGCTATGTCCGCGCCCGCTTCGTAATAGCGGGCCTGGGCCCGGTTGAAGTGCTCGCTGCGTTCCTGATGGCTGTTGCGCAGGGACTCAAGGGAGGTTTCCAGGTTAATACGTTCAGTAAGCTGCTTCTCGAGTTCCAGCTCGGTGTCCCGGATCCTGCTGCGCCAGGCTTGCAAGTCGTTATCCAGTGCTTGCCAGCGCAGGACCGTCAGCTCTGCTTTTTTCTCGCGTTCTTCCTGCTTGCAGGCTTTGTACTTTTCTGCCGCTGCGGCCTGTCGCTCAAGATGCTGCAGCTGACGCCCCAGCTCTTCGCGAAGATCGGTGAGTCGCTCCAGATTTTCCTGGGTACGACGCATGCGGTTTTCTGTTTCCCGGCGGCGCTCCTTGTATTTCGATATGCCGGCTGCTTCCTCTATATAGACCCGCAGCTCTTCCGGTTTTGCCTCGATCAGCCGTGAAATCATGCCCTGTTCGATAATGGCGTAGCTGCGGGGGCCCAGACCGGTACCCAGAAACAGGTCTGTGATATCCCGGCGACGGCATTTCGAACCGTTAAGGAAGTACTCGGACTGGCCTTCGCGGGAAACCCGGCGGCGCACGGAAATTTCATTGAAACTCATGAATTCGCCGGGAGCCGAGCCATCGCTGTTGTCAAATACCAGTTCAATAGATGCCTGACCAACCGGCTTGCGCGCGCTGGAGCCGTTAAAAATCACGTCGGTCATGGACTCGCCACGCAAATACTTGGCAGAGCTCTCCCCCATAACCCAGCGGACAGCGTCAATGATGTTGGATTTGCCGCAACCATTGGGGCCCACCACGGCCGTCATATTGGTAGGAAACGGCACAGTTGTAGGATCTACAAACGATTTGAACCCGGCGAGCTTGATGGACTTCAGGCGCATGTCACGCGCTCTCCTCCTCCCTGAGAATGCTGAGCACCTGCTGGCGCTGGTGTTCACCGAACGCCTGTATTGCTGACTGCAAACGCTCGGCGTCGCCGCTCAACGCGGCTTCACCAAGGCGCTGAAAAAATATGGCGGTCTGCCCTATACCATCCCGGAAGTTGTCAAGGGCGACGAAATAGGTTCGGCTGATCGCCGGACGGAAGTTTTCCAGAGTTTCCTCGAGAAACGGATTTTCCACCAGCCGGTAGGCATAGCGCATGACATCGAAACCCGCATCAATCACTTTTTCGGCGGCATCCGGGCCGGTTGAATTGACTGCCTGAATAACCGCCTCAACCTCACGTACGCGGCTCATGACACCACCGAGTTCATGACCTGCCAAGCGCTCGATGACTTTACGCCCAAGCATGCAAAGCAGGTCTATATAGATATCGTAGAGATTATTGACACTGGCAACGGTCAGGCTGGATACCACAGCCCCCCGGCGCGGGAATATTTCAACCAGATGCCTGCGCTCGAGAATCAGCAAGGCTTCGCGCACCGACCCTCTGCTTACGTTAAGGGCGCCGGCCACCTTGAGCTCCTGAATACGACTCCCCGGCTTCAGATCCCGCGTGACGATCCTTTGCCCCAAATGCTGGGCGATCTGCTCGGAAAGACTTTCTGGGGCCTGAAACGTCATACGGAAATATGCTCACTCTCGAAAAGGTCGCGAATATACAGGCCCGAGAGTTTACCACAGGGATTCTTCATCCCCACCCCTCCCGAACAGCATTTTACGCCAGTGTGCGTTATCGCCGGATAAAGCTTGCCAGATTTTTGACACACTGAACCACACTCACTGAATACACTTTTAAAGCACTTCACAAAAGCTTCACATGCCATTGTTTTAAAAACCGAATTCAATTCCAGGCATGATCAATGCTCGGCCCTGTCAACTTTGATGAATTTTGCCACACCAGAGCGAATCCTAGTGAAAAATATCCCGTCGATACAGCGAACCACCTCACAGGCAAAAGACCTGGCAGCATTGCGGCAGGCGTTTCAGGGTTGGAAGGATGCCCCAGACCCCCTCACACGACTCACACGCCGACTGTCCACCACGCTCTCCCTGGAAACCCAGCTTGGTATCCTGGCCGAAGAGATGAATGCCAGCATTCCGTTTGATGCGCTAAGTTATCACCATCAGATCGCGCACCGGGATTTCGTGTTCGCCACAGGCATGGGAGGCCCTCACCGTTGTGAGTACCGGCTCAGCCTTGAGGGCGTGCACTACGGCACTCTCACCCTGAATCGCAGGCAAAAGTTTTCAGAGGAGGAACTGGAAGGTATCGAGATGATCATCAGTGCCGCCATTTGCCCGCTAAGGAACGCCTGCCAGTACATTGCCATTGAGCAGACAGCGCTGACTGATGCCCTGACCTCGATTCCAAATAAACGTGCACTGGATGAGCACCTTGAACGTGCCAGCCGGCTTTCCGACCGCCATGGTGAAGAATATGCCCTGATTCTGGGCGACCTGGATCACTTCAAATCGGTGAACGATGAGTACGGACATGTGGTGGGAGACCATCTGCTGCGGCTTACGGCCGAGGCCATTGGGAGTACGATCAGAAACTCGGACAGCGTTTACCGGTTTGGCGGAGAGGAGTTTGCCGTTTTACTGCCCCATACTGGCGAACAGGAAGCGCGGGACGTTGCAGACAGGATACGCCATGCTGTTTCGAGCCTCAGGGTGGATTGTGGCGGCACTGACTTGTCCGTAACCATCAGTTGCGGTGTTGCCAGACATCTGGCGGAAGAAGGCGCGAGCCAGTGGATTGCCCGCGCAGATGAGGCCCTTTACAGGGCGAAAGCCCAGGGCCGGAACTGTACGCGGGTGTTTGCCAGCATCGGCTGAACAGGCGGAGAGGCCCCCGGCAATCCGGCTTTCGCCCCGTTTCTTATCTGTCGGGACGGGGCTTGCGCGGGCGCCCTGATGTTCGTGGGGGTTTTTGCCCAGCTTTACGGGGCTTATCAGAGCCACCACTGCGGTCTGGCCTGGTATCACTCACATCCCAACGCCGGCTTCCGGCCTTTCTGCCACTGCTCCCGGGGCTCTTTCTTCTCTGTCGATCGTGTGTGGCCTGTTCGTCAGGGGTTTTCTGGGGTATATCTACCGAAGCGAGCCCGACTGTCCGGCTAAGCATATCAACGGCCTTCTGATCCAGCTCTTCCCATTTGCCAAGCGTCAGCCGGCTGGGCAGGAAAACCGGGCCATAACGCACCCGTTTAAGGCGGCTTACGCGCACACCCTGGGATTCCCACAGGCGCCGTACCTCGCGGTTCCGGCCTTCCAGCAGCGTAACGTGGAACCAGCGGTTAATCCCGGTTCCCCCCGCCGGACTGATATCACTGAACCTCGCCATGCCATCTTCAAGCAATACACCCGCCATCAGGCGCTCAATCATGGCATCATCCACTTCCCCAAACACCCGGACTGCATATTCCCGATCAATCTGGCTGGAGGGGTGCATCAGGCGGTTGGCCAGCTCACCGTCTGTGGTAAACAACACAAGACCGGTCGTATTGATATCCAGGCGCCCGATCGAGATCCAGCGGGTATCTTTAAGTCTTGGCAGTCGATCGAAGACGGTTGGTCTGCCTTCGGGATCCTTTCGTGTGGTTACCTCGCCTTCCGGTTTGTTATAAATAAGAACCCGGCGCACGGTAACAGCAGCCGAAGCTACGTCCAGGCGCTTTTCATCCAGCTCAAACCGGTCATTCACCGTTGCTTTCTGGCCTGGCGCAACAACCTCACCGTTCACCGTAAGGCGCCCGGCTTCCATCCAGCTTTCAATCTCACGCCGCGAACCAATCCCGGCACGAGCCAGGAGTTTCTGGATCCGCTCAGGACCTTCGTTAACAACCCGGTCTGCTGCCGGCTTTGTTTTTTTTCCGGGGCGTTCTGACGCCATGAACATAATCCTTAATCGCTGACTGATATCCGAATAATATCAGTGAAGTGTCTGATCTGGCGGGTTATCGTCCGCGGGCTGCGCAGGTGTTGCATCAAACTCGATTTCCGCCTGCAGGTTCTTTTCCACTTCCCGGCCTATTTCTTCCAGATCCCGGATCTCGGACAAAGGTGGCAGCTGATCCAGGCCAGACAGATTGAAGTAATCAAGAAACTGGCGGGTTGTCGCGTACATGGCCGGCCTGCCCGGAACATCCTTATGCCCGACAATGCGCACCCACTCTCGCTCAAGTAAAGTACGAATGATATTGCTGCTTACCGCAACACCCCGTATGTCTTCAATCTCTCCACGGGTAATAGGTTGGCGGTAGGCAATCAGGGCAAGGGTCTCCAGCAATGCACGGGAGTAGCGCTGGGGCTTTTCCTCGAAGAGCCGGCCGACCCAGGGGGCAAACTCTTCACGAACCTGAAAACGGTACCCGCTGGCCACTTTCCGAAGCTCGAACCCACGACCTTCACAGGCATTGTCAAGAAGCATCATAACGTGCTCCATCACCTGGCGAGCGGGGCGTTCCTCTTCCGGAAACAATTCCCGCAGCTGGTCAAGGGAAAGAGGCTTGCCCGCTGCCAGCAGAGCAGCTTCTGCTATTGCCTGAATTCTGGAGAGATGCTCTTCATTCATATTGCCTATCCATTTTACAGTGCGGAGGATTAGCGGGCCGCCCGCGCGCGCACGTGGATCGAGCCCAGCACCTCTGTTTGCACCATTTCTATCAACTGTTCCTTCACCAGTTCCAGGGTTGCCAGAAACGTTACCACAACCCCCAGGCGGCCTTCTTCGATGGTAAACAGGCTTTGAAAGCTGACAAACTGATCATCCTGTAACACGGAGAGGATGGCGGACATCCGCTCCCGGGTGGACAGTTTCTCCCGCTCCACATGGTGACTGGTAAAAAGATCGGCACGCTTCAGCACGCCTTGCAGAGCGAGCAGCAATTCCCGCATATCGACATCCGGATGCGATTGGTGCGAGGGCAACTGCGGCAGGGATGCGGATACGGGAAAGATGTCCCGCTCCATCCGTGGCAGAGCATCAATGTCTTCCGCAGCCTGCTTGAAACGCTCATACTGCTGCAACCGGCGAATAAGCTCGGCCCTTGGGTCTACCTCTTCGTCCTCTTCGCTCTCATGCCTTGGAAGAAGCATACGGGATTTTATCTCGGCCAGGGTAGCCGCCATGACAAGATACTCGGCGGCCAGCTCAAAGCGCATAACCTCAACCGCTCCGATGTAGTCCATGTACTGCCGGGTTATTTCACTGACATCAATATCCAGAATGTCCATATTCTGCCGCCGTATGAGGTACAGCAATAGATCAAGAGGCCCTTCGAAGGCCTCAAGAAAGACGGCAAGAGCATCTGGTGGAATGTACAGATCGCTGGGCAGATCGGTAAACGGTTCCCCGGATACCCGTGCCAGCGCTAACGGCTCTGGTTTGGCTTCTTTAACTTTAACGATAGCTCAGGCCCATGGCTGCTCTGACTTCCTCAAGCGTATCCCGTGCTGCGTCACGGGCATGTTCACGCCCTTCCTGCAGGATGGACTGTACAAGATCCGGATTATCTTCGTATTCAAGCGCCCGCTCGCGCAAGGGGCGCTGCTCTTCAAGAATGGATTCTATTAACGGCGCCTTGCATTCCAGGCAGCCTATACCCGCACTGCGACAACCGGTCTGCACCCATTCCTGGGTTGCTGCGTCGGAGTACACTTTGTGCAATCCCCAAACCGGACATTTCTCGGGCTCGCCCGGGTCGGTGCGCCGAACCCGCTGCGGGTCTGTCTGCATGGTGCGAACTTTTTGCGCCACACTGTCGGGTTCTTCCCGCAGGCCAATGTAGTTATTATAGGACTTGGACATTTTTTGCCCATCCAGCCCCGGCATCTTGGATTCCGGCGTCAGCAGTGGCTGGGGCTCTGGCAGGATAACCTTGCCACCACCCTCGATATACCCGTAAAGGCGTTCACGGTCGCCAAGAGAAATGTTCTGCTGCTCCATCAGCAAGGCGCGCGCGGTGTCCAATGCCTCCATGTCGCCCTCTTCCTGATAACGCTTTTTGAGCGTGCGATAGAGCTTGGCGTTTTTCTTGCCCATCTTGACGATGGCCGATTCCGCCTGCTCTTCAAAACCCGGCTCGCGACCATAGATATGGTTGAATCGACGGGCGATCTCGCGGGTTATTTCAACGTGGGACACCTGGTCTGCACCCACGGGAACCTTACCCGCGCGGTACATCAGTATGTCGGCGGTTTGCAGCAGCGGATAGCCCAGGAACCCGTAGGTCGCCAGGTCTTTTTCCCGCAGTTTTTCCTGCTGGTCCTTGTAGGTTGGAATGCGCTCCAGCCAGCCCAGCGGTGTAATCATGGACAGCAACAAATGCAATTCCGCGTGCTCCGGCACCTGGGACTGGATAAACATGGTGGAAGAACCCGGATTTACACCTGCTGCCAGCCAGTCAATCACCATGTCCCAGACACTTTGCTCAATGCCGGAGGGGTCATCATACTGAGTGGTCAACGCATGCCAGTCGGCGATAAAGAAGAAGCACTCGAATTCGTGCTGGAGTTTCACCCAGTTTTTCAGCACACCATGATAATGACCAAGGTGAAGCTTGCCGGTCGGACGCATACCGGACAATACCCGTTGCTGGGAATCTACAGAACTCAAAGCACAAACTCCTTCTTTTGAATGGAAAACGCCCATAGTAGATCAGGCGACCCGGCATTATAAATAAAAAACCCCCGCTCTGCAGAACAGAAACGGGGGTTTTGGCAAAAGAAGCCTGCTTACCAGCCAGTAACTTCCTTCAGAGCCTTGCCAATCTCGGCCAGACTGCGCACGGTCTTCACACCGGCGTCGTTCAGGGCGGCAAACTTCTCGTCTGCGGTACCCTTGCCACCGGAGATAATTGCGCCGGCGTGGCCCATACGCTTGCCTGGAGGTGCAGTAACACCGGCAATGTAGGAAACCACAGGCTTGGTGACATTTTCTTTGATGTAAGCGGCAGCTTCTTCTTCAGCCGTGCCACCAATTTCACCAATCATCACGATGGCTTCGGTCTGCGGATCTTCCTGCAGCAGTTTGAGGATATCGATGAAGTTGGACCCCGGAATCGGGTCACCACCAATGCCTACACAGGTAGACTGACCGTAACCGAAATCTGTGGTCTGCTTGACCGCTTCGTAAGTCAGGGTACCGGAACGGGATACAATCCCCACCTTGCCTGGCTTGTGAATGTGGCCCGGCATGATACCAATCTTGCACTCACCCGGTGTGATAACGCCCGGGCAGTTAGGCCCGATCATGCGAACGCCTTTGCGGTCAACGTATTCTTTGGCATACAGCATATCGATGGTCGGGATGCCTTCGGTAATACATACAATCAGCTCGAGGCCGGCATCGGCGGCTTCAATAATTGCATCTTTACAGAAGGGAGCCGGAACATAGATGACGGTTGCCTGGGCACCGGTCTTTTCCACAGCTTCGCGAACGGTATTGAATACAGGCAGGCCCAAATGCTCGGTACCGCCCTTGCCCGGGCTGACACCACCAACCATTTTGGTGCCGTACTCGATAGCCTGCTCAGAGTGGAAGGTACCCTGTGCGCCGGTAAAACCCTGGCAGATAACCTTGGTGTCTTTATTGATCAGGATGCTCATTATTTACCCCCTGCGGCTTTAACAACTTGCTCTGCAGCATCCGCCAGACTGGTGGCGGCGATAATGTTCAGGCCACTTTCGGCAAGTACCTTGGTGCCTTTCTCAGCGTTGTTGCCTTCAAGGCGCACAACCACAGGAACCTTGACGCCGACTTCTTTGACCGCGCCAATAATACCTTCAGCAATCATGTCGCAGCGTACAATACCGCCAAAGATGTTAACCAGTACGGCTTGCACTGCGTCATCAGACAAAATGATCTTGAAGGCTTCGGAAACCCGCTCTTTGGTAGCACCACCGCCAACGTCCAGGAAGTTGGCCGGCTGGCCGCCAGAGAGCTTGATGATATCCATGGTACCCATGGCCAGGCCGGCGCCGTTCACCATGCAGCCGATATTGCCATCGAGGGCCACATAGTTGAGTTCCCATTTGGCGGCTTCGGCCTCCCGGGGGTCTTCCTGGGAAGGATCGTGCATTTCCTGGATTTTCTTCTGGCGGTACAGTGCGTTGCCATCAACGCCAATCTTCGCATCCAGGCAGTGCAGGTCACCGGCTGGCGTAATGACCAGCGGGTTGATTTCCAGCAGAGCCAGATCACGCTCTTCAAACAGCTTCGCCAACCCCAGGAAAATCTTGGTGAACTGGCCGATTTGCTTGCCTTCCAGGCCAAGCTTGAAGGCCAGTTCGCGGCCCTGGTATGGCTGAGCGCCAACAAGCGGGTCAATTTCTGCTTTCAGAATCTTTTCCGGTGTTTCTTCGGCAACCGTCTCGATTTCGACACCGCCCTCGGTGGATGCCATGAAAACGATACGGCGGGTGCCACGGTCAACCACCGCACCCAGATACAGCTCCTGGTCGATGTCAGTCAGCGACTCAACCAGAATCTTGCTAACCGGCTGGCCGTTTTCGTCTGTCTGGTAGGTTACCAGGTTTTTGCCCAGCCACTTCTCAGCGAACTCGCGGATTTCATCTTTGCTCTTGACCAGCTTTACACCGCCAGCCTTACCACGACCACCCGCGTGAACCTGGGCTTTGACCACCCACGCATCGCCGCCAATTTCGTCAGCGGCAGCAACCGCTTCTTTCGGGGTGTCACAGGCAATACCCTGGGATACCGGCAGGCCATATTCAGCGAAAAGCTGTTTGCCCTGATATTCATGCAAATTCATAGTTAGTGTCCCGCTTTTTGATGGAGGATAACCACGTACGGAAGTGAACCCGCCGCTCCCCGCAGAGGGAGTCTTTAACGCGAATTCGGTTCGATGAGCAGGGGATCACCTCAGCTCACCACGATCGCAACCGGAAATCAGCTGTTTTTATGGTAAAGGGGCGCCATCACGGGCGCCCCTGCTTCCTGGCTTGCGTTACTTCTTTTTGCGACGGTTTGCGATATGAATCGCACCACCGTTAACTGCCAGTGCTGCCTCATGCACAGACTCGGAAAGAGTCGGGTGTGCAAAACAGGTCAACGCCAGATCTTCTGCACTGGAGCCGAATTCCATGGCAATAACGCCCTGGGCAATGATTTCCGATGCCTGCGGCCCGACAACGTGGAAGCCCAGAATCCGGTCAGTTTTCTCGTCGGCAATGATTTTCACCATGCCTGCGGTGGAATTTGCCGCCATGGCACGACCGTTAGCCGCAAACGGGAAAGTGCCAACCTTGTAGGCTTCACCTTCATTCTTGAGCTGCTCCTCGGTCTTACCTACCCAGGCCACCTCCGGCGACGTGTAGATAACGTTGGGGATGCAGTCATAGTTGACCTGGGGTTTCTGACCGGCAATACGCTCGGCAACCATAACGCCCTCTTCCGAAGCTTTGTGCGCCAGCATCGGGCCACGCACAACGTCGCCCACCGCCCAAACGCCGGGAGCCTCGGTTTTGCACTGGTCGTCTACAAAGATAAAGCCACGCTCGTCCATGCTGACGCCGGAATCTGCGGCCAGAAGATTGTCTGTGTAGGGCCTGCGGCCAACAGCAACAATCAGCTTGTCCACCTTCAGTTCCTGTTTGCCCTTGCTGTCTTCGTAGCTCACGTTAACCAGCTTGCGCTTGACCTCTGCACCGGTTACCCGGCCACCCATGATAATATTGAGGCCCTGCTTGCGGAACTGCTTCAGCGCATCCTTGGCGACCTGCTGATCGACTGCGGGCAGGAAGGTGTCCTGTGCTTCAAGCACTGTCACTTCCGAACCGAGACGGGCCCAGACACTACCCAGCTCAAGGCCGATAACACCGGCACCGATAATGCCAAGGCGCTTGGGCACTTCGTCAAACTCCAGCGCGCCTTCCGAATCCACGATATAGCCTTCTGTCATGGGGGCCGGCGGGATTTCTATCGGCTTCGAGCCGGTCGCGATAATCACGTTTTCAGCTTCATAGGTTTTGGTCTTGCCGTCTTTATCGGTAACTTCAACCTGACGATTCGCCAGAAGCTTGCCGTGCCCATGAATGGGGGTCACGCCATTGGATTTGAAAAGCCCCGCAATACCGCCGGTCAACTGTTTGACGATGCCGCTCTTGCGCTCCATCATCTTGGCAACATCTATTTTGACATCCTTGGCAATGATGCCCTGCATTTCGTAGTCGTGGCTCGCTTCCTCGAACTTGTGGGTAATCTCGAGCAACGCCTTGGATGGGATGCAACCCACGTTCAGGCAGGTGCCACCAAGAACCTGGCTTTTGCCATCCTTGGAGCTCCACGACTCGACACATGCGGTTTTGAGCCCGAGCTGAGCCGCTTTGATAGCAGCAACATAGCCACCGGGGCCCGCACCAATGACGATTACGTCGTACTTATCAGACATAGCTAATCCTGTTTTCTGATTCGTTAAATGTCGATTCACACGTCCAGCAGAATACGTGCCGGATCCTCGAGCATGTCCTTGATGGCCACAAGGAACTGCACCGCCTCTTTGCCATCAACCATGCGGTGGTCATAGGACAGCGCAAGGTACATCATCGGACGAATTTCAACCTTGCCATTGACCGCCATGGGGCGTTCCTGAATCTTGTGCATACCCAGAATCGCCGTTTGGGGCGGGTTCAGGATCGGCGTAGACAGCAGGGATCCGAAAATACCACCGTTGGTAATGGTAAAGGTACCACCGGTCATATCTTCAATGGCAAGCTTGCCACCTTTTGCCTTGGTGCCGTACTCCACAATCTTTTTCTCGATATCCGCCAGGCCCAGCGCATCCACATCGCGAACAACCGGAACGACCAGGCCACGATCCGTGGATACGGCAACCCCGATATCCTGATAGCCATGGTAAACAATGTCATTACCATCAATAGAGGCGTTAACAGCGGGGAAACGCTTCAGGGCTTCAGTTGCAGCTTTGGCAAAAAACGACATAAAGCCAAGCTTGATATCATGACGCTTTACAAAACTGTCCTGATACTGCTTGCGCAGTTCCATGATCGGCCCCATGTCAACCTCATTGAAGGTTGTCAGCATGGCCGCTGTCTGCTGGGCGTTCACAAGGCGCTTGGCGATACTGGCCCGCAGACGCGTCATGGGAACACGTTTTTCCGGACGCTCGCCGGCTGCCACATTTACCTCGGGCATTTCAGAAGGCGCCGCTTTTGAGGATTCGCCTGAAGACTTCGTGCTATCAATATGATTCTGAACGTCTTCCTTGGTAACGCGTCCGTCTTTTCCGGTACCTGTTACAGCATCCGGGTCCACGTTGTTTTCCTCAGCCAGCTTGCGTGCGGCCGGGCTGAGTATGGCATCAGCGGAATCCTGCTGCTTGGAGTCGGCTTTCTCTTCAGCTTTCTCCTTGTCCTGGTCCGCCTCAGCTTTTGAATCTTTACTGTCAGCAGGGCTGGCGTCACCCTTGGCGCCCTCTTTGAACTTACCAATAACCTCACCGCTTTCAACGGTGTCGCCTTCACCCTTAATAACTTCTTCAATTACACCATCCGCTGGCGCAACAACCTCGAGAACCACCTTATCGGTTTCAATATCGACGATCAGGTCGTCACGTGAACAGGCTTCGCCAGGCTGCTTGTGCCAGGTCGCGACAGTACCTTCTGCGACCGACTCCGGGAATACGGGGGCTTTGATCTCAGTAGACATTACAGTTCCTTAGTTCGGTAGCTCGTCAGATTTCAAACGCGTCGTTAACAAGTTTTTTCTGTTCTTCAATATGCACAGACATATGACCGACTGCCGGAGAGGCAGATGCCGCGCGCCCTGCATACTGCAGCGAAAGCTTGGGATTCAGGCGTTGCAGCGCATTGCGCATGTGGTGCTGACTGCAGTACCAGGCACCCTGGTTCATCGGCTCTTCCTGACACCATACAACGTGTTTCAGCTTTGTGTAAGGCGCCAGCGTCTCGTCCAGGTCCTCACCGGGGAACGGATAGAGCTGCTCGATACGAACAATGGCAACATCCTCACGCTCATCGGTTTTCTTCTTTTCCAACAGGTCGTAATAAACTTTTCCACTGCAAAGAATAACCCGGGTAACTTTTTTCGCTTCCGGCAATTCTTTCTCGGGAAGAACGGTCTGGAAGGTGCCTGAGGTGAGGTCGTCCAGATCCGAGGTGGCTTCCTTGTGGCGCAACAGACTCTTGGGCGTGATCGCAACCAGCGGCTTACGCAGCGGGCGCTTCACCTGACGGCGCAGCATGTGGAATATCTGGGATGGCGTTGTCGGCACACACACCTGAATGTTGTTCTGCGCGGAGAGCTGCAGGAATCGCTCAAGGCGGGCAGAACTGTGTTCGGGGCCCTGGCCCTCGTAACCATGCGGCAGCAGCAGTGTAAGGCCACACAGGCGACCCCACTTATGCTCACCACTGGTCAGGAACTGGTCGATAACAACCTGGGCACCGTTTGCGAAGTCGCCAAACTGGGCTTCCCACACTACAAGGGAATTGGGTGTGGTGGTTGCGTAACCATATTCGAACGCCATCACCGCTTCTTCGGAAAGCAGTGAGTCGTAGATCTCAAACTTGGGCTGGTCTTCAGAGAGCTGGGCAAGCGCAATATGCCTGGAGCCGTCTTTCTGATTATGCAGAACCGCATGGCGGTGGGAAAAGGTGCCCCGACCCACGTCCTGACCCGTGATCCGCACCGGGTGCCCCTCATTCAACAGCGTTGCGTAAGCCATGATTTCGCCGTAACCCCAGTTTATGGGAAGCGCACCCGCTGTCATTTTTTCCCGATCGGTTACGATCTTGGCAACCTGGCGCTGAATGCTGAAACCTTCCGGAACCTGGGTCAGTTTTTTACCCAATTTCTGAATGGTTTTCAGAGCGACGCTGGATTTGCACTTGGCCGTCCACTCGTGGCCCAGATAGGGAGTCCAGTCAACGTAGAGATCCTTGTTGGGTTCCTTCACCAGGGATTTGACTACATGTTCACCGTTATCCAGCGCGTCACGGTAGTCATTCTCCATTTCCTTGACTTCGTCCTCGCTCACAACACCTTCCGCAATCAGCTTGTCGGCGTAGATATTGCGCGTGGTTTTCAGCTTGCGGATTTTCTCGTACATCATCGGCTGGGTAGCTGCAGGCTCGTCCGCTTCGTTGTGGCCACGGCGGCGGTAGCACACCAGATCGATCACCACGTCGCCCTTGAACTCGTTACGGTAGTCCATTGCCATCTGAGTGACGAACACAACCGCTTCGGGATCGTCGGCGTTCACATGCAGTATGGGCGCCTGCACCATCTTGGCAACGTCCGTACAATACTCGGTGGAGCGTGCATCTTCCTGCTTGCTGGTGGTGAAGCCAACCTGGTTGTTGATGACGATGTGAATGGTGCCGCCCACCCCGAAACCACGGGTCTGGGACATCTGGAAGGTTTCCATCACCACACCCTGGCCGGCAAACGCGGCATCACCGTGCATGATCACGGGAACCACCTGATTGCCTTCGGTGTCATTTCGGCGAGTCTGACGCGCGCGTACAGAACCTTCAACAACCGGAGATACGATTTCCAGGTGCGACGGGTTGAATGCCATCGCAAGGTGTACTTCCCCACCCTCGGTCATCACATTCGATGAAAAACCCTGGTGGTACTTGACGTCACCGGAACCGGAGTCGGCGAGCTTTTTGCCTTCGAATTCGTCAAACAATTCCTTGGGGTTCTTGCCCAGGGTATTAACCAGCACGTTCAGGCGGCCACGGTGTGCCATACCCAGAACAATTTCCTTGGCACCATAGGAACCGGCACGCTGGATCAGTTCGTCCACGCAGGGAATCAGGCTTTCGCCGCCCTCGAGACCAAAGCGTTTAACACCCGGATAGCGGGAACCGAGATACTTCTCCAGGCCTTCCGCTGCCACAAGGCGCTCAAGAATGTGTTTGCGGGTTTTGGACTCGAAACCGGGCTCGGAGCGAACCGGTTCCATGCGCTGCTGGAACCAGCGTTTAATGCGCGTATCAACTACGTGCATATACTCGGCGCCGATGCTGCCGCAGTAGGTCTTCCGAAGCCCGTCAACGATATCGCCAAGTTTCATGGTTTCCGAGCCAAAGCTCAGGGAACCGGTCTGAAACTCCAGATCGCGATCGGACTCGGTCAAATCATGAAAAGACAGATCGAGATCTTCTACCTTGGGACGCTGCCAGACACCGAGCGGATCAAGCTTGGCTTCCTGGTGACCACGAAAGCGATAAGCGTTGATAAGCTGCAGGACACGAATCTGTTTTTTATCCGAATCTGAAATCGCACCAACCGGTACGCCGCTGGTGCTTGCGAGGAAACGCTGATTGCGGGAAATGTGTTCAAATTGCTCGCGAATAGAGGAATGATTCACGTCGCGGCCCTGATAGCCGTCAACGCTTGGTAGCTTGTCAAAATAGCTTCGCCATTCTTCAGGAATGGCATTTGGATCTGTCAGGTAGGTTTCAAAAAGCTGTTCAACATAGGCCAGATTTCCACCCTGCAAGTGGGAAGTCTGCCATAACTGCTCCATGATGCTTTCTTGCATTTTGAATAGCTCACCTTGGGCTGATGCGGGGAAGCCAAACATGGTCGGCCAAGGGCAATTACCAGTCAATACGGGTTTTTACGGGATCGACTGTGGTCATCACACCCAACACGGATGTTTTCCGTTCCCCAATGATTTTTATACTCAGCAACGCCGCAAGAAAATATGATGGTTCCCGCCACGGCTTGCGTAGTTTGCACCCGGGTAAGACCTTTGACTATAAGCCTTTGGTTGAAGGCCCCGCATGCATGCGAGGCCTTCCGGGTTCCAACCTGGTCAGAACAGTATAGCGTCTATATGAAATACTGCTGCTCAGGTCGTCCTGTGCAGCAACAGATTCCGGATATGGCCGATTGCCTTTGTGGGGTTCAGCCCTTTGGGACAAACGCTGACACAGTTCATGATACCCCGGCAACGGAACACGCTGAACGGGTCATCCAGATTGGCAAGCCGCTCGGCCTGAGCCGTGTCGCGGCTGTCTGCCAGAAAACGGTAGGCCTGCAACAACCCTGCCGGGCCGATAAACTTGTCCGGATTCCACCAGAACGACGGACAGGACGTTGAGCAGCAGGCACAGAGGATACACTCGTACAAACCGTCCAGCTTTTCCCGGTCTTCCGGAGACTGCAAACGCTCAATGGCAGGCGCCGGCGTGTCATTCACCAGGTACGGCATGATCTTCTCGTACTGTTTGTAGAACAGGCTCATATCCACAACGAGGTCGCGAATGACCGGCAATCCTGGCAGCGGGCGCAACACCAGCTTGCCGTTTTTCACCACTTGTGACACTGGCGTTATACAGGCCAACCCGTTCTTGCCGTTCATGTTCATGCCATCTGAACCGCAAACCCCCTCACGACAGGAGCGGCGATAGGCCATCGACGGATCCTTCTCCTTGATCAGATTAAGTACGTCAAGCACCATCAGATCCTTGCCTGCAGGAAGATCAACCTCGACATCCTGCATGTAGGGGGCATTGTCAGTTTCCGGGTTATAGCGGTATAGGCTTACCAACATTATGTGTGTTCCCCTTAGTAGGTCCGGACTTTAGGCTGGAAAGTATCGACTGTCTTGGGCGCAAAGTTAACGTCACGCTTGCCGATTCTCTTGTCCAGTGGGAAATAAAGAGAGTGCTTCAGCCAGTTCTCATCGTCACGCTCGGTGAAGTCGTTGCGGGCGTGGGCACCGCGACTTTCCTTGCGCTCGTGAGCTGCAATTGCCGTAGCCTGAGCCACTTCAAACAGGTTATCCAACTCCAGCGCCTCAATCCGTGCAGTGTTAAATGCGCTGCTGGTATCAGCAAGTTTGGTGTTGCGAACACGTTCTCCGATGGCTTCCAGCTTCTTCAGGCCTTCCTCCATGCTCTTGCCGTCACGGAATACGCCGAAGTAAAGCTGCATGCAGTTTTGCAGGTCTTTGCGAACCTCTGCAACGCTTTCGCCTTCTGAAGCGCTGTTCAGGCGGTCGAGTCGAGCCATGGCGCGCTTGATATCTTCTTCGCTGGCGCCGTCTACTTCAAAGCCGCCACGCAACTGCTCCTCAATGTGCAGACCCGCTGCACGCCCAAAGACCACGAGGTCCAGCAGCGAGTTCCCGCCCAGGCGGTTAGCACCGTGAACCGATACACATGCAGCCTCACCACAGGCAAACAGGCCGGGAATCGGCTTATCGTTCCCATTCTCGTCCTGGGTCAGCGCCTGGCCACCTACGTTAGTGGGAATGCCACCCATCATGTAGTGACAGGTAGGCACAACGGGAACCGGCTCTTTTACCGGATCAACGTGCGCGAAGGTACGGGAAAGCTCGCAGATACCTGGCAGGCGCAGGTTCAGGGTCTCTTCACCAAGATGATCCAGCTTCAGCAGAACGTGGTCTTTCTCCGGACCACAACCACGGCCCTCAAGAATTTCGATAACCATGGCCCTGGCTACAACGTCACGGCCGGCAAGATCCTTGGCATTCGGAGCGTAACGCTCCATAAAGCGCTCGCCCTCGGCATTGATGAGATAACCGCCCTCACCCCGGCAACCTTCGGTTACCAGAGTACCGGCACCGTAAATGCCTGTCGGGTGGAACTGCCACATCTCCATGTCCTGCATGGGGAAACCGGCACGCAATGCCATGCCAATACCGTCACCGGTATTGATCAGGGCGTTGGTTGTGGAAGCGTATATCCGGCCGGCACCGCCGGTAGCCAGAACCGTGGCCTTCGCCTTGATGTAAGCCACTTCCCCGGTTTCAATTTCGATGGCCACAACGCCCACAACTTCGTCTTTGCCGTTCTTGACGAGATCAACCGCATACCACTCGTTCAGGAACGTTGTGCCGCCTTTCAGGTTGGCCTGGTAAAGCGTGTGCAGGAGCGCATGGCCGGTGCGGTCAGCGGCAGCACAGGTGCGGGCAGCCTGCGTAGGGTTATCCGGCCCTTTGGACTGGCCACCAAACGGGCGCTGGTAGATTCGGCCCTGCTCGGTACGGGAAAACGGAAGCCCCATGTGCTCGAGTTCAAATACGGCCTGGGGCCCTACTGAACACATGTATTCAACAGCGTCCTGGTCGGCGATGTAGTCAGACCCCTTAACGGTGTCGTACATGTGCCAGCGCCAGTCATCGTTGGGGTCTGCACTTGCGATCGCACAGGTAATGCCACCCTGGGCAGACACTGTGTGCGAACGGGTCGGAAATACTTTTGTGATACAGGCCGTGTTAACGCCAGACTCGGTTAACTGCAGGGCCGCTCGCATACCGGCACCGCCACCACCGATAACAATTGCGTCGTATGACATGGTCTTGATATTAGCCATTAATTAAAGCCCCCAAATAATCTGAATACCCCAGACCACATACACGAAAATCACGAGCATGAACGCTGCCTGAAAGAGAAAACGCTGCATCGCGGATTTGATGTAGTCCGTGGAAACCGTCCAAAGTCCAACCCAAGCATGGGCACCGATCGAAAGAAGGGTCAGCAGCGTAAATATCTTGAACCACGACTGATCAAACAATGCCGACCATGTTTGGTAATCAACATCGGTTGTCGCAAAAAAACCGATCAGAAACAGCGTGTAAAAGGCTAATACATAGGCAGAGACCCGCTGGATGATCCAGTCCTGGATACCATTACGACCAAGATTGGTCACACTATTCATGCCCATACCCAAACTCCTGCCAGAACGATGAGGATGACGGAAACTGCAATGGTAATCTTCGCGGCTGCACGCCCGCTCTCCAGCTCTTCACCGATACCCATGTCCATGAGCAGGTGCTTGATACCTGCAACCAGGTGATACAGCAGAGCAGACAGGATGCCCCAGACAATCAGCTTGGCAAGGAAGCTGTTCAGCAGTTCACTGACCTGGCTGAAGCCTTCTTCCCCCGACAGGGAAAGCTGAAGCCCGTAAAGCAGGAACGCAACACCAACAAAAATGATGATGCCGCTGATGCGGTGCAATATGGACGTAATGGCTGGCAGCGGAAAATGAAACTTGCCGAGATCGAGATTTACTGGTCGTTTGCTATTCACAGCGCTCTCACACTCTCTCTTGATGCCGCGGGACCGGAAAACCGGTGGCGGATGGTTGGTATGTTAGGCTCGGATGTTCGATACGAAACCGACAACCGAATGGTTCAGGAGGGCGGACACCAACCAGGTAGCTTGCTACGCACAAGCACCCAAGACGATGAATCCCCGATTCCGGGCTACGGATTATAAGGAGGCGCCCGTATAATTACAAACGCGCAACCGGTGCGAAATTCCGACTAAAACCTTAACACAGCAAGCTATTAGGCGTATTGACAAATGCTTTTTTTGGCAGCAGACGGCATTATTCGTGATATCCCTGATTTACAACAAGGACTCAATCACGCGGTTTCCGCACTCTTTCATTGACAAAAAAAGGCAACGCCCTATATTTTGCCGCCAGTTTTGCGATAATACGCGACTTCTCGCGCAACTATAAAAGGCAGCCGGCGCTGCCAGAGCTGATAAACAGGAGAGCACTATGACCGACAGGAAAGCCACGCTCTCGGTGGGAGACAAGTCCATTGAGCTACCGGTTTATTCCGGCACCGTAGGCCCTGACGTTATTGACGTACGAAGCCTGGTCCAGCACGGCGTTTTCACTTACGACCCGGGGTTTGTTTCCACAGCCTCCTGCGAGTCGGCAATCACCTACATTGATGGTGAAAACGGCGTACTTCTGCACCGGGGTTATCCGATCGAGCAACTCGCAGAGCACTCGGATTATCTGGAAGTCTGTTACCTGCTCCTCAAGGGCGAGCTACCCACCGCTGAGGAAAACAGGCAGTTCCACGAAACCATCAAGAATCACACCATGCTCCATGACCAGATGCGTAATTTCTTCCACGGTTTCCGCCGGGATGCGCATCCGATGGCTATCATGTGCGGTGTGGTCGGAGCGCTTTCAGCGTTTTATCACGACCAGATGGATGTTACCGACGAGCATCAACGGGAAATCACAGCCCATCGTCTGGTCGCCAAGATGCCGACCATTGCGGCCTGGTGCTACAAGTACAGCATTGGCCAGCCTTTTGTGTATCCAAGGAATGATCTTTCCTACGCTGAGAACTTCCTGCAGATGATGTTTGGCGTTCCCTGCGAGACCTACGAGCCAAACCCGATTCTGGCGAAAGCCATGGACCGGATATTTATTCTGCATGCAGACCACGAACAGAATGCCTCCACGTCCACGGTTCGGCTGGCAGGTTCATCGGGTGCCAACCCCTACGCCTGCATTGCATCCGGCATTGCAGCGCTCTGGGGCCCGGCTCACGGCGGCGCCAACGAGGCGGTACTGGAAATGCTCGCTGAAATCGGCGACGAATCCAACATTGAAAAGTTCATCGCCAAGGCCAAGGACAAAGACGACCCGTTCCGCCTGATGGGCTTTGGCCACCGGGTGTACAAGAACTTCGATCCGCGCGCCAAGGTCATGGCTGAGACAGCGCATGAAGTATTGGGCGAGCTGGGCCTTGAAAACGATCCGCTGCTGAAAATAGCACAGCGCCTGGAGAAGATTGCCCTTGAAGACGAGTACTTCGTGGAGCGCAAACTCTACCCGAACGTGGACTTCTATTCCGGCATTATCCTCAAAGCCATGGGCATCCCCACGTCCATGTTTACGGTTATTTTTGCCATGTCGCGTACCATCGGCTGGTTCTCACACTGGAATGAAATGGTGAGTGGCGATTACCGCATTGGCAGACCGCGTCAGCTTTACACTGGCTCAACCGCGCGGGATTACCCTCAGAAGTAGAGCCCTGTCAGTTTCGAGGCCGCTGATTCAGCGGCCTTTTTTTTGGACATTTGGCTACCAGTCTTTTTACACCGGCAGGCCACGAACTCTGTGCTAAGTTAAGCTCTACACATCTTCAAGGAGAAACTGATGACTACAGCAACTTTTATCGGTCTTGGTGTAATGGGCTACCCCATGGCGGGCCACCTGGCACGGGCAGGCTTGACCGTGCGAGTCTGGAACCGCTCAGCAGAAAAGTCCCGGCAATGGGCCAGAGACTACCCGGGAACTGCATGCCAGAGCATTGAGGACGCCGTCAAAGGCGCTGATTTTGTTCTGACCTGCGTAGGCGCTGACAGGGATCTCATCGCAGTTTACGAAGGCAGTGAAGGCATTCTGGCCCATGCGGAACCCGGCGCCATTCTGGTGGACCATACCACCGCTTCCGCCGGCGTAGCCGAGAGACTCGCCGAAGCCTCACGCAAGGCGGGCATGGGTTTTATAGATGCACCAGTATCAGGAGGCCAGCAAGGGGCTGAAAACGGCCAGCTCACCATCATGTGTGGGGGCACCGAGCCCGATTACGCAAAAGCCGAGCCGGTGCTTCAACATTATGCCCGGGCCCTGAACCTGATGGGCCCTGCAGGTAGTGGCCAGAAGACCAAGATGGTCAACCAGATTGCCATTGCAGGCCTGGTTCAGGGGCTCTCAGAGGCCCTGCACTTCGCGGAGCAGGCGAATCTTGATGTGAGAAAGGTTGTGGATGTGATCTCGAAGGGCGCCGCCCAGTCCTGGCAAATGGAGAATCGTTCAGGAACCATGATTGATGGCGAGTTTGATCATGGATTTGCGGTGGACTGGATGCGCAAGGATCTGGGCATATGCCTGGAGGAAGCCCGTAAAGTGAATGCTTCACTGCCGGTTACCGCTCTGGTGGACCAGTTCTACGGGGATGTCCAGGAAATGGGCGGAAGGCGCTGGGACACGTCCTCGCTGATCCAGAGATTGCGACGCTTCCGGTCAACAAAACATAAACCGGCTTAACCAAAAGAGGGGTAGTAAATTGCCTACCCCTCTTTTTTTTTGATCAGCCGCTTCCACAAGGTCACTTCTGGCGTGGTTGCCACTTCCCATTTATATACCACGCAGACCAGCCAGTAGCTTTGCCGTCTTTTTCCGACATCACGTACTGCTCTTTCGTTTTACGACTATAACGGATGACTGTGGGATTGCCCTCGGGGTCCCGTTCAGGGGCATCCATCAGGTAGTCATGTTTCGGATCGATCTCGTCCCGGTGTGGTTTGATCTCCATCACCAGCGGCGGACGGGTTTCACGGTTTTTGGGAAACTTGCTGGCGGCAAGGAAAAGCCCGGAGGCGCCATCACGCAGAACATAGGTGTCATCCACCTTCTGGCACTTCAGCTCTGGCATGGGAACCGGATCCATCTTGGGGGGCGCAGGCTCGCCGCTCTTCAACAGTTTGCGTGTGTTCTTGCAGCTGTCATTGGTACACCCGAAGTACTTGCCAAAGCGACCGGTTTTCAACTGCATCTCGGAGCCGCACTTGTCGCACTCAAGTGTGGGGCCATCATAGCCTTTTATCCGGAACGTACCTTCTTCAACTTCGTAACCTGAACAGTCGGGGTTGTTACCACAAACGTGGAGTTTGCGGGTTTCGTCCACCAGATAGCTGTCCATGGCAGTAGAGCATATCGGGCAGCGACGCTTCTTGCGCAGCAGTCGGGTTTCACCCTCGCCTTCCACATCATCATCGGCACTGACAACCTCATCGCCGGAGACCAGGTTGATGGTGGTCTTGCAACGCTCTTTTGGAGGCAACGAATAACCCGAGCACCCCAAAAACACACCGGTACTGGCAACGCGAATCTGCATATTGCGACCGCAGGTGGGGCACGGAATACTGGTTTCCGTTGGCGTATTCGGGCGCATGCCGCCTTCGCCTTCTTCCGTTTCAGCAGCCTCCAGTTGCTGGCGGAAGCGGGCATAAAAGTCGTTGAGAACCTTCTTCCAGTCCACCTCGCCTTCGGCGATATGATCAAGATCTCCTTCCATCTTGGCTGTAAAATCATAATCCATCAGATTGGAGAAAGACTCGCACAGACGCTCAGTGACAATTTCGCCCATTTTTTCTGCGTAAAAACGCCGGTTCTGAAGCCGTACGTAGCCCCGATCCTGAATGGTGGAAATAATCGAAGCATAGGTGGATGGCCGGCCAATACCCTGTTTCTCCAGTTCTTTTACCAGGCTCGCTTCCGTGTAGCGCGGAGCCGGCTTGGTGAAATGCTGGCTTGGCTCCAGCTTTTCCAGGCTTAACGCTTCCCCGACCTGGATATCGGGCAGGGCAATATCTTCCTCTTTTTTGGCCGATTGAGGCGCCACTTTCAGAAAACCATCAAACTTGATAATGCGACCGCGGGTACGCAGCTCATAATCGCCGTTAGCCACCACGATAGACGTACTGAGGAATTCCGCCTCTGACATCTGGCAGGCAACAAACTGGCGCCAGATAAGCTCATAGAGCTTCTCAGCGTCCTTCTCAAGGCCACTGATGGCAGAAGCCTGACGGGCTACCTCGGTGGGGCGAATGGCTTCGTGTGCTTCCTGAGCCCCCTCTTTACTACCGTAAACCCTGGGCTTTGCAGGCAGGTAACGGTCACCAAACTGATCCTTGATGTAATCGCGACAACTGTTAACAGCGTCCTGACTCAGGTTGGTGGAGTCGGTACGCATGTAGGTAATGTAGCCGGCTTCATACAGGCGCTGAGCCAGCATCATGGTTTTCTTGACACTGAATCCCAGGCGGTTACTTGCAGCCTGCTGCAATGTGGACGTGATAAACGGGGCTCCCGGGCGGGACCGGGTCGGCTTGTCTTCGCGCTTGGCTACCTCGAAACTGCCAGCCTTGAGGCGCTCAACGTGCTTATTGCTCTGCTGTTCATTAACAGGGCGATAAGGCTTGTCGTTGTAACGGGTAACTTCGAAACGCACCGGTTGCGCACTGGCTTTGGCACCCAGCCCGGCAAACAACTGCCAATACTCTTCCGGAACGAAGGCGCGGATATCACGCTCACGCTCTACTATCAAACGCACCGCGACGGACTGCACACGCCCTGCCGACAACCCCCGGGCGAGTTTGGCCCACAACAGTGGTGAAACCATGTAACCCACAACACGGTCAAGGAAACGCCGCGCCTGCTGAGCATTCACCTGGTTGGTGTCAAGGCTTCCCGGATTTTCAAACGCTTCCTGAATGGCACGTTTGGTAATTTCGTTGAACACCACACGCCGATACTTTTCAGGCTCTCCACCAATGGTCTGTTTGAGGTGCCAGGCAATGGCTTCCCCCTCGCGGTCAAGATCCGTTGCGAGGTAGATATGATCGGCAGATTTCGCCAGCCGTTTGAGTTCGCTGACAACCTTTTCCTTGCCCGGAAGAATTTCGTATCGGGCACTCCAGTCACGATCAGGGTCAACACCCATACGGGCAACCAGCTGCTCCCGGGCCTTGCGTTTTTTATGCGCAATTTTATCTTCAGGGCTGAGCTTACGGGTGACGGCTGCCTGCCTGGCACGCTCTTTCGGATCAGACTGGGACCCGCTGCCACTGACAGGGAGATCACGAATGTGCCCGACGCTCGACTTCACAATGAACTCGGAGCCCAGGTACTTGTTGATGGTCTTCGCTTTCGCTGGTGACTCGACAATTACGAGACTTTTACCCATATCGGAGATCTATATCCTTTGCGAACAATCGGTCACTGAAAAGCAGACCGTAAACTCGCTGTAAAATCAATCGGCTGGAAAACACAGGGAGCCGCCATTATGTTCAGGCCCACTGTTTTACAGGGTCAGCAATATCAAGACAACCCATTCTTTGTATCAGTCGCGGTTTTTTCAGTACTGAAAATGGCTTCCTGTCGCTGCCCTGAAAGCAGGAAGGCCCGGCGCATGCCGGGCCTTCCATGAAAGCGTTACTGCGCCCGATTAACGGATCACAGACGCTCCCAGACCGTCGCAATGCCCTGGCCAAGGCCGATACACATGGTGGAAACACCAAGCTTACCGCCTTTGTCCTGCATTACGTTCAACAGGGTTGTGGAGATACGGGCACCGGAGCAGCCCAGCGGATGACCTAGAGCAATCGCGCCGCCGTTCAGGTTAACCTTCTCTTCCATTACGCCCAGCAGTTTCAGGTCTTTCAGGACCGGCAACGACTGACCGGCAAAGGCTTCGTTCAGTTCCCAGAAGTCGATATCTTCAACTTTCAGACCTGCACGCTTGAGCGCCTTTTTGGTTGCGGGCACCGGGCCGTAACCCATGATTGCGGGATCACAGCCGGCAACAGCCATGCTGCGAATCTTCGCAATCGGCTTCAGCCCAAGGGCTTGTGCACGCTCTGCGGACATCAGTACCATCGCAGAGGCACCGTCAGTCAATTGCGAGGACGTACCCGCCGTTACGGTACCGTTCTTGGGATCAAAAGCCGGCTTGAGCTGGCCAAGAGATTCCACAGTGGTGTCCGGGCGAATAGTCTCATCCTGCTCAATCAGCACCTTGAAGCCATTCTCATCGTGACCCTCGATGGGTACGATTTCATTCTTGAAACGGCCTTCCAGGGTTGCTTCGTGGGCCAGACGATGCGAGCGGGCACCGAACTCGTCCTGCTGCTGACGGGTGATGCCATGCATTTTGGCCAGCATCTCAGCGGTCAGACCCATCATGTTCGAGGCTTTGGCAGTGTATTTGGAAGCGGCCGGGTTGTGGTCGAAACCTTCGGTCATGGGTACGTGCCCCATGTGCTCTACACCACCAACCATGAACACATCACCGTTACCGGTCATGATGGCCTGCGCCGCGGTATGGATAGCGCTCATGGAAGAACCACACAGACGGTTAATCGTCTGGGCTGCAGACTCATGAGGGATTCGGGTCAGCAGGGAAATCTGCCGCGCCACGTTAAAGCCCTGCTCCTTGGTCTGGTTTACACAGCCCCAGATAACATCTTCAACTTCTTTCGGGTCGAGCTTCGGGTTGCGCTCAAACAGTGCTTCGATCAGCGCAGCCGACAGGGTCTCCGCACGCACGTTACGGAAACAACCATTTTTGGCACGACCCATCGGAGTCCGCACGCAATCGACGACGACAACGTCTCTCGGATTAAGGCTCATAGATCTTTCTCCGTTCGGAAATCTCGTTCAGGGTTAGCCAAAAAACTTTTCACCAGTTTTGGCCATTTCACGCAGCTTCTCGGTCGGGTGGTAAAGAGGACCAAGATCTGCATACTTGTCTGCCAGTTCAACGAACTTGTCTACGCCCATGTCGTCGATATAACGCAGAGCGCCACCACGGAACGGCGGGAAACCGATACCGTAGATCAGACCCATATCGGCATCAGCCGGGTCTTCAACAATGCCGTCTTCCAGGCAGCGAACGGTTTCGAGGCACAAAGGAATCATCATGCGGGCAATGATATCTTCCTCACTGAAATCACCCTTGCCCTGAACGACCGGCTCGATCAGCTTGTAGGTGTCCTCATCAACCACCTTCTTCTGTTTGCCTTTGCGGTCCAGTTCGTATTTATAGAAGCCCTTGTCATTTTTCTGGCCGTAACGGTCGTTCTCGAACATTACTTCTACGGCTGACTTGAAGTCGGCCTTCATGCGATCAGGAAAACCCTCAGCCATTACTTCATTGGCATGCTTGGCTGTGTCCATACCCACTACGTCGAGCAGGTAGGCAGGCCCCATCGGCCAACCGAACTTTTCCATCACCTTGTCCACTTTCTGGAAGTCGGCACCATCGCGGATCAATCCGGAGAAACCGCCAAAGTACGGGAACAGGACGCGGTTCACCAGGAAGCCCGGGCAATCGTTTACAACAATCGGGGTCTTGCCCATGGCCTTGGCGTAAGCAACGGTGGTCGCAATCGCCCGGTCACTGGTTTTCTTGCCACGGATCACCTCAACCAGCGGCATCATATGTACCGGGTTAAAGAAGTGCATACCGCAGAAATTTTCCGGGCGTTTCAGATTCTTGGCCAGAAGGTCGATGGAAATAGTGGACGTGTTGGACGTCAGAATGGCGTCGTCACGGACCATCTCTTCAGTTTCACGCAGAACCGAGTCTTTTACCTTCGCGTTTTCAACAACCGCTTCAACAACCAGATCTACGTTCTTGAAATCACCGTAGTTCAGCGTTGGGGTAATGCTGTTGAGGACATCAGCCATTTTACCGACATCCATCCTGCCTTTGCTGACGCGCTTGGTGAGAAGCTTCTTCGCTTCCTTCAGGCCCAGGTTGATGCCGTCCTGGTTAATATCCTTCATGATGATGGGCGTGCCCTTCAGTGCAGACTGATAAGCCACACCGCCACCCATAATGCCGGCCCCCAGTACGGCAGCCAGTTTTACATCAGAAGCTTCTTTTCCCCATGCCTTGGCTTTCTTCTTGAGTTCCTGATCGTTCAGGAACAAGCCAACAAGACAGGCTGCAACATTGGTTTTTGCCATCTTGGCAAAACCTTTGGCTTCCACTTCAATGGCCTTGTCGCGGGTCATGCCAGCGTGCTTTTGCATCACCTTGATAGCTTCTACCGGTGCCGGGTAATTCTTGCCCGCCTTTCCACCGACAAACGCCTTGGAGATTTCGAACGCCATCATGCTTTCCATGGCATTCAGCTTGATCTTGCCTTTCTTCTCTTCACGACGCGCTTCGTAGTCAAGCTTGCCTTCGTTGCACTGATTGATGATGGCAACAGCGGCTTCCACCAGCTTTTCCGGTTCAACGATCGCATCGACAGCGCCGGTTTTGAGAGCTGCGTCGGCACGGTTTTCTGAACCACCGGAAATCCATTCAACGGCGTTATCCACACCTATGAGGCGGGACAGGCGAACTGTACCGCCAAAACCCGGGAAGATGCCCAGCTTGACTTCCGGCAGGCCAACTTTCGCCGTGGGTGCCATAACCCGGTAGTCGGTCGCCAGGCACATTTCAAACCCACCGCCCAGAGCAATGCCATTGATCGCGGTAACGGTGGGGAACGGAAGATCTTCTACCGCGCTGAAAATGGCATTGGCTTTCAGGTTGTTGGCAACCAGATCTTCTTCGGAACCGGCAAACAGTTCGGTAAACTCTGTAATGTCGGCACCCACTATGAAACCGTCTTTGGAGCTGGTTACCACCAGCCCCTTGAGTTTCTTCTGTGCTTTGAGTGCATCAGTCGCGGCGTTCAGCTCTTCAATGGTAAGACGGTTGAACTTGTTTACCGACTCGCCCTGCAAGTCGAAGTCCAACTGAGCGATCCCGCCTTCGATCTCTTTAACCGTGATGGCTTTACCTTCGTAAATCATCAACTGATCTCCAGTCTGTGTTTGGAACTGCTGACAGCTTTGAACATACTCGTCTGATGAGTTGTCAGAGCTGTTTCATGCAGCGAGATTTCGGTCACTGCCCGATTAATCGACCAAAAATTCATACAGTCGTTTGAATCGTGAGGGCACACGATGTGAAAAAACAGCCCGTTTGTCAATTCGTTTCTTTGTGAACAGGCACAATGTGTACTTCTTTTTCCGGTTTTCCAGATCAGATTCCATGTTTTTCAGTGGCCTACACTATACATCAAAGAAAAAACCTGAACTTCATCACGCAAATTTCAAAGATATTTACATTTCCCGCAGCCAGCACCCGCAAAACTGCTTGATTGGCCGGGGAACATACTTTACCTTCGATCTACGACTTTGGTACACAATAATAAATGCATTACGGAGACACAATCCGATGGAAACCACCCACCTGCGGACACGTTCCCTGGTCGCCGTGTTCTTTATCTTCCTGTTGACATCCGTGAGTGTAAAGGCTCAGGAAGCAGACAACTTTCTCGCTCAGCTCCATGCTTTTCGCGTGAGTAACTATATTTCACTTGATGCCTATTACCGGTTCAGTGGAAGCGGCAGCACCGACACCCTGAACGAGATCGTGGCAGGTATCAATGCAGCCAACGAGGCCATGAACTTTCTCGCAAACAGCACCAGCGGCGTGCTTTCCAGCCAGCAGATCGAGAAGCTCAGTGATGAGTTTGCCAAATTCAAAAATCTGATGCGCGATAATATCAACGATGTGCGCAATACCGGCTATCCGGATTTGCGCCTTGTTGCTGATATGGCCAACCAGGCGCTGGCGATGAATGATATGGCCACCGAGTTTTATCAGGTTGCGCAGGAGAATTCACAGACCAGTACCAACCCGAGAGTTGAAGCCGCCAGGATGGGCGCCGTGAAAATAGCACAGATGATGGCGAAATACGCTGTGCGGACAAATTCTTCCGTTTCCCAGACGTTCCAGGGCTCATCAACAGAAACGTCGCTCGACGAACAGGCCCGGGAATTTGACGCCCTGCTCAAAAACCTGAACGAGGGCGAAAGCGATGGCGAGCTACAGGCGCTATTGAGCGATGTAACCTCCAAATGGCAATTTATTCGCGGCTCTTTCATCAACTACAACGAAAACAACGTCGGCTTTGTAATTGACAGATACTCCAAGCGTATCCTGGAAAGCCTGACTATGGCTATCGGCCTGCTCCAGCAAAGTGCCTGAGCGGGGCCCGGCCCTTCCCACGATCAGGTTCGCGTATTATGCTGTAACAAAGCCGTTACGTTAAGGAGTTAGGGATGCCTACTTACAAGAATATGCTGGTTGCCATCGATCTTACTGAAGAAGCCCCTCAGGTTCTTGAAAAAGCCAGAGCCATGAGCGATGCCCATGGTGCAAACCTGATTCTCGTGCATGTAGTAGAGCCTGTGGGCTACGCCTATGGTGGCGACATACCGATGGATCTGACCGAGCTTCAGGACCAGTTGGACAAAGCCGCCCGGGAACAGCTCTCCGTCTACGGTGAGCAGTATGGCGTGGATAAAGCCAACCAGATTGTGACGGTTGGCCGCCCCGAGTCTGAAATTCACCGCCTGGTTAAAGAGCAGGCAGTAGACCTGGTGGTTGTGGGCAGTCACGGCAGAAAGGGCTTCCAACTGCTCCTTGGTTCCACCGCCAACGGCGTTCTGCACGGTTCTGAATGCGATGTACTGGCGGTAAGGATCCGATAAAGCTCTTGCGGCAGGCACGGAAAACCCGGCGACACAGACAGAGTGTCCCGGGTTTTATTGTGCGCGGAAAAAGGTTTTCAGGGAAACCTAACTGAGAGCCTGTTCTTCAAGCTCCATCCATCTCTCAATCACTTTTTCCAGGCGAGCCTCCTTCTGCTCCAGCTCCTCCAGGGTTTTGGCAACTTCCTCAGGTGGCCCTGAATAAAAATCGGCAGACGAAATGCGATCCTGAATGCCCGCAACCTCCTTCTCAAGAGCCTCTATTTGCCCCGGTAGCTGCTCCAGCTCGAGCTTCAGCTTATAGCTCAGCTTGGCGGGTTTCGATTTGTTCGCCGCACCACCTCCCGGCTGCGACTGATTGCTTGCGTCTTTTGCAGGTGCGGTGCTCTGCGTTGCGTTGCGCACTTGCTTGCCGGTTTTGGCCGCCTTGTCGTGCCGGTCGGGGCGGGCACCACTGGTTTCTGCCGGAAAACGCCCACCCTGGCGTCGCCAGTCGCTGTAGCCACCCACGTATTCACGCACCGCGCCGGAGCCGTCAAGAAACACGGTTTCGGTTACCACGTTGTCAAGAAACTCCCGGTCGTGACTGATAACAATCACCGTTCCGGCAAATTCCGCCAATTGCTCTTCCAGCAGCTCCAGGGTTTCAACGTCCAGATCGTTGGTTGGCTCATCAAGCACCAGAATATTCGCCGGCTTACTGAACAGCTTGGCAAGCAGCAAGCGCGCTCGCTCACCGCCGGAAAAAACCCGGACCGGCGACCGGGCCCGCTCCGGTGTAAACAGGAATTCCTGCAGGTAGCCAAGCACATGCTTGCTCTGACCGTTGATATCAATAAACTCCCGGCCTTCAGACAGATTGTCGAGAGCATTGCGGTCAAGGTCCAGTTCGCCACGGAGCTGGTCGAAATAGGCAACCTGCAAGTTGGTACCCAGGCGAATGGAGCCCTCTGTAGGCTTGAGGTCGCCCAACAACAAACGCACCAGCGTTGTCTTGCCGGTGCCGTTTTCCCCCACTAGACCAATCTTGTCGCCCCTGAGCACTGTGAGATTCATATTACGGATGACCGGCGTACCGTCCGCATAGGCAAAGCCGGCATCGATGGCTTCAACAACCAGCTTGCCCGAGCGCGCAGCATCCTCCACCGCGAAACTTGCGGTACCGCCCCGAACGCGACGCTGCCGGTGCTCCTCACGCATTGCCTTGAGCGCCCTCACCCGACCCATATTACGGGTTCTCCTGGCCTTGATGCCCTGGCGAATCCAGGCTTCTTCCTGCTTCAGACGTTTGTCAAAAAGCGCATTTTCCCGCTCTTCCTCCTCCAGTGCCTTTTCCTTTAATTCGAGATAACGATCGTAAGAGGCTGCAAAACTGACCAGTTTCCCACGGTCCAGTTCTACCACCCGGGTTGCCATACGCCTGATAAAGGCGCGGTCGTGACTCACGAACAGCATGGCACCGCGGAAGGCACCCAACGCTTCTTCGAGCCAGGCAATTGCGGGCACATCAAGGTGGTTGGTAGGCTCGTCCAGCAACAGGATATCCGGTTCGCCAACCAGAGCTCTGGCCAGTAACACCCGACGTTGCCAGCCACCTGACAATGTGTCCAGTCGCTGATCCGGATCTATACCGTATTGCGCCAGAACAGCGGTAACCTTCTGGTCAAGCCGCCAGCCGTCAAGAGCTTCAATCCGTTCCTGAACCTTCATCATACGATCAAGGCTGGCTTCATCGGCCTGCTGCGCAAGGGTGTGGAACTCCGCCAGCAGCTGTCCGGTTTCCGGAAATGCGCCGGAAACAACTTCATACGCGGTTCTGGAGTCATCAGACGGAAGGTTCTGTGGCAGAACGGCCAGCACGGCGCCCTCTTCAAGGCGCACCTTGCCGCCATCAGGAATGACCTCTCCGCTGACAATCTTGAGCAAGGTTGATTTGCCCTCGCCGTTTCGTCCCAACAGGCACACCCGCTCCCCGGCTTCAATACTGAGTGAGGCCTGGTCAAGCAACGGGTGCATCCCAAAGGCCAGGGAAATCGAATCCAGCGTTAACAGTGGCACGTTGCGTTTTACTCCGATTCAATAACAGTGATTGGGTCACCCACATGGATGATCCCGGGGGATTCGTGAATGGCGTTCTGGCCAAAGATCACGCCATCTGCCGTTCTGCGGTATCCTGACAGCGTTCGCAGGGGTTGCAGGCCGGGGTCTTTTACCCCGGTATCGGGATCGACGGTGGTCAGAATACAGCGGGAACTCGGCTTCACAATATCGAAGCGGTGGCTTCCCACTGTCAGTTTGCGCCACCCGTCCTCCTGCCACGGCACCGCGCCCGCAACAACAATGTTGGGCCGGAACCGTCGCATTTCGACCGGTGTCTCGAGCCGCCCGTTAAGCTCATCCAATGATGCCAGGCTGGAAATCAGGAAAGGGAAGCCGTCTGCGAACCCCACGCGGCGATATTCATCAACACGCCCCGCATCAACGCGCCGAAACGATGAATCCGGCATGTAAACAAAGCGCAGAGGCTTGCCGCAGAAACGGCTTATCGCCTCATTTGCAGCCTCTTCGCCCTCATAAGCCTTAACCCAGTCACGCCAGACCAGCACTCGCAAGGAACGATCAGTTACCTGCAGCCTGAAGACACCCTCATCAGGAATACGAATCGTGGTGTGCCCGTTCTCCAGTTCCGCAGCCACCCTCGCCAGGACTGGTACTTCCCTTTGCGTAACAAAGCGGCGATCGTCATCCACCAGCATCCAGCGACGATCACCCTTAGGGCCGAAATCATCCATTTCAAACCGGGAAACGTCGATGCCCGCAAGAGACTTGACCGGGTATATATGGAGTGAATGGACTTTCAAAAGGCGCACCTCCGAAGCAGAATTCAGGTATGGGCGAGGCGACCAGTATACCGAAAAAAGAAAAACCCGGCCTCTTTCGAGAACCGGGTTTCCTGAATCTGGAGCGGGAAACGAGATTCGAACTCGCGACCCCAACCTTGGCAAGGTTGTGCTCTACCAACTGAGCTATTCCCGCAGTGTTGATCGGCTGCTGCCAACAACGGAAGCGTATTTTACCCGTCCCGTCCCTTTCGTCAACCTCCTTTCGGAACTTTTATTGACCAAAGCGGCGGGCGGTGCCCAGGTATTCCTTTTCAGCCTCGGTAGATGCACGCCCCAGAGCCTGGTTTCTGTGGGGGAAGCGGCCGAACCGGTCGATGATTTGCCGGTGATCCTCCGCAGATTTCAGAAAGCTTCCCAGAAACTCCTGAAGTATCCCGGTTGTTGAAGCCACCAACTGCTCATAACATTCCACCGACAACGCCTGGTCCTCCCTGTTTTCTGCATGTTGCAGGGGCATGTACATGAAAGCCCGTTGAACGGGTGGTAGCGACATATCATGACCTTTACGCATAGCTTCCTTGCAGAGCCTGTTGGCGAGCTTATCCTGTTCAAACGCCAGGGCCCCGCCACGAAAAATGTTCCGGGAAAACTGATCCAGCAGTAGTATTTCCGCAAGCCGGCCACCCGGTTCTCTGCGCCAGTGGTCCAGCCCCTGTTCAGAAGCAAAGAGAACCATGGAAAGAAAGCGGCGCCGGATTTCCCGGTCAAACGCTTTGCTGACACGAAACCAGCGATTGCGATGAAAGCTGTCGGGTAATCCGTGTTCATCAAAACTTCCAAACCAGAAATCCAGAATCTCTTTCCAATCGAACATTGATTGACACCCTGTTATCTTGATTATTGAGCAGGCAGAGAATACCGGCCCACACTGGAAATTACGACAGACATCTTTCTATTGACTACCCGGGAGCTTTAATGACCAGACACGGCATCATTCTGTTAGCACATGGCAGCAGCGATAAACGCTGGTGCGACACTTTCGAAGCTCTCGCAGAGCCCACCATCAAGGCAGTCGACAACTCCAGGATTGCCTACATGGAACTCGCAGAACCGTCGCTGGATACCGTCGTGCATGAGGGCATTGCTAACGGCACCCTTGAGTTTACCGTAGTGCCCCTGTTTCTCGCGGCCGGCCGCCACCTGCGCAAAGATGTGCCGGCAATGATCGAGGCTCTTGAAAAGTCCACTGGTGCCAGCATCAGGCTCTGCCCGCCCATTGGGGAAAATCCGCTGCTGGGGCAGGCAATCAAAGACGTTGTTGCACTCCAGCTCGGTCACAACACCGGAGATTGAGGAGCACCACCATGAACAAGCGAGTATTGATTACCGGCGGAACCGGTTTTATTGGCAGCGCACTATGCGCCAATATGCTTGACCGAGGCTATGAGCTGACTGTTTTAAGCCGGCAATCTGCAGAAAAGGTACGCTCAATCTGCGGTGAAGTATGCGTTGTTCATGACCTTGAAAGCCTGGGATCCGATGATGGTTACCAGGCGATCATCAACCTCGCAGGGGAAGGGATCGCAGAAAAGCGTTGGACTGAGGAGCGAAAACAGATCCTGCGGGAAAGCCGGATAGATCTTACCAACACCCTCACCGGGATCATCAGCAGTTGGAAGAACCCGCCCGAAGTTATGGTATCAGGGTCGGCAGTCGGTTTTTACGGCGACCAGCAAGATAAACCGGTAACGGAAGATACTGTGCCTCATGATGAATTCAGCCACCGGTTATGTAGAGACTGGGAGAATGCGGCGCTTGCAGCACGCTCTCTCAACGTGCGGGTCTGCCTGTCCAGAACCGGTATCGTGGCAGGCCCCGGAGGCGGCTTTTTGCAGCGCATGCTTATGCCATTCAAACTCGGGCTCGGAGGGCGCCTCGGAACCGGAGAGCAGTTCATGCCCTGGATTCATCGCACGGATGTGGTCGCCGCCCTGATCTGGATGCTGGAAACACCAGAAGCGTCAGGCGCCTATAACGTCGTCAGCCCGAACCCGGTCACCAACCGGGAATTTACTCGCTGCCTTGCCAGCACGCTCAGGCGGCCTGCGATATTTCCGGCACCTGCGCCCATGCTCAAACTGGCCCTCGGTGAAATGTCCCGCCTTCTGCTCACAGGTCAGAGGGCGATACCCGAAAGACTGAACAACTCCGGATTCAAATTCAGGTTCCCAACCCTGGACAACGCCCTTGAAGACGCTGTGCGATGAAGAGGCCGTTTTTTTGAAACAAAACCGTTGACAGGTGCTAATGCCTTACCTAATATACGCGCCACCTCGACGAGGGAAGGTTTTAAAGCGTTGCGTCCCCTTCGTCTAGTGGCCTAGGACTCCGCCCTTTCACGGCGGCAACAGGGGTTCGAACCCCCTAGGGGACGCCAATTTTACTGCCCGGTCATTCAGCTTACGGACCGTAAAGTAAACACCGGTTTCAGACACAGAGACCGGACTTCCCAGGCTTCAATTGTGGCCAATTCAGATTGCAGTGCCTCCGGTTTTAACGTCCTTCTTTCGTGTTTTTCCCCCGTGTGCTTTTTGATCCCGCATTACAAAAACACCGACACCCACAAAAAACACTACCATCAACAGAACTGTTGCAATTCCTGCGAAAACGACTGCGTCCATATACATGACTCTTCTCCCGTCTGCTATCAAACCTGACTGGGTTCAGATTACGCCACCACCGGACACAATTATTGATCTACATCAATGGTCAATACCACTCCCGCAATGGAAACTGCTGCAAACGCCTAAAGCGGCACACTTTTCTCCTGTTTTCAGGGAATTTGAAGTGCAAGGCTGCTATAGTCGGCCATCAACAGAGTGTCTGTTCCAATAAACCGGTTTGGGTGGCTGAAGTACGACATGCCAAAACTACCGACACGCCTTCAGCGCTTTCGCACTGGGTCTCCCCTGTCGTTCAGGCTTCTTGCCTGGATTCTCGTGTTCAGCACGGTTTTTACGCTCATCGCATCGGCCATCCAGATCTATTCTGACTATCGCAAGGAACTCGCCCAGATTGACAGCCGTATGCAGGTTGTTGAATCAGGATACTCCTCCAGCCTTGCAAAAAGTCTCTGGGCGCTCGACCGGAACCTGCTCCAGACCCAAATGGAGGGCATCCTTAGCCTGCCTGACATTGTCCATCTGCGACTGGGGATTGAGCCGGATTCCGAATTGGTCATGGGCGAAATTGCCCGTGGTGCCGACACCAGATCGCACAAGTTCGAAATTTTTCACCAGGGCGACCGCAAAGTCAGGCTCGGCGAACTGACGGTTACCGCTGATCTGGGTCGCGTTTACCAGGACCTGAAAGAAAAGGTGGGTATCATACTTGCCACGGAGTTCCTGAAAACGTTTCTTGTATCCATACTGATCATCCTGGTATTCCAGCACTTTGTTACCCGCCATCTCACCTCGATGGCGAATTACGCAAAAGATCTGTCCCTGACAAACCTGGGCACCCCCCTCACCCTGGATCGCCCGGATACGCCGTCTCACCGGAGCGACGAGATCGGTCGTGTAACCGAAGCCATCAACCAGATGCGCGAGAGGCTGAACGACGACATGGTGCGCCAGGAACGGGACGCTGCGGAGATCCACAAGTTCTCCAAAGCCATCGAGCAAAGCCCTTCCTCCGTCGTTATCTGCGACCGCCAGTGGCGGGTAGAATTTGCCAACCACAAGTTCACGCAGCTCACCGGATACAATGCCAAATCAATAGTGGGCCGCCATCCGGGAGCCTTGAGCGATAACAGCGCGGAAAACCGGGACAATCGCATTCTCTGGCAATCCATCCGCCTGCAGGTTCAGCGTGTTGGTGTCTGGCAGGGTGAGGTAAACAGCATCAGGCGAAACGGTGAACGGTTTTGGGAACAACTGACCGTCACACCTATAAAAGATAGTGCTGGCGAGGTCACGGGTTATCTCATCCTGGGTGAGGATATCAGCATCCGGAAACGCTTCGAGCAGCAGTTGCTGCGACAGGCCAATTACGACATCCTCACCGGCCTGCCCAACCGCATGCTGGCGCTGGACCGGCTAAAACTGGCGCTGGCGCAGGCGCGCCGTGAAGGCTCCATGGTCGGCGTGATGTTTCTCGATCTGGATAATTTCAAGCACATAAACGACACCCTCGGCCACGATGCCGGTGACAGCCTTCTGATTGAAGCCGCGCGGCGAATTTCCAGCTGTTTACGCGGAAGCAGCACCGTAGCCCGGCTCGGGGGTGACGAATTTCTGGTTATTCTTCCGGGTCTTGCAGGCCCCGAATCCACTTCCCAGGTTGCCGAACGCATCCTGGCAACCTTCGAACCCGCCTACGCGCTGAACGGCCAGGAAGTGTTTGTTACCACCAGTATCGGTATTTCAATCTTCCCCACGGATTCTGATAACAGTGGTACCCTGCTCCAGCACGCGGATGCCGCCATGTACCAGGCAAAGCACCAGGGCAAGAGCTCTTACGCCCACTTTACCCCGGAAATGTCTGAGGTATCCCATGAGCGCCTGCAAATGGAATCCCGCCTGCGCAGGGCGCTGGAGCTGAAGGAATTTGAACTCTACTTTCAACCCATTGTGGATACTGCCTCCGGTAAGTTGCGGGCGGCCGAGGCATTGCTGCGCTGGAATAACCCGGTTATGGGCATGGTGATGCCGGACCGTTTTATCCCGCTGGCCGAAGAGACGGGGCTTATTATTTCTATCGGCGAATGGGTGCTCGAGCAGGCCTGCAGCGCTGCCTCCGGCTGGAAGGAACAGACCGGTCTGGACATAGGCATATCGGTTAATGTCTCGCCCCGGCAGTTTCGTGACCCCGGCTTTATCAGTGCTGTCGCACGTGCACTCTCGAACAACAACCTGGCGCCGGAGCGTCTGGAGCTGGAAATTACCGAACGTTTGCTGCTTGATAACTCGATCGAAACGGCACAAATTCTCAAGGAGCTGGATCGGAAGAAAGTACGCCTGTCAGTGGATGATTTTGGCACAGGCTACTCTGCCCTGAGCTACCTTAAAAGCTATCCGTTTGATAGTCTGAAAATAGACAGGACCTTTATCAATGACGTGCTGAAGGAACCCGAGGATGCTTCTCTTGTGCGCGCGATCATCAATATGGCTCACAGCCTTGAGCTGACCGTCGTCGCGGAAGGCGTTGAAAGCGAACCACAGACCCGGTTCCTGAAAAAGGAGGGCTGCGATTACTCCCAAGGGTACTTCTACAGTCGTCCACTCCCTGCCGAGGAGTTTAGCGAGTGGCTTAGAACCAATCACCGTACACCAAACTGACCCCCGGGGTGTCTTTGGAACATGAAACAATCCATTCTGGTCGTTAATTGTGGTAGCTCATCGCTTAAACTCGCGCTGTTCGACGAAACTGATCAGCAGCTCGCATCGGCAACAGCCGAGCGCCTTAATGGCAAGGATGCTTTTGCCAGAATCGAGGGCGACAACCGAACCGTAGCACTCCCGGCCAGTGCCGATCACAAACAGGCTTTGCAGGCACTGATTTCTACCCTGAGGGAACGTCAGCTGATGCCGGCCATTCCAGCTTCCATTGGTCACCGGGTGGTTCATGGAGGGGAAACCTTCCGCGAAGCCGCGCTCATTGATGACGACGTTGTTGCTGCCATAGACGAATGTGCCGGCCTTGCACCCCTTCACAACCCGGTGAACGTTGTGGGAATTGAAGCGACACGGGACTTGTTTCCCGACGTTCCACAGGTTGCGGTGTTTGACACCGCGTATCACCAGACTCTTGCGCCGAGAGCGTACCTTTATGCGGTTCCGCAAGCCTTCTACCATGACTGGAGTGTCCGACGCTATGGGTTCCACGGAACCAGCCATTTTTTCATGGCAAATGAGGCGGCACGACGATTAGGCAAAACACTGGCGACAACGTCCATCATTTCAGCTCACCTGGGCAACGGGTGCAGCATTACGGCAATCAGGGATGGCCTCAGCGTCGACACCAGCATGGGCCTGACCCCGCTGGAGGGGCTGGTTATGGGAACCCGCAGCGGCGATATTGACCCGGGCCTTTTCGACTACCTGGCGTCCAGAGGCATCCCGCTGGCAGAGGTTCACAAGATACTTAACCACAAGAGCGGGCTTCTCGGCATATCCGGCCAGACCAACGATATGCGGGCACTGTGTGAACTGGCTGATCATGGCCACGAACCGTCAGCGCTTGCCATCGAGATATTCTGTTTCCGCCTTGCGAAATATGTCGGAGCCATGATGGCATCGCTGAGACATCTTGACGCCCTGGTGTTCACCGGAGGTATCGGAGAAAACAGCGACCGGGTCAGGGAAAAAACCCTGGAGCACCTGGGGCTTCTGGGGTTCACTATTGATCCGGATATGAACGAGCATCATGGTCGCTACAGCGATGGCAGAATAGACCATGCCGATTCACGCTTTCCCGTTCTGGTCATTCCAACCAACGAAGAACTGGTGATCGCCCGCGAGGCTCGCCGCCTGGCGGCCACCCTCTGAGGCGCAGTGTCCAGAACCTGTCACAAACTGCCACGGCGCCTTTTTACCATCATTTTAAAGCACTATTTCAAGCACTACCCGGAACTCATTTATGGCCAAAAGTCTGTTTATCGCCCCGACATCCATGGATTCGGGGCTCACGTCTGTTTGCCTTGGTTTGTTGCGCGCCATGGAGCGCGTGGGCGTCAGCGTTGGATTTTACAAACCCTTTCGTCCATCAAAGAATCAGAGCCGGTCGCCACACAACGATGGCAAGGATTCATCGGTTACCTTTGTCCAGTCGCGCAGCCATCTGCGCCCACCTGACCCCATTCCGCTAAAAAAAGCCCAGCAACTGCTGAACCGAGGCAAATCTGACCTGCTGATGGAATCTGTGGTTGGCGAATACCAGAAAGTCGCAAAAGATGTAGACGTAGTGGTCATCGAAGGCCTGGTTCCTGATCGCAGTGAGGCGTACATAGCCCGGCTGAACCTGGAAGTGGCCCGCAACCTCGGCTCCGATGTAATACTTGTGAGCACCCCGGGCGATAGCAGCACGGAAGAACTGGATGAGGAACTGGATTTCGCTGCACGGCTGTTTTCCGATGTATCCGTGCAGGATGTCATTGCGGTTATACTCAACAAGATTGGAGAACCCGAAAGGTCAGGCCTCGAACCCTATAGCAATATAAGCCAAGCCGTCCGTGAAACCCCCGATTACCGGAACAATTGCAAGGTTTTCCGGGATGGTCGTTTTCGTTTGCTGGCCGAAATCCCCTGGCAGCCCGATCTGCTCGCGCCTCGTGTATCCGATATTGCACGTGAGCTTGGTGTTCCCGCGCTGCATGAAGGCCAGATGCACACACGCAGAGTTCAGAAGGTTTCGGTTTGTGCCCGTTCAATTCGCAACATGACAGAGATCCTGGGCCCGGGCACCCTGTTGGTCACACCGGGCGACCGTGAAGACATTATCGTGACAACCGCCGTGGCGGCCCTGAATGGCGTACCCCTGGCCGGTCTCATGCTGACCGGCGGCCTGATGCCCGATCAACGGGTAATCAACCTGTGCTCCCGGGCCCTGAACACCGGCCTGCCGGTCCTGAGTTCACAGACCAATACCTATGAGACAGCTCACCTGTTGGCGAACCTGTCTACCGGTATTCCGACCGACGACCCGGATCGGATAGAAAAAGCGATGGAGTCCGTGGCGACAAAGATTGATACCGACTGGCTGCAGGAACACCTTCGTGTTGAAGTTCAGAAACGCCTGTCTCCTCCGGCTTTTCGTTATCAGTTGTCCGAACGAGCCCGGGCAGCAGATAAGCGCATCATTTTGCCCGAAGGCAGCGAGCCCAGGACAGTGCAGGCCGCCATTATCTGCCACCAGCGTCAACTGGCACGCTGTGTCCTGATCGGTGACAAGGAAGAAATCCGTGCCATCGCGACCTCTCAGGGATTTGAATTGCCCGATGAAATTGAAATCATCGACCCTGTGCGCGCCCGCCCGAATTATGTCACGCCGATGGTTGAACTGCGAAAACACAAGGGGCTGACGCCGGAAATGGCGGAAGCGATGCTTGAGGATAACGTGGTTATGGGCACCATGATGGTAGCGCTCGACGAGGCCGACGGCCTGGTTTCCGGGGCTATTCACACCACGGCAAATACCGTGCGCCCAGCCCTGCAGCTGATCAAGACCCACGATCAGGCCAAGGTCGTTTCGTCGGTATTTTTTATGCTCTTGCCGCAACAGGTTCTGGTTTACGGTGACTGCGCTATCAACCCGGACCCAGACGCCGAGGAACTGGCAGACATTGCCATACAGAGCGCCCAGTCAGCAGAAGCATTCGGTATTGAGCCGGTTGTCGCCATGATCAGCTACAGCACCGGTGAGTCCGGTAGCGGGCATGATGTGGAGAAAGTGCGGGAAGCAACCAGAATTGCCCGCGAGCGCAGGCCGGACCTGCTGATCGATGGCCCGCTCCAGTATGATGCAGCCGCCATCGAAAGCGTAGCCCGAAGCAAGGCTCCGGAAAGCAAGGTAGCCGGGAAAGCCACCGTATTCATCTTCCCGGATCTCAACACGGGAAACACCACATACAAAGCCGTTCAGCGCAGTGCCAATGTGGTAAGTATCGGGCCCATGCTTCAGGGCCTGAGAAAGCCGGTAAACGATCTTTCGCGGGGTGCACTGGTGGAGGATATTGTATTTACCATCGCACTGACGGCAGTGCAGGCGAAACAGGTAGAGGACGCGGGGCTGGCCTGAGCCGCCCCGCAGAATGGGCCTTTCAGCGCTTTAAACTTTTCTGGCGGGCCTTTTTCACCCGGCGCCCCGCCTTCATGTCGTTATCCTGCTTAACCTTCTGGCGCGGCGTTTTACGGTCAACTTTTCCGGCAAAGGGATTCTCGCTTGAACGGAATTCGAAGCGGATAGGCGACCCTGTTACGTTCAACACCTTGCGGAAAGTATTTTCAAGGTAACGCTTATAGGAGGCTGGCAAGGCCGCTGTCTGGTTACCGTGAACCACAATGATCGGGGGGTTAGAACCACCCTGGTGGGCATAACGCAGCTTAATCCTGCGCCCTCGAACCATGGGCGGCTGGTGCTGGGAAACGGCGTCTTCAAGGATGGCGGTCAGGCGGTTGGTTGGCCATTTTGCCATCGCCGACTCGTAACAGGCTTCAACGGAATCGTACATAACGCCCACGCCGGATCCGTGGAGCGCGGAAATATAGTGTTTATCGGCGTAATCAAGAAAATCCAGGCGACGCTTCACCTGCTCTTTTACCCGAGCCCGGTCTTCGGGATCCATCCCATCCCATTTATTAACCGCTATTACCAGTGAACGGCCGGCATCAAGAACGAAACCAATCAGGTGCAGATCCTGATCAACCAGGCCTTCACGTGCATCTATAACCAGTATTACCACATGGGCATCATCAATGGCTTGCAGGGTCTTGATGATGGAAAACTTTTCCACCACCTCACTGACATTTTTACGGCGCCGGACACCTGCGGTATCTATGAGGGTGTATTGCTTGCCGTGGCGTTCGTAAGGGATATACACGCTGTCTCGCGTAGTGCCGGGCATATCGTAGACAATTACCCGCTCCTCACCCAGCATCCGGTTTACCAGCGTCGATTTTCCGACATTGGGCCGACCGACAATACCAATCCGAATACCCGGATAACGCTCAGCCCGGTCCTCCTCCACGCGGTCTTCTTCGGAAGGTAACAGCACCTCCAGCATCGAACGAATGCCGCGATTGTGGGAGGCCGCCACCAGGAAAGTCGACTCAAACCCGAGGCTGTAAAAATCAGCAGCGGCGATGTCGGGGTCCTGGCCGTCCGTCTTGTTAACCACCAGATGCGCCTGCTTGCCTGATCGACGCAAATGATTGGCAATCACTTCGTCACCCGCCGTCAGCCCGGCCCGACCATCAACCAGAAACAGCACGATATCGGCTTCATCAACTGCCTGCAGCGATTGCCGTGCCATCTCCGCATCCAGGCCCTCCTCTGTTCCCGTCAGGCCACCGGTATCAATAACAATAAAGCGCTGGCCTTCGTAAGTGCCCTCACCGTACTTGCGATCCCGGGTCAGCCCGGGAAAGTCCGCCACCAGAGCATCGCGGGAACGCGTCATCTGGTTGAATAAAGTCGATTTGCCAACGTTTGGCCGACCGACAAGGGCAATTACTGGGGTCATAATAATTCGCTGTAGATTCGTTTCAGGCCCGGCAACCGGCAGAGCGTCGAGGAGGAGCGGTTCAGTTCCGCTCCTTCAGTTTGAATACGGACAGTTTACCGCCATTTCCGAAAACCATTAGATTTCCATTCGCCAGGCGTTGCAATGGAACCCGAATACCATCGCCATCATAATGTTTTTGGCCCACGAGACTGCCATCATCACTGGCCAGCACATGCAGATAGCCTTCATAATCGCCAACAACCAGGTAGTTTCCATACACGGCAGGCTGGGTCAGTTGGCGCCAGGATAACTTGTCCTGAAGCCAGAGTTCTCTGCGGTCACTACCCCGGTAAGCGACTATGTTGCCGTTTGCCAAAGACAGGTAGATGTTGCCGTTGCCAACCATTGGCGCCTGCAAACTCGATGCCTTGCGGCTCCAGATTTCCTGGCCGGTACGGATATCAACCAGAGCCAGCTTGCCCTGGTATCCGGAAACCATCACCGCACTGTCGAGAACCAACGGCTGGCCGGCAATGTCTACAAGCCTCTCCAGCTCTGTGCGCCCCTGGGGCTGCCCAACCTCATACTGCCAAACCGGTTGGCCGGCGTCGGCCGACAGGGCGATAAGCTTGCCGTTCGAGAACGAGGCGATCACGACATCACCCCCCACCAGAGGAGCCGCAGCTGCGCGCAACGACAAGGCCGGCACAAAACCATCATACTGCCAGAGTTTCTCGCCGTTGGCTGTATCAAACGCAAGCACCCGGCCATCGGTGGTCTGGGTGACTACCAATGCCCCGTTGGATTGCGGTGCAGCAAGGACTTCTGTTGGCAGGGCTTTGCGCCACAGCTCCTCTCCGTTTTTACGGGACAAGGCCAGAAGATCTGCTTCACGGGTTACCAGGTAAAGCTGATCACGGTCGCCGCCAACACCGGCAAATATGCGATCCTCAAGGTCCCGTTCCCATTTCAGCTTACCGGTTTCAGCCTCCAGGGCCATCAGCTCGCCGTCAGCGGAGGCGGCATACACTGTGTCACCGGCATTCAGGGGCGCGAGATACAGAAAATCATCATCGTGGCCATCCCCTACCGACCTGCTCCACACCTTTTTGAACTTAACGGTGCTGTCGATGTCGGGAACCGGCACCGGCTGCTCAAACGTATCGGTTGTGCTGCAACCGGAAACACCGAATACTGCCAGCAAAACAGCGATTACGCCGGCCCGGACCAGTCTGTTGCCCGTCACCTGCATCAGGCCTCCTCTCCAACACCAAGATCAGACAGCTTGAGCTCCAGAAGACCACTGCGGCCCTGCTGGCTCTGCTCCCGGGCCGTCAGGTAAGCTTCACGGGCACCTTTTGTGTCACCCTGGGCCAACAGGATGTCGCCCCGTAACTCGGAGAAAATTGCAGCAAAGGCATCTGCACGCTCAACACTTCCCGCGTTTTCAATAGTGGCCAGTGCTTCATCATAACGCCCGGCAGAAAACTGAGCCCGGGCAAGGCGGTTACGCACCACCAGAGCCAGCGCCTCGTAGTCTCCGGCTTTATCGAGAGCCCATTGCAGTGAATCAATGGCTGCCTCTGCGTTGTTGTCTTCCATCAGTTGCTGGCGTGCAAGGATAAGGTTGCCATACACAGCATAGGCACTGTCGGTATAGTCCTCTCGCAGAGTTTTCGCTACAAAGGCGACGGTTTCCCCTGTGGTTTCGTCCGTCTGATCAGCAAACGCGTTCAGCAGCGTTGCAAACTGATTTGCGGCCTCGGCCCTCTGCTGCTCCTGATGGTTTTGCCAGACCTGCCAGCCGAATACAATTGCAAGGGCGGCACCGATACCAATGAGCAGGGAACTGCCATTATTCTTCCACCAATCCTTGATCGCCTGTATCTGTTCTTCTTCGGTGCGCAATTCAGCCATGATGACTCCTGTAATGGATTTTTACTTTTATGTCTGTGCGAATCAGTTTGCCAGAGCTTTCGCAAGCACCGCGGCCAACTCATCCTGCGCCACGCTGATCTGGTCTTCATCCGAGCGCAACGGCTTGAGGCTGACCGTAACATTCTCCAGCTCATTTTCGCCGAGAATCACGGCATACCGGGCTCCGCTTTTGTCTGCTTTTTTCATCTGGCTTTTGAAACTGCCACCGCCACAATGGTTGACTATCACCTGGCCGGGGAGCCGGTTGCGCAGCGTCTCGGCCAGCGCCATTGCCGGTGTAACTGCGGCTTCACCCATGGCAGTCACATACACATCAGCATTGTTGTTGGCGTCTTCCGGCACCAGCCCCAGCGTTTCAAGCAGCAGAATAAGACGCTCCAGGCCCATGGCAAAACCAACGGCGGTGGTGGGTTTGCCACCAAGCTGTTCCACCAGGCCATCGTAACGGCCACCCGCACAGATGGTGCCCTGGGCACCGAGGCTGTCGGTGACCCACTCAAAAACCGTTTTGCCATAATAATCAAGCCCGCGAACAAGGGCGGGGTTCACCGTGTAGGCAATCCCCGCCGCGTCCAGCAAGTCTTTAAGCCGGTCAAAATGCTCTTTTGACTCAGCGTCAAGATAATCTTCCAGCCGCGGAGCGTCTGCAAGCAGCTTACGGGTTTCAGGGTCCTTGGAGTCCAGAATCCGCAGCGGGTTGGTACCCAGGCGTCTCTGACTGTCTGCATCAAGCTGCGATTTGTATTGCCCCAGATAATCCACCAGGGCACCGCGAAACTGGTTGCGCGCCGCCGATGAACCGATGGAGTTGATTTCCAGGCGCGCATGGGTGCCCAGCCCCAGCTCCTGCCAGAGCCTGGCCGTAAGAATCAGCAACTCAGCATCAATGTCCGGCCCGGCCATACCAAAACATTCAACGCCAATTTGGTGGAATTGGCGATAACGGCCTTTTTGTGGGCGCTCATGGCGGAACATGGGCCCCATATACCATAACCGGCGCGTCTGATTGAACAACAATCCGTGCTCTTCTGCCGCACGCACACACCCGGCCGTGCCTTCCGGTCGCAGGGTCAGACTGTCACCGTTGCGGTCCTCGAAGGTGTACATTTCCTTTTCAACGATGTCCGTAACCTCACCGATGGAGCGCCTGAACAAATCGGTCTGCTCCACCACCGGCATCCGGATTTCCTGATAACCGTATTGGCGCAACACTTTGCGCACGGTAGATTCAACAAACTGCCAGATTGGTGTCTGCTCTGGCAGGATATCGTTCATCCCGCGGATTGCCTGAATCTTAGCCAATGTAAACCCTTAATTCTTTCTGGATAATCGTGCCTGAAAGCGTTAAACAATCACTTGTCTGAGCGCGCAATAATGGCATCTTCCTGTTCTTTTTTACGGGCGATTTCTTCACGAATCAGCCGTTCAAGATCATCGGTAAGGGTTGCATTATCTAGTTTCTGGTTCGGTTTGCCGGCCCTGTAAAACAGGTTCTTCGGGCTGCCGCCTGTCAGGCCGATGTCAGCCACTTTGGCTTCACCCGGGCCATTCACTATGCAGCCGATGATGGCAACGTCCAGGGATTCGTTAACATCCTCAAGCCGCACTTCCAGATCATTCATGGTCTGAATGACATCAAAATTCTGGCGTGAGCAGCTTGGACACGCCACAAAGTTGATACCCCGGCTGCGCAGCCGCAAACTTTTGAGAATATCGAAACCTACTTTGATTTCCTGAACCGGATCCGCTGCAAGAGACACACGGATCGTATCGCCGATGCCATCCATCAACAGCATGCCAAGACCTATGGACGATTTCACTGTACCAGACCGCAGCCCGCCGGCCTCGGTGATACCAAGATGCAAGGGCTGATCGATCTGGCTCGCAATGTTGCGGTAAGCGTCCACGGTCATGAATACTTCGGAGGCCTTCAGGCTGACTTTGAAGTTCTGGAAATCGTGGCGATCCAGAATATCGATGTGGCGCATAGCGGATTCAACCAGTGCGTCTGCAGTAGGCTCACCGTATTTACGCTGCAGGTCTTTTTCCAGGGACCCCGCGTTCACACCGATACGCATAGGGATATTACGGTCACGGCACGCGCTGATAACCGCACTTACACGGTCTTCGCGCCCGATGTTGCCCGGATTGATACGCATACAATCCACACCCAGCTCGGCCACGCGCAGTGCGATTTTGTGATCAAAATGGATGTCAGCGACCAGAGGCAGAGAGACACGCTTGCGAATTTTCCCGAAGGCGTCGGCGGCCTCCATGGAGGGTACAGACACCCTGACAATATCGGCACCCGCCTCCTGCAGCGCAGTAATCTGCCCTACGGTTGCATCAACATCGCAGGTGTTGGTGTTTGTCATGCTCTGCACCGCGATTGGCGCGTCGCCGCCAACGGGTACGTTCCCGACCATGATCTGGCGGGATTTGCGTCTTTTTATCGGGGATTCGTGCTTCATTTTCTTGCGACCGAAATAGATTAATGCAAAAAATGTTCAGATTGTCAGCGTGAACTCGGACCGGTTGTTCACCACCGGAAAATTCCGGATATCCACCGGCTCACCCTGGAAGCGAATCGTATCAACGGTGTCGACCGCACCAATAACCACTTTCAGGGGCGCCTTGCCAGAGACTTCAAGCCGGTCACCGGCCCTCTGCAAGGAACTTGCCAGACGATCTCCATTTGCGTCACGCACCTGCACCCAACAGTCACCGGTAAACACAATTTCCAGCTTGCCCGTGACAAGGCCATCATCATCCGCCGCTGGCCCTGACAGAGCAGGCTCAGGCGTTTGCGCAACCACGGGTATCTGATCCGCCGTGAACTCCTCGGATACTTCAGCGGGCTCTGTGGCTATGTTCTCTGGGCCCGCACCAACCTGTTCAGGCTCCCCTTCCGCCGTTTCCCGGCTCTCAGGCGTAACGTCTGGCTCTGTAGCAGTCGCCGGTGCGTCACGGGATTCATCAGCCCGCATGTCTGAACTGCCCGGGGCAGTCAGCTCACCGGCCTGCCCGACCGTTTCTGCAGCACCAGAAAGCTCGGTATCAGCCGCGTCGGAACTGAGTTTCGGCATAATGAGCGTAACGGCCAGAGCCGCTAAAAGCACTACAGCCAGAACCAGCAAAAACAGCTTTGCGATTCTGCGTTTTCTGCGCCGGCGACGCTCGATATCAATGAGCGGGTTGGCCTCCAGTTCGCGTGCTTTTTGCAGGCGCCCCGGTTCCAGTTCGCGATTTAGATCTGCAATAATGGCATCGCCGTCAAGACCCACCTGTTTCGCGTACGCCCTCACATAGCCTTTCAGGAACAGTTCACTGTCAATCTGCCCGTAATCGCCGTTTTCAATGGCCTGGATGATACCGTTTCGCAAATGCTGTGCGTTAGCAATCTGGGAAATGCTCAAGCCATGCCTTTCCCGTGCCTGCTTCAGTTGCTGGCCAACGGAGTCATGGGCAACAGTCTGTGGGGAATCATCACTTGTCATTGGAAATCAGGGCCTTGTATTGTTGGTACTCTGCTGACTCCGGGTAGTTATTCTTCAATTGCAGCACCAGACTTGCTTCCTGGTTCCTGTCACCAGTGTGTTGTGCAATGCGAATTCCCGTCAGCAGGCTTTCAGGCGAGTGCTGTAAACGCTTGTTCCGCTGCATGATCATCATCAGGCGATTATAGTATCGTGCAGCGCCTTCCACATCACCGGAATTCACCATTACCCGGGAAAGCGAGAGCAGAGAGCGGGCATCGCCACGAGTCAGCTCCACGGCACGACGATATGAGACAATGGCTTCTTGTTGCTGCCCCAGACGCTCCTGAGTCATGCCCAGATTGTAAAATACAGAACCCCGATCCTTGTAATCGGTATCCCTGGAAGCCGCACGGAACTGATCACGTGATTCTTCAAACCGCTCCTGGGAGTAGAGAAAGGCACCGTAATAGACTCTGGCACGGGTATACCCGGGACTTTCGGAAATGGCTTTTCTGAAGCTCTTTTCGGCAAGTTCCGCCTCACCATCGGTATTATAGATTAACCCGAGGGCCGCAAGAGCCTGGGGACTATCCGGATCAAGCTCAAGGGCGCGATCCAGGTGATGGCGTGCCCTTTCTATGTTGCCCTGGCCGAGGTAGGCGGTTGCAAGCTGAACATAGTTTTCAACGGCTTTTTGCCGGTCTGCCTCGCGGGTAAAACGACTGTCCGTTGTAGTGACGCACCCGGTGAGCAGCAGCGCAACCAGCAGGGTTACGACAGAAGTAAAACGTCCATTTACCGGTTTTATAGCCACAGAATGCATTCCTCGCGGGTTGGGCATCACAAATGCCCGTTCAGGGATTCACCTGTTGAACATTGATATATCGCTGGCTTCGACGGGTTCGATCTTCCACCTGGCCCACCAGCTGACCACAGGCCGCATCAATATCATCGCCCCGGGTCGTCCTGATTGTCGCGATATAACCTGCTTCATTCAACACAGCCTGAAAACGCCGGGTAGCGTTCATACTCGGACGACGAAAATCGCTTTCCGGAAACGGATTAAAGGGAATCAGATTTATCTTGCAGGGGAGATCTCGCAAAAGCTCGGCGAGTTCTCGCGCATGCTCAGGCTTGTCGTTCATGCCTTCAATGACCGTGTACTCAATAGTGGCCTTCCGTTTGTCTGGCAAACGGCTGAAATAACGACGTGTCGCCGCCAGCAATTCTGCAATCGGATACTTTTTATTGAGCGGAACCAACTGGTTCCTCAATTCATCATTAGGGGCATGCAGGGAAATGGCCAGTGAAACATCGGTAACTTCTGCCAGCCGGTCAATACCCGGCACCACTCCGGAAGTGCTCAGTGTAACCCGGCGCTTGGAAATGCCGTAAGCCAGATCCTCCATCATGAGGTTCATTGCATCTACCACATTGTCAAAATTCATCAGGGGCTCGCCCATGCCCATCATGACAACGTTGGTGATTGGCCGGTCGGGGCCTGGTTCAAACGGCATAAAGGCCTTGCGCGCAACCCATACCTGACCAATGATTTCGGCCGCTGTCAGGTTGCGATTGAAGCCGCGCTTGCCTGTTGAGCAAAAGGTGCAGTCCAGTGTGCACCCGATCTGCGAGGATACACACAGAGTGCCCCTTTCGCCGTCAGGAATCAGCACAGTTTCTACACTGTTGCCGTTATCCATGCGCATGACCCACTTTCGGGTGCCATCTTTGGATGTTTCGTCATAAACGACCTCAGGGCCACGAATCTCTGCAACCTGTTTGAGCTTTTCCCTGAGGGCTTTGCTCACATTGGTCATTTGATCGAAGTCATCCACACCACGCTGATGCATCCACTGCAGAATCTGGGTAGCGCGGAAACGCTTTTCCCCAAGGGAATCAAAGAAAGCCTCAAGCTTGTCCTTGGGCATCCCCAGCAGATTGGTTTTTTCAGCGGCCGCTGTCATTTTATAACCTCAATCAGATAACCAATGCCGGGGCTGCCACAGGCAGCCCCGGGCAACAATCTCAGCCGCGCGGGCAGATTTCGTTGTCATTGAAAAAATAGGCGATTTCGCGCTCTGCAGAAGCTGCGGAATCAGAGCCATGAACCGCATTCGCATCGATGGATGATGCAAAATCGGCGCGAATTGTGCCGGGATCGGCTTCTTTAGGGTTGGTGGCACCCATCAGATCGCGGTTTTTCAGGATGGCGCCCTCTCCTTCCAGAACCTGAACAACAACAGGGCCGGATGTCATGAATGCAACCAGATCGTTGAAGAACGGACGCTCCCTGTGCTCGGCATAGAAGCCTTCAGCCTTCTCCTGAGTGAGGTGCATCATACGGGCTGCAACAATGCTCAGGCCGGCTTTTTCAAAACGGCTGTAGATTTCGCCAATCACATTCTTTGCAACGGCATCGGGCTTGATAATGGAAAGCGTGCGCTCAGTAGCCATGGTGTTTCTCCTTCAGGGACTGGATTAATGGGGTACGGGTAAAATTCAGGCCTGCGATTATACGCAGTCGGAGGGCCACTGCCTACCGCACAGCGCGAAGGCGGGTAACAACTTCAATAATTTCCGCACTGGCAAAAGCCATTTCTTCGGCCGTTGTGTAACGCCCCATGGAAAACCGCAAAGCACGATGAGCGCGCTCGTCGCTTAACCCAATTCCACGCAGAACGTAGGAAGGCTCAACCGTGGCGGACGCGCAGGCGGAGCCGGATGAAACCGCCAGATTCCGGAGACCCAGCATGAGGGATTCCGAATCAACACCATCAAACGACAGATTGATAATTCCTGGTACCCGGTTGGTTTCCGAGCCGTTGAGCGTGACACCCTCCAGGCCTTTCAAGCCTTCCAGGAAGGATGCACGCAGGGTCTCAAGCTGATCAATTTCTGTATCAAGACACGACTCGGCAAGGGCAAAGGCCTTGCCCATTCCGACTATCTGGTGCGTTGGCAGGGTCCCGGAACGCATTCCGCGTTCGTGGCCGCCACCGTGAATCTGTGCCTCTATGCGTACATCCGGCGAGCGCCTCACATAAAGCGCCCCCACACCTTTAGGGCCATAAACCTTATGGCCGGAGAGAGACATCAGATCCATCGGCATGGCGGTTACGTCCACGGGAGTCTTGCCGGCGGCCTGGGCGGCATCGACATGAAACAACACGCCACGCTCGCGAAGCCCGGCGCCGATCGTGGCTACATCGGTCACACAGCCCAGCTCATTATTAACCAGCATCAGGCTTACCAGCCGTGTTTCCGGTTTCAGTGCCTCAAACACTTGCTTCGGCTGCACGATGCCATCGCGGCCAGGTGTCAACCAGGTAATATCAAGACCCCGGGCTTCGAGCCATTTGCAGGTATCTACAACGGCCTTGTGTTCAACTGTCGAGGTGATCAGGTGGGCATTTTCGAGGTCGGCAAATGCGCCTTTTATCGCAAGATTGTCCGATTCTGTTGCGCCGGACGTCCAGACAATTTCGCGCGGGTCGGCATGAATCAGGCTGGCAACCTGCCCCCGGGCAGACTCCACGGCAGCTTCTGCCTGCCATCCGAAACCGTGGGAGCGGGATGCCGGGTTGCCAAAAACACCGTCTGGCGTGAGATATTTGACCATTTCGTCGGCAACAGCAGGGTCAACGGGCGTTGTCGCCGCATAATCGAGATAAACGGGCTTTTTCATAAATTTACAGGGGCTTGAATCAGGCGGGCGCCTGATCATTCAGACGCTCGGTATTAATCGTGTCAGAATCGCTGCCTGTCTGGCGGCGGTTCTGCCGGTCCGCCACCTGGCGGATTTCATGCCTTTTCATCAGATCGCCGAGACTGATCTCGCTGAGAAACTGATGAATCTGACTACTCAGGTCTGACCACAGATGGTGTGTCAGGCACTTTTCGCCATTCTGGCAGTCACCTTTGTTGCCGCACCGAGTGGTGTCGAGAGATTCGCTGACCGCATCGACAACGTCGGCAATATAAATGCAGTCCGCATCCCGGCTCAGACGGTATCCACCACCAGGGCCCCGGATACTTGTAACCAGCTGTCGACGGCGAAGACGCGAGAAAAGCTGCTCAAGATATGAAAGCGAAATTTCCTGGCGGGCTGAAATATCTGCAAGCGTCACCGGTCCCTGCCCTCCATGGAGAGCAAGATCCAGCATTGCCGTAACAGCGTAGCGGCCTTTGGTTGTCAACTTCATGGCATCAGCCCCGTGATGGGATTGAATCTTGATATACGCGACTGAGTATGAATTGACCAACTATTTCAGTCAAGTATTCAGCCGCGATCCTGGCTCTCATCCCGCACGCAATCGAAGTCCTCTTCATCCAGTTCAGGCAACTTGCCGTTCTGATATTCACTGTTCACCTTACGAAGCGCCTTGCACATAATCTCAATGCGATCATCCACGGCATGCATATGATCGAGCAATGCGCGCACGGAGCGGGCAACCGGGTCTGGCATTTCTTCTGTTACTCCGTATGCGTCAAAGCCCATACGCTCTTCCATGACCTTGCGGCGGGCATCGTCTTCGGATTTCTGTTTTACAATAATCCGGCCCGGAATACCTACTACCGTGGCACCGGCAGGAACCGCTTTTGTTACAACGGAGTTGGAACCGATCTTGGCATCTTCGCCCACCTCGAAAGGCCCCAGAATTTTTGCACCAGCACCAACAACAACACGATCACCGATCGTGGGGTGGCGCTTGCCCTTGTTCCAGCTTGTACCGCCAAGCGTGACCCCCTGATACAGCGTAACATCATCACCAATGACGGTCGTCTCGCCGATTACCACGCCCATGCCATGGTCGATAAAAAACCGCCTGCCAATGGTTGCGCCCGGGTGTATCTCTATACCGGTAAACCACCGGGCCAGCGTGGAAATGGTACGCGCCAGCCATTTCAGCCCCCTGTTCCACAGCCAGTGGGAAAAACGGTGTATCAGAAGGGCATGCAGCCCCGGGTAATTGGTGAGCACCTCAAAGGTATTCCTGGCAGCAGGATCCCTGTGAAATACGCTTTTTATATCTTCACGCAAATGCCTAAACATGGCCATCTTCCTGTCTGGCCGGCTCGGCACCGGCCTCAGTTGGTTTCGTACTTTCCTGCGCTCCGGCGGCCTTTTGCACCGCGCTCAGGATACCCCGGAGAATATTGATTTCCATCTGATCAAGCTGTGCCCGCTGAAACAGCCTGCGCAAGCGGGACATCAGCTGCCTGGGATTGTCGCGTCGATGGAAACTGACATCATGAAGCGTCTGTTCAAGGTGACCGAAGAACCCCTCGACATCCGCAACCTTTGCCGGGGGAACATCCCAGCCTGCATCACCGGGCGCCTTCATGGACCTCAAGTCGGGTCTGCCATCGCTATCTTCAAGGTTACGCAGGTAAAACATGCGTAACTCGTAACACATAACCTGAACGGCCATCGCCAGATTGAGTGAACTGTAATCCGGGTTTGACGGGATATGGATATGATAGTGACAACGATGCAGTTCATCATTGCTCAAACCATGATTTTCGCGCCCGAAAACCAGGGCCACTGCCCCTTCACGACTGTGATCACTTGCCACCGCGACCGCTTCCGATGGCGGCATCACCGGCCAGGGTATTTTGCGATCCCGGGCGCTTGTGCCCATCACCAGCACACAGTCTCCCAGGGCTTCGCCCAGGGTGCCCACCACCTGGGCCCGGTCGAGTATATCGGATGCACCCGCCGCACGGGCATAGGAAGCTTCATCCGGGAAAGAATTCGGATTGACCAGCCACAAATTGCCAAGCCCCATATTCTTCATGGCCCTGGCAACAGCTCCGATGTTCCCTGAATGAGAGGTCTCAACCAGAACAATGCGGATCTGATCCTGAAACATGTCCGGCCCTTCCAGAGGCGGGGATGGCTTATGCATTAGCGACTTGGTCCAAGGTTATCGTTTACGGGCGGCAATGATAGCAGAAAGCGAGCGCTTTCTGCGCCCCCGAATACCCGCTTATCCGTGCTTTTCCTGAGTCAAAAAACAGACAAGGAGGGCGATCTTTTGCTATCATGTCGGGCCTTCACACACCCGGATAACGAACTCTCAGATGCAACCAGCTATTAAAATGGCCCTGCGCGTCGCACGCCAGGGGTCGGATTACCTGAAAGCCCACTTCGAACGCCAGGAGCCTGTTGGAAAGGACGGCGAAGAGCGTCGTCGCCAACTGGAACGGGTGGAACAGTCAATCTATGACAATTTCGCCGAGCAGCTTGAAAAGGCTTACAAGGATCACAGCATCGCTCCACTCAATGAAGCAAATGCCGGGGCCAGTGAAAGAAGCTGGCATATTTTCCCGGTAATGGGGCGCGAAAACTTCCTCAGAGGCATTCCGGAATTTGCCCTGGTTCTGGCACAGAAGAAGAATAACCGTACGGAAAACCTTCTGCTGGTGAACCCGGTTACCGGTGAGGAATATTCAGCCAGCCGTGGGCGTGGCGCGGCATTAAACAGCCGCAGAGTCAGGGTCTCGGATGTGCGGTACACAGAGAATGCAGCTTTTGCGACCAACCTGCTGGATCAGGCACGCAAGAGCGACAACGCACTTCTATGGGGCGAAATAGCGGCAGTACTGGCCCAGAACGCTTCCATGTTTCGCACTTCAGGTTGTGTGGTTCTGGATATTGCCCGGGTATCTGCAGGCCTTCTGGATGCAGCCGTTATCTTTCGCCCGGAAGCAGCCGATCTTGATTTTGGCGTAACTCTGGCCATGGAGTCTGGCGCACTCAGTGCCGATTTCTCAGGCAACCCCTCAACCGACAACGCCCGCCAACTGGTGGTTGCGAACCCCAAACTGTTCCGCGAAGTGCTGAAAATCCTGCATCCGTTCCGTGGCCGCATTCCCGCATGACACCTACCCCGGTTCTGTGGCCAGGGCCGATGTAAAGGTACAAAAAAGGATACAAAAAACCGCCACTGTCCAGTTGGCGGTTTTTTTGTATCCCGGAAAGCATTTCCAGGAAGAATCAGGGATTACATGCGATTGAGCCACTCGGGTGGCTGCTCGTCCTCTTCCGCATCGGCCAAACCTTCTTTGGCCGGAACCATAAGGTCCTCACGGGACACTCCCATAACCATTAACAGGTTTGCAGATACGTAGATGGATGAGTAGGTACCAACCACCACGCCAATAATCAACGCAAGCGCAAAGTTATTGATGGCTTCACCACCCAGGAAATACAGTGCCAGGAGAACCACCAGCGTAGTTCCTGAGGTATTTATGGTACGGGCTATAGTCTGATGGATCGACTCGTTGATGATATCCCAGGGTTCACCCACCCGCATTTTTCGGAAGTTCTCACGGATCCGGTCTGCTACAACAATGGTATCGTTCAGCGAATAACCAATAACCGCGAGCAGTGCCGCAAGTACGGTAAGATCGAATGTCCACTGAAACAACGCGAAAACGCCAAGAATAATAATCACGTCGTGTGCCAAAGGCACGACAGACGCAATCCCGAACTTGAACTGGAACCGCATACCCACGTAAATGAGTACAACCGCAAGTGCGATCAGAAGCCCAAGCCCGCTTTCTTCCTTAAGTTCGTCACCAACCTGAGACCCCACAAACTCTGAGCTGATCAGCTCGAGATCATCACCGGTCGCAGCCAGGACCTGGGCAACTTCCTCTGCCAGCTTATCGTTACCAGCCTCTGCCAGGCGCACCAGCACAATCGTGTCGGCACCGAAATTCTGCACTACAAACTGATCATAGCCCGCATCCGTAAGCGTCGAGCGAACCACGTCCAACTGTGGTGCTTCTGCATATTCCAGTTCCACGGAGGTACCGCCGGTGAAGTCCATGCCATAATTAAGGCCACGAACGCCCAACAGAACAACCGACGCAACAACCAGCACAATGGAGAATACGGAAGCGAGCTTCCGGAACCCCATAAAATCAAACGACTTCTTCTGATCATCAGACATTGGCGAGCTTTCCTCCGATCGACAGCTTCTCGACCCTGCGGCCGCCATAAACCATATTGACGATACTCCGGCTGACCATCAGCCCCGAGAACATCGATGTAAGAATCCCGATGCAAAGCGTTACTGCAAAGCCTTTAACCGGGCCCGTGCCCATCGCGAACAGAATGATCGCAACCAGCAGGGTGGTTATGTTGGCATCAAATATGGAAACAAAGGCGCGGGAATAACCGGCATTGATGGCAAGCTGGGGTGATACGCCCGATTTCAATTCTTCTTTTATGCGCTCAAATATGAGCACATTGGCGTCTACCGCCATGCCCACCGTTAATACGATACCGGCGATACCCGGCAACGTCAGAGTGGCAGAGAGGATGGACATACAGGCGATCAGAAGCATCAGGTTGATGGTCAGGGCAATATTTGCCACCAAACCGAATCCGCGGTAATAAACCAGCATGTAAAGCAGAACAAGAACAAAGCCAAGCCCCACCGACATCATCCCGGCATCAATATTCTTCTGCCCCAGGCTGGGGCCGATGGTGCGTTCCTGAACGAAGTACATGGGCGCGGCCAGTGCACCCGCCCGCAAAAGCAGTGCAAGCTCGGCAGCCTCCGGAATGGAATCCAGCCCCGTGATACGGAAACTGCTTCCCAAAGCAGACTGAACAGTTGCAAGGCTGATAATGCCCTTCTCCACAACCCGCTTCTCTGTTTCAACCGGCTCACCGTCTACCATTCTGGTTTCGGTTTCAGTGCGGAACTCGATAAACAGAACCGCCATGCGCCGACCTATGGCATTGCGTGTGGCGCGATTCATCAAATCGCCCCCTATCGAATCCATCGTTATATTGACCTGGGGTTGGCCATTTTCGTCGAACGCCTGTTGCGCATTGGCGACATTGTTACCGGTGGCAATCACTTCACGCTCAAGACGGGCGGTGCGCTGGGGGTCATCCCGGAAGCTGAACTGTTCAGTCTCGCTGGCCGGCGCATCCTGGCGCGCTTCCATACGGAACTCAAGGTTGGCAGTTGCACCAAGAACCCGTTTGGCCTGGGCTGTATCCTGCACACCCGGAAGTTCCACAATAATCCGGTCGGCACCCTGTTGCTGAACCAGCGGTTCTGCAACCCCGAGTTCATTCACCCGGTTACGAATGGTCGTCAGGTTCTGTTCGAGAGCGTACTTGCGGATGGCGTTTACTTCACCTTCGGAAAGGGTAAGAACAATCTGGAACTCGTCACCGCTGGTTCTTTCATCCAACAGAAACTCGTTGTACTGGCGTTTGATCAGGTTGAAGGCCTCGGTACGTGATGCCTTATCGCGGAACGACAGGACGATGTTACGGTTACCTTCCACATCTCCGCCCCGGTAGCGTATACGCTCCTCGCGAAGCTCGCGCTTGATTTGCCCGGATACGGCTTCGAGCCTCTGCCCGACAGCCGTGTCCATATCCACCTCCAGCAGGAAGTGAACACCACCACGCAGATCAAGGCCGAGTTTCATAGGGCCGGCGCCCAGGCTTTTCAACCAGGCAGGTGTAGAAGCCGCCATATTCAGGGCAACCAGATAATCGTTACCGAGAGCCGCCTGCACCACTGGCCGGGCACGCAACTGATCATCAGAGCTGGTTAACCGGATGAGCGCATCACGATCATCGAGCGAACTGCTTTTTATCTCAATACCATCCGATTCCAGTGCTTTAACGGCTCTTTCGAGCACCGCAGCATCCACTTCGGTGCTGCTGCGGGCACCGGTGATCTGCACAGCGTAATCATCGGGAAACAGGTTGGGCAATGCGTAGATAAACCCGATCACGATTGCGATCAGGATAAGCAGGTTTTTCCAGAGCGGATACTTGTTCAGCATGGGATCCCTTGTAGCCGGCCCGGGGGCCGGCCTTGGTGTTTCAGCCAGAAAGGTTCAGGCCAGCAGGTATCAGGGCTGGCCGGAGAGTCCTTGCTCAGATATCTTTGAGCGTACCTTTAGGCAGTGCGGCGGCAACAGCCACTTTCTGTACCTTCACTTCAACATTGTCGGCAATCTCAACAACAATGAAATCGTCAGACACCTTGGTGATTTTACCGGCAATGCCACCGGAGGTAACCACCTCATCACCCTTGTTTAGGCCAGACATCAGCGCCTTGTGTTCCTTGGCACGCTTGGACTGGGGGCGCCAGATCAGGAAATAGAAAATCAGAATAAAACCGGCAAAAAAGATAACCTGGCCCATAACACCCATGCCGCCAGCCGGGGCACCTTCCTGAGCCATTGCCAGCGCGGGTAGCATGGCCATCAGGCCGGCCAGAAACAACTTGACTGATTTCATCAAAACTCTCCGTTGATTAAATAATAATTTACTCATTACTCATGGCCGGCACTGTCTCGCCGCGCAGAGCATAGAAGTTGGTTATAAAGTCCGACAATGTACCTGCTTCAATGGCCCCGCGCAATCCGGCCATCAGGTTCTGGTAATAGCGCAGGTTATGAATGGTATTCAGTTGGGCGCCAAGCATTTCTCCGCATTTATCCAGATGATACAGGTAACTTCTCGAAAAATTCTTGCATGTGTAACAGTCACAACGCGCATCCAGGGGGGCTGTGTCGTGCCGGTGCCTGGCATTGCGTATTTTTACAATACCGGTGGATGTGAACAGGTACCCGTTACGGGCATTTCGGGTTGGCATCACACAATCGAACATGTCGACTCCCCGGCGTACACCCTCTACCAGATCCTCAGGCCGCCCTACACCCATCAGATAACGGGGTTTGTTTTCAGGCATTCTGGGTGTCAGGTGATCCAGTATGCGAATCATATCCTCTTTGGGCTCTCCAACGGAAAGCCCGCCAATGGCGTAACCGTCAAACCCGATTTCCGTGAGGCCTTCAAGGGACCGGTCCCGAAGTGGTTCATACATTCCGCCCTGAACAATTCCAAACAACGCCGAAGGGCTGTCCCCGTGAGCATCCTTGCTACGCTTTGCCCAGCGTAACGAAAGCTCCATGGATTCCCGTGCCTGTTTCTCTGTTGCCGGATACGGTGTGCATTCGTCGAAAATCATCACAATATCAGAGCCCAGATCGCGCTGTACCTGGATTGCGATTTCCGGCGACAACTTGACCGGCGAGCCATCCACCGGCGAGCGGAAGGTCACTTCCTGTTCGGTAATCTTGCGCATGTCGCCAAGACTGAAAACCTGGAACCCACCGGAGTCGGTGAGTATCGGGCCTTTCCACTGGGTAAAATCGTGAAGATCGCCATGGGCTTTCACCACTTCAGTGCCGGGGCGCAGCATCAGATGAAAGGTATTGCCGAGTATGATTTCGGCGCCGATTTCATGAATATCCCGGGGCAACATTCCCTTGACTGTTCCGTATGTGCCCACCGGCATAAACGCCGGGGTTTCAACGGTTCCCCGGGGGAACGTCAGCCTGCCACGCCGGGCAAGGCCGTCTTCTCCCAGTTTTTCAAAAGACATAAAACAGGACTGGTTCACAGCTTGTCTCCGGCATTGAATGGTGTTGGGCGGCCAGCCTGTGCAGAAGCATCCGGTGCGCCAAGCAGCATACCCCGGCTCGGCTCCTGCCCGGTTATGAACATGGCATCACCATAACTGAAAAACCGGTACTTTTCGGCAATCGCTTCACGGTAGGCCTGCATCACATGGTCGTAGCCTGCAAAGGCGCTGACCAGCATAATCAGCGTGGATTCAGGCAGATGAAAATTGGTAACCATCGCATCCACGGTCTGAAACCTGTAACCCGGGTAAATGAATATGTCCGTTTCACCCTGAAATGCCCTCAGCTGGCCCCCACGGCTTGCAGATTCGAGTGAACGTACCGATGTGGTTCCAACAGCAATCACCCGGCCACCCCGCGCACGTGCACGATTCACGGCGCTCACGGCTTCTTCAGGTACGTGCACTATCTCGCTGTGCATAACGTGTTCATCAATACGGTCTACCCGCACCGGCTGGAAGGTTCCGGCACCCACATGCAAGGTCACAAAGGTGCTTTCCACGCCGCGGGCTCTCAGGGCTTCCAGAACCGCATCATCAAAATGCAAACCCGCGGTCGGCGCCGCAACGGCGCCTGCCTGCCTGGCGTAGACGGTTTGATAGCGTTCACGATCGGTGGATTCGTCCGGACGATCCACATACGGCGGCAAAGGCATGTGCCCTATGCGCTCAAGCAGTTCAAGAACCGGCTCCGTGCTTTCACTCTCCAGATAAAAAAGCGCCTCGCTACGGCCAGCCATGCGCAGTGCGGAGCCATCCTCAAGAATTACTCTCTGCCCTTCTTTCAATGCCTTGGAAGCACGAACATGGGCAACAAGGCTGTGCTCACCGGTTACCCGCTCAACCAGTACTTCAACCTGACCCCCGGTTTGTTTTTTTCCAAACAGGCGCGCCGGTATCACACGAGTGTCATTGAAAACCAGCAAATCGCCCGGTTGGAGTATATTCGGAAGGTCTGTGAAACAACGGTGAGCAATGTCGCCCGATGTGCCGTCAAGACAAAGCAGCCGGGAAGCGCTGCGCTCCCTGAGTGGATACCGGGCGATGAGTTCGTCCGGGAGATCGAAGTGAAAATCGGAGACGTTCATGGACCGGGCTGTTCACGGAGCCGCTATCTGCGACTTGAATATGGTAGCGGCGGGCGGACTCGAACCGCCACGGGTTTTACCCCAACGGATTTTGAATCCGTCGTGTCTACCAATTTCACCACGCCGCCAACGAAGAGTGGGGGGATTATACTTGGGCTGATCGTGAAATCAATACACTTGGCCTGAGAGTTTCCCCTTGGCGCCTGTTTTACAACCGATCGAATAACGACAGCTGCGAAACCTGCGCAAATGACTGCTGTGCCGCCTGCAACACAAAGCTCTGGAAGCTCAGGTTACTGATTGCTTCGGCATAATCCACATCCTGCAACTGGGAACGGATTTCATTGGTATACACCGAGGAATCCGCCAGAAAGCTTTTGGTGGATTCCACCGCATTCATACGCCCGCCCAGCTCGGTCTGCTTCAGGATGATGCTCTCCTGCGCGTTATCCAGGTTCACCAATGACTGGGCGACAAGGTCATTGTATTTTGCCTGGCCTTCCGGAGTGCCCTTATCGATTGAATCCAGACCGGCAACCAGGTTCTCGATGGTGCCGAAGACTGACTGTTTTTCGTTGATTTTCAGTGTGAACACATCTCCGCTTCCCGCCGTTGTACCCGTGATGGTTGCCTCCACCCCAGCAACCACGAAAGGCTCGCCGCTTGTATAGGTCGTCGGGCTAACGGCAAGCGGGTTGTTCTGGCTGTCCCGCGCCTGAATAGTGTTAGAAGCATCTACGGTGATCGTAATATCGTCTGGAAACGAGCCGCTATAGGCAGCAATGAGATCCGCTTCGTTGACAACCGAAACACCCGAGATAAAGCTACCGGAGTTGTTTATCGTAGGTTCTCCGGTCACAGCTGCAGGCACATTTACAAAAATACCTTTGCCGTTATCGCTGATAGGCACGGTTACCCCATCATCAATTTCAAGCACCCGCTGACCTTCGTCACCCTTGTAAACGTACCTTCCGTTTTCCTGCTGGAATGCCTGAACAGAACCCTGAAACCCGCTGAAGATATACTCGCCTGACGCATCCCGGGTATTCACGATATTGGCAAGCTGCTCCAGCCGCTCTTTCATTTCGGAAGAGATCGACTTGCGATCATTGGGGGACAACGCCCCATTACCCGCTTGCACCGTTAGCTCACGAATTCGCTGAATAACGTCTATGGCGCTTGCCAGAGTACTTTCTTCCTGCTTGAGGCGATTGTCGGCAAGGTTAACATTGCGCTCGTAGGTTTTTACCCGGGACAGTTCCTGGTCAAGCTTCAGAATACGGGCTGCGGCCACCGGATCATCGGAAGGCTTGTTTACCCGCTTACCCGTGGATATCTGCTGTTGCGTGTTATTCAGGTTAGCATTCAACTCCTGCAACCGATTGATACCGCTTGAGAACACCTGTTGTGAGGAAATTCTGATCATGTCACATCACCTCGTCTGTTACCGGAACGTCTGCAACAGCGTATTGAATAGATCCTGGGCCACTGAAATCACCTGCGCAGAGGCGTTATAGGCAGCCTGGTACTGGATCAGCTTGCCGGCCTCCTCATCAAGGTTTACCCCTGAAACTGACTCCCTTTGCGCGGTGGACTGCTCCAGCAGGGTTTTGCCAGCGTCCAGATCAAACTGGCTCTGGCGGGTTTTTACGCCAATATCTTCCACCAGCCCTGCATAGCCTTCGGTGAAACTCTGGCTTTTGCCGTTTAAGGTGTTGGCGGTGCCCAGCGCCGCCAGGCGTTCGGCGTTACGGTTATCTGAAACCCCGTTGCTGTTATAGATAATCTGAAAGGTATCCCCCGGTGCTGGCTCGCCCGTCAGCTTGAACTGAAACCCCTGGTATTCACCACCAGCGGCTGGATCATTGCTGAAAAATGTAATCGGATCTCCGCGGGTAAATGACTTTGTTATGTCAACAAATGGTGATGACCCGGACACCGTGTACGTCATGGATTCCGGGTTGGCGGGATTTGGCACTGCAAATGAAATGGTAAAAGGTCCGTTCGCCAACTCGCCCGCGGTCTGAAAAGCCGGTAACAGAGAGCCTGTAAACGGGCTGCGCACATTCAACATTGTGCCCTGATCGATCCTTGCGGTACCGACGTTTTGACCACCGGTAGTGGCTCGCACCGGGCTGGCGAACGCCAGATCCTCTTCCCGGTTAACCTGCAAGGCCATGGATTCTGCTGCGTTGCGGCTGGGTTGGATCAGATACTTGTCACCTGCGTTGAAGGTGCCGCCTTCAACGCGAATATTAAAACCGGGCATGGAAATTTCAGATTGCACAGGGTTTGGCAGCCGGCCCTGATTCACAATCTCGCCGGTAGCCTTGTCAATAAGTTCAAAACTGCGCCCGTCGCCACTGAACTGCAGTGTCCAGCTGCCTGCCGGCAGCATGGTGCTATCAGTGATTTCTACCGCCAACTGACCATCTTTTGGCAACTGGTTGTTGGCGTTGGCCACAACCCGGCTTCTTTGCGCCGCAAGATTATTAACATCGTTAAAAAACAGCCCGCCAAGATCACCCTCGAGGTCCATTCCAATCTCGTGCTGCTGATTTACACTGGCGGACAGCCCTATGGCAATTCGCCCCAGTTCATCGAACGCAGGTTTGAGGGCCTCATTGTCAAAACGACGCAAACCTCCCAACTTTCCACCGTTGATCTGCTCATCAACACTGAGGATACGGCCGCCATTGGTGAGGGTAAATTCCAGGCGTGTCGGGTCTTCTGAACTACTTCTGGTACCAAACTGTGCGGCGTTATTTCCCACTACGAGGGAAAGCCCGTTGGCAAGCGAAACGTTTACCTGGCTGCCCTCGGTTTCCGTTACCCGTATGTTCACCAGTTCAGAGAGCTGACGCAGCTTTTCGTCGCGCTTGTCCAATAACTCGTTCGGCATTCTGCCCTGGGCAAGACCCGGGGATTCCGAAATAGCCAGATTCAGATCCGCAATGCTGTTCAGCAGGGTATTGGCATCCTTCACACCCTGCTGCATCTGGGTTTTTACCGATTCCCGCTGCTGAACAAACTCCTGGCTAAGCGCCTGAAAACGGTTTACCACTTGCTGCGCCTCGCTCAGCACCAGCTGGCGCTGCGGCAGCGAAGCTGGATCTTCTGCGGCATTCTGCAGGCTTGCAAAGAAGTTGTTCAGGGCATTATTCAGCCCCGTGGTCTCGCCGCCCAGCAGGTTATCAAGCCGGCTCAGTTCGGAGTTCAGAGCCTGCTGCTCGCCAGTCAGGGTACTGTCCTCGCGAACCTGCTGCACAAGAAATTCATTGGCCAGCCTGCGGATATCCGCAACGTTGACACCCTTGCCAATGGTTCCGGCTCCGGTACGCTGCCCCGGCTGGGTTTCGAACACCACTTCCTGCCGGCTATAGCCTGGAGTATTGGCGTTGGTGATGTTGTTGCCCGTGGTATTCAGCGCACTCTGGTGACCAAGAATACCGGTCAGGCCAATACCAATCAGTCCCGCCATAGCATTTACTCCCCGGCTCCATTACCCATTGAAAGTGTCATCAGAGAATCACGGTTCATTATCCGGTTGATCTTGTCACCGTACTGCGGGTCCGTAGCGTAGCCGGCTTCCTGCAGCTTTCTGGCAAACACTTCCGGCTGGTCTGCACTGGCCAGCACATCCCGATACCGCGGGTTTGATTCCAGAAACGCCACGTAATCCCGAAAGCTGGATTCGTAATCCGGGTAAGCCCGGAAATCCGCACGCTCTTTCATGGGCACGCCTTCACGGAATTCAGTGGTGGTGACGGTTACCGCATCCCCCTGCCAACGGCTGTCGGCCTTGATACCGAACAGGTTATAGCTGTGTTCGTTGGCATCACCACGGATCATGTGGCGCCCCCAACCGGTTTCCAGAGCTGCCTGCGCAACCATCAGTCTTGCGTCAATACCCGTATCTGCGGCGATGGATTGGGCAACCGGCAACAAGGTGCGTACAAACTGCTCAGGCGACTCGAACTGCTCAGGCAGCACAGGGTCCGTGTCCGCAGGCATCAGGGCCTGGCTCTCAGCCGCCGCTGTAACTTCATCAACCCGGGCCGGCAGCCTCGGAGAAATCGGAGGCAGATTGCGTTCATAGTCCGCCAGTGCGGTCTTGCGGGAGGCAAGCGGGCTGCCCTGGCTGTCCGTTCCGGGAATATCTTTACCCAACTGCCGAACCAGAGCATCTGCAAGGCCGGTGCCCTGCCCGCCTGCCATGGTCAGGCTCAACTGGCTGTCAAACATATCACGGTAGAATTCGGACTGGCTGCTGTTCAGATAATTGCCCTCAGCAAACACGTCGCCGGCCTTGCGCATGGATTTCAGCATCTCGGAGAGGAATATGCTCTCAAACTGGCGCGCCACTTCCTCAAGGGCTGCCCGTTTATCATCCCCGGCACTGTGCTTCAGCGCGTTCAATCCGCTGAAATCTGTGTATATCCTGGCCTGTTGAAGCTGATAGTCCTGCATCACGTCACCTAGATAACAATGAGCTCGGCACGCAGAGCGCCAGCCTGTTTGAGCGCTTCCAGCACCGCCATCACGTCGCCGGGTGCTGCGCCTACCTGATTCACCGCCTGAACAATCTGGTTGAGCGTCACCGCCGGCCCGAACTTGAACATGCGGGCCGGGTCCTCGGTAATCGCTATCTGGGTATCCGGCTCCACAGCTGTTGTGCCACCCGCAAACGGATTAGGCTGCTGCACTTCGGGGTTTTCCTGAATGGTTACCGTCAGGTTGCCGTGGGTTACGGCGGCGGGGCTCACTTTGACGTTTTGCCCAACCACAATAGTGCCTGTGCGGCTGTTGATCACCACCTTGGCGGCATCTTCTGCCGGATCCACTTCAAGGTTTTCCAGAATGGATAAAAAACTCACTCGCTGGGACGGGTCGCGGGGTGCCCGCACTGAAATCGCTGTTGCGTCGTGGGCGTATGCCATGTCCGGGCCAAGGTATTCATTAATCACTTCAACCACGCGACGGGCTGTGGTGAAGTCAGGGCGCATCAGATTGAATGTAATGGTATCGCCCCGGGTGAACGGGGAGGCAACCTCACGCTCAATGGTTGCCCCGTTCGGTATACGGCCCACGCTTGGTACGTTCACAGTAATGCGGGAACCGTCCTGACCCTGGGCGCCAAAACCGCCTACCACAAGACTGCCCTGCGCCATGGCATAAACGTTGCCGTCCGCCCCTTTGAGCGGTGTCATCAGCAGAGTGCCCCCGCGCAGGCTGTCGGCATTCCCAATGGAAGAAACGGTAATGTCCATTTCCTGGCCGGTTTTGGCGAATGGCGGCAGAGTGGCGCTCACGGTAACCGCTGCCACGTTGGCCAGGTTGGGGTTCACGCCATCCGGCAAGGTAATGCCAAACTGGTTCATCATGTTGCGGAAAGTCTGGTTGGTAAACGGTGCCTTGTCGCCCGTCCCGTCAAGGCCAACCACCAGCCCGTAACCCACAAGCTGGTTATTACGCACCCCTTTGATCCGCGCCAGATCCTTGAGGCGGTCAGCCATTACCGGGGCTGCCAGAACCGCAAGCATGAGCGAGAGAATCACGCACCGGCGTATCGTCATAAGGGCCACCACTCGCTGTTGAAGAACCGGGCCAGCCAGCCCATCTGGTTTGCCTGATCAAAATCACCCGTACCACCGTAAGCGATGCGCGCATCTGCAATACGACTGGAAGCAACAACGTTACCCGGGTCGATATCCTGGGGGCGTACGAGGCCGGTCAGGCGCACATATTCATCACCATTGGTCAGCGAGATCCATTTCTCTCCGCGAACCCTGAGAACGCCATTGGGCAACACTTCTGTGACCGTCACTGTGATACTGCCCGCCAGGCTATTGCTCTGGTCGGCTTCGGCTTTGCCGCTAAAATCCCGCTCATGCTTCAGGGACGTTGCGAGGCCGATATTGTTCTTGCCCAGAATGTTGGGTTCCGGCAAGGAAATCTCGTTGTCCTTGGTAATGCTGGTTTCCGCATTTTTACTGGCACGGGTGGATTCCCTGAGGGTAACCGTCAAAACATCACCAACATTGAGTGCTACCGTATCGCCGTAAAAATTGTAGTTACGGGAACTCTGGTAAATCGCTCCGGACTCCGGATCACGCTGTATCATTGCCTGAGCGCGCACCGGAGCATAGGCGGGGTCGTCCGGCTCCGCCCGTGGCCGGCTCATGGCGGTACATCCCTGCAGCAATATCAGCAACCAGACCAGCAGAAGGCTTGCTGCCGGCCGGGTCAACCGGATTGATGTGGTCGGTTTCATGAGCTCACTCCTCGCCTCGTATCCTGCGCCTTTCACATCATCAGCCAATGTTATTGGTGATGAACTGGAGCATCTGGTCGGTAGTGGAGACCACCTTGGAATTCATCTCATACGCACGCTGCGTGGTAATCATATTCACCAGTTCTTCCACAACTTCCACGTTGGATGATTCAACCATGCCCTGCTCCAGCGAGCCCAACCCGGCCAGCCCGGGCTCGCCTTCCGCCGGATCGCCGCTGGCATTGGTTTCCTTGAACAGGTTATTACCAATAGCCTGCAGACCCTGCGGATTGATGAAGTCCACCAGGGTAATCTGGCCCAGGTTAACCGGTGCCGCCTGGTCGTCAGTGATGGCAGATACGGTGCCATCCTTGCCGATGGTTACCGTTGTGGCGTTATCCGGCACGTTGATATTGGGCTCAAGCGGATAGCCATCGGGTGTAACCACATCGCCGTCCGCATTGAGCTGGAACTGGCCATCGCGGGTGTAGGCGGTCTGGCCATCGGGCAGCTGAATCTGCAAAAAACCCCGGCCATTAACGGCGAGGTCAAGGGGCTGCTCGGTCACCTCCAGGTTGCCCTGGCCGAACTGCTTCGCCGTGCCCACCACCCTCACACCGGTGCCCAGTTGCAAGCCGGAGGGCAGTTCGGAGTTCTGGGTGTTCATGCCCCCGGGCTGCCGGTTGATCTGGTACAGCAAATCCTGGAACACTGCCCGGTCGCGTTTGAAACCGGTGGTGTTCACGTTGGCCAGGTTGTTGGAGATGGTGGACATGTTGGTGTCCTGGGCGCTGAGACCCGTCTTACTGACCCAAAGAGCCGGATGCATAGTCTTTACTCCTTGCCGGTGCCAGGCCAGCGGCCAGAAATTGCCGCTTCTGGCTTGGCTGGCGTTGTTTTCAACAGTTATCAGAGGTTCTGCAACAGCCGTGCCGCTGCTTCGGAATTTTCGTTTGCGGTGCGCATAACCTTCACCTGCATCTCGTACTGTCGCGAAAGCTGAAGATTGGAAATCATTTCTTCCACTGCATTAACGTTGGAACCCTCGAGAAAACCAGAAGCCACCCGCAATGACGCATCCACCGGCTCTTCGCCATCAATTGCCTGATCCGCCTTGCGGTGAATAAACCCGTCCAGACCTTTCTCAAGCGCCTCCTGCGGTGGATTAACCAGTTTCAGCCGGTCTACTTCCACAAGCTGATCGGGAGGACCGCCCACAGGAACGATTGAAATGGTGCCATCTGCGCCCACCTGAACATTGTCAAAGGGCGGGAGTGCAACCGGCCCGCCATTGCCCAGCACCATCTCGCCACTGGACAGACGAACAAGACCGTTGACATCAATTTGCAGGCTACCGGAACGGGTAAAGGCCTCTTCCCCAAGGCTGGTCTGAACCGCCAGCCAGCCCTCCCCCTCTATAGCCACATCCAGCTTGCGACCCGTTTGCATGAGGGAGCCGGCAGACAGGTCTGTGCCGGGGCGCTCAGACATGGCATAGGCCCGGGTCGGGTAGTGCTCCCCGAACACAGGCATACTCCGGGCCTGGGCAAAGTCTTTCTTGAAGCCGGTTGTGCTTACATTGGCCAGGTTGTTGGCATGGGCACGCTGGGACAGCATATTCTGCTTGGCGCCAGACATACCGATATAAAGTGCTTTGTCCATGGGAAAACTCCTGCCGGAATTTTGACTGTTTCCAGTGCTTTCCAGAATTCCTGCAGGAGTCGTGCCATAGTTACATCAAAGCCGTTTAGCGGAGGTTGATGATGGTCTGGGTGACCGCATCGGAGGTTTCAATGGTTTTGGCGTTTGCCTGATAGTTGCGCTGGGCAATAATCAGGTTCACCAGTTCCGCCGAGAGATCCACATTGGATTCCTCTACCGAACTGGACTTGATGCTGCCGAGGGTGCCGGTATCCGGCTGGCCAATGATGGGCTGCCCGGATTCGAAGGTTTCAACCCAGCTGGTATCTCCAACCGGCGACAACCCGTTTGTATTGTTGAACGCGGCAAGGGCAACCTGCCCCAGCGCCTTGGACTGGCCATTGGTATAGCGGGCAAAAAGGACACCCTGGCCAGAAACATCCAGCCCCGAGAGGCGGCCTGTGGTGTAACCGTTCTGGCGCTGGTCATCCACCCCGAAAGCGGCACCATACTGGGTAGTTTCCCCAAGGTTCAGCACAAAGGCTGATGTAGTTGGTGGTTCAGGGATGGGTGTAACCACTGAGGTGCCCGCTGCCGGTGGGCCATCGGCACCGTTGGGCTGGCCGTTTTTGTCCTTTGGAATCCAGTCGGTTACCAGTATTTCACCATTGGGGTTGCCGTCGATGGATTGCAGGATGCCGTCCTGATCAAACCTTGCGGTGTAGGGCGTGGTATCTGTACCGGCAACCATCTCCCCGTCAATCTGCAGGTACACCGACCACTCGCTTACCCCCACGCCATTTCCCGGCGAAGGCTCTTTCACGAAGAACTGAGTCAGCTCGTGGGAGTTGCCCAGGCTATCGAAGATTGAAGTGGATGTGGCGTGGTTGTATGTGCGCTGATCCTGTGGATTGAACTCGTTGGTTATGCGAATGGGGGCCTGGCCGTACTCGGTGGCAAAGTTGGTGCCTGAAGTGCCTGTTGCGGTAACACCAACAATGGTCCGGTCCCCCGTTACATTCACCTCACCATTGACCGTGCGCGCAGCAGTCATGGATTGGGCCGGGTCGTCATTGCCATAGCTGAACTCGATATTTTCACCCTGGTTGTGAATAACCCGCAGTACCCCGTTGTCAATTTGCGCAGAGATAGCTGTGTCGCTGGAGCGATTGATCGCCGCCTGTAAATCCGCCAGCGAACTCACCGTGTTGGTATCCAGTTGCAGTAGGGCATTATTCACACTGAGAGTGAAGGAAAAAGTGCCTGCCGCCTGCGCACTGGAAATATAGCTATCTGTCAGCGCGGCACTCGGTGGCAGCGTAGGATCTTCAATTCGCGCTGATGTGGTTGCCGAAGCACTCAGGCCCGGCGCGGCAGTAATCCGGTCGGCTATCTGCCGGGCAGTTGATAGCGGAACCGGATTGCCGCTTGCATCCACCGTATTAAGATTCACGGCGTAAGCGGGCGAGCCGTCGGAATAAGTCACCTCAAACTGCTCGCCATTTATATCAGCGAATGCCAGGGGCCCCACATCCCGCACCCGGGATTCAAGCACCGGCTCGCGGGAGTCCAGGTTAAGATCAGAACGTAAATTGGTGGTGCGCCGTGGCGCCAGGTTATCCGTTTCGATCTCCAGATCACCACGAATCCCCGAGAGATTGCCATCATCATCGGCCGTGTAACCCTGAACCCGCATGGACTGGTTGTTCACCACAAAACCGTCTTTATCGATGGTGAACTGGCCCGCCCGGGAATAACGGGTTTCGCCGCCACTGCTCAGGATAAAGAAGCCGTCGCCACTGATGGCCATATCCAGACCACTGTCGGTAAAACTGATATTGCCCTGGCTGAAAGACTGCTTCACATCCTGAACGTTTACCCCATCGCCGATGGGGTTGGTACCCGCACTCAGAAAACCACTGGCGTAAAGATCGCCAAACTGGACCTTGCTGCCCTTGAAACCAACGGTACTGGCGTTGGCAATATTGTTGCCGGTTACATCCAGATCTACCGCCGCCGCCCTGAGACCGCTTAACCCTGTGTTAAAAGCCATAATTCACCTCTGATCTGACACCGGTATCAATTGATTTGTTTAACGTCTGACAGGGCTATGGAGCCCATACCTGCCAGGTTCAAAGTCACCGATCCGTTCTTACCCAGCGACACACTGTCTACATTGGCGCTAACCATGGTAGGGAGCTGCATACTGCCCTGGGGGTAGGACGCTTCGGCCACGATCTTGTAGGGCCCGGCCGGCAAGCTGTTGCCGTTGCCATCCTTGCCATCCCAGCTGAACGATTTTACCCCTGCGGCACTGCTGCCAAGATCAATCTGCCGTACCAGCTCGCCTCCCGGGCTCTGGATGGACAAGCGCACCCCGCCTGTGGATGCCGGCACCTGAATGTTGCCTGTGATTTCACCTTCTGCACCCAGGATGCCTACCTCTGAAGGTGCCAGGACGGTTTTACCGACCATGGCAGAGGCCTGAAGTGCCTGTGTGGAACGGAACTGCCCGGCCACATCTTCCACGGTGCCCGCAAGCTTCTGCATTTCCTCCAGTGAACTGAACTGGGCCAGTTGGGATATAAACTCGCCGTTATCCTGGGGCTCCAGCGGATTCTGGTTTTTCAACTGCGCCAGCATCAGTTCCATGAACTCGTTCTTGCCAAGTTCACTGTTGCCGCTGGCTTCGTTTGTCTGCGTCCTGTACTGGCCCAGTATGTCGGAGGCCTGTGTTGCGTTAACTGCACTCATAATCTGCTCCCCGCCCCGTTACTGCTGACCAAGTGTGAGAATGCGCTGCATCATGGATTTAGCGGTGTTCATAATGTCCACGTTCATCTGGAAGCTTCTCGAAGAAGACATCATGTCTGCCATTTCTTCCACAATGTTCACGTTGGGATAAAATACATAGCCATCTTCGTTGGCTGCCGGGTGATCCGGCTCATAACGCATCTGCAGTTCGGCATCGCTCTCGACAATACCTTCAACGCGAACACCGGCTCCTGCATTCTCATCTGACGTCAGGCCAAAGCTCTGCTGGCCCGGGTTCATAAGGGATTGCTGAATCGCTGAGAAAACCGGTTTGCGCGCACGGTAGGTGGTGTCCGTGCTTGAACTTGCGGTCTCTGCATTGGCAATGTTCGAGGCGGTGGTGTTCAGCCGCAACGATTGCGCCGTCATGCCGGAACCGGCGATGTCAAAGATACTGCCCAGTGACATGGTGTGTCTCCTTCGCTAATCGTAAAACGGCGGCTTACTCGCCCTTCAGGGCTTTTGTCAGGCCGGTAAATTTGCTGTTCAGAAACTGGAAGCTGGCCTGGTAATCCATGGCATTGCGCATGAACCGGGTCTGTTCGGCCTGGGCATCAACGGTATTGCCGTCAACCGAAGGCTGGTTCGGGACCCGGTACAGCAAATCTGCACCGTCGCCGCCGGTAGAGACGTCCATATGCCCCGGGTGCGTTTTCTCCATGCCAATGCCACTCATGCTGTCCCGGGCTTTCTGCATCATGGCCTGAAAGTCCATATCCCGGGCCTTGAAGCCAGGGGTATCGGCATTCGCCATATTGTTCGCCAGAATTTCAGCGCGTTTTACCCGGGCTTCCAGTGCGTGCTGGTGAATGCCAAGGGCCTTGTCAAAAGTGATTGCCATACAACCTCCGGAATCCTGTACCGGCGGTTACCACCTTGCCGGTTTCGTTCTATGGGAGAACATAAGCAATGCCAATGCCAGAATTGGAGACGCAGCGGAATCCGGGCTCTTGCGGGGGTTACGGGCAGTGGAAGGAGAATCAGAGAAGAAGGTATTGCGCTACACCCGGCTAAAACCGGCAAGCTGTTTCCCCTGACCGGAAGGAAGCCAGGGGACACCAGTCAGAGCGGCCAACGTGCAACAAAATCCGCTGGTTCAGGCCGGGGAACCGGAGGTTTTGAGGAGGACACCGTGCCGGTGTACAGGAAGCCGATAACAGATTCTCTGTCTTCCAGCCCCAGTCCTTCCCGCACCTGCTGGTTGTACGCCATATCGCCTGTGCGCCACATCACACCATAGCCTGCATCCTGCAGAGCCAGCCCCAGAAAGCTCATGCCCGCACCCGCCGACAGCAGTTGCTCAACTTCCGGAACCTTGGGGTGTTTTTTCGGTGATGCAATACCAACGATGATCATCGGGGCCCGCAATGACTTGTTACGTATTTTATCGAGCTTCTTTTTGTCACTCGTATCACGGCAGGCGTCCGCGAACAGGTCACCAAGCGCTTCAAGACCCTCACCCTCTATAACCAGATAACGCCAGGGGCGCAGCAAGGCATGATCCGGCGCGCGCGCCGCACAGGCGAACGCCCGCTCCAGCGTCGGCGCGTCCGGCGCGGGTGCTTCCAGCCTCGGCTCAGAAGCCCGATTGAGCAAAAAGTCAGTAACTGAACTCATATCAGTGATTTCCGGTAACTGGTTTCTGGCTGAACACCACTCAGGCCCTGCCAGTGAATTGTGGATTATACTTAATGCTGTTAACCTTTAGTCGCAATCGCAGGCAAATCCTACTCCTGGTTCATTTTGCAGTTCAATTTTGCTCGGCATAATTTTAAAAAACTATACGGTTCCAGCGCCATGAGTGATCAGCGTACATGATGAGTGCTTCGGCAGATCTGCGCAATGCCAGCCACAGTGCGGGAAAATCCCTGGCTTCCGAGACTCTGAATAACCCGGTGGCTATTCCTCCCATGCCCGATTACAGCGGGCGCATGCTTGCTTACACCGCATCGGCAGTGATTATAATCGTGGGTGTTGTGCAAGGTGCGTTTCAGCAGTGGCACCTGTGGCTGGTGGCGGGCGCCCTCATCTGGCCCCACGTTGCCTTCCTGCTCACCCGGCGCACGTTTCTGCGCCACTCCCCTCGTATCCGCCAGAAAATGCTCATGGCCGATTGCGTAATCGGCGGCGGTTTCATTGGCTGTATAGGCCTGGTTGCCATTCCCTCTGCCTCGGTTGCACTCATGCTGATGTTCAGTGCGCTGATCATTGGCGGAATCCGGCAATGGCTTATCGGCTGTGGGCTGATGGCCGCTTCTATTCTGGCATTTTTCTCAATTTTTGGTCCGGCGGATTCGTTCCAGTCGCCCCTGCTTACCAGCCTGTTGTCCATACTCTCCACCGGGCTTTATATTTGTGTAACCGCATTTTATTCACACCAGCAGGCCCGCGCCCTGATGCTGGCAAAAACCCAGATTCAGAACCAGCGCGAGCAATCCATTGCACTGTCCCACAAGCTTTCCAAGTACCTGTCACCACAGGTGTGGCAATCCATTTTCACCGGGGAACGGGACGTGCGTCTTGAAACCCAGCGCAAAAAGCTGGCTATTTTCTTCTCCGACATCAAGGGCTTCACAGAGCTGTCTGAAGAAATGGAGCCGGAAGCGCTGACCGAATTGCTCAACCACTATTTCAACGGCATGGCTGAGGTGGCGCTGAAGTATGGCGGCACCATCGACAAGTTCGTGGGCGACTCCATCATGGTGTTCTTTGGCGACCCCACCAGTCGCGGCCAGCGGGAAGATGCGTTTGCCTGCGTCTCCATGGCTATCGAGATGCGCAAGCACATGAAGATCATGCGGCAGAAGTGGCGCAGCCAGGGTATAAAAACGCCCCTGGAAATCCGCATGGGCATCAGCACCGGCTATACAACCGTGGGCAATTTTGGCGCTGAAAACCGCATGGACTACACCATCATCGGCAAGGAAGTGAACCTCGCCAGCCGGCTGGAGTCTATTGCCGAGCCAGGGGAAATTCTGGTTTCCTACGAAACCTTCTCGCTGATCAAGGACCGGATCATGTGCCGTGACAAGGGCGAAATCACCGTGAAAGGTTTCGGTCGCCCCGTCCCCATTTACGAGGTTGTGGATTTTCGCCGGGATATGGGGCCAAACCGCAGCTTTCTGGAGCATGAACACAGCGGCTTTGCCATGTATCTGGACTCTGACAAGATCTCGGAAAAAGAACGCCACAGCATCCTCAGCGCCCTGGAAGATGCCGCAGAGCGCCTGCGGCATGAGGAAGATACCATCCGGGACTGAGTTACTGGCGAATCAGCCTCGGGCCAACCTGTTCGTCCGGCTCGGTGCTGCGCCAGGGATTGATATCAAGCCCCCCGCGCCGGGTGTAACGGGCACACACCGACAGGCTCCCGGGTTTGCAGCGGGTTAACAGATCAGTGAACATCGTTTCCACGCAATGCTCATGAAAATCCTGTTTCTGCCGGAAACTCACGATGTAGCGTAACAGGCCCGCCCGATCAATCGCCGGCCCCGTATAGCTGATCAGCACAGTGGCCCAATCCGGCTGGCCGGTTACCGGGCAATTGCTTTTCAGCAGATGTGAACACAGCTTCTCGCTAACCACCGGCCCCGAGGCGGTAAGCGACTCCGGCGCATACTCATACACCACATTCTCAACCGGCTGGTTATCAATCAACGCGAACCCTGCAGGGCGACCAATCGCCATAGCCGAATCGTCCACGCTCAGAAACCGCACGTTAACAGCAGCCCCGCAGGCACTGGACAAGTCGCCGGATACGGTTTCCACAACCTGCTCAGCCGACGAGAACACCGTCTGGTTCAGGGAGTTCAGGTAAAGCTTGAGAGACTTGGATTCGATAATTGACGGCGAAGCCGCCGGAAACCGGATTTCAGCCCAGGCCAGATCCGGAATACCGTCAGGGCGCAGCCAGGATATCTCCCAGGCTTGCCAAAGATCCCCTCCGAACCAGGGCCAGCGCCCGTCCTCGAGGCCGATCCGGCGGCGATTTTCATCCCGCGCTACCGGGAAAAGCAAGGATGGATCGTAACGATCCGGGTAATGGCTGGCTTTGCCAAGCGGCGCATTATCAAGAGCCATAGAATTTCCTGACTACCACTGTTTCGAAAACAACCGATGCTAGTGCCGAATACCCTTCCCTCGCGCTAGCAATTTAAGCGCAATGAAAGAAAGCACGGCAATAAACACCAGAATCATACCCAGTGACACAAACGGGTTTACATCTGAAACACCGAGAATGCCAAACCGGAACCCATTTACCATGTACAGAATCGGGTTTGCCATGGAAACGCCCTGCCAGAAATCCGGCAGCAGATCGATGCTGTAGAACACACCACCCAGGTACGTAAGCGGGGTGAGAACAAAGGTGGGCACAATGGAAACGTCATCGAACTTGGTGGCCAGCAGCGCGTTGATAAAACCACCCACCGCAAACAGTGCGGATGTCAGAAACACAGTCACCACCACCATAGGCAGGTTGTGAATCTGCAGGCGGGTAAACGCGAGCGATAGCAACGTCACTATAACGCCAATCCCGAGCCCACGCGCCATGCCGCCCGTTACATAACCGGCCAGTATTATCCAGTTGGGCACCGGCGATACCAGCAATTCTTCAACACTGCGCTGGAACTTCATGGAAAAAAATGACGACACTACGTTGGCGTAAGAGCTGGTAATAACCGCCATCATGATCAGCCCGGGCACAATGAACGACATATAGTCAAAACCACCCATCTCGCCGATTCTGGAACCAATCAGGTTGCCGAAAATAATGAAATACAGCGTCATGGTCACGGCAGGTGGCAGCAGAGTCTGGGGCCAGATACGGGTAAACCGGCGAATCTCCCTCAGCACAATGGTGATGTACGCAGTAAACAGCGCCCGGGCATTCATGCTGTGCCCTCCGCTATTGCTTCCGCCCCGGGTGCATTTTGCTCCACCATACGAATGAACAACTCCTCCAGCCGGTTTGCCTTGGTGCGCATACTGACCACTTTTATTCCTTTATGCTCCAGTTGCATGAATACCTCGTTCAGTGCCTGCCCCTTGTGCACATCAACTTCCAGCACGCCTTCGGCGTCCAGCCTGCAAGAAAAGCCATCCAGTTGGGGCGCATTTTCAAGCGCTGTCTCCGTATCCAGCAGAAATGTCTCAAGACTGAGCTGCTGTAACAGCTCGCGCTTGCTGGTATTTCGTACAATACGGCCATGATCAATAATGGCGATATTGCGGCACAGGGCCTCCGCCTCTTCCAGGTAATGGGTGGTAAGAATAATAGTGGTGCCCTGCCGGTTCATTTCCTCAAGAAACGACCACATGGACCGCCGCAGCTCAATATCCACGCCCGCCGTAGGCTCATCCAGAATGAGCAGTTTCGGTTCGTGCACCAGCGCACGGGCAATCATCAGCCTGCGCTTCATGCCGCCGGACAGCATACGGGCAGGCGTATTGCGTTTATCCCACAGGCCCAGTTTTTTGAGATATTTTTCAGCGGAAACCGCGGCTTTCTTCAGAGGAATGCCGTAATAGCCAGCCTGAATGGTGACAATATCAAACACCTTCTCAAACTGATTGAAATTGAACTCCTGGGGAACAACACCCAGGTGGAGTTTGGCATCTGAAAGGTGGGTATCGATATCGTACCCGAACACGCTTACCTTGCCGGATGTTTTCGTTACCAGTGAACACACGATGCCCAGCGTGGTTGATTTACCCGCGCCGTTCGGGCCCAACAATGCAAAGAAATCCCCCTGCGCCACATGAAGGTCAATCCCCTTGAGTGCTTCAAACCCACTGCCATAGACTTTGGTAAGCCCCCGAATTTCCAGCGCATTGGTCATAACAGATTCCGATCAGAGAAAGAGTTTCTTAGGAGACTATCTTCTATTGAGGCGCCGGAGGCTTTTTCAAGGTTTGCGCCCCGCGTCAATACCGCACCAATACCGCATCTGGAAATCCGCAAACTGCGACAGATATCCCGATATAACCCGGGCCTGCTCCCTATAATACGGTTACAACAACTTACAATCAGCCGTTCTCAGCGGTCCCGCTGACACGGCACAAACTCAGGGAATGTACACCGAACATGGCTGCCGTTCACAGCTCTCGCCCAGTATTTTCACAGCCTCGTGCGTGGCTTGCCGCATTGATTATCGGCCCGCTTCTCTCCGGCTGTTTCAGTGGAGACAGCGATAATAACAGCAGCGACACAAGCACCGGAACAATCAATGCCCTTGGTATCAGCGGGCTGACCTACCAGACCGCCAGCCAGTCGGGCAAAACAGACGCCAACGGCCGGTTTCGGTATTATCCGGGTGAAACCCTCAGCCTGCGGGTAGGTAATCTGCCGCTTGCAGAAGGCGTGCCGGCCCAGGAATGGGTAACGCTTCTGGAGCTGTTCCCCGACATCCGCGCCCAGCTCACCACCCCCACGGCAGACGAAGAAGGCCTGAGCACCCATACGCGAACCGAGCAACGACTTCTCGAGAACGTATCGCTCATCAACCTCACCCGTTTTCTCATGGCACTGAACTGGACAGAACATGTACGCGAGGGCGAAGGCATTGATATCCGCGACCGTGTTATACAACAACTGAACACGGCCCTGCCAGAACTCACCGGCCCGGTTGATTTCAGCGTCACCACCTCCGAATTCGATGCAGCCGGCAACAACCCATCCCCGGCTAACCAGCTGCTTTCCGCAATATGCTTCTACCCGGAAGGCGATGAACTTTGTGAGGCCCCTCCAACAGACGAAGAAATAGCCAACGCCCCCGATCGCCCGGAAAACGAGGACCAGTGGGATCCGGATATCGAGTACAAACAGGATCTGGAGGCGAAAAAACAACGGATTCTCGCCGCTGCCCGTTCGATGGAGGAAATCGATGCCGAAGATGCACGGATCTACCTGACCCGGGAGCTCAAACGTATTTCAACCATCATCGGCAACCGCTTTTATCTGGATGATGACATTGCAAGAACGCCGGCCAGCGACACTCGCATCAAACAGGTAAAGGTAAGACGCATCGGCGGCAACGCGGATCTGGCAGACATTGAAGCCATTACCACGCGCCCGCAAGACGTGGTACTGCACGCCTACAACTGGCAATCCGCAGAGGTTGAGTATTTTGTGGCAGGGCCTGCCGGCGGGGAATCGGAGATTGTTATCAGCTTTTTGCCAGACAACACGTACAGATGGGTCCGAAAACAGCTGCGGGTTGTTATTACCAACTGAGAAGCCGGCCAATACCCCAGCGCGACTCGGCACCCGTCACATCGTAACCAATGGGGTCCAGCCCCTCGGTTCCATGGGCCAGGCATTCCCTGATGGCTAATATCTCCGCCTCGGAACGGCTTTCATTGTACTTCGCCAGGTCCACAACCTTTGCCGTTTTCAGCGGAGCCTGGTAACGGTCCGTCATCACCATTACCCGGGGCCACAACCGTCGCTCGGGCGAGTGGGAAACCACGATGCCCCGCTGGCCATCTGTCAGTTCAACAAGACTCCCCGTGGGATAAATACCAACAGCCCGTATAAAGCTCTCGACCAGATCACCCTGGAACTCGATATTGCGCATATCGTAGAGCAAGGTGACGGCTTTCGCCGGCGTCATCGGCTCCGCCACACCTTCTCGTGGTTCGATAAGTGATTCGAAAAACTCCGCAAGCCCGGCGATCTTCGCCAGCAACGGAATCCGGTCACCGCGAATTCCCTCCGGAAAACCCGAACCGTTATGACGTTCCCGGTGGCCTTGCACAACACTGAGCACCGCCCGCGAAAGCCCGCTGCCTTCAAGTACTGCCATGCCTTTCTCAACATAGGTCCTGTACAGCGCATATTCTTCAGGGCCAAGCTGCCCTTCGCGGCTTAACAGATCTTCAGGCAACCGGGTTTTACCAACCTGTGATAAAAGGCAACCCAGCCCCAGATGATTCAGCAAGCCTTCGTTCAACCCCAACTGGCGACCACACACAAGCGCCCATACCGATGTGTTTACAGCGTGCCGGTAAACATGGCTGTCGTGCTGGCGGATCCGGCTAAGCCACAGCAGTGCGTCAGGCTGACGGATAACGCTGCGCACCATTTTGTTGACAACCGCAGCCACAGGGCGCAGATCGCGGGCTTCCGGTGTGTTAGCGGCGGCGTAAACACGCTCAAGCGCAACACCGGCATCATCCAGCAGCTTTTTCGATGATTTCATTTCACGCTTCAGTGTGGTGACTGCCTTGTATGCTACTGGTTCGCGTATGCTCAACGGAGGGAGGTGAAGCTCGTCGCGGCCTTTACCTTTGCGTTGCCCTCTGGCGCCGAAAGAAGCCCCGTTAGTCTTCGACAGATCAACTGAACCCCGGGTTTCAGCAACATCTATGGAAACCCATTTGCAATGGGACACCAGAGCCCGGATATCGTCCTGGGAGCGAATGTGGAACCCCTGGATGGGAAATGGCGTCTGGTGCCACGGCCGATCCAGGTCAGACACAAACATGCCCACCTCCAGATCATGCACCGCTATTTTTCTCTGACTGACGCCCACTACTCGCTCCTGAGTACCTGATTTTTCCGAGTTATCATTCTCGAACGGCTAAAAGGAATAGTCCATTACAAATTGGTAGCCAGAAGTAACGACTATCAGACAAACCGTAACGATAATCTTCAGCCCGAAACAATTTGTAGCAACGTGACGGCCATCACAGGGTCAGGAATACCCCGTTATCAGTCATCATCACATACGGCGCTCTCGAATTTTGGCGGGCGGGCGTGGAAAGACCCTCGCGGAGCTTTGCGGCTATACACGATATAGGGCACTCCGGATGCACGAATATAATCAAGATTTACCGTGTCCTCCTCTTCACTCCTGACCGCGGAAACCGGCTCGCAGGCAACCAGCAGTTCCAGTTTGCCGGTCATATCGGCAATCCGGGCGTCCGGGTTGGAAGGGTTTACTGAAAGGCATGTGTCTTCTGCACCTGCGGGTGTTCCCTCGGGAACTTTCCGGTCGCTGCCGCTGACACCGCATGCTCGGATCCCCGGGGCGCAGCTTCCTGCCTCTGCATGGCTGGCATCGTGCAAACGCCAAATACGTTCACTGCACTGGGTTTCAAGGGTAATGGGGGTGGCCCGATCCGACGCAAACCACCAATCCGGGTATTCCGCGCTCTGCCAGGATAAGCGCACGGATCTTACCTCACCCCGTGAGTTTTCTGCAGGGAACATCGCGTAATGGGAGTAATAGGAGGCGCAGCCAGACTGCAGCACCAGCAGCCCTGCAATGGCCAACAGGCGCGTAACACCCGGGGAGGGCTTACAAATTCTGGAAACTATCATGAGCCATTAGCCACTCGTTAATCCTTAACGAACATCTCACCTGAGAAAGCCTATTATCCTTGCAAACATACCCCGAAACCGGCTGTCAGTTAACACTCTCGTCAAACTGCAGGCCAAAGCCATCGTTGGTTTTACGAACCACTATCATATCCAGAACCGGAGCCGGCACTGGCAGGCCTTGCACCTGCACTTTTACCTTGTCGCCCAACTCCGGCGCAAAGGGCTCGTTATCCACCACGATAAACACACCGCCATCTGATATGTCCCGGGTAGAGAAAACAAACTCGCCCGAGGAGTCGTGAGTTACTTTCACTTTGGCACTCATTGCGGTGCGGCAGTGTTCCCTGCGGTCATTTGCGGCCATCGGCAAGGTTCCATTGATTCTGTCAGGTCTATTGTAGGTTGTTGTATGCCTTTGCAAATCATATCGTATATCCGGCAAAAAAAAGAATAACATCATTTTCCAGAAGCTTTTTTTCAGGAACTTTTTTCAGGAAGTATGCCAAAAGGAATATTGACATATCCCGTAACACAAATGAGAATGGTTGGCGTTTTTAGATGCCTATGACTTTCAATCATAGGCGCAGCACAGAACGATCTCATTTAAGGATGGCACTATGCGCATGAAACTCGCAGCAACAGCGGCAATTGCCCTGACCGCTCTTCCCCTCGCCGCCTCCGCAGAAGGCAACGAAGTCAATATTTATTCCTATCGCCAGGCGTATCTTCTGGAGCCCCTGCTGAATGCGTTTGAACAGGAAACCGGTATAGAGGCCAACGTTGTGTTCGCCAAAAAGGGCCTGGCGGAGCGCTTGCAGCGCGAAGGCCGCAACAGCCCGGCCGATGTAGTCATGACCGTTGATATCTCCCGCCTCAATGAACTGGTAGAGCGCGATCTGGTCCAGGGTGTAGATAGCGATGTGCTGGAGAAGAATGTTCCGGAAAGCCTGCGCCATCCGGATGGTAAATGGTTTGGCCTCACCACCCGGGCCCGCCTGATTTACACTTCCAAAGAGCGTGTTGAGGAAGGCGAAATCACCACCTACGAACAGCTGGCCGATGACAAGTGGGACAACCGCATCTGTACCCGCAGCGGTAAGCACCCCTACAACATTGCCCTGATCTCATCGATGATTGCCCATCATGGCGAAGCTGAAACGGAAACCTGGCTCAGGGGCGTGAAAGATAATCTGGCACGCAAGCCCCAGGGCGGCGACCGGGATCAGATCAAGGCAATTGCCGAAGGTGTGTGCGACGTATCCATCGGCAACAGTTACTACTACGGCAACATGCTGCAGGATGAGAACCAGCGCCCGGCCGCCGAAGCCGTTCGCCTGGTATTCCCGAACGCCGATGGCCGCGGAACCCACATCAACATCAGTGGCATTGCCCTCACCAAAAGTGCACCTAACCGGGAAAATGCCATCAAACTGATGGAATTCCTGTCATCGCCGGAAGCCCAGGGTATCTATGCCGAGGCGAACACCGAATACCCCGCAAACCCGAATGTAGAACCCACTGGCCTGGTTGCAGAGTGGGGCGAAATCCACCCCGACAGCCTTTCCCTGCAGGAGATTGCAGAGAAACGTAACGCCGCCGTCAAACTGGTTGACCGTGTAGATTTCGACGGCGAGTAAGTGAACTGGCGAGGGTGGGCAACCATCCTCGCGTTCGCTTCAAATCCCCCCGCAAATGATTCCAGTCATTGCAGCGGCTAATTGAGCTGACTACAATCTCCACCCTTCAACATCAATATCAATAACCATTCCACTTTTCTTACAGGAACCCTATGAGCGAGGCCGCGACCAGCGTTAACCCCGGGCTTACCCAGCCCCTGCTGGCAAAGCGCACCTCCCGCCGCTGGCTTGTCAGTGCCGTGCTGACCACAGCCATTGTTACGCTTCCGGTTCTTTCCGTCATTTTCCTGGCCTTCTTCCCGGAAGAGAACATCTGGCCGCACCTGATGGAAACGACCCTGCCCCGTTACCTTGTAACCACTCTCAAACTCATGACGGGGGTTGGCGCAATCACACTCGTCATCGGCCTTGCGACCGCCTGGACCGTTACCATGTGCGAGTTCCCCGGCCGTAAATTCTTCGAGTGGGCCATGCTGCTGCCCTTCGCCGTTCCCGCCTACGTGATTGCCTATGTTTACACCAGCCTTCTGGACTATGCCGGCCCGGTTCAGAGAGCCCTGAGAAGCTGGTTTGGCTGGGCTGATGCATCGGATTACTGGTTTCCCGAAATCCGGAGCCTCGAAGGCGCAACCCTGATGATTGGCCTGGTGCTCTACCCTTATGTGTACCTCCTGGCCCGCGCTGCATTCCTTGAGCAGTCACCTTCCCTTTTTGCCGTCAGCCGCAGCCTGGGGCATTCCGCACTGAGCACCTTTTTCAAAGTGGTCCTCCCGATCGCACGCCCGGCAGTTGCCGTAGGCCTTTCACTGGTGCTGATGGAAACCCTGAACGACTTCGGCACCGTGGATTTCTTTGCCGTACAAACACTCACCGCCGGTCTGTTCGATACCTGGATGAACCTCGGCAACCTGGGCGGTGCTGCTCAGATTGCTACAACCATGCTCATCTTCGTGGTCATTCTGGTTACCCTTGAGCGCTATTCCCGGCGCCGCCAGCAACAGTTTGCGGCGCGGGACAATCGCGAACCGATCCGCCGCTTTACCATGTCCTTCCCGCGGCAACTGATTTGCGTTGCCGTATGCGCTGCGCCGGTGATATTTGGTTTTGTTATTCCGGGAGCAACCCTGGGCCTGTACGCCTGGGAGTATTTTGAGCAAAGCTGGAACCCGGATTTTGTGCAAAACACCCTCAACAGCCTGTTCCTTTCCGGAACCGCCGCACTGACCACCCTGCTGATCGGGATTACCCTTGCCTACAGCCGCAGGCTCCACAACACTCGTGGCATGCAGGTACTCATGCGCCTCTCAAGCCTGGGATACGCCATGCCCGGTGCTGTACTGGCGGTTGGTGTGATCGTGCCTCTGGCAGGTTTTGATAACTGGCTGGACAGCCTGATGCGGGATTATTTTGGCGTTAGCACCGGCCTGCTGCTCAGCGGCTCAGCCTTTGCCATCGTGTTTGCGTACACGGTACGGTTCCTGGCGGTCTCTGCCGGCAGTGTAGAAAGTGCCTTGCAGAAAATCACGCCAAGCATGGATATGGCTTCCCGGTCACTGGGTAACAGCCCGGGCAAAACCCTGGTGAAGGTGCATCTGCCCATGCTGCGGGGCACGCTGATTACTGCAGCACTGGTGGTTTTCGTAGACTGCATGAAGGAGTTACCGGCCACCCTGATACTTCGGCCCTTCAATTTTGAAACCCTGGCTACCTATGTGTACCAGTTCGCTTCTGACGAGCGCCTATACCACAGCGCGTTGCCGGCGCTCATAATTGTGCTGGCGGGGATTATCCCGATTATTCTGATGAGCCGTTCAATCTCCAATACACGTTCTATAGCCTGACCCATGCCCTGTTACATCTGGGGAGTCGCTTTTGATCGGGCATCCTGCACTACAAACCTGCCCTGAAATACCGCCACCGGATCACCCTGCGGGAAGCTGTTGGGCATGCCGCAAAATACCTCAGTGGTCAGATCAAGACGGCCTTTGCCATGCCTCGCGAGGCTTTTCCGGAAACGCTCCGGAATTTCATCGCCCGGCAACCGGCAGATCGCGTAAAAATCGGAAGTGACAGGCTCAAGGTAATCAATACTGCCGGTTTGCACCACCACGCTGCCCTTCAAGCCGAGGTCTGCCAGTGCAAGCTCCGTAACCGCCCAGGCTGCGGTAACAGCCACGGAATACACACTGCCACCAAACCCGGTACCCTGGTGATTAATGTTGGGTGAAAGCGGTGCACTGAGCAGCAACGAACTGCCATCCCACGAGTGCAGTTCAATACCGAGTGCGCGGGAAAGCGGTATTTCCTCATGAATGCGCTTCTGGAATGTGGATAGCTGAGTCATAACCCCCTCCTGTTATAAACCGATTTTAGGCGCGCCATCCAATATTCCCTATGCGACCAATGTCGGCTCCAGAACGCATCAGGCCCGGCTGAAGCCGGGCCTGATGTAAACAGAACAGGATCTGCGCGTTACTGCCAGATAACCTTTTTGTGCTGCGCATACCACTCGTTCACCTTGCTTTCGTAGGCATCTTCCACAACATCCCGCTTGAGCTTCATCGTTGGGGTGAGGAAGTTATTCTCGATTGTCCAGTCATCAGTGACGATTACCGCAAAGGCCAGCTGTTCATGGGGATCTACGGTCTTGTTTACGTTTTCGACCAGTTTAGTAAAGCTCTCCTCAAGTTCCTTCCGCACACCTCCGTCACTCACCTTGGGCCTGATACCTTCCGCCAGCTGAATCATTGCAAAGGGCTGGGTCTGGTTGGCACCGGACACACACACCATCTCAATGGACTGGTGCGTCATCAGGCGGTTTTCAATAGGCGCAGGAGCAATGTACTTGCCCTTGCTGGTCTTGAAAATCTCCTTCATCCGGCCAGTGATCTTCAGGCGACCCATTTCGTCGATTTCACCTCTATCCCCGGTTTTCAGGAAACCGTCGTCGGTAAAGGCCTGGCGGGTTTTCTCTTCATCCTTGTAATAACCCACCATGGTGGCCGGGCTCTTGATCAGTATTTCGCCGTCAGGGCTGATTTTTGTCTCCACACCCGGCATGGATTCACCCACATAACCGGTGCGGGTACGCCCGGGTTTGTTGATATGGGAGTACGCGAAGTTCTCGGACATGCCGTAGCCTTCAAGCAATTCCAGGCCCAGGTTGCGGTACCAGTCAAGCACATCGTTGGCAAGCGGGGCGGAACCACTGCCAGCCAGTTTGACCTTGTCCAGCCCAAGCCCCTTGAGGATTTTCTTCTTGATCAGCTTGTTCACAACCGGAATCTTCAGCAGCGTATCCAGCTTTTTCTGTGGCAGCTTGTGCAGGACACCCTGCTGGAACTTAACCCACAGCCTTGGCACCGAGAGGAAAAGCGTTGGTTGTGCCCGTTTCATGTCCTCAACAAAGGTATCGAGGGATTCCGCAAAAAACAGATGGAAGCCGGCGTACAAGGACGCAAGCTCGACAAACGTACGCTCAAATACGTGCGCCAGGGGCAGATAGGACAACATGCGCTCATCAGGGCCGACGTGCAGAACTTCCATGGCGCCTTCAGCCGCAAAAGCCATATTGCGGAAGCTGAGCATGACACCTTTCGGCTTGCCGGTACTGCCCGAGGTATAAACAATCGTGGCCAGTTCGTCCGGATCCCGCTGAACCTTTTCTTCAAGAGGCGGATACTTGGCAACAATATCGTCCCAGGTCTCGAAATCGTTGGGCGGGCTCAGGGGGAAGGATATGCAGCGCACAGAGTCCGGCACACCGGGCTTCATCATGTCCCAGTCGTCCAGCTTACCCACGAACAGGACCTCACACTCTGCGTGATTCAGTACGTAGTTGACTGTATCGGCATTCAAGGTGGGATACAGAGGTACGGAAATGTGCCCGGCCATCCAGACCGCCCAGTCGGTCATGATCCAGTGCGCACAGTTCTTCGAAATCAGGCCTATACGGCTGTTTTCCGGCAGGTTCAGCGATTTGAGGTACGACGCTACACGGCGCGCCTCATCCACCGCCCTTGCCCACGTATACTCCACCACTTTACCATCGCCAACCGGCTGGGTGAGGTACACGGAATTCGCTTTGGTGGCCTCCCAGTGATAGACCATATCCAGGGGCAATCTGTTTGTTTTTTGCATGGACCTTCCTTGCTTTCGTTATTTGATTTATGCACACATTATTTAGACTTTAGTAGTGTACTTCAACATATTATCGTCAGCCAGACCGTGACAAAGGCCAATTGAGCCGGAACTCGTCCCGGAAAGATTCAATTCCATCCGGTTCACGTTAACATGCCCTACCACCAAGGTGGCAGGGCTGTGATAAACTCTCGCACCTCTTTATAACCATGAACGTATAACATCCACTGAAACAGACCTCGGAGATGGGCATATGGCCAAGAAAACCCTGCGCACCCTGCTGGGTGCGTCATTGATGGCAATGGCAAGTCTTGCGCAGGCGGCGGAGCCGCGTGTTGTCGCTATCACCCAGATTGTGGAACACCCGGCTCTGGATGCCGTTCACCAGGGTGTAAAAGATGAACTGGCCGAGCGGGGCTATAAAGAGGGCGAAAACCTCAGGCTCATGCATGAGAGTGCCCAGGGCAATTCCGCCATCGCATCCCAGATTGCCCGCAAATTTGTGGGTGAAGGCGTCGATGTTATTGTGGCCATCGCGACACCCTCCGCGCAAACGATTGCTGCCGCCGCCCGTAACATCCCGGTTGTATTTGCCGCCGTAACCGACCCGGTCGGCGCCAAACTGGTCAAAAATGCTGAAGCTCCGGGTGCCAATATTACCGGCGTAAGCGACATGCTGCCCATCGACAAACACCTGGATATGCTGCTGCGCATGGTTCCGGATGCCAAGCGCATCGGTACGGTATACAACCCCGGCGAAGCCAATGCAGTGTCACTGATTGAACTGCTTGAGGAACGCCTGGAAGCCCGTGGCCTGACTCTGGTTAAAGGTGCCGCCACCAAGACCTCCGAAGTACTGGGTGCAGCCCGCTCCCTGGTGGGCAAGGCCGACGCCATTTACCTGACCACCGACAACACGGTTATCAGCGCTGCCGAAGCGGTTATCTCCGTGGGCGAGCGCGCCAAAATCCCGGTGTTTGCGGCCGATACAGCCACCGTTGCCCGCGGCGCCGTTGCCGCACTGGGCTTTGACTATTACGACCACGGTCGCCAGGCCGGTGTGATGGTTGCACGCATTCTCGATGGTGAAAAGCCGGGTGATATGCCGGTAGAAACCATGGAAAAACTCAACCTGTTTGTAAACCCGCAAGCCGGCGAGCGCATGGGCATCACCGTGGCTGATGATGTTATCGCCGAAGCTGCTGAAGTCGTAAAAAACGACAAGTAACGCCTGACTTACACGGGCGGGTTCTGTATAAAGAGCCCGCCCGTTTTTCTTTCACAGTGAATCTTTCCCATGCTCAGTGAAATTGCATTTTACGGCGCAATCGAGACGGGTCTTATTTATGGCCTGGTTGCGTTCGGTATCTACCTGTCTTTTCGTGTACTCGACTTCCCGGATCTGACCGTCGACGGCAGCTTTCCCCTCGGCGCGGCCGTTGCAGCCGTGCTCATCATGGCGGGCTGGAACCCCTGGCTGGCGACCGGCTGTGCTGTACTTGCCGGCATGGCTGCGGGCGCGGTAACCGCCATACTGAACGTAAAACTGAACATACTGAACCTGCTGGCATCCATTCTCACCATGATTGCCCTGTATTCGGTCAATCTCAGGGTCATGGGGCGGCCCAACATTGCCCTGCTCGGCGAAGACACAGTCCTTACGCCCTGGTATTCCCTGGACCTCGCCTATCATCAGGTGCCGGTGCTGTTGTTTGCCATTGTCATCGTCATCGCGCTGATACTTCTGTGGCGCTTCATGAAATCCGAAACCGGCCTGGCCATGCGAGCCACCGGGGCCAACCCGAGAATGGCAAGAGCCCAGGGCATTGCCACCGGCTCCATGATCATTCTGGGCGTTGCTCTATCCAACGGCCTGGTGGGCCTGGCAGGCGCACTGTTTGCCCAGAGCCAGGGGGCTGCCGATGTCACCATGGGCGTTGGCGTTATCGTCATCGGCCTGGCATCGCTGATTGGCGGTGAGGCGGTTATCAGCCCTACCACGGTTATTCGTGCGCTTATTGCCTGTGTTGTTGGGGCAATCATCTATCGCCTGGCCATTGCCTTCGCCCTGAACGCCGATTTTATCGGCCTGAAGGCGCAGGATCTGAACCTGATTACCGCCGTGCTGGTAACCCTGGCAATCGTATTGCCCGGTATCCGCAGTTCCGTGGTAAACAAACTCACTCGCAATAAAGCCTGAGGAGGCACTATGATCAGCGCAACCGATCTCCGGCTTACCTTTGGCAAAGGCACACCGCTGGAAAACCCCGCTCTCCGGGGCATGAGCCTCACGGTTAACCAGGGTGAATTTGTTACCGTGATCGGCAGCAACGGCGCCGGCAAATCCACCTTTCTCAACGCCCTGGCAGGTGAAATCCTGGTGGACAGCGGCACCATTGTTGTCGACAACGTGAACGTTACCAAACTGCCAACCCACAAGCGCGCCGACCGCGTAGCGCGAGTGTTCCAGGACCCGCTGGCTGGCACCTGTGAGGGCCTGAGCATTGAAGAAAACCTGGCACTCGCCATAAAACGTGGCCAGCGTCGTGGCCTGACCACGGCGGTAAAAAAGCAGTATATGGGGCAATTCCGGGAAAGCCTGTCGTCCCTGAAGCTGGGGCTGGAAAACCGCCTTGGCGACAAAATGGGCTTACTCTCCGGCGGCCAGCGCCAGGCCGTCAGCCTGTTGATGGCAAGCCTTACCCCTTCCGCCATCCTCCTGCTCGACGAACACACGGCAGCGCTGGACCCCAAAACCGCAGCCTTTGTACTGGATCTCACCACAAAAATCATCAACGAACAGAAACTGACCGCTCTTATGGTTACCCACAGCATGAAGCAGGCCCTGGAAGTGGGTACCCGCACGGTGATGCTGCATCAGGGCCAGGTGGTGTTTGATATTGCAGGCAAAGACCGCGAAGGCCTGGAAGTAAAAGACCTGCTGGAGTTGTTTGAAAAACAGCGCGGGCTTTCCGTGGATGACGACAGTCTTTTGCTGGGCTGATTCCCAAAGGCGGGAGCCATTCCCGCCTTTCCTTTTCTACTGCCTTTCCCGCCGCTGGCGCCCGTTCCTGTGGCAAAACACGTCATTCCGTGCATTTTTCAACCACTACATATAGTAATTTCGGGATTGCCCGCCCAAGCGCCGGATTTACTGAACTTTTATTTCTTGCAAGCCGTTTTCCATTGATTTTCTTTGCCACAAGGCGCTTCTCAATAGTCCCGCTTAGGTTCACAAAACACTATATCCTGTTATACTCCTCAAAAATAAGCCCATATATAGGGCCACAGACATCTTGAGAGGCCGGCGCCTGAAAAGGCGCAGCAGCGGCCAAAGCCCCACAGGGAGCCGCAAACAGCGGCACTATTATCGGGAATCGGAGCAATTTATGGTTCCCCCCGGACACCACATATAGTGTTTTAAAGGCGAATTTCCGAAAACAGCTTGAATTGCAAGAGCGCACAAGAAACTTTTGCAGGGTTTTACAGGAAGGTGGCGCATACAAACCGTGCTACCAATAACAGACCTACTTGAAGATTGAGGGTGGCAATGAACGCAAAGGCAGAAGCAGTGGTTACAACAATTCCGATGCAGGAAACATCGCTCGACATCTGGGCCAGTAAATACCAGCTTAAAACCAAGACTGGCGAGCCTGTAGACAAGGACGTAAACGCAACCTACCAGCGAGTTGCCACTGCCCTTGCGCAAGTTGAAAACAGGGATGTGCGCGAAGAGCATATGAAAAACTTCATCTGGGCCCTGAAAAACGGCGCCATTCCTGCCGGCCGGATCACCTCCAATGCCGGGGCCGAAGCGCACAAGCCGGCAACGTCTACCATCAACTGCACCGTCTCCGGTTCCGTTCAGGATTCCATGAACGACATCCTGGAGAAAAACCACGAAGCCGGCCTCACCCTCAAGGCCGGCTGTGGTATCGGTTACGAATTCTCCACCCTGCGCCCCAGGGGTGCCTATGTAGCCGGTGCCGGTGCAACCACATCCGGCCCGCTGTCCTTTATGGATATCTTCGACCGCATGTGCTTCACCGTGTCATCAGCCGGTGGCCGCCGCGGCGCCCAGATGGCCACCTTTGACGTTCACCACCCGGACGTCATTGATTTCATCCAGGCCAAGCGTGAAGACGGGCGCCTGCGCCAGTTCAACCTGTCGCTGCTGATCACCGAAGACTTCATCGAGGCGGTCCGTAACAACGACGACTGGCACCTGTCCTTTCCGGTAACCGAAAAGGAAGTTGAAGACGAAGGCCTGGATCTCGCAGATGCCAGCCAGTTCGTATATCGCGATTTCCCGATACTGGACGGTTATGTGGTAAACGACGAAGGCAAGGTGGCGTGCCGTATCTACCGCACTCTGAAAGCCCAGTTCATCTGGGACACCATCATGACCTCCACCTACGATTACGCAGAGCCCGGCTTCATTCTGATCGACAAGGTCAATCAGATGAACAACAACTGGTTCTGCGAAGACATCCGCGCCACCAACCCTTGTGGCGAACAGCCCCTGCCCCCTTACGGCAGCTGCCTGCTGGGTTCTGTAAACCTGACCAAGTTCGTGGACTACCCGTTCACCGACAAGGCCAGCTTCAACTATGAGAAGTACCGCAGGGTTGTGGGCATCTTTACCCGCATGCTGGACAACGTAGTAGAAATCAACGGCCTGCCCCTGCCCGAACAGCGCCACGAAATCACCTACAAACGCCGCCACGGCATGGGCATCCTCGGCCTGGGTTCAACCCTTGCCATGCTGCGCATGCCCTACGGCTCCGCTGAATCCGTGCAGTTCACCGAGGATGTCGTACGCGAAATGGCTGTGGAAGGCTGGCGCCAGTCTCTGGCCCTGGCCGAAGAAAAAGGCCCTGCGCCCATCATGAACGATGATTTTGAAGTCACCCCGAAAATGATGAGCAAGTGCCCGCAACTGAAAAAAGACGGCTACAAAATCGGCGACCGGCTCAAAGGCCGCGTGCTGCACGCAAAATACAGCCGCTACATGCAGGAAATTGCCTCAGTTGAGCCCGAACTGGTTGAACAGCTGGCTGAAAAAGGTGGTCGTTTTACCCACCACACTTCTATCGCCCCGACCGGCACCATCAGCCTGTCCCTGGCCAACAACGCCAGTAACGGCATAGAGCCCAGCTTTTCACACCACTATGCCCGCAACGTAATCCGTGAAGGCCGCAAAACCAAAGAAAAAGTGGACGTATTCTCCTTTGAGCTGCTGGCATATCGCCACCTGGTTAACCCGGGAGCCATGCCCTTCTCGGACGAAGAAGACAAAAAACTGCCCAGCTACTTCACCACCTCCGATGATGTAAGCCCGGCGCAGCACGTAGACATACAGGCCGCCGCGCAGAAGTGGGTAGACTCTTCAATTTCCAAAACCGCGAACGTTCCGACCGACTTCGCCTACCAGGATTTCAAGAACATCTACCTGTATGCCTACGACAAAGGCCTGAAAGGTTGCACCACCTTCCGCTTCAACCCGGAGGCCTTCCAGGGCGTGCTGGTAAAAGAGAAAGACCTTGAAAACACACTATACGAGTTCACCCTCGACGACGGCAGCAAGGTGAGCCTGAAAGGCAACGAACAGGTAGAGTACGACGGTGAAATCCACACCGCCGCCAACCTGTTTGATGCGCTGAAAGAAGGCACTTACGGAAAGTACTGATCCGGAACACCGACACAGGAAAACAGACATGACAGTGAAAATCAGCAACAAAATCGTCGGCTACCGGGTAAAGAAAGCCGACACAGACGCACCTGCCGAGCAGCAGGCCCCGGCCAAACCGGAAACCAAGCTGCAACAGATGAACGAGCATATCGAGCGGCCGGATTTCCTGGTGGGCACCACCTACAAAATCAAGCCGCCAGTGGCTGAGCACGCGATGTACATTACTATCAATGACATCCTGCTGAACGAAGATACAGACCACGAAAGCCGGCAGCCCTACGAAGTGTTTATCAACTCCAAATCCATGGAGCACTTCCAGTGGGTAATCGCCCTCACCCGCGTAATCTCCGCGGTATTCCGCAAAGGCGGCGACCTGACCTTCCTGGTGGAAGAACTGCGCTCTGTATACGACCCCAACGGCGGCTACTTCAAAAAAGGCGGCGTATTCATGCCCTCACTGGTGGCTGAAATCGGCGCCGTGATCGAGAAACACCTGAAGGCCGTCGGCCTGATGGAAAGCGAGGAAATGAGCGAAACCACCAAACGTATCCTCGCCGAAAAACGCGCGGAATTTGAAGCCAACAACACCACCGCCACCAACGACGACAAGGCCGGCGATTTCCCCCCCAACGCCACCATGTGCGGCAAGTGCAGTACCAAGGCGGTGATTGTGATGGATGGTTGTGCCACGTGCCTGTCCTGTGGCGACAGTAAGTGTGGCTGAGGTAAGTGATTGGTAGGTAAACAGGAAGGCCCGGAGTTAGCGCTTCGGGCTTTTTTTTGTGGGCTCACTCACCTGTCAGGAAATGTATTCGTGTGACCGCTTCGTTATTGCGTGGGGATATTACGATATTTGACGTGCCCGCGGTGGTAATCGCCTGGTTTTGGGCTAGTTTTTTTGATGACTGGGTAGAAATCAAGACGATTTCCCCTGAAAAAGGTAAAGGTAAGGTATTGGTCAAGAGGGCGGGCAATTTCAACAAGTTACTCGTTGTCAAAATCGACGAGAGCTTTAGGTTCGAATCCCGGATGATTGACCGTAAAAAACTCGCCAAGGGCAAAGGTAAAAATGCCAGCTACTCATGGGGCTCAGAGTCTGAGTAAGACTGTATTTAACCAGTCGCTGTAGTACGTTCCCAACCCAAGGGCCGTCCACCGGACGCCACTGACGTGGCGCCGCTAAGCTCAGTGTTGGCGATCAGGAGATGTGTGGCTGAAGAACCAGAATTGGACTATTCCTGGCTCAAGGTCAAAACGCCCGATTGTTGAGAGAAGTTAAGCTGTCCAAGCACACTCATGCCAAGCAGCACCATGTCCGGGTCCATGGCAGGGTTGATGGTGCCGGGTACATTATTGAATGTGATATCGCCCAGGCGGAGCTCTTGAATGGTAGTGCTCCAGACACGCACTGTGCCAGCTGCGGTGCGTGCCATGCTGGGATGCCTCGGGATAAGGCCTGCTTTTTGGGCGATGGCTTCTGAGACTGATACGGTTGTGGCACCGGTATCCAGGATGAAGGTGACCTTCTGGTTGTTGATGGTTCCGTTTGCCAGATAATGGCCCTGCCGGTTGGCCTGCAGTTCAATTTCGGTGGCGCTGCCGCGGGTGTGACTGACCAGTTGCTGGTTGGGGTTAGCTTTGCGGGAGTCCCAACTACCGAATAAATGCGCCGCAGCGGCGAGTAACACAACCCAGAAAACACCGAAGTAAAGAAGGTATCGGATTTCGGGTCTGATGATGCCAGGCTTGCTCATTCCATTCCTTGTTGTGGGTTGTCCGACAGGCTGTTTGAATTCTAACCCATTCCGGGCACCAGAGCAGGGAGTTGGGGCTGCGTTGAATTCAGATCGACACCCGCAAAGAACGAAGCAAGCACTGCAGAGACAAAATGTTGACTGTTGTAGTGCCGCCAAGCATCGCACCATAATAAGCAAGCGTTTGTTCCTGTGCCACAACCGTTCGCTGGAACTAGCGGAGGATGGGGAGTAGTTACTGGCGAGGAATATCTGAAATGTGGTGCGCAATATAGAGGAAATGTATGAATTTATTCGACTGGCTGCCTTTTGGCCGTGTTCCCGAAATCCCGAGCGAAGCACTGAATGAGCAATTAAAGGATGTTCAGATCGTCGACGTAAGAACGCCGGGAGAGTTCCAGCAAAGCCATATTCAAGGAGCGATCAACCTACCGATTACCCACTTTTCAAAAAAGGCGATCAGCCGGCTGTCGCTGGACCAGAGCATTCCGGTTGTAACGGTCTGTTTGTCCGCCCACCGGAGCATTCCTGCAACCCGGCGGCTAAAGCAGCTCGGGTATGACGTGAAACAACTACATGGCGGTATGCAGGCCTGGTGGAAAGGAAATTATCCAGTCGTCAGCGGGCAAAGGGGAAATGGCTGACTGTCAGGGGCAACGGGCGTGAACATATTTTAGGTTTTTGATCCAAGAGGGTTCTGTTTTCAGGGGCATCCACTTTTCACATTCAGGGTAAATTTTATGGGTCGTTTGGACGGTCAGGTAATTATCGTAACGGGTGGCGCGGCCGGCATTGGCGGTGCAATAACCTCAGTATTGGCTGAACGTGGTGCAGCCATTGTTGCGGTGGATATCAATGAGGATGCTGGAAAAGCCATTGAACAGAGTAATCCGGAGCGGATTGTTTTTCTCAATGGCGATGTGTCCAAAGAATCAGTGGCCAACGCCGCTGTGAGCCTGGCAGTTTCCAGGTTTGGCAAGCTGACTGGCCTTGTGAATAACGCTCATGCTTCCCGGCAGAAGCCACTGATGGAACTTACGCCAGATGATTGGGCGTTGTCTTTCAACACAGGCCTGAACGCCACTTTGTACTTCATGAAGGCCGCCTATCCGGAGTTGTCTGAATCCGGCGGTGCTATCGTCAATTTCGGGTCGGGTGCAGGTTTGGAAGGGATGGAGTTACAGGCCAGTTACGCGGCAGCGAAAGAAGCCATTCGCGGGTTGAGCCGGGTAGCTGCCAATGAATGGGCAAAAGACAAAATCCGTGTCAATGTTGTGTGTCCCAAGGCGCTAACTGAGGGAGTGGCGCAATGGAAGAAGAGTCATCCCGGCCCCTATCAGGAGGCGGCCAGCCGGGTTCCGCTGGGTTACTTCGGTGATCCGGAAAAAGATATCGCGCCGGTGGTGGCCTTTTTACTCAGTGATGACAGCCGCTATATGACCGGGCAAACCCTGATGGCCGATGGCGGCTCCATAAAACTTCGCTGATTTCATAAGCGTAGGTTTTACCGGGAGAATAGTAACCTCAATGCACATTATACAAGGATGATAGGTATGATTTTCTTTGATGTTGCCCGTTGGCGGGGCGCTACCATTGTGGTGGCTTTGTGCGGGTCGCTGGCCAGTTGCGCGGCTCTTTCGCCTGCCCCGAATTTGACCTCCGATGAAAAGAAAGCCCTGAGTACCAGCCTGAACGAGAAATACAGGGCGTATCAGGATTGCATGATCAGTGAATCCGATCGCTTCAGCCATATCACATCGGCACCCCCTTCAGACATTGCCAAGGGCGCTCAAGCGGGCTGTGAAGCTGCTTTCAGGAGTTATCATCAGGCTGTGACCAAACAGTTTACGGCCTTTGTATCAAGTGCCGGTCAAGCAGAAGCCCGAAGCCGGGCCGACCAGCATGCCAGCGAGGCAAAAGATCGCATCTGGGGCCATGTTATACAACGGGTTCTGATCCAAAGACAATAAACCCCAATAACCCGCTCCATGCAGCTGAAGTTTTCGGGCACGATATTGGCATCAAGCTTAATGGTAAAGAGCGCACCAATGTTGAGGAATATTGCATCAGTGAGGGCTGGGTAAAAACCGCACTCTCCCGGTATGATAAGATCGATGAAAACCAAGGAGATAACGCATGCCCCGCATTTTTGAAGACAACTCTCAATCCATTGGCAACACGCCGCTGGTCAAACTTAACCGTGTGAATGACGGCGCTACTATCTGGGCCAAGATTGAAGGGCGCAACCCGGCCTACTCGGTAAAGTGCCGAATTGGTACCTCCATGGTGTTGGATGCCGAGAAGCGGGGCGTGCTCAAGCCGGGCATGACCATTATCGAGCCCACCAGTGGCAATACCGGCATCGCCCTGGCGTTTGTGGCTGCGGCCAGAGGCTACAAAATCGTTCTCACCATGCCGGCCTCCATGAGCCTGGAGCGCCGCAAGGTACTGAAAGCGCTGGGCGCGGATTTGCTGCTGACAGAACCTGCGAAAGGCATGCCCGGTGCGATCGCCAAAGCGGAAGAGCTGGCAGCCGCCGAGCCTGAAAAGTATTTCTTACCACAGCAGTTCAACAACCCTGCCAACCCGCAGATCCACGAGGACACCACCGGCCCTGAAATCTGGAACGATACCGACGGCGCTGTGGATATTTTTGTTGCAGGCGTAGGCACAGGCGGCACACTTACGGGTGTTTCCCGCTATATCAAGAACACCCAGGGCAAGGCCATCACCACCGTCGCCGTTGAACCTGCCGACTCCCCCATCATCACCCAGGTGCGCAACGGTGAGGACCTGAAGCCGGCACCGCACAAAATCCAGGGCCTTGGCGCAGGATTTGTGCCCAAGAACCTCGACATGAGCATGGTGGACCAGGTGGAGACGGTAACCAACGAAGATGCCATGGCCATGGCGCACCGGCTAATGCAGGAAGAAGGCATTCTGTGTGGCATTTCCTGTGGTGCAGCAGTTGTTGCCGCAGTCCGGGTTAGCCAGCAGCCCGAACACAAAGGCAAGAACATTGTGGTAATCCTGCCGGACTCTGCCGAGCGTTACCTGTCCAGCGCCCTGTTTGCCGACCAGTTTGGGGATGCGGAAAACGTGCAGTGAGAGTGTAGTGATTTCAAAACCACACAGGAGGGTACCTTCTCCATGAGGGAACTCAAACAGATCGCTGGCCTGGCACCGGATCAGCTTCGTAATATCGAAGACCACCTTGATCGTCGCTATATTCAGCCCGGAAAACTCCCCGGTGCGCTGACACTGGTGGCACGGCGAGGCGAAATTGCCTATCTAAAAGCGCAGGGCCTGATGGATGTGGAACGCAACAAGCCGGTTGGCCGGGATACCATTTTCCGCATTTACTCCATGACCAAGCCGATCACATCCATCGCCATGATGCAGCTTTACGAGCAGGGGCGGTTTTTGCTGGATGATCCGGTGCACAAGTACATTCCGGCCTGGAAAAACCAGCGGGTGTATAAAAGCGGTGTCTATCCTCATTTCCTGACCACGCCGGTCACCAGCGCCATGACTATCCGCGACCTGTTCACGCACATGTCTGGCCTCACCTACGGGTTCATGAACCGCACCAACGTGGATGCGGCCTATCGCGAATTGGGACTGGACGGCAGCCGGAATCTGACGCTGGACGTTCTGGTCCACCAGCTGGCGGAACTGCCGCTGGAGTTCTCGCCGGGTACGGCCTGGAACTATTCGGTCAGCACGGATGTGCTGGGGTATCTGGTGCAGTTACTGGCAGATCAGCCCCTTGACGAGTATCTGCGCGAGCATATTTTCGAGCCTTTGCACATGCCAGACACCGGCTTTCACGTCCGTGATGATCAATTGGACCGTTTCGCCGCGTGTTATCAGTACCAGCCCGGCGATCGGTTTGAGCTGCAGGACGATCCGGCAACCTCCCCTTTCCGGCGCAACGGCAGGTTATTGTCAGGCGGTGGCGGGCTTGTCTCCACCATTGACGATTATTTTCATTTTGCGCAGGCGCTGTGTCAGGGCGGAATGTTTCAGGGGCGGCGGATTATCGGACGAAAAACCCTGGAGTTCATGCGCAGCAACCACCTGCCTGATAATCAGGACCTTCCCAGCCTTGCCGTAGGCGCATTCAGCGAGACACCTTATGCCGGGACCGGCTTTGGCCTGGGCTTTTCGGTAAAGACCGACGTTGCCAAATCCCAGACCAACGGATCGCTTGGTGAGTATGGCTGGGGTGGCCTGGCAAGCACCAACTTTTTTATTGACCCGGTTGAGGAGCTGGTGATGATTTTCCTGACCCAGCTGATCCCCTCCTCGTCTTACCCCATTCGCCAGGAGTTACGGGCGATTGTTAATGGAGCACTCGTGTGATCGGCAGAAGCAAAGTGGATCAACTGCTTGCAGAACAGCGTGACTATATTGCAAAACGTGAAGCCGGCTACCGCGAGCGTGCTCTGAAAATCTACCCATGGGTGTGCGGGCGTTGCGCCCGCGAATTTACCCGCACCAATTTGCGGGAGTTGACTGTGCACCACGTTGATCATGATCACGACAACAATCCCCCCGATGGCAGTAACTGGGAGTTGTTGTGTGTGTACTGTCACAATGAGGAACACAGCAAATTTGAGGATTTTGTGCGTTACGGCGGCAGTTCCGAAAAAAGGCGAGAAGCGGCTACTCACAACCCGTTTGCGGGTCTCAGGGAGGCACTTGAAAAAAAACGTGACTGATTTCTGGAAAACAGCGAGAGCAGAGTCAGGAACAAAGTGACGACGAAACCCAGAGGTTTTCAGGTACTTGCAATGGTCTTTGTGCTTGTTTTGCTTATTTCCACAGTTTTAGCGCTTTCAGCCTGGCGCCTGCTGGACCACCGGGCTGACTATAAAGCCATGCATGAGTTTGCCTTCTGCCAACCGGCACAACCTCAAACCTTTACCCCGGAAATGATCGCGCGTTTGCCAGAACCGGTACGCCGCTACTTTATGTACGCAATTGAACCGGGCACCCCGCTTTATACGGTGGCCCGTATCACCATGGCCGGGCGTTTCGGTATGGGTAACAGGGACCAACCCAACTATCTCGATTTTACGGCAACGCAGGTCCTGGCCATGCCTGCCGGATTTGTCTGGAAAATGCATGCACGGCGTGGCTTGATGAGGCTGTCCGGTTCTGACACCCACAGGTGGACGCGGTTCTGGCTCATGGGTTTGCTGCCAATCGCCCGCCTGGGTGAGGATCCGGACCATAGCCTTTCTGCGTTTGGCCGCTATGTGGCCGAAGCCGTGTTCTGGACACCTGCGGCGATATTGCCCCGCCCCGGTATTGTCTGGGAGGGCCTGGATACTGATCGCGCCCGGGTCACCATAAACTATCAGGGCCTGTCACAGTCGGTGGATCTGACCGTTGCGGCTGATGGTCAGCCGACACAGGTCCGTTTTCAGCGCTGGAGCAATGCCAATCCGGAGAAAAAGCATCAACTGCAACCTTTCGGCGGGTACCTCTCCGAATTCCGGAATTTCGGTGGGTTTCGCCTGCCAACTCACGTGGAAGCCGGAAATCATTTTGCCACAGACCAGTACTTTCCATTTTTTTTGGCGGATGTGACCGCTGTCGAGTTCCCCCATGAGTGATTCCCGCCATCGTTTTATCGCCCTGCGGCAATGGGTTCTCGCCCATCCGCTACTGGCTTTTCCGCTGTTTTACCTTGGCTGGGCCTACCTGTTCTGGGTGCCGGTGTTGTTGTCAGATGAGTCGGTGTGGGCATTTCCTAACCTGTTGTGGTTTCTGATCGGAGGCGCCAGCCCGTTGTTGGCAGGGCTTGGATTGGCGGCGCTGACAGGCGGTAAGGCGCAAGTTCTCGACCTGATGCGCCGATTGGTTGACTGGCGACGCATTCCCGGCCGTTGGTGGCTGGTGATCCTGCTGTTCTGGCTATGCCTGGATCTGGCCATGGCTGGCATGGCGCTCTGGTTGGGGATCACTGATTCACCGCTCGATGTAAACACCTCGCTGTTTTTCAATCCGGGTATGCTTCTGTTTCTGCTTTTACTGTCGTTTGTTTTTCCGGCTATCGAGGAAATAGGCTTACGGGGATACTATCTGGATACCCTGCAACAGCACTTCGGTCCCACAACGTCAGGCCTGGTAAACGGCACGGTGTGGGCTATCTGGCACGCACCGTTTTTGTGGTTCCCCGGCTATTACGCCAACACCACTTTTAACCCGGAACTATACTGGTGGCTGCCTATGATTATCTGCCAGACTCTTTTGATTGTGCAGGTCTACAACCGGACCGGTCGTAGCATTCTGGCAGTGTTGATTTTCCACGGTATGATGAACTTTACTGGTGAGTGGCTTCGAATCTCACCAGACATGTACCCTTTTATGTTGACCGGAAATCTCCTGGCTGCCGTTCTGCTGGTTCTCTGGTGGAACAGAAAAAGGACCTGACCCATGCCCTGGATGGTAATGCTCACACAGGTTCTTCTGCCACTTGCGCTGCTGGCCTGGGTGGCGTTGTACCCGGCGGCGGGATGGCTGGCATGGGGGCTTCAGCTTGTGTCGGTAACGCTGGCCCTGCTGGGTATTGGCCTCGCGGCTCTTTGGACAGTGCCGCCATTCTGGGTGGCTTACACTTATGGCCTGTTACTGCTTCTTATAACGACTACTCACCTGTTCCGAAAAGGCCTCCCCGGCCCCGGGCTGTGGCGGGCGTCATTGGCGAATTCTGTCATGATCGTGATCGCAACGGTGCCAGGCTTGCTCGGTGGCTACCTGACGTGGCATGCAATGAAAGGGCGGATGTTGCCCGGGGAAGCGGTAGTGAACATAGCCCCTCCGTTTACTCCGGGGCACTACCTCATTGCCCATGGAGGCAGCACGCCGTTGATCAATGTACACCTCAAAACCCTGAATCCGACAGTGGAGCGCTTTCTTCTGTGGCGCGGCCAAAGCAAGGCTCTGGATATCTTCCGGGTTACTCCGCTGGGATTTCATACCAATGGCTGGCAGCCGACAGATCCCGCCAGATACACAACTTTCGGCGTGCCGGTTCTCTCGCCGTGCCGTGGCGACGTGGCGCTGGTGGTTGATGGGCTGGAAGATATGCCGGTTCCGCAAATGGACCGCAACCACATGGCTGGCAATCATATCGCTATAGACTGTGGGGGTTTTTTCCTAATCCTGGCGCATTTACGCCAAGGAAGCATCGTCGTGGCAACCGGAGACAGGGTAAAAACCGGTGACGTTCTGGGGCAGATGGGAAACTCGGGAAACAGTTCACAACCGCACCTGCATCTGCATGCCCAGCGGGGACTGCCAAAAGAAGCTCCCCTGGCTGGCGAGCCGGTGTGGCTCACCATCGATGATCGATTCCTGGTGCGCAACGACAGACTTCGTGTTTTTGATACGGATAACGACAGGTTTCGGTAAAAGACAGATCTTGTGGCAACCGATGAAACTTGCACCGCCTCTTGGCTGACGCTTGATTCCGGAGAAGATTTCCAAGGAAACCCATGTGTAACCTTGGTAGCATTGGGCTAAAAGGGGCATTCAAACCCGATTTTGCGGCATCCGGGAGCAACGAGCCGTTCACATTATCCCTGTATTGAAAAATGGAGTCTGTTAATGCTGCCAAAAGACATCGTGGCGCAGTTTATTGCCGATATTCATGCCCAGCGTTTTGACGAGGCCAAGACCTTGCTGGTTTCTGAAGGCTTCGAATACGTGGGGCCGAACATGCGGTTCCTCAGCCGGGACGACATGATGTCCTACCAGTTCGGTATGGCGGCCATTCAGAAAGATCTGGTTCTTCGCCAGCTCAGTGCCGATGGTGAGCATGTATTCGCAATTCTGGATTACCGCACCAACTTTGAACCCATTGGGGATGTGAGGCTGGCGGTGTGGTTTCGTGTGCGGGAAGGTAAAATCCACACAGTAGAGGCCTTCTACAATGCGGCCATTGTTGAAAATATGCTGGGCGGCATCCTGCCTACTGCCAGCGGACGTGATTAGCCCTCCCTCCAGAACCTGAGGATGTGCCCCTTGAAGGGCTTTTCAAGATAGTCCGTATGCTCTGGCCGGGTGTGGGAATAACGGTAACCGTGCGTCTCCATCCGCCGGCTGAACTTGTTTTTCCGGCCCCGCCCGGGGTCAACGAGAATCACTTCACAAGCCGGTTTGGAATGCTTGTTTATGAAGTCTGCCAACAGGTTGATGTGTTCGTCTTCGTACAGCAGGTCGCTGCCGATGATGATATCAAACACGCCAAGGTTGCTGACTTTATCTGCCCAATCGAGCCGTTGGTAACCGATTGCCCTGCCCTGGTTCAGCTCTGTGTTCCGTTCCAGGAAAAAGCCGACCTCAGGATGGTAGTCGGTGGCCGTGATATCGTCATGGCGCTGGTTCAGCAGCAGGCTGGATAGTGCCATTCCACAGCCAATCTCCAGAATCCTCTTGCCTTCTGTCGGGTGATCCACCATGTGGTGGGCCAGCACCATACTGGAGGGCCAGATTATCCCGAATATCGGCCAGGTTGCAGAGGAAATGCCCAGCTTGAGAGCAACGTCGTCGGGGTCGTCAAATTGCTGGTTATCGCGCAGGGTGCACACGTGAATGTCCACGTTCCCGAACTCTATGGTTTGGTACCGAATACGCAGAGATTCTTTCATTTTGGGTCACACTAAAAAGGTTAGGCCCGCCAACCTGGCAAACGAAGCGGCAACAACCTGTTCCTTCTGAGTATACCCCTGTTGTGTATAAACGACGATTTTATCGTTTTGCCAGATCTTCAGGAAAAGTCTGAATACGAACCCTTACCTTAGCCCGATCACGGTGGCTTTGGTATCATGCTGTTACTGAGTGTTGGTTCACGGGTTTCACAGGAGCAATATTATGGCTGGTGGATGGACACGCGATGGGGCTGTGCAGGACCAGATTGATGCCAGTATAGAGGATGCCGTGGCTGAAGCACGAAGCCGGCTGGTCACGGGTGAAAGTGCGGAGTTCTGCGACGAGTGCGACTGCGCTATTCCGGAGGCAAGGCGCAAGGCCATACCCGGAGTGCGTCTGTGCGTTGAATGTCAGTCTGCGCTGGAAAAACAGCAAACAGCTTCTGGCGGCATCAACCGCCGGGGGAGCAAAGACAGCCAGCTGCGCTAGCTGGCTGTCCCGCATTACCCGGATCTAGGCCGGTTCTACCGCATCGCTTTTGGCTGCCAGCACTCTGACCCGCTCAAAGTCTTCTTCGCTGAACACGCCGTTCACGCCAGAAATGGCGGCCAGTTTCATGCCGTGCTTCAGGCCCAGTTTGTAGATTTCCCTTACATTTTCCCATTCTATGTTGCGACCGAGCGTGAAGTTCTCGAACCGCCCTTCCAACGCCAGCACAATGGTTTCAGCCAGGCAGGCATAGGCCACTCCGGAAGGCAGGCCGATGTTTTTCATGTGCACATCACCCGGCAGCTGCACTTCTCCGGATTCGATTACCAGCACATCCGGGCGTTTGGCGACATCTTCTGCAGGTATATCCAGCGGGCGCGCCACATCGGTTATCACGCAGCCAGGCTTTACTCTGGTAATGTCCAGAATCCGCTTACCCGCGCCGGAGGTTGCAGTCACAATCATGTCCATGTCTTCGATGTCGCGATCTGCAGAACCTGCCACGTGCACGATGGCGCCCGGGGTTTCCTGTTCAATACTGTCTTTAAGAGACAGCAGCTTGGCGGGCTCCGGCGCAGCCAGGTAAATCTCGTCTACGGCTTTGGCAAGCAAACGGGCGCAAACCGATCCGATGGCTCCGGTTGCACCTACGACCATGGCCTTGCCAGCCATTTTTCCACTCTTCCCGATATGGACACGGCCAATCTTCTGTACCGCCTCCTTGGCCGCCCACAGAGCCCCAGAGGCACTGTAGCTGTTGCCCGTGGTAATAGGCAGGGGCGCGCGTTTGGCGACAGTAATTCCGGCATCCCCCACCACTTTGGTAAAGGCACCCAGACCCATGATCTGGGCGCCCAGCTTTTTCCCCAGCTTGGCGGCCGCCAGCAAGCGGCTGTATGTAAATTCCGGATCGTGCGCCATGATTTCTCTGGGCGTGCCACCCACGGTTATCAACCAACCTTCAACTTCGTCTCCTGTGGGTGATTTGATACCGGATACTTTCGAGTAAACAAATGGTGGCGTATAAGCCACTGCTTTTTCCACCAGGTTCATCACTACCGGTGGTGAAACACTGGCAATCCAGTCCAGCGGCGCTGTTTTGGTGAGGTACTGTTGAGACAAGGGGTGAATCACGAAGGCAAAGCGGTTTATCCGCCGGTAGCCATTGGGGTAAAGAACCCTGGGCTCCATGCCGAGTTTCTGGATAACATCCAGGTAGTCATCGGCTCCTAGCTGCTCAGGCGTGCGTGAAAGCGCTGCGCTGATCATGGCTTCCATCACGTTGACACCCAGCGGGCGACCTTCCAGCCAGGGGCTGTAATCAACAACCATGGCCACTTTGCGGGAGCGCATCCAGTCCAGAGCGGCCTCGGTTACCCGGGAGGTGATAATGGTCTTGCCGTCCAGCTCTTTGGCGGTGAAGTTCTCAAGATCACCCATATGCCCGACAATAACGTGCGCCTCCTTTGCAGCCCGGTGCAAAGAGCCTTTGACAAGCCCTTCTCCAAGCCGATACAGAGGTGTACGCAGCGCGGATTCAACCGCTTTCACAGCAACCCGGCGGAACATGAAAGGCGCGGTTAACGACGTGTAGGTTTCAAGCTGCTTGAGCGATGTGAGCAGCCTCGGCACACCGAAATCCACATAGGGATCGGCAAAAAACAGGTTATCCGTGTGTTCGGAGAGTGCTTTTGCCACCCGGTAGCTGGCCTGCCCGTTCAGGAACAATACCCGGGCATTGTCAAAGAAATGTCCCAGCTCCGATTGCGTGTGGCGCACTGCCCATTCCTGCAGAATACCCCTCAGCCCTGCCCCGGTGGTTATCGGTTTATCGGGAATACAGGCCTCGAGCATGGCGGTATCCGGGTGTTCCAGTTGCACCGACCCCACCTTGTAGTGATCAGCCACCATGCTGAGGCCAATGGCATCCGCACGGTCGTGGTATGACTTGAGCAGGGCAGCAGCTCGGGAAAGATCCCCGTCGGTGCCGGCTCTGATAACTCTGAAGGACTGCCCCAGAAACTCGGTTTCCAGATCGTAATCGTATTCCGCTGAGCCCTGGCTTACGCTGATAACGGTTTTCATACCCAGTCCCTGATGTTGTGTTAATTTGATTACCTTGAGCCTATGTTAGTGTTCCGCCAATTGCTTTAGCACAGGTCAAATTATCTGCAGCGTCATGATAACAGCACCCTGTCAACCGACTACAATAGGATAATAACCCAACTGAAACACACCAAGACACACGCCTCTGAAGGAGCTGGTATGAGCATTCAAAATGAGCTGATTTCAACCATTCAGGAAATTGTCCAGCCTGGCAAAGGCATTCTTGCAGCCGATGAAAGTCACCCTACCATCGCCAAGCGTTTCAAGGCAGTGGGTGTTGAGTCTACAGAAGACAAGCGCCGGGAGTACCGCAGCCTGATCCTGTCAACGCCGGGGCTTGGAGAATTTATCAGCGGTGTCATTCTGTTTGAAGAAACCCTTGGCCAGAACAGCCTGGACAACGTGCCAGTTCCAAAGCTCCTGGAAAGCCAGGGTATTGTGCCGGGCATTAAAGTCGACAAGGGTAAGAAGCCATTGGTCAATGCGCCGGGCGATGAAATAACCTATGGCCTGGATGGCCTGGACGACCGGCTGGAAATCTACAAAAACCAGGGGGCCCGTTTTGCCAAGTGGCGTGACGTTTACCACATATCCGACACCCTGCCCTCACGCCAGGCGGTGGAAGCCAACGCAGAAATCCTGGCCCGTTACGCCGCACTCTGTCAGGCCGCCGGCATTGTGCCGATTGTGGAACCAGAGGTGCTGATTGATGGCAATCACTCTATCGAGCGCTCTGCAGAAGTGAACGAAGCCGTGATTTCAGAGGTGTTCAATGCCCTGCGCCGACACCGCGTTCAGCTGGAAACCATGATCCTGAAACCCAGCATGGTAACGCCCGGCAAAGAGAGTGCAAAGGCCTCTCCAGAGGAAGTCGCAGAGGCCACCTTGCGCGTGTTCCGCCGGGTTGTACCGGCGGCTGTTCCGGGCATCAACTTTCTGTCTGGCGGGCAGACTCCTGAAGAAGCCACCCTGAACCTGAACGCCATAAACAGCCTTGGGCAGCAGCCCTGGTACCTGAGCTTTTCTTACGGTCGTGCCCTGCAGGAACCGGCCCAGAAGGCCTGGGCCGGCAAACTGGATAACGGGCCGGCTGTCCAGGAAGCCATGCTCAAGCGGGCCAGGCTCAACGGCGCGGCCACCTCGGGCGCGTATTCAGCGGATATGGAAGGCTGATATCAGTTACAGCCAACTGTACAGCCACCGTCGCCGTTGAAGGCGATGGTGCGCCCGCTCAAGGGAACATGCATGGGGACTTTTACCAGATCCCTGAACAAGGCAGTTTTCGTGCCCTGTTTCAACGCTCCACCGGGTGATGTAGCCCGTTCATTGGCGTGGGAGTCAATAACGGCCTTCGGGTCGATCAGATCATTGAGTTCCTACTTCGTGGTTTTGTTTTTACGCACCACAATAATTACGAGCACACGAGCACCCCATACCAGTGTAGTTCGCAATCAGGGAGATCAAATGGAAGGTAATCAGAAAACGAAAGGATCAGGCGGCCTGAACCGCGCTGCCTGATAAAGGCATATCCTGCTCCAGGCAGGCGAGCATTGGCGCTACCTCCCGGATTTTTCGGGCGTCCTGCCATATTGCCTCAGCCTCAGGAAAGCCCTGCCTCAGGAAATTCATCCACTGTTTGATGCGGCCGGTTACGTACTTGTCTTCCAGCCAACCCTGAAGCACTCCGGCGTATTCCCGAACCAGAGCAACCGCTTCTGTCCAGGTCATGTCTTCAACCTCAACACCCTGCTGGCTGGCTTTGATTTTGCGCGCCAGATCCGGCCTTGCGATCAGACCACGGCCAATCATCACATCTTCACAACCGGACACTTCGCGGCAACGCCAGTAATCCGCTACCGTCCAGATCTCACCATTGGCGATAACTCTGGCCTTTACCGCTTCCCGGGCCCTGGCAATTTCTTCCCAGTACGCCGGTGGCTTGTAGCCATCCACCTTGCTGCGTGCGTGAATCACGATTTCTTCCGCCCCGGCCGCTTCCAGTGCCTGAGCGCAGGCCACACCCATGGAGCGATCGTCATACCCCAGGCGCATCTTTGCAGTTACGGGCACACCAACAGGGACAGCCTTGCGCACGGCGGCAACGATTTCGTGCATCAACTCAGGCTCTCGCATCAGTACACAGCCACCTTTGTGCTTGTTCACGGTTTTGGCAGGACAACCGAAGTTGATATCCACCTGAGTGGCACCCAACTCCGCTGCTTTTAACCCATGCACGCCCAGCTGTTCCGGATCTGAACCCAGCAACTGAACGGCCACTGGAGTACCCACCCGCGTGAGAGAACGGTTATGCAATTCCGGCGCATACTTGTAGAAAATCCGCGGCGGCAACGTGCCATGGGTCACACGGATAAATTCCGTGACGCACCGGTCTATCCCGCCGACTTTCGTTAGTGTTTCGCGAATAGGTGCGTCAACCAGCCCTTCCATAGGGGCAAGAATGATCCGCATAGGGTCTCCACAAATTCAAAATCAAAAATGCGCGGAAACCCGACAGGCAACCGCGCAGTTCACAAACTGCCTCACTTCTTGTGAGGGCTTTTATTGCTGGCCGATATTACTCTGCCAATTCAGGGTCTGCAGACAATTCATCCGGCGACTTGGCCGACATACCCAGAGCCTTGGCAACCCCTTCGCCATAAGCCCGGTCGCAGCGGGTGCAGTTGTCGATGTGGCGCTGTTTGATGAAGTCCGGAGCGTCCCCCATATTCCGCGCCGTATTTTCAAACAGTACCTGCTGTTGCTCAGGCGTCATCAGTTGAAAAAGTTTGCGCGGCTGGCTGTAATAATCGTCATCATCCTCGCGGAAATCGAACATGGCCGCATCCCCGTCAATCTTGAGCGGCGGTTCTGCATATTCGGGCTGATCTTTCCACTGACCGAAGCTGTTTGGTTGGTAATGCGGCAAACTGCCGTAATTACCGTCCATCCGGCCAAGACCATCGCGATGGTTGCTCATAACCGGACATTTGGCAGCATTCACCGGTACCTGCTGATAGTTCACCCCCAGACGGTACCGTTGCGAATCGGGGTAATTGATGAGCCGCGTCTGCAGCATCTTGTCCGGGGACACGCTTATACCAGGAACGAGATTCGATGGCGAGAAGGCTGCCTGCTCAACATCCATATGATAGTTTTCCGGATTCCGGTTCAGCTCAAACTCGCCGACCTCGATGAGCGGGTAGTCCCCTTTAGGCCAGACTTTGGTCAGGTCAAACGGATGCACGTGGTAGGTTTCCGCGTCGGCTTCGGGCATCACTTGCACATACATTTTCCAGCGTGGGAAGTCACCACGCTCAATCGCTTCAAAAAGATCCCGCTGATTGCTTTCACGGTCATCAGCAACAACTGCCGCAGCCTCGGCATCGGTCAGGTTCTCAATGCCCTGCTGGGTTATGAAGTGGAATTTCACCCAATAGCGCTCACCTGCTTCGTTCCAGAAGCTGTAGGTGTGGCTGCCAAAGCCATGCATGTGTCGGTAGCTCTTGGGGATGCCGCGATCCGACATCACTATGGTCACCTGATGCAGAGCTTCTGGCAGAAGCGTCCAGAAATCCCAGTTGTTCGTGGGCGAACGCATGTTGGTTTTCGGGTCGCGTTTTACAGCTTTATTCAGGTCCGGAAACTTCTTGGCGTCCCGCATGAAGAACACGGGTGTGTTGTTGCCCACCATGTCCCAGTTGCCTTCTTCGGTATAGAACTTGAGCGCGAAGCCGCGAATGTCACGCTCGGCATCGGCCGCGCCCCGCTCCCCTGCCACCGTGCTGAAGCGGGCGAACATTTCCGTCTTTTTCCCTACTTCACTGAAAATTTTGGCACGTGTGTAGCGGGTGATATCGTTGGTTACGGTAAACGTACCGAACGCACCAGAGCCTTTGGCGTGCATGCGACGCTCGGGAATAACCTCACGCACGAAATTGGCGAGTTTTTCGTTGAGCCACACATCCTGGACCAACACGGGCCCACGCTTGCCAGCGGTCATCGAGTTCTGATTGTCGACTACCGGGGCACCAAAGGCGGTTGTCAGGTGTGATACCGGGCATTTGCTTTTGTTCGGCTTTTCATCGGTCATGGTCAATTCCTCTGAAGTTCATAACACTATCAAGCAGCTTATACCCAGACCTGGAGATACTAAAGAGGTGGAGGATAAATGAGCCAAGACTCGTGCGTAGCAACTCTTCCTCAATCCCTTGTTTCGGTGTAAGCCTCCAACAACATGGAACCACTTCAGTCGCAGCCTGGATAATCAATTCCGGAAAAGAGCGCCAAAGCTTTTAACTATCAACAGGAGGCAGCCATTACATGCGCTCAATGAACTCAAATTTGCCCTGCTCATTGAACACGATACGGAAGGAACCGCGAATGCCATCGCGGAGATAAAAGCGTGAGAGAATACGGGCCGGGAAACGGACTGAGCGTCCGTCCCGGGCCCTGGTGTGAACATCGGTCGCAACGCCCTGGTAGAGTTTTATCCACTCATCAGGGCTGATGCTGATATCCACAACAATCTGGTGCATAGGCTTAGTTAGCCAGTTCCAGCAACAGACGGTTCAGGCGGGTAACGTAGGCACCCGGGTCCTGCAGCTGTTCGCCGCTGGCCAGTGTGGCCTGGTCCAGAAGAACCGCAGACAGCTCGTTGAAGCGCTCTTCGCCCTTCTCGCTTTCAAGGCGCTGTACCAGTGGGTGGTCCACGTTGATTTCAAAGATCGGCTTGCTGTCCGGAACCTTCTGGCCCGCCGCTTCCATGATCTTCTTCATCTGGGCGCCCATATCGAAGTCGCCCACCACCAGGCACGCCGGTGAATCCGTAAGACGATTGGTTACCCGCACTTCCTGAACCCGGTCAGCCAGAGCAGTTTTAATGCGCTCCAGAAGCTCCTTGTGCTCTTCGGCGGCTTCTTCCTTATGCTTCTTGTCTTCCTCGGTTTCCACTTCACCAAGATCAAGATCGCCACGGGCAACGTCCTGGAACTGCTTGCCGTCATACTCGTTGAGGTAGCCCATCATCCACTCGTCGATGCGGTCGGTGAGGATCAATACCTCAATGCCTTTCTTGCGGAAGACCTCAAGGTGCGGGCTGCTCTTGGCGGCCATGAAGTTATCAGCAGTGATGTAGTAGATCTTACTCTGGCCGTCTTTCATGCGCTCGATGTACTGGTCCAGAGACACGTTTTGCGTGCTCTCACCCGTGTGTGTGGAGGCAAAGCGCAGCAGGCCGGCGATTTTCTCGCGGTTGCTGAAATCTTCTGCCGGACCTTCCTTGAGAACGGTACCGAATTCGTTCCAGAACTTCTGATAGCTGTCTGCATCCTTCTTGGACAGCTTCGAGAGCATGTCCAGTACCCGCTTGGTAAGCGCGGTACGGATGCTGTCCACCGTAGCGTCGTTCTGCAGAATCTCGCGGGACACGTTCAGGGACAGGTCGTTGGAGTCCACCACACCCTTGGTGAAGCGCAGGTACAGCGGCAGAAACTGTTCTGCGTCGTCCATGATGAACACACGCTGCACGTACAGCTTCAGGCCACGGGGGGCTTCACGGTTGTACAGATCAAAGGGGGCGCGGGCCGGAATGTACAACAGGCTGGTGTAATCCAGCTTGCCTTCCACTTTGTTGTGAGACCAGGTCAGCGGATCCTCAAAGTCGTGGGCAACATGCTTGTAGAACTCTTTGTATTCCTCGTCCTTGATTTCGGTACGGGGCAGTGTCCACAGGGCGGTGGCATCGTTAACGGTCTCGTCTTTGGGCTCCTCACCTTCTTCGGTGGGTTCGGATTTCATGATCACCGGGAAGGAAATGTGGTCGGAGTACTTCTTCACCAGGCTGCGCAGGCGGAACCCGTCGGCAAATTCTGTGGCGTCTGGCTTCAGGTGGATAACGATTTCGGTGCCGCGTTTTTCGCGGGTAACCTGCTCAATGGTAAATTCGCCATCACCGGTGGATTGCCAATGCACACCCTCTTCTGCTGGCGCACCGGCACGGCGGGTAAAGACCTCGACTTTGTCGGCCACGATAAAGGCAGAATAGAAACCCACTCCAAACTGGCCAATCAGCTTGCTGTCTTTCTTTTCGTCGCCGGAGAGCTGTTTGAGGAATTCGGCGGTGCCAGAGCGGGCAATGGTGCCCAGGTTCTGGATAACATCATCACGGCTCATGCCGATGCCGTTGTCGGTCAGGGTGATGGTTTTGGCGTCCTTGTCGAAATCGAGGCGTATCTTTAGGTCGGAGTCGCCTTCGTAGAGACTGTCGTCTTTCAATGCGGCGAAGCGCAGCTTGTCCGCGGCATCGGAGGCGTTGGAAATCAGTTCGCGGAGGAAGATTTCCTTGTTTGAATACAGGGAGTGGATCATCAGGTGAAGTAACTGCTTTACTTCGGTCTGAAATCCTAAGGTCTCTTTTTGCGATTCAACCGTCATTTTGTTTGTCTCTCCTGCATGGAACATGTGGGGGGACACGGGAGCGAAGGGGCTTCCAAAACACGCTGTGAATACGTCCGTGTACGCTCGGCTCCGCCTTTCACTGCTTAATGCTCCTGCGTCGCAGTGAAAGTCCTGGGCTGGCCGTCCCTGGCCAGCCCGTGAAGCGCTTTCGCTCTTCACCCATGGCTCCGCACGGTTTTGGAAGCCCCTTCGCTCCCGCGTCATCCGACTTCGGAATTAGTCATGCTGGGAAAGTGGGGGCTTGCGGAGGTATTTCAAGCCCCTACACGCCAACTGAATCAGCCTTCCAGCAAGAAGTGCGCTCGTGCCGTAGCAATCGGCTGGGAGCGGGATTTCTGCCAGGCGGTGATTATTACGTTTGCCACTCGGTTACCTTGGCGGGTGAGCTGGCATTCGGCGTAGGTTTCGCGGTCGAGGCCGGCTCGGAGGTAATCCAGGGAGAAATTGACGATACGGGGCATGCGGATGGTTTCTTGCGCCAGCATCAGGTAGATCGCGGCAGAAAGCTCCATGAAACCACCGATTACGCCGCCGTGTATGGCGGGCAACACAGGGTTGCCGAGGTTCTGTTCTTTTGCCGGCAGGCGGAAGATGAGGTCGTCGCCAAACTTGTTGCACTGCAATCCGATGAAGTTTGCGTAGGGGATGCTGGCGATCAACCGGGAGAAGTCTCCGGTTTCGCGGGTGTAGCGCAGGATTTCCGGGTCGGTCATGCCGGGCCCCCGGTGATTTGTTCACGGTAAGCAGTCGGCAGGGCCTGGGGGCCGATGCGCATGAAGGTGCCCACACAGTTGGCTACGGTTTCGCCGCCTTCCTGATAGGCTTCGCATCGGGTGAATATGATGTTTCGGGTTATTTTGTAGACTTCTGCACGGGCATAGACGGGTTTATGCGGCTCGGCCGGGCGCATGTAATCAACTCGCAGATCCAGCGTTGGGCATAGTTCGAATACGTCCAGAGCACAGAGCATCACTGAGCCGGATGTGGTATCCATCAGTGTTGTGATGGCGCCGCCGTGTATTACGCCGGTAGCGGGGTTACCGATGATGCGGTCGCTGTACGGAAGGCACAGGGTCAGGCTATGCCCGGTGGCCTCAGTAACAGACAGGCCAAGCTCCCGGGCCTGATTGAGGGTTTCGATAAACCGGGTAACCCGGTCTCGTCGGATTTGATCGTTCATTCAGGACAAACCTGTGGTTCGTGTGTTGGTTTTCATTTTCAAGTATTTAAAGCCGGCATAAGCCATGTAATTATAGGCTCCGGGCATTCAACTACAGGAGTCGAGAGTGAAAAACACCGTTTTGCAACGCTGTTTTCCAGTTCTGGCGCTAATGCTGGTGCTTACAGGGTGTTCTGTAAACCCTGTAACCGGCGAGAAGCAACTTTCGCTGATTGGCGAAGGCCAGGAACTTGCCATGGGTGCTGAGCAGTATACGCCCACCCAGCAAACCCAGGGCGGGCAATTTTACATTGATCCGGAGCTTACGTTATACGTCAGAGAGGTAGGCGAAAAGCTGGCGCGGGTAAGTGACCGCCCTGACCTGCCCTACGAATTTGTGGTGCTGAACAACAGCGTTCCCAATGCCTGGGCTTTGCCCGGCGGCAAGATTGCCATTAACAGGGGGTTGCTGACCAAGCTGGATGACGAAGCGCAACTGGCTTCCGTGTTGGGCCACGAAATCGTTCACGCTGCCGCCCGCCACAGTGTTCAGCGCATGCAACAGGGCATGCTGATCAGTGCAGGCGTGGCTGGTCTTGGTTTTGCCCTGTCCGACAACGAATGGGCAGGCCTGCTTATGGGCGGTGCCGCTCTGGGGGCGCAGCTCGCTCTGGCGCAATATGGCCAGGGCGACGAGCTGGAATCGGATCATTACGGCATTCTCTATATGAAAGAAGCCGGCTACGATCCGCAAGCCGCCGTGGAGCTGCAGGAGCTCTTTCTTGAACTTTCCAGGGGTCAGGAGCCAGGGTTTATCGACGGTCTTTTTGCCACACACCCACCCTCCGCCAAGCGTGTTCGCGAGAACAGCGAGCTGGTGAAAAAGATAGGAGCGGGTGGCTATCGCGGGGCCGATGTTTACAGGAAGAAAACAGCCACATTGCGCGAGGTCCAGCCTGCCTACGATGCCCATGACCAGGCCATGAAGCTGGCTTCGGAAGGCAATATGGATGCGGCGCTGAAAAAGATCAACGAGGCCATCAACCTTTTGCCCCGCGAAGCCATGTTCTATTCCCTGCGTGGCCGTATCTATCAGGAGCAGAACAGGCCTGAGAAGGCCGCAGCCGATTTTGACAAAGCAGTTTCCATTTACCCGGAGATGTTTGTGTACCGCCTGCACAATGGCCTGAATGCACTGAAGCTCAATAATCTGGACAAGGCGCGGGAAAACCTGACCCGGGCGAACGAGGTGGTGCCCACATCCATTGCTTTCCTCCGGCTTGGCGATGTTGCAGTGAAGGCCAATAACCGCGAGCAGGCTATTGCCTATTACAGCAAGGCAGCGGAATCCAGCGGTGATGTCGCTGAGGAGGCTCGCCGGAAACTGGCAGCACTTACCCGGTAACATTACCCGACGGCATTATCTGAGAAGGCCCGGACCCTGCTGAGGATTCGGGCCTTTTTTCATTCAGGGGGAAAGGTTTGCCGGCACACTCACGGTTAATCGTCAACATGATCATTGACTTCTAGAGCAATAACTCTAAAAATCAGTTATCACTAACCAAAATCGGGTGACGGACATGTTAGCAAAACGTATTCAGCCTCTGGCTTTCCAGGCACGGCGCCTGTATGTCGAGCTTATGTTCCAGGTTATGGGGCGGGCTCTTCAGGCGGTCAGTGAGGTTGATAGCGAAGTGCAGGGAGAGGCGCAAGCACTGCCAAAAGGGTTCCTGTTTGAAATGATGGTGATGCCCGAGGGTGCAAAACTGATTGTTGAACACATCGGTAACGGCAGGTTCCACTACCATGGCGGTTCAGCGCCACGCCCGGCGGACGTTTCCATCAAGTTCAAACACATCGCCCACGCTTTCCTGGTGCTGTCATTCCAGGAAAAAACGGCTGTTGCCTTTGCCAACGACCGCATGCTGGTGGATGGCGATGTAAGTTATGCCGTGCGCATGACCCGGATACTCAACCGGCTGGAGTCGTTCATTCTGCCAAAAATCATTGCCAAACGTGCAGTGAAAGAGTACCCGGAGAACCTGCATCTCCCGGAAAAACTGATCAGTGCTGCACAGATTTACCTGAAAGTTGCCACTCACTTTGTTCAGACAGCGAGAGCCTGATGACCAACACTTACTATGAGTTCTTCTGCCCGGTAAAAGTCATTGCCGGAAAAGCCGCCCTTGAACACATTCCTTACGAGTTGACAGGGCTGGCTGCCAAACGCCCGATGATTGTGACCGATAAAGGCGTTCGCGCCGCCGGTCTGCTGGATCCTGTGATTGCAGCTTGCGAAGAAAGCGGCCTGGAAATCATCAGCATTTACGACGATGTACCCCCCGATTCCTCAACCACCGTGGTTCGCGATATCGCCGCTATTTACCGCAAGGAAAAGTGTGACTCGATTATCGCGGTCGGCGGCGGTTCCGCGATCGACACCGGTAAAGCGGTGAATATTCTGGTGTCCGAGGGTGGCACTGATATTGCCAAGTATGCAGGTGCAGGCGTTCTGAAGCATCCGCTCAAACCGTTTTTTGTGGTACCCACCACCGCAGGAACCGGCTCCGAAGTTACATCCGTTGCGGTGATTACCGATGAGAAGAAAGGCGTCAAACTGCCTTTTACCTCCTCGTTCCTGCTGCCCAATGCGGCCATTATCGACCCCCGCATGACGCTGACGCTGCCACCCCACATCACCGCCGCAACGGCGATGGATGCCATGACCCACGCGGTGGAATCTTTTACCTGCATGGCAAAAAACCCACTGAGCGATGCGTACGCCACGGCGGCTATCAAAAAAGTCAGCCAATCCCTTTTGCACGTAATGGACAATCCGAAAGACAGCGATGGCCGGCTTGAGTTGGCCCAAGCATCAACCATGGCCGGCATTGCGTTTTCCAATTCCATGGTCGGGCTGGTGCACTCTCTTGGCCACGCCACCGGCGCCATTTGTCACCTGCCCCACGGCCTGTGTATGAGCCTGTACCTGCCTTACGTACTCGAGTACAACCTGGAAACCATACGCCAGCCTCTGGGAGAGCTGTTGCTGTATCTGGAAGGGCCGGAGATATACGCCGCCACGCCCGCCAGCCGCCGCGCCGAGGCCAGTATTTCAGCCCTGCGCAAGCTGCGGGATGCGCTATACAAGCGTTGCCAGTTGCCCAGAACCCTGAAGGAAACGGGCAAGGTTTCGGAAGATCAGTTGGACCACATTGCCGAGATGGCGCTGGACGATGGTTCCATCATGTTCAATCCGAAAGAGGTGTCATTGAAGGACGCGCGAGCCGTGCTGCAGCGCGCCTGGGCCTGAAATCTCTGAACGGTGAAACAGGGTCCGCCGAGCGGACCCTGTTTTACTCAAGCCTGCGCAGCAGCAACATTGGCGACACGCGCAGCACGGGCGTTAGCTGCCAGCGGCCAAACAAGGCCAGTACTACGGCACTGATCACCGGAACCGGCAAAACAACCTGCCAGTGCCAGCTGAACGCCCCTTCAAACATCCGGAACTGCAACGCCCACACTGCAGCTTCGGCCGCAGCAACCCCGAGAATGCCGGCGAAGCCGCCAAGCAACGCAAACTCCAGCACGGTGCTGCGCACCAGAAGGCTCTGGCGACCACCCAGCGTTCGCAGGAGCGCCCCTTCCCGCTGGCGATCCTGAAGCGTGGCGCTTACCACCGCTGCCATTACCACCAACGCCGCAGCCAGTATCAGCACCAGAATCGCTTCTATGGCCTGGGTAACCTGCCGGACAATCTCCTGGATCCGCTCGATAATGTTATCGATTTCCAACAGGGAAACCGTCGGGAAACGCCGCGAGAACTCGTTGAGTGCGTTTTTCTTGTCCTTTGGCAGGTAAAAACTGGTAATCCAGGTGGCCGGCATGGCGGTAAGCCCGCCCTCCGGTGGGAACGCCATGTAAAAATTGGGTTTCATGCTGTCCCACTGAACCGTGCGAATGCTGGTAACGGTTTCAGTGACCTTGTCGGAACCAATGGTGAAGGTAAGCTCATCCCCCAAAGCCAGCCCAAGTGTGCTTGCCAGCTCTGCCTCCACTGAAACGCCTTCTTTCTGCCCCTTCTCAAACCAGCTGCCTTGTACAATCCTGTTGTCCTCCGGAAGGGACTCCATCCAGGTCAGGTTCAGTTCCCGGTTGAGGGCGCCTACCCGCTGATCTTTGCTCACGACCTCTTTCACCGGCTGGCCATTGAGTTCCGTTAACCGGCCCCGCACCATTGGGTAAAGCTGGTCCAGCGGCTGTCCGCGCTCTTGCCAGAAGCCGGCAACCTCATCCACCGCATCCGGGGCAATATTGATCAGGAAATGATTGGGGGCATCATCCGGAAGCTGTGCCTGCCAGTCATCCAGTAACGAGGTGCGCACCAGAATCAGTGTGGTTGCCAGCATAAGGGTCATGGCAAACACGGCAATCTGCGACAGGCTGGCGCGGCGATGGCGGTACAGACCGACCAGCGCCAGGCGCCAGGAATGACCTCCTCCGCGGACTTTTCTCAATGTAGCTACCAGAAGCCAGCCGAGCAGCCCAAGGGCACCGAGCAACAGCGCAAGGGCGCCCAGCAGGGAAATCACCAGCGAAAGCTCGCCGGCATAGAGCCACACCAGCCCAAACACGGCCACAATGGCAATCAGCATATCCGGCAAGGCTTCACGGCCTGTTTCACCCGGTTGACTGCGTAAAACGCGCATGGCCGGCACATTTCTCAGGCGCCGGATGGGTGGATAAGCAAATGCAAACAAGGAAATCAGTGCGGTAAGAAGCGCCGGCGTGAGTGCGGATGAATCCAGCTGAAACTCTACCGGTCTGTCCAGCGCCTCGCTCAGCAAGCGGGTAAGCAACCAGAACAGCGGAATGGCGACCACAAGTCCACCAGCCATGCCGGTTACTCCCCAGAGTGCAAGCCGCTTCAGATAGAGATTTCCGATACCGGAACTCCCCAACCCCAGGGTTTTAAGCAGAGCTACGGTATCACGTTGAGATAACGCATACTGGCGACTGGCAACAGCAACGGCCACGGCAGCCAGCAACACTGCCAGGCTTCCGCCCAGTAGCAGAAAGCTCTCAGCCCTATCCAGAGAGCGGGAGAAGGTTTCGCCGTCGCGAACGCCCTCCCATTCATGGCTCGGCCCCAGCCGGGGCTGCAACCATTGGTAATAAGCTTCGAGCGCCTCATCGGCTCCGGCGAATAAATACACATATTCAACCCGGCTGCCCTCCTGAATCACACCGGTGGAGGCAACGTCGTCTACGTGCATCATCACCCGGGGCGCCAGCGCAGAGAGGCTGAACCCGCCGTCTGGCTCCCGTAGCAGCAGGCCGGAAACCGTCAGGTTCCTGCTGCCCACTTCCAGGGTGTCCCCTATGCGTATATCCAGCAGCCGCAAGAGCCGCGGATTGACCCAGACCTCTCCTGGCGCCGGCCCCCGCTGCACCTGTTTTCTGGAACCTTCGGAGGTTTCCTGTATTTCGAGGTCTCCCCGCAGGGGGTATTCGTTACTGACCGCTTTTACCGACACAAGCTGAAAGGCATCACTGCCGAATACCATGGTAGAAAACTCCACCATACGGCCAGTTTCAAGCCCGCGCTCCATCGCTTCGGTAATCCAGGATTCAGGCACCGGGCGCCCGTTTTCGGCTTCCAGTTGCCGGTCTGCGGCCAGGAAGGAACTGGCAGAGGACACCAGGGTTCGCTGTAACTGGCTCGCGAACAGCGCAATGGTGGCCACCGTGGCTACAGCAATAATCAGGGCCGCGAGTACCACTCGCACGTCTCTCTCACGCCAGTCACGGCGCACCGACATCAGTTTTTTTGCAGCGGCCATCAGTCAGCGAACTCCTTCTCGGCGACCGGCTCTGTCAACTCGCCCGCTTCAATATGAAACTGTCGGTCACAACGCGCAGCCAGCTGTTCATCGTGTGTAACCATTACCAGCGTTGTGCCCTGCTCCCGGTTCAGCGCCATCAACAGATCTGAAATATCCTGGCCTGTGCGGTTATCCAGGTTACCGGTAGGCTCATCTGCAAACAGAATTGCCGGGTCCGAAGCAAACGCCCTTGCAATGGCTACCCGCTGCTGCTCCCCGCCGGAAAGCTGCCGCGGCGTATGGGTGAGCCGTTCGCCCAGACCGACTCGCTGCAGGAGTTCACGGGCGCGTTTTTCCGGTGTATCCATGCCGGCCAGTTCCAGCGGCAGCATCACGTTTTCCAAAGCGGTCAGTGCCGGCAACAGCTGAAAAGACTGGAATACAAAGCCAACCCGGTGAGCCCGCAGGCGGGCGCGTTCATCTTCGCTCAGCCGGCTGATGGTGGAGCCATCAAGCTCTACGGTGCCTTCAGTTGGCGTATCGAGGCCCGCCAGCAACCCCAGCAGTGTGGTTTTCCCGGAACCCGACCGGCCCACAATAGCTACGGATTCTCCCCGATTGATTTCAAGGCTGACCCCCTTCAATATCGTCAACGTATCTGATTCCAGGCTAACACGGTGGGTCAGGTTTTCTACGCGCAGCATCAGTTGCTGGCTGTCAGAATTTGAAGAGTGCATCTTGCTCACGGGGCTCCCGGAAAAAACAGGTTTATTTATCACGGTATACGGATTGTCTATGCATAAAGTCTTGCTGTACTTGAGATCTATGACCTTCTTGCTGGTGGCGGTAATGGCCGTGCCTGTAATGGCGGGCCAGCAAACGCTGATGATTGTCGGTGACAGCCTCAGCGCGGCCTACGGCGTTCCCTCGGAAACAGCCTGGGTACAACTTCTGCGCGAACGCCTGCAAGACAACGGGCTGAGCAACTGGAACGTAGTCAATGCCAGCATCAGCGGCGAAACCACAGATGGTGGCGTTCGCCGTTTACCCGATTTGCTTGAGAAGAACAGTCCCTCCGTGGTTATTATCGAACTGGGCGGGAACGACGGCCTTCGCGGCTTTCCTCCCGGCGTAATCAAATCCAACCTTGCCGCAATGGTTGAACATGTGCAGGACTCGGGAGCCCGCGCCGTTCTGGTGGGCATGCAAATACCCCCGAACTACGGTGAGCGTTACACACAGATGTTCGCCGATATCTTTCCAGCGCTTTCAGACAGCTACGACACTGCTCTGGTTCCTTTTTTTCTCGACGGCATCTACAACAAAGAAAACCTGATGCAGGATGACGGCATTCACCCCACTGCAGAAGCCCAGCCCAGGCTGCTGGACAATGTGTGGCCGGTGCTGAAGCCGCTTCTTGAGTGAACCCGCACCCGGCCAATCACACCACGCCTTGCAGAAACGCGAGAGCACGGCGCTCCGACCAGTAATATCCGTCACGGCCATGTTCCACAAATCCCACATGGCCACCCCACTTCGGTGCATCCAGGCGAACGTGCGCCCCAAGCACAGAGGGCGATTCGGGGAAGCATTCAGGTGACAGAAAAGGATCGTCTGCTGCGTTAATCATCAGCGCGGGTACCCGTATGTCTTTCAGTCGGCCCAGCGCCGAACATTGGGCCCAGTAATCTGCGGCATCCTTGAACCCGTGAAGCGGGGCGGTATAGCGATCATCAAACTGGTGAAAGCTCTGAATCCCGTCAAAACCGGAAACGTCGATAAGATCGGGAAATTTTTGCGCCTTTTCCTCCATTTTTGCACGGAGATCACGTAAGAACCGCTGCATGTAAATCTTTCGACTGGGCAGCGCCAGCATGTTTGCGCTGCCCGCCAGATCACAGGGCACCGAATAGGCCACCGCGCCACAGATACGGCTGTCAACGCGCTCCCCCTGCTCGCCGAGATACAGCAGTGTGAGGTTGCCCCCCATGCTGAAACCGGACAGAAACACGGTTTTATAGCCCTGAGCCAGGCCGTGCCCGACCACATGCCGCAGATCTTCCGTAGCGCCGCTGTGATAGAACCTCGGCTGCCGGTTCATCACACCGCCGCAGGAGCGGAAGTTCCAGGCCAGAACATCCCAGCCTTCGGCCAGGAGTGCTCTCGTCAATCCCTGCACATAAGGCCTCCGGCTATGCCCCTCCAACCCGTGAGAGATAATCGCCAGGCGGTTGCTGCGCTGGCGATACCAGTCCAGATGAAGCTCGTCGTTGTCGGCTGTTGCCAGCACTTCCGTTTCCGGACTTTCCACCTTTACCCTGCGAAACAGGGACGGCCACACAGACTGGACATGGCCACTGCGCAGCCAGGGTGGAGGACGATATTGATGAGCCATACTTCGGTACAAATTTTGACCTTTTATATCAGGGGGTTGACCGGGTAATGCAAAGCGCTTAAGATGCCGCCCGACTTAACGCTGTTCCCCGATAGCTCAGTTGGTAGAGCAACGGACTGTTAATCCGTTTGTCGCTGGTTCGAGCCCAGCTCGGGGAGCCATCCAATCAGAAAACCTGCTTCCGCTGCATGAACTCAGTCAGCACGCGGAACAGCGTAAAACCATCCTCAGTACCAATCAGCTCACGAATCGAGTGCATGCCGAACTGCGGCACACCGATATCCAGGGTTGTCACCCCCAGGTTAGCTGCTGTGAGCGGTCCGATTGTGCTTCCGCAAGCCATATCGCTGCGCACCACAAAAGTCTGGTGAGGCAACCCCAACTCATCACTGATGTGCCGGTAAACACCGGCTGAGCGACTGTTGGTGGCATAGCGTTGATTATGATTGACCTTGATCACCGGGCCCTTGTTCAGAACGGGGCCGTGGTTTTCATCGTGTTTATCCAGGTAATTCGGATGCACACCATGGGCGTTGTCTGCCGAGATCATCATGGAACGGGCAATGGCTTTAACCTTCCCTGCCCCACACCAGCGGTCAAGAATGGCAGACAGGAACGGCCCCTGTGCGCCCTCGGAAGATACGCTGCCTACTTCTTCATGGTCATTACACACCAGCAACGCGGCTTCCTCACCGGAGGTGTTCAATAATGCCTGCAGTCCAATATAACAGCTCAACAGGTTGTCCAGCCGCGCTGACGCAATGAATTCGTCACGCAACCCGACAAACCCGGCTTCCTGAGCGTCATAAAAGGCCAGTTCATAGCCCAGAATCTTGCGCACTTTAGTGCCGGAGTCGCTGGCAATCTGCTGGCTCAATAACTCGTCAAACCCGGTCGTATCCTCTTCCGGAACCTGCATCAGCACCGGCGGGAGGTCGGTTTGCGCATTCACCGTGCGGCTGGTGTTCGCTTCCCTGTCCAGGTGGATTGCAAGGCTGGGAATAAATGCCACGGGTTTGCGGAAATCAACCAGCGTATCCAGCATCCTGCCCTGGCCGTCGAGAAGCGTCACTCTGCCGGCCAGCGAAAGGTCCCGGTCGAACCAGGGGTTCATCAGAACACCACCATAGACCTCGACACCCAGCTGGAAAAAACCTTTACGGCGCAGTTCCGGGTTGGGCTTTACCTTCAGGCACGGGCTGTCTGTGTGAGCACCCACCATGCGGATGCCCGATGCAGCAGCATCCTGAGCACCGGTACGAAACGCAACAATAGAAGAGCCGTTACGAATCACGTAATAGCCACGATTATGCACAAGAGACCAGTCATCTTTTTCATCCAGCTCCTCAAAACCGGCTGCATCCAGCCGTTGTTTCATGGTAGCCACTGCATGCCAGGGTGTGGGAGATGCATTGAGAAACTTCAGTAAATCTTTGTTGAATTCAGCGTGTTCCATGGTGTCCCTGATAGAATGATAAGGATTAGCCAGACGGGGTCTAGTATGGCATGAAGCCCCGACACCTCATACCAGGGCAGGAAACTTTGCTCACCCGGAGCGTGATTTCAACACACATTACCTGCCAGAAGCAGCAGAAGGAACCAGATATGCCGGTACCAAGATTCCTCGACATAGAATACTGCCAGACTGACGACGCTCTGTTCCCGACAGCCATCGCCTGGTCACTTGAAGACGGCCAGATGAAAACCGTGGTCATTGCCCCCGCAGACGAATGGCTGCCAGAGGACGGCGACCTTGGCGACATTGATCTGCATTACCTGGAAGAACAGGGTGTGCCATTACTCGAACTTGTTCACGAGTTGCACCAGGACCTGCCAGACCTGACAGTGTACGTAGACGGCCTGGACCCGGACGAAATCCTGGTGGATCTGATTTTCAGCGCCATGGAGCAGGACGCACCGTTTGAAGTTGCGCCCATTACAGAACTCATTACCGGCCTTGACAGTGATGCCCTGGAAGAGCGCCGCCGTCAGCTTCTTTTTGAGGAAAGCCTGGAACCGCAACTGCCGGAAAACGGAGTTTACGCCCTGTTATTGATGGCCCGGGAAAACGGCCTGCTTGAGGAGGACTAAACTGTGACACGGGTCGACGTAACAATCGGTTACACAAGGCAAACTCAGCCCCTAACCGCCCATGTCAGGAAACCCGATAACAATGAAAAAGGTTGTGCGATCACACCTGCTGCTTGCGTTAGTAACGATCTGTCTGATGCCCGCTCAGTCAGCGCTGGCCCAGGACATACCAAGGGCAGACAAGCACTATGTCGGCCTTTTGGTAACCGCCTTCAACCATCGCTCCATAGGCAGCGCCTCGAATGAGAAAGCCACGGGTAGCGGCGGCACAATCGTTTTCGGCAGCCACATTAATGACCTGTTCCACGCCGAGCTGCGGGCCGGTGGCGGGTATCGCGATGCCGAGGTGCCCGGCAGCGACCTGACGCTTTCCGTCGATTACTTCGCCAGCTGGTACATAGGCTTGCACTACCCTGTTACCGACTACGCTAACCTGTACGCCCAGGCTGGCTTTTCCTTTATTCACGGCAGTGCCGAGCTCACCAATACGGACGAGAAACAGAATGCCCAGTTCCGGGACCTGGAAGGCGATTTCCCGGACAGCAGCTTCAGTATAAGCTGGGTGCTCGGCATGGATGTCGAGCTAGTCAGCGATACCTACCTGGTGTTTGAGGGTGGGAGACTGTTCAAGGACACAGGCACAGACGCCAACACCTTCCAGTTTTCCGCCGGCCTCAAATACGAATTCTGACGACGAACACCGCGTCAGGCTGCCGCTTCACGCACTGTGGCGGATGTGCCAGCAACGGTGAATCCGCGGGTTCCTCTGAAAATCCTTGTCCAGCGTACTGGCAGTTACTTCCTCCACGTCAAACTCCGGTGCCAGTGATTCATCCAGCTTGAAACGCCGGAAGTTATTGGAAAAAATCAGCAACCCGTCTGAGCTTAACCTGGCCATGGCCTGCCGGATAAGCCTGCTGTGATCCTTCTGTACATCCAGAACGCCCGCCATGCGGGCAGAGTTGGAAAAGGTCGGCGGGTCCATGAAGATCAGATCGTAAACCTGATCAGGTGTCGGCTTTGCCGCAAGCCAGGCAAGGCAATCCACCTGCTCTACCCTGTGTTTTCGGGGGTCCGCCCTGTTCAGCGCCAGATTGTCCTGAGCCCAGCTTACGTATGTTTTCGACAAATCCAGGCTCAGCGAGCGGCTGGCACCGCCAACGATCGCATGAACTGTCGCAGCGCCGGTATAACAGAACAGGTTCAGAAAACGCTTGCCATGAGCATTCTGCTGGATCCAGTGGCGCACTGGCCGGTGATCCAGGAATAAACCGGTGTCCAGGTAATCCCTGAGATTTACTTTCAGGGTGCAACCATGCTCCTGAACCTGAAAGAACTCACCACTGGCATCCTGTTTTTCGTACTGGCTGGTACCTGCCTGGCGCTGACGCTGCTTGCAAACCATTTGATCCCGCGCGATGCCCAAGGCCTCGGGAATGACTGCCAATGCTTCAGCCAGGCGTTCCCGGGCTGAGTGTTCATCAATAGACTTGGGGGCGGCATATTCCTGCACGTGCACCCTGCCGTCGTAGATATCGATCGCCAGCGCATACTCCGGCATGTCCGCATCGTACAGGCGATAGCAGGATATTTGTTGCTTGCGCGCCCATTGGCCTATGCTTTTCATGTTTTTCTTAAGCCGGTTGCGCAGCATGGCTGCACGCTCTTCATTCGCAATCCGGGGCTGAACTTCACCAGGAACTGCAGGCTCCCGCGGAACGCGCACACTGGCATCGTCTATGGTGAACAACAGAAGTTGTGCGGGCAGCTTGCCGTTGAACAGTTTGTACTGCTTGAAACTGCGCAGGCCGACAGACTTGCCAAATTCCGGAGCACCGGTAAACACACCAAGGCGCCAACCTGAAGCCGCCTTTTTCACCGCATCGCCCAGTGATTCGTAAAGACTGGCGAGTGCTTTTCTGTCGCTAAGGCGTTCGCCATAAGGCGGATTTACCAGAACCAGTCCGGTTTTGGCCCGATCGTCGCCGAGCGCCAGTTCTTCAACCGCACGGGTCTCGAATCTGACAAGGCCATCAAGGCCTGCGCGCTGCGCGTTATTGCGGGCAGTGGAAATAACCCGGCTGTCCTGATCAAACCCGAGAAACCCGGGTATTCGGGCCTGCTTGCCCTCATAGGCCCGTTTTTCAGCTTCCTGGCGCAAGTTCAGCCAGATGTCCGGTTGATGCCCAAGCCATTTTTCAAAACCGAAACGCTCCTGGCGGCGGCCTGGCGCTATATCGAGCGCCATCATGGCAGCTTCAATCACCAAAGTGCCTGAACCACACATGGGATCCACAAAATCGCCACCTGCGGCCACAATCTCAGGCCAGCCTGCACGCAGCAATAACGCCGCGGCCAGATTTTCTTTAAGGGGCGCCAGCCCCTGTTCGGTGCGGTACCCACGCTGATGCAGGCTATGCCCACTGATGTCGATACCCAGCGCCAGCCGCCCACGGTGCAACCGCGCGGAAACCGTCACATCCGGCGTTTTCGCCTCTACCGCCGGGCGCTTACCGCCACTCATGGTAAAGCGGTCCACTATGCCGTCTTTTACACGCTGAGCACCAAACTGGGTGTTGCGAATAGCTTCGTTTTCGCCAATAAAATTGACGCGAAAACTGCCAGCGACCGGAATGTGCTGCTGCCAGTCGAGGTGAACTACGCCATCGTATAATTCATCTGCGCTGGTAGCAGCCACTTCATCAATATGAAGAATGACCCGGTTAGCGAGGCGGGACCAAAGGCAGGCCCGGTAACCGGCTTCCAGCGAGCCGTCTACCCAGGCGCCTGCAGGTGCGTTTCGCACCAGCCCCAGACCAAAGGTGCTGAGTTCGTCCGCCAGAAGGTATTCAACCCCTTTCGGGCAGGTTACGAAATAGACATGTTTGGACAAGTTCAACTCCAGGTTCTTGAGCCATCCCCGGTAAGTTGCGGGAATCGCAGCGTTCAAAGGTTCGGGGTAATTTTAATATTCAGAAACAGTCTAAAAAGCAGTATTTATAGTCCAAAATGATAGTGTACTTCTGCTCGAGGTTAAGCTTACCTTGTACTTGACGCGTCGTTCGGGAAGGGTAACACCCTTTCGTTAACAGGATCCTGACTGCTCTGGCTGGAGCTGGCAATAGTGGGTTATCCCGGAGTGGATTCCATATGCCATAGCCACTGCAGAAGTGTACACGCTTGTTCTGTTAATCCATTAGTGAGGAACGGCATGAAAAGACAGAAAAGAGACATGTATGCTCGCGCATTCAAGCGGGGTTATCTCGCTGGCGTGTCTGGCAAATCCAAAGACAGCTGCCCGCTCGAACAGGCAGAGGTTCGCCAGGAATGGTTGAACGGGTGGCGAGAAGGCCGCACAGATCAATGGGAAGGCATGACCGGCGTTTCCGGTATTCATAAACTGGCCAATGTCACAACAGCGTGATGTTCGTCGAAACCCCGAAATCTTAATCTGATCTTTTTTACACAATTTGATGCAGTAATCAGAGCAACCATAACGGGGCCACCCGCCCCGTACAACGCGCTGATGAAGCGCCAGGGGGTTAAACCCCCGAATGGGCCCGTAATACGGGCCCATTTTCGTTGGGCTGCCCAGGTGCTACCCGAGCTTTCGTATCGCTTCAACCGACTCACGGATAAGCTCTGGCCCTCTGTAAATAAAGCCGGTATAGAGTTGGACCAGTTTTGCACCCGCCCGTATTTTTTCAGCGGCACTCTTACCGTCTGTAATGCCGCCCACACCGATAATTGGCAATTCGTTACCAAGTTCTGCATACAGCCCCTGAATAACTCTCAATGATGCCTCACGAACCGGGGCACCACTGAGCCCTCCCGGCTCCTGTGCGTGCCGATGACCGGCAACGGCATCGCGGCTGATGGTGGTGTTGGTCGCAATAACCCCGTCCAGCCCTGCTTCTTTCAGGGCCATTGCAACAAACCGGATTCCCTCGTCGTCCATATCCGGTGCGATTTTTACAGCAACGGGTACATATCGGTCATGCTGCTTCTGACAACTGAGCTGTTCATCTTTAATGGCGTGAAGCAGGCTTTTCAGCGAGTCACCAAACTGAAGATCACGCAAGCCGGGTGTGTTGGGTGACGATACGTTCACGGTAATATAGTCTGCGCGGGTGTATACCGCCGCGATGCCCTTGCGGTAATCCGACTCGGATTCCTGGTTTGGCGTATCTTTGTTCTTGCCTACGTTAATACCGAGAATTCCCTTGTACCTTCGCTTGCCCACCCGCTCCAGCAAGTGTTCCAGGCCTTCGTTGTTAAATCCCATCCGGTTAATAATGGCCGTATGCTCCGGCAACCTGAACATGCGGGGTTTGGGGTTACCCGGCTGTGGCAGCGGCGTAACTGTACCGACTTCTATAAACCCGAAACCGAGCGCGCCCAACGCGTCCACATGATCGGCGTTTTTATCCAGCCCTGCTGCAAGCCCCACCGGGTTGGGGAAATCCAGCCCCATAACCTTCACTGGCAGCGCATCTGCCTGTGGGGAAAAAGCACCCAGTACACGTAACCTGTACGCCAGATCCAGACCGTTCAAAGCGACAGAGTGTGCCTGCTCGGGAGGTAATCGGAAAAGCAGGTTTCGGATAACACCGTACATCTGAAAGCTCCTCAGTAAAATCTGGCCGCGAGTATACCGGAAGTTTTCCACAGCGACTCGTTTACATAAAAGACAGCGCTAAACACCTGTATTTTTGCGCTCTCGGGAGCTTTTCCACGGAATCTGTGGATAACCCTGTTGAAAATCGCGGTGCAACGTTGCGAATCCCTTGTGATCTGCGCCAATCTACAGATTGATCATTTTTTGATCAGTTTATTTTCCTCTTATTTTCAATAACTTATTAAATTTCAACTTTAAATGTCAGAAATTGTGAACAACCTGTCATTCAACTGCGCTACTGGTATGATGTGCATAAATCAAACGCAAATACGGCAAAAAACCGCTTATCAAGGCATCTCCCGGCGGTTTTTCAACATTTGCCGGGAGTAAAGCTATACTACCCGTCGATATCCGACCCGGAGCTCTTTGAATGCAGCAACCCGCTTCACCGGCCCAACTCAACCGTGACAATCTCGCGAGGGAAATGAAAGCGGCATCGCGGGTTACTGTTATAGGAATGATTCTCGATGCTTTTCTGGGTGTCATAAAAGTCATCGGCGGTACCCTGTTTCATTCCCAGGCTCTTTTTGTTGACGGTGTTCACTCCTTCACAGATGTAGCATCCGACCTTGTAGTTCTTGGTGTGATGAAACTGTCCCGCCAGGAACCGGATGAGAATCACCCCTACGGCCATCAGCGCATTGAAACCTTTGGCACGCTCGTTCTTGGCAGTATCCTGATTGCCGTAGGGGCAGCACTTGCCTGGGAAAACACTCTGAGGTTGTTCGAAGGGAGTATTGAAAACACACCGGGATGGCCAGTGCTGGTTGCTGCTGGCGTGTCTGTTCTTGGCAAGGAGTGGATCTTCCATTATACCCGCCACATTGGCGAGGCTATTCGCTCAGACCTGATCATTGCCAATGCCTGGCACAGCCGTACCGACGCCTTTTCATCCCTGGTGGTTCTGGCATCAACAGCCGGCGCAATGCTCGGATTTCCATGGCTGGACGTGCTTGCAGCGGTTGCGGTTGCGGCCATTATCATTCATATAGGCTGGAAGTTTACCTGGGACAGTTTCCAGGAACTTGTGGACACCGGGCTATCTCCGGACAACACCGAAATGCTGAAAACCATTGCCCGTAATACAGACGGTGTACTCAATGTGCATGAGCTGCGCAGCCGCAAGATGGGTCAGGACATTCTGCTGGATATTCATCTGGTAGTGCGCCCGGAAATCAGTGTATCCGAGGGACACCAGATTGGCATGCGGGTGGTGGCTGGCATGCGTGAGGCACTGGAGAATATTATCGACATCAACTTTCACATTGATGCCGAAAACGACGAAGATCAGCACCCCCCTTCCGAATCACTGCCCTCACGTGCTGAAGTGAAGAAAATCATCGCGGAGAATCTGGGGGAAATTCCCCAGCGCAGCCGTTTGAGGCTTCACTATCTCAGAAACAAACTGCACGTGGAGATCTTTCTCGATGAGCCCGACCCGCAAGGCGTGTTTACGCTGGAAAACGCCCGAAGTCGCCTTGAGGATTACCCGTGGTTTGGCAGCGTGAGAGTCTGGGTAGCCGGCCCATAAACCGGCAATCCGTATCGACTGCCTTGTTACCGCCGGCGGTTTTCTTCCATTCTGGAAAGAAATTCCTGCATAACCAGCGTGTAGAGCTCGCCCCCCAGAAAACGATCTTCAACGCCCGCATCAATACTCGGGTTGTCATTAACTTCGATAACCGCTACCCGGCTCCCGGACTGCTTGATATCAACGCCGTAAAGCCCGTTACCGATCAGCCGCGTGGCATTCAGCGCTGCCTGTATTACGTTTCTCGGCACTTCGTACGTGGGCATGGTCTCAAACCCACCACTCTGGCTCGCTGACTCGCCATGCTGATAAATCTGCCAGTGGCCCTTTACCATCATATATTTGCAGGCGTAGATGGCACGCCCCCCGAGCACACCGATGCGCCAGTCGTAATCGGTGTACAGATACTCCTGCGCCAGTACCAGTGCGGACTGCCGGAACAGGTCTTTCAGCCCCGCGCGCAGGGATTTCTCATCTTCCGCTTTGGTAACGCCCCGCGAAAAGGCACCATCCGGTATCTTGATAACCGCCGGGAAACCAAGCTCCTGGATAACCTGCTCCACGGCATCTTTCTGGTCTTTGGATAAAATCAGAGTTCTGGGGGTTGGCACCTTGTTGTTTTTCAGCAAATCCGCCAGAAAAACCTTGTTTGTGCACTTGAGAATCGACACCGGATCATCAATGACCACCATGCCTTCGGCTGCTGCCTTGCGGGCAAAACGATAGGTGTGGTGATCAATGGCCGTGGTCTCGCGAATGAACAGGCCGTCGTATTCGGGCAGCCGCATGTAATCCCGGCGGGTAATCTGCTCTACGTTTATACCCAGTTTGCGGCCGGCTTTTTCAAAGCGCTTCAGGGCCACCGCATCACTCGGCGGCATTTCTTCCTCCGGGTTGACCAGCACCGCAAGGTCAAAACGATAACGGCGGCGAGTTCTTGGCTTGCGCCACACCATGCTGCTGAAGCGGTCCAGTGCGGTTGCAAACGTGTCCTGTTCGCTTTCCTCCAGATCCGCAGGCGCAGCCGGCTTCATGGATTCAATTTGCCAGGCCTTTCTGCGGCGGAACACAACCTCCAGAATCGGGCTGGGGAACCGTTCGAACAGCGCCCTTGCAACCGGCTTGAGATCCGGGTGTTCAGTCTGCCCGAAATAAGTTCGAATCCTTACCTCATGGGTAGCATTGCGCTCGTCGCTGGCAGGGTCAATCGCCGAACCTGCAGACTCCAGCCAGTTAATGACGCTGGCATCCAGCTCCTCCAGCTCAAGGGAGAACAGGCCCTTGCGGCTCAGGTCGTTCAGTGTCATCACCGATGGCACTACGTGGTGCCCTCGGGCTTCAGCCAACAAGGAACAGTAGTAACCACGGCTTAAATATCTGGCGCTCTGGCACAGGTTGATAACACGCACGCGGGTGGCCGGTGGCGCAGAAAACTGAAGGTACTGATCAAAGCTCAGTACGTCTTCGCTGGGATAGTAAGGTGCCCAGTCTTTGGTGCGATCTACAACGATAAGCAAGCGGGACATTCGCGGCGGTCCTCCCGGGAGGTAGTTGCCAAGAGCAATGGTCGCAACAATACGCCGCTTCGCGGGTTGGAACAATCAGCCGACAATGCGTGCTTTTACGCATAAACAACTTATATTCCCGGGCTCGACTCTCTAACATAATAGCGGCACACGGGAAGCCCGAGAGCACGCCCGAGCCGATATCCCCAAGGCCTTCTCATACATGTCCAAACTGCACCTTCGGCAAGCCACCAGCGATGACCTGAACGCGCTTCTGCAACTTGAACAGCGCTGTTTTACAGAAGACCGGCTGTCGCGCCGCAGTTTCCGGCGTTTTATCGAGATGCCGCGGGACAGGCTGATCGTGGCCGAGACCACGCATGAAGGTGCCAGCGAACTCCTGGGCTACTGCCTGGTTCTGATGAGTGCGGCAACCCGCCTGGCCCGCATCTATTCCATTGCCGTACTGCCAACGGCCCGCGGACATGGCATTGGTGAACAGCTGATAAAAACGGCAGAGCATGAAGCGGCATCGGCTGGCCGTATTCTCATGCGCCTGGAGGTGCGGGAAGATAACAGCGGTGCCATTACCCTCTATAAGCGACTGGGCTATCGCCAGTTCGGCACTTACCGGGATTATTACGAAGACCATGGCACGGCTCTGCGTTTCGAACGCCGCATACTGTTTTATGAGCCCTCACGGGAGTTCCTGCCCGTGCCCTATTACCCTCAGACCACCGACTTCTCCTGTGGCCCGGCCGCATTGATCATGGCCATGGCAGCGCTTGACGAAGAACAACCGCTCACCACTCTGGAAGAACTCCGAATCTGGCGTGAGGCAACGACAATTTTCATGCTGGCCGGGCATGGCGGCTGCGGCCCCCACGGCCTTGCCCTCTCAGCCTGGAAGCGCGGTTTTGAAGCCAGTGCCTGGGTGAGCACAGAAGGCCCCCTGTTCCAGGACACTGTACGCAATAACGATAAAAAACGCGTTCTTGAGCTGGTGCATGAGGGCTTTCTGAAGGATATCAGCCAGACAGGGATCCGGTTACACCACGCCCCGCTCACTCTGGAAGCCATGGAGCAGGCGCTTCATAACGGCCAGATCCCGGTGATTCTGATCAGTACCTGGCAACTGAACCGTAGCCGGGTACCCCACTGGGTAACGGTGTGCGCCATAGACGAGCAGTTTGTTTACCTGCACGACCCGGATATTGACGTTGACGACGGCGAAACCGTGGCCGACAAACAATACCTGCCAGTGGATAAGCGGGTTTTCAGCAGAATTTCACGGTATGGCCGCAACCAGCCGCTCCAGGCCGCTGTTATTGTTGGCCCCAAACGCTGAGAAAAACCCGCACCGCCAGCTCACCCGGTCCTCAGCGCGGCTTCCTTGAGGTCTGAGATCTCATCCCGCAAGCGAGCAGCGGCCTCGAAATCCAGCTCCGACGCAGCCTTGTACATCTCGTCCTCAAGGCGTGCGACCTCTTTGAGCAATTCCTGTGGCGAACGGCCGCCAACCTTTGCCCGGTACTGCTCGGCTTCTTCAGCCGCTTTTTCCCCGGGCCGTTCAGCCCTACGCCGGCCACGGCCACCGACGCCTCCCGCACCCTCCATGATATCGGCAATGCTCTTGTTAAGCCCCTTGGGCGTGATGCCGTGGAGTTCATTGTGCTCGGCCTGTTTGGCGCGCCGACGCTCTGTTTCGTCAATGGCCCGCTGCATGGAGCCGGTAATCCTGTCGCCATAAAGAATGGCCTTGCCACTGAGATTCCGGGCCGCGCGGCCAATGGTCTGGATCAGGGAACGTTCGGAACGCAGGAAACCTTCCTTGTCGGCGTCCAGAATGGCGACCAGGGACACTTCCGGCATATCCAGGCCCTCACGCAGCAGGTTAATACCAACAAGCACGTCGAACTCGCCCCGGCGCAAATCGCGGATGATCTCGACCCGCTCAACCGTATCGATATCCGAGTGCAGGTAACGCACACGGATATCGTGCTCCATTAAAAAGTCCGTGAGATCTTCCGCCATACGCTTGGTCAGCGTGGTAACAAGAACCCGCTCTTTAACCCTGACCCGGGCATGGATCTCGGACAGCAGGTCATCTACCTGCGTAGAGGCCGGCCGTACTTCAATCTCCGGGTCCAGCAGGCCGGTAGGCCTGACAACCTGCTCAACCACCTGGCCTGCATGCTCTGCCTCGTAGTTGGCAGGCGTGGCAGACACAAAGATCATCTGGGGCGCAATACGCTCCCACTCATCAAACCGCATGGGGCGGTTATCCAGGGCAGAGGGTAACCGAAAACCGTACTCCACCAGGGTTTCCTTCCGGGAGCGGTCGCCTTTGTACATGGCGCCGATTTGCGGAATGGTCACATGGGATTCATCAACAACCAGCAGTGCATTCGGCGGCAGATAATCAAACAATGTCGGGGGCGCTTCCCCGGGTTGCCGGCCCGAGAGATAGCGAGAGTAGTTCTCGATACCATTGCAGTAGCCCAGCTCGTTCATCATTTCCATATCGTAGCGGGTGCGTTCCTCCAGGCGCTGGGCCTCCACCAGGCGGTTGTTGTCCCGCAGTTGCTGCAAACGTTCATCCAGCTCGACTTTAATACGCTCCACAGCATCCAGCACGGTCTGGCGCGGGGTTACATAGTGGGATTTCGGATAGATCGTAACCCTGGGAACACGCCGCAGCACTTCGCCGGTGAGCGGATCGAAATAACTGAGGTTTTCCACTTCATCATCGAACAACTCAATGCGGATCGCTTCTTTTTCCGATTCTGCCGGAAACACATCAATCACATCGCCACGCACCCGATAGTTGGCTCGATGAAACTCAATATCGTTGCGGGTGTACTGCAGTTCAGCCAGCCGGCGCAGGATATGGCGCTGGTCTATCTTGTCGCCCCGGTCCAGGTGCAGCATCATTTTCAGGTAGGATTTGGGATCACCCAAGCCGTAAATGGCGGATACCGTTGCCACAATGATCGCGTCCGGGCGTTCAAGCAGCGCTTTGGTGGCAGACAGCCGCATCTGCTCGATGTGTTCGTTAATGGAGGCATCTTTCTCGATAAAGGTATCAGACGAGGGAACGTAAGCCTCGGGCTGGTAGTAATCGTAGTAGGACACGAAGTATTCCACGGCATTGTCCGGAAAAAACTCGCGAAACTCGCCGTACAACTGCGCCGCCAGGGTTTTGTTGTGGGCCATGACAATGGTCGGTCGCTGCACCGACTCAATCACCTTGGCCACGGTATAGGTCTTACCCGAGCCGGTAACACCCAGCAGTGTCTGGTGCGCCAGGCCGGAATGAATACCATCCACCAGCCCGGCAATCGCTTTTGGCTGATCGCCTGCCGGCTCAAATGGTGAATCAACCTTGAACACACCGTCTTTACCTGTTTTGCTGGAATCGCTACTGGCCATAATCGGCAAACAACCTCCACTCACTCAACATAGGGCTCTTTACCGCATCCTGCCGTTGCAAGACCGGGTATCAGAGAGAAATTTATTGTTACGCCGGCTTCATGGTACCATCAACGTGATCGACGGCTGGGCGAAAATCAGCCGCCAAAAGGCAAGGATTCAGACACCCCGCCGGTCACGGACCTATCAGACGCAGCTTTCAAGGAGCGCAAGTTTGGACCTTCAACTTTCCAGCCGAGTACAGGCAATCAAGCCATCTCCCACCCTCGCAGTCACCAACAAAGCCGCTGAACTGCGCGCAGCAGGCCGGGATATCATCGGCCTGGGTGCCGGCGAGCCGGACTTCGACACTCCGGATCACATCAAACAGGCAGCCATAGAGGCCATCAAAAACGGCCAGACAAAGTACACCGCTGTTGATGGTACGCCGGCCCTGAAGAAAGCAATTATTGCGAAGTTCAAACGGGACAACGGCCTGGAATACGAAGCCAACCAGATACTGGTATCAAGTGGTGGCAAACAGAGCTTTTTCAACCTTGCATTGGCTACACTGAACGCCGGCGACGAGGCGATTATCCCCGCGCCTTACTGGGTATCCTACCCGGATATGGTGCTGGTTGCTGAAGGCAAGCCGGTAATCATCGAAACCGGTGCTGAAACCCGCTTTAAAATCACCCCGGAGCAGCTGGAAAACGCCATCACCGAGCGCACCCGCCTGTTCGTGATCAACAGCCCGTCCAACCCCAGCGGCATGGCTTACACCATGGAAGAGCTGCAGGCGATTGGCGAGGTGCTGAAAAAGCACCCGAACATCATGATCGCCACCGACGACATGTACGAGCCCATCCTCTGGACCGGCAAGCCGTTCTGCAACATTCTGAACGCTACTCCGGAGCTTTATGAGCGTACTTTCGTTCTGAACGGTGTATCCAAGGCCTACTCAATGACTGGCTGGCGTATCGGCTATGCCGCTGGCCCGGCGAAGATCATCGGGGCCATGAAGAAGATTCAGTCCCAAAGCACCTCTAACCCCTGCTCCATCTCCCAGGCCGCCGCACAGGCTGCTCTGGATGGCCCGCAGGAATGTGTCGGTGAGATGGTCAAGGCGTTCAAAGAGCGCCACGACTGGCTGGTAGACGCGTTGAACAAGCTGCCGGGTGTTGAATGCCTCAAAGGCGACGGCACCTTCTACGTGTTCCCGAGTTTCCAGAGCGCCATTGATGCAGACTCCACTGTCAGCAACGATGTGGAGTTCGCAGAGAAGCTGCTAAGCGAAGCCGGCGTTGCGCTGGTTCCCGGCTCTGCGTTCGGTTGCCCCGGCCACATGCGCCTGAGCTTCGCAACGAGCATGAACAATCTGGAAAAGGCCATTGAGCGTTTGCAGAAGGCTCTGGGCTAAAAACTTCGGTAAGGGGTTGACGAGGCGGTGGCGTAATCTTAATATACGCGCCTCGTCACATGACGACGTTCCCCGATAGCTCAGTTGGTAGAGCACCGGACTGTTAATCCGTTTGTCGCTGGTTCGAGCCCAGCTCGGGGAGCCACTATTCTAAAACCCGCTAATTCTCTGAGTTAGCGGGTTTTTTCGTTTTTGTTCGTGGACTTTTGGTTTGGACCCTAGCCTGCCTGGCTTGGGAGATAGGGGTGGCTGGCACCATCAAATGGATATCAATGATGTTAAGTTCCGTTTTTAAAGCGATAACTGAGAAGACCGAGCGGAATGGTGGGGGCACCCTCCCAAAAATGTCGTAGGCCAAGGATGGCCGAAGACAAGCGCACATGGACGTGCTCGTAGCGGTTTTTGGGAGGGTGCCCCCACCATTCCCTGCACCAAAGCCACAAGGCTAGGGTCATAGCAAGACCAAGAAAACCAAACTAAAGCCCCATAACCTCAGCATGAATAGCCTCAAGCGCCGCCAGAGGATCAGCCGCCTGGGTTATAGGCCGGCCTATAACCAGGTAGTCGGAGCCCGCCTTGAGGGCGTCGCTGGGGGTCATGATGCGCTGCTGGTCGTCTTTTCCGGCGGTTAAGGGACGGATTCCGGGGGTGACCAGCTTGAAGTCGATGCCCTGCTCTGCTTTGAGTTTTGGGGCTTCCTGTGCGGAGCAGACTACGCCGTCCAGGCCACAGTTTCGGGTTAGTGTTGCCAGTCGCGACACCTGGGCTTCCGGTGAATCGGTTATACCGATTCCGGCGAGATCTTCAGCGCCCATGCTGGTGAGAACCGTCACGGCGATCAGCAAAGGTTTGTCCGCGCCAAAGGTATCCAGCCGCTCCCGGCAGGCCAGCATCATTTTTCCGCCGCCCGAGGCGTGCACGTTCACCATCCAGACGCCCAGGTCCGCAGCCGCAGCCACGGCCGCTGAAGCCGTATTGGGGATGTCGTGGAATTTCAGATCCAGAAACACGTCAAAGCCCTTCCGGTGCAAGTTCTCAACAAGCTGCGGACCGGAACGGGTAAAGAGTTCTTTGCCCACCTTCAGCCGGCATTTTTCAGGGTCGAGCTTGTCTACCAGCTCCAGTGCCGGGGTTGCAGACGGAAAATCGAGGGCCACGATGATCTTGGGGTCGCTAGAAGTTTGCACGTTAAAATGTCCTACGGGGATGTCGGTAATAGAGTGTAGGTAATGGAGAACCTTGAACAATCTTATTCAGCTTCAACGCCCTGAATCGGGCGAACGGTTTCCCATTGTTTGCAGCTTGGGCACAGCCAGTGCAGTTGCTGACCGGAAAAACCGCAGCTTACACAGCGGTAAACCGGCCTGTTTGCAAGTATCAGAACACCGATACGGCTAACCAGCCGGCCTTCATCGGTCGTCATGCCCTTTTCATAGCCTGCCATTTCCACCAGCCGCAAGAGAGCCCTTACGCTGGGGCGTATCTCCAGTTCCTGGCGCAGCAGATCAATAGCGGCAGGGCGACCGGAAACTCGTTCAACCGATTCTACCAGAGCCAGCAACAGGCTGGTGCTCGGGTAAGCCTCGTACAGCTTGCGTAATTTTTTTACCAGCCGACCGATATCCCCGTGCTCATGCTCCAGCTTCATAAGGCGATCGATCGCTTCCGGTCCAAAATCCGGGTTTTGATCAAATACCTTCAGGCCCTGGTTGCCTGCTTCCCGATAATTGCCCTGGCGAATCAGAATTTTCATCAGTATCAGAGTGGCACGAACACAGGAACGGTCATAGTCCAGCGCTTCCTTCGCCAGTTTCTGGGCAGCCCAGCGATCATCCTTGCCAAGGGCCTTCTCTGCCAACTCACAGGTCAGATAGGCCAGATCCTTGTACATGGCGGGATCCGCATCGTTTTTGACTAGGGTTCGGGCAACATCAGATGCCTTGCCCCACTCCCGTTCCTGTTGGTAAAGATCAATCAGTTGCTGCGCCGCTTTGCGACCGTACTCACGATCACCCATCAATTGCTGCAACAGTGCTTCCGCTCGATCCAGCAAGCCGGCGTTGAGAAAATCCATGGCAAGTTCAAGTGTTACCTGGGGGGAAAACCGTGGCGGGAGTTCGGGTCTTGCGAGCAGGTTCTGGTGAACCAGGATGGCCCGGTCCGTTTCACCCTTGTTGCGAAAGTGCCGGCCAATAGACAGATGCAGACTTACAGTATCTTTGTTGACGGCCAGTGACTGTACAAAGTTATCGACCGCCTGATCAGAATAGTTCGTGAACAGGAATTGCAGCCTGTCTTTTACAGAGTCCTCATCCGCAATCCTGGTTCGGGTCTGGTTACGCCCGCCGCCAAAACGGCCAACCGACCAACCAACGGCGACTGCAATAGTTAACAGTAGCCACTGAAATACTATATCCATTAAATAGCCCGGTCGTTCTGGGCCCTGGATTTCTCCAATGCCTGCTCGGCGCGATCAAGTCGTTTCTGGAGGGTGCGACGGGAAACCGACGTGCGAAAGGTAGCCAGCAAGGTCATCAGAACACCCACCAACGCACCGATAACAAAAGACATGATGATCCAGACGGCAACACCGTGGGGCTGGGTCTCGAACACCAGAAAGTTGAGAGCAACCGCCATCTGATTATTCAGGGAAAACACGAGCGCCAGCAACACCAGGACCAGTACCAACAGAATCAAAAGGATTTTCTGTAATCCTGCCATAGCCTTAGCTCTCCCAAACGCTAATAAGTGCCCGAATTATAGATGTCCAGTTTCAGGGATAAACAGCTTAAAACCCCTGTTTCAAACTGTCATTCACCTGCTCACGCAGTTCCTTTCCGGGCTTGAAGTGAGGAACATACTTTGCGGGTAACTGCACGGCTTCGCCGGTTTTCGGGTTCCGACCGGTGCGGGCCGCTCGATGGTGAAGGGAAAAACTGCCAAAGCCCCGAATTTCGATTCGCTGCCCATTGGCAAGTGACTGGGACATATGCTCAATGATTGTTTTTACCGCCAGTTCAACGTCTTTTACCGAGAGTTGTGTTTGTTTCGAGGCAATTAATTCGACCAGTTCGGACTTTGTCATGAGGCACTTCCCTCTTTTCTTTTTTATTCGGCCATTGGTTGCCGAATTCCCATCTTCCCAGTTTAGCCAAATCAAAAAAAAACACAAAAAAAACGGGCTCTTAGAGCCCGTTTTTTTTCGTACCAACCGGAGATCAGTCCTTGTTGGCGTTTTGCTGCTGCATTTGTTCCTTGATGAGATCACCAATGGTGGTCGCACCGGAGGAAGTCTCTGCAGTTTTGCTGCGCACATTGTCCAGAGCCTGCTTGTCGTCTTCAACGTCCTTGGACTTGACAGACAGGTTGATAATGCGGTTTTTGCGATCAATGCTGATAATCTTCGCTTCGACTTCTTCACCTTCTTTCAGTGCGTTACGCGCGTCTTCAACACGGTCACGGCTGATTTCGGAGGCCTTCAGCACGGCTTCAACTTCGTCGTTCAGCGCGATGGTGGCTGCCTTGGCATCAACGGCAGACACAGTGCCCTTAACGATCGAGCCCTTGTCGTTCAGCTGAACAAACTCTGCGAACGGATCGCTTTCAAGCTGCTTGATACCCAGGGAGATGCGCTCACGCTCGGGATCAACAGAGAGAATAACGGTCTCAACATCGTCGCCCTTCTTGTATTCGCGAACGGCTTCTTCGCCAGTTTCGTTCCAGCTGATGTCAGACAGGTGAACCAGCCCATCAATGCCACCGTCCAGACCGATGAAGATACCGAAGTCAGTGATTGACTTGATCTTGCCGGAGATACGGTCGCCCTTGTTGAAGTTGCTGGAGAAATCTTCCCATGGATTGGATACGCACTGCTTGATACCCAGGGAGATGCGACGACGCTCTTCGTCGATGTCCAGAATCATCACCTCTACCTCGTCGCCAACCTGAACGACTTTGGAGGGGTGAATGTTCTTGTTGGTCCAGTCCATTTCGGACACGTGAACCAGGCCTTCAACGCCTTCTTCCAGCTCAGCAAAGCAACCGTAATCGGTCAGGTTGGTTACACGTGCAGTAACCTTGGTACCTTCCGGGTAACGACCCTTGATATCAACCCAGGGATCTTCACCCAGCTGCTTCAGACCCAGGGATACACGGTTACGCTCACGGTCGAACTTCAGAACCTTGACGTTGATCTCATCGCCAACGTTTACGATTTCGCTCGGATGCTTGATGCGTTTCCAGGCCATATCGGTAATGTGCAGCAGGCCGTCAACACCGCCCAGATCTACGAACGCGCCGTAGTCGGTGAGGTTCTTGACGATACCCTTGATTTCCAGGCCTTCGGTCAGGGTTTCGAGCAGAGCTTCGCGCTCGGCGCTGTTTTCAGCTTCCAGAACCGCGCGGCGGGAAACAACCACGTTGTTACGCTTCTGGTCCAGCTTGATAACCTTGAATTCGAGCTCTTTGTTTTCCAGGTGCGCAGTGTCGCGGACCGGGCGAACGTCTACCAGGGAACCCGGCAGGAAGGCGCGAATACCAGCCAGATCAACAGTGAAACCACCCTTGACCTTGCCATTAATAATACCTTTGACCACTTCTTCAGCTTCGAAGGACTTCTCGAGTACCTTCCAGGCTTCAGCGCGCTTGGCCTTTTCACGGGAAAGACGGGTTTCACCGAAACCATCTTCTACGGCATCCAGTGCTACGTCGACAACGTCGCCGATAGCTACTTCCAACTCGCCTTTTTCATTCAGGAACTGGGAGGCGGGGATAACGCCTTCGGACTTCAGTCCGGCGTTAACTGTGACCCAGTCGCTATCAACATCCACTACGGTTCCCTGGACAATGGAACCTGGTTGCATGTCAATTTCTTTCAGGCTTTCTTCAAAAAGATCCGCAAAGCTCTCGCTCATTATGAGTCCTATAGGTTCAACGCAAGTACGCTCCGTGCCGCCAGCAACACGGTCTGTTAATAAGTTCCGGAATCAGCCAGCGGCTGGCAAATTTCGCTGTTTCCGGCATTTCAACGACAAAAAGGTGCAGTCAGGCCTGGCCTGCTGCGGCCATACACCTGTCTAACACCTCTTGTATACTCAACCCCGTAGAATCAATGACTTGCGCATCATCTGCGGGTTTGAGGGGGGCTGCAGAGCGGTTCATATCCCGTTCATCACGAGCCCGTATCTCCTCTAAAAGGGCGTCAATACTAACATCGACTCCCGCAGCCTTCAACTGGCTGAAACGCCGCCGCGCACGCTCTTCGGCACTGGCCGTCAGGAAAATCTTAACGGCCGCATCGGGAAACACAACGGTGCCCATATCGCGACCGTCCGCAACCAGCCCCGGTGCTTGCTGAAAGTCTCGCTGGCGCTGCAAAAGAGCATCCCGAACCGGCTGCATCACGGCAATACGCGACGCGTTATTACCACAGGTTTCCGTACGAATTTCGGAGGTAACATCCTCCCCTGCAAGAATCACCCTTGCAGGCTCACCCTCAGGTGTTGGCTCGAAGGCCACATCCAGTGATGCAGCAACGCGCGCAAGCTCTGGCTCATTATCCAGGGATACGTTCTGGCGCATTGCGGCCAGCGCAGTCAGCCGGTAAAGCGCGCCGCTGTCCAGCAGGTGCCAGCCCAGTTTCCGGGCCAGCATCTGGGTGACCGTCCCCTTGCCTGACCCGCCCGGCCCGTCAACAGCAATGACTGGCGCTTTGCCTTCTGACATCAATGAACTCCCTGATCCGCACCTGCAGCAACACGTTCAGCTGTTTCGGCTGAGATATTGATGCCGGTTTGTTTCGCAAGTTCCACAAAGCCGGGGAACGACGTTGCCACATTGGCGCAATCATTTATTTCGATCTCTCCGGTGGCCCGCAGGGAAGCCACCGCGAACGACATGGCGATACGGTGGTCGCCATGGCTGTGGACGGTACCACCCTTAATGGTCTGGCCACCTTCAATAACTATGCCGTCCGCGGTCACCGTCGTTTCCACTCCAAGCGCCGCCAGGCCATCGGCCATCACCTGAATGCGGTCGCTCTCTTTTACCCGCAACTCTTCTGCACCGGTCAGAACCGTGCGGCCAGTGGCGCAGGCCGCAGCGATAAACAGCACCGGGAATTCGTCAATGGCCAGCGGCACCTGGTCTTCGGGAATATCAATACCTTTCAGCTTCGCAGAGCGCACACGCAGGTCAGCAACTGGCTCGCCGCCGATTTCACGCTTGTTCATGATTTCAATATTCGCACCCATCTGTTGCAGAATATTGATCACGCCCACCCGAGTCGGATTCATGCCCACATGGCGCAAAACCAGATCGGAACCCGGCGCAATGCTGGCCGCCACCAGAAAAAATGCGGCGGATGAAATATCGGCAGGAACATCTATTTCACTGGCTGTCAGCTTGCCACCACCGGTAACACTGGCGGTGGGGCCGTCACGTTCTACTTTATAACCAAAGCCAGTCAGCATGCGCTCGGTGTGATCCCTTGTTGGCGCCGGTTCGGTAACAGATGTGGTGCCCTCTGCGTAAAGACCAGCGAGTAACAGGCAGGATTTCACCTGGGCGCTGGCTACCGGCATATCATAATGGATACCGGTAAGTTTCCTGTCTTTACTACCCCTGATTTTCAGAGGCGGGCGACCGCCTTCCGCCGTGTCGATAACGGCACCCATAGACCGCAACGGGTCGGCGACCCGGTTCATTGGGCGAACGGAAAGGCTTGCGTCCCCGGTAAGCTCGGACTCAAAAGGTTGTGCTGCGAGCAAACCGGCGAACAACCGCATACCGGTTCCTGAGTTACCCAGATAGATGGGTCCATGGGGGGGCTGCAACCCATGCATTCCGACGCCGTGGATGCGAACAAAACCGTTATCCGGCCCTTCGATGGCAACACCCATGTCGCAGAATGCCTGCAGCGTTGCGAGGCTGTCCTCACCCTCCAGAAAACCCTTTACTTCCGTTACTCCCTCAGCGAGGGCCCCGAGCATAATCGAGCGATGGGAAATGGATTTGTCGCCGGGCACCCGTATGTCACCGGTTACTGAGCCACCGGGCTGAAGCCGGAACGTCACCTGATTTTCACTGTTAGTTGTCACGTAAGCCTGTCCTGAAAGCATTTTTGAAAAATGTTCGCGCGCTGCCTTGGCACGACTGAATACCCGCAAGAGGGTCGCACCGTCCTGCTCAGCAATCGCTGTACGCAGCTGGTCCAAATCCTGGGTAAAATGGTCAATCACGCGGAGAACGGCGTCGCGGTTGGAGAGAAAAATATCGTGCCACATAACCGGATCACTCGCGGCAATGCGGGTAAAATCGCGGAATCCGCCTGCGGCATACCGGAAAATATCCATATTCTCGTCTTCGCCGGCCAGTGTATCCACCAGCGAAAAGGCAATCAGATGGGGCAAGTGGCTGGTCGCTGCCAATACTTCATCGTGATACGCCACCGACATGGTGAGCACGGTGGCGCCGCAGGCCTCCCACAAGGCCCGGATCTTTCCCAGATGAACCGGGCAAACGTTATCAGGTGGCGTCAGTATAACCTTGTGGTTACTGAACAACTCCGGATTAGCTGCTCGGATACCGCTGCGCTCGGACCCGGCAATGGGATGCCCGGGAATGACACAGGGTAAAAACTCCCCGAACACCGCTTCAACGTCCTTCACGAAACCGGACTTTGTACTGCCCACATCGGTAAGAATGGCGTCGGCGGCAAGGTGTGGGCGTATTTCCTCCAGCACTTTGCGGGTCGCCTGTACCGGCACGGCCAGCACAACAAGGTCAGCACCACGCACCGCCTCGCTGGTGGTTTCCGCAACGGTATCAATCACACCCAGGGACTGCCCCAGTAAAAGATCGTCTTTTCTCTGATCTGCGCCAACCACTTCCTGCGCCAGGTTGTTTTTCCGTATTGCGCCGGCCAGCGAACCACCGATCAGGCCCAGCCCGATGATGGCAACACGCTGAAAAAGCGGTTTGTGCGATAACACCTCAGGCTCCCTGCCCTGCTGCCGCCAGCGCTTTGGAGAGCGCGTCAATAAAATGTTCGTTTTCTGCAGGCAAACCCACCGTGACCCGAAGGTGGTTGGGCATGCCGTAACCTGCAATGGGGCGCACAATAACACCGTGTGCGAGCAACGCCTGGTAGACACCCATAGCCTGGGGCCCTACCTCAACGGCGATAAAGTTTCCGGACGATGGTATATACCGAAGCCCCATCTGGTCGAAGGCCTCTTCGAGCTGCTTCAGTCCGGCTGCATTGGCCGCCCGGGAACGCTGCAGGTAGTCTTCGTCATCCAGCACTGCAGTGGCGGCGGCGAGTGCCACAGAGCTAACGTTAAAAGGCTGGCGCACGCGGTTCAGTATGTCGGCGATGGCCGGTGAACTGAGGCTGTAGCCGACGCGCAGGCCGGCAAGGCCCCAGGCTTTGGAGAAGGTTCGGCACACGATCAGATTGGGAAAGCGGTTCAACAGGGCAACACCGTCCGGGTCTTTCTTTCCGGTCATGTATTCACAATAGGCCTCATCCAGAACCACCAGTACGTCTTCAGGAATCTTCCCCAGAAACGCTTCAATAGCGTCTGCGTCGTGAACGGTTCCCGTAGGATTGTTCGGGTTGGCCACAAATACCAGCCGGGTGTGCTCTGTCACTGCTGCCGCCATGGCGTCCAGGTCGTGCCCCCAGTCTTTGGCAGGCACAGTAACCGGCGTGGCACCAATTGCCTGGGTAACCAGAGGGTAAACGGCAAAAGCGTACTGGGAAAACACAACTTCGGAATCGCTACCGGCGAAACAACGTGCAATCACTTCGAGCACGTCGTTGGACCCATTTCCGAGTGTAATCTGGTCAGCGCCCACACCCAGTCGCGCGGATAATTTCTGTTTCAGTTCAAAGCCGTTGCCATCGGGATACAGACACAGATCTGTCAACGCATGCTCCACTGCAGCAACCGCTTTTTCACTGGGCCCGAGAGGGTTTTCATTGCTCGCGAGCTTGATGATTTCGGATGGATTCAGGCCCAGTTCACGGGCAAGTTCGCTGATTGGCTTACCCGGCTGATAGGGAGACAAAGCCTGAACGCCTTTTACCGCAAGACCCTGATAATCAATGGACATATACCTTCCTCAAACTATCTGATAGCGAATCCTGAACAAATACTGCTCCCGCCGGCCAGACTGCTGCTAGAGAACACCAATGGGATAGGAACCCAGGCGCTTGAGTTCAACAGCTTCTTCATCTACTTCGGCAAGCACTTTACGCACCCGATCATCGTCCATATGGCCTTCAAAATCGATATAGAACACATAGGCCCAGGTGCCACTGGGGGATGGCCGGGTTTCAATTCGTGTAAGACTGATTCCATGGCTATGGAACGGCTCCAGCAACTGATACAGCGCGCCCGGCTTGTTTCTCATGGAGACAAGTATCGACGATTTGTCATGGCCGCTGGGTGGCACCTCTTCACGACCGATGATCAGGAACCGGGTGGTGTTGTCCGGCCTGTCTTCGATACTGTGCGCCAGCTTCTCCAGGTCGTAAAGCTCTGCAGCCATATCGCCGGCAATCGCTGCAGATCCTCGCTCTTGCGCCGCCCGGCGAGCTGCTTCGGCATTACTGGAAACCGTTACCCGTTCAACACCATAACGGTGGGTGTCCAGCCACTGGCGGCACTGGGCAAACGACTGCTGATGCGAATAGATACGGGTGATTTCAAGATCCCGGAAATCCGGTGACACCAGCAGATGATGATGAATTCTCAGCTGCACCTCGCCGCAGATTTTCAACGGTGAGGACATGAACATGTCCAGCGTGTGATTGATCATGCCTTCCGTGGAATTCTCAACCGGCACCACACCATAATGCGCGGCACCGGATTCCACTTCGCGGAAAACGGCATCAATCGCCGGCAGGGGCACACTGACAACAGAGTGCCCGAAGTGTTTAAGGGCTGCCGCCTGGGTAAAGGTGCCGATGGGCCCGAGAAAAGCAATGTGCATGGGTTTTTCCAGCGCCAGGCAGGCCGACATGATCTCGCGAAACAGCCGGGCCATTTCCTCGCTGGGCAGAGGCCCGGGGTTGGCCTCCTTGATACGGCGCAATACCTGCGCTTCCCGCTCCGGGCGATAGAAAAACACGTCTTCTCCCGGATTTGCCGCCATTTTCACATGGGCCACTTCCTGGGCGCATTTGGCGCGGGCGCTGATCAGTTCCATGATCTTCTGATCAAGTTTGTCTATTTCTTCCCGCAGTTCTCCAAGGCGGACTTGCTCATCATTCATGATCAGCCCTGCTCCTTCGCAAATTCCTTCATATACTGAATCAACGCATCCACGCCCGCTTCCGGCATGGCATTGTAGATGCTGGCGCGCATGCCCCCCACGGAGCGGTGCCCGGCCAGGTTCAGTAATCCGCGGGCGTTGGCGCCCTCAAGGAAAGCGCTGTTCAGAGCATCGTCCCGCAGGGTAAAAGGTACGTTCATCCAGGACCGGAAGCGCCGGTCAATGGGGTTGGCATAGAACTCATTGGCGTCGATAAAACCGTACAGCTTCTCCGCTTTTCTGCGGTTCATCTCACCCATGGCTTTTACGCCACCCTGGGCTTTCAGCCACTTGAATACCAGGCCGGAGAGGTACCAGGAGTAGGTTGCCGGCGTGTTGTACATGGAGCCGTTATCGGCAATCACCTGATAGTTCATCATGGTCGGCGTTTCCTTGCGGGCTTTGCCCAGAAGGTCTTTCCGGATGATGACCACAACCAGCCCGGAAGGGCCGATATTCTTCTGGGCGCCGGCGTAGATAAGCCCGAACTTCGATACGTCCAGCGGGCGCGACAGCATGGTAGAAGACATGTCTGCCACAAGGGGCACGCCCGCGCTATCGGGAACAAAATCAAACTCCAGGCCGCCGATGGTCTCATTCGGTGTGTAATGCAGATATGCCGCATCGGCGCTGGTCTGCCAGGATGCCTGATCCGGAATACTGACAAAGCCGGTATCTTCGGAACTGGCCACCACATTTACATCGGCGTAGCGTTTTGCCTCGGCAATGGCCTTTTTCGACCAGATGCCAGTGTTGACATAATCCGCAGAAGCCTTGTCCCCAAGCAGGTTCAGGGGGATGGTGGAGAACTGACTGGAAGCTCCACCCTGCATGAAGAGTACAGCGTAATCATCTGATATTCCTGCTAATTCACGCAGATCCCGCTCGGCAGTTTCGGCAATTTCCATAAAATCGTCACTGCGATGACTCATTTCCATCACAGACATGCCTGTACCGCGCCAGTCCAGCATTTCATCCCGTGCCTGTGCCAGCACGCTTTCCGGCAAGGTTGCCGGACCTGCACAAAAGTTATACGCCCTGCTCATATTCCTGTGGTCTCTCAAGTCTTGCGGATATGGTGCCCGGTAATGCTGGCTTATTCCTCGCCAGCATCCTGGTCCGAACTGCTGTTCCCGTTATCGTCTGTTGAAGCATCCTGGCCTTCGGTATCCGTACTTTCTGCACCCGTGCTTCCAGCATCCACATTGTCGATGTCGTCTTCGTCGGTTTCGGCAATCCGCTCCACACCGACCAGGCGTTCATCTTCCTGGCTCAACCTGATCAGGCGTACGCCCTGAGTGTTCCGGCCAAGAATGGATACTTCATCCGTGCGGGTACGAACCAGCGTGCCCTTATCGGAAATCAGCATCATCTCGTCGCCTTCGAATAACTGCAAAGCAGTCACCAGGTTGCCGTTACGCTCGGAGCACTGCATGGCAATAACGCCCTGACTGCCACGGCTGTATGTCGGGAACTCATCAATGGCGGTGCGCTTGCCGTAACCATTCTCACTGGCGGTCAGAATAACACCACCTTCCTGAGGAATGATCAGGGAGACCACCTGGTGGCCTTCCGGCATTCTGATACCACGTACTCCGCGGGCAGTTCGGCTTAGCGGGCGAACTTCTGCTTCACTGAAGCGAACGGCCTTGCCAGCGGAGGAAAACAGCATGATTTCCGCATCACCTTCCGTGATGGCTGCACCAATCAGGGTATCGCCTTCATCCAGAGACAGGGCAATCAGGCCACTGCTGCGCGGGCGGGAGAAGTTCGGAAGCGGGGTTTTCTTGACCACACCCGCAGACGTTGCCATAAGGACAAACTGGTTTTCCGGGTAATCCCGAACCGGCAGGAAGGTGGTAATGCGCTCACCCTCATCCAGCGGCAGAATGTTAACCATCGGCCGGCCACGGGATGCGCGGCTGGCCCGGGGTATCTCGAACACACGCAGCCAGTAGACCTTGCCACGGTTGGAGAAACACAGAATGGTGTCGTGGGAGTTGGCAACCAGAAGCTTTTCTATAAAGTCTTCGTCTTTCATGGAGGTTGCTGCCCGGCCACGGCCACCACGGCGCTGGGCCTGGTAATCCTCAACCGCCTGGGTCTTGGCGTAACCACTGTGGGAGATGGTTACCACCAGTTCTTCTTCATCAATCAGATCGGCAATCGTGAGATCGCGCTGGGAGCTGGTTATTTCCGTGCGACGCTCATCACCAAATTCTTCTACTACCGCTTCCAGTTCTTCACGGATAACCTGCATCAGCCGGTCCGGATCACCGAGGATTTCCAGAAGGCCGGCAATTTTCTCAAGAATTTCCTTGTACTCGTTCTGGAGCTTTTCAGTTTCCAGACCAGTCAGACGGTGCAAACGCATGTCCAGGATAGCCTGGGTCTGCTCCGGCGACATAAAGTACAGGCCATCGCGCAGGCCGTAGATTTCTGGCAGATCGTCCGGGCGGCAGGCATCCTCCCCGGCACGCTCAAGCATCGCCATGACATCGCCTGGCGCCCAGCCGCGGGCCATCAGCTTTTCTTTGGCTTCCACTGAGCTCGGAGAGGCCTTGATCAGCTCGATCATTTCATCGATGTTGGCCAGTGCAACGGTCAGGCCTTCAAGAATATGGCCACGCTCACGGGCTTTACGCAGCTCAAAGATGGTGCGGCGGGTCACCACTTCACGGCGGTGACGCACGAACGCATCCAGCATCTCTTTGAGATTCAGTGTCCTCGGCTCGCCGTTGATCAGCGCAACCATGTTGATGCCGAACACCGTCTGCAACTGGGTATGCTTGAACAGATTGTTAACAACAACGTCCGGGTTTTCACCACGACGCAGCTCGATAACAACGCGGATACCTTCCTTGTTGGACTCGTCCCGCAGCTCGGTAATACCTTCCAGACGCTTCTCTTTCACCAGCTCGGCGATCTTCTCGATCAGACGTGCCTTGTTCAGCTGATACGGCAACTCGGTGATGATAATGGCATCACGATTGGTCTTTTTATCGGTTTCAATCTCGTGGCGGGCGCGAATATAAATGCGGCCCCGGCCGGTGCGGTAGGCTTCAACGATGCCCGCACGCCCATTGATAATGCCTTCGGTTGGAAAATCCGGGCCCGGAATGAACTCCATCAGCTCATCACAGGTAAGATCCGGGTTATCAATCAGCGCCAGGCAGCCATTAACCACTTCGGTCAGATTGTGGGGCGGAATGTTGGTCGCCATGCCCACAGCAATACCGGATGAGCCGTTCACCAGCAGGTTGGGCACCCGGGTGGGCATAACCTCGGGAATGCGCTCTGTACCATCGTAGTTATCAACAAAATCTACGGTTTCTTTCTCGAGGTCCGCCAGCAGAGAGTGTGCAATTTTCTTCATGCGGATTTCGGTGTAACGCATGGCTGCCGCGTTGTCACCGTCGATAGACCCAAAGTTGCCCTGGCCATCTACCAGCGGGTACCGCAGGGAGAAAGGCTGGGCCATGCGAACGATGGTGTCGTAAACAGCAGAGTCACCGTGCGGGTGGTATTTACCAATAACATCACCCACCACACGGGCAGACTTCTTGTAGGCCTTGTTCCAGTCGTTGTTCAGTTCCGACATGGCGAACAGAACACGACGGTGAACCGGCTTGAGGCCATCCCGCACGTCAGGAAGCGCCCGCCCTACGATTACACTCATGGCGTAATCCAGGTAAGACTGCTTCAGTTCATCTTCAATATTGACCGGCAGGATCTCTTTGGCTAATTCACCCATCGAGAAAGGTTCCTTTGCGTTATCTGGAAGTCGTTTCAGAGCCGCTTCCCGGCCCCGTATTTATTCTTCAACAAACCGCCAATTCTACCACAGTCGCGCCCTTTCAGGGGCATCTGTGAGGCAGCCTTAATCAAATACCACGGTCTTGTTTTCGTAGGTAATCACGCGATCCTCAATATGCGAGCGCAATCCCCGGGCGAGAACATTTTTCTCTACATCCTTGCCAAGGCGCACCATATCCTCAATGGAATCGCTGTGGGTAATGCGGATAACGTCCTGCTCGATGATTGGCCCTTCATCGAGGTCCTGGGTGACGTAATGGCAGGTAGCCCCGATCAGCTTCACCCCGCGGCTGTATGCCTGGTGATATGGCCGCGCACCGGCGAAAGACGGCAGGAAGCTATGATGGATGTTGATCACCTTGCCAGCATATTTTGCGCACAGATCTGCTGGCAGAATCTGCATGTAACGCGCCAGCACCACCACATCGGCCTCGTAGCTCTGGAAAAGTTCGTCGATGTGGGCAAACGCCTCTTCACGATTCTCTTTGCTTACCGGAATGTGATGGTATGGAATTTCATGCCACTCCACCATGCGGCGCAAATCATCATGATTGGAAATAACCGCAACAATTTCTGCGTTGATTTCGTTGCTGTGCCAGCGGTACAGGAGGTCGGCCACACAGTGGGACTCCTTGCTGCACATCAGGATGATTTTCTTGGGCCGGGCGGAATCGGCAATGTGCCAGTGCATATCGAATTCACGGGCAATCGGTGCAAATGCGGCACGGAACTGATCCAGACCAAACGGGATAGACTCCGCCTTGATCTCGTGGCGCATGAAAAACCAGCCAGTGTAGGTATCCGAATGATGGCTCGCTTCCGTGATCCAGCCATTGTAAGTCGATAGAAAATTACTCACCTTGGCGACAATTCCAACCCTGTCCGGGCAGGAAATCACAAGACGATAGGTATGCTCCATGAAAGCCTTTCCTTAACTGACAAACGGGAAAGCAGGTGCACCGGGAACCAGTGCCGGAAACGGCAGCCCGAACAGGAATCGGCGTTAGCGGTACGCACCCTTTAAAATGACGGGCTATCATAGCCTATCTGAACATCAGAAACGAGGAATGGAGACATGGACAGAGACCTGCACCAGCAAACATGGAAAGCGCGATTCACTGCACGCTCAGGCAGCCTGCGCACGTTCGCCCTGATGGCAAGCCTGACAGTATGCCTCACAACACTGGCAACGCCGGTTTTCAGCCAGGCCATTCTGGAGGGCGAGCGGTTTCATCCCGCCAGTGCCCGTAATGGCATGGTCGCGACCAGTCACACCCTGGCTACCGAAGTTGCACTGAAAGTACTGCAGGACGGCGGAAACGCAGTGGATGCCGCAGTAACTGCCGGTTTTGCACTGGCGGTTACCCAGCCAAGATCGGGAAACATCGGCGGCGGCGGCTTTATGCTGATTTCCAAAGGCGACGGCTCTGAGCCGGAAGCCATAGATTACCGGGAAAAAGCCCCCTCGGGGGCCACCGAAACCATGTATCAGGATGAATCCGGAGAGGTGGTAAAGGACCGCAGCCGCTTTACCCACCTGGCGGCAGGTGTTCCGGGCACAGTTGCCGGCCTGGCTATGGCGCTGGAACGCCACGGTACTATTTCCCTGAAGCAGGCGCTGGCGCCTGCCATCAAGCTTGCCCGGGAAGGTTTCATTGTTCCCCGGCGTTTCAGCGAAGGCCTGCAACAGGCGCGGGAAAGACTGCAACGCTGGCCGGCAACCCTTGAGACCTTCTATAAGGAAGGCGGTTCTGCCTGGCAGCCCGGTGAGCGCTTTCGCCAGCCGGAACTTGCAGATACCCTGCAGCGCATTGCCGATGATGGCGTAAAAGGTTTTTATCAGGGCGAAACTGCACGACTGATTGTTGAAGAGATGCAGCGGCACGGAGGCCTCATAACCCGGCAGGATCTTGAGGCCTACCAGCCGGTTGTGCGTACGCCCGTACACGGAAACTACCGGGGTTATGACATCTACTCCATGTCGCCGCCCTCCTCTGGCGGCACGCATATTGTGCAGATACTGAACATTCTTGAAGGTTTTCCGATCCCGGAACTTGGCCATAACTCGGCTGCCACCATTCACTATATGGCCGAAGCCATGAAGCTGGCTTATGCCGACCGCTCAGAGTTCCTGGGCGATACGGATTATGTGGACGTACCTTTAAAAGGCCTGACCAGCAAATCCTACGCAGAGAAATTACGGCAAGGTATCAAGCCGGACAAAGCCCGCCCCGCAAGCGAAGTTCGCCCCGGGCAGCCGGCAAACTACGAAAGCCCGGAGACCACACACTTTTCAGTGGTTGATAAATGGGGCAATGCAGTATCGAATACCTACACCATCAACTTCAGTTACGGCTCGGGGATTACCGTGAAGGGCGCGGGCTTTCTGCTCAACAACGAAATGGATGATTTCAGCGCCAAACCGGGTGTGCCCAATGCCTACGGCCTGATTGGCGGCGAAGCCAACAAAGTGGAACCCGGCAAACGCATGCTCAGCTCCATGTCGCCTACCATTGTTCGCAAGGGCGATCGCAACTTCCTGGTAACCGGCAGCCCGGGGGGCTCGCGAATTATTACCACCACCCTGCAGGTCATCATGAACGTGATTGACCACGGCATGAACATACAAACCGCCGTCAGCGCACCCCGCATCCATCACCAATGGCTCCCGGATGAGATACGAATCGAGCAGGGTATCAGCAGGGACACTGTGCGTTTGCTGGAGAGCCGCGGCCATAAAGTGGTCACCAATTCGGCTATGGGGGCCATTCAGAGTATCATGGTCGGAGAAGACGGCACTTTGTACGGTGGCGCAGACCCGCGGCGCAGCACTTCCTCGGCCATGGGCTACTGATGCTGGCGCCATTGAGCAATAAATTGTTGAGTACGAAAACTGGAGGCATTTATGTTCCTGTCAGTACAACTGAGCTGTTACCCCCTCAAGGATGACTACAAACAGCCTATCTGGGATCTGATCGCCCGACTGGAAGACTCCGGCCTGCAGGTTGTTGCCGGTCGTATGGGCACAGAAATTTTCGGTGAGTACGATGAAGTTATGGCCGTTCTTTCGGATACCATGAAGTGGTCTTTCGAGACCTATGGGAAATCAGTTTTCGTTGCCAAAATCATGGAGGGTGACCGGAGACCGAAATGACCAACTCAAACAATCCGGGAAAGCAGTCCCCACCGACTGACCAGAAACCGGAAATACCCAAGCAGTATTCCTTTCTCTGGCTCAGCGCGGCCATATTCCTGGCCTTCATGTGGCTGCAGGACAGCGGCGCCCCCAAGCTTCAGGAACTGGCGTACTCTGAATTCAAAACCGCTGTTATAAACGATCAGGTTTCCGAGGTAACTCTCAGGGAAGAGAATATTACCGGCCTGTTCAACGACCAGGGGCGCGCGTCTTTTAGCTCTGATGATGCTACCCAGGGCTCAAGCCCCGGGTTCAACACCACCCGGCCACCCATGGATGACCCGGAACTGCTGACTCTGCTGGAGGCTCACGATGTCACTATCCGGGCCCAGCCTTCGGGGTTGCTGTGGTGGCAGGAGCTGATTCGCGGCTTCCTGCCCTGGATATTGTTGCTGGGCCTGATGTACTGGTTCTGGGGATCTGCGCAGAAGCGCATGACCCAGGGCGGTGGCATGTTTGATTACGGCCGGTCGAAAGCCCGCCGGGCGATAAAAGAAACCTCCACCACAACCCTGGATGACGTAGCCGGTATCGAATCGGCCAAGCGGGAGATTGCGGAGATTATCGACTTCCTGAAATCGCCGGGTAAATACAGGGCTCTGGGAGCTTCCATGCCCAAAGGCGTTCTTCTTGTCGGCCCGCCAGGCACCGGGAAAACTCTGCTTGCCCGCGCTATTGCCGGAGAGGCGGAAGTGCCGTTTTTCAGCATCAGCGCTTCAGAGTTTATTGAGATGTTTGTGGGCGTGGGCGCTTCAAGGGTTCGGGACATGTTTGCGAATGCCCGCAAGGAAGCACCGGCGCTGATTTTTATCGATGAACTGGATGCCATTGGCCGCTCCCGGGGCGCGGGCCTGGGTGGCGGGCACGATGAGCGGGAACAGACGCTGAACCAGATTCTTACCGAAATGGACGGCTTCGAATCCCACGAAAATATTCTCGTACTGGCCGCTACCAACCGCCCGGATGTTCTGGACAGCGCCCTGCTCCGGCCTGGCCGTTTTGACCGGAAGATTACCCTGGATCTTCCACACAAGGATGCACGGGATGCCATTCTCGCGGTACACGTGCGCAAAGTGCCCCTGGCAGCCGATGTTGACCTGGAGCAACTGGCGGCCCGCACCATTGGTTTTTCCGGCGCCGACCTGAAAAACCTGGTGAACGAAGCAGCCCTGACAGCCGCCCGGGAAAACCTGAAAGAAGTCACGGCCCGGTGTTTCGAGATTGCCCGCGACCGCATCGTTCTGGGTGAGAAGCGTGACGCAAGGCTGTCGCCGGAAGAACGGGAAGTGGTGGCTTACCACGAGAGTGGTCACGCCATCATGGCTTATTACATGCCAAAGGCCGACCCGCTCACCCGGGTAACAATTATTCCCCACGGCATGGCTTTGGGCGTCACTGAGCAAACGCCAACTGAAGATCGCTACAACTACTCCGAAAGCTATCTCAGAGACCGCATCAAGGTGATGCTTGGCGGGCGTTCGGCGGAAAAAATCATCTATGGAGAAGTGACCACCGGTGCCCAGAACGACCTCAAGGAAGCCACCAAACTGATCCGCCGCATGATCGGCCAGTGGGGCATGAACGAAAAGATCGGCCCTGTGGGCCTGAGTATTGGGGAGGAACACGTATTCCTGGGCCGCGAAATGGGCTCGCATCGGGAGTACAGCGAAAAGATGGCGGAATTGATTGATGCTGAAATCCAGTCAGAACTTCTGGCTATGGAAGCTGACACTATCGAATTCCTGACCGAGCACAGGGGTCAGCTTGAGGCCCTGGCCAAGGCCGTGCTCAAGAAGGAAAACCTCTCAGCGGAAGAGGTTGAAAAAATCCTCCACCAGGAAGCCACCCGGAAAATCGCCTGAAGGCTCCAAAAATGTTCCTCCCGAGCCAGATGTTCCGGCTCGGGCAGGCTTCATGCCTCAGGCGTGAGCAACCGGCGCATCGCTGAACAGCGCCCAGCAAAATGCCACCGCCCAGAGCGATGAGAAAGTGCCGGAACTCCTGCTCCAGCCAGTTGGGCCCGATCCGTTCAACTCTTGCCAGCAGTCCGCCAAGGGGAATGCAGATACCGGCAAGTGCGGTCAAACCAACGATGTAGACAAGGTCAGAAATCATCAGAAAGCCTGGACCGGTCAAAAACCGGCAAATCAGGAGTCGTCAGCAGCTCCGGCTAGCTTATCCTGGGTTTTGTTCTCGAAATCACTTGCATCGTGACGTTCATGCAGCTGGCTGGCTGGCTCACCCCAGGCACGGTTCACCATGCGCCCACGCTTGACAGCCGGCCGCTCTTTAAGCTCAAGGGCCCATCGCATTACATTGGTGTAGGTATGTGCTTCAAGAAACTCGGCAGCATCGTAAACCTTGTTGGTAACCAGCGCGCCATACCAGGGCCAGGTTGCCATATCGGCAATGGTGTACTCATTGCCGGCAACATACCGGTTATCGGCCAGCTGGCGGTCCAGCACATCCAGTTGCCGTTTAACCTCCATGGTGTAGCGGTTAATCGGGTACTCATACTTCTCGGGCGCATAGGCAAAGAAGTGTCCGAAACCGCCGCCCACAAACGCAGCACTGCCCATCTGCCAGAACAGCCAGTTCAGCGTTTCGGTGCGGCCAGCTAAATCCTCTGGCAAAAACCGGCCAAACTTCTCCGCCAGATAAAGCAGAATAGAGCCGGACTCGAATACCCGAACAGCAGGATCCTGAGAGCGGTCCAGCAGCGCCGGAATCTTGGAGTTTGGGTTCACATCCACAAACCCGCTGCTGAACTGATCGCCTTCATTAATCCGGATCAGCCAGGCATCGTATTCCGCCTCACTGATACCGAGTTCCAGCAACTCTTCCAGCATTATCGTGACTTTCACACCGTTAGGCGTAGCCAGGGAATAAAGCTGAAAAGGGTGCTTGCCAACCGGCAGCTCTTTTTCGTGAGTAGGGCCTGCAATGGGGCGGTTGATATTGGCAAAAGCACCACCGCTTGCAGATTCCCACTTCCAGACCTTGGGTGGGGTATAGCTGGAATCACTCATAGTTACGGGCTCCTTGATTGCTGTTTGGTTATTTGCCGAGATGCGACTGTGCCGAATCCAGAGCCTTAAACAGGCCCATTGGTGATCTTCGACAAATCCTCATTCACATCGAAAAGTTTGGCATTAACCTTTTCAACTCCCAGTCCCTTCAGCCTTGCCGTGTGTTTTTCAAGATAGGCTTGAGCGGCTTCTTCCGTTTCAAAAAGATAAATTCCACCCGCGTCTTTTTCTGAAGCGTTTTCTGTCCAGATTTTCCAGATAAAACCGGGCTCTTCTGTAATGGAAACAGCCAGATCTTTTAACGCCCCGGCCATTTCTGAACCGAACGGGCCAGTGAACGGAAAATCAACCTGTAATAGTTTTGCCATCTGATAACACTCCAGTTTTCGGCAGACGCTGCCATAATGTTTGATAAAGATTGGAATGTTCCGCCAATCTGGCCGGAATACTCCACTATAAAGAAAACCGCTCCAACAACACCACTCCGACAAAAAGGAAGCCTGACACATGCCAATGATAGGATGGATTTTTCTGCTCGCTGCCGTGGCCCTGGTTTTGGGCAGCTTATTCATGCTTCGGGACTCAGCCGGCAAGATGCAGGTGCCGGAGGACAAACTCGAGAAAGTCCGCAAACGCAAGGCAGAACTTGAGGCTGAGGAAAAATCAGAGGATCAGTGGTAAGCCGAGTCTGTTCTCGCAGCCATAATGAAATCATTCTTGTGCAGCCCACCGATTGCGTGGGTCCACCAGCTTATGGTTGCCTTCCCGTATTCCAGCAGGATGGCCGGGTGATGGTTTTCTGCCTCTGCCAGCTCACCCACCTTGTTGGTAAACGCCAGGGCCTGGGCAAAGTTCCTGAATTTGAATACCCGGCGTAACTGCTCCTCACCGCTCACGCTGAGAATTTCCCAATCCGGAACGTCTTCGTGCAGTGTACGTTTTTCCTCATCGGTTACCCCGGGAGCGTTCGCGCTACATGCCTCACAATGCTGTTCAGCCAGTCCACTCATGCCCAACCTCCGAGTTGATTGCAGGGTTTTCTGCTGCTTGCACAGTACAAGATGGGTTCGTGCCCTCATTTTATCAACCCGCTTCTTGAAATCAGGCCCTCTTCAGAATACTGTATATTTAAACAGTATTTCAGGATTTCACCATGAGCGAGCTTCTTGACACGCTAATGCAGGATGCCCGTGTCTGGCAGGGACACAGGCATAACAAAACCACACAACTGGCCGAGCTGACGGGCTATCAGGCTCTGGACAACCAGCTTGGAGGCCTTGGCTGGCCCCGGGGCGCTTTGAGCGAGTGCCTGCTGGATACCCCCGGAATTGGCGAACTCACCCTGCTGGTACCACTCATGCAAAGGCTGTCACGGGCCGGTAAAACCGTATTCTGGCTGAACCCTCCGCACACGCCTTATGCTCCGGCACTGGCGCGGGAAGATATCGACCTGAACCAGGTCATCATGATCCATACCGAAGGCAAAGACGATTTTCTGTGGACCCTGGAAAACTGTCTGCGCTCCCCGGTTACAGGTCTGGTCATAGCCTGGCCTGGCAGGCTGGCTGCCCGTGAAATCCGACGCTTGCAGCTGGCCGCCGAAGCCGGCAGCAACGTTTGCGTACTTTTTCGTGAGCGCCGCTACGCCGAACAGAACTCTCCGGCTGCCTTACGCCTTCAGCTGGAACCCGACAATCAGCAAAGCCTGAAGGTGCACGTGGTAAAACGCCGTGGCAGCTGGCCCGGCCAACGCTGTTCCCTTGCCCTGGCTCACCGGGCGGGCCTGCTTCACCATGAAACGCCCCGCATCGTCCAGGGCCCCTGGCCCGCAATTGCCCGGTAATTACCATGCTCTGGCTGCACCTGCATTTCCCTCACCTGCTGCTGGATCATATTCGCCGCTCCGGCGAAAACATGGCTGCGCTGGTGATTGTCAATGGCTCCGGGCAGAAGGTAATACAAGCCTGCCCGGCTGCCCGGGGTTTGGGCGTAAGTGCTGGCATGCAACTGAAAACAGCCATCAGCCTGGTGCCGGAATTAGGCATAGTAAGAGCAAACCCACAACAGGAAGCGCGCATTCTGGAAGACCAGGCCCGCTGGCTGTACCAGCACGCAGCTCATATTGTTCTGGTCCCGCCAGACGGCTTGCTGGCTGAAATCGGTAGCCTGCAGCGTTTGTACGGTGGCCTTCCGGCAGTCTGGCGAACGGTGGAAGACGCACTGCATGAGCGCCAGCTTACTGCCTGGCCAGGCATAGGCCACACACCATTGGCAGCACGCCTGATTGCACGTAACGGTACGGGAGCATGTACTTCCGACAAAGCCCACATCCTCCAGGCTCTTGGCAAGATGCCCCTGCTGGCTGCGGAGTTTGACGAACGCACCTGTACACGACTGCAGCGGCTTGGCCTGAACACTCTGGGGGAAGTATTCAGTTTACCGCCGGCAGAGATGGCGCGCCGGTTGTCTCCGGAAACCCTGGCGTATATCCAGAAAATCCAGGGCTCCAGACCCGACCCCCGGGCGCCCTGGCAGCCACCGCATCATTTCCGGCAGCAGGCCGATTTTGTGCAGGAAATCGAGCAGTCGCAGGGGCTGCTTTTTCCATTGCACCGCATGCTCTCCGAGCTGGAAAAAGATCTGTGCTGGCGCCAGCAGGATACCGACTGCCTGCTGCTGCTACTCAGGCACCGGCACGCGGAACCAACGCGCCTGCGTATTCGCACATCCGGCCCAGAACACCGCGCGGAAGCGTTTCTCAGCCTCATCAGCCTGCGACTTGAACAGCAGCCTTTGCAGGCCCCGGTTGTATCATTGCGCCTGGTCGTTAAACGGTTTCTTGGGCGGGAAGCGCCCGGCGGGCAGGATCTGCTGGGCGAAAACCAGGATCTGAACGAAGCCTGGCATACCCTCATGAGCCGCTTGCAGGCAAGGCTTGGGGATAATGCATTAAGGCAACTGGCGCCCCGTGCAGATCACCGGCCCGAGCGAGCCTGGAGCGCATCGGAAGTGCGGAGAACAAACCGCACAACAACAAATAACCAACTGCCCCGTCGCCCTCTGTGGCTTCTGCAAGGCCCGCAACCACTTACGGAAACCCCGAAAGCCTGGTTTACCGGCCCGGAACGGATCAGCGGCGGCTGGTGGGATGGCCAGAGGGTACACAGGGATTATTACATTGCCCAGCTCAATAGCGGCCAACTGGCCTGGGTGTTCCGGGATGTACGCGACGGCTGGTTCATACACGGGTGGTTTGGCTGATGACCGCACCCTCTTATGCCGAATTGTTCTGTTTCAGCAACTTCACCTTTCTGACTGGAGCATCTCACCCCCATGAGCTTGCGGAACGAGCAGCAGGGCTTGGGTATGCCGCTTTGGCCATTACCGATGCCTGCTCTGTTGCGGGTATCCCCCGCGCCTGGGCGGCACTGAAAGAAAGCCCTGTAAAACTGATTACCGGAAGCTGGTTTGAACTGGCCGACAGCCCGCCCGGTGCCAGCACGCCCCGGTTTATTCTTCTGGCCCGCACCCGTAAAGGTTACGGGCAACTCTGCCAGCTCATAACCACCGGGCGGCGGCGAGCAGAAAAAGGGCAGTATCAGCTTATCCATAAAGACGTGGAAATCCATGCTCTGGATGACTGCCTGTGCCTGTGGCTGCCGCCCTCACCCGCTGAAGCCGATTCTAACCAGGCTCTGGCCTGTGGCGAATGGTTACTCCGGCTGTTCGAACACCGCCTCTGGATTGCCGCAGCCCGCACCCTGGAATCCGGTGAGGAACAGCAACTGGCCAGAGCCCGCTGGCTTAGTGACCACCTGCGCTGCCCCGTTACCGCCACCGGCGAAGTCCACATGCACAGCCGGCAACGCCAACCCCTGCAAGACGTACTCACCGCCCTGCGCAACCACACCAGCCTGGAAAATGCCGGCCACTGCCTGTTCCAGAACGGTGAACGCTACCTGCGCCCGATACCGGTGCTGCAACGCCTGTTTCCCGAAGCCTGGCTGAAAGAGTCAGTACACATTGCTCAACAATGTACCTTCGAGCCCGGCAGCCTGCGCTACGAATACCCGCCAGACCTTGTGCCAGAAGGAGAAACCCCGGCAGCTTACCTGAAGCGCCTGACCCGGGAAGGTGAGCAGCGACGTTACCCGAAAGGAACACCACTGTCTGTTCAGGCCCTGATCCGCAAAGAACTGGGACTGATTTCGGAGATGAAGTACGAACACTACTTCCTCACCATCCACGACATAGTTGCCTTCGCCCGCAACCGCGGCATTCTGTGCCAGGGCCGGGGTTCTGCCGCCAACTCTGCGGTGTGCTATTGCCTGGGGATTACCGAAGTAAACCCGGCCCAGGTGGATCTGCTGTTTGAGCGCTTCATCTCCAAAGACAGAAACGAGCCGCCGGATATCGATGTGGACTTTGAACACGAACGCCGGGAAGAAGTCATCCAGTACATCTACCGGCGCTATAGCCGGGAGCGTGCCGCCCTGGCGGCAACGGTTATACGCTACCGCCCCCGCAGCGCCATCCGCGACGTTGGCAAGGCTCTGGGGTTTGATCCGGCACTGGTGGAACAACTGCTGGAAGGCATCGACTGGCGCGACAAAGCCACCAACTGGCGCCAGCAGATTCTCGACAAACGCCTGACCCGCAACCCGAAAGTCGCCGACCAGTTCTTTGCCCTGGTGAACACCCTGCTCGGCTTTCCGCGCCACCTGTCCCAGCACGTGGGCGGCTTTGTGATCAGTTCCGGCCCGCTGGCTGAGCTGGTACCGGTAGAAAACGCCGCCATGGCCGACCGCACCGTTATCCAGTGGGACAAAGACGACCTGGAAAGCCTGGGCCTGATGAAAGTGGATGTGCTCGCCCTGGGTATGCTTACGGCCATCCGTAAAGCTCTGGAACTGATCAGCCACCAGAAAGGCCGGCCCTTTGGCATGCAGGACATTCCAAAAGAAGACCGGGCTACCTACACCATGCTGCAAAAAGGCGACAGTATCGGCGTATTCCAGGTGGAATCCCGCGCCCAGATCAACATGCTGCCCAGGCTGAAACCCGAAACCTTCTACGACCTGGTCATTGAGGTTGCCATCGTTCGCCCCGGCCCCATCCAGGGCGACATGGTGCACCCTTACCTGCGCCGCAAGCACGGCCTAGAGCCTGTAAGTTATCCCAACGACGCCATCCGTGGCGTACTGGAACGCACTTTGGGTGTGCCCATTTTTCAGGAACAGGTCATCAAACTGGCCATGGTTGCCGCCGGCTTCACCGCCGGCGAAGCCGACCAACTCCGCCGCGCCATGGCCGCCTGGAAATCCCACGGCGACATGACTCCCTTCCGGGAAAAACTCATCAACGGCATGCTGGCAAGAGGCCACGACGCCGACTTTGCCGAACGCCTCTACCTGCAAATCTGCGGCTTCGGCGGCTACGGCTTCCCGGAATCCCACGCCGCCAGCTTCGCCCTGCTCGTTTACATCTCCGCCTGGATAAAACGCCACTACCCGGCCGCCTTCTACTGCGCCCTACTCAACAGCCAGCCCATGGGGTTCTACTCCCCATCACAACTGCTACAGGACGCCAAGCGCCATAAGGTGACGGCACTGCCACCAGACATCAACAAAAGCCAGTGGGAACACACCCTGGAAAGCCCGGACCTGCAGCTACGCCTGGGCCTGAGAATCATCCGCGGCTTCCCGGAAAGCGCTGCAAAACGCCTGTGCCAGCAGCGCCCCGAAACCGGCTACCGATCCGCCGCCGAGCTGCGCCGCCTGGCAGACCTCAACCAGCGGGAAATGGAACTCCTGGCCGGCGCAAACGCCATGTCTGCTTTTGCAGACAACCGCCACCAGGCCTACTGGCAACTGCTGGGCCACGAAAAACCCACCGGGCTTTTTTCAACAGCCGAAACTGTTGCAGAAGACAACGAAAACTACGAACCCGAAACCTGCAACCAACTCCCGGAGCCCACCGAAGGCCAGAACATCCTCGCCGACTACACCAGCCAGGGCCTGACCCTGCAACGCCACCCATTGGCCCTGCTCCGGGAACAAGGCCACTTACAGTTCTGCCTCAGCGCCGAACAACTCAAAACCACCAAAGCCGGCATCCCCGTACAGGTAGCCGGTCTGGTAACCGGCCGCCAACGCCCCGGCTCCGCCTCCGGCGTTACCTTCGTAACCCTGGAAGACGAAACCGGCAACGTAAACGTCGTCGTATGGCTCGAAACCGCCCGCCGCCAACGAAAACCGTTACTCACCGCACGGTTGTTGCACGTAAAAGGCATTCTGGAAAGAGAGGGCGACATTGTTCACGTTATGGCGGGAAAGCTCTCGGATCTGAGCCATCTGATACAGACACTTCCGGTCAGCTCGCGAGACTTTCATTAAACAAGTTTTTAAGAAGGCGAATACCGAAGATCAAAGAGTTGGTGCGGGGCCGATTTTCAGGAATGTCGTAGGCCATGGACGGCCGGAGACAAGCGCACAGGGATGTGCTTGTAGCGGTTCCTGAAAATCGGCCCCGCACCGACTCGGACTCATAGCACGAGGCCACAAAAACAGAAAACCCCGCCAAGCGAAAGCAAGGCGGGGTTTTCTGCAGTACAAGAGCAACAATCAGCCAAGCAGCTTGATCATCACACCCGCAGCAACAGCCGAACCGATAACACCAGCAACGTTCGGCCCCATAGCGTGCATCAGCAGGAAATTCTGCGGATTCGCCTCAAGACCAACCTTGTTGGACACCCGCGCTGCCATCGGCACCGCAGATACACCGGCAGAGCCAATCAACGGGTTGATCGGATCCTTGGTGAACTTGTTCATCAGCTTGGCCATAAGAACACCACAAGCGGTTCCCACACCAAAGGCCACGATACCCAGCCCCAGAATACCCAGTGTCTGGGCATCCAGGAACTTGTCCGCCATCAGCTTGGAGCCAACAGACAAACCCAGGAAAATCGTGGTGATGTTGATGAGCGCATTCTGGGAAGTGTCGCTCAGACGCTCCACCACACCACACTCGCGCATCAGGTTACCAAAGCAGAACATACCCAGCAGCGGCGCTGCATCCGGCAGGAACAGAACAACAGCAATCAGAACAACCAGCGGGAAAAAGATTTTTTCACGCTTGCTGACCGGGCGAAGCTGGGACATTTTGATCGCCCGCTCCTTCTCACTGGTCAGTGCCTTCATAATGGGCGGCTGAATCATCGGCACCATCGCCATATAGGCGTATGCAGACACTGCAATGGCGCCCAACAGATGCGGAGCCAGAACACTGGATACATAAATGGATGTCGGGCCATCAGCACCACCAATGATACCGATAGCAGCGGCTTCCAGAATGGTGAAATCCAGAATGCCCAACCAGTCCAGAAGTGCAGCCCCCAGAACCGTTCCAAAGATACCGAACTGGGCTGCGGCACCCAACAGCATGGTTTTCGGATTGGCCAGCAGCGGACCGAAGTCTGTCATGGCGCCAACGCCCATGAAAATAACCAGAGGCCCGATGGTGCTGCCGATCACCACAGAGTAGAAGTTATACAGCATGCCATTGCCATAACCTGCATCCTGAGCGATGGCATTAGCCATAGCCATTTCGGAATAACTCGCTTCTTTAATGGCCACCTTGAAAGCATCTTTCAGTTCGGGCGTAATTGCCTGCCCGGCCTGATAGGCCACATCCAGCGGTGCTGCCAGAGCAGCCAGAATCTCGCCCTTTCCGCCATTCAAGGCAAAATGAATGGCATTTTCCGCCGCAGTCAGGGCAAGCCCTGCCTCCGGGATGTTCGCCAGAATGCCACCAAACCCGATGGGTACCAGCAGCAACGGCTCGAACCCCTTGCGAATCGCAAGGTACAGAAGAAGCAGACCAACAGCGATCATGATCACCTGGCCAAGTTCTATATTGAACAGGCCACTACCTGTCCATAACGTCATTAATTTTTCCATGGAATGCTGGCCCTTTATGCGATTGTCAGCATTTCATCATCAGGAGAGACGGCATCACCGACCTTGATGAAGACTTCGCCGACTGTGCCGGCTTTCTGAGCGCGAATCTCGGTTTCCATTTTCATGGCCTCGAGAATAATCAGCACATCGCCTTCTTCAACGGCGTCACCCGGTGACACCAGAACCTTGAAGATGTTGCCACCCAGAGGCGCAATAACAGGCTCACCTTCACCTGCTGCCGGCGCTGGCGCAGAGGCCGCTGCCGGTGCAGCTGCAGCACCACCCTCGCTCTGGATCTGGGAGATTTCACCACCTTCAGAAACCGCAACCACGTACTTCTTGCCATTCACTTCAACGGTATAGGTTTCAGGACCGCTGGCCTTTTTGGCCGGGGCCGCATCTTCCGCCGAGGGAACCGGCTCAAAGGCGTCGGGGTTATCACGGTTTTCCAGGAACTTCAGGCCGATCTGCGGGAACAGCGCGTAAGTCAGAACATCATCGACAATGTTATCTGCCAGCCTGATGCCCTTCTCGTCTGCCAGCTTTTTCAACTCGTCGGTCAACTTGTCCATTTCCGGCTCGATGTTGTCTGCCGGACGACAGGTAATCGCTTCCTTTCCATCGAGAACGCGCTCCTGCAGTTCCTTGTTGAACGGCGCTGGCGCAGCACCGTACTCACCCTTCAGGATGGCAGACGTTTCCTTGGAAATGGACTTGTAGCGCTCACCGGTCAGAACGTTCAGTACCGCCTGAGTACCCACAATCTGGGAAGTCGGCGTTACCAGCGGGATGAAACCGAGATCTTCACGCACCTTGGGAATTTCAGCCAGAACTTCATCAAACTTGTCTGCAGCGTTCTGTTCCTTGAGCTGGTTTTCCATGTTGGTGAGCATGCCACCGGGCACCTGGGCAATCAGGATGCGGGAATCGGTGCCACGGAGGCTGCCTTCAAACTTTGCGTACTTCTTGCGAACTTCGCGGAAATAACTGGCAATCTCTTCCAGCAGCACAAGATCCAGACCCGTGTCACGGTCTGTGCCCTCAAGAATGGCAACCACTGCCTCAGTGGGCGAATGGCCGTAGGTCATGCTCATGGAGGAAATCGCCGTATCCACGTTATCAATACCCGCTTCCGCTGCCTTGATGGCTGTAGCGGTAGACATGCCGGTGGTGGCGTGGCACTGCATGTGAATCGGAATATCCAGCTCTTTCTTCAGACGGCTGACCAGATCAAAGGCCACATAAGGCTTGAGAATACCCGCCATATCCTTGATCGCAATAGAATCCGCGCCCATGTCCGCAACTTCTTTTGCCAGCTCAACCCACATCTCGATGGTGTGTACCGGGCTGGTGGTATAAGAAATGGTGCCCTGCGCGTGCTTGCCGGTCTTGCGAACGGCCTTGATGGCAGTCGCCAGGTTACGGGGATCGTTCATGGCGTCAAAAATACGGAACACATCCACGCCGTTTTCCGCCGCACGTTCAACAAACCTCTCAACCACATCATCCGCGTAATGGCGGTAACCCAGAAGGTTCTGGCCGCGCAACAGCATTTGCTGGGGCGTGTTGGGCATGACTTTTTTCAGTTCACGAATACGCTCCCAGGGGTCTTCGCCCAGGTAGCGAATGCAGGAGTCGAAGGTAGCTCCACCCCAGGATTCCAGAGACCAGAAACCAACTTTGTCGAGCTTCTCGGCAATGGGCAGCATGTCATCAAGCCGCATACGGGTGGCAAGCAGGGACTGGTGGGCGTCGCGAAGTATAACGTCCGTAATCCCCAGCGGTTTCTTTGTGTCAGTCATCGTGTCAGCCTTCTGTTTAAAGGTTGTATCTAATCGGTTACCAGGTCACTTCTTGTGGCGCGACCGGAATTGCGCAATCGCCTTTTTGATCGCCTCTGCCGTATCAGGGTCAACTGATGCAGGCGCCTTGGGCTTGGCACGGGGAGTTTTGGCCGGGGTTGCCGGTTCTGGCGGAGCAAACCGGATCAGCAGTTTGGACATAAGCAGGGTCGCGAACACCAGAATAATCAGGAACACGAACACAAAGCCCATACCCGCAATCATCAGATCGACGGCTTGTGACATCAGGTCATCCATATTGAACAGCTACCTGTATTGATTTATGGATTTTCCCCGGAGCAACCGAAACGTATAAGGCCTGTGTCTTATAGAGCGCCGGAGCATACCGGGAGGTAAAATCCTGCGTAATTTACCGGTTTCACAAGCCGTGAGCAACCGAAATGCAAATGACTATACGGAGTTTCCGAGTGTTTCGCGATATCTACCGCTAACTGCAGAAGCCTGTAACGCCGGATCTCAAACCATCCTTACTCTTAGCTTGCGACCCTTTACTTTTCCGCTCTCGAGTCGCTCAAGAGCGCGCCTGGCCTGAGCAGCTTCCACCGCCACGAAACACTGGAAATCAAACAGGTCGATCTTGCCCACGGACTTGCCTTTCAGCCCGGCTTCCCCGGTTAGCGCACCCAGCACATCACCTGGCCTGAGCTTTTCCTTGCGCCCGGCGGCGATGCAAAGCGTTTTCATGGCAGGAGCGACCGGATTCGGCGGAACAGACAACAAAATTTCCGTATCGCCCCACACTACCGGGCTGCCCCGTTCAGCCTCAAGGCGGTTGATCTTGTGGCCCTGGGACGGGCTGCACAGGGTAACCGCCAGCCCGGACTCCCCCGCACGCCCGGTGCGCCCTATCCGATGCGTGTGCACTTCCGGGTCCCGGGCAGGCTCTGCGTTGATAACCAGCGGCAATGCCTTGATATCGAGCCCACGGGCTGCAACATCTGTTGCCACCAGAACCTGGCAACTCTGATTTGCAAAACGCACCAGAACGCTGTCGCGCTCCCGTTGCTCCAGGTCACCATGCAATGCCAGCGCCGAGAAGCCTTGTGCGCCCAGTTCGCCTGCCAACTCATCACACTGCTGCTTCATGGAACAGAACACCAGGCAGGAGGCAGGCTGATGCTCAGACAGCAGGCTGATGATGGCACGAGTGCGTTCCCGGGCAGGAATCTCGTAAAACACCTCATGAATATCCGAATTCATACTCCGGGCCTGTGCACGCACATCCACGGGGTTCTGCTGAAAGCCGGAACTCAGCTTACGAATCGATTCCGGCCAGGTAGCCGAGAACATCAATGTCTGACGCTGTTTGGGTGTATAACCCAGAATTTCTTCCATGGCGTCCTGGAACCCCATGTCGAGCATCCGGTCCGCTTCATCAAGCACCAGAGTTGTGAGGTGTTTCAGATCCAGAGTGCCCTTGCGCAGATGGTCCGCGATTCGCCCCGGAGTGCCGACAATAATGTGCGCGCCATGTGCCAGGGAACCAATCTGGGGGCCAATGGAAACGCCACCACACAGCGTAAGGATCTTGATATTCTCCCGCGCCCGCGCCAATTCCCGTAATGCCTTGGCAACCTGATCCGCCAGCTCGCGAGTCGGGCACATTACCAGCCCTTGCACTGCAAACCGCTTTGGCCTGAGGCTCTCAATCAGCCCGATACCGAAAGCTGCCGTTTTACCGCTGCCGGTCTGGGCCATGGCGATCACATCGCGCCCGGCTAAACAGTGGGGCAAAGCCCGGGCCTGAATATCCGTTGGCTCGGAAAAACCCAGCTGGGCAAGATTGGCCTGCATGGCTGCAGACAGATCAAGATCTTTAAAGGAAGACATACAAGAAAATCCCGGAATCAGCGGTTGCTGGTTAAGAAGGTAAACATGAGGGCGTATACTGTTGCGATAGAATACCAGAATTACTGACCAATTGATGGAGTTATCCCATGGCGTCCCTGCAGGATCAGCTATTGAAAGCAGGCCTGGCCGATCAGAAAAAAGCCAAGGCTATTCGCAATGAGAAACGTAAACAGCGCAAACAGCAGCCCAAGGGGGCCGCGCAGGTTAATGAGACGGAAATTCGCGCTCGCCAGGCACGGGAAGAAAAAGCAGAGCGCGACCGCCAACTGAACCTGCAACGTCAGCAGGAGGCCGAGAAAAAAGCCATTCAGGCGCAGATTCGCCAAATGGTGGAAACCAACCGGCTTGATCGCAGCCGGGGAGAAACCTCTTACCAGTTCGTTCACGACAAAAAAATAAAGAAATTGTATGTGGACGACATCATGGCAGATCAGCTCTCCCGTGGCCGGCTTGCCATTGTGTTCGTCAATGGGCAGTACGAGATTGTTGCTGAAGGCGTGGCCCGCAAGATTATCGAACGGGATGAACAGGCGGTGGTGGTACTCCATGACCGCAAGAAAGACGATGCGGGTGATGATGACCCCTACGCTGGCTATGAAATCCCGGATGACCTGATGTGGTGATCGTTGGTGCGGGTGAGCTGGTCAATCAGGAGTTGGTCATCCTCTCCCAGTCGCTGAGCCATTTTACACATAGGTATTAGTCATAACCCTCACAAATCAGGCTCGGGGTCTAGAATGAAACCACAACCTGAAGCAAGGGGATTGAACAATGAAACTGAAAACATCGTTTATTCGCACAGCCGGCGCCGCCATTCTTGTCACCATGGCGAGTTGGCCGTTGGCCGCCCAGGACAATGAGGAAGTGTTTGGCCGGGAATTGATGACCCAGCAGGAGTTGCAGGAACACCGCCAGACCATGCGCAATCTGAATACCGAAGCCGAGCGAGCCCAGTATCAACAGCAGCACCACGAGCGTATGTTGCAACGTGCTCGTGAGCGCGGCGTAGAACTGAAAAATGGAATGGGGCGAGGTATGGGCTCCGGCCAAGGTATGGGTGGCGGTCAAGGCAAAGGTGCCAGCCAGGGCAAAGGTGCCGGTCAGGGTATGGGACCCAGCCAGGGAATGGGTGCCGGCCAAGGCAAGGGTGCTGGAGGTAATGGCAGCAACCAGGATTATAAAATCAAGGGATCTGGTAGCCAGCGCAGTGGTAAACAGTAACCCGGATTCGGTTTCACTTTTCCAGAGCATAAAAAGCGGGGTTCAAAGTCAGCCCCGCTTTTTTGTGCGCCTTTTTAATAACAAACCTCGGTGCTGGCAGAACAACCAAAGAGCGTGCCACCGCCAGAACAAAAAACGGCGACCATAGAATAAAAAATGATATTAAAATTACTTTACGGAATATATCATTAGCACTCCGCAACTATATGTTACCCAAAACAAATTGAATTTTGTCCCCGGCACATAGTTAATAGAGACACAATAAAAAGCCCAAACATCTCTCTCGCGTATCAGAAATGCTTCTCCGTGGTCTGTCGAATGGACTCAAATGGCAGGACTGGTATTGCTCGCAAGCTCTAAGGACACCACAGTATGGCATTTCAAAACCTCTTTAGCGGCATGACCATCCGAACGAAAATGGCGGGCGGCTTTGCTCTCCTGCTCCTGCTCACTATTCTGGTTGGTGTCGTCGGGAATAGCGCATTGGAAAGCTACAGCCAGCGCTCCGACATTGTGGCAAAACTGGGCCAGGTCAACACCAGTCTCACGGAAGCCCGCGTCGAAGAGAAAAACTTTCTGCTCTCTGGCAGTACCGGGAACGTGCAGGCATCACGGGCCCACGGCGACCGGGTTCTTGAAATCACGGGGCATATCCAGCCTTTGCTCACCACAAGCGCCGACATCAGCTCTTTAAACAGCATTGAGGATGATGTTGAGCAATACCAGTCTTTGATGGCCAAGGTGGAAACAAACATCAACCAGCGTGAAGAAGCCCTGGACCGGCTGGAAACCAAAGCCCGGATACTCGGGTCGTCTCTGAAAGCCCAAAGCTCACTGTTTTTTGCATCGGCCATCTTTGAGGATATGCGCCGCTCGGAGCGAAAGTTTCTGGTAGAACGCGACTCCGACAGCGTTCAATCCTATCTTGAAGATGCTGAACGAATGCAGGGTCCGCTGCGGTCTGCAGGTATCAGCGCGGAAGAAACGGCAAAGGTTACCAAAGCCCTTGACGCCTATACCGGCGAATTCCGGAACGTCGTAACACTGACCGAATCCGGCGAGCAACTTTCCAATGACATGGTTGCGACAGCGCGCCGAGTCATGGAATCTGCAAACAGCTTGCGGGAGGCGCAGGTAAACAGAATGGAGTCCGAGCGCAGGCAGGCCACCACACTGATTTTCGGGGCAACTGGCATTGCGGTTTTACTTGGCATCCTGATGGCCTACCTGATCACCAAAGCCATAACCTCTCCCATTAATCATGCGGTGTCCATCGCTACGGAGGTGGCGTCAGGCAATTTATCCATTCATATCGACAACAACCGCACCGATGAAATAGGGCGCCTGATGGCAGCACTGGCAACCATGGTCACCGGCCTGCGGGAGCTTGTGAGAAGCATTGAATCCGGCGCCGCTGACATTGCGGCCTCAGCCGAGCAGCTGTCAACGGTCACCGGCCAGACCAGCAACGGAATCAATCTGCAGAAACACGAAACCGATCAGGTTGCCGCAGCAATGAATCAAATGACAGCGACCGTTGCCGATGTTGCCCGCAACGCCGAAAAGGCCTTTACAGTGGCGGCTGATGCAGCCAGCCAGGCAACGGAGGGTGAACTGGAGGTCAGGGAAACCGTTAGCCAGGTCAACAGACTGACTCAGGAAGTCAACCAGAGCATGGAAATCATTCACGGCCTGCAAGGGGAAACCGCGAACATCGGGACGGTACTGGATGTCATCAAGTCGGTGGCGGAGCAAACCAACCTGCTGGCACTGAACGCTGCCATTGAAGCCGCACGCGCCGGCGAACAGGGGCGCGGATTTGCGGTTGTTGCTGACGAGGTGCGTTCTCTGGCCCAGCGAACCCAGAGTTCAGCTCAGGAAATCGAGTCACTGGTATCGTCATTACAAAGCAGTGCGGAAACTTCCGTAACAGCGATGGAAGCCAGCGCATCGCTGGCTTCGGATACCCTCAAGCGGGCCACAGCAACGGGCGCATCTATCGGGCGCATCACGCAGTCGGTGGAAGAAATCAAACAGTACAACAGCCAGATTGCAACTGCCTCGGAGCAGCAAACATCCGTCGCCGAGGAAATTAACCGGAACATAACCAGCATCCGCGACATTACAGACCAGTCTGCGGTTTCCTCGAACCAGACTGCAAACGCCAGCTCCGAACTTGCAAGGCTTGGCGGCGAGCTGCAAACACTGATCTCGCGGTTCAGGCTCTGATTCTCAGTAGGCTTGCCCCTCAAGAGCCTGACGAATGGCACGCACGGCGGCTACAGATTCCGGGTTGTCGCCGTGAACGCATACAGTGTCTGCCTCCAGATACAGCGGTTTTCCATTGATTGACTGGATCGTCTCGCCCCGTGAAATTGCCAGCACCTGTTTAAGAATAGCGTCCGGATCCTTGTGCACCGCCCCTGGAATGCTGCGGGAGGCCAAAAAACCGGCATCGTCATAGGCGCGATCGGCAAAGGCTTCCAGTAACAATTCAACCCCGTATTCGGCGCACAGTGATTTCAGTGCCTGGTTGTCAGCGGTGGTCATTGCCATCAGTTTGAGTTCGCCCGGTATCTGTTTCAGGGCACTCAGAATCGCGCGCAGGAGCGATTCGTTGCGCATCATGTCGTTGTACATGGCGCCGTGGGGTTTCACATAACTGAGGCTGCCACCTTGAGCTGCGGCTATATGGGTAAGGGCTCCCACCTGATACAACACCATGGCGTGGATTTCATCAGGGCTGAACGCCATTGAGCGCCGGCCAAAACCCTGCAAATCCGGATAGGCCGGATGGGCACCGAGAGCCACGTTGTGCTTCAGCGCCAGTTGTACCGTGTGGTGCATCACCATCGGATCCCCTGCGTGAAAACCACAGGCTATGTTGGCCTGATCAATAAATGGCATAACCTGATCATCCAGGCCCATGGTCCAGGTTCCGTAACTTTCGCCAATATCGCAATTCAATAACATGTCATTAACCAGTCAGCTTTTGGAAGCCAAAGGCAGGTGGAGTAACCAGTCCATCCCGCCCATATCATTATACGTTGCCACCAGAGTACCGCCACATTGCGTGGTGATGGTTTCAACAATGGTCAGACCCAGGCCATGGCTGACCGGGGCCGCTGTTGATGAAGGCTCAACAGCCCCATCAGAAACCGACGGCTCAGCCAAGCCCGAATCCTGCACCAGAAACCGCACTGACGCCCCGTGTCCGGCTGCTGGCTCTGTATCAATCGCCAACAGGCACTCTTTTACAGAATATTTCAAGGCATTGTCGATCAGATTACGCAGGGCAACCGACGCCAGTGTCAAGGGTACCCCTACGGTCTCACCGGGCACCAGGTTTTCGATACGCACACGACTTCGGTCCGGAAGATCTGCCAGCACGTTTTCCAGAATCTCCTCCACCCGGCTGCCAGCCTCTTCCTGACAGGGGACGCCCTGCTCCAGTCGCGCCAGCATCAAAAGCTGTTCAGTAACCCGCTGTAACCTGACAACGCCCTTCTCCGCATTGGTTAACGCCAGTTGCTGCCTGTCGCCGGTCACCCGGCGGGCTATCTGCAAGTGGGTTTTGATACCGGTTAACGGCGTGCGGAATTCATGGGCCGCATCACTGGCAAAGCGTTGTTCCCGGGCTACCGTTCTTTGCACCCGGGCAAACAGGCCATTCAGGGTTTCCACCACAGGTTTTAGTTCCGAAGGCGCTGAACCCACGCGCACCGGCTCAAGGTTGTAGGAACTACGCTGGCGCAGTTGGTCGTGCAGATATTGCAGCGGGCGCAGCCCGGCCCTGACGCCCCACCACAGCACTGCCAGGCCGCCAAGAAACGCCAGAGTAAAGGGCACCACCATAACCAGAATAATGCTGTTTTCCAGCTTCCTCCGATCTGACATCCGGTCTGCGGTGGTAATAAACATTTCATCCTGTTGCAGCGTATAAATACGCCACTGGTCGCCACCAATGGTGCGCATGGAGTACCCCGGAGGGGAATCGCTCAGGGAAGCCCCCCGGGCGCCGCTGGTCTGCAGCAGGACCTCGCCCGTCACCGAGCGGATCTGGCAAGCGACGGATTTGCTCTCGGGCTCTAGCAGCAGAGGGTTTGCTGCGTTACTGGTTATCAGCATTTCCGGCCGCCGGGCCACAAGCCCCGCAACCATGTTGGCAGAGGACGCCAGGCGCTGATCCAGAGTTTTTACAACCTGCTGGTTCAGATGCAGGTACATGATTGCGGCTACGGAAAACCACAAAAATACGAAGGACAGCCCCAAAGACCAGAGTAACCGGCGGCGCAGGCTCACTCCGGGACCTCACTGGGATTCGCTGACGCTGTGAGCGGCTCCCCCAGCCGGTAGCCCAGACCTCGCTCGGTAAGGATCAGGTCTTTGCCCAGCTTGCGGCGCAAGTGATAGATATGTACGTTCAAGGCATTGCTTTCCACCTCCGCTTCCATGCCATACAGGCTATCCTTGAGCTGATCCTCGGATAAAACCGCGCCCCGGGCATTGAGCAGTTTTTCCAGTAACGCCAGCTCACGGCGGGAAAGGGGTACCAGTTGGTCACCCTTGAAAACCTCACCCGTTGAAGGGCGCATGCGCAAATCCCCGTGTTGTATTTCCGGGGCGGCCCGACCGGCGGCACGGCGCACCAGCGCGCGCAATCTGGCGGCAAGTTCGTCCAGCTCAAAGGGTTTAAGCACATAGTCATCAGCACCGGCTTCCAGCCCCCTCACCCGTTCATGCAGTTCATCCCGCGCCGTCAGGATCAGAACCGGTATATCCATGCCCTGCTGCCGCCATTGCGACAGTACGTCCAGTCCATCGCTATCCGGCAACCCCAGATCCAGGACCACTACATCACTGGCGAAGTGTTTCAAAGCAGCGATAGCCTCGCGACCGGTTTTTACCCGGTCAACCACGCAGTGATGCAGTGCCAGGCCAGCTTCCAGGCCGGAGGCAACCAGTTCATCGTCTTCTACCAATAAAACATGCACGTTTTGAACTCACCTTGAGCAAACACTCTTAATGCTGCCTTAATCGACCACCTGCAAACTGCCGGCTCCCTTTTTGAAACGTCCGCTTGCCGGGAGTCATCGTTGAGAAGCATCCGATTAGGTCTGTTGATGTTATCCGCTCCTGTGGTTTTGGCAACCGGCCTGCCCAGATCAGGAACTCATGGGTGAGTTGCGGGTCGTAGGTGCGCTCGCCAATCATAAACAGGAGTAATAATGTTATCGGTTAATCTTGGGCCCCTGGCCGTGCCACTGGCTCAGCTTCTATTGCTCGGTGCATTTGTGATCGCCCTGATTGTGGGCGCCATCACCGGGCGCAAAGAGGGAGTTCCTGTTGCAGGAACCCTGTCGGATATTTTCCTGGGGTCGCTGGTGGCAGCGCGAATCGGGTTTGTTATCCAGTATTTTGAACACTATCAGGACAACCTCTGGAGCATTATTGATATCCGGGACGGCGGTTTCCATATCATTGCAGGATTAGCCGGTGCCCTGGCGTTAACAGCCTGGAAACTCTGGCGCCATCCCCGGATGCGCCGGTCATTGTCCATTGCTGCAGCCTCGGGCCTGCTGACCTGGGGCTCGGTTTCCCTGCTGGTTACCCTGGCAGAAACCAGCTCCCGCGGCCTGCCAGATAACCGTTTCAATTTGCTGGATGGCACAGAGGTTACCCTTTCCGACCTAGCCGGCAACAAGCCGATGGTGGTTAACCTCTGGGCCAGCTGGTGCCCACCGTGCATACGCGAAATGCCGGTATTGGAGAAAGCCCAGCAGGACAACCCGGGCGTGGTCTTCGTTTTTGTAAATCAGGGCGAGCAACCGGAAACCATCAACCAGTTCATGAGCCAGCACAGCCTCTCGATGCAAAATGTCCTCACCGATACAGGTGCCAGCCTGGGCCGGGCAACCGGCAGCCAGGCCTTGCCAACCACCCTGTTTTACAACGCCAGCGGCCAGCAGGTTAACGCCCACATGGGCGAGCTTTCACGGGCTTCCCTGGCCCACAATCTGGAAAGCTTTAACACCGACTGACATTCAACCGGAGCCAGATATGCAGCAGCTATTGAAAACCCTGACCAAACCCTCAATGCTCGCCGCCGCCATGGCCGCGACCAGCTTCAGCCTGCCCACCCTGGCCCAAAGCCAGGATTCCTACCCGAAGGCCGTTCAGCAACTGGTGGACAGGGGCGTTACCATTGCCGAGAGTTTTGAAGCGCCCGGCGGAATGACCGGCTATGCAGGCAGTATGCAGGGCCGCCCGATTGCTCTTTATCTTACGGCAGATAAAGAGCAGGTCATTGTCGGCACCATGCTCAGTGCAAACGGCGACAATCTCACCGCACCCAAACTCCAAGAGCTGGTGGTAGGCCCTCAAAATGAAAAAGCCTGGGCTCAGCTTGAACAGGCCGACTGGGTCCGGGACGGTGATGCCAGCGCACCTGTGATTGTGTATACCTTTACCGATCCAAACTGCCCCTTCTGCCACCGATTCCGGCAAGCTGCAGCCCCATGGATTGACGCGGGCGAGGTACAGCTGCGCCATATCATGGTTGGCATTCTGAAACAGGACAGCTTACCCAAAGCCGCAACCATTCTGGGCTCGGAAAATCCTCGCGAGGCATTAAAGGAAAATCAACAAAACCACAGTGCAGGCGGTATTGAGGTAGACCGGCAGATTGTCAGCGACAATGCAAAACGTGTTCAGAAAAACAATCAGCTGATGTCCAGCCTGGGCCTCAGTGCTACGCCGAGCACTTATTACAAAGATGCTCAGGGTACTATCCAAATGAAACAGGGAGCGCCCCGGCCCGGTGAGATGGAAGCTATTATGGGCGGCCCGAAACCCTGATTCGGACACGAATTTACGGACCGTCAAACACAATTTGTCGACAATTTATCGGCATAACATCTAAGTTTTTTCGACATTTTGATAGCAAAAGGTTTGACAGGTCCGTGCCCCGGAACTAGCTTTATTCAGGTTAAACACAACAACAAAGCCAGACGTCCATATTGAATATGGCGGTGCCCGGAGGCAAACATCATGCAAAACCAACACCCGAGCAGTGCCCCTGCTCGTCGCAGCAAACGTATTGCGGGTCTGCTTACTGCTGCAGCCCTCGCATTTTCGGTAGGTAGTGCCCAGGCTACCGACTGGGATATGCCCACACCCTACGGCGACTCCAACTTTCACACCGTCAATATCCGACAGTTTGCTGACGATGTGCGGGAGGCAACCGACGGCGAACTGGACATTACCGTTCACAGCAGTGGCTCATTGATCAAACATCAGGAAATCAAGAACTCCGTGCGCCGCGGTCTGGTTCCCATTGGCGAGCTGATTATGTCGCGCCTTGCCAACGAGGACCCTCTCTTTGAGGTGGATTCCGTGCCTTACCTTGCCAGCAATTATGACCAGGCGTGGGAGTTGTGGCAGGCGTCGAAAGATGTGCTCAGCAAACGCCTTGAACGCCAGCGGCTGAAACTGCTGTTTGCCGTGCCCTGGCCACCACAGGGCATTTACACGCAGTTTGCGGTTGAAACCGGCGACGAGCTCAAAGGCGTGAAAATGCGCGCGTATAACAAGTCCAGTGAGCGACTGGCAGAATTGCTGGGCGCCCTGCCCACCCAGGTGGAAGTGCCGGACATTCCTACTGCCTTTGGCACCGGCCGCGTAGATGCCATGATCACATCGCCATCTACCGGCGCCAACACCCGCGCCTGGGACTATCTCTCACACTTCAACCATGCCCAGCTGTGGCTCCCCAAGAACATGGTGGTTGTTAACGCAAAAGCCTTTGACCGCTTATCTGAGGACGCCCAGACTGCACTCGAAGACGCTGCCAAAGTGGCTGAGAAGCGTGGCTGGGAAGCCAGTAAGGCGGAAACAGCAGCGAAGATCAAAATCATGCGGGATAACGGCATTGAAGTATCGGAGCCTTCTCCGCAACTGGTCAAGCACCTGCAAGAAATCGGCGAAACCATGACAGAAGAATGGTTAGAGCGCGCCGGTGAAAGCGGCCAGGCGCTGCTTGACGCCTACAACAAGCAGTAATAACCGGGTAGCGCTACGGCACAGCCAAGCCGTAGCGCCCCGATCCATCCCTGCTCTGTGAGCAACAGGACAACATCAAGAGAAGGGCCCGATGCGCAAAGCACTTGATGGGTTTTACAGGCTGGGGGGCGCTCTTTCTGCGTTGCACCTGACCATCATTATGGTGTTGATCGTGGCACAGGTACTGGGCCGCGTGCTGGACAAACTGCTGGGGCTGGCCGGCTTCGATGCTCTGGGGCTCAACATTCCGGGGCTGGCAGAGGTGGCTTCGTTCCTGTTGCTGGGCGCAACCTTTTTTGGCCTTGCCTATACATTCTGGCAAGGGGGTCACATTCGGGTCACTTTGCTTCTTCAGTCGGTACCCCAATCCCTGCACCGAATCATGGACATGCTGGTCACGCTGGTGGCGAGCGCTATTACCGGTTTTGCGGCCTGGCACAGCGCCCGCCTGGCGTATGACAGCTACGATTTTGGCGATCTCTCGATCGGCATGGTGCCGGTACCCTTATGGATACCTCAGGCCGTTATGACCCTCGGTCTGATCTGGCTGTTAATTGCCCTGCTGGATGCATTTTTTCTACTGGCAACCGGCCGGATTTCCCGGCTGAAAGACGAAGCAGCGCAGGAGTAGGCCCATGGAAATGATCTGGATGAGCTTGCTGCTGCTGTGCCTGCTTTTGGTATTCCTGGCCGCAGGGTTATGGGTTGCCTTTTCCCTGACCACGATCGGCTGCATAGCACTGTATTTTTTCAGTGGCATACCGGTAGGCGACAGCCTTTCCACGGCATTCTACAGCGCTAGCGTATCCTGGGATCTGGCCGCGCTTCCCATGTTTATCTGGATGGGAGAGGTGCTGTTCCGCTCCCGCCTTTCCGAAGAAATGTTCCGGGGGATTTCACCCTGGGTCGGCAAGGTGCCCGGGCGGCTGCTGCACACCAACATTATAGGCTGTGGTATCTTTGCAGCCATTTCCGGCTCCTCAGCCGCCACCGCAGCAACCATTGGCAAGATGTCGATTCCGGAACTCAGCCAACGCGGTTACAACAAAAACCAGATTCTTGGCACTCTGGCGGGGTCTGCCACGCTGGGATTGCTGATTCCCCCGTCAATCATTCTGATCGTGTATGGCGTAGCAACCGAACAGTCCATCGCGCGCCTGTTCGTAGCCGGTATCCTGCCAGGCCTCCTTCTTATGGCTCTGTTTGGTGGCTACGTTATGATCTGGTCCCTGATGAACCCCTCCGGCATACCGGCAGGCGAAGCCGAATCGTTTTCCTTTGCAGAGAAAGTTCGCCGCAGCCGCCCGCTTGTTCCGGTCATGCTGTTAATCATCGGTGTGATCGGCTCGATCTACGCCGGCCTGGCCTCTCCCACTGAATCTGCGGCTATTGGTGTGGCTCTGGCACATCTCCTGTCCTGGAAAAGCGGTTCCATGAACTGGACCACCTTTGTAAAAGGGCTGATGGGAACGGTAAAAACCTCATCCATGATTGCCTTTATTCTGGTGGGTGCACACTTTCTGACAAGTTCAATGGGATTTACCGGTATTCCCCGGGAGCTAGCAGCCTGGATCAATACCCTCGGCCTTGAACCCTACATGCTCCTGATGGCACTCACCCTGTTTTTTATCCTGCTGGGCTGCTTTCTGGATGGCATCTCCGTTGTGGTGCTTACCACGTCTGTGATTCTGCCGATGGTGGAAGCTGCCGGCATTGATCCCCTGTGGTTCGGTATTTATCTGGTGACTGTGGTGGAAATGAGCCAGATAACACCGCCAGTGGGTTTTAATCTCTTCGTGATTCAGGGGCTGACCGGAGAGAACATCCTGCGCATTGCATGGGCGGCATTGCCCTACTTCCTGCTGATCCTGAGCGGCGTCGTACTCATTACCCTGTTCCCGGAGATTGTGACATACCTGCCCGGGAAAATGGGCAATTAAAGCGGCCCAGAAAGGCCAGGCCGAAGAAACACCGTTTATAAGAGTATTTAAGTGATATGAGCAAAACCAACGATTCCTTAAAGAATCCGGACAACGACAAGGGACACCGCAAAGTCGGCCCAATTGTGTCCTCTGCTCACCTGGCTTCAGACAGCGCGATGGAATTGTCAGAACTTGAATTCGGTTTGATTGTTGCGGGAAACGCCTTTAACCGGTGGATGGTTCGCTGTATGAACGCCGCCGGGCTGCCGGAGTTAAGCCCTCTGGATATACTGGTTCTGCACAGCGTGAACCATCGCGATCGCGCAAAAAAAACCGCGGACATCTGCCTGGTGCTCAATGTGGAAGACAGTCACACCGTAACCTACGCGCTCAAGAAACTTCTGAAACATGAAGTGGTCAGCTCTGAGAAACATGGCAAGGAAACCTACTATTCCACAACCGAGAAAGGCAAAAGCGTGTGCCGTCGCTACCGGGAAATTCGCGAGGAATGCCTTGTGGATTCCCTGCGGACCCTGGGCTTCTCAGGAGCCGACACGGGTGCAGTGGCCGGCTTTCTGCGCGGAATATCCGGGCTGTATGACCAGGCGGCGCGATCTGCTGCGTCACTTTAAGCCACGCCTGCAGATCACCCCGCCCCAAAGTATTCAGGCGATATAGGGCACCACGCTCACCCGCACCGGCAAGCCCTGCCGGACAGACGCTCCACTGACGTTCTCCAGCCAGGTGGCTGTGCCATCCCTGCGTGTGGGGTCCGAAAAACCCAGGTCATTGATGTTCACACCGGCAGCCAGATACGGGTTACCGGCGCGCTCTTGTCCATCGATGATATGACTGGAGGCGCCCAATTCCCGGTGGCCATAGCCATGCTCAATACCGATAGCGCCCTCGTGCACATTGTCACCAACCAGCGCCAGTGCCAGTACTTTGCCACCAGGGCTTTCTATGCTGATGGTATCGCCATGACGGACACCAAACCTGACCGCGTCGTTGTGATGCATCAACACCGGATTGTAGGGTTTGATCATGCGCAACCGCTCCAGCCCGATGGCATAGGAGTTCATCAGGTTGGACTTGAACGAAAACGCCAGTAGCGGCCAGTCGCTCTCCGGATAATGATCCCTGAGCCGCGAGCCGTCCCAGAACCTGGGTTCATGGTGAGTGGGCGTGCCCACAAAACGCCTGCCGCTGTAACTATCGATGGCAGTGCCAACCGCCTCATTGTATACACACAGGGGGCGCGACCAAGCATGGCCAAGCTTTTCATTGTTGTAAGCTTTATCCATGGTCTCGAACCGGCCACCGCGGGAATACAGCCGCGCCACTGGCCCGGCTTCGTCTTCCGACACCGTATCCCGGATTCTCTCCAGCAACGGTTCTATGCCGCTGGCGCTGATGTCTTCCTCAGTGGCAGATGGCAGGGGTTCACCGGTCATGGCAATGTTGGCCGCTGCCCGCAGATAGAAATCCTCGGCACGATTCAGCGCGTGCATCCTGCCATCCGCGCCTTCAATAGCGTTGTCACCAAAGCCGGGCAGATCCAGGCGCCGGCCCAGCTCGATAAAGAAGTTATCGAGGCTTACGGGCTCACCTTTGGCCGTTCTGGCCTGGCGCGGCTCAACAACCGGCCAGCACGCGGTGGTCATTCTGGTCAGGGTGCCACTCCAGGCACCGGTGAACCCCCAGACTTCATACATAACGGAGTCGGGCACAATGTAGTCGGCAAAACGGTTGGTTTCGTTGATAAAACCGTCCACCGCCACATACAGGCCAATATTTTTCGGGTCTTTCAGTTTTTCTTCCAGCAATGATGTCAGGCCAGCCTGGCCGTACATGGGATTCGCCATTGCACCGATCATTGCTTTGATTCTGTAGGGGTAACCCTCAAGGCCGGAAAGCAGGTGCTCGGTCAGTATCGGCGGCGCCAGTGAGCGCCAGGGCGCAGTCGCGGGATAAGGCGATTCGCCCGCTGCCAGACGGCGCTTGTACTCGCTGGTTTTTTCGTAGGGGAAACGCGACCGTGAGAGGAAAACGCCCCGTGGCCGGACTTTACCCGGGAAATCCGCCAGGTTGTACCGGGGGCCGGCACCCACTCCGTTGAAACTACCCCCGCCTTTGGCCACGCCGCCTTTCTGGTTGAAACTGCCCACCAGCAGGTTAAGCATATTGACAGCATATGAAGCATAGAAGCCGGCACCGGACATCATGCCACCATGGGCATCCGCTGCGGCCTTACGACCAAAACCGGCGAATCGCCGGGCCAGCTCACGGATAACGGCGGCATCAATGCCACAGATTTCTGCATATTCTTCAATGCTGTGACGCATAGCCTCCTGACGCAACTTGAACAGAGAGCTGCGTACCCTGACCGGGCCATCACTGGTCTGAACCCTGCGTTCTACAAATAACTGACCGCTTGAGGCTGATTCAGCACTCTCCAGTTCACCGGCCTGGTTCACAACAACCGGGTGATCATGGTCCGTGCCGGCCTCCGCCTGGCCAATATCACTCAGGCGCAGGAAATATCCGGCCCGGGGGTGAGTGTCCTCATCGATGACAAGATGGGTCGCGTTGGTGTGGCCAGCTTCCCCGGATTCACCCGCAGTCTTGTTGCCAGGCACTGCCAGATAGTCTTTGGCATAGCCTTCGTTCTCCAGCAGCCACCGGATCAAGGCCATGGCCAATGCGGTATCCGTACCCGGCAAAATGGAAATCCAGCGGCTACGGTCACCGGCAGCATGAGAGGCTGCCGCTGTGAGAGCCGGGTCCACCACAACATATTCCAGATTGCCGGTACTGCGGGCCTGGGCCAGCAGCCGGCCCTGGCGTTTGAATGGATTCCCCGCCTGGCTGGGCGCGGTTCCGATGAACAGTGCAAACTCCACGTTGGCATAATCCGGCTTTACGTGAGCGTTCTTTTCAAGATCGTTCATCAATGCGCCAGACCCCATACGGAACGCCAGACCACAGTAGGCACCATGATGTCCGTAGTTACGGGTACCAAAGGCATTGAAGGCAAAGCGCTTGAGCAATGCCGAACGTCCGTAATCCGTCGCCTCCATCATCAGCAACTGGTTTGCCTTGGGACCGTACTCCGGGTTATCCGGGTCCAGCGGAGTGTTCAGATCACGGATGGAGCGCAAGCCTTCAACCTCGCCCTCCCCGAACAGGTCTCCGCCAGCAACTATTTCATCCAGCAACTGCTCGAAAGAGATGGTTTCCCACTGGTTACTGCCCCGGGGGCCGGTGCGCTTCAGGCATTCAAGTACGCGCTGATCACTGGTCAGTTGCGCCATGGCGGCATTGCCCCGGGCACAGGCAGTGGAGCGGTTCAGCTGGCCCTGATCCCGGAAGCTGCTCATGCGCCTGAGCGCCTCCTGCACCGGAGTGTTCTCATCCAGGTGCTCGTCAGACGAAAGAGGATGGTAAGGGTTACCTGACACTCGCAGTACCCGGTTTTCATTCTTGTCGATGCGCACGCGCACCCCACACTTGGTGGTGCAGCCATAGCACACTGTGAATGCGATACGCTGATCAGGGTTGAGGGATACCGCGCCTGTTTTCGGATCTACCGAGTATTCCGGCGCAAGGCTGTTACCATGCAGCCGGTCTGCGGTCGCCACGCCGGAGGTTCCGTTTACCAGGCCTTTGCCCATTTTTTCCAGCGGGCCATAGTAGCCGGCTGCGAAGGTTGCGGCACCGCCGGCAGCGGCTGCTCCCTTCAGGAAATTACGACGATTCTTGTCCATAACCCAACTCCTGAGACGTAAATCAGTGGCTGCTTGCCTGGAGGCTTTTTTTCCAGGGCACCAGAATGTCAATAATGAGTAACGCAGCCAGCCAGAGCCCAAATGTTCCAATGATTCCAAGCAAACCACTGGAACCCGCCTCAATGGCGTAGTGATAATAGCCAGCGGTATTTTTGGCCACGGTCTGTACCTCCATCAGCACCATCCAGCGGAAGGTCCAGCCGATGTGGACAGCCAGCAAACCTGCTATCCAGGAGCGCCCGAGCCAACCGGGACGACGCAACGTAACGATCGCTGTGAGCGTAAGCGCAATACCAACCAGCAAGCCGTAAATCGCAACAGCGCGCCACTCGGGATTTCCCCGCAGCGATGCAAAGGCCTGTTCAACCGACGGACTGAACCCGGTAATACCTTCCGAAACCCAGAGCGCAGCAACCAGTGCAGAGAGAATCATGGTGACGACGATCACTTTCAGGCTCTGCTCGTTTACCTCCTGGTCGTTTCCGGTCATCAGCCGGTTAATCAGAATCACCAGGCCCGCCGCTGCAACCACACCTGTCAGCACGAACATGACCGGAAGCCAGTAGGTGTTCCAGAGGGGGCGGGCTTTAACAATCGCCACTTCGGCACCGGTGTAAACCATAATGCCGACAGAAAGCGCCAGGGCCCCAAGGCCGGTCGCCACCAGCATCCAGCGGGGCGCATGCCACTCTCCAAGGCTGATCCAACCCGAGAGCTTCGCAATCCAGCCGTTACCCCGGGCTTGCGCCTGCATGGCCGGCCGCCATGCCAGCCAGGCATAGGCGACGACCAGTACCAGGTATACAGGCAACAGCAGGCTGCCGATTGACATCCAGGACCAGGGGGTCAGGTTGGCGTAGAAGTGCCAGAATCGCAAAGGCTGGTGCAGGTCCGCCAGCAGGGCGACAGGGCCTGCCAGTGTGCAACTGACGGTGACCAGCAACGCTACTTTGGCCAGGGATTCATAATTCTTCTTGCCGAATAGTAGCCCCGGTACCGTCAACAGCAGCGCCGAATAAGATACCGCGATGAGGAAGAAGTACTGGACTGCCCATGGGTACCAGGCAATGCCGTAGCGAGGTGCCAGAACCTCAATGACCGCTGAATTCATAGCCAATCTCCTCACCTTGTTGATCACGCACGTCCCAGATTGCCGGTTTGGCATCCGGTCGGGATACAAACCGTTCGTCCATGCCCAGATAAAACACGTGGGGGGCTGTGCCCATTTCCGGTTTGAGCACCATCAGCTCACTGTAGTGTTCTTTCATCATGCGGCTGATCTGGCTCTCCGGGTCGCGCAGATCTCCGATAATGCGGGCACCGCCCACACAGGATTCCACACAGGCTGGCAGCAAGCCCACGTCCAGCCGGTGGGCGCAGAACGTACATTTATCCGCTGTCTGGGTGTACTCGTTGATGAAGCGGGCATCGTAGGGGCAGGCTTGCACACAATAGGCACAGCCCACACAAACCTCGTTATCGACCACAACGATACCGTCCTGGCGCTGGAAGGTTGCCTGCACCGGGCATACGGGTACACAGGGCGGGTTCTCGCAGTGATTACACAGTCGCGGCAGCATAAAAGTGGCAGAGTCACCGGTGTCTTCATGCTCTACTTCGTATTGCGAAACAATGGTGCGGAAACTGCCCAGAGGCGCTTCGTTTTCAATATGACAGGAGACCGTGCAAGCCTGGCATCCGATGCAGGCCCTCAGGTCAATCAGCATGGCATAGCGTTTTTCCGGATCACCCTCTCTGCGCGGCGGCTGATCGTTAATGCCTGCAGAGGCAATGCTGCTCAGGGGAACTAACGCAGCCCCGGCTGTCAGTTTGGCAATCTGTCCTAGCAGAGCACGGCGGATTTTATCCATGATATCTCCATCCAGTAACGCTGGAGGTTTATTAGTGAGGTAGCTAACAGGATGCTATCAAGGAGGCGCGAGGGGAACTTGATGGGCGTCAATTTGGTGTGATTGGATACTAAGGGGGTTCCCTTACGGCGGGATGCGGTCTGTAACTGGTCGAACCTCTTTCGGTTCAAATCCTCCCAGCAACACATAGCAAAACGCCTCAGCATGTGGGGTGCACAAACTGAGGCGTTCTGGTCTTAATGTGGCGCGGCTGGGAGGATTAGGCGG
>NZ_NIHD01000039.1 GCF_002806975.1 Marinobacter aromaticivorans | reverse complement strand
GTGAGCAGATCCAGGTCTTTTTGCGCGTGGACGTAGATCTGTTCTTTGTCCGCTTCATCCTCAAAGCGCAATTCGTTGCTGCCCTCCCCCTTGTGAGTCTGGGTTTTCAGGGTGGTGCGGGTTTTATGCTCCGGCAACGCGTACGGTGGGGTGTTGGTGGCGTGGTGTGTTCTTCCGGTGATGATGGGTTGGTCCGGGTCGCCATCCAGGAAGGAAACAATCACTTCGTGGTCGATTCTGGGCAGGGCCATAAAGCCGTACTGGCCGCCAGCCCAGCCCTGGCTGACTCTTAGCCAGGCGCTGCTGTGTTCGTCGTTTTTACTGTATCTGTCCCAGGGAAACCGGACCTTTACCCGGCCAAATTCATCGCAGTGGATTTCTTCCCCTTCGGGGCCCGTCACTATGGCGATTTGCGGGCCGTCCATCAGTGGGCGATGGTGAATCCTGGGCCGCCAGGTTTTATCGGCGGGTACGGCGCTGAAGGTGTTGTGGTAGCTGGTGGGTTCGGAACCACCCTCTTCTTCCAGGGCCTGGGGTTGCTGGCCGGTGTGGGTGACAGCGGTAAATAGCCAGCTCCGGTTAAAGTCAGGGTTGTCATGCTCCGTCAACTCAACTTTGGCACCGCAGGTGAAATCCGGGCGGTTGCTTTCACCGCGGGCGGTGCTGGCGTCGTTTCTGAGGGCGTCCAGTCGCGCCTCGGTAAAGGGCTGGCCACTGGCGTCGGCCTTGAAGCGGCCCGGGTAATCGAAGTGCTGGTAATCCTGGCGCTGGTTAGTGCTGGTGGCCGCGCTTTCGTGCATCAGCGCATAGGCCGGGTTTTTGAAGGTGTAGTCTTTCGTGGCGACAGAGGCAGCACGAACCCGCTCTTCGTAGCGGAAACGGAACACCACGGGCTGTTTCGTGCTGCCGCCCGCTTTGCCATTGTATTCGGCGGCATCCAGCCTGGGCGCGTCACCGTGGTGGTCGGCAATCATCAGGCCGGGCTGTTCGCTGCCATCCACGCTGCCGTGCTGGTAGCGGTAGTGCCAGCCTTCCTCTGCCGCCAGCCGTTCAATAAACGCCAG
>NZ_NIHD01000038.1 GCF_002806975.1 Marinobacter aromaticivorans | reverse complement strand
TCCCGGAGCGCAGGGCAACGATTGAGCTGATCCAGGAAGCCAAAAACGCTGGAGCCCGGCTGTTCAGGGCCTGTGGTGAAGCCGGCATTGGCTTGCGGACTTACCGTCGCTGGTTCCGTGAAGGCTCAGTGCAGCCGGATAAGCGCCCGCAGGCGGTACGCCCCAAACCTGCGAACAAGCTCAGTGAAGAGGAACAGGAGAGGATCTTGTCGACCTGCAATTCAGCCCGTTACGAGAGCCTGCCACCCTCTCAAATCGTACCATCGATGCTGGATGAGGGGCTGTATCTGGCGTCAGAGTCGTCGTTTTACCGAATACTGAAAGCGCATAACCAGCTGAATCATCGGGGACAAAGCCTCACGCCCCAACGCTCTCGCGAAGCAACGACGCACCATGCTTCAGGACCTTGTGAGCTTTGGAGCTGGGATATTACGTACCTGGCTTCAACAGTGCGTGGGCAGTTCTATTACTTGTACATGTTTGAAGATGTCTACAGCCGGAAAATCGTAGGCTATGAAGTCTACGAGGTTGAGAGCGGCGATTACGCGGCTGGGCTATTGCAACGCTGTTTACTCCGCGAGCAGTGCCTCCATCAGCCTCTGGTGTTGCACGCTGACAATGGCGCACCGATGAAAGCTCAGACTATGAAAGCAAAAATGGAAGAGCTGGGCGTATTACCATCGTATAGTCGGCCAAGGGTGAGCAATGATAATGCATTCTCGGAATCGCTGTTCAAGACTCTTAAATATCGTCCGGAATGGCCTTCATCCGGCTTTAAGAGCCTTGGTGATGCAAGACGCTGGGTAAGCGGCTTCGTGACCTGGTACAACACCGAACACAAGCACAGCAAGTTGCGGTTCGTCACACCGCAGGAGCGACATACTGGCGAGGATGTTGCCATCCTGGCCCAGCGTCAACGCGTGTTGGAAGAGGCCAAGCAGCGGACACCGAGTCGCTGGGGAAGTCGCCAGGTCAGAAATTGCGAGCCCGTTGGGCCAACGACACTGAATCCGGTGAAGCGTACGGTAGAAAAAGACGCGGCTTAAACACAGAAACAGTGCCAACTATCTTGAAAAACACCG
>NZ_NIHD01000037.1 GCF_002806975.1 Marinobacter aromaticivorans | reverse complement strand
TGTGCCTTAACAAAAGTTCGTCTTATTATTCAGCTTATCGGAAAGACGAGCGATTGATGCAATGATTTGATCCGCTGTTTTGCGCCAGATAAAAGGTTTGGGATCGTCGTTGTATCTTGCCAGGTAGTCTTTAATGGAAGCCTCCAGTTCACGAGTGCTTCGGTGCGAGTTGCGCTTGATCCAGCGTTCTGAGATCAGGCCAAAAAATCGTTCCACCAAGTTGACCCACGATGCTGACGTCGGCGTGAAATGCACGTGATACCGAGGCCGGGCGGCAAACCAGGCCCGAACCTTTTCCGTTTTATGGGTGCCGTAGTTGTCCATGACGAGGTGAATATCGAGGTCTTCCGGAACCTCCCGGTCAATCTCCTTTAAAAAGGCCAAAAACTCTTTGGCACGGTGTCGCCTGTGAAGGCGTCCGATCACCTCACCAGTGGCAACGTCCAGGGCTGCAAAGAGGGTCGTCGTGCCATGACGAACGTAGTCGTGCGTTCTGGTTTCGGAGTAACCGAACGACAGCGGAAGCGCCGGCTGAGTCCGGTTCAGCGCCTGTATCTGGCTTTTCTCGTCCACACACAGGACCAGAGCCCGGTCAGGTGGATTCATATACAACCCGACAATGTCATGGACCTTGGCCACAAAGTGGGGGTCGGTTGAGAGCTTAAAGGTCTCCAGACGATGAGGCTTTAACCCAAATGCCCGCCAGATTCGGCTGATTGCCATGGCATTGAGCCCGGTTTCCTTGGCCATCAAAGTGGTAGACCAGTGGGTCGCATCCTTGGGCTTGGATTGAAGCGTTTTGTTGATGACATCTGTCACCTTGTCGTCATCAATACTGCGGGGCCGACCACTTCTCGGGGCGTCTGTCAGTCCCGCCACACGGAACTGGTCAAACCGCTTACGCCATTTACTGACGGTTTCTGCCGTTACACCCACTCGCTCAGCAATCACTCGTCCAGGCAGGCCCTCGGTGCTCAAAAGGATCATTCGTGCTCGTTGCTGCTCGGCTGCTGGCATCTGCCGGCGGCGAACCCACGAATTAAGCTCATCGCGTTCTTGGTCTGTAATGATCAAAGGAATAACGGGTCGACCCATTGCAGTAGCTCCGTCGATGCTTTCTGCAATTATAACCTTAAGCTACAAATTATTCGACGAACTTTTGTTAGGGCACA
>NZ_NIHD01000036.1 GCF_002806975.1 Marinobacter aromaticivorans | reverse complement strand
ATGTGGTTGCGTCTAGGGAAATGCGCCGCAATCGCTTCCCGATTGACCGCTACCTGTCTGTTCACTGGATGAACGAGGTCGATATCCGCAATATCGGCGAGGAAGAGGCCAAGGGCATCCTGCGCGCGACCAATGTTGTTGGCGGGCAGGATACCCCGATCGTCCAGACGATGCTGGAGACCTACTATGCCAAGGGCAAGGGAAGTGGCCCCGAAGCTAATGTTCGTGACGTTTATTACAACATGGGCCTTGCGATCCAGGCAACGGCGCATGAGGCGGCGCGGCTGGCGATCAAGGAGAACGGATGGCCGCTGACGCCGGAGGCCATGAAGGCGGGCTATGAGTCGATCGAAAACTTCGATGCCAATGGCCTGATGGCTCCGGTAACGGTGACACCCCAGGATCATGGCGGCAGCAGTAAGACGCGCATTGAACAGTGGGATGGTGAAACCTGGGTTCCGCTGACCGACTGGAGCGCCGGGTATACCCATGTGGTGTGGGACGTGGTCAAGGAAAGTTCAGCGAAATACGGGCAATGACAGTCAGGTAGCAGAAGGCAAAGTGGCACGCAGGGCAGAGCGTCCGAACAAGAAAAGAACGCTCTGCACTAAATCGAAAAGGAGAGAAAAATGAAATACAAAAAGCAACTCAAAGCAGTGGCCCTCGCCATGGTGCTCGCATCAGGCGCGTCAGCTACATTCGCCCAAGCCGAGGAGTCGATCCAATTCGGCCTCTGCTTCGACCTCAGCAAGTCCTATTCCTTCATTTCGCCCCAGGTCGCCCAGGCGGCACGGGATCTCGCGATGTACACCAACGACAACGGCGGCATCGAGGGCCATCCCGTTGAAATCATCGTGCGCGACCACGGCAACGAACCGCAGCGTGGCGTGGAATGCTATGAGCAGCTCAAGCGTGAAGGTGTTTTCCACTTCTACTTTCTGTCCACGCCGGTCACGAACGCGGCTTTACCGCGTGCCATGAAAGACGGCAATATCCTGGCGCAAGCCTTTACGGGTCGCGGTGATGCGGTGGATGGTGAGGTGTTCGAATGGGTTTTCCCGATCGGTCCAACCTACTGGCAGCAGGCGGCCAACGACGTTGCCTTCATCAAGGAGCAATTGGGCGGCGATCTGGAAAATGCCAAGATTGGCTTCATCTATCTGGATTATCCGTTCGGTCAG
>NZ_NIHD01000035.1 GCF_002806975.1 Marinobacter aromaticivorans | reverse complement strand
GAGACACGGCCCGAACTCCTACGGGAGGCAGCAGTGGGGAATATTGGACAATGGGCGCAAGCCTGATCCAGCCATGCCGCGTGTGTGAAGAAGGCTTTCGGGTTGTAAAGCACTTTCAGTGAGGAGGAAGGCCTTAAGGTTAATACCCTTGAGGATTGACGTCACTCACAGAAGAAGCACCGGCTAACTCCGTGCCAGCAGCCGCGGTAATACGGAGGGTGCAAGCGTTAATCGGAATTACTGGGCGTAAAGCGCGCGTAGGTGGTTGAGTAAGCGAGATGTGAAAGCCCCGGGCTTAACCTGGGAACGGCATTTCGAACTGCTTGGCTAGAGTGTGGTAGAGGGTAGTGGAATTTCCTGTGTAGCGGTGAAATGCGTAGATATAGGAAGGAACACCAGTGGCGAAGGCGGCTACCTGGACCAACACTGACACTGAGGTGCGAAAGCGTGGGGAGCAAACAGGATTAGATACCCTGGTAGTCCACGCCGTAAACGATGTCAACTAGCCGTTGGGGATCTTGAATCCTTAGTGGCGCAGCTAACGCACTAAGTTGACCGCCTGGGGAGTACGGCCGCAAGGTTAAAACTCAAATGAATTGACGGGGGCCCGCACAAGCGGTGGAGCATGTGGTTTAATTCGACGCAACGCGAAGAACCTTACCTGGCCTTGACATGCTGAGAACTTTCCAGAGATGGATTGGTGCCTTCGGGAACTCAGACACAGGTGCTGCATGGCCGTCGTCAGCTCGTGTCGTGAGATGTTGGGTTAAGTCCCGTAACGAGCGCAACCCCTATCCCTAGTTGCTAGCAGTTCGGCTGAGAACTCTAGGGAGACTGCCGGTGACAAACCGGAGGAAGGTGGGGATGACGTCAGGTCATCATGGCCCTTACGGCCAGGGCTACACACGTGCTACAATGGTGCGTACAGAGGGTTGCAAACCCGCGAGGGGGAGCCAATCTCACAAAACGCATCGTAGTCCGGATCGGAGTCTGCAACTCGACTCCGTGAAGTCGGAATCGCTAGTAATCGTGAATCAGAATGTCACGGTGAATACGTTCCCGGGCCTTGTACACACCGCCCGTCACACCATGGGAGTGGATTGCACCAGAAGTGGTTAGTCTAACCTTCGGGAGGACGATCACCACGGTGTGGTTCATGACTGGGGTGAAGTCGTAACAAGGTAGCCCTAGGGGAACCTGGGGCTGGATCACCTCCTTAAACGAAGTCGACGCTTCGGTCAGAGTCCACACGAATTACTTGGTTGATTGATAGAGAGAGCAATTGGGTCTTTGCAGGCCCGAGACGGTTTGTTTAAACCTCAGGGTTTAGCGCCGGATTCGGATCGGCTGGCAAGGTGCAGGCTGAGCGATGGCGGGAGCGTACACACGTACGTGACCAATAGCGTGAAGGTTGCAACGCGGCCAGACGGTTCGAAGACAAGCAAAACCGGGTCTGTAGCTCAGGTGGTTAGAGCGCACCCCTGATAAGGGTGAGGTCGGTGGTTCAAGTCCACCCAGACCCACCAGAATG
>NZ_NIHD01000034.1 GCF_002806975.1 Marinobacter aromaticivorans | reverse complement strand
TTTTTACCAAAGCATATTTCCGGTCATTGATGACAAGGAGCGCCGATGCAATTCCAGCCAACAGAAGATCAAAAGGCGTTTCGCGAAACCGCGAAGCAATTCGCCACAAAAAAACTGGCACCCGGCTACCAGGAGCGCGCACGCGGCCACGTCCTTGATCGTGCGCTGATAAAGGAAATGGGCGCGCTGGGTCTGATTGCGCCGGATCTGCCTGAGGAATTCGGCGGGCTTGGCGAAAGCTCGGTCACTGCAGGCCTCATTGTCGAAGAGATTGCCTATGCCGATTTCAACGCAAGCTATGTGCAGCTTCTAGGCTCTCTCATGGGAGGGATGGTGGCCAGGCACGCCTCCAGGGAAATCGCGTCAGAGTGGGTGCCCAAGGTTATTTCGGGTGATGCCGTCATCGGCCTGGGCCTGACGGAGCCGCGGGGCGGATCGGATGCGGCGAACCTGACTCTCAGGGCCAAAAAGTCCGGAAACGGCTGGCGGCTGAGCGGCGAAAAGACGTCAATGAGCTTTGCCAGCCAGGCCGACGCAGCCGTCGTTTTCGCGCGCACGGGCGATCCTGACGGGGGCTCCCGCGGCGTCAGTGCCTTTTTTGTCGATCTGAACCAGGACGGCATCAGCCGCACGCATTTTGACGACATCGGCACCAAGCCTGTCGGGCGCGGATCGGTGTTTTTCGACGACGTCTTCGTGCCGGCCGAAAACATGATGGCCGAACAGGATCGCGCCTTTGCCACAATCATGTCGGGATTCGACTATTCCCGCGCGCTGATCGGCCTGGAATGTCTGGGCGCGGCGCAGGCCTCGGTGGACGAGACCTGGGCCTATGTCCGGGAACGCGAGGCTTTCGGCGCGCCCATCGTGCAATATCAGGGCGTCAGTTTCCCCCTGGCCGAGGCCGAAACCCAACTGACCATGATGCGCCAGCTTTGCTATTATACGCTGGATTTGCGCGACCGCGGCCTGCCCCACACCGCCGAGGCGGCGATGTGCAAATGGTACTTGCCGAAGACCGCCTGCGAGATTCTTCATCAGTGCCTGATCCTGCATGGGCACTACGGCTATACCACTGACCTGCCCCATCATCAACGTTACAACGACGTTCTCGGCCTGCAGATCGGCGATGGCACCGCGCAAATCCAGAAACTGGTGATTGCCCGCGAAAAGGTCGGGCGGATGGCGCTTCAGTACGACAAGAAGGCAAAGGGAGCGGCAAAATGAGTGGTGTGATCGACGCATTCAATGAGGGCAGCGTCGGCATCATCGAACTGGCACGCCCGGAGAAATTCAATTGCCTGTCACTGGAAGTGCATAATCGGATATCGGACGCGCGCACAAAATTCGAGTCCAATCGGGAAGTGCGGTCGATCCTCATTCGTGCACAGGGTAAGCACTTCTGCACCGGCGCCGATCTCACCGAAGTGAAGGGCAAATTAAACGATCCGGCCGCGCTGGATCATTTCATCGCCTCTGGCATGAAAAACCTCCGCGCGCTCGAGACGAGCACCCTCCCTGTCGTCGTCGCCGTGCAGGGGCTATGTCTGGCCGGCGGGATCGAGCTGATGCTGGCCTGCGACGTGTGCTTTGCCGCCGAGAGCGCGCAATTCGGCGATCAGCATGCGCAATTCGGTCTGATCCCCGGCTGGGGCGGTTCGCAGCGGCTGACACGGTTAATGGGCCAGCGCCGGGCGCTCGACCTGATGTACTCGGCGCGCTGGCTCAAGGCGGACGAGGCCAGGGAGGTCGGTCTGGTCAATTATATTGTTCCAGATGCGGATCTGCATGAGGCCACGTTGGACTATTGCCAGACCATCGGCACCCGCTCGCGCCCTGGTATTGCCGAGATGAAACGGCTGGCCCGCGAAGGTGCAGACATGACGATAGACCAACAGATGCGGCTTGAGCGCGACGCAGCGGTGCGCGCCCTACCCGGCAACGACGTTGCCGAAGGACTTGATGCTTTCGAGGACCGGCGCAAGCCGGCTTTTAAGTGCTGAGGAAGAACCATGGATTTCATACTGAACGACGAACAACGCTT
>NZ_NIHD01000033.1 GCF_002806975.1 Marinobacter aromaticivorans | reverse complement strand
AGGGCACAAAACTCTTCCCAGCCATCCGGTTCGGCTGAGCAACCAAGCTCGACAACAAACTTGCCGAGTTGCACCAAATTCGGCAATAAAGCCCACCGAAGCCCCAGCCTTTAACGCCAACAGCACGCGCGGCTGCGGAATGAAGGCGAAGCCGCAATGTAGTAGCCGTCGCCGTGACTGTTTTTGTTAGGAGTAAACTTCACTGCACAAAAACTTTTGACAAAAGGTTCTGATCAATTTTTTCAATAGCGCCCTCTATTGTTGGCGCTGGTAGTAATCTGTCCCAACTCCATCGATAAGTCCCCAGTACTTTATTTTCTTTTCTATCGCGAATAGAAGCTGCAATTAATTGGATTCTTTCTTGTATTGGCTGGTACGCGAGAATGAGTTCATATCGGTAATTAGACTGACTCACATTTTTATGAACAATACTCCCACTGTTAGTATTCTCTACAACAGCTCTCCCAGTCTCTTCTGTGCTTAAAGCTACCCGATATCCTTTCGACTCCAGAATCATCCTTAATTCAATACTGATAAGGAGAGGATCTGCCTGCAAGTTCACGAATAAATCTTTCGGCCCATCGGCTTCTTGGGACACCATTGATTTGTTTACGCCACAACCAACTAATATTAACGAAAAAAATACGACTAAAATTATTCGAAATCCCATTTCTGCTCCTTTGCCTCTTATTGAGGAGTAATGGCAGCCCAGTACCCCAAATTACTGGGACGCTCCCATGCGGACAAGCCTTCCATCGTGTTGAATGCACCAATCGTTCACAACTTTTGCACAGTTCAGCATTGCCTCTGGGGGATAGTGCCGAACTGTATCCCCATACCGTATTTCATTTGGGTAAACGGAACCACCCGACAACTCTGATTCAAGCAATGTTCCGATTGTGCCATTTCCCGTGTCTGGCATTGCCATTTTTGATCGCAGGGTAGATGCCTTCCCAGAAGAGATCAAAGTGCAAGAGCTAACCTCCGTGAGTAATGCAGAGAGATCATGGGATAGCTTCTTTAACTCCTTCGATGTATACCCGGTGCGTTCGAGAAGTGCTTTTAAACTGATTTCACATGACAAACAGCTCAAGTACAAAACCGTTCGACCAGCCTCGTCCATTTCGAAACCGTTGTGGAACGTCGATTCGGCTGCCTCGATGAGCCTCTTTGCGAACTCAAAGCTGTAAAGCACGACCAACCTCCTAACGCCAAGCTAAGCGGTGCCCTGTCAAGGGCATCCGGTGGACGGCCGTCAGGCCGGGAACGAACTTAAGCGCCTTGTTAAGCGCTGACTTACAGGCCACGCTCAATAGCCTGTTTTATGATCGGTGCTACGGTTTCCGGAGTGATACCACGATCTTGGCAATACTTGGTTTGCAACCATGCGGATAGCTGCTTTTGACCTTTGCTGGCATTGCAGCCGCAGCAACACAAGGCAATATTTTCTCTCGTAATGATGCTGGCATCGTTAATGATGTGCTCCCAGCTCGCCGCAGACTTCCGTAGCACTTTCACAGAGGTAAATTCTTTGCGGCAATAGACACACTCCGTGTCTCGCTCTCGAACTTCTTTTTCCAGCCAGTCCGGTATGTTCCAGTTATTTGCCATTACTCAAAAGTACCTTTACCGCTTAACGCTGCCAGCATGCGCGGCTACGAAATGGAGGCGAAGCCGCAATGCAGTAGGCGTCGCCGTGCCTGGCCTTGTTAACACTGGTACTCAATGCCATCGCCTGAAATCTTGACCACATTCGCTGCAACCAACTGATTTAGTTGATTCTGAATTGCAACCTCGTTTCCCTTCAAGCCCAAGTGAGAGGCAATATGATTGCGCAGGCTTGTGACCTTTTGCGGACGTTTCTCTTTAGGCTTGGAAGTGAGGCTGTGAACCAGTTTTTGCGTATCCGCAGGTGCACTCGCAACTTTTACCTGTTTACACGGACGGCCGCCATTTTTGATATGCGCAATTAACGGTGAGAAACCGGTGTCGTTACTCACGACTTCGAAGGTAACTCCCTGTGGAGCCTCGTTGTCAAACTTGCCAAGGTAGTATGCTAGATGAAAATCCAGATTATTTGCTTGGGTTGCCTTGAGCTGAACCACCACAAGATTAATCGGCTTATCATACTTAGTGTCGGTGAAATCCAACCGTGGCTGCTTGGCTCCGAGAAACACAATTACCCGTTCATAGCTCGAAAGATCGACCTTGCCGAGACTTCCGACGTTCTCGTAATCAATAAATGCCCATTTCATGGTCGATCTCCCTGAGTGTTAACGCTTAGCTTTGCGGCGTGCCGGAGCGCCAGCGCAGGCGCGTCCGACAACAGCCATTTGTTAGCCGGTATTTTATAGGTCAAGCTTGATAATCTTTGGATTATCCTCTCGCATCAAAAATACGTTGGCCACGGGCCATTTGCTCCCTTCTAGGCCTGGATGGGATTCGTTCGTGCGCACACCAAATACCCAAATGCCGATTGACTCCAGTTCTTGTATGAGTTGTGAAAGGTCGTACGCTGCATTCACTCTGTCCCCAGCCTCAAGATCTGACCAGATTTCGCCCCAATCTTTGATGGACTGTGCGGCCGAAGCTATCAACTCCGCTTCTTTTTCCGACCTTGGGTCATCGTGATTCAGTCGGTATGCGTACGCCCCACCCACTATTTCAGCCAACTTGGTGCCGTTCTCTATACGAAAATAAAAAGCGTCCGAATTTTCATCGGAAAAAGCAGAATTATCTTCTTTTATATCCAAATCACTCGTCTTAATTCCAAAGGCCGAGGCAAGTGCTTTTTTAGATTCTAAGGAGATACTTCCGTCTTTTTCGATACGCTGCACGGTCCTCAAACTCAAGTCGGAGGCCACAGCGAGTTCCTCTTGCGACCAAGCTTTTTCTGCTCTGAGTTTCTTGACTAGCTCAAGGTTAATTTTCATATTCATCCTGCGCACCTCTCAATTAGTTATTGGACAACTGAATTGTGAGGGACAAACACTGGTTACATTACGTCATCTATACGCCACCAATACGACAGTTTTACGACATCTGGCTAACGCTGTTGTTTAGCGGCGGCTACGGAGCGCAGCGTAGTAGGCGTCCGGTGTAGGGCCGTCGGCCCGGAACGTACTACAACTACTGGTTAGAAGCCGGTTCACCCGATGGTTTCCGT
>NZ_NIHD01000032.1 GCF_002806975.1 Marinobacter aromaticivorans | reverse complement strand
CGCGCCCTACCCGGCAACGACGTTGCCGAAGGACTTGATGCTTTCGAGGACCGGCGCAAGCCGGCTTTTAAGTGCTGAGGAAGAACCATGGATTTCATACTGAACGACGAACAACGCTTACTGGCTACGTCATGCGCGCAAGCATGAATTACCCAAGGACAATTGCGCGGGGGCTGGATTGAATGCGGTTCATGAGAACGCTCCCGACGACCGGCAGTAAGCGAGGCACCGTCCCCCTGCGCCCGCTGGAATTGACCGGAGCGAGCGGCTGGCGGCTGGCGGCCGAAGCCGCTGGCGAGAGCGGCTGGCCGCCCGTCCTCCTGCTCCACGGCGGCGGCCAAACCCGGCATGCCTGGGCCGGCACGGCTCGGCAGCTCGCCGGTGCCGGCTATTTCGCGATCGCCCTCGATGCCCGCGGTCACGGCGACAGCCAGTGGGCGCCGGACGGCGACTACAGTGCCGATGCACTTGTGGCCGATCTCGCGGCCGTTCGTGCCTCGCTGCGCGCGTCACCGGTGCTGGTCGGCGCGTCGATGGGCGGACTCACCTCGTTGCTGGCGGTCGGCGAGGGGCCGCCGGATTTCGCCCGCGCGCTGGTGCTGGTGGACGTCGCCACGCGCCTGGAGCCCGATGGCGTGGCGCGTGTGCTGGACTTCATGCGCGCACACACCGGCGGCTTTGCCAATCTTGAGGAAGCGGCGGAGGCGGTTAGCGCCTACAATCCGCACCGCAAGGCGCGCAACACCACCGGCTTGCGCAAGAACCTGCGCCAGCACAACGACGGGCGCTGGTACTGGCACTGGGATCCTCGCTTCCTCGATCACGCCACCCGTTCCCGCGCCGGCGAGGCACTGGTAAGACAGAAGCGCCGCGAGGCCGCCGCCAGGCGCATCCGCATCCCCACCCTGCTTGTGCGGGGTGGGTCCAGCGACGTACTCAGCCCGGAGGGTGCGCACGAGCTGCAGCAGTTGGTACCGCATGCCGAGCGGTTCGACGTCGAGGACGCCGGTCACATGGTCGCCGGCGACCGCAACGACGTCTTCAGCAACGCGGTCATCGAGTTCCTGCGCCGCAAGCTGCCCGCTGGCGGCTGACGCCTGTCAGCGCAGCGCCGATGCACGGAGCGCACCGGGTGACATTGTGCCCGGGCGAATGGACATCCGACCCGTCAGCGAGGCCGCGCCCGACAGCTGCCTGCGTTTGAACTGGCCATGCGGCAAGCACTGGTGCAGGCACGCCAGTCGGCGTCACTGAAACAATCAACCCGTTGATCAATATCAATAGAGGAACCAGACGATGCCGATTCAGGCCAGTGCGGAAGAGCTACAGTCATTCATGAGAGACCAATTTCCCCAGTCCACCATCGTGGTCGAAAAGGTGGATGAACAGGAAGCGTGGGCACGCCAGCCGGTGGGCGCATCCCACCTGCGTCCCGGCGGCACCGTGTCCGGCCCCACCATGATGGCCGTCGCCGACACCGCCGCCTACATAGTGGTCTTGTCCCATATTGGTATCGTACCGCTCGCGGTCACCAGCAACCTGAACATCAACTTCCTGCGCAAGCCGGAAGCCGGCAAGGCCCTGCTGGCCAAGGGCACTCCTCTCCACCTGGGCCGCCGCTCGGTATTAACCGAGGTGAATATCTATTCGGAAGGCCAGCTGGAAAAGCCGGTAGCCCATGCAGTCGTGACCTACGCCATTCCTTCATCGCGCAGGCGGTAAGGGCATCGCGTCATCGCGTGCCCCCAACGACTTCGCGGCCGACGGCTTCGCCGGAAAGGCAAGTGGAAGCTCAGCCAGAACCGCACTACAGGGCTCGCAATTCCTTTTTCAGGATCTTGCCCACCGGGTTGCGGGGGATGGCGTCGATCAAGCGGGCTCTTGATTATGTAAGAAGCTCAGCAGGCTCACGATCTGACCCAGCGACGGCGGATAATAGACTCATGACACACACTACCGCGTCACGAAACGGTTGGCGGAGCCGCCGGGACGGGGCCGGATACCCTCTCTCGCGGCTCGTTTGACCCGATCTGCGCCAGCAAGGCCGAATTGCGACTGCTTCGATCCAGGCCGTGACCGAGCTCGCTGACCCCGGCCTCCATCTCGGCGAAAGCCTCGGGGAGGGGTTGGCGGTGGTGGCGTGCCCTGGTCCTCCTGGGAAATCCTCCGAGAGAGCCTTCGCGAGAAGGTCAGGGAACAGGCATTATGCGACGAATAGCACAGAACTCGTGAGGATCCGTCAGTGTTCGGGTGGCGATGTTGTGAGAGACCCATTATCGGAGCATCAGGCTTTCTTTAAAACTGTCCGAACCATTGCAGGTCGCTGCGATAGCCTGTCGCCAATCAGCTGATTTTTCAGGCATAGTGTGCCCCAGCCTTCGACACGCTCATGCGGTGACATGACCCTTAACGATATTAACGTCGAGGAGGCCCTGGAGCGGGTCCGGCAGCAGCTCAAGAAAGACCGCATGGTCTCGCAGTCGCTGCGTGCGGCCATCGTTGTGCTGATGCTACGGGTCAAGCTCCGTGTCGATCGTCGGCAACTCCCCAAGGGACGCACTTGCCGCCCAGTCGGCGTCGAAACGCGCCAGGTGCAGGACATCGTGATCCAGGCCGTGGTCACCGAGTACCAGGCTGAGGTCCTCGAAGATGATCAGGGGCAACTCGACGTGGCGCCCTTTCCCGAGGGCGTGACTCGCCCCCTCCAGTATGGCCCGCACCTCAAGGCCCATGGGGTCTATCTTTCCCCGTATCCGCGAGTTGCTGACGTCTCAATGCGGCTTGGCGTTGAGCACCGGCACGCTGTTCACCTTCAAACAGGAGGCCTACCCGCGGGCCGAGCCGTTTGCCGAGTGGGTTATCCCGGCGCTACGTGAAGCGCCGACCTGCATGCCGATGAGACCGGGATGCAGGTCGGTGGCAAACGCGACTGGCTGCACAGCGCCTCCAACGAGACCCTGACCTGGTTGGCTCCACACCCCAATCGTGGCCAGGAGGCGATGGACGCCATCGGCGTGTTGCCCTTTGAACCTTTTCTAATAGGTTGGGGCATCTCTCCGAAAAATAGGGTGAGGGAGGGGTTTCATGGGACTGGCGAGCCGGCCTATTGAAATAGGCTCTAAATAGGTCAGGTGTGTTTCGATGAGCAAAGCAAACGTCTTGCGAAAATCCTCAGAATTTCTCCTTGCCGAACGGGTAATTTCACGGACCTTCTCGTAAAGTTGCCGCACGCCAAGAT
>NZ_NIHD01000031.1 GCF_002806975.1 Marinobacter aromaticivorans | reverse complement strand
CCAGGGCACAAAACTCTTCCCAGCCATCCGGTTCGGCTGAGCAACCAAGCTCGACAACAAACTTGCCGAGTTGCACCAAATTCGGCAATAAAGCCCACCGAAGCCCCAGCCTTTAACGCATAGCTTAGCGGCGACCTTGGAATGAAGGCGAAGCCGCAATGTAAAGGGCGTCCGGCGGCCATCGGCCGCGCACTACAGCGACTGGTTAGCTGGGGGTAACTTTGAAGACCATACCCTGGTAACCAACATGACGGCACGCTCCGCTGCCCTTGCACCTGCGCCCGCTGATGCTCCGTAATTAAAACTACCGCCAACGATGCGGTGAACGAACCTGAACTTCAGACTAGCAGATCCAGATCCGCTTTTGCGTGGACGACCCCACAAGGCCAACAACGACTTTTAAACCAACACCTGAGATCAACTGAGCTGCCAACAATCCGCCAAATTTGAGGGCCTTGGCGAAACACCGAAATCTCCGTCCTTGCTACCAGTTGGCGGCCAAGGCCACTGGCGCCGAACCACCCGAAAGGAACAATGCCACACCAGCTAACGCCGCGGTAAGCTGCGGCTATGTAGTTGATTGTGTTGTGGCAGCGTAGCGACCGCCACATAAACAAGCGACGAAATAGACGTCAGCTTGACCGCCTTGTTATATTTTTGTAGCTAATAAATGCAGTAACTGCGGCTACAAAACCACCCAAACCATAATAAAGCATTTGCATTGGTGCAGGGGGATACTTTGAGAATAAGACAGCAACAACTCCGATAGCACCAACTGTGCCGGACAATGCCACGACATAGATATTAAAAATACGAAGCCTGAACAACAAATGTGATAGCGGATACCCAATAACAAAGGTGGATGGAACTACAAAAAGCCCAAGTAAGACCAACCAAAAACCAAACCAACCAAATGTATAGTGATGAGTTGTTACACCATCTGGGGTTGTAGTCGACGAGTAGCCACCAGCAAAAGCCAGAATTACGGTTGTGACAATTGCAGATACCAATAATGATTTTAGTATTGCTCGATTATCCATGACTACCTTGTGAAATATAACGCCAACGTTTAGCGGCGCCCATGTAGCGCAGCGAAATGGGCGTCCGGTGTAGGGCCGGCAGGCCCGGAACGTACTACAACGACTTGTTAACCATACTTGATGGCTAGCAAAATTGCCGACACTGCTGCCGCAGCTAAAAACGGGGCCATGAGTATGAGCAAAGAGACTTGATACTCCTTTAGTGACTGATAAGTCCAATAGGCAGCAACAAAAAAGGAAGCCACCCCTACCCCGTGGGCCCACTTACCCGAAAACTCAGCGAGTCCCGTGCGCCCAAGTAGCGTCACATTGTCGAAATAGAATGCCACCGTACCGGCAACCAGGAACACGAAACTGAACAAACCATTAATGAATGACCAGCGCCGACGATAATAGCTAGCATCCCTGATGACTAGATCAAACTTCCACAATGCACGGCTCTCCAGATTGCCAGTGTAGTTAACGCTGAGCTTAGCGGCGCCACGTCAGTGGCGTCCGGTGGACGGCCCTCGGGCCGGGAACGTACTACAGCGACTGGTTAGAAGCCGGTTCACCCGATGGTTCCAGTCCACTTCTCAGCTCGCATGCGAACTCCAAAGAAGCCCCGCACCTGCTCGCGATCCGGCACCGATACGAACCACCAAACTACCCGTCCTGATCAGAGTTTTCGGCGAACGGCCCCACAACCTGGGCACCCTGCCGATACCCCGAAAGATGCCGATGCTGGCTTCCAAATTGGGCGACAGCGTTGCTGGCCTTGGCAACAATGCGAAACCAGAAGCTATCACCGAATTTTCCGCCAAGGCCCATGCACCCAACCACCGAAAAATTACCAGGGCCTTGGCTTTTAACGCTGAGCTTAGCGGCGCCACGTCAGTGGCGTCCGGTGGACGGCCCTCCGGGCCGGGAACGTACTACAGCGACTTGTTAGCTGGGGGCATCAATGAAGCCCGATCTCTGGCAACTAACATCGCAGCCTACACCGCTGCCCTTGCACCCAAACCCGCTGCGGCACTTTGAATAAATCACCGTCAACGATGCTGTGAACGAACCTGAACGCCAGATTAGCAGGTAAGCAAGGAACCGTTTACCGGCGGACAGCCCCACGACCCAAACGCCCATGTTACTAACAACACCGCTGAACGATTGAACTGCCAGCAAGACTGCGAATTCGGACGGCCTTGGCAACTAAACCATGTTGCCGGTTTTGCTCCCAACTTTCAGCCAAGGCCACTGGCACAGAGCCTCCCGAAAGGAACCAAAGCCACACTAGCTAACGCCAATATTAAGCGGCGCCCGACTAGGGCGTCCGGTGGACGGCCGCTAGGCCGGGAACGAACTTGAATGACTGGTTATGTGCTCTGACCCTCGAAATAAGCCCTAAGCTCCTCAAACACCTGATTCGTACCCGAGAAAAACCCAGTTTTCGGCTTCACTCCGTTAAGCTCAAGAGCAACAGCATTAATCAAAATTTTCCTTCCATCAGCCAGGTGGACTCCCATTCTTCTGGGACCTACGCCCCCACCTGAGACAAAGAGTTTCTTCACGTCATCACGAGTGTAGAGGGTATCTTTGTAGTAAAAGCCCTCCCCGGTAACGGTGAGGAGGTGCTTTGAGAAAAAGCCTAGGTGTCTCAGGCTATAAACTTGATCCATTATGCTCCCTGCACACATAACGCTGAGCTTAGCGGCGCCCTGACAAGGGCGTCCGGTGGACGGCCCTTGGGCCGGGAACGTACTACAGCGACTGGTTAGCTGGGGGCATCAATGAAGCCCAATCCCTGGCAACCAATATCGCAGCCTACACCGCCGCCCTTGCACCCAAATCCGCCGATGCACTTTTATAAAAACCACCGCCGACGATGCGGTGAATGAGCCTGAACATCAGATTAGCAGGTAAGCAAGGAACCAGCTCTCGGCGGACAGCCCCAATACCGGAACACTCCCTTAAGAACCAACTCCGCTGGCCAATTGAGCTGCCAACAAGACGACAAATTTACGGGCCTTGGCTGCGCTGCAATTTTGCCGGTTTTACTGCCAACTTTCGGCCAAGGCCATTAGCACCCGACCACCCAAAAGGTACAAAGCACTACCAGCTAACGCTGAGCTTAGCGGCGCCACGTCAGTGGCGTCCGGTGGACGGCCCCCGGGCCGGGAACGTACTACAGCGACTAGTTAGAAGCCGGTTCACCCGATGGTTCCAGTCCACTTCTCAGCTCGCATGCGAACTCCAAAGAAGCCCCGCACCTGCTCGCGATCCGGCACCGATACAAACCACCAAATTACCCGTCCCGATCAAATTTTGCGGCGAACAGCCCCACAACCTGGGCACCCTGCCGATAACCCGAAAGATGCCGATACTGGCTTCCAACTTGGACGACAGAGTTGCTGGCCTTGACAACGATGCGAAACCAGAAGCTACCACCGAATTTTCCGCCAAGGCCTATGCACCCAACTACTATAAAAATGACCGATGCCTTGGCTTATAACGCTGTTGTTTAGCGGCGGCTACGGAGCGCAGCGTAGTAGGCGTCCGGTGTAGGGCCGTCGGCCCGGAACGTACTACAACTACTGGTTAGAAGCCGGTTCACCCGATGGTTTCCGT
>NZ_NIHD01000030.1 GCF_002806975.1 Marinobacter aromaticivorans | reverse complement strand
TCAGTGTGCTGCAGCAGTTCATCGTGATCACGGCCATCCCGGTCTCGCTGGTGCTGCTACCCTCGTTATGGCTTGGCCCCAAAGCGGCCTATGCCATGGCGCGCGAACAGAATCTGATCACTGCATCTCACTGCGCAACTTCTTCAACACGTACGCCTCCATAATCTGAGCTGCAGGCGAAAGCGTCCGGTTGCTGGCCTTTACCAGGCCGATTCGGCGCACAACATCGGGCTCGCGCAGAGGAATGAAGCACAAATCAGTGCTGTGTTCCGGGAACGCCAGCTGCGGCAGGGTGGTAATACCCGCGCCCGCTTCCAGCATGGCGATCAGTGAGATCATATTGGAAATGTAAAACGCGCTATTTTCCACAAGCTCGGATGCAATGGTGCCCATCAATAACCGGGAGGTCCCATTGCGTATGAGTTTCTCGCCTTGCAGGCTATGCCAGTCCAATGCCTGCCGGGATGCCAGAGGGTGGTCCTTGTGACACACAACGCCGATTTTATCCTCGAACAAATGGATATACTCGAGCGTGTCACTGCTTTGCCACAGGCTGGTAATGCCCAGATCAACTTCACCCTGGGCCACCATCTGGCACACGTAATGGGCGTTTTCGTCGTGCAGGCTGATGGTCAGGTCAGGATAACGCTCGATAAAACCCGCAAGCAGTGACGGCATGATGCGGCTGGCCACCGAAGGCACCGTTGCTATATGCACATGCCCCTGTTTGCCATCAGCCTGGCTGATCACATCTTTTGCCAGCCGGTCATGCTGCCCCAGAAGCTCCCGGAATCGCGGCAGGCAATATTTGCCAAAAGGCGTAAGCTGGTTCTTCGCACTCCGCTCAAACAGATTCTGCCCCAGGCGTTGTTCAAGCTCCCGCACGGCCATGGAAAGCGCGGGCTGGGTACGGTGCACGCGCTTGGCCGCTGCATTAAAACCGCCCTCGTCGACAACCATAATCACATAACGCAACTGCTGGATTTTAAGTTCTGGCAACACACTGATCACCCTATAAGCATTATTTATAAGTCAATCTTTATTATTGATTATTCTTATTATTACATCTTGACTACCATGAATGCATCGTAATAAGGAGGCTTTCATGACCAATTCTCATCCGCTCTACATCAATGGCCAGTGGGTTACCGGCACCAAAACCATTACCAACGTTAACCCGTCAGACCTCAGTGACGTTATCGGCGAATTTGACCAGGCCAATGCCGAACAAACCAGAGAGGCTATCAGCGCCGCACAAAGCGGCTTCGCGCAGTGGAGCAAAAGCGGCCTTGAACAACGCTACAAGGTTCTGATGACCATTGGCGATGAACTGATTGCGCGCCAGAGCGAGCTGGGGGAGCTGCTGTCCCGCGAAGAAGGCAAACCTCTTGCGGAAGGTAAAGGCGAAGTTTACCGCTCGGGCCAGTTTTTTCATTACTACGCCGCCGAAGTGTTACGCCAGATTGATGAGCGTGCAGAATCTGTACGCCCCGGCGTGGAAATCGACATTCGGCGCGAGCCGCTGGGCGTTGTAGGTATTATCAGCCCCTGGAACTTCCCCATGGCAACCGCCGTCTGGAAAATTGCCCCCGCCCTGGCCTTTGGCAATGCGGTGGTATTCAAACCCGCCAATCTGGTACCGGCCAGTGCCTGGGCTCTCACTGAAATCATCAGCAAACAGGAGCTGCCTGCCGGCACCTTTAATCTGGTTATGGGCTCCGGCGGTGAAACCGGCGAGGCCCTGATCAACAGCCCGGATGTACAGGCCATCACCTTTACCGGTTCTCTGGAAGTAGGCCGCAGAGTTGCTTCTGCCACCGTGGGAAATCTGGTCAAGTGCCAGCTTGAGATGGGCTCAAAGAACGCACTGATCGTGCTGGACGATGCCGATCTGGATCTCGCCGTAGAAGCCGCATTCAATGGCGCCTACTCGGGCAGCGGGCAAAAATGCACCGCCTCCTCGCGGCTGATCGTAACCGATGCCGTGCATGACGAGTTCGTGGCAAAGCTGAAGGCACGGCTCGAGCAGGCCAAGGTCGGGCACGCCCTTGAAGAAGGTGTACAAATTGGCCCCGTCGCAGACAAACGCCAACTGGAATCCAACCTGGCGTGGATTGAGAGCGCAAAAGCCGAAGGCGCAACTCTCGCTTTCGGTGGCTCGAAGGTTGAATCTGCGACCGACGGCTACTATATGGCGCCGGCCCTGTTCACCGACACCACCAACGATATGGCAATCAATCGGGATGAAGTCTTTGGCCCCATTGCCTGTGTCATCCGGGTGCCTGATTACGAAACCGCGCTGGCGACTCTGAACGACACCCAGTACGGGTTAACGGCAGGCATTATTACCAACTCCCTGAAGATCGCCTCGGACTTCAAAGCGCGGGCCCAAACCGGCTGCGTGATGGTAAACCTGCCAACCGCAGGAACGGATTACCACGTGCCCTTCGGCGGCCGCAAAAACTCCAGTTTCGGCCCCCGTGAGCAGGGTCAATACGCCCGCGAATTCTACACCGTTGTTAAAACCTGCTACGTGCGGGCCTGACAGGAGGACGGATTCCATGCTCACCATTGATGGACTTCAATACTCCAACTGGTCCCGGGAGATTTTTGAGCAGATGCACGCCGGGGGTGTCTCAGCGGTGCATGCAACGCTGGTATATCACGAAAACACCCGGGAAACCCTGTCCCGCCTCGGTGACTGGAACCGGCGCTTTGAGCAGCATAGCGACCTGATTATGCCGGTTTATGACGCCGAGGATATCGAACGTGCCCGCGCCTCCAATCGCGTGGGTGTGTTTTTCGGCGCCCAGAACTGTTCGCCCATAGAAGATGACATCGACATGATCGCGGTGATGCGCCGCCTCGGTCTGATGATCATGCAACTCACCTATAACAACCAGAGCCTTCTGGCAGCCGGTTGTTATGAGGCTGAGGACAGTGGTGTCAGCCGGTTCGGGCGGCAGGCCATCGCGGAAATGAACCGGGTTGGCATGATCATCGATATGTCACACAGTGCAGAACGCTCCACCCTGGATGCCATCGAACTCTCCAGCCGACCGGTCATTATTTCCCATGCCAACCCTGCTTCGTTTCACCCGGCGAAGCGTAATAAATCAGACACAGTACTGAAAGCCATCGCCGAAAGTGGGGGCCTGCTGGGATTCTCGGTCTACCCGTTCCACCTGAAGGATGGCCCTGACTGCACACTGGAGAGTTTCTGCGCCATGGTGGCCGATACGGCCGACCTGATGGGCATTGATCATATTGGTATCGGTACCGACTTGTGCCAGGGCCAACCCCAGTCTGTTCTGGACTGGATGCGTAACGGGCGCTGGTCGAAGCAGATGGATTTTGGCGAAGGTAACAAAAACAACGCCGGTTGGCCCAGGCCGCTGACGTGGTTCAAGGATAACCGTGACTTTCCGGCAATTATCGAAGGATTACGGCGGAAAGGATTTTCTGAACCGGAAGTGGAAAAAATCATGGGGCTCAACTGGCTGCATCAACTGAAAACCGGAACCCGGGCTCTGCAATGAACCCGGGTGGCCACAGAGCACTGCGGATCACAAGGCACGGATAAAACAGGTGCCCAAAACAAAAAGGTAAGTGTGATGAAAAATAACAACATCAATTCCGGCGGGGACTACTCCATAGCCCAACTGGGTGATCCGGTGGTGCTCACCCTCAGCGTGGGCTTTATTGTCCTGTTTGTCGGGTTCTCCCTGTTCGACCTCAAGGGCGTGGCCGACCTGATCGGCAATGGCTTTGCCTGGACCGCCAAAGTGTTTGGCTCCTACTTCCAGATGCTGCTGCTGGCAACCTTCTTTATCGCCAT
>NZ_NIHD01000003.1 GCF_002806975.1 Marinobacter aromaticivorans | reverse complement strand
GTCGCCAGGTCAGAAATTGCGAGCCCGTTGGGCCAACGACACTGAATCCGGTGAAGCGTACGGTAGAAAAAGACGCGGCTTAAACACAGAAACAGTGCCAACTATCTTGAAAAACACCGGTGACCTGCCTCCTTAGCTTTGAGTTGCCTACTGTCTCGGAAATCGCCAAGAGTCTGCAAATCGAACCTAGCCGTCGCCGGTGCTCGATCATCACAAAGTTCAGTTCCTTATTAACGGTTAGTAACCGAAAAACACTTATATTCTGGATACAATTGTTAAGGTTCAAGTTAAGCTTCGACGGATGATCAAACCATACCGGAGAACTCTATGAATAAATTTGCGCTTACCTTTACCGCGGCGTGGCTCTTTGCATTTGCCACTTTCACCAGCGGCGAATCAATTGTGTATGACTCCTTTGAATCTGGAGACTTTTCCGCACCAAGCGCACATGGATTCAGGTGGTCGACGAACTCTGCCATGACATCGATCGTTACATCAACAACTGAATTATTCAGAACATCAGTAATTAATGCGCCAGCTCCAGAAGGCAGTCAATGGGAAGCGAAAAGCGGCGAACACGCACTACGGCTTTTCTACCCCGCTGGTCAGCACTGGACAGAACAAAAATTCTACTTGGATAAACCTCAACCTGAGATCTGGATGAGCTTTTGGCTGCGGGTTCCGACCAATTTTACCCACCCCAAACGCGGAAAAGCCGGTGACAATCAAAAGCTCTTCAGGCTTTGGATGGACAAGTACTCTCAGCAAGGCGATGGCTCAACTGTAGGAATGTCGTTCAGAGGCGATGGACATGGGGGGTCCTATTTCTTTGCTAAAATTAACGGCAGTCATGATATCGGCAAGGTTCCGTTTATCGCTATCCCTGGCGACCGCGGCAGATGGATGCATTTGGTAGTTCATTTGGATAGCGAAAGCGTGCCTGGAGCAAGTGATGGATTAATGGAGGTTTGGCGGAAGTGGGAAGGAGACACAGATTATACCAAAACTCATGATATTAGGAACCAACCTATCAACCTTAGTTCCACGAAAAAAGGCTTCGCCGCAGGTTACTTGATGGGCTATGCCAACGCTGTTTATCCAGTAGATACTGAATTCATGATTGATGATTTTGAGCTCTCTACTTCACCTTTATTTTTGAGTTCAAATGTTCCAAACCCGCCTTTGGGACTTTACGTAAGATAGAATCAATTTGATTGAGACATAAGACCTTGAACCCAAGTCGTACCGCTATTGCTGGACAGTCACGGGTAGTACCCATCGCAAAGAACTAGAAAGTACGGTACGAAGGCTCGGCATCGAAAAATCTGTAACCTTTCTTGGCACACGCAATGATGTGCCTGACCTTCTCGTAGCTAGTGATATAATGATCGTGCCATCAGTTTGGGAAGAGGCGTTTGGATTTACAATTTTAGAAGCTATGAGTGTCGGCATTCCCCTAGTTGTGTCGAAAGTCGGGGGAATCCCCGAACTTGTTGAGGACAGTTTTAACGGTTTAGTTGTAGAAAAAGCCTCTTCTGACGAGATCGCCGCGGCAATCATTACTCTTATCAATAATCCAAGACTTCGAGAAGAATTTTCAAAAAATGGAGTTGCAAAATCTATTGATAAGTTCTCCATCGTTGACCAATGTCAGAAAATATTCTCATCATATCAGAAATCACTGTTATAAAGCCTATAATACGGCGTGGGCAATCTGTGTTTAATATATTAATCTTTTGTTCGAAAATTATAATTATTTCTGATCTAAATTCACCTTATTCAATAGTTATTTGAAAGCCACTGTGATAAAACTAAAACAGGCCATAACACTAATCCGTTATCGTAAGCACCTCGTTGATGTTTGTCCCATAGACTGCGGTAATGGCCGACATCAACAAACTCCTTAAGAAGAGGGTTTTCTATAAGATCTAACGACCAACTTTTTAATTCATTCCTCAGCCAGACAGAAATAGGCACGGAAAAGCCCATTTTAGGTCGCTCAATTAAGGATTCCGGGACATGCTTAAACAGTATTTGTCGAAGAGGCCACTTCTTTATCCCATGTCGTAGTTTTAATTTCGTAGAGAGACTCCATGAATATTCTACGATCTGCCGGTCAAGTAATGGCAAGCGAGTTTCGAGCGAAACTGACATTGCAGAGCGATCAACTTTCGCCAAGTTGTCGTCGACCAAATAGTTTAATTGATCAATCAACATAGCAGTAGTTGCAAAATCTTCTCCGTCATCAAAGAATTCCCGAACTCTTTTTTCAAGAATTGTGGTTGGTATAGACTTATCTGGAGAGAGACCGTTAAATTTTAAAAGAAAAAGATAAACCTCATCGGGCCTCGTTGTTCTCATCAGAACTCCTAACTTCTGGAGCTTCAACACGAGGTTGGGTTGCTTTACTTTGCCGAGGCCCGGTAGCTTACACAAGCATTCCACAGCTCTGTCGACTCTATCCGGATTCAGGCTTAATAGCAATTTACTCAAACTGTGTTTAACCGGGTCAGGCCAACGCTCAAACGTAGCGGACATATGGCTCGCGGTGGCGTAACGATTATAACCCGCGAACAACTCATCCCCACCATCGCCGGAAAGACAAACTTTCACATTTTTACGCGCAACTCCGGCAACGAGTATCGAGGGTAACTGTGAGGGATCTGCAAACGGCTCATCATAAACGAGCGGTAAACGATCGATCAGATCAAGCACATCGGTGGTTTTAACGTAGGTTTCTTGATGGTCCGTACCAAGGTGATTCGCAATATCTCGTGCGAATGGTGCTTCGTTAAATTGTTTCACATCAAAGCCTACTGTGAATGTTTTAATAGCTCGTGCAGACTGCTTCTGTGCTAGCGCCGCGACCAGGCTTGAGTCTATGCCGCCCGAAAGGAAGCACCCAACCGGTACGTCAGCTATCAACTGTCGAGAAATGGTATCTTCGAGCTTTTGTTCTAAAACGTCTACTGCCAGCTCTGGTGTTTCTATACAATTGCTTACCCGCTTCACTTTTTTAAGATCCCAAAATGGCCTTGGACCGTGATCGGTGCCCGGGTATGGACTGAACGATTCCGGTACTCCGTAATTTTCCCTTTTGGTTAACGTAAGGCTTGTGCCAGGCGTCAATTTGTAGATGTCTTGGTAGATGGAATGTGGAGTGGGAATATAACCATAAGTGAGAAAATCGCCTATGCAACCCCTGTTAATCGTGAGCGAATAATTAAGTGTTTTTAGTGCCTTCAGTTCCGAAGCGAAGACAAACCGACCGTTAATCCACCCATAGAACAGCGGTTTCTCGCCCATCCTATCCCTAGCAATTGTTACCTCTTGGCGTTCACGGTCATACACAGCAAACGCAAACATCCCATCAATTTTACGTAAGGTTTGGTCAATACCGTGAGCATCAATGAGAGCCAAAATTACCTCAGTGTCTGATCGCCCCCTGAAGTTAATACCTAGTTCTACTAAAGCAGACTTTAGCTCCGAGAAATTATAGATTTCACCATTGAACGTGAGCACATAACGTCCACTTGCAGCAATCATAGGCTGCTGACCGTGCTCAGACAAATCTAGAATGGCCAAGCGGTTATGTGTTAAGAGCAAGTTATCGTCATCTCTCCAAAAACCGTTACCGTCAGGGCCACGATGATTTAGAGCTTTCGTAAAGCGCTGGGCTTGGCTTTCAACTTCGTCACTGGTGAGCTGAGTAATTGAACAACCAGCAATTCCACACATTTCTTTCTCCCAACTTTTCAGGATGATAGCATCACATATTTCTACAAACGAAAATAGCTCGCGTCTACCCAATCCCTAATATACAATTTTCGTAGTTATTTTAGTTAATGCCCATCAATACTTACGACTTCTTCTGGCTAAAGCCAAAAACAGAGACCCAAAACGAGCAGAAAAATAACAATAGTTTAAAAAATTATTTATAACTAAAGTTTTTAAAGGTTTATTTTTAAACCTTGCCGACGTAATATAAATATTTAAAGAGCACAAAAAAAACATAAAAATTAAGCCATATAAATAACAGCCAACCACAAAAAAGGCAATCGCATGCACTTGAATAGCGAAATAAAAAACCGATAACAACGCTACTTTAGAGCTTAAAAAAGTCTTAAAGCTAGAGAAATCACCTTCTCCGTGCCATAGTTCCCTTTTTATAAATCCAGAAAGAGTTGAAGGGTAGCCTAAATGTATTGCTTCAAATGACTTTACTGGGCAATAGTATATATTATTATTTTTTTTTGCTCTATCGCATAAATCATAATCTTCCCCAGTTTTCAGGTCTTCATTAAACCCTCCTAGCATATCAAATGCCGATCTTGATATTATTAGATTGGCCGAGTTAATATGATTACTGGCTAGGTTGCCGAACCAATGCTTTTCTATCCATGACGGTTTTTCTCTAATAATAACCTCATACCCGGTCAAGAAAGGTGTCTTGCGATCTTCAACAAAACGACTAACCGAATCTACCCACACATCATTAACAACAACATCTCCATCGATAAATGCAAGAACATTACCTTTAGATTTTGATGCTCCGACATTTCTTGCATATGAAATCGTTGATCTAGGGATATTATATACGCTCGCATTTTTAAAGCTCTTCAGCAACGCTGGTGTTTGGTCACTCGAACCATTATCTATGATTACGATTTCGTACGACAATTTCGATTCATCTAAACATGAAATCAACGACTCATAGCATTGCACTATAAATTGTTCTTCATTAAAAATTGGTATTATCACCGATACATCCATATAAAGCCCTATAAATCATGAATTCAACCAATAACCGCAGCACCGCTCATTTATAGTGCTCTGGAATATTCACCCCAGAACACCTCTGCCGGTGTTCGGTAGCCCAGCCGTTTCCTGGGCCGGTTATTCAATTGCTCAACCACTCGATTGATATGTGTTTGAGACACCTTGGTGAAGTTCGTCCCTTTCGGGTAGTACTGGCGTAGCAAACCATTCGTATTCTCGTTGGTGCCTCGCTGACCCGAACAATACGGATCACAAAAATAGGCGGACAAGTTCAGCGCTTTGGCCATGTATTCATGCCCTGAAAACTCACCGCCGTTGTCCAGAGTCAGGGTTTGAGCCGCGCCTCGAACAGGTTGCAGAAGTCGAATCACGGTCTGCGCCGACGTCCGCGGCTGTTTCTGTGTCGACAATAGCGCCATAGAGTGCCGCCATGGAATCGATCACGATGGATCAGATCATAAACCCACAGGTGACTGACGCGAACCGGCGTCTTCATGCGATTCATGAAGCCGGCAATCTGCTCAGGGCTCCAATATTGCTTTAATTGCTCGCTGACCCAGTCTGTCAGCCACACTGCACTCGTTTGTGCCATTTAAAAGCTTGCCTGCGCCTCACATTTGATTGGTGCTGGGCGTCCTCAGGGTCATAGTCTGAGGTGCCGATGCGCCTCAACTCACGGCCAACGGTGCTGCTGTGGCGACCGATTATTACCGCAATCTGTCGTTGGCTTTTGCCGGCCACACGCAGGGCCGAAATCTGATATCGTTGTGTCTGGATCAGTTGTCGGTACTTCATCACTGCTTCACTTTGGTCGGTAAAGTCCGTGAGGGTACCGGCAACGACCCTCCAACCTCTACCTGGTTACGCCAAAGTGCTGCAGTTATTATCTGAATTCACGATTAGCGGAACGACTATTTCATATGGCTTTGGCACTAAAGGCTCCTCTGTGCATTTCAATTTCGCGTTCCTTTTCTTTGGATAGCCGAGCATTAATTATTGCCAAGCCCAACAGGAAATATATGTAGGGATAAAATGTGATGGACATAAACATTGCACCTACAAAATAAGTCAGTATAGCTCCGTTCAAGGACACCCGGAAACTCTCAAGGAAGACGATCCCAGGGACAGGTTCTTTGTACTTCTTTAACAAGGACCTGCTGGAAAAGACGACAACGTGGAACCAGAGATACAAAACAAGGGCAGGTACCCCAAGGGTGGAAACCACCTCAATCAATGAGTTATGGGCAACTTCTTTCCTGTTCGAAAGGTAGCGGCCATCTCTCACTTTGTATAACCTGTGATAATGTTCTGGAAAGGTTCTGAACCCTACTCCTAGCCATGGATACTCTTTAGCCATATCGATTCCGGCTTCCCAGTAAAGCAGCCGGGTAGCGGAAGTTTGGTCCGAACCTGCAGTTTCAAATCGAGCTTTTTGCTCTTCTGGGAAAACCGCCCAAACGATCGAAACGAAGACCGCAACATAAACCAGATTTTTGAAGCGAATCTTCTTGTACGCCAATAACAAATATATGAAGCCTACGAGCAATGCCAACTGCCCTCCCCTGGAACTGGCGCCCATAACAGTCATTGTCGCAGTTATTGGAAGCAACCAGTACAACTTCGTTTTTGGCTTCATGTAAAGAATCAGCGGAATCGACATCACCGCACATATCGCCATCAGCAAACTGAACTCACCACTATTCTGAAAAAACCCGGCGGGGCCTTGTATGCCCCAAGCCGCAAAACCAAAACCACGGCTCGCCCAGACGCGGGCGCCAAAAAGGGACATCTTGAAAATGCACAGGAAGAAGACAACCATCAGCAGTTGTAACTGCTTGACGTTTTTCACACAATTCGAGAGGAATAAGACCTCAAGGGCAAAAATAAAAGGGGTCGTTATGTCCCTTGAAGAGATATCGGGATAGAGTGAATTCATGGCCGACAGCCATGCCAGTGTTGCAAAAAGAAAAACCAGAAAATGGGTACCCGTGAATTTGAGCCTGCTTTTGCCGGCCATCGCGATAAAGCCAAGCAAAATCGTAATCTGCATCCAGGGTATGATATTTAGCCCGGGAATAATGACCTGGGGGCGCAAGTAATACAGAACAATAAAGGCCAGCCCAAAGTAGAAAATTGAGTCCTGCCCTTTGAGTGCCTGCCGGAAGGTTTTCAGATCTTGTTTGATTACGGAAAACACCATCACCTCTTTAGGCTTTCTGCCAATTCAACAGTGTGGTACACGATGTCATCAACGGTTTTGGCCATGAACGTGTCGTTGGCGGAATATGGGTCGTTAATGCGAAACGTTTTCTTTTTGCCGAACAATCCAAGGAGCAGGAAAGGCCCGCCATACCCGAGACTTTCAATCTGCTTGATATGACTGGCTTCCATACACACAAAAGCGTCGCCTGGCTTAGGCACATAATCTTCAACACTGGTGGTTTTATGGGATGACAGGTCTATATTTTTTCTTTCAAACGCAATTTTTAGTAACCGGGGATTAGCCTTTTTACCGGTGTGCGTATTTAAGCCCAGCGATATGGCCTCAATATCCGAGTGGCTTTTGAAAACCCATTCCGCCAGCGCACTTCGGCAGATGTTTCCCTGGCATACGAACACCAGTCGTTCAGGTGGCGTTTCCCATTGGGCGTATTGTCGAAAATTACCGAGCCGAAAGGCTAAACCGTCCCGTAAGTAGCGCAACAATCCCTTTTTGCTACCAAACCTGTCCATAATGTATTCGCGGAACATCAAGCTGCCCCGATTTCATACAGATTGATGTATCGCTGGCGCATTACGTCCTCGCTATAGTTATCCTTTACGAACTTCCGGCCTGCAACAAGGCGCTCTGAAGCTCCTGCGATCGCTGCAGTCTCTGAACTTCGCAGAAGCTCCTCCAAGGCTGCAAACAGCGAGGCGGCTGTATGCTCATGGGCCAGAAACAGCAAATGTTCCGGCACCACGCGCTCTACTCCATTACGGGTGGAGAGAATCGGCTTGGCCGCTGCCAGAGCCTGGGTTAGTGCCAGTGGGTGGCCTTCCGATGAGGAGGTCATCAGAAATACATCAATGGAGCCGAAAAACCCGGGCACGTCGTTTATAAAGCCAAGAAACTCGACGTTTTCTTCCAACCCCAGCCGGGCGACCTCTTTTTTAAGCTCAATGGCACCGCTTTTAGTGTCGTCACCTGCGATCCGCAGCATGACGTTGGTACCCTTGCTTTTCAACAACTGCACAAATTCAATGGCAAGAGCGTAGTTTTTTGCAGGCCTTATATTCCCCAGGCATCCCAGAGTCAGTGGCTTGTCGGACGATGCCGGGGCACCGATAGGGAGCTTTTCCAGTTCGGACAGATCGATGCCGTTTGGAATAACAGTCGGATAAAGCCGGCACCAGGAACCGGTGGTCTGATTAATGGTATTTTTCAGATCTTCTGTTACAGACACTACATGCCTGGCCCCCAATTTTATAAGCGCTAATTTCGCGTTACGAAAACGTTCGTTGGGGGAGATATCCACATGGCCATGAAAAGTGGCCGTTACGGGAAGCCCGGTAAAGAGCCCTAGAATGGACGTGTAAACGTTGGAGCCAAGCAGGTGGGACTGAATGTGAGTCACTTGTTCCTTACGAATAATGGAACGCATCTCCAAAAGAAACCTGAGGTTCAGCGAGCCTTTGCAGTCACGGATATAATAGGGAATCGACCGCGTCTTAAGCTGTTGTTCCACCCAGCCCGGCCCACGAATCAAGGCCACGCTGCGATAGCCCTGTTTGATGCAGCCTTCTGCGAGTGCCAGAAAGACCGTTTCCGCACCTCCAGGCCCTGTGGTGTCGATTACATGCAGTATGGTGGGAGTCATTCCACGTTTGCCATTCCATTGATCCGATTTCTGTATTTGTTGTATGTTAACCTACGACAATATGCTGAGCCACTGCTGTTTCTACACGGATTTGTTAGACTCTTTAACTTGTATTTTATGAGGTAGTGAATGGATTCTAATCCGCCCGGTGTGCTGGTTCTGGACGCCAACCAGCGCAGTGCTCTTGCGGTTACCCGTTCTTTGGGCAAGTCCGGTCAATTCCTGATTACCACCGCGGACGCCACTACCCAAGCGCTGGCCGGCGCTTCCCGCTATAGTAAGGCTTATCTGCAGCACCCTGACCCCTGCCATCACCCACGGGACTTTATTGCCTGGATAAAAGACCTCACCGGCCGTCAACACTTCGATCTGGTAATTCCAACCACTGAAGTCACCAGCCAGTTGCTGCTGTTTTGCAAGGATGAGCTGCCGGGAATCGAACTTCCTTTTGCGCCCTATGAAACGGTAATGGCGCTGTCTGATAAAATCTCCCTGGTGGAGCTTGCCAGGAGCCTGGATATTCCGGCACCTGAAAGCTTGGTGTTTAACAATGCGGCTGAACTGGAGGGGGTATCCGTCAGCTACCCTTGTGTACTTAAACCTGCATTGTCGCGTATTTTTACCGGGCATGACTGGATATATACCCACGTAAAAGTCATTCAGGATGAAGCCGGGTTAAAGCAGGCTTTGGATCGCGCGCCATATCTCAAGACATATCCTTTTATGCTTCAGGATTTTATTCCGGGGCACGGCGGTGGCATCTTTTGTTTGTACAACAAAGGGGAGCCGCTGCAATTCTTCGCCCACGAACGCCTTCGGGAAAAGCCTCCTGAAGGTGGCGTCAGTGTTCTGAGCCGAAGTGTTCCGGTTAACGAGGAACTAAAGGCAAGTGCAAAAAAGCTATTGGATGCTGTGAACTGGCACGGGGTTGCAATGGTCGAGTTCCGGGTTACTCCGGAGGGTAAAGCCTATCTTATGGAGGTAAACACCCGCTTCTGGGGGTCTTTACAGCTGGCGGTGGATTCAGGTGTGGATTTCCCGCTGATGTTGGCACGAGCGCAGCTTGGGCAGCCTTTGAACAGCATGGAGGACTACCGTATTGATCAGCGATTGCGCTGGCTATTGGGCGATGTTGACAGCCTTTATCTGTATCTGAAGGGGCGGCAGCCGTGGATGAAAAAATTTATGAGGCTGGTGAGCTTTCTTTCCATAAGGCTCCGCCATCAAAAGCACGAAATTAATCGTTTGCACGACCTGATGCCGGCCTGGCTTGAATTCAGGCAATATCTGAAGGCGCTGGTCAAATAATGATGTTATCCAAAGCTGTGATAAACCTTTTAACAAGCCAGTCGGTGTGCAAACTGATGCAGCCTCTCAGGCAAAACCTGGTGCCGGTTTTTCTGTTACACCGGTTTGCGGATGCCTCCCGGGGGATTCAGGGCCACTCACAGGCTCAGCTTGAAGCCGCCCTCACCTACCTCAAACGTAATAACTATACCGTGGTCTCTGTGCGCCAGGTTGTAGAAGCCCTGATTAGCGGTGAAGCTCTGCCTCCCAGAACTGTGGCTTTTACCCTTGATGATGGGTTTTATGACCAGGCTAAAACCGCTTTGCCCGTTTTCGAAAGTTATCAGGCGCCCGTTACGCTGTTTTTGGCCACCGACATGCAGGACCAACGGTACTGGTCCTGGGACTACAAACTCGAATATATTTTCAAACACACACCCCGCCAGAGCCTGGAGCTCGACCTCGGCAAAGGCGTCGCGCCCCAAACTTTCGCTACCTCCAAGGATAAACGGGATCTGGTAAGAGCCCTGCGGAACCTCAATAAACGCCTACCGAACCAAGCCGCTGAGTCGTCCGTAAAAGATATCGCTGAGCGTCTTGCAGTGCATCTTCCTGCCGAGGCCCCTGACGAGTATCAGCCAATTACGTGGGAGCAGGCACGCAGTCTTGAATCACACTATGTTGAATTCGGACCACATACGCAACGCCATCCAATTTTGGCGCAGGTGAGTGATGAAGAGGCAAAGCAGGAAATAGTAGGCAGTTGGAAAGCGCTGCAAGCCAACATCGCCAATCCCGTCCCGATCTTTTGCTATCCGAGCGGCCGTGAGGGCATTGATTTTGGCGTCAGAGAACAGAAAATCGTCAAACAGGCAGGGTTAATCGGGGCGTTTTCAGCTGATCCTGGCTATGTTCACCTTACGAGGGCGGACAACAACCGGTTTTCGCTAAAACGGTTCAACTTTCCCAACGATATTACTCACTTCAGACAATACTGTAGTTGGCTGGAGTATGCCAAAGAGAGAATGTCCCGCAGATAGCGTAAAGCCTCTTATAAACGAATATGCTTTCGAACGAGAGGGCCCAGAGCATTGGCCAAACCCAGCGGAAGCCTGCGCCAGGCGTTCTCAATAATTGACCTTAATCTGCCCGGTGGCCCGGTCAGGCTTTCGCTCTGGCCGAGCCAGTTTTCCCATGTGAGTAAATAAGGCTGGGCGCCCCACTGCTTCTTGAACCGAAACGTACCCTCCCCAAAGGAAGACCGGCCAAAATCAAAAAAACGGATGCCTGCATCTGCGCAGTGTGAAAGAAGCTCCCAATACAGCAGCATATTGGGCGCCAGCCGGTTATATTCGGCCAGTGACGAGGCCCAGGGAATAGCAGCCTGGTGGCCGTTGCTGAGAACAATACCGCCTGCGGCCACTTTATCTTCAAAATAGACAACCGCAACTACGGCCTTGTCACCGTAAGCTTCGCAGATAGCGTGAAAGAGCGCCTTGCTGTGAACCGGGGAACCCAGCGCATGCATATTCCGGCTGAATACGTAGTAGAAGTCTTCGACCAGTTCCGGCGTGTTACCCGCTACCGTTATACATCCGTTTTTGATCGCTTTTTTGATCTGACTTCTCAGTTTTGGTTTAAAGGCCGCTAATTGCTTTTCACTGCCTGGTTCCAGCTCAAGGAGCATGCTGACTTTCTGGCCGCCTAACTCTTCGCTCAGGCGGTCAAAATCATAGCCTAGCCCTTCTTGCTGGCGATGCCTGACCTCCAGCAATTGAGCATTCATCTTTTTTGCCAGATCCGCTGCAGCGCTGCGCAGCAATTGCTGATGTTGTTCGGCTCCAAGCATTCCACCCAGATCGCAGAAAGGCAGGCTTACAAGAGAATATTTTTGTTTCAGGGGGTTATTAAGAGGGTGTTCCATGAGTATCAGCGGCAAAACAGCAAGTATCGCTCCCTCCTCTTCTACCGCCAGCGGGTAGGCCTTGTGGCCGTATGCAGTTTCAATGGCTTCCATCCACTCAAACCGGTGGTACGGCGACGCATCAGCCGCTTCGGAAACAAATCGATTCCACTCGGCTCGCTTCGAAGAATCAAGCAGCAATGTTTTAGCCATGGATTTCAACGGTCCTTGTTCAAGCGGTGTTTTATGGCTCGCGCCCCACGTTCTGCTCGCAATTTCCAGCGGTCTCTTTGCAAGCCAATTTTAACCAGGTGCTGGTGCGGTTCCGCTAGCTGGGCTTTGTAGCGATCCTGGCCGCCCATAAAATCATAGAAATCGAAGCCCTTTTCGAGATAATCATCGATGCAGAGGCTATGGCCGAGTAACCCTGGTTTTAACCGGTTATCTTGTTCTTTCCTGATGCCGGCAAGATAGAAGTAAACACGATTGCGATAAATCAGGTTGTAGAAAATTGCCAGCGTTTCATCCCCTGCTTTCAGCACAATCAGGTCGGCTCCTCCCTGCTCCCAGTGGGTGCGGATATAATGTTGGTGGAAGCGTATGAACTCGGGGTTGGTAAAACTGCTCTCACCCTGGCCACCTCCCCAACGCGCAAAATGCAGCGGGGTGATGGAATGAAAAATGAACTCGGCTTCTGCAACTGTTCCCGGTCGCTGCAGAACTACGGCACCCGACTCCTCGTAAAGCCGGCGTGTGCGACGAATCTGATGACGAGTATTTCTTGAGAGTGTATCCAGATAAGCCTGATCACCGGATCGAAGAGAACGCAGATCAACCCCATAACTTGGCGATTCCCAACGGATGTGGGAAACAAGCCCCGAGGCTTGCGCCAGCTCTTGCGCGTAATCGGCTTCAACCGCACCAATCACGATTTCATCCCAGCCCGTTCCTGATTGTTTCAGGTACTCTATAGCGGACTTCCCCACCTCCGCTTCCCGGTCTTTTTCAGCGAGGAAGCCATTGTATTCAATACAGATCTGATCCTCTGCCGGGCAACCGGTTTGATGCAGGCGCAGGCATCGCGAAACCAGCACTCTGTGCCTGCGTTCAGATGATTCCGTTACCAGCCCCAGGCCAACCAGTTTTCCACGATCTCTTACCCTGATAACACTGCATTCAGGCCGGTAAACGGATAGCCAGACCCCTATCCATTGCCAGGACAGAAAAACACTGGGCTGCGCAAGAGCCTCCAATGTTTTCCAGTCGTTGGCGAGCAAATCTGATTTGGCGCTTGCGTCTTCATGGCAAACGTCTAAAGCCACTACTTGCGTGCCCCTGTCATCGAAAAACCGCGGCTAAGCACCAGCCGCAGTTCAAACTGATCCTGGTCGTCTCTGGCTAATTTAGAACGGAGGTAGGACTGGTAGAACTCCACACCAAAGGTTGTATTTTCGGCAATCTGCCGAGTCCAGCTTGTGTTAAAGCGATGAATCTGATCAACAATAACGTCGGCATCTTCATTTGCATCGGCTTCCCAGCTATACCCGAAGCTGAGCCGCTGGAGTGACGTTAATTGAAAACCAAGATTTACGCCTGCACGGTATTCGTGGGTTTTATCTCCGGAATTCTGCGATTCGAGCAGGGCGCCTTTTGCGTATACCCCAAGATTACAGGCATCGCAAACGAGCCGGTTGTTGTGGGATATCGACAGTGAATCTTCAATAACCAGGCCCCGCAATCGAATGGTCCCGGCCTCCGGTAGCAAGGGAAAAACAGGTGACTGGTTAAGGGAGAGTTCTGTGGCACTGTCTGACAAGCTGCGATCGTATTTCACCGCTGTGCGCCAATTGGATGCTACCCAGGCGCGCTCCGCAAAACCGGTTACTGCTTCATTTTCACTGATGGTTCCGTCGCTGTATTCCGATTCCGCCTGGCTGCCCCCGGCCCCAATGCGAAAGTAACCGCTTTCCATTTGCAGGCTGTAGACCAGCTGCGCGGTATCGATGGTGATATCCGTACCACGCTCGTCAGACCAGCTTCGGCTAAGATTAAGGCCTCCGGTGGAGCGGTCGCTTAACCTTCGTGTAAGCTCACTGCCGAGAGTATAGGATTTCTGATCGCCAATGTAGTCATCACCATAACTGCGGCCGGCCTGGCCGGTAAACCGCAAGGTTGTTAACTTCCCCGGATAGAACCGCAGCCCCGCGCCCGCGCTCAGGGTGTTTTCTGTGTCGTAACTGGAAGGGTTTAGTTCAAAACCTGTGTTGTTGCGCACCGAGCTGATGGTGTGGCCGAGGTTGAAATCAACACGGCTGCCGGGATCAAAGTAGGTATAGCGGGAGGCGCCGGTGACAGACGTGTTGTTCCCGTCACCACCGTCGATTGTCTCCCGATCGGTTTCCAGAGTTCCGCCGTATCTCAACGCAAGCGCATTGGCGCCGCTTTCAAGCGTGCCACCGATTTGGCCGGATACACCAACACCTGGCTCTGTGTTGGTCTCCGTGGACTCTGCCCGATCCGTTCGCGTGTGGGTAACCCCTGTAAATACCGAGGCCGAGCCCGCAAGCCTGCTGACATTATCACTCAGGCCCTGCGCTGTTGCTCCATAGGACCAGGCTAAACAGAAGGCACCCACATAAAGACCTCCGAGACTGCGTTTACTTGCGTTCCATGCTCTGGGTCTCATGAGACTACTCCTGGAAAATCAGGCCGGAAAATTTATCAGACCCGAATGCATCCACGGAATCTGCAATAACTTCCCCGGTAACTTGTCCGAAAGGAACCCCGAAGACGATCTGATCTGCAAAGCGCTCAAGGATCCGTGCTTCTGTATTTTCCCGGAACGGCGGGGCGTTCAATACTATGCAACGATCCGGATAACGAGTTTTGAGCTCTTCCATCAGCTGGCGCATACGCACGGAAGAAAACAGTTCAACCGCCGAGGAGGCCTGGGTACCGGCCGGTATTACCGAGAGACGCGCGACACCGCTTGGATAGAGGATGGATTCGATGGCCATCGAACGGTCACTCACAAAATCTGTAACGCCGGCCCTCATTGGGGACGATACCAGGCCCGCCAATTCGTCGCTGTGCGGGTCGCAATCCACAAGCAGTGCCGAGGTGTGCGAATCCAAAGCGAAAGCCGCGGCAAGGTTAAACGCCGTCAAAAGCCCACCTGAGGTATTACCGAGGCTGCTGTACATCACCGCGAAGTTACCTTCCCCGGCACGATTACGGAGCTGGATACGAAGCTCGCGATAGGCATCCATCACTTCTTTATCCGGCATGCCGGAAAAGATTATCTTCCGCTCCCTTAGCTGCTCACGGCTCCATGGCTTCGGGTTGGCAATCAGTGCCAATGACACAGACGAATCATAAAGCGTGGGAGGCTCGTGATTGCTCGTTTCTACCCGGTTCCAGTTAGACTTGTCCCGGTCGGAGGCTGCATAAGGGCGCTCTTTGCGAAAGTTTTCTTCGCGCTTTGCTTCTCCCCGGTCGTGCCCCAGCCGACGGCGTTCGTCCTGGCTTTTCAGAAGCGCATTGTAGAGTTTGTTGTCGTCCATTACTCGCTCTCTCCCCAAAGCCCAAGCACAAACTCGGTTAATTTGTCCACTTCACTGACCAGTTGTTCGGTGGTAACACCCATAATGCCGAACACAAGAAACGCTAGATAAGCCGTCATGAAAATGGCGAGCACACACAGAATTGCGAGTATATCCTTACGTAGTATCCGGTCTTTCCAGGTGCTGCGATAATGGGGTATCGAAGTCAGCACCGGAATGGTTTCCGGCAGGGCCAGTTGCAGCGCGCGGGGCGATCGCACGCGCTGGTCAAACATAACCAGCATAACCAGCAAGCCCAGCACCATGGCGCTGCCCAGGAAGGGCCCGGCAAGGCCGAACTGATAAAGCTGCAGGCCATCCCACTGCGTGGGGTAAGAAGCTGGTTCCTGTATTTTGTAGCTTACGCCCTCGCCCTGTACGTCCAGGGTCATTGAGAGCCGGGCTTTTTCCCGGCTCTGAAGCATGTCTTCGTATACGCCCCGGGTAACGTTGTAGTCCCGGGTCAACTCCGAAAGCTGTGCCTGATTCTCTGCAACCCGCTGGGAGCGTTCAAACGCCTCCTCGAGAAGCCGTTCCAGCGATTCCAGCCGGTTCTTTTGGACGGCCAGGCGTGTGGTGCTGTCCGACAGTTGAATTTTAAGATTTTCGTAAACCGGGTTTTCCATAACCTCGGTGATGCCGCCATCCCTATCGTCATCGGTTTCTGTGTTTACGCGCTTCTCGAGGTCTGCAATCTGCGCCTTGACACTCACCACGTCGGGATGGCGTTCGTGATAACGCAGTAGCAATGAATCGAGTTCCTGCCGCATAGAGACGAGTCGCCGTTCGGCGGAGGTTTTGCCCGGGTCCACTGTTATGCGCCTTACGGGCTGTTCCTCAGCGAGCTGCTGGCGGGTAAGCTGAACTTCAGATTCGGTTTGCTGAATTTCCAGTTTGAGGTTTTCGATTTCGCGCCGCAGGTTTTCAATTCTGGCGAGCACGCTACCCTCGGTACCGTCCTGATTGTTTAATTTGAATTCCTTTAAACGCTGTTCAGCCGCTTCAAGCTGTCGCTGGTAGGTTTCAACCTGGGACCCGATGAACTCAAACGCACCCTGGCTCTCGGTGCGCTTTTTAAGCAGGGTGCGCTCAATAAAGCGGTTAAGCACTGCGCTGAGAACCTTAAAGGACTCGTCCGGGTTTCCACTGGTGTAGGAAAGCTCGATAAAGTTCTTGTTTGATACTTTTATCCCAACCTGGTTGCGCAGGCTATCGATCTTCCCGTTACGAACGATATCGATTTCGTCGCCTCTGATGAGCCCGGTATCCATGGCGACCTGTTCCAGAAAAGACCGGCTTTGCAGCATCTCCCGCGCTTCGTTTACACGATCGATCTGGGTCATCTCAGCCTTGCCCTGGAGCAATGGCTTCAGAATGGTGGGTTGGTCTGCGTAAAGAACAGCCGTGGAGGTATAGCTTTTCGGTATTACATAGCCCACCGTTAACACCCCGACCGTTGCGACCATAAAAATAATCACAGCTGCCAACCTGTGCCGATAAAGCTCGAGCTTCACCGCACGGAGGGTATCAATTATGAACTGGATATCCATCAGAGCTCGCCCCGGAACAGTTGTTTACGAGGAACGCTAATCACGTCTCCCGGCTGTAGCCTGTAGTTGGTGCTCATGTCGCCGTCGGTCAGAATAGCTTCAAGATTCAGGCTGAAGCTCTGGTATTCGCCTTCTATCTGGCGGTGCAACACTGCACGGCGGTCGGCAGCAAAATCGGTAATGCCTCCGGCCATCAGCACAACGTCCAGAACAGTCATGCCGGGCTGAAAGGCGACAGATTGGGGCGAGGCGACCTGTCCGGTAACCCGGATACGATTACGGAACTCTTTGCTGAGCGGGTTGGTAACCATCACGGTCACTTCCGGGGTACGGATAAACTCGCTCAGGGCGTCATCGATTTCAATCGCCAGCTGTTCCGGTTTTTTGCCTTCCGCTTTTACGTCACCCATCAGGGGCATGGAAATATAGCCATCCGGCCGAACCACAATAGACTGGCTCAACTCGGGATTGCGCCATACGTGTATAGCAACCGTATCCCCTACTCCGATTTCATAAGGGTCGGTTTCCAGCTCAGACGCAGGCGGCATTTCCGCAGAAGACTGCAGGCCGGAGCAAGCCGTGATGAACAGCCCCAAAACCGCAATCAAGCCCACCCGCATCAATGTGAAACTAGTCATAAACACCCCCAAACCCATTGTTTTCTTCGTCTGTTTATTATCGGACGCCTTTACCCAGAAGGATTACTTCCACTGTCTGGATCATGATCAGAAAATCCATTAAAAGGCTGTGATTCTTGGAGTAGTATAGATCGTACTCCAGCTTGCCCCGGGCGTCTTCAACCGATGCGCCGTAAGGGTATTTAAGTTGTGCCCAGCCCATTAAGCCAGGTTTTACATAATGCCGGGTATCATAAAACGGAACTTTGTCTTTCAGTTCCGAGACAAACTCGGGCCTTTCCGGGCGCGGCCCGACGATGCTCATTTCGCCTTTGATCACATTATAGAGCTGCGGCAGTTCGTCCAGGCGCGTGTTGCGTATAAATGCTCCAACCCGGGTAACCCGGTCATCGTTAGCCGAAGCCCAGCGCGCTTTGCCGTCTTTCTCTGCATCCTGGCGCATGCTGCGAAACTTGTAGATTCGAAACTCCTTACCCAGCATCCCGACTCGAGTCTGGCTATACAGTATAGGCCGCCCCGTTTCCAGAAACACCGCAATAGCCGTCAGGATAATAAACGGGAGCGTAACTGCCAATAACGTGAGGCTGATGAACAAATCCAGAGAGCGTTTTGCGAAGTCGCGGGTTTTGGAGGCTTTGAACCCCTCCGAAAACACAATCCACGACGGGTGAACCATATCCAGCTTGGCTTTCTTCAACTCGCGCTCATAAAAATCGATACCATTGGTTATGGCAATTCCACGTAACTTGCATTCCATCAGTTGCGGTACCGGAAGCCAGCCACCTTCATTTCGACGCCGTTCCTGTTGCGCTATAACAATCTCCGAAACCCGGTTCTGCCGGCAAAACTTATAAAAATCTTCGGGCTTGGGAAGCAATTTATCAGCTGCGACAGTGCCATTGGGGCTGTCGGCAATGCACCCTATGATTCGCACACCCAGTGCGCACATGTTGTGCTCGTATTCGTCCAATAAGCTGGCGGCGAAACTGCCGTCACCCAGCACAACTACGCGGCGCACCAACTGCTCTGAATCCACTATACGGAGGAATGCCAGGCGCAGCACAATCACTACGAACGATGCGACAATAACGGCCCAGAACAGGTTCGTGCTGCCAGGATCTGCCGTTGGAACCACCAGGTAGAGTAATTTTAGCCCAATCCCCCCCACGAAACAGTAAGCAACCAAGGTGCGGAAAAACAGTGCGGAAACGCTTTCATGAACCATAGCAAGGTAACCACCCATGGCAAGCGTTCCACAGCTCAGGATCAGTGCGAAGAGGTTTGCTGACATAGCGTTCGTATCAACCGACGGATAACCGACACCCGCTATTGAGAGCAGTGGTGAGAGCAAGGAGAAAATTGCGTACAGGGCGAGGAATTCCAGCGCTGCAAGCACCAGATAGGGGATATGAAGATAATGCTTTCGAAACCGTATATAAGACACACTGAACTTCCTTGTTGACTGCACAACGCCTTGCAACAGACCAACATCAGTTTTCCGGCGACAAACGCTCAATCTGACAAGGACCGATCTTCTTACCACCGGTTCTTTTTTCGAGCGGTCCATTCTGCGCTGACCAGACTCTAATCTCAACTCATTGTATCTTTCACCTGCTGAATTTTACACAGTTTCTCTCGCGAAGCGGAACTACTCGCATCCAGAATTGTATTTACACGGTCAGTAAGCGAGAATCAGGTTCTTCGTTATGCATGGAAAGGAGAGCCCGTGCCTGGAAAGGAAACATCCTCACCCTTACACGCCATGAGCATAGACGTAGAAGACTACTTCCACGTTGCTGCGCTTTCCGGCGTCATACGGCCAGAGCAGTGGGACACATTGCCGTCCAGGGTGGAGCAGAATACGGAACGCCTGCTCGCGCTGTTTGACAAGCATCACGTAAAGGCTACCTTCTTTGTGCTCGGATGGGTAGCCGAGAGATTTCCGGCTCTTATCCGCAAGTTGTCCGATCACGGGCACGAGATTGCCTCCCACGGATACAGTCACCAGCTGATCTACAACCAGACTCAGGAGGTTTTCCGGGAAGAAACACTTCGTTCCAAGGCGCTGCTGGAAGACATCACCGGTAAAGCCGTAGAAGGCTACCGCGCTGCAAGTTACTCCATTACCCGGAAGTCGCTTTGGGCACTGGACATACTGAGTGATGCAGGCTTTACCTGGGATTCGAGCATATTCCCCGTGCGTCATGACCGTTACGGTATCCCCGGCTCGCCGTCGGCGCCCTACTCCATCGAAACCGCCAGTGGCGCCATTATCCGGGAATTTCCGCTGACCACCGCCCATATAATGGGGCTTTCCATACCGGCAGCCGGGGGCGGTTATTTCCGCCAGTTTCCCTATCCGGTATTTCGTTACCTGTTTCGCAACGCCTCCGGCTTTGGCGCGAAACCCCAGATGTTTTATCTGCACCCCTGGGAGATAGACCCGGAGCAACCACGTTACAATAACGCAAGCTGGTTCTCACGCTTCCGGCATTATACTAATCTGCATCAGTGCCACGATCGCCTTGAGCGATTGCTTGGGGATTTCCGGTTCGGAACCGTGAGCGAAAGCTATAATGCCTATGAACCAGACAAAACCCTGCTGCGCAGCGATCAGATGATCCGCCTTGCCTGATTCGGGGACAGGAACTGAATATGTATCTGGAATTTTTCGGTCTCCACAGACATCCCTTCCGCATTACACCGGAAGACGACTTTATTTACATGAGCCAGCAGCATTCCCGGGCTTACGTGTACATGTCTTCGGCGATCTGGAGCTCTGAAGGCTTTGTGGTTATCAGCGGTGAAATTGGTTCCGGCAAGACAACCCTGCTGAAGAAGACCATTCGTAACCTCGACAGCAATCTGAAACTGCTCAATATTTCTTACACCAATCTGGAATCCAGGGATCTCTTCAGCCTGATTCTTCGCAAGGCGGGGATAAAGGTGGAGGACGAGAGCAAAGTTGCAATGCTCTTTCAGATTACCGATTACCTGGAAAAAATGGCCACGGCAGGCACCCCGGTGGTGTTAACCATTGATGAAGCGCAGAACCTTACCCGGGAGAATCTTGAAGACATCCGTATGCTGACTGGCATGGAAAGCATGGGCGGGCCGTCAATGCGGGTGATCCTGCTTGGACAGCCGGAGCTGAAACAGGCGGTACTGGATATTCCCCAGCTTGCTCAGCGGGTGAAGCTTTTCTTCCATCTGGAAGGTCTGACCCTTGCTGAAACAACTGAGTATATTGACTACCGGCTTCTGGTTTCCGGCCATGGCGGCGGCAACAAGCTTTTTGATAGTGGCACCGTTCGCGAAATCCACAAGCTGAGCAAAGGCATTCCGCGACTGGTCAATAAGCTGTGTGACGGGATGATGATGTGCGCATACTCCGAAGACAGACCGTTCATCGACCCCCATGATCTCAAATCCATTCGCAAGGATTTGCTGGGGGATGTGCTGCCGGAAAAAGCGCCTAAAAGCACCGAGCTTACGAAGCAGGAACATCCAGGCCCGGGGCATGCCGGATACAACATGGGCGATCTCACGGGCGCAACCACTGCGCTTCTGCGCATGGCGGAAGCGCTGGAGCGAATTGACAACCGGCTGGCGTCGATTTTCCCGGACGAGCAGTCTTCCCGCAGGGAAAATATCGGGGCGCCTGACAACGTCAAACCGTTGTCGCCCGGTCGCAAGTGATGCTTTCTGGCCACTGCAAACCCGTTTAAGCAGTGACCGCCCTGCTATATCATAAACAACCTTGAGAACTCATCAGCCGATGTTTTCTCAAGTGCCCGCTGATTATTACACAGGTCAAATATTTCCTGGCATCGCTGCCCGACAAAACGAGTAGCAACATTGGCCTTGAATTTTTCTTCCAACAGCGGGATCCCCTCTTTCCGGCGCCTGCGGTGGCCGACGGGATATTCAACCTCAACCTTGTCGGTGCTGGAGCCGTCTGTGAAAAACACCTGAATGGCGTTAGCGATGGAGCGCTTGTCCGGTTCCAGATATTCCCGGGTGTAGCGCTCGTCTTCCACGATTTCCATCTTTTCCCGCAGCCTGTCTATGAGCGGATTGGCCTCGTGGAAGCTGTCTTCGTAGTGCTCGGCGTTGAGGTTACCGAAAATCAGTGGTACTGCGGCCATGTACTGCAGGCAGTGATCCCGGTCCGCCGCATTCGCCAGCTTGCCTTTTTTGGAAATAATACGAATCGCCGACTCGTGTGTGGTGATAACGATTCGGTCGATCTCGTCCAGCCGGTCTTTTACCTGGGGATGAAGCGTTACCGCCGCTTCAGCGGCCGTCTGGGCATGAAACTCCGCCGGGAAGGAAATCTTGAACAGAATGTTTTCCATTACGTAGGAACCGAAGTCCTGGGGTAATGAGAACTTGCGTTTATCCTCGGGCTTGAGGGCCTGGTCTTTGTTGGTTTTACTGAAAAGCACATCGTAGAACCCCCACTGCGGAGCGGTCAGCGCGCTTGGAATGCCCATTTCTCCACGCATGGCAATATCCGCGAGGCGAACCGCCCGGGATGTGGCATCACCAGCAGCCCAGGATTTACGGGAGCCGGCGTTTGGTGCGTGGCGGTAAGTTCGCAGGGCCTGTCCGTCTACCCAGGCGTGAGAGAGTGCTGAAAGCAACTGCTCGCGGTTGGCGCCCATTAGCTTGGCGGTGACCGCGGTGGAAGCGACCTTCACCAGTATCACGTGGTCCAGCCCTACCCGGTTGAAGGAGTTCTCCAGGGCGAGCACACCCTGGATTTCGTGCGCCATGATCATGGCTTCCAGAACTTCGCGCATGGTGAGCGGTTCCTTTCCCTGTGCAACGCGTTTCTGGGACAGGTGGTCTGCCACCGCGAGAATCCCGCCCAGGTTATCCGAAGGGTGCCCCCACTCTGCGGCCAGCCAAGTGTCGTTATAATCCAGCCAACGCACGATGCAGCCGATATCCCAGGCAGCCTTGACGGGGTCAAGGCGGAACGACGTACCGGGAACCCGCGCACCGTGGGGAACAACTGTTCCCTCCACAATCGGCCCGAGATGCTTGGTGCATTCCGGAAAGCGAAGTGCCAGCAACCCGCAGCCCAGGGTGTCCATCAGGCAGAGGCGCGCGGTATTCCAGGCTTCCTTGCTCTTCACCCGATAGGTCAGAACGTAGTCTGCAATCCGCTGCAGAACGTCGTCGTAATCGGGTCGCTCGTTGAGATCGAATGTTGCAGACATATCGCTCCTCCTTTCGGGGCTCATGTGGTGATGTTTGTGCTTCGAGGTTCAGGCCTCATCCGGTATGCGAACCCAGCCCTCCATCAGAATGCGCGCGCTTCGGCTCATGATGGCTTTGGTGGCAGTCCACTGGCCGTTCACTTCTTTTGCTTCCGCGCCTACCTGCAGAGTGCCTGAGGGATGGCCGAAAGTCACTGAAGTGCGATCGCCACCGCCCGCTGCCAGATTTACCAACGTTCCGGGAATGGCTGCCGCCGTAGCAATGGCCACGGCCGCCGTGCCCATCATGGCGTGGTGCAGTTTGCCCATGGACAAAGCGCGCACCAGCACATCAATATCGCCCGCGTTGATATTTTTGCCACTGGATGCAGTGTAGTCCGCCGGCGGCGCTACGAAAGCAACTTTTGGTGTGTGCTGCCGGGCGGCGGCCTCTTCAATGTTCTGGATCAGACCCATTTTTACCGCGCCCTGGGCACGGATGGTTTCAAACATCGCCAGTGCTTCGGGATTGCTGTTGATATCATCCTGCAGCTCCGTGCCCGTGTAACCGATTGCCTCTGCATTGATGAACACGGTGGGAATACCGGCATTGATCATGGTGGCCTTCAGGGTACCAACGCCGGGCACGTCCAGTTCATCCACCAGATTGCCGGTGGGAAACATGGAACCTTCGCCGTCTGCTGGGTCCATGAATTCAACCTTCACCTCGGCGGCAGGAAATGTAACGCCGTCCAGCTCAAAGTCGCCGGTTTCCTGCACTTCACCGTTGGTGATGGGCACATTGGCGATGATGGTTTTGCCGATATTGGCCTGCCAGATACGCACAACCGCCGTGCCGTTCTCCGGGATGCGGTCTTTGGCAACAAAACCGCTGTTAATGGCAAAGGCACCTACCGCGGCTGTGAGGTTGCCGCAGTTGCCGCTCCAGTCTACGAAAGGCTTATCGATGCTCACCTGCCCGAACAGGTAATCCACATCGTGATCCGGCTGGGTAGGCTTGGCCAGGATGACCGTTTTACTGGTGCTGGATGTGGCGCCGCCCATGCCGTCTGTGTGCTTCTGGTAGGGGTCCGGGCTGCCGATTACGCGCAACAGAATGGCATCCCTCGCCGGGCCCGGGGTCCGGGCTTTTTCGGGGAGATCTTCCAGGCGGAAGAACACGCCTTTGCTGGTGCCGCCACGCATGTAGGTGGCGGGGATTTTTATTTGGGGCTTGTGGGGCATGTGGGGTTACCTTTGGTGTTTGGTTTTGGGGTTGGGGGTTGTCCTCGCCCCCTCTCCCCAACCCCTCTCCCGCCGGGGGAGAGGGGCTTTACTGCGCTGCTCTCAGGTTTGGGAGTCAAGCTCCCCTCTCCCCTCGCGGGAGAGGGGCCGGGGGAGAGGGGGTAAAAGAACCTGCCACATCCAGTGGCAGCTCCTTCAAGCCGCTCCTTCCGATTGAAGGAAATCCTCAGCAAACCGCTGCAACACACCACCTGCAGAGTAAATCGACAACTCCTCAGCCGTATCCAGCCTGCAGATAACAGGCACTCTCTGCGAACTGCCATCTTTGCGGTTGATAACCAGAGTCAGCGTGGCACCCGGCTCGGGCTTACCTTCCACATCAAAGGTTTCTGTACCGTCAATCTTCAGGGTCTTGCGGGTTGTGCCTTCTTCAAACTGCAAAGGCATAACACCCATACCCACCAGGTTGGTCCGGTGGATGCGCTCAAAGCCTTCGGCAACAATGGCTTCAACACCGGCGAGCGCCACACCCTTTGCCGCCCAGTCGCGGGAGGAACCCTGGCCGTAGTCAGCGCCGGCGATGATGATCAGCGGCTGTTTGCGCTCCATGTAGGTCTCTATGGCTTCCCACATGCGGGTGACCTTGCCTTCCGGCTCGATGCGGGCCAGAGAGCCCTGCTTCACTTTGCCGTTTTCATCCAGAACCATTTCGTTGAACAGTTTCGGGTTGGCCAGGGTTGCCCTTTGTGCGGTCAGGTGGTCACCACGGTGAGTGGCGTAGGAGTTGAAGTCCACTTCCGGCACGCCCATTTTGTGCAGGTATTCACCGGCAGCGCTGTTCATCAGAATCGCGTTGGAGGGTGAAAGGTGGTCGGTGGTGATGTTATCCGGCAACACCGCCAGCGGGCGCATCCCTTTGAGAGCCTTCTCCCCTACCATGCTGCCTTCCCAGTATGGCGGGCGGCGGATGTAGGTGCTCATTGGGCGCCAGTCGTACAAGGGGCTGACGTTGGCGTGGGATTCCTGGGTTACGTCGAACATCGGGATGTAGGTGCTGCGGAACTGTTCCGGCTTCACCGATTCTTTCACGATGGCGTCGATTTCTGCATCATCCGGCCAGATGTCCTTCAAGGTTACGGGGTTGCCGTCCTTATCGTAGCCTAGGGCGTCTTTTTCGATGTCGAAGCGGATGGTTCCGGCAATGGCGTAAGCCACCACCAGCGGCGGAGAGGCCAGAAACGCCTGTTTGGCGTAGGGATGAATCCGGCCATCGAAGTTACGGTTACCGGAGAGCACCGCTGTTGAGTACAAATCCCGCTCAACCACTTCTCTCTGGATTTCAGGATCCAGTGCACCGCTCATACCGTTACAGGTGGTGCAGGCAAAGCCGACCACGCCAAAGCCGAGGTCTTCCAGCTCTGGTAACAGCTTGGCATCGTTCAGGTACATCTCAACAGTTTTGGAGCCCGGTGCCAGGGAGGTTTTCACCCAGGGCTTGCGGGTGAGGCCCAGCTTATTGGCGTTACGGGCAATCAAACCAGCGGCCACCATGTTACGGGGGTTACTGGTGTTGGTGCAGCTGGTGATGGCAGCGATGATTACCGCGCCATCCGGCATTTTGCCTTCTTCCTGCTCCCACTCACTGGCAATACCCCTTGAGGCAAGCTCAGAGGTTGGCAGGTGAGCATGGGGGTTGGACGGGCCAGCCAGGGTGCGTACAACGGTGGAAAGATCAAACTTCAGAATGCGCTCGTACTCGGCGGTTTTCAGGGCATCTGCCCAGAGGCCGGTGTGCTTGGCGTATTTCTCTACCAGTGCCACCTGCTCGTCTTCACGGCCGGTGAGTTTGAGGTAGTCGATGGTCTGGCCGTCGATGTAGAACATTGCAGCTGTGGCGCCGTATTCCGGTGTCATGTTGGAGATGGTGGCACGGTCGCCGATGGTGAGACTGTCTGCGCCTTCGCCAAAGAATTCAAGATAGGCCCCTACCACACGCTCTCGGCGCAGGAACTCGGTCAGGGCCAAAACCATATCGGTACTGGTGATGCCTGGCTGCAGTTTACCGGTGAGCTCAACACCCACGATATCCGGCAGGCGCATCATGGAGGCACGGCCCAGCATCACGCTCTCCGCTTCCAGGCCACCAACGCCTACGGAGATAACGCCCAGGGCATCCACCATGGGCGTGTGGCTGTCGGTACCTACGCAGGTATCGGGGAAAGCGACCTTCTTGCCTTCACCATCCGGGCGCGCCTGGATCACCGGAGACATTTTCTCCAGGTTGATCTGGTGCATGATGCCGTTGCCCGGGGGAATCACATCCACGTTCTTGAACGCTTTTTTGGTCCAGTTGATGAAGTGGAAGCGGTCGTCGTTGCGGCGGTCTTCGATGGCGCGGTTTTTCTCGAAGGCGTCTTTCTCAAAGCCGGCGTGCTCCACCGCCAGGGAGTGGTCCACAATCAATTGGGTGGGCACCACCGGGTTTACTTTGGCGGGATCACCGCCCTTCTCGGCAATGGCATCGCGCAGGCCGGCGAGATCCACCAGTGCGGTCTGGCCCAGGATGTCGTGGCAGACTACGCGGGCCGGATACCAGGGGAAGTCGAGATCCCGCTTGCGCTCGATGAGCTGCTTGAGGGAATCGGTGAGTGCGTCCGGATCGCAGCGGCGAACCAGCTGTTCCGCCAGGATTCTGGAGGTGTATGGGAGTTTGTCGTAGGCGCCGGGCTGAATGTCTTCTACGGCCTGGCGGGTGTCGAAATAGTCCAGGTCGGTGCCTGGCAGGGGTTTGCGGTAGTTGGTGTTCATTTGAATTCTCTTGATTGGAATATGGTGGCTCCCCCTCTCCCCCGGCCCCTCTCCCGCGAGGGGAGAGGGGAGACAAGATCGCCATTCCGGGAGTGAGAGTGGGCTGGATGCTTTGTTCCCTCGCGGGAATCTTTAGCCCCTCTCCCCTCGCGGGAGAGGGGTTGGGGAGAGGGGGGGGAAGCAAAGGCTTCCTCTCAACTCACATCACGCCCGCTTCTCAATCGGCAGCCACTCAGCATGCTCCGGCCCGGTGTAATCCGCGCTCGGGCGGATAATCCGGTTATTGGCACGCTGCTCTTTCACATGCGCCGTCCAGCCGGAAACGCGGGACATGACGAAGATTGGGGTGAAGAGTTCAGTCGGAATGCCCATGAAGTGGTACGTAGATGCATGGAAGAAGTCGGCGTTGCAGAACAGTTTTTTCTCACGCCACATGACTTCTTCACAGCGCACGGATACCGGGTAGAGCACCGTATCACCTACTTCCTTGGCCAGTTTTTCCGACCACTTCTTGATGATCACGTTGCGGGGATCCGACTCGGTATAAACCGCGTGGCCGAAGCCCATGATCTTTTCCTTGCGCGCCAGCATGCCCATCAGGCCTTCTTCGGCTTCTTCTGGCGTTTTGAATCTCTGAATCAGCTCCATGGCTGCTTCGTTGGCACCGCCGTGCAGCGGGCCGCGGAGGGTTCCGATGGCGCCGGTTACGCAGCTGTGGATGTCAGAGAGTGTGGATGCGCACACGCGGGCGGTGAAGGTGGAGGCGTTGAATTCGTGCTCGGCGTATAGAATCAGGGATACGTTCATTACCCGTTCGTGCAGTTCGCTGGGCTTTTTACCGTGCAGCAGTTCGAGGAAGTGGCCGCCAATGGAGTCCACATCACTGTCTGTTTCAATGCGTACGCCTTCGTGGGCGAAGCGGTACCAGTAGGTGATGATGGAGGGAAACAGGGCCAGCATGCGGTCGATTTTATCGTCCTGCTGGCTGAAGTCCTCTTCGGTTTCCAGGTTGCCCAGCATGGAGCAGCCGGTACGCATTACATCCATGGGGTGAGCGTCTTTGGGAATCTGTTCTAGAACCGCTTTCAGGGGGGCAGGCAGCCCGCGAAGGCTTTGCAGTTTCTTCTTGTAGGCATCCAGTTCCTGCTGGTTCGGCAGTTTGCCGCGCAGTAGCAGGTAGGCTACTTCTTCAAACTGGGCGTTGTCTGCCAGGTCACTGACGTCGTAACCGCGATAGGTCAGGCCGGTTCCGGTTTTACCAACGGTGCACAGTGCGGTTTCACCAGCAACCTGCCCGCGAAGGCCTGCGCCACCTGTTTTTTTTGCTTCAGCCATGGTGCTCTCCCTTTATGATTTATGATTGATCGGGTTTCGTTCGGGAACCCGATGACTCAACACTCGGATATCAGCTTTTGGACTGCTGGAACAACTGGTCCAGCTTCTGTTCGAAATCGTGGTAGTTCAGGTAATCGTAGAGTTCCATACGAGTCTGCATCAGATCAACTACGTCTTTCTGATCACCTTTCTCCAGAATGTTCTGGTACACGGTTACCGCGGCTTTGTTCATGGCCCGGAATGCGCTCAGCGGGTACAGCACCATGGCGGCTCCGGCTTCACCCAGTTCTTTACGGTTATAAAGCGGCGTCGCGCCAAATTCGGTGATATTCGCCAGAATGGGTATGTCACCCAGAGCTTCAGAAAATGCCTTGTAGTGCTCCAGCTCGGTAACCGCTTCCGCAAAAATACCATCTGCGCCGGCTTCGATGCAGGCTTTGGCGCGATCAATGGCCGCTTCCAGGCCTTCTTTCTGGAAGGCGTCGGTGCGGGCCATGATGAAGAAGTCTTTGTCTTCCCGGGCGTCTACGGCGGCTTTGATGCGATCAACCATTTCCTCTTTGGAGACAATTTCCTTGTTGGGGCGGTGCCCGCAGCGCTTCTGGGCTACCTGGTCCTCAATGTGCACGGCCGCAGCGCCGGCACGCTCCATTTCCCGGATGGTGCGGGCAATATTGAACGCCCCACCCCAGCCTGTGTCGATATCCACCAGCAACGGCAGGTCGGTTGCTGCGGTGATGCGGCGCACGTCTTCCACCACATCGTTCATGCTGGTCATGCCCAGATCCGGCAGGCCATAGGAGGCGTTTGCCACGCCGCCGCCGGAAAGGTAGATCGCCTGGTGCCCGACTTTTTCCGCCATCATGGCGGCGTAGGCGTTGATTGTTCCCACAATCTGCAGGGGCTTGTTGTCTTTGAGGGCTTTACGGAAACGGGCGCCCGGGGAGAGCTTGCTGGACATGTTATTTTCCTCTCTTTTCAGATAGCAAATGAATTCAGATAGTTAAAACGCCTTCCTTTATTTTTTTCTCAATGTTTTCGCGGGCAGCGTTGATGTGCCTTTTCATCAGAAATTCTGCGAGTTCACCATCACGCTGGGCAATGGCTTCCACAATCCGGCGGTGTTCGCCGAGGGCGCGATGGGGGCGACCGGCGGAGGTGCTCAGCCGATAGCGGTACATTCGCACCATATAGTAAAGATCCCCTAACAGCATCTGGGCCAGTTTGGTATTGCGGCTGCCGGTGGTAATGCGGTGGTGAAAATCGTAATCCCCTTCAGCCTGGTAATAGGCCTGCCCATGGGCTTCTTCGATCATGGTTTCGTGGCCATCCAGAGTGGCCTGAAGGTCCGCAATTTCCTGATCGGTCATGCGTTCGGCCGCCTGGCGAGCTGCCAGGCCTTCCATGACTTCGCGTATGCGATACAACTCAACCAGTTCTGCTGCACTTAACGATACAACCTTTACACCTGCATGAGGCCTGCGCACCAGAAGCCCGCGGGACTCAAGCCGGCCAAGTGCTTCCCGAAGCGGGCCGCGGGTGAGTTCAAAACGCGAACAAAGGTCCAGCTCACCGATTTTGTCTCCTGGCGCAAGTTCCCCCTTCACGATGGCCGTTTGCAGACAATCAAAAGCCTCATCGGCGCGGGTATAGGTTTGAGCGTTGGTATCCAGCATGGTTTGTCGACAATATTGGGCGATATTTCGGAAATCTACGCTTTCAACCCAATATTGTCAACAATTACTGATTTTGATTGTTAACAATCCAGGAATGATGTGTTCCTACCACATCAGTAGAGCTTGCGCTCGGAAACGGGAGGCGGTGAATACTGGTAAACCCAGGTTTCGGTAAGCGGCTCGTCGCCGAGGCGCAGGTACAGCCGGATATCGATGGGTTCTTCTGATTCGCCCGGAACCAGATCAAACATCGCCCTGTATCCGTTGATTGCAGACAACGGGCGTGCCGAGGTTATTTCCACCTCGCCCCGGCTGGCACTGATAACGGCTTCCACTTCGGCGTCGTCACCCAGCATTTCGAGCATCCCCCCGGCAAAATCCACGGCAAATCGCCAGGAGAAATACTCCCGTTTCTGGCCAACGACACCACCCAGGCCGGTTCGGGTTGCCTGCACAGTGGCAAGCTCCTGCGGCCTGACCGGCGCACGTTCACCCCAATGCAGGCGGTAGGCATACAGATATTCCTGCCCGGGCTTCAGCGGCTCCTCGGGGTGCCAGAAGGCAACGATGTTATCGAAGGTTTCATCCACCGTCGGAATTTCCACCAGATCAATACTGCCCTTGCCCCATTCGCCTTTTGGCTGCACCCATACGCTTGGGCGGCGGTCATAGAAAACACCATCGTCCTGGTAGTGGTCAAAGTTGCGATCGCGTTGCAGCAGGCCAAATCCTTGCGGATTGTTATCGCTGAAACTGTTAAAACGCAGATGAGCCGGGTTCTCGAGGGGGCGCCACAACCACTCGCCACTGCCTGATAACATCGCAAGGCCGTCGGAATCGTGAATTTCCGGGCGCCAGTCGTACCCCATACGCCGGTTGTTTTCACCAACCTGATACATACTGGTTAAAGGAGCGATGCCGGCCCGGTTGATTTCCTGGCGCGGGTAGAGCGCGACGTCAACATCCATCACCATGTTGCGACCCGGATCCAGCACAAAAGCATAGGCTCCTGTAGTACTGGGTGAATCAAGCAGCGCCCACACCCGCATTACGTGGCTGCCGGGTTTGGGTTTCTCCAGCCAGAAGGCGCTGAAGCGGGGGAATTCCTCGTCGCCGTCAATGGCGGTATCAATCGCCAGCCCTCGGGCAGACATGCCGTATTGCATCTCCGCACCCACCGCGCGGAAGTAACTGGCGCCGAGAAACGCCGCAAGGTCCAGGGAAAAGTTGGTTTGATAATGAAGGCGAAACCCGGCATAGCCGAGGTTGCCCGGCAGGTCACCAAGGGGCTGTTCACCCTGGTAATCAAAAAAATCCGGGTTGTAGCGAAGCATGGTGGCTTTGCCATCAACCACCTCATGAATCTGTACTGGCGACTGAAAATACAACCCCAGATGAAAAAGCTGCACCTGGAAGGCGGTGTCGCTATCGGCCCATAACGCGTGATCTTCCTGGAACCCGATTGCCTGGTAGTCGTCCCAGGAGAGCTGTTTCAAACTCTGGGGCAGCTCGCCCTCATGGGAAATGTAGGGATGGCCGGCCAGTTCCCTGGCATAGCCTTTCAGCCATGCGTAGCTGAATGGTTTCCCATTAACGCCGGAACTGAGCTCCGATTCCTGTGCCCAGACCAAAGGCGCCAGGGGCAAGGCACTGGCACCCACTCCTGCTATCAGGGTTTTTATCAGAGTTCGTCGATCCATAGCCTGCGTTCTCCTCTGTTAGCCTGTTTGCTGATCTATAACCTTAACCGGCCTATGGCACGGCCCCAGAAACTGTCCGGGGGTGCCCGCCAGGCGCCTTCGTGCATTACTCTGAGCGACTCCCGGTCCCGGGCAATCTGGCTCATTTCGGAGCGTGAAAGAACATCCGGCCCCTCCGCAAGGCAACGCGCCACACAGGATTCCAGCTCGGCCTTGCGGGACCCCCGGCGGTGATCCCATGCCAGTGCCTGGTGCAGGCGGTTGTGATCAAGCCTGAGCACAGCCTGTTCAAGCGGTGTAAGGGTGGAGTCTGTCTGCTCCCGTGAACGAAACCGAATCGCGTCTTCAAGCAGTGTCATGGTTTTGTTTTCTTCCGGTATCAGCAGCAGGCGGCGATTCTTCAGCGCCTGGCCAAGCGAGTTCCGGCTGAGGTACACGGCGGTAGGCGCGGCCAGAATCAGGGGCAAGGCCACGGGCAAAGACCAGAAGAAAAACATGGTGTCCAGGCTCCAGGCAAAGGCCGACCAACCGGCACCCAGCAGCATTCCCGGCAGCTGGGTTATCAGCGCTTCCTTCCAACTCGTTTCCTCGGTGCGGTTCTGCCCCGCCCACTGCAGTGATACATTCAATAATGCCGAGAGCACGTAACGACTGTGTGCCCACATGCGCACCGGCGCCAGCAGAACCGAAATGACGATTTCCAGCAACACGCTGCAGAACAGCCGGAACAGCCCGCCAAAGTCTTTCGTGAGCCGGTGAATAACCGCATCAATAATCGCCAGGAACTTGGGAAAGAAAAGCAGCGCCAGGGTACTCAGGGCCAGGCCGAGGGCCCACTCTGGCCGCCACTCTGGCCACAGTGGGAACAGGCCCTGATGCCCTTCCGGGAAATACTCGATGGGTGACAGGGTCATATTGGCCGCTTCAATGGTGGTAAGAATCAGAAAGCCGAGCCACAAAGGCGAAGCCACGTAGGCCATTATGCCGTTAAGAAAAGCCATCCGGTGCGCAAAACGCAGGCCTGGCTCCCGCAGCATAATCCACAGGTGCTGCAGGTTGCCTTTGGCCCAGCGGCTGTCGCGGGCGAGTTCATCTGCCAGGGTTGGCGGCGACTCTTCGTAGCTTCCCCCCAGACCCGGCTCCAGCCAGACTTCGTAACCGGCGCGCCCCATATAGGCGGCTTCCACAAAATCGTGGCTCATGATCGGGCCGCCAAAAATCCCGAACCCGGGGAGTTTGCGCAAGCCACAGTGCTTCATGAAAGGTTCTATACGGAGGATGGCGTTATGGCCCCAGAATGCCGCATCACCCATTTGTATGGCCGCCAGCCCGGTGGCAAACAAAGTAGAGTAGAAACGATTGGCAAATTGCTGAATCCTTGCAAACAGCGACTGCCCGTTGATGATACTGGGGTTGGTCTGCAGAATGCCCACGGCAGGCTCGAGCTGCATTAACCGCACCATGCGAACAATGGTACTGCCGCTCATCAGGCTGTCGGCATCGAGCACCACCATATAGGTACTGCGCCTGCCCCAGCGGCGGAGAAAGTCCGCAACGTTGCCGCTTTTGTAATTCAGGTTTACCGGGCGCCGGCGATAGAAAATCCGGCCTTCACCTCCCAGTTCTTTCGCCAGCTTGCTCCACGCCGTCTGCTCCTCCAGCCAGACGTCCGGGTCCCGGCTGTCGGAAAGGATGTAGAACTCGAAGTGCTCAATCTGCCCGGTGCGTTCAATGTCCCGGTACACCGCCTTCAACCCGCTGAGGGTCCAGTGAACCGGTTCATGGTAAATAGGCAGCAGTACAGCGGTTTTTGCCAGGGGCGTTTTCAGCAGTTCCGCCTCTGTGTGGCGTTTGAGCATGGAATGGCGATCACCGCCCGTTAGCCTGATCACAAACCCGAACACGGCTGTCCAGAACCCGACGGCAATCCAGGCGTAAAGAATGGCAAACAACACCAGCATGCCAAGTTCCAGAGCGGTCCCGCCATGGTATGGCAACACCCAGAGCAGATAATAGGAGGCCACTGCGGTCTGGCCAAACACAAACAGCATCAACACGGCACGGCGAAGATTGGCAATACCTCGCCAGCGGTGTTCCGGGGCGGCGCGGGCAGCGGTGCTATCCATTACGGCTGTACCCGATGCTACCCCGGTATAAAGGCGGTGTCGGCGTGGGAATCCGTGCTTCCGGCAGAACAAAATACTCGGGTAACCGGTCCATGGCGTTATCAAGAAGCACCTGCCCGGTATTCTCGCCAACCGTGGCAACAGCGTCATCAATCAGCTGAAGCATTTGCCGGCAGCGCTCACTGGTCATCTCGACACCTGCTTCACACAGATAGCTGTACAAACGGCTGAATACATCCTGGAAGGAAATATCTTCCATGCCTGTCTCCTTGCACGTTATTTACCGCCGGAAGTTTCTACGACGACTTACCACGAAGATCCGTTGAGGGCCCCAGCCGATAGGTCCATGTCTCGGTAACCGGCTTATCGTCCCTGGCAAGGGACCCTCTTAGTGTGAGTGGCTGGTCAACCGCCGGTTTTGCCAGAATGGACAGCCGCCACACATCAATCGCCTCGATGTACTCAACAAAGTGCTCGATAACCTCTACACCCTCGCCGCCACTCACCTGGCTGACAATAGCGGAGTTCGGGCGCAGCCCGGCAAGCTCGCCACCTTTGAAGTCAACAATCAGCCGCAGCGCTTCGTCAGCGTTATCCCCCCGGCTCTCTTTGCCCACAAAGGTACTGACAGCACGAGCGTTTGGTTGCCCGGTGATTTCCGGCCCACCAAAGAGCACGGAGTAATTCACCCGCCGGCTCTCTCCTGCCTTAATCGGCTGAGCCGGCTTGAAAAATGCCACGATGTTGTCGTTAGTCTCTGCCCGGGAGGGAATTTCAACAAGCACCACCTCCCCTTCTCCCCAGCCTTCTTTGTTTTCACCAGTCGGCTTTACCCACATGCTCGGGCGGCGATCATAGCGGGCTTCGTTATCCTGAAAATCTGCGAAGCGGCGGTCCCGTTGCATCAGGCCAAATCCATCAAGATCCTGAACATGATGATAGCTTAGTTGCAGTTGCGCCGGATTAACCAGTGGCCGCCACAACCACTCCCCGGTTTTGCCATCCTTCACTAGCAGCCCGTCGGAATCATGCACCTGCGGGCGCCACTCCCCCAGGGGCCTGAGGGTGTTTTCCCCGTAAAAGAACATGGATGTAAGCGGTGCCTGGCCCAGTTGCTCAATATCATCCCGGAAAAAAAGCTCGGCACTGACGTTCATGCGGGTGTGCTCGCCCGGACGGATCTCGAACCGGTAGGCACCAGTCAGGCTTGGGCCATCCAACAGGCCATAGACCACCATCACATCGCTATCCGCCTTCGGGCGCTCCATCCAGAAATCGGTGAATGCCGGAAATTCCTCCCCGGACGGGAGGCCGGTATCAACCGCGATTCCCCGCCCGGACAGCCCGAAATTCTGGTTTGCACCCACTCCCCGGAAGTAGCTCGCTCCGCCAAACACCAGAAACTGGTTTTGTGTTCCTGCGCCAGACAAGGGATAAGTTAACTTGAACCCGGCATAGCCAAGGTTGGCGGGAATCCGTTTTGCCAACTCGGGGTTCGGGTACTCAAACCGGTTTTTGTCAAATTCGACGGGGTGTACGCCTTCGCTATCAATGACATTAAGCTGCACGGCCTGGGAGTAGAAGCTGCCCTGGGGAATCATCATCACCTGAAACCGGGATTTGCCAGAGCGCCACAGGCTGTCTTCGGGCCTGAACCGGATCGACTGGTAGTCGCTGTAGCTGAGGTTTTTGAGAAAGTCCGGTGCCTGGGTTGGCGCCTCATATTTTTCCCCGGCACGGGTTTTGGCTTTTTTGATGACGTCGTCAAAGCCGAACGCCAGGGCGTTACCGGAAACTCCGAACAGAATAAGAAAGGAAAATACTAACCCCTGCAGGCGTAATCCTGACATGTCAAAACTCCTTTTAGGCCTGGATACAGATGTAACAACAGCTACACTGCGGCCTCAAGTGACATCTTGGTAAGGGCGGGACTGGCAGGGATCAGATGCCGAGCGTAATGGAGAAGGAAAGATCCGGGCTGGAAGGCATGAGGAGTGCAGTGTTGGATGCATTGAGCATTTGCCCGATGCTTACATCCGCATGAAAATCACGGGAATAGAGCTGGAAAGAAATTTCGCCGGTACTGGTGCTGCCAAACCGGTCAGACTGTGCCGCCGAATAGGGTGCCCAGCCCTGCAGCAGGGAGATTGTGATGGACGAGTTCAGCTCCGATGCAAAGGGCCAGTGATAACCGGGGCTGCGGGCATTCATCCACAACAGACCTCCTTCCGGCACCCGCACGGACTGGCCACCAAAACCCCGCATGAGGCTTGGGCCTGCAATGGTCAGGTACTCAGAAGACGGCAAATCCCCGGGGGCAAACTGGTACCGCCCGTTAAGCCCGAGGTTCCAGCTCAGCACTTCCCGGCTGAGGGAAGCAGAGAGAGCCAGTTTGTGGAAACCATCTGAATCACTTGTGTAGCCCGATTGGCTGACTGTCTCTTCGGAATCCAGCCCCCCCATGGCAATGAGTGTTGTGGAGGCATAAAACCCGCCAAGCAACTCCCGTGATGCGCTGCCTTCGAGGCCGAAGCTTGAAAGCTGATGGGTGGAATCCTTAACCCATACGGCATCTTCAAAAGCACTGCTGCTGCCGCTGGTGTGGGAAACAACGCTGCCAATTTCCATTCCCTGCCAGGACCAGAGAGAACGGCTGCCGGTAATCCGGAGATCGCGTCGTTCGCCACGGGCATCGAAGCGCTGCCCCGACTCGCTGATGGCACCCGCATAATCCCTGTCTTCCAGATCAATACGGAAATTGCCACCTGCAATGGGAAATGAGTAGCGGAGCGCAAGCGTCGTGGATTCAGCGTTACCGTCGCGCACAACGGAATCGCTGAAATCAAGCCCAAGTATGTGCTGAGACCAGATCAGGTTGTTGCTGGTCAGATTGAGGCGCCCGTTTGCCTTGTCGTTGTTCTGGCTGGAGTTGCCGCTAAACTCGACGTGGGAAGCAACGTACCGGGTAACCGACTGGAGAAGATCCGCAGGATACAGATCCCACAGAGGGGATCTGGCCCGGGGCCCTTCGCTATCGGCAAGAGCTTGACCGGTAACCATGCCCGTGATTATGGCCAGGAGCAGAATACGTCCCACTAAACAGCCTCGTTGAAATCATTAACCGGAATTACGGTAGTTTAAAAGTGCCCGCCCACTCTAAAAAAAGGCAGCAAAACAATCCACCGAAAATTTCCAAAATTTACAATTTTAATGTTCGCTAAAACAGCAGGTTATAACGATAACTGAAAATTTACTTTAACACTGGCAAGCACTTGGCTGAAACCGGTCGTGCGAAACTGCCGATTACAAAACGTAATGAATTCCGGCTACGCTCTCCAATTGACGGAATATCTTGGTAAACTCGCGACATTCCATGGAATGCTGCTGCTGTATAGCAGTACCAGCCAGGTTACGAAATCCGATGAAAAGGACGAATGCGATGATCAAAAAATGCCTGTTCCCGGTTGCCGGTTATGGCACCCGCTTTTTGCCGGCTACCAAAGCGATGCCCAAGGAAATCCTGCCTGTTGTTAACAAGCCGCTGGTGCAATACGGCGTTGAGGAAGCCGCCGAAGCCGGCATCCACGAATTCGGTTTTGTAACCGGTCGCGGCAAAAGGGCAATCGAAGACCATTTTGACATCAGCTATGAGCTCGAGCACCAGATTGCCGGCTCCGGAAAGGAAGACCTGCTAACCTCCATACGCGAACTGATTGATCACAACACCTTTGCGTTTACCCGCCAGGTTGAGATGAAAGGCCTGGGCCATGCTATTCTGAGTGGTCGCAACCTGATGGGTGACAATCCGTTTGCGGTTGTGCTGGCGGATGACTTCTGTGTTGGCCCCGGTAACGGCGAAGACGGCGTTATGGCGCAGATGGTCAGGCTGTACAACCAGTTCCGCTGCTCCATTGTGGCTATTGAAGAAGTGCCGGCGGATGAAACTCACAAGTACGGCGTTATTGCCGGCGAATCCATGAAAGACGGCCTCTACCGCATCACCGACATGGTTGAGAAGCCTGCGCCGGAGGATGCCCCGAGCAACCTCGCCATTATTGGCCGTTACATTCTCACACCGGATATTTTCGATATTCTGGAGCGCACGCCTGCCGGCAAAAACGGTGAGATCCAGATTACCGATGCGCTGCTCGAACAGGCCAAGAATGGCTGCGTGCTGGCCTACCAGTTCAAAGGCAAACGCTTTGACTGCGGCAGCATTGACGGGTTCGTGGAAGCCACCAACTACGTGTACGAGAATATCTACAAGAAGCAGAAATAACGGGAGCTTGCTCCGGGTCTTTCAGTCAGTCTCGGTCAGTTGCCCAGAATCTGCAGAATCATGCGCCGGTTCTCTGCTGTTGTCTTGCGGAACCGGCGCAACAGTTCCGCCTCTTCATCTGAAAGCTGAACCCGGTTTATCTCCTGCTCCAGTTCTTTCAGCGCCCTGGAGAGATCATCGCTGCTACTGAATGCCAGCCCAGGCAGTTCAAGCTGTCCACAGTTTCCCGGTTCCGCAAGATCCAGCAGGTCTTCCAGAGGGGTTTCGGTTTTTATACAGAAATCCAGCAACTCTGACACATCCGGGTAGGTGCGCTGCCTGGCATCTGTGGCTTCCCAGCTAATAACCTGCGCCTCTTCAACGCCACAAAGCTCTGCCACGTCCTGGCAGGATAAATGCCCTGCCTCACGCATCTGCCGCAACCGGCGGTTGAATGTCTGCAGGTAACGCATGGGTTTCGCCTCTGCAAAATTGTGCCTGATCCGGAAATGTAACGTACATACAGCTTTAAGCACAATCTGCCTAAACTGATTTGAACAGAACTGGACCTGTTCTTGGCTTTGTGTAAGCCCTGGACCACATAACAAAGTGCAGGGTGTCAGATTCCCGCATGGTAACTGGCCCAGGCATTGGGCGATTCCGCCAGAGTCACTTTCAATGCACAAATGGCATTTGCGCTCTCCCCCAGACGCCCGGAGTGGATGGCTGCGGCCATGCGGTCAAATACTTTCTTTGCCATGAATTCGGTGGTCGTATTGCGGCCCTGGAAATCCTCGAAATCATCCAGGTTCTTCAAGTTGAACTCACTAAGAACCTGTTTCAGAACCGCCGACGCCAGCCCGATATCCAAGATCAGATCGTCTTTATCCAGCTGATGACGTTCGAATGTAACATCTACCACATAAGTGGCTTCGTGGGTTTTTTGTGCCTGACGGAAGACTTCTCCGGTAAGGCTGTGGGCGATCGTCATGTGATCGCGAACGGTAAGGCTGAACATGACTGACTCCTTAATAGTTCATGCAGTGACACAGCGTATCACCGCCATTCGCAAGAATCCGGCTCACCGCTTCACGCATCTGTTCCAAACGGGTTCGCTGTCGTATGCAATAACCTGTTCCTGAAACTATAGTTGTAAATACCCGATCAGCACAGATCTGGGCAGGATCGCAACCCTGATCAAGGCTGTTAAGGATTCAGACTGGTTTTGAGCGCTTTTGAGATACCGGTCACAGGAATTGCCCGCGCTTTTCATTTTTTTGACTATATTTTAGCCGGTACGGACTAATCGACAGTATGGTTGTCAGATAACACATTCACGGAAAAGGACAGACGAATGCCCCGAAAGGCGCTCGTAGTCAGTTTGGTTGCAGCTTCTTTCGTGCTCGGCACCGGGTACCTGTTGTCGGAGGACAACCGCTTCGGTTTTAGCTGGGATATGCAAACCCAGGGGGATGAAGGCCGCGGGAAACCCCGCAGTGCTCAGCCCGCGCCGGGAACCGTTTCGGCAACCGCCAGCCGCCAGCAAAAACCACCTTCAGACAGCCCTGTCGGGTTTATGCTGGCAAAGGTAGCCGAAGAGTATGCCCGGTCGGTTCGTTATCCGCCCTGGTCGATACCATTAACGGAAGCACAGGCCAGGGCGTACCGGGGTAATCACTACGAGCCTGTGGCGCTGCCGCTGGAACACGGCGGTCAGTTTATTGTCACCCTCGACAAGTTCCGCTTTACCCGGGGTGAAGACATCCTGGTTGTCGCCTCCTTACAGGGGCCACAGGTGGTCGGTGATTCGCTTCAGGCAACACTGGAGCGCCCCGAATCCAGAGACCCGGTCACAAGCACCACGCTGGAACGGGACGGCCAGACAGGCTACTACGAGGGCAGCCTGAGCTCCGATGAAGAGCCCGGGGAATACCGGCTGATCGTCGAGGCAGCCATTGACGGAAAACCTGTGCGACACGCATCCAGCCTTACCATCGAACCCTATCTCGGGGATTTTGAAGGCCTCGAAGACACCTATATCAGCAACAATAACCTTATTATTCCAGTCATTTTTTCACCCCAGACCTCAGGTTTTTATGGGTTGTCTGCCCAGCTCTATAACGGCCAGCAACCCGTCGCCCAGCTTCAGGCCGAGAAGCGCCTTGACCGCACCTCTGACACGATTTCTCTGAAGGTTCACGGAACCCTGCTTGCAGGCAAATCGCTCAACGGGAAGTTCCAGCTGCGCAATATACAGATTCGACAGCTTCCGGCCAGGCCCGGCGACCGGACACATTACGCTTTTGGGCCGGATGACGGCTACGACTTTGAACCGCCCGATCTTGATGACCTCACGGACACACCGGCGGTAAATCCCGAATCGGAACAGCGTGCAGCCCTTCTGCAGCAGTTGGCTGACAAGTTCTGAGGTACTCCAACAATAATCAGACAAATACGGAGCAATCATGAAAACAATAAAGACGAACAAAACCTGGAAAATCGCGCTTGCAGCAGCATTTACCAGCAGCATGCTGGCCGCACCTGCCCAGGCCCAGTTGGCCGGACACAACGTAATACTGGTACACGGGTTTCAGATGGAAGATCTGGCCACGCCCCCCGCCGATCTGCAGGCGATCAAGGATGCGGGCGAGGATTACTGGCGTACATTCTGGTTATCCCGTTCCGAAGCCCGTATTGACTGGCCCAGTGATGGCCGGGTAGAAGGCAGCATTGCCCAGCGCGCCTATGAACAGATCCGGGAAATCAGTCAGCAGGGTTTGTGTAACGACTTTTGCATAGTTGTCTCACACTCCACCGGTGACCTCGTTACCCGCTATCTGCTTGAGAATCAGGCACGCTGGCTGCAGAACGAAGGTTTGCCACCGCTGAAAATTCTCGCATCCATTGACTATTCCGGTGCAGGTGGCGGCACCGAACTTGCCAACCTGGCCATGAGCCTTGCATACAACCCAACCTGGTATAACTGGGCTCTGCGTGCCGCTGTGCAGGCGTTTACAGGCATTGAACCAGAACCCGGCAAAATGGGAGTTGTAAATGACCTGCAAACCAACACTGCCAGAAATCTTGCCTTGAGCCCGAACTCTGTGCCGCGCCTGCGTTTTGTTGCCGGAGGATCCTCCTACGGTGGCATCACCAAGCCGTTTATTTCCGGAACCGATGACGGCGTTGTTCCCACTCATTCCGCCTGTGGCGCAACCAGCGCACAGGGCATAGATTCCTGCTCCGGTAACCTGAGCCTGGCTGGCAAGGTAACCAGCCAGAACGGCCCCGCCGGCCTTTACTACAACCATTACCCGGTGCTGATGAATGAAGGCGTTTCCCACAGTGGCGTGCTGGGTTCAGAAACCGGCAATATTTCTGTTCCGGTGATCAATAATACAACCCTGAACGGCCTGCAGGTCGATTTCGCCAGCAGAAGCTACAACAAACGCCCCTGGTGGAAGCTCTGGGGTTCGGGAGATCAGTATATAGAGGTGCCCGGTTCCGATCAGACAGACATGTCTTCGCTGGTGTATTCCACACTCAACAACTGACGCATTCTGGTTTCTGCGAAAGAATGCTTTTTGCACAACCTGCATTCCCAACACCGGCTCAGGGAAGAGCCACCTTTCTTTTTTAGTTCGCTAACTATACATTGGCAGGTTACTACCGTTCTCTTTCCACTGGTAAAGCCCTACGCCAATGTCTGACGCCCAAAAATCCGATCTTCTGCTGGTTATCGTCACACTGCTCGCAGCCATTAGCTGGATATTTTCGAAAGAAGCCGTGCTTCTTATGCCGCCGTTGTTATTTATGGCTGTACGGTTTTTGATTGCGGGGGGCTTTCTGGCGGTAGTCGCCTGGCGCCCTCTCATGCGCTTGAATGCAGATCAGTTCATACGCGGCGTTGGCGTTGGCCTGGTGTTTGGTATCGCCATGAGCTTTTGGGTTATGGGCCTGGTTCATATCACCAGCATGGGCGAAGGTGCATTTTTAACCAGCCTGGGCGTGGTGATTGTTCCGATTGTTGCGCGGCTTATTTTCAGAGAGGCGCAACCTGTGAGCACCTGGTTTGCCATACCTGTGGCCATTGCCGGGCTGGCCCTGCTATCCCTTCGAAATGGATTCCAACCGGAACCTGGCCAGATGTTTTTCGTGGTGGCCGCCACAATTTTCGCGTTGTACTTCACCCTGAACACCCGGGCTGCTAACCAACGCACGGTAACAAGCCGCGCAGGGGCAACCATCGAAAAACAACGAATCCCCGCCCTGCCCCTCACAGCCCTGGCACTACTGACTGTCGGACTCGTGACCCTGGTTGAATCCCTGGTTACGGAACCCTGGCGGCCAACTTTCGCAAACCCTCCGCCACTGTTGATATGGTGGGTTCTGGCCAGCGCTGTTATAGGAACTGCGGGGCGCTTCTTTGTACAAACCTATGCCCAAAGCCTCTCCACCCACAGCCATGGCGCCGTTATCCTGGTGCTGGAGCCGGTTTGGGTATCTCTGTTTGCAGCCGGGTGGTTCGGGGAAACCATGACACCCACTCAAATGGCTGGCTGTGGTCTGATTTTTGCGGCGTTGATTGTTAACCGTTGGAGTGCTCTGAGCAGCACCCTCCGGACCCGACTCAGGACAACAAAAACGCGGAAAACAGGTTGACCCTAAACGCTGGAATCAGTATATTCCTTTCCCGTTGCAGATCGCAGGACCATAGCTCAGTTGGTTAGAGCGCTACCTTGACATGGTAGAGGTCCCCAGTTCGAATCTGGGTGGTCCTACCAATATCTGCGAGAAAAAGTCAGTTGCTTACGGAGATCGTGAGAACTGGCTTTTTTTGTGCCCCGGTTTTCCAAAAGAACGGTTTCCCAACCACGCCCTTGCCAGCCAGCAAATGCATTCATCTTAATTTTTATCAAGACAGCAAAAATTGCACTACCATGAAGTGAGATCGGGAAGGTTTACCGGAACTTTCCAGTTTTGCTGTGTAAACGCGGCCTGATATATGGAATGATTAGACTGCAAAACTGCTGTAGTTATTTTCATAGATGAGAGAGGAATAACAATGCATAGATCAGGAATTTTTGCCGCCCTGGCATTGAGCGCTGCCGTCGCGACCCCAGTTGTGGCCCAACTGGATGTGGAAGAACAGATTGAAACCCGCCAGAGTGCATTTACGTTTGCCTCATGGAACATGGGCAAAATCAAGGCTCAAGCCGTTGATGGCACGGTCGCCTATAATGAGCAGCAGATGCTGGCAGCTGCCAATGCGATTGCATCTGTCGCCAATTCCGGCCTTGGCTCTTTGTTTGGCCCGGGTACTGCCATGGACAAGAACGACAATACCAGGCTCAAGCCGGAATTTTTTGATAAGCCAGATAAAGCCCGCGAGGTGGCCATCGGTTTCGCTCAGGCCGCCAACAAGCTCCAGGAAATTGCCGCCAACGGTGGCAGCAAGGCCGATCTGGCTGCCCAGTTCAGTGAGGTGGGCAAGTCCTGCAAGGCCTGCCACGATGAGTTCCGTGCCGAGTAAGCCTTAGAGGTATGAGCAGCCCTGCACCTCTGCCGTTTACCAGCCCAGATCAGGCGGTGGAGGCGGAGGTGGAGGCAGTAGCCCGCCGCTCGCCACCCAGACTGCAAAGCTGGCGATCGCCAGGGATACAATCAGAGCTATAGCCCCACCACCCTGACGTTCCTTGTGCTGCTTATCATCAACAATCTTGCGCCCGCTTATCATCGGGCTGATCAGATTGTCTTTTTTAACCAATGTGTAGAAAAACACAGTGGCAACGTGCAGCCCGATCAAGCCATAGATAAACCATTCCGTCAGTTTGTGCCAGGAGGTAATCGTATCGTTCCAGCCCGAAGATACCGCACGGTAGAGGGGCCCATTAAAGGCAATGGCATCGGTCGCAAACAAGCCGGAGACGGCCTGGAAACCAAGCAGGCCGAGCATGGCCAGAACCGACAGGCCTCCGAGCGGGTTATGGCCCAAACCCTGCCATTCACCTTTCAGATACGCTGAAATGGCGACCGGCCCGGGAATGAAATGCCAGAAGCGCGCATAGGTGGAGCCAACAAGCCCCCACATCAACCGAAAGCTGATCAGGCCTACAATGGCAAGACCAAAGCGCTCATGCCATAACATCCAGGTTCCGCCAAGGTTCACTGTTACGAGTGAGCCTGTAACGGCAAGCACCAGCAACCAGTGAAACAGCCGTGTGGGCAGATCCCACAGGGGTATCGATTTCATTCCGCTTCCTTCTAAATCTCCTGAGTACCAAGGGAGGTTACCCGAAAGATACCAATTTTGCTTTATACTGCGCACCGAAGTTCATGCACCATGATTAAAGGTCTATTCAATGCGAGTGGTTATCCGTTATTTTTTCCGGACGTTACGTCTTATTCTGACACCCTTTGTTCTGCTTAGCGAAAAAATGGGCGGAGGCAAACCGGTGGAGCGCAGCGCTGAAGAGCAACAAAAAGTGGATGCAGCCTGCGAGAGCCTGGCACTGTATCAGTTCAAAACCTGCCCTTTCTGCGTCAAGGTACGAAAGCAGATAGCGCGGCTGAACCTCAATATTGAAAAGCGGGATGCCCAGCACAACCCGACCCACAGGGCCGAGCTGGAACAGGGTGGTGGTAGCATCAAGGTTCCCTGCCTGTTAATAAAGCACCCGGATGGCAGTGAACAGTGGATGTACGAATCAGCTGACATTAATGCTTGGCTGGACGAGCGGTTTGGAGAGACTGCCTGATATTCAGGTTATCGATTCAACGAATGCCCCTGTATAGCCAGATCGAGACCGACAGCCGTATGTCATCGCATATTTTTCAAAAACAGTAAAAGGGGGTGCAAGCCCCCTTTAGTAAATTATTGAGTCGATTAGTCAGCGCTTATCAGACCAAGTTTACGCAGCGATTTATGCGGCAGATGCCTTCCTCCGACGCAGGCCCAAGAACATCAACCCAAAGCCGAGCAAAGCGAAAGTACTGGGTTCCGGGACGGACACGGGGTCATCGATTTGCGTGGAGGCGGCAGTCCAGATATTTTCCCATAAGTTCTGATTACGAGTATCTCCCCAGCCAACTCCATCGCTCCAGAAGTCAATATCCGTAGCTATAAAAACGTCACTGGAGCGGCCTGCGCCCGCATCAAAAACGCCCATAATGGCACGGCCCTCGTCATCTTCCGCGAGGACGTCAAACCCGGCGGGTATCTCATTGATGGTACTGTGCGCACTTCCAGTGAAACCGTTTACCAAATGGGGTTCGGTAACCCATGTGGAGGAGCCTACCGTTGTGTGGCCAGCGTCATTGGAGTACGTGCCGGCAGAGTTGCCAATCCCCCAGTTTGCGAGAATGGCACTGCTGGGACCGTGCCACGATCCACCATCGTGATCTTGTTGAATGAACAAAAAACCACCACTGACATCGACAAAACTCTGAAAAGCCGAGATTTCCGTTGTATCCACGGATCCTATAAGACCTGTATAAAACGCATCAACGGTAGAAAGGAAGCTGGCATTTGCCTCACTGGTTGAGACTAACGTATGTCCATTATCCGCTAGCCACTGCGTTGCGCCAGAAAGATAACCTGTTGACATGCCGTATAACTCACGGGTGTTATCGAAATGACCGATAACCAGTGCGTTAGCTGGTTGCGTTAGTGCACCAATGATAAAAACAGGAGCGAGTAGATGTCTTTTGAGTATCCGTGCGTTCATGCTGTATCTCCTCATAACCATATAAGACTTAGGTTCTGGGCAGACTTCTCGTTGCTTTAATGTGTGGTTAATACAAAAACAGCGAGTGCGAACAGCCCACTATAGGAAACAGCATAATCCGCGCCATACTCATTATTGCTTTATAAAACTATCGGTTATACAACAAAGAGTCACGATGGTTAATTTTCATTAGCCGTTAATGTAAAAAAAATCGACGTTCGCTAATGGAGTGAGTTTAGGGGTGGTAATGAGACTTCTGTTTAAACCTGGTAAAACTCGCGATACCAGTCAATAAAGTTGGCAATGCCCTCTTCCACACTCGTTGATGGCTTATATCCTACGTCGCTGATCAGATTATCGACATTGGCATAGGTTGCGGGTACATCGCCGGGCTGCATGGGCAAAAGGTTCTTCTGCGCTTTTTTTCCTGTTCTCTGCTCAATAATTTCTATGAAGCGAGACAGTTCCACGGGATTGTTGCTGCCAATATTGTATATGCGGTACGGGGCTTTGCTGGTGCCCGGATCAGGAGCTGCACCACTCCATTCCTCGTTGGGCTGCGCGACCTGATCAAGGGTGCGGACAACACCTTCCACTATATCGTCAATGTAGGTGAAATCCCGCTTGTGGTTGCCATGATTAAAAACATCAATCGGCTCACCGGCGAGAATCTTTTTGGTGAAGATAAACAGCGCCATATCCGGGCGACCCCAGGGACCATACACGGTGAAGAATCGCAGGCCGGTGGTTGGCAGCCCGTAAAGATGGCTGTAGGTGTGTGCCATGAGCTCATTGGCTTTTTTGGACGCTGCATACAGGCTCAGGGGGTGGTCTACGTTGTCGTGCACAGAAAACGGCATGGCTTCGTTGGCGCCATATACCGAACTGCTGGAAGCGTATACCAGGTGTTTTACGTTGTTATGGCGACAGCCTTCCAGGATATTCATGAAGCCAACCAGATTGGCATCCACGTAGGCGTTGGGGTTTTCCAGCGAGTATCGAACGCCAGCCTGGGCAGCAAGGTGCACGACCCGTTCCGGGCGATGTTTGGCGAAGATCTCCGCCATCACAGTACGGTCTGCAATGTCCTGTCGAACTTCTGTGAAATTGGGGTTACCGGTCAGGCGTGCCAGCCGGGCTTCCTTGAGAGTGACATCGTAGTAGTCATTAACGTTATCAACGCCGATAACCTCGTCTCCCCGCTCAAGTAGCCGGTGCGCCAGTTGCGAACCGATGAACCCTGCTGTGCCCGTAACCAGAATTTTCAAATCTTTTGCTTCCCTGTTGTTGTGCTGCAAACAAACATAGCGCAAGCCACTGCCAGTGTGCTCCCGCCCTTTAGAAAGTCACACCTGCACTGATGAACGGGCCATCCAGTTCAATGTCAAAAACGTCGCTGCCATCTTCATAATCAACGGCGATCTGACGATAGCCTGCACGCAGTTGCAACAGTGAGATACTGTACTGGCCATACACGTTGAAGTCGCGAATGGAGTCACCGTCAAAGCTCATGAAATTACCTTCAGCGCCCACCGCAACGCCGGTCAGCGGCAGATCAAAACGGGCGGCGACATAGCCCAGTGGCAACACGGCATCAGCTTTGGTAAGGCTGGACTGTGAGGTGTTCTGTACCAGCAGCTCACCGGAGAAATCACGCACGGTCAGCCCCAGATCCAGATTTACCCAGTTATCCAGAATTTCGTAATACAGGGTCAGATCCAGTTGCTCCAGATCCAGATCCGAGCGCACCGCGGTTCCGGCGCCAAACCCCTGGTAAGAGCTGGTAAGCGTGCCATTGCCACTTTGCTGAACCAGGGTGTAGGCCAGGCGTACGTTGGGCAGCACGGGTACCGGATGCTCTACGTAAATACTGGCATTGGCGTTACCGTCGTCTTTCAGTCGCAATTCGTCGTTGACATCAACTGAACTGCCGTCAGACGCGATCCGGCCGGACAAATCAGAGTCCCAATAGCTTACACTGGCGCCGAGCCCCACCACGTCGGAATGGGCCAGAGGAGCCGCAATTAAAAGAGAACTGCCGATCGCCAATGTCAGTTTACGCATAATGCACCTGTATCATTATTGTCTGTCTGGATTTATCGCTAGTAATCAGTTGAAGTCAATGCCCAGGCGGCGACCAACTTCCTCATAGGTTTCGATAACGTCGCCCAGCCCCTGCCGGAAGCGATCCTTGTCCATTTTCTTACGGGTTTCCTTATCCCATATTCGGCAGCCGTCCGGGCTGAACTCGTCGCCCAGAACAATTTCACCGTTACTCCGGCCAAACTCAAGCTTGTAATCCACAAGCATCATTCCAGCCTCATCGAACAGGTTCTTCAATACATCGTTTACTTTATATGTGAGCTCTTTCATCCGGGCGAGTTCGGCCTCGCTTGCCCAGTTGAAGCTTACGGCCAGGGATTCATTCACCATCGGGTCGTGCAAGGCATCGTTTTTCAGAAACAATTCATAGGTTGGAGGGGTCAGTTCAAGCCCTTCCTCAACGCCAAGCCGACGACACAGGCTGCCTGCAGACAAGTTTCGCACCACACACTCCACGGGGATCATGTCGAGCTTTTTAACCAGTGTCTCAGTTGCGGACAGCAGGCCTTCATAATGGGTGGGCACGCCTGCGGCTTCCAGCTTTTCCATAATAAAGGCGTTAAAGCGATTGTTCACCATACCCTTGCGGCTGAGCTGCTCTTTCTTTTCGCCATCAAACGCCGAGGTGTCGTCCCGGAAAACGAGCACAAAGCGTTCCGGGTCGTCCGTTCGATATACCGACTTCGCTTTGCCTGCGTAGAGTTCTTCGCGTTTTTCCATCATCAATCTCCGAAACGGAAGCCTGCACCGCAGGCTTCCTTCTTGATCAGTATAGGCCTGGTCAGTACAGGTAATCGAACAACTGTGTCAGCAAATCATCGACCTGGCGGTCACCGCTGTAATCATCGGCTTCCCGGGCTGTAACCTGTACCTGACCATCATCGCCTTCCACCAGGGTAACCGTATGGGTATGGCGAGGCTTTTCTTTATCACTGAACCAGCTGAACCAGCCGGGATCCCGCTCGTCTTCCGTGCGAAAATCAACAAAGAACCAGCCTTCACTGCGGTTGAGGTCCACCACTGCAATATCAGATTCAACAAGTGCGCGATTGACTTCCGCCCAGGCGCGACCATAGTCCAGGTCCATGCGGATGGATTGTGCCTTGTCGTTTTCAGATACCAGCCTGACCAAAGGTTTTGAAACCATGCCCGATGCAGCGCGGGAGAAGGACTTGCTTTCTTCGCGAGCCTGCATGAAGTCACCAAGATCCTTTAACAGGCGTTTTTGCAACGCGAGTTGCTCTGCCGGGGGATCGGACACCCGGCGCCAGGGAATCAGTTCACCGGGCCAAACCGAGCCCTCTTCCACCAGTGTCTCTGAGGTAAGCTTTCGCACCTGGATTTCGGTGGTTTTGCGACGCACACCGGGGGCAATGCGAACCTGCAAGACGGCTTTGGGCTCGGCTGTGCCTGCCTCAGTGGGCGCATTGGGCAGCTCCAGCAGCTCCCGGGCGCGCATACTGAAATTTGCCAACTCACTTTGCAGCAGCCCCAGTTGCGGGTTGTCATAGGCGACACCCAGGCCCCGCTCATTCATGTAAGCCGTTACTGCGGGCCAGATACGGCCGGGCACATCATTGACCAGGAGCCAGGCACGGCCATCCAGCTCTTCCACCAGGTAATTTTCTTCGAGAATTTCCGAGGTCATATCCGGAGGCCGGGGAATGTCCGACGGGTACATCCTGCTACCGTCCGCAGGCTCTACCTGGCGTATGGGCATTACCTGAGTGAAGCGCGAAGGATCCGCGGTTTCCGGCAGGTCCAGTGGCTTACCTTCTTTTGCATTCACATAACGCTCGGAACGGTCTTCAACCAGGCTGCACCCGGACACGACGACCATCAGTAAAAGCCCTGTTGCAATGCCCAGGTGCCGGAATAAAACTGACTTACGGGTTCCTGAAAGAACCGGCATTGGCCTACTCTCTGTGTGGTACTGTTCTGTGTGGGGCTGATTCAGCATCAAGGTCTGCAAGCTCAGATAACACCCGATGCTTTCAGGGCTTCTTCGAGTTCTGAATGGAACTTCTCGCTGAGCTGTGTCAGCGGCAGCCTTATACCACTCTCAATCATACCCATGCGCTGGAGAGCCCATTTAACCGGGATAGGGTTAGCTTCCAGAAACAGTTTGCGGTTCAGTGGCATCAGCAGTTCATTCAGGCGTTCAGTTTCTTCCCGGTTTCCCGCAAGCGCCGCCGCACAGAGATCAGACATGGCTCTGGGCGCCACATTAGCGGTAACCGATACGTTCCCCTTCCCGCCCGCGAGGATAAGTTCCGCTGCAGTTGCATCATCGCCGGAGTAGACCACAAGGCGTCCGTCCAGATCCCTGATCAGTTCCGCACCCCGGGGAATGTTGCCGGTGGCGTCCTTGATGGCAACGATATTGGGAATATCCGCCAGGCGCAAAACCGTTTCATTCAGCATATCGCATGCCGTACGGCCAGGAACGTTATAGAGCATCTGGCTCATCCCGGGTACTGCTTCTGCAATGGTTTTGAAGTGCTGGTAAAGACCTTCCTGGGTTGGCTTGTTGTAGTAAGGCACCACCAAAAGGCAGGCATCTGCACCGAGTTTGTAAGCTTCGGTTGTCAGATAGATTGCTTCACGGGTGCTGTTACCACCGGTACCGGCGATAACAGGAATCCGCCCGTTAACCCGTTTGATGATGTGACCAATTACCTGGCAGTGCTCTTTCTGATCAAGCGTTGCGGATTCGCCCGTGGTTCCCACAGCAACAATACCGTTGGTCCCGTTCTCCAGATGAAAGTCCACCAGCTTATCCAGATGCTCCCAGTGGATGTCTCCGTTGGGATGCATGGGTGTGACCAGTGCGACAAGGCTACCCGTAATCATAAAAGCTCCATCCGAATAAAACGAATATGGTAATGTTGGGCAAGGGCTGACACAAGGGAATTAAAGCAGATGTCATGCCCTGTGTTGCGCCCGATGATGCGGTGCACCCGGTGAGATCGGTTAATCACGTCTGATCCGGTGCAGTTGGTGCAGCCGGGGAAGCAGGCTCATTCTTCACCGGCCAGGCAGAGACCACGGCTTTCAGCATGGTTGCCAGGGGAATTGCAAAGAAAACCCCCCATAGCCCCCAGATACCCCCAAAGAACAATACTGAAATGATGATTACTACCGGGTGCAGGTTATTTACTTCGGAGAACAGCACGGGCACCAGCACGTTCCCGTCCAGGGCCTGAATGGTTCCGTAGATCACCATCACCCAGATAAAGTGGCTGCCCCAGCCGAAGGCAAAGAGTGCAATAACGGCAACCGGAATGGTCACCACGGCAGCGCCGATGTATGGAATAACAACGCTAAGCCCTACCAGAAGCGACAGCAATGCCGCATAGGGCACACCCAGAAGCTTGAATGCCACATAGGTTGCGCCGCCAACTATAAGAATCTCAAGGGCTTTTCCGCGAACATAATTGGCACACTGCAGGTTCACTTCGTGCCAGATCTGGAGCATCATCGGGCGCTGGGGCGGCAACAGCCTGGAAATCGCACCAAGCAGCACTTCACGATCTTTCAGAAAGAAGAACACCAGAATGGGTACCAGCACCATATAGATCAGCAGCGCGACCAGATCCGGTATACTGGAGAGTGAAAAAGACACCAGCCACTGGGTCATGTGCCCGACTTCCGTGTTCACCTGCTGATAAAGGCTCTCGACTGCCTGAGCGGAGATAAGGTGGGGATACTCATCGGGCAGCAGTTCAAGATAGGACTGGAGCTCGCCGATAATACGGGGCGCTTCCCCGGCAAGGGTGCTGACCTGGGTCCATACCAGAGGCAGCAGACCGAATATAAAGCCCACAAGCACCCCCAGAAACACAAGGAATACGCCCAGTATTGCAAAACCTTCAGGGAGCCCGAGAGAGTTCAGCCGTGTTACAAGGCCTTGCAGAATGAATGCGACGATGAGCGATGCGATCGCGGGTGCCAGCATGGCGCCAAACCAGATTATGAAAGCTGTGCCGACAATCAGAATCAGGAAAAGAATGACAGCTTCTTCATCTGAAAAGTATTTGTGGGCAAGACCGCGTAAAATTCTGAACATCAGGGACTCCGGAGAATTAGCCGCCGCACTCTACCACAAACCGGTAGTAACCATCAGTTTCCGAGCACTCCACCAGGCGGTGGCGGGACAACTCCAGAAAGGCCGGAATATCGCGGGCAGAGCCCGCATCTGTGGCAATCACCTCAAGCAACTCACCGGGAGACATGCCATTGAGCTCCAGTTTTGTTTTCAGCAGGGGCATGGGGCAACGAAGCCCGGACGCATCCAGTGTACGATCAGCCATAACGAAGAGGCACCTTCACAAGACATGAAATTTGCAAGGCGGCATTATGCCCCCAGTGTTACTGTATTGCATCTCAATACCTGTTAATCATTGATTGCGGATATCCACGGGAATCCCGACACCTTTGTTCTGTCATAATAGCGCTATATATCAGGAGCACAGTGTATTACATGAATAACGTTCTAACCGGGCTTTGCTGTTGGCGAAAATTGTCAATTGCTACGCTATGTGCTTTTGCATTGATATCCAGCCCTGCCTCGACAGCCCAGGAGACTCGCCTGCCGGATATTGGTGGCGCCGGGGGCGGTCTTATTTCCGGGCAACAGGAAACCGACATCGGGCAGCAGGTTATGGTCTCAATCCGGCGCTCTGCGCCACGGATCACTGACCCGCTGGTATACGATTACCTCAACGCCATTATCTATCGGCTGGTACCCTCGGCTCCGCTGGAAAACCGGGACCTGACTCTTGCCCTTATTGACAGCCCTGCCCTGAACGCCTTTGCCGTGCCAGGGGGAATCGTGGGTGTGAACGGAGGCCTGTTCCTTAACGCAGCCACAGAGCAGCAGTTTGCTTCCGTGCTGGCTCACGAACTGGCTCACCTCAGCCAGCGACACTTTGCGCGCCGCCTGGAGCAACAGGAAACCAGCGCACCACTGACCATTGCCGGGATGATCGCCGGTATTGTGCTCTCCGCTGTAACCCAGTCGGATATTGGCATTGCCGCTATAGCGGGTACTCAGGCGCTGGCAATACAGAATATGCTTGCCTACTCACGCTCCCACGAACAGGAAGCAGACCGGGTGGGGCTGGACATCCTGGCAACCGCTGGCTTTGACCCTCGCGGCATGCCCGAAATGTTCGAGATTATGATGCGGCAGAACCGGTTGCAGGGAAACAACATGCCGGAATACCTCTCAACCCACCCCCTGACCCAGAACAGGGTGGCAGACACCCGTAACCGCGCGGAACAGTATCCAGACAATGCAATTCGTGACGGCCAGGAATATCACCTGATGCGCAACCGGCTGCAAGTGCATTATTCGGCTTCACCCGAGGTTGCGGTGGACACCTTTGAAAACTATCTGGAAAAGCCCGACGCTCAGAACAGCGAGGCAATCCGTTACGGACTCGCCGTCGCTTATCTGAGCAACAACCAGTTTGAGCAGGCAGCCGACATCATCAACGATTTGCTGGCTAACAATCCGGGCCGGATAACCTTGCAGGTCACCAAGGCGGAGATACTCATACAGCAAAAAAAGCTGGATGAAGCGCGGTCCCTGCTGAAGACTGCCCTGGACAGGAACCCTGGCAACTATCCCATTTCGTCAACCCTTGCGGATGTCGAGATTGCCGCCGGCAACGGCACGCAAGCTGCCGAACATCTGAAACAACTGACACGCAGAATCCCCGCGCAGGAATATCTCTGGTTGCGGCTTGCAGAGGCAGAGGGTATGGCGCGAAACATTGTGGGTGTTCACAGGGCACGGGCAGAGTACGATGCACTTATGGGGGATCTGGAGTCCGCCCAGAGGCAGCTCAGGCAGGCGCAGGAGAAGCTCCCTGCCGGGTCAGCCCAAAGACAGGTGGTGAGCGAGCGGCTGGCAGAAATCACCAGCCGCCTGCAGGAGCGCAGGAATAACTAGTGCCCCGTCTGGCTACTAGGCGTTACCCGCTGCTTTCAGGTTCATCCCTGCGGTGAAATCCAGCATACGCCGCAACGGCCTGAGCGCTTTCTCCCGGGTTTCCGGGTCTACCAGCACTTCCTGATCGCCGTTCTCGATCACCCGGAGCAGGTTTTCGAGCCCGTTCATCGCCATCCACGGGCATTGGGCACAACTGCGGCAGGTGGCACCATTGCCGGCCGTGGGCGCTTCAATAAGCGTCTTGTTAGGCGCAAGCTGTTGCATTTTATAGAAAATGCCGTTATCCGTGGCCACAATGAATTCCTGATTCGGCAGAGTCTGGACTGCGTGAATCAGCTGTGATGTGGAACCAACAACATCTGCCATTTCTACCACGGCATCCGGTGATTCCGGGTGGACCAGAATAGCCGCATCCGGATACAGGGCCTTGAGATCCTCGAGACCACGGTACTTGAACTCCTCATGCACAATGCATGAACCGTCCCACAACAGCATGTCGGCGCCGGTGGTTTTCTGTACATAGTGGCCAAGGTGCTTGTCTGGCGCCCAGAGGATTTTCTGTCCGCGGGCATCAAGGTCTTCCACAATCGCCTGGGCACAACTGGACGTTACAACCCAGTCTGCACGAGCTTTGACCGCAGCGGAGGTGTTGGCATAAACCACCACAGTACGATCGCTGTGCTGATCGCAGAAAGCTTCAAATTCATCCGCAGGACACCCGACATCCAGCGAGCAGGTTGCCTCCAGGGTGGGCATCAGAACCCGTTTTTCCGGATTCAGGATTTTCGCGGTCTCGCCCATGAACCGAACACCCGCCACAACCACGGTCGAGGCCGGATGCTGGTTTCCGAAGCGGGCCATTTCAAGCGAATCTGCCACGCAGCCACCGCTTTCTTCCGCGATGCGCTGGATGTCAGGATCCGTGTAATAGTGCGCCACAAGTACGGCGTCTTTTTCCTTGAGGACAGCCTTGATACGGGCCTCAAGCCGCGCCTTCTCGTCTGCGCTGAGCGGCTTGGGCTCCGCAGCGTGGGCCAGGTGCTCCTGAACAAGGATTCGGTCTTCAATTTTAGTCATGTACAGCTACTCTCAGTTACTTCCTGCACCCGAGTATATCATTTCAGACACAGGTAGCACTGTACGGACTATACCTTGTCCCGCAAAATTTCTTTCCGGGGCTGCGGAATGACCACTTTATCAACCAGCAGACCTTTGGCCTTGATGTAGTCTGTGCCTGCGTCAACGGCTGCGGTTACGGCGGCGACGTCTCCGGTCAGGGTTGCATAGCCTTTACCGCCGATTGCCATGGCAAGGTGAACATCAATCAGTTCTACATTGGCGGCTTTTACTGCCGCATCGGCGGCCTCAATAATGGTTGCAACAGAGAAGGTTTCGATAATACCGAGTGCCGCAGTCTGTTCAATAACCCGTGTCCCGCTGATGGCTGAGAATACAGAAGGATGCACATTGGGAATGATGAGCTCGTCGACAATGGTTTCACTCCCCAGTTCCATGCCAGCGGACATGGCTGCGTCCACGGCTGCTACATCGCCAGCCACCATTACCATGAACTTGCCCGGGCAGATTGTGCGGTTGAACAGGATTTCAACATTAGCCGCTTTCAGCATGGCATCGCCGACCGCGTAGCCTTTGGCGATTGAATTCAGTTCAATCATTCCGATCGCACTTTTATTACTCATAGTCATTACCTGTAAAAAGCCCGTCAGTTAGCGGCGTCAATAGCAATAAAACCGTCCAGCAATGTCACTCTACCACCGATGCTGGCGTGTAGAGGCACACCCATGCCCTCACCTTGCGGTGCAGCAATCACGGCACCCTCATCCACCAGGTCCCCGGTTTTTACTACGGGCACTGGTTGCTGGCCCATGCGCTGATGCAGCGGGATGGTTACACGGGATGGAGACACAGCCACATCCTTCCAGCGCGCTGTTTTGCTGTCGTATTTCGCCAGCCCCAGTTTGCGGGTCAGGCGCTGCGATGGCACACCCCGGTAATCCCGCATGCTGTGCACTTCACGCGTCTGGTTCTGCAGCTGCTGAGGTGTCAGCCACAAGTCATTGGCCTTGAGGTCACGCTTGGTCGAAACACAGATATCCCTGGGATTCAGCTGCTCCGGGCAGGCCCACAAGGTGCAGATGTTGCACTCGCAGCAAGCCTGGGCATGCACCGAGAGGGTTTCACTGACTTCACCGGTGGTCAGCAACGAACGCATGACCAGGTGGGGCTGTATGGGATAGCCAAGCAGGTACCGGGGACACATTTCAGTGCACAGCGTACACTGGTCACAGCCGGATTTGCCGATGCGTTTGTACTGCTGTTCTGTTTCCGATCGGCGTTTCACGAGATTGGTGTCGCGTGGTAGTACCAGCAAGCCGCTACTCACCGCTGAGATCGGTGTTTCCAGATCTTCAACGACCTCACCCATCATGGCGCCGCCATCAATGACCACAGGGTCATCGCAGGTTATGGCGCCTGCAAGGCTGATAACATCGGCAAAGCGCATTCCTACGGGCAACCAGGCGGTGAACGGGTGCTCCACCTCTCCGTGTACCGTAACCATGGTTCGGGTAACCGGCTGGCCTTCCGCAGCCCGCGCAATGTTCACAAGTGTCTCAACATTCTGAACCAGTACGCCGATATCCTTGGGCAGGCCGCCGGCCGGAATCCGGTTTCCGGTTATTTCGTAAACCAGTTCATATTCATCACCCGCCGGATACATATTGGGCATCAGCTTGAGCTCAATATTGGCGGGCAACATGGGTTTGATGTGTGCGATCGAATCCTTATGCTTCTCCTTGACTGCCAGAACACCCCGGCTTGCACCCGTCTGCTCCATCAGAAGCGCCATACCGCGAAGCAGGTCATCCGAGAACTGCTGGATAACCGTCTGGTCTTTGTACAGCAGCGGCTCGCATTCGGCACCGTTGGCAATGACCACATCAACCTGGGCCTGAATTTTTACGTAGGACGGAAAACCCGCACCACCGGCACCGACAACACCCGCATTTCTGACTTTTTCAACAAGTGAGTTCATGTCAGGACAACCACTCAGATATCGATTGGGTTGCTGGCCACGGCCAGGACTGCCTCCTCAAAGGCTTCACATGCTGCTCTGCAAGCTGCCTGGGTACCCGTCAGAAACCCGCCACCGTAGTTGGTTTCAGAAGGCGGGGAAAAGAAGGTAGCCACTTGAACACTGGCTGCTTTAAGCGCTGCATCCATACCGAACATGGCCTCCAGTGGCGGCGCAATCAGATAGGCCATTGAATCGCCCCGTTTTAACCCGCCTTCTTTGGAAAGATAGCCGCCTGTGGCGGATACCAGGTGGGCAAAGTATGCGATGCTGCCTTCTTCATTGGCGGAGTAAAAACAGGCTTCGTTCTCGATAACTTCCTGCGTGCGCCTGAGACCCGCGATAACATCGGCCGGCCCCGGCCCTGCGATGATGCCAATCACCTCACCGGATAACAGGCCTGAGGAATGGGCCGCGCCGGCGTAAAACGACCGGGCGTAGACCACATCCACCTGGGCTGCCTTGGTGGCCTCGTCCAGGGCTACGTAGGTAACATCGTCGCTGTCGCAGGTGATCATACCGATACAACGCTGCTCTTTTTTGAGGTTGAACTGTTTCATCATCCCGTCATCAACCGAGGCGATGACGCGAGTTGCCAGTACAGATGCTCTGATTTCATCCCGAACTGCCATGATGTTGCTCCTTTAAAAGGTTAGTCCGGAAAAACCACTATGAATTCCCGGATCAAGAATTCCGGAGGCCGGGCCTCACCGTTTAAGCGCTAAACCACTGGCCTTCTGCTCAAGCATTTTGCGCGTCAGATCAACGATCACTGCTGCCGCCTCTATTGGCGGTGTTCCGCCTCTGTGGATATTGGAAATAACCATGCGATCCGATTCCACTGTGGACTCGGTGGGCTTGTATACACAATAGCAGCTCAGGCTTTCGGACTGCCCAAGACCAGGTCTTTCTCCAATCAACAGAAGATTAGCTTCGGCCTGCAGCAAGCTGCCTATTTCGTCCTGGGCTTTCACCCGACCATAGCGCAAAAAGAAAGGCGTACCAACGCTAAAGCCCGCGCTCTCCAGCCCCTTCATAAGCGGCGGGATGATTTCCTCAAGGTTATTGGTGACAGCGTCTGTACTTAGCCCGTCAGAAATAACCACCTGCACCTGGGGCGATTTCTTGCAGCGCTCGCCAATGATTTTCTTCGCTTCATCGGAAAGCTTGCGGCCAAGGTCGGGGCGCCGGAGATATTCGCTCTTGTCTGTGACACGAGTCTGCACTTCCCAGAGATTCTGCTTTTCAAGCCACTCTGGTGTGACTTCCTTGACCACTGTGTCCTTGGAACGGGAGTGGTCCGCGAGAAAGCGCAGCAGCGACCGCGTGCGCGGCCTTGGGCCTGCGCGTCCCTGACACACCCGGGCCGCTGTCTGTTTGACCATTTCGCTGTTTACGGATTCGTTATGGGCATTTTCGATGCCATTCCAGTGCACGAATTTATCCAGGCTAAGATCCTCAAGCCCGGCTCCCTGGTCTTTCGATGCAGACTGCCTGCCGGCACTTTCTGTGGGCTTGTAGGCGGGTGGATTGTTTTGCGAAGACCCGCTGTTCTGGGGCTGTACACGTGTCACTTGCCCTGTCGGAACATTCTGTTCACCCAGCTCCCGCAACACTGAATTGACGATACTCTGAATTGTTTGCTCATCCATGGTTATCACCTCAATCAAAGAAGATGGATGGGTCGCCCGCACGGGCGGTGAGCTTGCCGTTTTCCATCAGCCCCATGGTTTCCATCCAGGCCTCGAACTCGGGAGCGGGACGGTAGCCCAGAAGCTGGCGGGCGGTAGCGACGTCGTGATAGCTGGTAGTCTGGTAATTCAGCATGATGTCATCACCCAGGGGTAAGGACATGGTGAAGTTACAGCCTGCGGCCGCCAACAAAGCAATCAGGTTTTCATTGGAGTTCTGGTCGGTTTCCGCATGGTTGGTGTAACAGGCGTCACAGCCCATGGAGATGCCGGTCAGCTTGCCCATGAAATGGTCCTCCAGCGCTGCCCGGGTTATTTGCTGATGATTAAACAGATATTCCGGCCCGATAAAGCCAACGACCGTGTTTACCATGTGCGGCTTGTAGCGTCGCGCCAGGCCATAGTTGCGGGCTTCAATGGTCAGCTGGTCCGCGCCATGGTGAGCGTTGGCGGATAACGCCGTGCCCTGACCGGTTTCAAAATACATCATATTGGAACCGGCCAGCTTGCAGTAATGCTTGCCCATTTCATAGGCTTCGTCCAGCAGTTCCACGGTGACACCGAACTCGTTGAGACCCTTTTCTGTTCCAGACAGGCTCTGGAACAGCAAGCCTCCGGGGGCGCCCTTCTCAAGGGCCGCCATCTGGTTGGATATATGGGCAAGCACACAACCCTGTGTTGGAATGTTCCATTTGTCGGTGGTTTCCTTGATCGCATTGAGAATGCGCAGCGTGTTCTCTACCGACTCGGTAACCGGGTTGACGCCAATGACCGCATCACCACAGCCATAGGTCAGCCCCTCGTATACCTGCACCATTATGCTGTCAATATCATCCCGGGTATCGTTTGGCTGCAAACGGGCGGAGAAGGTTCCGGGGGTGCCAATGGTGCAGTTTGCTTTGGAAATCACGTAGAGCTTCTTGGCGCCTACCATAAGATCGCCGTTCGAACATATCTTGCACACGGCAGCGACCATTTCGGCTGTCAAACCCTTGCGCAGCCGTTCATAGTCTTCCCGGGTGGGCACATCAGACAATATGTACTCCCTTAGTTCACTGACAGTCCAGTGTTTGATATCGTCGTAGGACGCTCTGTTGATCCCATCCTGAATAACCCGGGTTACGGCATCCTCCTCGTAGGGAACAATCGGATTTTCCCGCAAGGTTTCGAGGCGCATTTCGCTCAATACCTGTTTTGCGGCCACACGCTCCTGGGCGCTTTCTGCAGCAACGCCGGCCAGCACATCACCGGAGCGAAGCTCGTTGGCTTTTGCAAGCACATCTTTTACGTCTCGGAACTGGTATACCTGTCCGAACAATGTTGTTTTCAAGTTCATGGAAAACCTCCCCTCTATGCAGGAAATGCCAGCGATTTGATGGTTAATGGCACAACTTCCCCGCCAAAAAAGCTTTCGCCGATATCAATATAGTCACCGGCAACGGCACGCACTTCATCAATCACCAAAAGCTTCTGGGGCTCGATCAGGGGCTGCAACTCCATGCCCAGTACCTTGCCCAGATCATTTTCGGTAACGATAATCACAGGTGCACGGCTGTTGCCGTGCTGTTGGTAATACTGCGCAATTTCCCTCGCGCTGTGATTCACAACCCGGTAGCTCATGGGCATACTGCCGCCCAGTGAGACCGCGTACTGATCCTCGCGCAGATTCAGGTCCATTCGCTTTGCGGCTTCAACAATCAGATCGCAAAGCGGTGGCTGATCCGTTTTTTCCCAGTCAACGTCCGGCTCCACCACGGGTATGTTGCGCATGGGTAAGGCTTCGGGATTGAGCCAGATGGAGCTTCCGGACAGCGACATGGAATAAGCCCCGGCGCCAATCACAGTGGCCTGCTGGGTTTGCACAGGCTCACGCACATTCATCGCCGCCAGGGTCGGGTGCTTTAACAGCGCTCCGGCCAGCAGCACGCCCATGTCCTGCCACAGAAAAGGATCCAGCTCTTCCTTACGCAGGCGATAATAGCTGTTGCCCACACCACCACTGATAAAGACCGCGTCAAACTCGCCCGGGCCCTTCAGGTTTGGCGTCATCATCAGCTTGTCCCCCAAAACGGAGCGGTTGCCGACAATTTCATCCACAATCAATTGGGCCATGCAGTTGGCGATCTTTCTGAGATGATCAATGCTGAGCCGGGAAGCAGGTAGCGCTTCCCGAAACATGTACTCGATAACCTGCCTGGCTGGCTCCCGGATAACCGTGACTTTGCCGGAGCGGTCGGTTTTAACAAGGTTGCCGCCAATATTGATGCATGCGGTATCCTCCACATGACCGCTGTGAAACACCACGTAATTGCTGGTGCCACCGCCAATATCAATATTCAGTACCCGGGCGTGGTTGCGTTTGGAGTATTCACCGGCACCACTGCCCTTGCCTGCAATTACCGATTCCAGATTCGGCCCGGCAGTGGCCACCACGAAGTCACCCAGGCGGTCGGCCAGCCCCATCACGGTATCCCTGGCGTTTTTAACCTTGGATGTTTCGCCGGTAATGATGATGGCGCCGGTTTCAATGTCGCTCAGCTTGACGTCGGCTGCAGCAAACTGGTCGTCGATAAACCGCTGCAGCATGGCCACATCCACTGTGCCATCCTCCTGCAGGGGTGTGGGGCTGACCGGGCTCTGGTAGAAAATATCCCGTTCCACAAACTCATACCGGGGCACCTGGGTTACAGGCGCCCGGTTAACCATGGTGAGCCGGGAAAAGATCACCTGGGTTGTGGTGGTGCCGATATCGATACCGACACTGTGTACGGTTTTTCTGTTCACAGTTTCTCTTCCGCCACCTCTGAAGTGGACAGGTCCGGCCCCGGCTTACCGTGCTTTTCGATAGACGCAATCATCCGGTTGGCGAGCAGCATGGCGAACATAACCGCGGTGATACCACCGACAAGCTTGCCGATGATAACCGCCATGATCATGTCCGGCTTGTTGGCAGCAGTAAAGCCAAGGTGGTCCCCAAAGGTAAATGCAGCGCTCACAGCAAAAGCAGAGCAAAGAATCTTGCCGCGGCTGTCCATATCCTTCATTACCTGGAACATGGGAATGTTGTTGGCCAGGGTTGCGATCAGGCCGGTAGCGGCTGTCGGGTTTACATTCAGCACACCACCCATCTTCAACAAGGGCTTTTCAAACCAGCGGGTCAACAACAGCACCATCGGATAGGCACCCAACAGGATGATCGCGATGGAGCCAATGACCTCTATGGCCCGCATATCAACACCCGGCTCATCACCCTCGGTCATGAAAATCGGGTCCATACCGGGGATCAGGGTTATGCCCAGTGTGGTTTTCAGCACCGCAGCTGCAAGGCCAATGGTGATAAACGCCACCAGGAACTTTGAAAAAATTGAAAAACCACCGATCATCTTTTCGGGCATAAACCAAAGGCCGGCAGCAATAAGCGCAGACACGATAATCACCGGTATCAGGTTCATGAAAATCAGTGGCAGGTTGAACTGTATCGCCTCATTCGTACCGGGTATCAGAACCGTGGAAGCCATGGCCGCAAAGCCGCCTGCAATACAGCCCAGTGGAATAGTCACAATACCTGCAAGCACACCGGAGGCAAGATAGGGACGATCCTGTTCCTTGATGATGCCGACGGCAACGGGGATGGTGAATACAATGGTCGGGCCCATCATGGCGCCCAGAATCAGGCCCGCGTACATCCAGGCACCGTAGTTGATGGTGCCATCAGCGGCCGTGGCCATTTCCTTCGCCAGGAAGTAACCACCCATATCGTTGGCCAGAAGCGTGGTTGCGAACATGGCGGGATCCGCGCCCAGGAAGGTATAGATAGGTACCACGATGGGCGACAGTATTTTGGCCAGTACCGGCGCCATGGCGATAATACCGACCATCGCCAGGGCAAGTGCCCCCATGGCCTGAAAGCCTTCTTCGAATTCGTTACCGGCGCCGGTTATCGACCGCCCTACCCCGCGAAGCCCCAGTTTGCCGAGCACCGGTTCTGAGCCACCGAATTGCATGAATATACGATCCAGGGCACCGATAACCATGAAGGTCATCATGATGTAAAGAATAATCTGGTTTAGCATTTCCATAACCGTTTCTCCGCCTTCGAGCACAGGGTTGGTTCAATTTTTTTCTTTGGTACTGCAAGCCTCTTCAAGTAGTTGCACTATGTCCGTTTGGGTAACGTCTCTTGGGTTGTCCCGGATGCACACATCCGCCAGGGCACCGGTTGCGATGTCAGCAAAGTCATCCCTGTGGATGCTGGTTCCCGCAAGGCTTCCGGGCAAGCCAATATCACAAAGCAGTTGCCGGACTGCCGCAATGGACGCCATGCACTGCTCACGTTCTGTCATTCCCGAGTGAGTTACGCCCAGCATGTGGGCTATGGCGGCGTACTGCCGCTGACACACCAGGGCGTTGAATTTCATGACATAAGGAAGAAGGATCCCATTGGCAATGCCATGGGCGAGCTGGTAGCGGGCTCCGATCTGATGTGAAATGGCGTGCACAAGGCCGAGCCCGGAATTACTGAAGGCGAGACCCGCTTTATAGGCGGCGGTCGCCATGGTCAGTCGCGCTGCCATATCACCACTGTTACCCACCACCACAGGTAAGGCTTCGGCAATGCTCTGCACCGCACAGATAGCCAGCGCTTTTGCCAGCGGATGGGAACTGCGCGCGGCATAGGCTTCAATGGCGTGGGTCAGTGCATCAATCCCGGTGGCCGCGGTCACCAGAGGCGGCAGATTCAGCATCAGGGCAGGATCAACGATGGCGAGATCCGGCATCAGATCTACCTCTTTGATCACGAATTTGTGCTGCCGGTCAGCGCACATGATCACGCTGATGTCGGTTACTTCCGATCCTGTGCCCGCAGTTGTCGGGACAGCCCCCAAACCGATAGTCCGGCGGCCTGAAAATCCTGGCTCTGCCATTTCCTGCAAACTGCTCTTACAGCTTCCTGCCAGCGCAATGGCCTTGGCGGCATCGATTGCGGACCCGCCACCAAAACCCAGTACAAAATCTGCACGATTGCGAGCCACGAGCTCTGTTGCAGTAGCGACCACCGTTTCATCAGGTTCGCGGGTAATACCGGGATATAGCGTAAATTCGATACCTGCCCGCTCCAGGCTCCTCTCCATGCTCCGCATCAGACCTTTTTCATGTACCACGCGGTCGGCCACCACCAGCACATGAGATACACCGAGGTGGCGGAGCATCTCGCCAATTCTCAGAATCGCACCCTCGCCCATCAATGTCTGGCGCGGTGCATTGAAATTGAACAGACCTCGTGGCGTCAGTTCGTCTACCGTGTGGGTAACGACATTTTCGATCAACGCATTATCCAGGGACTGCTCAATGGTTTTCATATCAGCCGACCCTCTCTTCGCAGGGCTGGGAAACCTGCGAATAGGTAGCTATGGCGAGGGGCGTGAGGTACAGAGGATGTGATGGCATCACAATGTCAATACCGGGAAACTCTGCTGCAAAAACCTCAAGAAACCCGGGAAGCGCGCAGGAACCACCAGTGAGATAGATGGCCGGCACCTCATGGCCTGCAATATGGCCATGAACGATATCTGCCATCTTCGCAATCACCGGCGACGCCAGCCGGCATAAAGCGAGATCTTTGCTGGTGCGTTTCATCTCTTCGGCTTCTTCATAGGGCATACCGAAGTGCCCGGCCAGCGCCAGCGTGATATGCCGCCCTCCCGTAGCGTCATCCCTTGAGCATACAACCCGGCCCTGCTCTATAATGGCGGTGCCTGTGGTTCCACCACCAATATCGACCACCGCTGCGTGGTCGAGTTGCAGAAGCTGGGCAACACTGCTTGGCTCATCAATAACGCCGGCCACTTCCAGGCCAGCGGCTTCAATAACGTTGGTCGAAATACGTGAATCGGTACCGGGCGGAAAAGACGTGGTAACCCGCTCTATGGAAATACCCAGCCTGGCGCCCGCCCGCCTGATCTGTTCCCGGACGATCTGGCTGGCGCCAAAGAAATCCACCACTACCCCGTCACGAACAACATTGGCCCAGTCCATGTAGCCGGCCAGAGGGTTACCGGCTGCATCCAGTACAATGGTCTGAATATCAGCGGTGCCCAGATCCACGCCCACTCTGAACTCCCCCTGAAAAGGCGCCTCGGTATCCTTGTTAATCAGGCCGGCAGTCTTCTTCAGTAATCGGTTGACCTCGGCCATTGTCCTGCTCATTACGCTCTCCTTTCACACAATCCGGAACGAATCCACCAGAGTGCAACGCCGTTTGCGCACAAAGGTGCTGGCGTTGGTTACACCTTCGCCGGTGGGAGTTGATATCGTCATGGATGTCCAGCCCTCTCCCCCTGCCCCCAGCCCGGCGAGGCAGGGGCCATTTTTTACAAACAGGCTGCAGTTGATTTCCAGCGCCATGCGGGAGAGGTTGTCGATATTGCGGGAATGCATGGCCGCGGTGTGACGGTTGCCGGCTTCCAGCTCTACTGCCCAGTCGATCGCCTGGTCTGCATCTTTGACGCGGATCAGCGATATAACCGGGAGCATCATCTCGGTGGTAGCAAAAGCGTGATCCCGTGCTGTCTCTGTAACAAGCAGCCGTGTTCCTGCGGGGACACTGAAGCCTGCTGCGGCCGCGATTTTTTCTGCGTCGCGCCCCACCCACTCCGGTTTGGGGCGCGGATTCGGGCCCGGGTAACCCGCGAGTACAAGCCTGGCGACTGCATCCGCCTGATCGGCACTGATCTCCGCCGCACCGTGCCGGCACATGGACTCCTTCAGTTTCGTAGCAATCGACTCTACGGCGACAATCTCTTTTTCATCGACGCAAACGATGTTGTTATCAAACGAGGCACCCTGCACGATACTGATGGCAGCGCGTTCAATATCAGCCGTTTCATCCACCACCACGGGTGGATTACCCGGGCCCGCAGCAATCAGGCGCTTGTCGGTGACTTTTCGGGCGGCGTTCACCACCGCCTCGCCGCCAGTAATGGTAAGCAGATTGATGCCGGGGAAGCTGAATAACCGTGTGGCTGCCTCAATCGTGGGATCTTCCACACAGGTTACGAGATTGGCAGGCCCGCCCGCGCTTACAGAGGCGCGATTAATCAACTGAATCGTGCGCTGGGAGACCGCCTTGGCTGCGGGGTGCGGTGAAAACACCACCGAATTACCGCCCGCGATCATGCTGATCGCGTTATTCAGGATGGTTGCAGACGGGTTGGTTGAGGGCGTAACGGAGGCAATTGCACCCCAGGGGGCGTTCTCAACCAGTGACAGCCCGTGATCACCGGTAACCGCCATAGGCACTACGGCTTCAATACCCGGTGTTTTATCCAGAACCAGTTGGTGTTTGCGTATTTTGTCGTCTACCCGGCCGAACCCTGTCTCCTGCACCGCAAGCTCGGACAGTTCCCGTATGTGCTCCCCCCCGCTGCGCCGGATAGCCTTGATGATCGCTTCTCTCTGCGCCATCGATCTCAGCTTTTTATGGGCGGCCTGAGCCGCCGCCACGGCATCATCAAGGGTCTTGAAAACACCGTAACTTTCACCGTCGCGCTGCGGAGCGTGCAACTGCTCGATAACGCGGCGGACGATGGACTCAATCTGCTGTGCATCCATCTGCATATCCAGTCTCCCCTCTGGCTGCCCTGTTGTTACCTGTGGCAACCCCAAAAAGTGGCCTAATAGTTTCTCTGGTACTTCTGAAACCAGGTTTTCGAGCCACTGGTAACTTCATCGATGATACCCACGATGCTCAGGTCAACAGGTGCCTGGCCGGTGCCATCCACAGACATCCGGGCGGAGCTGCCACTAACCACCAGTACCCATTCACCTTCCCCCGCGCCCAGCCGGTCAGCTGCCACCAAAACTGAGCTTTCTTCCTTTCCGTCCTGATCGATAAACTTAACCAAGGCCAGCTTATCCATCCCCAGACGGTCGCTGCGGACAGTAGCAACGACTTGGCCAATTACTTTTGCAAGTCTCATGGGATGTCTTCCAAATCAGTTAACCCTGGCCCTATGTTTTCTTACCCTGAGCCGGCTTTTCCGGCTCCGCTGGCTTTTTCGGCAGGATCGGGAAAATGGATTCCAGATCTGCGTGTGGCCGTGGGATGACATGGACCGCTATCAGCTCTCCCAGCCTCTGTGCTGCCGCTGCTCCGGCATCCGTAGCCGCTTTACAGGCAGCTACGTCGCCTCTGACCAGGGCGGTAACGTAGCCATGGCCAATCTGCTCATAACCCACCAGTTCTACCCTGGCGGCTTTAACCATGGCATCAGAAGCTTCTATAAGAGCTGTCAGACCTCTGGTTTCAATAATGCCTAATGCTTCCATCATGCTCGTACCCTCATGCCGTGTAGCTTGTTCTGAAGCCTGCTTCCAGACTGCGTTCATCTGCATAAACCCTTTCCGGTGTCAGTCGACTGCCACAAGAGCCAGATCAGGACTGCCCGGAAGGTGTGATCGGGAAAATGGCCTCCAGATCTCCGTGTGGACGCGGAATCACGTGCACCGCCACCAGTTCGCCAATTCTCTGGGCAGCCGCAGCACCGGCATCTGTTGCCGCTTTGCAGGCTGCCACATCACCTCTGACCATTGCGGTTACCAAACCGCTACCAATCTGCTTGTAGCCAACGAGCTGAACCCTGGCGGCCTTGACCATTGCGTCAGACGCTTCGATCAGTGCTGTCAGACCTTTTGTTTCAATAATTCCAAGTGCTTCATTCATGGTTAATTCTCCTCAGGGTGTTACTACTCTTTGTTTCCCAGGCACGACGCCACTATGGCTACATCGACGATATCATCGGCGGTACAACCTCGTGACAGGTCATGCATTGGTTTTGCCAATCCTTCCAGTACCGGACCCAACGCCATGTAGTTACACAGGCGCTGGGCAACCTTGTAAGCGATATTTCCCGCCTCCAGCGAAGGAAATATCAGAACATTGGAGTTACCTTTCAGCGGGCTTTCAGGCGCTTTTTTCAAGGCAACCGAAGGCACCACCGCTGCGTCAAACTGCAGTTCACCATCAATAACAAGTGACGGCTCCCTGGCTTTGGCCAGTTCAAACGCCTCTCTTATGCGCCGGGCTGCCGGGTGCTGGGAGCTGCCCTTGGTAGAGAATGACAAAAGTGCTACCCGGGCTTGCTCGCCGGTAAGCGCCTCAAAGGCGCGTGCAGAATCGATGGCAATGTCGGCAAGCTGCTCTATTGTGGGTTCGGGTATAACACCTGCGTCTGCAAACAGCCGGAAGTCCCCACCATCGGCGGAGGACATCAGAAAAAACGAGGACACGGTTTTATGGCCGCCCTCAACACCAATCACTTTGATCGCTGCACGGATAACATCACCACTGGTTGAGATGTTTCCCGCGATGCAGATGTCTGCATGTCCAAGCTTGACCATCATGGCACCGAAATACAGCGGATCAGTCATCAGCCTGTGACCTTCATCGCGGCTCATCGCCTCGTTTTCGGCAAGGTGCGTACTGACAAAAGAATCCCGCCAGGCCGAATGCGCCGGGTCCACAATAGAAAAACAGGGTACGGCAACCCCTGCGTTGTGGGCGTAATCACGAATCTCGAAAGGGTTACCCAGCAAAACGGGTTTTGCCAGGCCCCGCTGTTGCAGCTCGTTAGCCGCATGCAATACCCTCACGTCCAGGGCATCGGGGAAAACAATGCGCTTGGGCGCCTTGCGACAAGCGTTCCGGCACTTTTCGATAACCGGGATCATGAAATCCCTCCCAGATCCGGAAGCGATCCGGTTGACTCAACCACCAGCGTCATCAGCATCAGAACGTAAAGTGCGCTACTCAGCCGGTTCAGGCCCTGGACAATATCCGGCCTGGTGATATCAAAACTGTCTGTCTGGAAGGTTCGGCAAGCCTCGACTTCGGCCTCCCGTGCAATAGCCCTGAGTACATTAATCAGGGACACATTCGGCCCGTGCTTCAGCTCCGGGACAATGTGGTCGTGACCGAGATATTTCAGGGGGTTATGGGAGATACGGTGAATGGTTTCGTCCGCCAGATCACCCATGCTGATTTCCGGCTGGGCGTCGCCAGTGACTTCACTGCGCAGGAGGTTACCCATAAAAGACCGCAGATCTGCCAGTGCATGCTGTAAAGCCGGATACTTTTCGAAGTTGGCGGCAAACTGGGTCTGCACCCATACCGTCTGGGAAATAAGCGTATCGAGCTTGCCACGCAGTGCGATCCTGGGGTGTGTCTTGGGCACCAGTTTTTCACCATCCAGCAGCGTTAATAGCTGGGTTTTCTTTTCAACCTGGCTGTTACAGAGGGCACATGCATTACCCGGGCGCTTGTTGGCACTGGTGAGAGGATGCACAGACGCTTTCTGGCTGGCGCCGGCCCCGGACTCGTCGGGGAGAAAAACCCGGCCATCATCGCCAATATACTTGACCCGGATTTTGCGCTCGGCCAGGAGCTGGCTTGCCGACGGTGTGAGGCGGGAGCCCTGGGGCAGGTGCACTTCGCTGCCATGGGCAAGGCCGAACTCGTGCCGTAAACTGGTTTCTGTGATCCAGGAAGGCATTGTTACAACCCCTTCTTATTGCGCGGACCAGTCCGCCGGATAGGTCACATACACAAACCGCACTTTTCCGGGCGACCCGAATTCGATCGCCGCGCCCTTGGGTATGAAAAACACATCCCCGGGCTTACCGACATGGGTCTTGTTGCCGCAGGTAATGTGCAGTTCGCCTTCCAGAACCACATCAATCTCGTCGTAGTTCAGTGTCCATGGAAAACTGCAGTTTTCCCACTGCATGTAACCGGCTGCTATGGAACTGTTGTCGGCAGAGCCAATTACATCGATAAGCCCGACCGGCTTGCCGCGTGCGCCCTCGAACCTGCCGGGCTTGACCGAGTTACCACGCACAAGCACCACCCCGTTGGGGGCTGTCTCGCGCTTACAGGAGGGGCCCTCCGCATCCTGGTGCTGCAGTTCTTTCAGGGCTTTCTCGATGAGCTGATCGAGCAGGCTGGAATTCTGGTGCGCGGCAGGCAGCTTGGCCCTCACGGCCTTTTTGATGGCCTGCAGGCTCTCAGGTTGGTTGCCAGCCCCGGGCGAGTGTTTTTTCCGGGGTTCATGGCCAACCGGAGCATCAACAATTTTCAGCCCCAGTTTTTTTGCAACATCGCGCGCTTCCGGTGTAATGATTGTGCGCTTCGGGCAAACCTCTACCGAGGCTTGTCCGCTGCGATGAAGCTCCTTGATTGTCTCAGCCGTTAACAGAGATTTCATAATCCGGCCCCTATCAAACCTGTATCAGAACCCGTTTTCGCCAACGTCTGCCAGCTCGGCGTGCTTGTCGTTGGCACCAATGTTCGAATCCGGTGTTTGCAGACCGATCAGAAACGATCGCAAACGGTCAACGCCCTCTCCTGTTTTCGTTGAGGTCAGGAAATACGGTGGTGGGATATTGTGTTCTGCCATCACACGACAGGCAGCTGCGGTGTCTGCGTCCGGCAAGTCTGTCTTACTGACGACTCCGACAACACGCTTGTTGGGATAGACATGCAGCAGACCGGGCGGCAGGGAGAAAGCCCTGCTGTTAGCAGGCTGCAGGTAAACTATCGTGTCAATCTCGGCAATTGTGGAAAGCAAGGCGCCGTAATACGCCGGGCGATTCACAAATTCACCGGGAGTATCTACGACATGGCTGGGGTGAAAAACAACAGCCTGGGTTTTCAGGACTTCTTCATCAGATTGCAGTAAGGCCAGGGTAAGCGCTGTTTTTCCACAGCCCACATCACCAACAAGGGCAAAATTCGCCAGATCCGGGTGCAAAAATCCCTCGCTCACGTCCTCGTCGCCTGACATACCCTGTACCCCAATGAAGACTCCAATGTGGAGAGGATGGCGGTGAGCGCTTCTTCGACTGAGCCTATACTGCCGGTGAGCACAAGAGCGCCCGAAAAACGATCCAGAAATCCTATTCTTACCGATGCAAACTTGGTTGCTATGTCTCCGGCAATAATGGCCGTCTCGCCGGGCGTCAGCGTAAGAATGCCGACTGCCTCTACGTGTTCCACCCCGACTTTCTGGCACAACTCCTCGGTAGGGTTGGCAAGCAAGTGCGCCAGCGTGACCTGTTTGCCCGGAACGTATTCCTGAATAATCCGTTCAATCTCGGCCGACTTACCAGAACCGATCACAGACACTATAAAATGCCCCGCTTTTTTGGCGCTCGAATAATCAATAAAGCCAGGATAAATCTGGACACACGTTCAGGTTAGACCAGTATTATTTTTATGCCAGTCAATCTTCAATCATACTGATACTAAGTTGACGCTGGTCAAAGAGAAGTTGCAGCTTGCAAGAATGTTGCGAACCGGGGGCGAGAAGCCAGGCTCAGGCAAGCGAAAGGAAGGGGGGAAGAGTGGTACGAAACACACCGACAAAAAAGGGCTGCATCTCTGCAACCCTTTTTTGTCGTTAAAGCTCTTTGAGTTTTCAAACTACAAATATGGTGGGTCGTGATGGATTCGAACCATCGACCAATTGGTTAAAAGCCAACTGCTCTACCAACTGAGCTAACGACCCAAAACTGGTGATCAGCGCATGTACCCTGATCGATTCCAGAGCGGCTCAGCAACTGCCCCGGAACATCGAATATGGTGGGTCGTGATGGATTCGAACCATCGACCAATTGGTTAAAAGCCAACTGCTCTACCAACTGAGCTAACGACCCAAGCGAGGCGCATATAGTAATGATTTTTACTGGACGATCAACCCTTTCGCGCCATGTTTTTTAAAAAAATTGCCAAACCCCGGCGTTCAGTCCTGCCCTGAGTCCAGAAATTTTCTGGCAAGCCTGGCGGCTTCGCTCTCCGGATAGTCAGCCAGAACCTGTTCCATCTGCCGGCGGGCCTCGGAGTTTTTATCAAGCCGGGCAAGCGTAATACCCAGTTTGTAGAGCGCATCCGGGGCTTTGCGGTGATCCGCATAGCGGGTCGCGACAATGGAGAATGCCTGGCGAGCCTGCTCAAGCTGAGGCTTTACAAGGTAAACTTCACCTAACCAGTAGTAAGCATTCACCGTCAGATCCCCTTCGGGATACTTGTCTATAAATTCATAAAGAGCGCTGATGGCCTGATCGTATTTTTTCTGGTTATGAATCAGATCCTGAATGGCTTTATAGGCTTTGCGCTCTTCCGCGTCGGGCTGACGATATTCCCGTATTTCGGCAGCGCGCTTCTCCTTGCCCGCCTCCTCGCCTGGCGTCTCTGCAGCCTGGGGCCTGGCGGCAAGCTTTTCTGAAAGATCGAGTATCCTCTGGTCCAGATCTATGTAACGATCCCGGCCCTGATCCTGCAGGCGCTTGATGAGATGCCTCTGCTCTTCTGTTTCGCCCTGCAGCCGCCGGACTTCACTCTGGAGTTGCTGGATCATGTAGAAAAGCTCAGATGTCGCCTGGCTGGAACTGGCGTTGCGCTGGGCTTCTGAAGCACTGTTCTGGAAAGCAGGAGTAGATGATTGCGCCAGAGTTATTTCCGCTTGCCCTAAAGCAAGCGGAAACATCACTGCCGCCATGAGCTGTTTTCTCATGGGCTTAACCTGATGTTGTGTGTGCGTTTACTCGAATACGAGCTCCACACGGCGGTTTTGCGCCCACGCACTCTCTGATGAGCCCATTACCGCCGGCTTCTCTTCACCATAGCTTACGGTTTCCATCTGGCCCCGTGAAGCACCATTTACAATCAGGAAGCGCTGAACGGCGTTGGCACGGCGTTCACCCAGTGCCAGGTTATATTCCTTGGATCCACGCTCATCAGCGTGCCCTTCAAGGCGCACATTCTGGCGGGGGTTATCAGCCAGATAACGGGCGTGAGCCATAAGCACATCACGAGCCTCGGGCTTGATTTCCGAGGTATCAAAATCGAAATAGAAGGTGGTGATATCCCGCAGAGCTTCCTGCTCAGCCTGCTTCCGGGCTTGCATGCGCTCTTCTTCAGTCATTGCAGACGAGGAAATACCGCCCTGGTCATCACCGCCATACACGGTAGAGCCGCCGTCCTGATCGATGGCTGCAACGTCAGAATCGTAGCCGCCTTCGTCCATACTCTCGCCCGTAGTACTACAGCCGGCAAAAAGGCCTGCGGAGAACAAAAGAGCAATTACTTTGGTTTGCGCTGACAACTTCATGATTCATTCCTTTCCGTTGATTGACTTGAACTTCTGTTTTCCGATGAATGGTTGGACATTCATCTACTACCGAACAATAGGCCCCCAGGCAGGGTCACGAACATCACCCTCTGAAGCCGGCAGGCTGTATGCCGCCCCGCCATCTGCAGAAACAACGGTCAATACGCTTTCACCATTGTGTTTGGTGGCATAGATCAGCATACGACCGTTTGGTGACACGCTTGGGGTCTCATCGGATTCCGTGCGCGTGAGGATGGTTTCCTCATCGTTTTTCAGGTTAGTGCGTGCAATATGAAACGCCTGATCCCGTTGATGGACGTAATACACGTAGTTACCTGTGTTGTCCGGGCGCGGGCGAGCGTTGTAACGGCTGCCGAATGTGATCCGGCGCGGCTCGGCACCAGGCTTTGCCATATAGTATATCTGCGGGCCACCGGAGCGGTCCGATGTGAAGAATATCCCCTTGCCTTCGCTGTCCCATACCGCCTCGGTATCAATGGCCCAGTGATTGGTAAGCTTTGTCACCTTCCGGGACTGAAGATTCATCTGGTAGATTTCAGCATTACCATCTTTTGACAGAGTCATCAGCAGGGATTGCCCATCCGCCGACCAGGCAGGTGCCGAGTTCAGACCCGGAAAATCCGCTACTTTTGTGCGCTGGCCGGTACTGAGTTCGTGTACAAAAATAACGGGTTTACCGGTTTCGAATGACACATAGGCCAGCTTCTTTCCATCCGGAGACCAGGCCGGGGACAAAATCGGTTCCTTACTCTGAAGCCGTACCCTGGCCCGCTTTCCATCGATATCACTGACCTCCAGGCGGTAACGGGGTTCTCCGTTACTCATATCAAGCGTGACGTATGCAAGCTTGGTGGAAAATGCCCCTTTAACGCCCGTGATCGCCTCGTAGACCTTGTCACTTACATGGTGGGCCAGCGAGCGCATATTGGAGGCCGGGGCTGCAGCCGTTTCACCCAGGATTCGCTCTTCCCGGTTGACATCAAACAGCTCGTAACGCGCCTGTATGCGATCCCCTTCGCGGGTGAGTTCGCCGACCAGCACATATCGCTGGCCGAGTAAACGCCAGTCCCGGAAGTACACCTCGGAGCGCCGGGAGGGAAGACTCAGCATTTTCTCCGGAGGCAGGGGCCGGAACTCGCCACTCATGGCCAGGTCTGCCTGTACGATGCTACTGAGTTTGTCGCCTGCGGGCATGTTGCCATTCTCGGCAAACGGCACTACGGAAACCGGAATTGCCGAGTCCGCGCCTTCGGTAATACGGATCAGCAGTTCGGCCTGAGCGCTGGTAGCTGCCACAAGCATCAGGGCGACCGCCGCAAAAGTAGCCCTTAACAGGCTGAACGAAATTTTCTGCTTCATGGTGTTACCCGCATCCTTATCTCAATCTTCGGGGATTGAACTCGATCGTGAACTGGCGGAAATAGGTTTCAAACGTATCCCGCTCAGACGGTACCGGATACCGGTTCAAAGACTTTACTGCGCCCAGCGCCGAGTTATCAAACGCCGTATTGCCACTGCTGGCGATCAGTTTTACTCCGGCCAGCTCACCAGTTGGCAGCAGGGTTATCTGCAGGCGAGCCGTCATTTCTTCCGTTGCTGAGGACGGTGGATACCAGGCCTGGCTCAAACGCTCACGAATCAGTGCCTGATATTTCTCGGTCTCCGACAACATCTGAGCCTGCCTGGCTTTGGCCGCTGCGGCCTGCTCTATGCGGCGCGCCTCTTCTGCCCGGGCTTTTCTCGCCTGTTCCGCCTGAGCTTCCAATTGCTGCTCCCGGAGTCGTCGCTCTGCCTCCAGGCGCTTGCGCTCAGCTTCCTTGCGAGCCTCTTCCTCTTTCTTCCTGCGCTCGGCTTCTTCACGTTTGCGCTGTTCTTCCTGGCGCCGCTTTTCTTCCTCGGCCTTGCGCTTGGCCTCCTGCTGCCGCCGTTTCTCTGCCTCCGCCTCTGTTTTACGACGTTCGCGTTCTTTCGCTTCAGCTTCCGCTTTCTGGCGCGCCGCTTCCGCTTCACGGGCTTTTTGCGCTTTCAGCTCTTCCGCCTTTGCCTGCTCGCGTTTGCGCTTCTGCTCCTCAGCTTTGCGCTCGGCCTCTTCGCGTTTTTTCTGCTCAGCAGCCTTGCGGGCCTCTTCCTCTTTCTGGCGCTTTTGCAATTCTGCCTGCTTCTGTTTTTCCAGCTCTTTGCGTTCCTGCTCTTTGTCCGGCTGATCTACCGGCTCGACAACCGGGCTTGGTTCCGGTTTCTGCTGGGTAATAAGGCGTGCAGAAATGCTGCTGGGAGGCGGTTCATGAGTAGGAGATGACCACGACCAGCCCGCCAGAGCCACACCGGCAATAAGCAGGTGCAAAGCTACCGAGAGTGCAACTGGCGATTTCCAGGGCGGCACTCCGGCACTGGTGTATTCCCGTTCCTGACCTGTCACAACCATTCCGCCTGCACTGATCTCACGTTTCGTCCGGTGCGGTATCGGTAATCAAACCGATACTGGTCGCCCCCGCACCCTGAAGAGCCGCCATCAAACGAACCACAGTGCCGTAATCAACGTTTTCATCCCCGCGCACGAGGATATCGCCGGACGTTCTCTGAGACAGGATTTTTGCCACCTGCTGGCGCACTTCCGACAGTGGCATGGGGTCGCTGCCCTTGTCACCCACTTCCACGTAATAGGCGCCGTTGGAATCTACGGATACGATGATGGATTCCACATTTTTATCCGGCTGAATCGGATCTGATGCCGTCTCTGGAAGATCCACCTTGACGCCCTGGGTAAGCATGGGCGCGGTAACCATAAAAATGATCAGCAGTACCAGCATCACATCGATGTAAGGCACCACATTGATTTCCGACATCGGTTTACGCCGCTGTTCGGGCATCATCCCCATACCTTTCATAGCGGTGTGCTCCGGCTGTTAATAACATTCAGGGTCATCACGCTGCGCTCTTCTCACCGCTGTGAACACGTCGATGCAGAATGCTGGAAAATTCATCTGCAAAGGTTTCGTAGTTCTTCAGAAGTGCATCCGATTTGGCCGAGAACCGGTTATAGGCAACCACTGCCGGGATGGCCGCGAACAGGCCCATGGCCGTTGCAATCAGCGCTTCCGAAATACCGGGGGCAACCGTTGCCAGTGTGGCCTGCTGAACCTGGGCCAGGCCACGAAACGAATTCATGATGCCCCAGACAGTACCGAACAGGCCCACGTAAGGGCTGGTGGAACCTACCGTGGCAAGAAAAGGCAAATGCATTTCCAGGCGCTCCTGTTCCCGGGAAAAGGCAACCCGCATGGCTCGCTGCGTGCCCTCCATGACGGCGTCCGCATCACGGCTTTGCTGGCGTAACCGGGAGAACTCCTTGAAGCCGGCACGAAACAGGGCTTCCATACCCGAGAAAGGCGTCGGCTCGGCATTGACTTCCCGATAGAGTTGCCCGAGATCCATGCCAGACCAGAAACGCTCCTCGAAAGCCAGTTGCGCCTGCCGGGCTTTACGGAATACCTGCAAACGCTGAAAAATAAGTGCCCAGGACACCACCGATGCGGCAGCAAGTAACAACATCACCAGTTGCACCAAGACACCGGCGTTTGCAATCAGACTCCAGACTGACAGTTCCGAATCCACCACTTACTCCTGGGTTATTTCATGTTGTGTTTGGTTTTTGCCCTGAAGATGCCGGACGTTACGCTCCAGCAACTCCCGCATATTTTCCGGCAAACGCCTCGGGCGACCGCTATCAAGGGCTATACAGGCTACTATTACATTCGCATCACACAAGTGCTTGCTGTCCCGTGTTCTTACAACCCGCTGCCGGAATTCCATCCATACCCGCCCGAAGGCCACTGGCTCCGCAGTCACCGTAAGCTCATCGTCCAGCATGGCCGGTGCTGCATAATGAATCGACAAGCGCTGAACAACATAGCTTATGTTATCCGCCATTCCGGCCCGGAGCCCCACCCCGCAACTCCGTACCCATTCGGTGCGGGCGCGCTCCATGTAATGCAGGTATCGCGCATGAAACACGATACCGCCGGCATCGGTATCTTCAATATAAACCCGAACCGGCCAGTGGAAGTCCGCGCTTGCACTCTCGCTCAAAGCGCGTCTCCTTCCGGGCCTGCGGCTTGCCTGGCGATACCGAAATGCTGATACGCATGGGATGTCACCATACGACCCCGGGGTGTGCGCACCATAAAACCCTGCTGAATCAGAAATGGCTCAAGCACATCTTCAATGGTGCCACGCTCCTCACTGATCGCCGCCGCCAGGCTTTCAACGCCCACCGGGCCACCATCAAATTTTTCGATCATCGCCAGCAGCAACCGGCGGTCCATATGATCAAAACCCTGGCTATCTACCTTCAACATGTTCAGTGCCTGGTCTGCGATACCGGCACTGATATGCCCATTCGCCCGCACTTCAGCATAATCCCGCACCCGCCGCAGCAGGCGGTTCGCGATCCGGGGTGTTCCGCGGGAACGCCGTGCTATTTCGTAGGCGCCTTCTTTGTCGATATCCACACCTGAGAGCCGGGCCGAACGCACAATAATGTGTGTAAGATCCGCAGTGTTATAAAACTCCAGCCGCTGCACTATACCGAAACGGTCTCGCAACGGAGATGTCAGCAGGCCCGCCCGGGTGGTTGCACCTACCAGTGTAAACGGTGGCAGATCCAGCTTGATTGAACGGGCCGCCGGCCCCTCACCAATCATGATATCCAGCTGGTAGTCTTCCATTGCCGGATAAAGCACCTCCTCCACCACAGCGCTGAGGCGATGAATCTCATCAATAAAGAGCACATCGCCCTCTTCCAGATTGGTGAGCATCGCAGCCAGATCCCCGGCTTTCTCGAGCACTGGCCCGGAAGTTGTCTTTATCGAAACGCCCATTTCATTGGCAACAATGTTGGCAAGCGTGGTTTTGCCCAGCCCCGGAGGCCCGAATATCAAAACGTGATCCAGCGCCTCCCGGCGGCCACGCGCCGCGGAGATAAAGATATCCATCTGTTCCCGAACGGCGGGTTGCCCCACATACTCCGCCAGCAACGAGGGCCGGATAGCACGATCCTGAAGCTCTTCGTTGTCACCGGCCCGGGCTGAGATCAGTCGATCGGATTCAATCATTTACGCATCCGTTTATCGGGAATCAATAGACTGCCACTTGCCAATCCGGAAGTGAACCAATTGTACAAACCACCATGCGCCTGTCACGTTACGCTCTCTACAGGTTTGGTGCCACATAAGCGACACATTAATGTCCTGTCATCAAGCCGGAATCATGTTGCGCAAAGCCAGGCGTATCAGCGCTTCACTGGACATACCCTCTTCAGCCACTTTTGCAATGGCACGGGCGGCTTCCTGGGGCTTGTACCCGAGCGCAATGAGCGCCGCCTCGGCCTCGTCGGCGGGCTGATGGGATGCCGGTGAAAGCTGAGGCGCTTCCGCTGCAGCCCCATCAGCCTGGCCCGCCACCGGTATGAACCGGCCTTCCAGCTGCTTTATGCGGTCTGCCATCTCGATCAGCAGCCGTTCTGCAGTTTTTTTGCCAACCCCGGGGAGCTTTACCAGGGATTTGATATCCCGCCCTTCCACGCAATGAATAAACTGCTGTGCGTCCAGCCCGGACAGGATGCCTGCCGCCAGCTTGGGGCCAACGCCATTCACTTTGATCAACAGGCGGAAAAGGTCACGGTCAAGGCGTGAAACAAAGCCATAGAGGCTCTGGGCGTCTTCGCGAACCACAAAATGTGTATGAAGGGTAACTTCCTGCCCGGCATCCGGCAGGTGGAAAAACGTAGTGTAAGGAATGTCGACTTCATAACCCAGGCCACTGCATTCAACCAGCGCCTGAGCGGGTGCCTTCTCAATCAGAATACCTCGGATACGACCTATCAAGAATTGCCTCCTGCCGCTCCGCAGAGCAGTTTATTGTTGTCGCACGCGACCGCTGCGAGACTTCCCAGCCCCTCCCGCTACCCGAAGAATGCTTTGATTCATGTGCGCATGACACAGCGCGATAGCCAGGGCATCCGCGGCGTCTGCCTGGGGTTTTCGGGAAAGCGAAAGCAACACCTGCACCATGTGCTGCACCTGGGATTTGTCGGCACCGCCCCTGCCTACAACGGCCTGTTTGACCTGCCGTGCCGAGTATTCATGAACCGCAAGACCGCTGGTTGCGGCACCAACTATAGCAGCGCCACGGGCCTGCCCCAGTTTGAGAGCGGAATCAGGGTTACGCGCCATAAAAACCTGCTCGATGGCAAATTCCTGTGGCCGGAATTCTCCAATCAGGCTTACCAGGCTCTGAAATATGATTTGCAGGCGCTCCGCCATGGGCTTTTCCCCCACGCGGATGCACCCGCTGTCGATGTATTCCGTGTGCCGACCTTCCGAACGGATAATACCGTAGCCGGTGATCCTTGAGCCGGGGTCGACACCCAGAATAATCGCCACATCAGTGCCTGCTTATTGTTCTTCGGTTTGAGTTGCCAGGCTGTCAGCCTCTTTGGCCGGCTTTCTGCGCAAACGGATATTCAGCTCGCGCAGCTGCTTCTCCTCCACTTCACCCGGCGCCTGCGTCATCAGGCAGGTTGCGCTCTGGGTTTTCGGGAATGCGATCACATCGCGGATGGAGCCGGCCCCGGTCAGCAACATGATCAGGCGGTCCAGGCCTAAAGCCAGGCCACCATGGGGCGGGCACCCGTACTTGAGTGCGTCAAGCAGGAACCCGAACTTGGCGCGGGATTCTTCCTCGTCAATGCCCAGAATACGGAATACTTCCTGCTGCATCTGCTCGCTGTGAATACGAATGGAGCCACCACCCAACTCAGTACCATTAAGAACCATGTCGTAAGCCCGGGACAATGCTGTTGCCGGGTTCGACGCCAGCTCTTCCGGGCTGCAGCTCGGCGCCGTGAACGGGTGGTGAATGGCTGTGAGGCCGCCATCCGGCAGTTCTTCAAACATCGGGAAATCCACAACCCACAAGGGCGCCCACTCGGAGGTCAGCATGTTCAGGTCATGGCCTATGCGAACGCGCAGTGCGCCCAGGGCCTCGTTAACAACGGTGGCTTTGTCGGCACCGAAGAAGACAATATCGCCATCTTCCGCTGCCGTGCGCTCGATAACCGCCATGGCAACGTCGTCACCCAGGAATTTAACGATGGGTGATTGCAGGCCTTCAGCGCCTTTAGCGAGATTATTTACCTTGATATATGCCAGACCTTTAGCACCGTAGATACCAACATACCTGGTGTATTCATCAATCTGCTTGCGGCTTAACTCACCGCCTTTGGGCACTCGCAGAGCCGCAACACGGCCTTTCGGATCGTTTGCCGGGCCGGCAAACACCTTGAAATCCACACCTGCGACCAGGTCACCCACATCCTGAAGCTCCAGGGGAATGCGCAGGTCCGGCTTGTCACTGCCGAAACGCTCCATGGCTTCTGCGTATGGCATGCGCGGGAACGCTGGCAATTCGACATCCATAACGTCTTTGAACAGGGCGCGTATCATGCCCTCGTTCAGGTTCATCAGATCTTCCTCGTTCACGAAGGAAGCTTCGACATCCACCTGGGTAAACTCGGGCTGGCGATCTGCCCGCAAGTCTTCGTCGCGGAAGCACTTGGCAATCTGATAATAGCGATCCACACCCGACACCATCAGCAGTTGCTTGAACAGCTGGGGCGACTGTGGAAGCGCGAAGAAGGAACCTTCGTGGGTACGGCTCGGCACCAGGTAATCCCGGGCACCTTCCGGTGTTGCACGGGTGAGGATGGGGGTTTCCACATCCATAAAGCCTTTGCTGTCGAGGTAGTTTCGAATATAACTGGTGACCCGTGAACGGAAGCGCAAGCGATTGAGCATCTCGGGCCGGCGCAGATCCAGAAAGCGGTAGCGCAGACGCACGTCTTCGCCCACGTCTACGTGTTCGTCCAGGGGGAACGGCGGCGTTGCGGCGGCGTTCAGGATGGTAACTTCTTTGCCCAGCAGCTCCACCTGGCCCGTTGGCATGTTGCTGTTCTCAGTACCCGCCGGGCGGCGGCGCACACGCCCGGTAACCTTCAAGACAAACTCACTGCGCACTTTTTCTGCCAGCGCGAAGCTTTCAGGGGTGTCCGGGTCGACCACAACCTGGGATATACCGTCCCGGTCGCGCAAATCCAGGAAGATAACGCCACCATGGTCACGGCGGCGGTGTACCCATCCGCAGAGTGTAACTTCCTGATCAATGTGGGATTCGTTGATCCCACCGCAATAATGACTGCGCATACCGGTTCCCGTAGTGTTTGATGTTTACGTAGTTGTCTGGTAAGTGCTTGCGGCTCAATCTGTTTTTGCCCGCCAGATACGGCACGAACCATACTTCAAAAGTCGCTCATTATAAACAAAATGGCGACGAAAATCAGGGCTGTTTGACTCCCGAAAAAGGGCTGAAAACGAAACGCAAAACATGCAATGGAGGTTTCCTCAGGAGTAACAGACGGCTAGACTATTGCGCTAACGTTTTACGGGAGCAGAACCTTGTCAACCAGAGCCGAGCAGAAGCTTCTTACCCGGCGCTCCCTTATGGATGCTGCCCTGTCCCAGTTGAGCCCGGATCGTGGTTTCGGGAGCCTGAGCCTTCGGGAGGTGGCGCGGGAAGCCGGGATTGCGCCAACGTCTTTTTATCGCCACTTCGCAGATCTTGACGAACTGGGGCTGGTATTGGTGGACGAAGGTGGCGTGGCTTTGCGGCAGCTGATGCGCCAGGCGCGCAAGCGGATTGCCAGGGATGGCAGTGCTATCTCCACCTCTGTAGAAACCTTTATGGAGTATCTGGGCAACAACGCCAATCTGTTCCGGTTAATGCTCCGGGAGCGCACCGGTGGATCCAAACCCTTTCGAACAGCGATCAAAGCCGAAATTGATCATTTCGTAACCGAGCTGGCAGACGATCTGCGGCGATTCGCGGAAGAACAGAACAAGCCCTTGTCCGATGCACGGGTAGTTGCCGAAGCCATGGTAACGCTGGTTTTCAACCAGGGTGCGGACGCACTGGATGCAACTCCGAAAGAGCGTGAGGATCTGAAAGTCAAGCTGAAAACCGAATTGCGGATGATCCTGATCGGCTCGCAAATGATGGCCAGGCATGCGTCAATCAGGTAACCCCCAGGCGCGCCAGCACAGGCGCCAGCAATTGCTTTACCTCCGCCAGCCGGTTTTCATCGTAGGGTACCGGCGGCTGCTTGCCCCAGACCGGCCCCGGCCAGGCCGCATCACCTTCAAAGCGGACAATGTGGTGCAGATGCAACTGGGGGACCATGTTTCCTAGTGCTGCCACGTTCATCTTGTCGCCACCGAAGGCTTCCATCATGCCGCGGCTGAGCGCCGAGGATTCCTGCATCAGCAGGTGCTGCTGCTCCGGGCTTAACTCGTAGATTTCACGGATACCGGCAAGTGCCGGCACCAGCAACACCCAGGGCCAGGCCTGATCGTTCATCAGCCGGACTTCGCACAGGCTGGTGCGGCCAAGGTGGATAGTATCCGCCTCCAGCCGTTCGTGAAGTCGAAAGTCCTGATCCTGCATCATTGCTGCCCTCCGTTCGGCCTCCCATCCCATTGACTGCCCCCGGGTATTGGAGGCACTCGGCATTAAGGGTGCGGGTTACATCATCACGAATGAAACTGGTTACGCCCACGCCCAATGGCGTAGTAAATCAGGCCATGACGTTCCAGCATCTCCGGCTCGTAAAGGTTGCGCCCATCAAACACCACAGGCTCCCGCAGGGCGGATGCAATAGCGGCAAAATCCGGTGAGCGGAATTCTTTCCATTCGGTACAAATTGCCAATACATCGGCGCCCCGGAGCGTCTGCTCTTTGGTACCACAAAGCATCAAGCCCTGGTGATCGCCGTAAATGCGCTGGGTTTCTTCCATGGCTTCCGGATCAAACGCCTGCACGGTTGCACCTGCTTTCCACAGGTCTTCCATCAGCGTACGGGCTGAGGCTTCGCGCATGTCGTCGGTGTTGGGCTTGAACGCCAGGCCCCAGAGCGCAACCACCTTGCCTTGCAGGTTGCCACCGAAGTAGTGGCTGATCTTGTCAAAAAGCACATGTTTCTGGGCGTAATTGACGGCTTCTACGGCATTGAGCAGGCGTGCGTTGTAGCCACACTCATTGGCCGTGCGCGCCAGCGCCTGCACATCCTTGGGGAAGCAGGAGCCGCCATAGCCGCAGCCCGGGTAAATAAAGTGATAGCCAATACGGGGATCCGAGCCTATACCACGGCGCACCGCCTCAATATCGGCACCCAGGCGTTCGGCCAGGTTGGCAATCTCGTTCATGAAACTGATTTTGGTGGCCAGCATGGAGTTGGCTGCGTACTTGGTCAGCTCAGCAGAGCGGATGTCCATGAAGATCATGCGATCGTGGTTTCGGTTGAACGGGTAATACACTTCCCGAAGCACATCCGCCGCTTTATCGCTGTCCGTGCCGATAATGATGCGGTCCGGCTTCATGAAATCGTTGATTGCCGCACCTTCTTTCAGGAATTCAGGGTTGGAGACCACATCAAACTCAAGTTCCAGCCCGCGGCTGTCGAGTTGGGCCAGCACGGCCGCCTTCACTTTGTCGCCGGTACCCACGGGCACTGTGGATTTGTCCACAATAACTTTGTAGTCGTCCATGTATTGCCCGATAGACCTGGCAACAGCCGTTACATACTGCAGATCGGCAGAACCGTCTTCATCCGGCGGTGTGCCAACGGCAATAAACTGAAGCATACCGTGCTGCACCGCTTCTTCGACATCGGTTGTAAAGGCCAGGCGCCCTGCTTCCACCGTGTGCTTTACAATATCCTCCAGACCCGGCTCAAAGATGGGAATCTGCCCGTTCTTGAGCTTGTCAATCTTTGCCTGGTCAACGTCCATGCAGAGTACGTGATGGCCCACGTCGGCCAGGCAGGCTCCGGTAACGAGCCCTACGTAGCCGGTACCAAAAATCGTTATTTTCATCCGTTAAATCCCGATACTTTTAAATTTGCGAACAGGTCAATTTGCGAACAGGTAATTCCGAGCAGGTTTTACTGGCCAACCGCAGTTTTCTTCTTCTGCCAGATTGCCTCCCAGGCCAACGCGGTGCCGACAATTGTTTCCAGATTGTCGTAGGCGGGCTGCCAGCCCAGGGTCTTTTTAATCAGCGCATTGTCTGCCATCAAGGCTGCAGGGTCTCCGGCCCGGCGGCCAGCTTCTGCTACCGGGAAATCAACGCCGGATTGCCTGCGTACCACATCAATCACTTCCCGCACGGTAAACCCGCGACCGTAGCCGCAGTTCATGACTTTTGACTCGCCACCTGCGGCCATGTAGTCCAGAGCCATAACGTGTGCACTGGCGAGGTCTTCCACGTGGATATAATCCCGCACGCAGGTCCCATCACTGGTGTCATAATCGGTACCGAATACGCTCATCCCCTCACGCTGGCCGGTCGCACACTCGCAAGCTACCTTGATTAAGTGCGTCGCTTCCGGTGTCGCCTGGCCCAGCAAGCCATCAGGATTGGCACCGGCCACGTTAAAGTAACGCAGCACAACGTAATTGAGATCGGAGGCAGCCGCGAGATCCATGATCATCCGTTCGCTCATCATCTTGGATGCGCCATACGGGTTGATCGGGGCAAGAGGAAGGTCTTCCGTAAGCACCGTCTGCGCCGGCATGCCATAAACCGCTGCCGTGGATGAGAACACCATGTAGGGCACTTTGTACTTGTCGACAGCCTTGAGCAGATTCAGGGTATTTCGGGTGTTGTTGCTGTAGTACTTGAGCGGGTTGCTGACAGACTCCGGCACCACAATATTGGCGGCAAAGTGCAAAACCGCTTCAAACTGATGCCTGGAGAACACCTGATCAATCTCGGCTTCGCTGGCCAGGTCTCCCACCACCAGCTCACCAGCCGTCACGGCCCAGCGATAGCCGGTTGAGAGATTATCAAAAACAACAATGTCGTGCCCTGCTTCAGCCAGTTGGCGGACAACATGGCTACCGATGTATCCGGCACCGCCGGTTACCAATACTTTCACTCGGTCTTACTCCTTCCCTGAATCCTGTTTGCGCCGCTGCCGGATTTCGGCACGGCGGCGGCTGAAAAAATCACTGATGATCTGGCTGCAATCTTCCTGCAGAATGCCACCCACTGCCTCTACTTGCCAGTTCAGGTTAGGCTCGTCCAGAGTTCGCCGTGCAGACTCTATGGCACCGGCTTTTGGTTCGCGGGTGCCATAGACAAGGCGGCTGATACGGCTGTGCACAATGGCGCCAACGCACATGGTGCAGGGTTCCAGAGTGACGTAAAGGGTGGCTCCCGTCAGCCGGTAGTTTCCTGCCCTGGCCGCAGCATCACGCAACGCACATATCTCGGCATGGGCTGTGGGGTCGCAGCCGCTGATCGGTGCATTGAAGCCGGTACCCAGTTCTTTGCCATCACGGACCACAACTGCGCCAACAGGAACCTCGCCCAACGCAGCCCCGCGGGCTGCCAGTGTCAGTGCCCGGGTCATCCAGTATTCGTCAATGTTCTGTATATCCGGCATAAACGCGGCTCTGCTGATAGCGCCCTATACAAATACGACACTGGGTACACCCAGAAGCGCCACGAAAATACCATTGTTCGCTTTTTTTTACCAAGCGGTTGACAGATAGTAATTAATTACTACTTTATAGGGACTGTGAACAACTCCGCGATCATGTCGTTGGTTCGGTCGCATTGCGCATTGCGCTATGAGATTTAAATGATGTGGCTGGCGTTGACCAGCATCCTCACATCCAATAACAAAGGAAGACAAATGAACAGATCAAAATGTTCTTCAGCTGCCATGGCCTTCGCTATGGCATTACTCGCCATGGCTATGACACTACGTGCTGAGTCTGCCGAACCCATGGCTTTGCAGGGTGTGATGCAGCAACTTGGGCGTGATATGCAAACCGTGACAGGTGCAATTGCCACGGAAGACTGGGGCACTGTGGCCGAACTCGCCCCAAGAATTGGTGGTCATCCAGAGCCACCAATAAAGGAAAAGTTACGCATCCTGAGCTGGATTGGTAGCGATGCCACTAAATTTCGTGGATTCGATGTTGAGGTGCATGATGCAGCAACTGCAATGAAAGAAGCTGCAATACACGGTGACGGCAGAGCGGTCATTCGTGCATTTTCCAGGGTTCAGCTAAGCTGTCTTGGGTGCCACGAGAATTTCCGTCAGCCGTTCATTGACCATTTTTATGGGCAACGTTGAACAACTCAACCACAGAGGCAGAGCAAGGAGTACAGACATGAGTATACCTACGATAACGACGAGCAGCACCAGGGTGAACGCCCAATTACGGAGCCGCGGAAGACGATTTCGAACCATCGCCACAGCTACCCTGCTGGGGAGTCTGGCACTTAACGGTGCCGTCGTGGCTGCGGAGCCGGTGGGTCCCGATCTGACCGAGAAACTGCGTGGCCTGCTGGCAAAGGAGATGGTCGAGATCGAGACGGCAATGAAGGCGACCTACAGCGCCATCATTCAGGGCAGGCATGACGAGGTGGCGCAGAAAGGGCAAGCCATACACGACAGCTTCATCCTCGAACAGTCCCTGACAAAGCAGGATAAGCAAGATCTGAAGGCAGCAGTGCCCGAGGAGTTCCTGCAGATGGACAAGCACTTCCACCAGCTTGCCGCAGCACTGGCTAAAGCAGGAAAACAGCAGGATACTCAGGCCCAGGCCGAGACGTTCAACCGTATGACCGAATCCTGTGTGGCTTGCCACAGCCGCTATGTGACGGATCGATTCGAGGGACTGAAAGAGCAGCCAGTTCCGCAGGAGTGGGGTCACTCCACTGAATAACTTTCTTGGGCGCCGGGCGAGCCTCCGGCTAACCGGAAAGGCTCATGGACCTGCGGAACAGCGCCAGACTGGCTGCGAAAAAAGCCATTCCCAGCCCGGCCATCATCGACAACTCGAACCACACGGTGTCCGGACCCGCACCCCGGAACACCACAGCCTTGGCGAAGGCGAGAAAGTGTCGTGAAGGCAGTGCCAGGGTCAGGCGCTGTATAACGTCTGGCTGGCTTTCGATCGCGCTCATACCACCTGAAAGCATGATGATGGGAATAATTACCATGATGACCAGCAGTGCGAACTGAGCCATGCTGCGTGCCATCGTACCGAGGAACATTCCGATGGCTGCGGCGGCGGCAAGATATATGGTCGTACCCGCCAGTAACAGTGGCACAGAACCGACCACAGGCACTTGTAGAATCTGTTGCACAACGAAAACCAGCGACAAGGTGAATGCTCCGAGCACTACCACAACGTTGGCCAACACCTTGGAAAGCGCTATTTCAAGCGGCGTCAGCGGCATAACCATCAGATGCTCAATAGTGCCCTGTTCGCGCTCGCGCAGCATCGCGGCACCTGTCAGTGCGATAGTGAGAAGAGACAACTGATTGAGTAGCGATGACACCGCCTTGAACCAGACCGGATCTCCATTGGGGTTAAAAGCCCGGCGCAGTTCCAGCCGTACTGCCGACTCAGGAGCCTGGGAACTACCGGAGAGAAATGCTCGTGTTTCCGAGGAAAGAATACTGGCAATGTAATCGGTACCAAGTTGTGCCTGGGAAACCGCCGTTGCGTCCACTTCAAGCTGGGCCGCTGGCATCAGGCCGGCGATCACGTCTGCCTCGAATCCAGGGGGGAAACTGAGTACAAACATGATTCGCCCGGCGTCCATCTCGGGCGCCACCTGATCGGGAGAGATCAGAACAGGGGGCTGGAACCACGGCGACCCCAGTGCGCTGACCACCTGATGGGAAAGCGTCGAGTTATCTTCATCAAGGATGGCGATTGCCGCATTGTATACCGTATCACCAGCTCCGCTGGCTTCGAGGATAACGGCGATCACGAAAGACCACAGGATCAGGACCACCATCACCGGATCTCCGAGAACGCTTTTCAATTCCTTGCCCGCGAGCCAGAAGATATTGGCGAGACGTTTCATGCTTACTTCTCCTGCTTGCGCAAAGCCAGTACGGCCAGGCCAGTCAGGACCGGACCGAAGGCGGCAAGGCGCCAAAGACTACCAGACAGTTCCGACAGACCGAGGCCCTTGGTAAAAGTACCGACGCTGACCGCCATGTACCAGGTCGTTGGCCAGAAGGTGCCGACGATCCGGGCCACTCCTTCCAGGGAGGAAACCGGGGTAATCATCCCCGAAAACTGCAGGGTTGGCATAACCGACAAAATGGCGGCGGCGAAGACTGCCGTTACCTGGGTTTTGGCAATCATCGATACGATCAGGCCATATCCCGTTGCTGCAACAGCGTAAATCAAAGCCCCAAGCACCAGTGCAAGCGGCGAGCCCTTGAGAGGAACTCCCAGAACGGTTACCAGCAGCGCCGTCAGGATGACAAAGTTCAGAAGCGTGATGACGATATAAACCAGCTGCTTACCGATGAGGAATTCTGCGCGACTGGTGGGTGTAACGTAAAAGTTGGTGATGGTGCCAATTTCTTTCTCGCGGGCCACACTGACTGCCATCAGGATTGCCGGAAACAGCAATAACAGAAGTGGTGGAATTGAGGGGCCGATTGACGGCAGGCTTTCCATCGCTGGATTGTAATGATAGCGCGGAATCAGTTGCGCTGGCGATGGCTCGTCCGGCGTGCGGGACAGAGTCAGATCTGCGAGTGCCAAAGTCGATTGTGTGTCAACGCCCAGTATGTAGGCATGGGCACCCGTGACGTAACTTTCCACCGTATCCGCCCGGCTGGAATCTGCTCCATCTATCATCGCGGCAATCTCGGTTGTCTCACCGCGTCGCAGCGATCTTCCGAAATCCGGAGGAATCTGTATTGCCAGCGCAAGCTCACTGCTTTTCAAACGCCGCTCAAGCTCTTCGATACTGCTGATCGAAGAGCGCTTGAGAAACCATTCAGAGTCGTCAAATCCTGAAAGATAGGCGCGGCTTTCGGGACTACGATCCTGATCGAAAGCAGCAAAAGGAATGTTGCGCACTTCCTGCGAGATACCAAAGGACATGATAAGCAATAACAGCGCGCTGCCCACAAAAGAAAACACCAGTCGCACCGGATCGCGCCTTACCTGCATTGCCTCCCGTGTGGTAAAAGCGAACATACGTTGCAGGCTGAAGCGCGGAGCCGTTGCACTCTCCTGATCAGCACCGTTTCTGCCGAGCAGATGCCCGCCTTCTGCTGTTTCTGGCGACTGAGACTGCTCTGTCTCTGACGGTGACGAGGCATCAAGCATATACGCTATGAATGCTTCTTCGAGGGTCTCGGCACCACGTGCCGCAATCAGCGCTGCGGGTTCATCCGATACCAGCACTTTGCCTGCGTGCATCAATGAAATCCGGTCACAGCGCATGCCCTCGTCCATGAAATGGGTCGAAATGAAGATCGTGACCCCATCCCGGTGCGCGAGCTCCAGCAGCATATCCCAGAACACATCCCGCGCCTGCGGATCAACGCCGGAGGTCGGCTCGTCCAGAATCAGGATGCTGGGCGCATGGATCACCGCAACCGCCAGGGAAAGACGTTGGCGCACACCCAGCGGCAAGGATGCGGCCCCCTGATCAAGATAAGGCTCAAGCCCGAAACGCGGAACCAGCTCTGCCATGCGCTCGGCGGTCAGTTTTCGGCCCAGATGAAACAGGCGCGCGTGTAACAGCAGGTTCTCACGTACCGTGAGCTCGCCATAAAGCGAAAATGACTGGGACATAAAGCCGACCTGCCGACGCGAGTCGAGATTTTGCGCATCCACCGGCTCACCAAAAATCCAGGCCTCGCCTTCTGTTGCGGGCGTGAGCCCGGTCAACATTTTCATGGTGGTGGTCTTGCCACAGCCATTCGACCCCAGAAACCCGAAAATCTCACCCTGGGCAATCTCGAAACTCACAGAGTCTACGGCAGTGAAATCGCCGAATCGTTTGGTAAGATTACGCGCCTTGATGGCAGGCTCTTGCGCTTCTCCTTCCGTTGCAGGTGGCGCACGTGGTGCCTCCTGAGGCTCAGAGACTGATGCAGATTCACCGCCCAGCAGTGCCACGTAGGCCGCTCCTACGGTCTCTGTTCCAGTCTGGGCCAGCAGTTCTTCAGGGCTTCCAACGGCCAGGATACGCCCGTCGTTCATCGCCACCAGATGTTCAAAGCGCGCGGCTTCTTCCATGTAAGCGGTTGAGACCAGAACGCTCATCTGAGGTCGATCAGCACGGATCGTATCAATCAGGTCCCAGAACTGACTGCGTGATAATGGATCCACACCGGTTGTCGGTTCATCCAGCAACAGGAAATCCGGATCGTGAATCAACGCGGCGCATAGCCCCAACTTCTGTTTCATCCCGCCGGAGAGCTTGCCCGCGGGCCGGTTCATAAAACCGTCCAGTCCCGTTGCCTGGGTCAGCCGGGCAATCCGGGCCTTGCGCTCAGCTTTGTTCTGGCCGAACAGCTTGCCAAAGAAATCGAGATTCTCCTGTATAGTAAGATCATGATACAGATTGCGCCCGAGCCCTTGGGGCATGAAGGCAATCCGGCTCCCGGCATCAGCCCGGTGGCGTTTTTTCGACATATCACCGCCCAGCGCCTCGATGTGCCCGGTCTGCAAGTGCTTGGCACCGGCGATCAGCCCCATCAGGGTGGACTTGCCCACACCATCAGGCCCGATCAAACCAACCATACGCCCGGCGGGCATATCCAGGGTTACGTTGTTGAGCGCACACACCTTGCCGTAGTGATGACTCACCGCCGCAACCTGCGCAACCAGGCTGTTTGAGCTGTCAGCGGTTTTCATTTATCAGGTTCCTCAGACACCTCAGCGGCTGAAGCAGAGGACCCGGTCGGCCCAGGCAGTACGCTGGCTACCGGTGGCGTCAGTCCTTCAGGCCAGTCCGGCAGGGTGCCATCGGATCCCACCAGCCGAACCCAGGCTACGCCGCGCACACCGGTTTTTACCTGCGAGAGCCGGGACATAATCAACTCTTGGGGAATGCGAACACGGACACGAAACATCAGGCTCTCGCGTTCTTCTATGGTCTCGACCTGTTTCGGTGTGAACTGCGCCTCAGGTGCAACGAAACTCACAACAGCTGGTATCGCCATATCCGGCATTATATCTGCCACAATCCGTGCCTCATCACCCAGCCGCACCTTTGGGGCAGCGCTCGCGGGCAGGAAGAATTCCATATAAACATCACCGAGACTGACCAGCGTCAACACCTTGCCACCGCTACCCAGAACTTCACCGGGCTGGGCAAGGCGGTACAGCACCCGTCCAGCCTGGGTCGCATAAAGCGTGCTGTCATCGATGCGAGCTTCGATCTCTTGCTGAGCCGCAACCTCCGCATCTACAGCTCGTTGTTTCGCAAGAGATTCGGCATGTGCAGCAACAAGTCTGGAATCGGATACCTGGGTCTCCGTGCGTTGAATATCCAGTTCCTCACGTGAAATGACCGCCCGTTTGAACAACGTTTCCGAACGGGCCAGATTGGTCTGTGACAGTGCGAGTTCGGCCTCTGCCTGGATGACACCAGCCCGTGCTACAGCGGCTGCCGCTTTGGCACTTCCCACGGCAGCCTCCGCCCGCCTCTTTTGCGCCATCAGTTCAGCAGTATCCATCACTGCCAGCGTGTCACCTGGCTGCACCAGATCACCCTCACGTACCATGATATCGGATACCCGGGCTGCCAGACGCGTCGAAACATCAACCAGATCGGCTTCAATCCTGCCATTGCCGAGAGCGAACCCTTCAGGCGGCAGGTTGCTGGGTGCAAACAGTACCTTCCAGATGGCATAACCCATAAATGCCGCCAGAACGGCCACAACAAGAACGGTGGAAATTTTGCGCGACATGATTATTCTCCTCACTTTTCCAATTCGGAGCAGGCAATTCCGCGCCGGTAAATGGCAAATACACCCGGGGCGGCCTGGCGCATCTGGTCTATATCGCCCGAAATCAGTGACTGCATGATCAAGCCCTGAATGGTGCCAATAAACAGCATAGCAGCAGCTTGATTATCAAGCTCATTAGGAAGTTCACCACGGGATTTAGCCGTCTCGATAAGCTCGTTCAGGCGTTCTGCGTACTGTTTGAGCAACGCATGCGCCAGGCGCTTTGCCGGTGTTGCCTTAGCGCCCTGGAGCTCGCCGAATAACATGCGGGGCGCGCCGGGATGTTCTGAAACAAAGGCGATGTGGGCCAGAAACATGGCCTGCATTGCCTCAAGGGGCGACTCAATGCCCGCCGCCGCTTTCTCGATTCGCGACATCAGGCGCTCCGCCACCCATTTCATGACCGCCTGCCAGATCGCTTCTTTATTGGGAAAATGCCGGAACAGCGCTCCCTGGGTCAGTTTCATGTGTCTGGCGATGGCTGCTGTGGTGATATCTCCCGGATTGGTGGTTGCAGCCAGGTCAATCACCGCTTCAACGGTGACGTTACGACGCTCCTCGGCGGGAAGGTTTTTTTTTCTGGTCTTTTCCATTGTGCTCTCTCCTGAACGTTACGAATTATTCGGTCCCTGCCTCAGTCCCGGCAGGTTCCACCCGAGTCCAGCCCCAGTCGTCAAACAACACATAAACCGCCGGGATTATGACCAGCACCAGTACGGTGGTTGTCAGCAGGCCGAACACAACGGAAATCACCAAAGGCTTGATGGCTGCGGACTGCACGCTGGTTTCCGCCAGCAAGGGCAGCAACCCGGCAATCGTAGTGGTAGAGGTGATAAGGATAGCCCGCAGCCTGTCGCGGCTGGCCTGCCCTGCCGCAACGATTGCACTCAAACCCTTGCTACGGTGCTCCTTGATGAACTGAACCAGCAGAATGGAATCGTTAACCACGATACCCGCCAGGGATGCGGCCCCGATCATCGAGGGCATGGAGATGTACCAGCCCAATAGCACGTGCCCCCAGAGTGCCCCGACAAAAGCCAGTGGAATGGCCAGCATAACGATAAGCGGCTCGGAGTAGCTGCGGAACTGGAAGGACAGGATTACAAACACACCCAGCAGGCCAATCACCAACCCACGGGCAATGGAGCCGCCGGTCTCGGCAGAACGGGCCACCTGCCCCTCAAAACTGACCGCAACATCCGGATGACGCTGCTCAAACTCCGCAAGCCATTGACCACGCATATCATTGACAATGGCCTGGGCGCTCGCCTTGCGGGCATCAACATTTGCCTGAACCGTAACGGTGCGCTGGCCGTCAATACGAGTGATCATGGCCCAGTCGCGCTGATCGTGAATATCGGCAACAACCTCCAGCGGCATCTGCCGTCCATCAGGTAGCATGATGGTCTGATCGGCAAGGTCGTCCAGGCTGGACCTGTCGCGTTCTGCCTGGCGCACAAGAATTTCCACATCGCGCTGATTGATGCGTTGTGTATCGGCGATTTCCCCAAGGAAAGCGGCACGCAACTGGGAAGCAACCATTTCCGCTGTTAACCCCGAGGCCAGTGCACCGTCCGTCAGGGTAAAGGTTCGCTGCGGTTTGCCGGGGCGCAGATCGTCAATGATGTTATAAACGGCCTCATAACCGGTCAGATGATCACTCACGTCCAGTGCGGCGGCCTTCAGATCGTCCAGATTCGCCCCCTGCAGTCGCACTTCGATGGGTACGCCGGCAGGGCCGAAGCCCGGCTCCTGGATAATCAGGCTCGAAAGTCCGGGGATATCTCCAATCTGGTTGCGCCAGGCAACCGTCAACTCATCCAGGGTTATGGTTCGGATCTCGGCACTTAACAGGTCGACCATAACCGTGGCAACGTGTGCGCCCGCCTCTTGTGCGCTCGGGTTGTAATTGAAGCGCACCTGAATGGCGTCGACCAATGGAGACTCATCGGGTTGTTCCGGTGCAAAAGCCTCATTGAGTTGCCACATGGCATCTGCAACCTGGCGGGCAGCCTGTTCTGTGTGCTCCAGCGGGGTACCCTGGGGCAGCATAAGCCGTGCTTCCAGCGTATCGCCGTCAAGATCCGGCATGGCTTCCGTGCTGACATGGCCGCCGGCCATAAAACCCGCCGTACCCAGCAATATAAGCAGCATCATCCCCAGTACGCTATAGCGCCAGCTCACCGCTCTGTCTGCGAACCTGCCAACGCCTTCCTGAAATACGCCAAAACGCCGCTCAAAGCCTGCGCGGAAGCGGGATCGACCGCTTTTCCGCAATGATGGAACACTGCTTTTAAGATGATGTGGCAGAATCCAGAAAGCTTCTATGAGGCTCGCGAACAACGCCGCAATCAACACTACTGGCAAGACTTCAAGCACGGCACCGAGTTCACCGGCAAGAAACGCCAGAGGACCAAACACCCAGACGGTTGTCAGGAAAGACGAAACAACGCCCGGCAACACCTGTCGAGTACCTTCTACTACGGCATTCAGGGGTGAAGCTCCCCGTTCGGCCTGTACCGCGATGTTATCCGCTATGACCACTGCATCGTCCATCACGATGCCGAGAGCCATCAACAGTGCCACCAGAGTAATCATGTTCAAGGACAAACCCGTCAGGCTCATAACGAAAAAAGCGCCCATGAACGCCACGGGCAAGCCAAGTACTGCCCAAAGCGCAAGGCGGGGGCGAAAGAACAGGCCCATTACCACGACCACCAGAACCAGCCCCCCTATACCATTGCTTATCAGCATCTCCAGGCGTTCGCGGACGATACTGGTCATATTCTGCGTCAGGGTCAGTTGTATTGGTCCGTCAACACGCTGGCGCTCCGCATCTATTAATGTCGTCAGCTCGTCCAGCACATTCAACGAGTCATCACGCAGAGTCTTGCTAACCTCGAGCACCACAGCCCGCTGGTTGTTGAAATAGATCTGCGCCTCGGGTTGTTCGCCGGTTTCCCGCAACGTCGCGATCTGACCGAGGGTAAGCTCACCTCCGCCACCGCCTGAAACCACTACCAGATCCGCAAGCTCCTGAAGGCTGCGGCGCTGGTCGGTAAAGCGCAGCAAAATGTCGCGATCCGGGGTTTCCAGGGTGCCCAGAGGTACATCAACACTCTGCTGTCGGAGCCGCAAAGCCAGGTCGCTGGCGGACAACCCATACTGGGCCAGCATCGCCCGCGACACCTCGACTTGCCACTGACGCTGGGAAAGCCCCTCCAGAGTGACCTGGGCCACGCCGGGAAGCGACATGATGCGCTCTTCCAGTTGAAACGCGTAGTCTTCAAGCTGGTTTGGTGCCATATCGCCATAAACGGCTACTGCCGCCACCAGATCACTGCGGTGCAGTTCCCGCACGATCGGTCTTTCCGCACGTGCGGGCAGGTCGGTGAGCGCATTAACTTCAGTGTCGATATCGTTCAGAAAGCGGATAGGGTGCCCGGCAGCCTCCATGGTGGCCGTGGCGCGAGCCAGATTGTCCTGTGCCACGCACTCGATTTCATCGAGGTAATCAACACCTTTAACGGCATCGTATAAACGGCGACAGACCGCATCTTCCACATCAGCCGCACTGGCGCCGCGATAGACCACGTCGATGCTGACCTCAACAGGTCGGTAATCAGGAAAGGTTTCACGTTTCAGGTTCGGCGCCGCAAACAGACCCGCTGCCAGCAGCAGGATCAGCAGCAGGTTGGCTGCTGTGGGGTGGCCAGCAAACCAGCGGATCATTTGCCGTCACCCAGCGCACGCTGGCGCAGGCTTTGTTCGAGTTCCGGATTACGATGCGGCGCAACTTCCATGCCGGCGATAGCCGGCACGGGATCATCGGTGATCAACAGTTCCCCTGCGCTCAAACCGCTTTCTATCACTGCCAGACCATTCTGCTCGAAGGCGACCGTTACCGGCCGCCGCTGCAAAAGGTTACCCTCCCCCAGCAGGTAAACCTCGCCCTGGTGCACCGCTGAAGACGGTATCGCCAGCAAAGGCCGGGGGTTATCGGCTATAAATTTCACTTGCACATACATATCCCGTTGCAGCGCGGGGCGCTCGGGCACACTGGCAAGGCTGTAGGGCTGATCTACCGTAACCACCACCCGCCCGCTGCGGGTACCCGGGTCCAGGCCGCTGGCAACCCTGCTTACGCTTGCAGGCCATCGCACCCCCGGAAAACCGGTCAGCTGCACTTCGCTGCGAATGGCGGAAAAATCGAGTCGTTCAGTGATATCCAGCGCCGTCTGCTGCGAATCAACAGGTATCGACACCGCTGTCATAAGCCGTCGCAACATGCTTAACGGCACCTGTGCTTCAACCTCTGCCTGCTCAATGCCATCTACCAGAAACAACGATTGGCCGATAGCTGCATACTGATGTTCTTCCACGTCGACAGAGCGCACGCGCAAGTCGTAGGGGGCAACAAAACGCGTATCTTCAAGATCCTGGCGCCCCTGATCCAGGCGCGTATTGGCCCGCTGTATCCGGGCTTCAAGATATTGCTGCTTCGATGGCACCAGCGAGAGCTGGTTATTCAGGGATTGCACCAGCTGACGCTGCGCCAGTGTGGCGCGCCGCTGCTCGTCCAGTCGTGACTGGGACACGGCGCCGCTCGCAAGGAGGCGTTCAATGCGGTCGAGTTCGCCTTCAGACAACTCCAGCCGTTCACTTTCCAGTTTTAACAGGCGCCGGGTATTCTGCGTTTCTGCATCAAGCTGGGCCTGTTCAGCCCTCAATGAGGCCAGCTCGGCTTCGGTCTCGGCAATCGCCAGCTGGTAGCGCCCGGGGTCCAGTGCCAACAACAATGTTCCCTTCGGCAGCAACGTACCGCTGTTGAGCTCCGGGTGACGATAGACCACCCGCCCGGACACGTTGGCCACTGCCTGCCAGGTTTGTACCGGGCGGGTAATGCCAAAGCCCCTTGCTGTCAGTACAAAGGGCATGGGCTGCACTTCGATCACCGTCAGAGGCAAGGGTGAGGTATTCGATTCGCTGTGCGCCGGCCTTTCCCTCAAAAAAACAAGAAGCGCGATCAGTAGAACTCCACCCACCAGCCCGGCCAACGCAAACATCTTTCTATTTCCGAGCCGCCGCAGAGCCATTGAGTTTTCCTTTTGAAATTAGCCGACAGGAAAGATAGTAATTAGTTACTAATTTTTCTGCAACCAATGTGCAAGGTTTGTTTCCGGGGATTGAAACAACTGTTTGGTGGCGGGGTGGGGAAAGACCCGGTTCGCCGGGGCTACCGGGTAATAAAGCAGGTCAGTTCAGGGCAAGCTGACTATCGTTGCGGTCACATCTGAGAAATTCGGAATTTGCCAGCCACTCTGAGTCCGGGTAGTAGGTAAACAGGTACTGGTTTTCTTTCAGGCTGTCTATCAGTGCTCCGGCGATTTCCTGACGGACTGCGGGGCAGCCATGGCTGCGGCCCAGGCGGCCGGTCTTTTCAATAAAGCTCTCGCTGACATAATCCGCACCGTGAATCACGATAGCACGCTGGTATGCAAGATCATTGACGCCGGATTCCATCCCTTCCAGGCGCAACGAATAGCCGTTCCTGCCGTAATAACTGTTAAGCGTACGAAACAGACCAATACTGGATTGATGGCTATCCGGCACATTGGAAAAGGCGTTAGCCGTAGCGTTTCCCGACCCCTGCCCATGAGATACCAGTTCCTTGAACAACAGTTCTTCATTCTCCAGATCAAACACCCAAAGGCGGGGTTTGCTGGATGGCAGAGAAAAATCAATGACCGCCAGACGTTCCGCATCAGGAGCGGCGCAGGATATGGCCCGGGCCGCAAGGTGCATTACTCTGGGATTGGCAAGGGGCGCAAGCCTGGAAAGTGTTACATCAAGCGAGGCTCGGTGATCTGAGGGGTGCCCGGCAACCGTTGCAGTCTGAGATTCACCGGCCACCACAGGCAAGGCGCCTAACATAAGCTGGCCGCACAAAGCTGCAGCAAAGAGCCATCGGCTCCGAAAGTTCATCGGCATTCAGAAAACCTGTTTTAAGTTAGCGTAGTATTATAACCATAGGTGGCGTAATGGAAAGGCTTTGCAAAGATCACACAGGAACGATCACACAGGAGAGGTAGATGACTTTTGGTATTCGCTTAATGACCTTCAGTCTCGCGCTTTTGCTCCTGCTACATCCGGCATTACCAACTCAGGCTAATAATCGTAATAGTTCCATAGCCGAAGCCCTCGCGGACCGCCTGCCCGCCGAGCAGGCAGACCTGCAAGACTTCTATGCTGCCAGGCAGGGTCGCCCCGCATGGCAGCAGCCCGAGGCCGTTACGGGTTTTTTCGCCGCACTCAGCACGGTGGAAAACGACGGCTTGAATGCGGCGGATTATCGGTCGGCCGATCTGATGTCAACGCATCGCCAGCTTCAGGCTGCTGCCGGAACCCTGGAAGATCGCGTCCGGTTTGAGTTGCGCCTCAGCCGTGTGCTGATGACGGTACTGCATCACCTTCAGCGCGGTAAGGTTGACCCGCAAAGCGTTGACCCGACGTGGGAAATGCCTGTCACAATTGCACCACTCAACTTGCCAGCAATATCCCAGGCAGTAGATGCACAGCGCTTCGAGCAGGCATTTGCCATGGCACGGCCTGAAGCGGCGCCATATCAGCGCCTGCGAGCCGGCCTGGCGCAATATCGCCAACTTGAGCGGCAAGGTGGCTGGCCCCGGCTTCCAGAACGCCAACACTCGCTCAGGCCCGGCGATGTCCATAAAGATGTAGCTCTGCTGCGTAAACGGATGCTTATTACCGGCGAGCTGGCCATCACTGATGCGGATGAACCGGCGTCTCAGACAGCAGCCAGTAGCCCGCCTGAAACCTATGAATACGACGAACACCTTGTCGATGCGGTACGGCGCTTTCAGCAACATCACCTGCTGGAGGAAGATGGCATCGTTGGCAGGCAGACCCGGGCTGCGATGAATGTGCCGGTCACTGAGCGTATCAATCAGATCCGGGTAAACCTGGAGCGCGCCCGCTGGACTCTGCACGGTGAAGCGGAAGATTTTGTACTGGTCGATATTGCAGGCTATCGCATCAGCTATTTCCGCCCGAATGGCGAAATATGGCGCTCCCGCATCGTGGTGGGTCAACCCTACCGGCGGACACCATCGCTCCGCTCGATGATTACACACCTGACAATCAATCCAGCCTGGACTGTACCACCCACTATATACAGTGAGGATATGTTACCCAGAATACGACGAGACATCAGCTATCTGGAACGACAAAACATAAGCGTACTCAGCTTTTCAGGCCAGTGGCTTGACCCCTACTCAGTTGACTGGTGGAACCCGGGCGGCATCATGTTGCGCCAGGATCCGGGCCCGACAAACGCACTGGGACAAGTGGTTCTGCGCTTTCCCAACAATCACTCAGTGTATCTGCACGACACGCCCAGCCAGGGCCTGTTTTCCCGGCAACAGCGCGCATTCAGTTCTGGCTGCATTCGTGTCCAGGGTGTGCTCGATCTCGCGCAAATGCTGCTTGAAGACACCGGCACCCCGGCACATGTGGACTCATTAATTGCCGCAGGCGAAACCCGAAACATTCACCTGAAACGGCCGGTGCCGGTTATTCTGCACTACTGGACCGTCCACCCCGGGGTCGACGGTGAACTGGTTTTTCGCCCGGATGTTTATCAACACGACGCAAGCTTGCTGAAAGCACTTGACCGGCCTTTGGCGCCCGGTAAGTAACTGTGTAGTGCCGCTGCGACGAGGCTATAATCACGTCAGCAGGGACACTGTCGCGAGGAAGGCATCATGCAGTTCATGAATCGACGCGAGGCCGACCGTCAGTTGGCCAAGACTCTGGATACCGCCATCGCTCGCCATGTCTGGGCCACCCGCTACCGGTACGCCGGCGAGCCGGGAATCGAGGCCACCTGGCAACGCGTGGCGCGGGCACTGGCGGCGCCCGAAGCCGAGATATCGGCCTGGGAGCAGCGGTTTACCGATCTGCTGGCCGATTTTCGCTTCCTGCCAGGCGGGCGCATTCTGGCGGGGGCTGGCACCGGTCGACAGGTGACATTGTTCAACTGTTTTGTCATGGGGACAATCGAGGATTCCATGGATGGCATCTTCGAGGCGCTCAAGGAGGGGGCGCTGACCATGCAGCAGTGCGGAGGGGTGGGCTACGACTTTTCTACCCTGCGCCCGGCCGGCACGGTGGCCCGCAGGGCCGGGACAATCGCCTCGGGGCCGGTCTCATTCATGCACATATGGGACAGCATGTGCGCAACGGTTCTTTCCACTGGCCCCCGCCGCGGGGCGATGATGGCGACGTTGCGTGTAGACCACCCCGATATCGAGACCTTCATCGACGCCAAGCGCCAGCCCGGCAAGCTGACACATTTCAACTGTTCGGTATTGGTGAGCGATGCCTTTATGACGGCGGTGCACGCCGATGCCGACTGGCCACTGCTGTTTCCGTCGGCTGCACTGGAACCGGGTAGCGGCGAAGAAATCCAAAGTGACTGGCCCGGCTTCGAAGAGCCGGTGCCCTGCCGGGTGTTTCGGCGGCTGCGGGCGCGCGAGCTGTGGGAGCACATCATGCGTGCGACCTATGACCATGCCGAACCAGGTGTGCTGTTCATCGACAGGATCAACCAGTGGAACAACCTCGGCGACCGCGAGCGGATCAGCGCCACCAATCCCTGTGGTGAGATCCCGCTGCCGCCGCACGGTGCCTGTGATCTGGGCTCAATCAATCTGACCCGTTTCGTGGTGAAGCCGTTCGATGACACCGCCTGGCTGGATCTCGATGCTCTGGGCGAAACGGCGAGGTTGGCGACCCGTCTGCTCGACAATGTGATTGATGTGTCGCAGTTCCCGCTACCGGCACAGGCCGAACAAGCCCGCGGCAGTCGCCGCCTCGGGCTGGGCATCACCGGGCTGGCCGATGCGCTGATCATGCTCGGCCTGCACTACGATAGCGATGCCGCACGCGAGCGGGCCCGGGAGGCGATGGCCACGATCACGCACACGGCCTATCGCACCTCGATTGAACTGGCGCGGGAAAAGGGTCCGTTCCCGTTCTTCAACAAGGCACAATTCCTCGACCGACCGTTCATTCGCGCGCTGCCGAGCGATATCCGTGCCGGGATTGCGCGCGACGGTATCCGTAACAGCCATCTGACCGCGATCGCCCCCACCGGCAGCATCAGCCTGTTGGCTGGTAACGTTTCTTCAGGGATAGAGCCGGTCTTTCGGCGCGAAGTACGTCGGCCGGTACTGGCCGGCGACGGTGGACGACAGAGCTTCCTTGTCCAGGACAATGCCTGGCGGCGCTGGCTGGACGAGCACCCCGACGGCTCGTTGCCGCCGGCCTTTGTGGAGGCCTGGGAGTTAGCCCCCGAAGCACACCTGGCAATGCAGGCGGCCCTGCAGCCTTATATCGACAGCGCGATCTCCAAGACCATCAATGTCCATGAGTCGATGCCATTTGCCGATTTCGAGGCAATCTATCAGCGCGCTTTCGATCTGGGACTCAAGGGCTGCACCACCTATCGGCCCAACCCTGTCACCGGCGGGCTGTTGGAGGGTGTGGAAACGGGTATGCCCTGCTGGTCGAGCACGCCTGCGAACCTTGTCAAAACAGGAAATTTCCCGGCAAAAACTCCTCGATGAGCGCCTGGAAAGAGCCATCGGTGTGATCTACCGGCCTGAGACTGAGTTACAGAGCCACTATTTTTACGCATGCCTGCCGCGACAGTTTGACGAGAGAGCTTGCTTTCCAAAAGATAGTAGACTATTACTTTTACAGCAGCATCTTTGAAGAAACTCTCAACAAACCGCGTGGCCCGACAGCCAGGTAGCAAGCTTCTGCCTGTTGGCGTTTCGTCGTAAGGAGTGCGGCATGTCTGAATCTGAACGACCGACGGGAGTTCCGCAGTCGGGGGAGTTTACCGAGAAGCCCGGCTTTCGACATGTTCTGGCCTGTGTTGATGCCTCCCCTTTCGCGGTCGATGCGGCTCCCTTCGCACGAGCGGTTTTGGCTCACGCCGTTGCGGTGGCCGAGGCCATCGGCGCACGCCTGACCGTCATGCACGTGCTCGAATCGCCAACGGCCCGGGAGCCTATGGATCCGGTGGAATGGGCGTTGCGTCACCGCGAGGCGACTGAGTATTTGCACCAGCGCATGTCGCGAATCCACGATCTTCATGCCTGTGCAGCGATCGCAGCCGGGGCCCCTGCGGAGCGCATCAACGCATGGGCTCATGACAACGCGGCGGACCTGATCGTGCTGGGTCGAGGTGGTGAAAGCGATGGAACCTTCGCCCGACTGGGCGACACGGCGCGGCGGGTCGCCGAGACCGCCAACGTGTCGGTGTTGCTCGTGCCATCAATGCAGGTCGGCAACACGCCGATACGATATCACAAGGTGCTCATCCCGCTCGACGGCTCGTCACGATCAGAATGCGTCTTGCCACTCGGCCTGGGGATTGCAGCCGCCCATGGCGCTGAAACGGTGCTCGTCCATGCCGCCCCAAAGGCTGATCTCATCGAGTCGGACCTGCTCGATGCGGAGGCAGTCGGCTTGCGCGATCAGCTATACCGCCGCAACGAGCGCGCCGCGCGACAATATCTGGATTGGATTCGGTCCCGACTACCCGCCACGCCAACGACCCGAACCCGATTGTTGCCAAGCGGCGATGCGCGCCGTGCGCTTGCACGCACGGCCGTGGATGAACGTGCCGATCTGATGGTGCTTTCCTCCGCCGGCAAGAGCGGACATGCGGACATGACCGTGGGCAGCGTCGCCGACTACCTGATTAACCGTATGAATATCCCGGTGCTGCTCGTGCGACAACAACGGAGAAACCCGCCGCCACAAGATCATACCATGAACACGAGGCTACCAGGCCAGGGGACGATGTGACACAAACCGCTACGTCAATGGACGACACTAGCTTGCCGGCCAGCGCGTATGCCCGGAGTGCGACCACACTCCGGGCGAACCACGACATCACCGCTGGTCCGCCCGAGGCGGCTTCCGCCTGGCAACAGATCTCTGCCCTTCTCCCATGGCTGGATCGCGTTCGTGACTATTGCACTAAGCCACCACCCGATGTGGCCAAGGCCTCGGAATGGCTGCTCGACAATGAGTTTCACCTGCGCCGCGCCGTCCGGCAGGTACGCGAGGATCTCCCAGCCTCGTTCTATCGGCGCTTGCCGCGACTCGCCGCGCCCGATTACCACGGCATCCCGCGCGTCCTCGCACTGGCGCGAGGCATGCTCGACATGGCGCAAATACAGGTTGGTCTCGGAGGTGCGGTCGATTTCGTCAATGCCTATCAACGCGACGGACCCCTGACGATCGCCGAACTCTGGGCGTTCCCGGCGATGCTCCGCCTGGTCTGCCTGGAGGAACTCGTTCAGTCATTTTCCGAACTCTTGCCTCAGGTCGCGTCGCCATTCGAACCTACTCCGCGATCGGCGCTGCACCAGCCGCTCGAACCGACCGAAGGCGTTTCACGCGCGATCTCAGCCCTCGTGGCGATCTCGAACATCCCCTGGGCATCGTTCTTCGAGCAGGTGAGCCGTATCGAGTGTCTCCTGCAGGGTGATCCAGCCGGTGTCTATTCGGCCATGGATTTCGACACGCGCGATCGATATCGCAAGGCCGTCGAGGACATCGCCGAAGGCGCGCCCGCCGCCGAGTGGGAAGTCGCCCAGGCCGCACTGGAACTGGCCCGCGCCCATGCCGGCGCACGACGCTCGGGGCACATCGGCTGTTGGCTGGTCGCGGAAGGTCGGGCGGAGCTCGAGCGGCAGGTCGGATTTCGCGCCGGGTGGCGTACGAGTTGGAGGCGCTGGATCCTGGCGCATCCCGGCAGAAGTTATGCCGGGGCACTGACAGTTTTTACCCTGGCCGCCCTGCTCTTTCCGGCACTGCTGCTCGCCAAATTCGACGCCAGCCCGGCAGCGTGGGTGGCGGGACTTGTGCTGGCACTCACGCCAGCCATGATCATCGGCATCACGGTTACACACTGGCTCGCCAGCCGGCTCGCCCCACCCCGGGTGCTGCCAAAACTTGCCACCGAACACGGCCTGGACGCCGGTTGCGAGACTGCACTGGTGGTGCCGGTGATTCTGAACACTGAAGCCGAGGTCGCGCCGATGATGGAGCGGCTGGAAATGCACTGGTTGTCCAACCCGGATCCACTGGTGCGCGTGGCGCTACTGAGCGATCTCGCAGGTGCCGACTCGGAACATACGCCGGTAGATGAAGCGATCGAAGCCGCCCTCGTAGCCGGTGTACGCCGCCTCAATACGCGCTATGCTGAGCAGGCGCCGTTCATGCTGCTGCACCGCAGGCGCTGCTGGAATACTGCCGAAGGCCGCTGGATGGGCTGGGAGCGCAAGCGCGGCAAGCTCGAGGAACTCGTGGGCCTCATTCTGGGGCACCAGCCCCATGCGTTTGCCTTGCGTGAAGGCGATATCGATGGGCTGTGCCAGACTCGTTTCGTCGTCACGCTCGATGCGGACACCAGGGCACAGCCGAACGACATCAACCGGCTGATTGGAACGCTGGCGCATCCACTGAACCGCGTCGAGTTCGATCCGGCCACGGGACGGCCCATTCGCGGTTATACCTTCATCCAGCCCCGGGTCGAGATTTCACCCGAAGCCGGAGACAAGTCGCCGTTCACCCGCCTCTACACCGGCGATACTACGATCGACATATACAGCCGCGCGGCATCGGATGTCTACCAGGATCTGTTCGGCGAAGGGATATTCACCGGCAAGGGCGCATTCGACGTCGCCGCCTTCCATGAAAGCCTGGACGGGCGTGTACCGGAAAACGCGATCCTCAGCCACGATCTGTTCGAGGGGCTTCACGGCCGCGCTGCGCTTGCCAGCGACATCGTTTTCTACGAGGATTTCCCCGCGAACTATCTTGCTTACTCCCGGCGCGCCCTGCGCTGGATCCGGGGTGACTGGCAACTCACGCCCTGGCTTGGCGGCACCGTACCCTGCCGCAGTGAAAAGCGTATTCCCAACCGGCTTTCGATGCTTGATCGCTGGAAAGTGTTCGACAACCTGCGCCGCAGCCTGATCGCCCCCATGCTCGTCGTTTTAGCCACGGTTGGATGGCTGGTACTGCCAGGGCAGGCCCTGATCTGGACACTGCTGGCAGTGGGTGCACCTGGTGCCCACCTGTTCACAGACCTCATCCCCCGCCTGGCGCGTGGGCGCAAGCGAGGCGCGATGCGAAGCATACTGCATCCGCTGGCCGATCACGCCGGGCGCTGGCTGCTGGCGGTCATTTTCCTGGCCCACGAAGCCGCGGTCGCAAGCGAAGCGATCGCTCGCACGCTGTGGCGAATGCATGTTTCCCACCGCCGAATGCTGGAATGGACGTCAGCGGCGCACTCCGCTACCGAGGTGTCGCAAACCTGGCCTGGTACCTGGCGCGAGATGGCTGCGGCCCCGTCACTCGCGGCCGGGATCGCGGTAACCCTCGCGTGGCTGAACCCCATCGCGCTGGCTGGAGCAGCACCGTTATTGCTGCTGTGGTTCGTCTCACCGCAGATCGCCTGGCTGATCAGTCGCGAGCGCCAGGCGGTATCGGAGATCCTGGGTGAGGAAGACAAACTTTATCTGCGCCTGCTTGCACGACGCACCTGGCTGTACTTCGAGACGTTCGCCGGCCCTGACGACAACTGGCTACCACCCGACAACTATCAGGCCGCTCCACACGAGGACATCGCACACCGTTCCTCGCCAACCAATGTCGGAATGCTTTTCCTGTCCGCACTGACAGCCTGGGATCTGGGGCACATCGGGCGCAGGGATCTTGCCGCGCGCATGTCCGCCGCACTCGACGCTCTCGATCGACTGAAGACTCATGCCGGACATACACTCAACTGGTTCGACACCAAAACACTCGAACCGCTGGAGCCGCGCTATGTTTCGACGGTCGATAGCGGCAACCTGGCGGTATGTCTGCTTACATTGTGCGCAGGCTGCCGGGAAGCTGCAGCTGGCTCAATGCTGTCTCCGGCACGGTGGGACGGGCTGGGTGATATCCTGCTCTTGCTTCGGGAAGCCGTCTGTACTCTGCCCGAGAAAGATCAAGGCGCCATCGCCGATCCCCTTGATGCCATAATCAATCAGTTGCCCGCGATCCGCCGCTCGCCGAAAGACTGGCGTTCGGCCCTGATGCGGCTAGCCACCGAGGACTGGCCCCGGGTTCAAATGCGCATCGCCCGGGTACTCGAAGCCGGCATTGAGGCTAACCCACACGAAATCCACCTGTGGCTCAAGCGTGCCAATCACCACTTGATGACGATGCGGCGGGACCTCGATGCGTTGGCGCCATGGCTCGCCCTGACCGAGGAGTCGCCCGCCGGGCTAAAAGGTTTGTCGGACCTGCTCAAGGCGCTGCCACCAACCGACGCTCCCTTCGCCAAAATAACCGACCGGATCAACCGGGCTCGCCGCGCCCTTTCACAACTGGTTCCGACCGACCCGGAAAGTCGACACTGGATCGCCAAAATGACAGCCGCACTCGACCAGGGCGAGAGGGCTTGCCGCGATCTCACCGAAAGCCTCCACCAATGCGCTGCACGGGCGAAGGCGCGCGCCTTCGGCATGGATTTCCGACCGCTCTATGACGAGGAGACCAGCACCTTCTTCATCGGCCACAATCTCGACTCCGACCAGCTCGACCCGCACCACTACGATCTGCTGGCAAGCGAGGCGCGGTTGACCAGCTATTTCGCGATCGCCAAACGGGATGTGCCCGTCAAGCACTGGTTTCATCTGGGGCGCCCGATCACCAAAGCAGCCGGCGCCCTGACGATGCTATCGTGGAACGGGTCGATGTTCGAGTACCTGATGCCGGCTTTGCTGTTGCCGAGCGAGGCCGGGCGACTTCTGGGCCAGAGCGAGCGTGCCGCAGTCGCCGTGCAGCAGCGCTATGGCGAGACACTCGGCCTGCCCTGGGGTGTATCGGAATCCGGCTTTGCCGTCCGTGACGGCTCGCATCACTATCAGTATCAGGCATTTGGTGTGCCCGGGCTCGGTCTGAAGCGCGGCCTGGCCAAAGACTATGTCGTCGCACCCTATGCCAGCGCCCTGGCATTGAGCGTCGCGCCAGCCACCGCCACTTCCAACCTGCGGCACCTGGACAGGCTCGGTCTGCGTGACCGGTACGGATTCTTTGAGGCCGCCGACTTCACGCCAGAACGGCTGCCGATAGAAGGCGACTTCTCGCCGGTGCGTGCCTATATGGCCCACCACCAAGGCATGATCTGTGCCGCGATCGGCAACGCGCTGAACGACGATATTCTGATCCGGCGTTTCAGCCGCGATCCGCGCATGCGTGCCACCGAACTGCTGTTACAGGAACGCGTTCCATGGGAATTTTCAGCCCAGCAGTTGACCGAGACCGACGCTACAACACCGGACCTGACCCGTATCCCTACACCGATGCTGCATAGCTGGTCGACACCGCACCAGCCCCGGCCCCAGCTCCATGTACTGGGTAACGGCAGCCTGTCCGCCTGGATCAGTGACGCCGGAGACGGTGCGCTCTGGTGGCGCGGCCAGGCCCTGACGCGCTGGACAGGGGACCCCATTCGCCGTAGCGGTGAGGCGCGGATCCATGTCAGCGAGCCCGGCGGCGCAGCCTGGTCGCTTGGTGGACATGATTCGAACAGGATGTCGGACACGTGCTACCACGCCCACAAGATTGAATTTCACGAGCACAGGGACGGTCTGTCGACGAATCTCGAAATCCTGATTGCGCCCGGCGATGACGTGGAAATCCGCCGCATCACGCTCTCCAACGACAGCGGCCGAGAGCACGTGATGGATGTGACGAGTTATGCGGAGGTCGTGCTTGCGGCGCCTGAAAGTCATGAACGCCACCCCGCCTTCAGCAAGCTCTTCATTCACAGCGAGCGTGTTGATGACCAAAACGCGCTTATATTCGAGCGCCGCCCAAGACGACTGGATGATCAGCCACCGGTCCTGCTCCATCGCCTGCTCGCGACTGATGCAGCGGTCACGCCTGCCGGCTTTGAGACCGACCGCAGACGGTTTCTCGGGCGCCACGGCGACCCGGAGCGACCGCCGGGCGCGACCGAAGCGATGGATGGCGCGGCTGGCTGGACTCTCGATCCGGTCATGGCCTTGCGCGCGCACGTCGTCCTGGCGCCCGGTGCTCAGGCACGGTTCGATTTCATAACGGTCGCTGCCGATTCACGAAAAGCAGCACTCGAGGTCGCTGAGCGCTTTGCGACCGGGCCAGCTCTCGACTGGGCGACGGAAGACGCGCGACGATCGACCGCACTTGAGGCGAGACGTCTCGCACTGGATACAGACACGCTGGCTGAGGCGCAGGCCCTGTGCCGCTTCCTGCTCTTCCCGCGTACGCCCCCGATCCTGTTAGTGGCGGCGGACATGGCGCTCCCGGCGCAGCCGCATCTGTGGAGCATGGGGTTGTCCGGTGATCTGCCGATCGTGCTGGTGCGGGTCCTCGACGAGGCCCGTACAACGCTGCTGCCGACCATTATCCGTGCCCATCAATGGTGGCGTCGACGTGGCCTGCGCGCGGATCTGGTGTTCCTGCAGGAGGGTGTCTCGGGCTATCAGGAGCCGATTCGCGAGTTGCTGTTCGCCGCGCTTCGCGACGCCAACGTGCCCGAAGGGCTGGGTGGTCAAGGCGGTGTCCATCTTCTGGCGACTGACCGGATCGGCGCACTCGAACGCCGCGCACTTGAGGCCACGGCCCGCATGTCGCTCGACGCCGCAGCGAAATCACTGGCCACATCGATGGCTCCGCAGCGGCCTGGACGCGCCCCGCTGCCCAGGTTCCAGCCGCTCGGAGCCCCCTCGCCGGAACCGCTGAACCCGGCACCACTGCAACGCCCCGACAACCTCCTTTTCGACAACTCATTGGGAGGCTTCACCCCGGCAACAGGCGACTACATGATTCATCTTGACGGTGGCCGCGTGACACCTTCGCCCTGGTGCAACGTGCTGGCGAACGAGAATTTCGGCACCATCGTCTCGGAAGCGGGACTGGGCTTCACCTGGTGCATCAATAGCGGCGAGCATCGCCTCACTCCATGGTCCAACGACCCGGTGGTCGATCCGCAGACCGAGGCGCTTTATCTGCGCGACGAGGAGACAGCCGATATCTGGAGCCCCACCCCACTGCCTGCCGGCGGCCATGCGTCCTGCCAGATCCACCACCGTGCTGGCGTCACCAGATGGCAACGCAACGCCGAGGAGCTGGAGCAGAGTCTCACCGTATTTGTCCCCCCCGATGCCCCGGTGAAGCTGGCGCTGCTGACCCTGACCAATCCTGGCAAGCGCGGGCGCCGGTTCACGGCCACTTACTATGCTGAGTGGCTGCTTGGTTCCATGCCCAGCGCGGCGCGACCGCATCTGGTCTGCGGTTTTGATGCCGAAAGCCAGGCATTGATCGCACGCAATGGCTGGAATCCTGAATTCGGCGAGCGCACCGCGTTTCTAGCCGCCAGCCGCCAGCCGCACAGCCTCACCTGTGACCGCGCGGCGTTTCTCGGTCGCCAGGGCAATCCGGCCCGACCGGCTGGCCTCGTGGCCTGGAGCCTCGATGGTGCGCTCGATAACGTAGCCGACCCGTGTGCCGCATTCCAGGTTCACATCGATCTGGCTGCTGGCGCGACTGAAGAGGTCGTGTTCGTGCTCGGCGAGGGCAGCGATCCCGCCGAGGCGGCACGACTCGCGTCACATTGGGTGAACGTCGAGACGGCCAAACAGGGCCTTGCCGACAACGATGCTACCTGGAAGCAACGGCTCGGTGCTGTTCAGGTCACCACACCGGACCCGGCTTTCGACTTGATGGTCAATCGCTGGCTGATCAACCAGACCTTTGCTTCGCGCGTGCTGGCGCGGGCCGGATTCCAACAAGCCGGGGGCGCGTTCGGTTTCCGTGACCAGCTTCAGGATATGATGGCGCTGCTGTTCGTCGACCCACAGCGTGTGCGCGGGCACATTCTGGAAAGCGCATCGCATCAGTTCGAGGAAGGTGACGTACTGCACTGGTGGCACCCGCCGCAGGGACGAGGTGTGCGAACTCGCTGCTCAGATGATTTGCTGTGGCTGGTCTACGCCGCGGGTCGTTATGTTGAGGCGACCGGCGATACGTCCATTCTCGCCGAGGAAGTCCCGTTCCTCTCCGCTCCGCCACTGGAAGCCGGCGAGGAAGACCGTTACGCACCGTTCGAGGCAGGCGAAGAGTACGGAACCTTATTTGAGCATTGCCGGCGTGCGCTGGATCGTGGCGTCACTGCAGGGGTTCATGGGTTGCCGCTCATCGGCGCGGGAGACTGGAACGACGGTATGGACCGTGTCGGTAGCGAGGGCCGCGGCGAAAGCATATGGCTTGCCTGGTTCGCCGCGACGTGCGCCGAGACCTTCGCCAACCTCGCCAAAGACTTCGGGCGCAACGATCTTGATACTCTCTGGCGTGCGTGCGCCGATGATCTGCGTCGGGCCGCCAATACCTCAGGCTGGGACGGCGCCTGGTACATGCGCGCCTTCGCGGATGATGGCCTGCCATGGGGCTCGAAAGATTCCGACGAGTGCCAGATCGACAGTATTTCCCAATCCTGGGCGGCCCTCGCAGACGGGCCCTCGCTCGAGCGAAACCTGGCGGCCGTCACCGCAGCAACTGACCACCTGGTTGATCACGATGAACGGTTGGTGCGCCTGCTGACGCCGCCGTTCGACCGGACACCGCGTGATCCGGGCTACATTCGCGCCTACCCACCGGGTGTTCGGGAAAATGGCGGACAATACACCCATGCCGCGGCTTGGCTGGGCCTTGCCCACGCAAGGCTCGGCAATGGCGATATGGCCTACAGGATATTCGACCTGATTAACCCAATACGCCGCACCGAAGACCTCGACGGGGTCAAACTCTACCGTGGCGAGCCCTACGTCCTGGCCGCCGACGTGCGTGGCGCAGGGCCGGACACCGGTCGTGCGGGCTGGACGTGGTACACGGGGGCGGCAGGCTGGAGCTGGCAGTTGGCTATAGAAGGCATTCTCGGCCTGAGCCTGCAGCGAGGCGCTGTTCGGATTGATCCCCGGATCCCCACCAGTTGGGGTGGCGCCAGGGCTCGGATCAACGGGCCCGATGGCGCTCTGATCGTAACGATTGAGGATCCCGAACACATTGGCACCGGGCGCGTGGAGCTTGAGATAGACGGGCAGCCTGTGGACGGTGATTGCATTGCCATCCCGGCAGGCGGAATAACGCTATGTGTCACCGCCCGGTTGCGGCCACTGTCTTCCGATTGATCAATAAACCTTGGTCTTGATGTGGATCAAGGACGCAGAATACAGTCAGTGCAAGGTTGGCGTAGCGGTATCTGGTATTGGCAGCTTTGCACCATCAAAGGAGAAAGTGTCATGAAAGCACTGGTATTTCACGGTCCTGGCAAACGTAGCTGGGAAGATAAGCCGAAGCCGGCAATCGACAAGCCCACGGATGCAGTGGTTCGCATAACCCACACCACCATTTGCGGCACCGACCTGCACATACTCAAGGGTGATGTGCCCGCGGTAACAGACGGGCGCATTCTGGGCCATGAAGGCCTGGGGGTGGTGGAAGAAGTTGGTGACGGCGTCAGCAACATCAAGGTTGGCGACGAGGTGTTGATATCCTGCGTTACTTCCTGTGGGCGTTGCGACTACTGCAAACGCGGGGTTTATGCCCACTGTCGCGACGGTGGCTGGATTCTCGGCCATCTGATTGACGGCACCCAGGCCGAGTACGTGCGCATTCCCCATGCGGATAACAGCCTGTATGTGCTGCCGGACGATATGGATCGCGCTGCGGCCGTCATGCTCAGCGACATCCTGCCCACCGGGCATGAGATCGGTGCCCTCAACGGCGAGGTCAAACTCGGAGACACTGTCGCCATCGTTGGCGCTGGCCCTATTGGATTGGCGGCCCTGATGACTTCACGCTTCTACTCACCTGCCCGGATCATCATGGTCGACCCGGACGAGAATCGCCTGGCCATGGCAAAAATGCTCGGCGCCACAGACACCATTGCCCGGGACCCGATCGAGGCGATCAAAAAACTGACCAATGGCGAGGGTGTTGATGTGGCCATGGAGGCCGTAGGTATCCCCGAAACCTTCGATATCTGCCAGAGCATTGTGCGCGCAGGCGGCCATGTCGCCAACATTGGCGTACACGGTAAGAGCGTGGAATTCAAACTGCAGGATTTGTGGATCAAGAACATCACCCTGCGCACCGGCCTGGTGAATACAGACACCATCCCGGTGCTGATGAAGGTGGTTGAGAGCGGCGGAGTGAAACCCGAAGACCTGGTGACGCACCGCTTCAAGCTGAACGAGATCGAAAAAGCCTATGACATCTTCAGCGAAGCGGCGAAGGAGCAGGCTATCAAGATGTTGTTGACTGCCGAATAAGGGTTGAACAACGTGTTTTCACGGCCACTCAATGTCCCGGGTGGCTTTGAAAACACGTCAGATAAGCGGCACGAAACGAAAGCCAGGGAAGGTGTCCTGCTCAACACTGCCGTCCTCGCGTTTATAGACAACAATCATGTTGTTCTGGACGGGGATCACCATGATGCCGCCGGGGTTTAGCTGCGCAAGCAGTTCGGAAGGGAGTTCTTCTGCGGCGGCGGACACCAGGATCTTGTCAAAAACCTGCCCGGGAATACCGAGAGCCTCGCCGGCTATCTGCAGTTTGATGTTATCAAAGTTGTATTTTCCCAGGTTATTCCGCGCAAAATCCAGCAGCTCGGGAATGCGTTCAACCCCTGTTACTGATCCCGACCTTGCCGCATGGGCCAGAAGTGCCGTACTCCAGCCCGAACCGCAGCCGATATCGAGAATACGATCGCTTTCATCAAGCTCCAGCAACTCCAGCATAAACGCAACCGTGTAGGGCTGGGAGATTGTCTGCCCTGCTCCGATGGCAAGAGGGTGATCTTCATAAGCTTCATTCTGCAGGTTCGGGGCAACAAAATCCCGGCGGTCAACAAAGTTGAAGCTCTCGATAAGCAGCGGAGATTTCAGTACCCCACGCTGCTGCAGATAACGACAGAGTTCCTTATGACTGTTCATGTTTTTTCCTGTTTTGACGGGCAGTAGCCACCTAGCAGACATCAGGAGACCATGAAAAACACCAAGTTCATTAGTGCAGTTTATCGCCACCACAAATTACCACCAGAGCGCTGATTTCTCCAGGACAGTTCCGCAGACAAGAAATCCAGCTGTGCTCCTAGGCATAACCTGGGCAATAGCTGAACTTCCGGTTGTTCTCACACTCAGATGAAGGGCGCGGGGAATTGAGCGGCGTAATCAGGTGTCATGCCTAGATACAGCCCGGCGATATCAGGTCCGGCGGGGCTGCCACTAGAATCTTCTGCAGGCTGCGCAGCAGAAGCTTGGGGGACTATCGACTTTACTTGCGTTACATTGGAACCGGTATCGCCTGCATGCTCCACAGTTGCCGTTGAGTCATCGCTGCCACCACAACTGCTCACCACCAAGCTTAGTGCAAGGATCGTAACCAGAAGTAATTTGCTCATCAAAGTAATCCTCAAAGATAAACAAACCGTTTTCAGTGGACCGGGGATGAGAGCATATGAACAAGCATGCAATAATCGCCAGGGTTTTAAATGCTCATCGAACAGGGCGCAGACCACGTTTTGGCGCCCCGGGAAAACCGTGGCCTGCCCCCCCCTATTGCATTTTGTTAAAATGAACTACACTAACGCTGGCTGAAGGCGGATCCTTTGTATCGGTTGGCGTTGCCACAGATACTGCTACATTTGAATTGGAACCACATGGAGATTGATCTCTACCAGATCTTGAAAGACAACCACTTGATTCTGCTCTTTCTTGTCATTGGCGGAGGCTATCTGATCGGCAACATCAAAGTATTCAGCGTGCCCGTTGGTTCGACCATCGGTGTCTTGCTGATTGGGCTGAGTTTTGGCCACTATGGCTTGACGATTCCCTCCGAAGTCGGATCATTCGGCTTTTCACTTTTTATCTTCTCGGTTGGACTACAGGCAGGTCCGAGTTTTTTTACGGCTTTCATGGAGGATGGCAAGAACTACATAATCCTTGCTGTCGTGGTAGTGACCACTGGTCTGGTCACCGTCATCGCACTGTCGCATTTGTTTGGCTTCACGCAAGGATTCGATGCGGGGCTAATGGCGGGCGCGCTGACCAGTACCCCGACGCTCGCTGCAGCCCAGGACGCTGTAAATAGTGGCCTGGCCGGTGGTGATGAGGCAACCCGGCAACAGATTATCGAGAATATCGGTGTCGGGTACGCACTCACCTATTTCGTCGGAACCATCCTGGTAATTCTTCTCATCCGTTATGTTCCGCGGGTCTTAAAAATGAATCTCGAGGCCATGGCCCGTACCTATGCCAAGGACAAGGGCCTGCTGCCGGATCGACGTCGTGGGCCCAGCGAAGCTGAAAATTTGCCTGTCGTCAGAGCCTACAAGATCACTCCCGATTCCTATGGCAAAACCATCTCGCAACGTGCTGCAGAGCTGACCGAGATCAAAGGGGTGATACTGAAGGTGTGTCGCGGCGGTAAATTATTAGAACCCGACCCCAAGCTCGAATTGCAGGAGGGTGATGTCTTGTCAGTAATCGCCAGCCTCCAGACACATCAGTGGGTACGGAAAAACCTTGGCGGTGAGGAAGTCCTCGATGCAAGCTTGCTTAACTACCACGTCATCTCTCAAGAGATCGTTGTACTTAGTGGGCATGTGCTGGGCAAACAGATTAAAGAACTCAACCTTGCTTCCACTTACGGATGTTTCGCTACCGGTCTTAATCGCACGGGTATCCAATTGCCGATTACCGATGAAGTGACCCTGAATAAGGGCGACCGCATCCAGATCATCGGGGAAGAATCCCGCTTGCGCGAGTTGGCTTCTTTGCTTGGGCACATCGAGCAGGAAATTGAAGAAACTGACTTGGCGACTTTCTCATTGGGCATCGTCATTGGATCATTCGTCGGTCTGATTACATTCTCGATCGGTGGTATCAGTGTGGGCGTGGGCACCGCAGGTGGTCTGCTCATTGTCGGACTTGTGTTGGGTTATCTGAGTTCGATGAATCCGACGTTCGGACGAGTACCGGGTGCCGCACGTTTTCTTCTCATGGAACTGGGACTCTTGTTGTTGATGGCCTCGATCGGTCTTAATGCTGGTGGTGGCATCGTGGAGGGACTGCTCGAGGTTGGCCCGTTGATCATCGCAAGTGCGGTTCTCGTCACTACGCTTCCGCTGAGTATTGGTTATTTGGTTGGCCGTAAGATATTGAAGATGAATCCGGCATTGCTGCTCGGGTCGCTTGTTGGTGCGATGACCAGTACGCCAGCACTTGCGGTCGTTGCCGACGCTGCGAAAAGCAGCGTACCGGCGATTGGATACGTAGGCACTTACACTTTTGCCAATGTCTTTCTGATCTTTGCCGGGACCTTCTTGATGACTCTGTGACGCATTGAGCTTTGACTTCTATACGTACTTATCCCCCCATACGGTAAGGAACAGTTCCGAATATAACCTGGGAAAGGTCCCAGGTTAAAATGTGGTCGGTGGTGCCCTCCCGGTACGGCATCTTGAGTTGGTAGCGGATGCTGCCGTGACGAGAGCCCCTACTCCCACTCAATCATCAACGAGGCTCCTAACCCATTGAAGGTTAGGGGTTTTCAAAAGGTTGACCTGGGGATTTACCGTCGCTTTTATCGTCAGAATCGCCAGCTCAGTATATCCGCGAGTCGTGCAGCGATTTTTCCAGCAGCAGCATATTACACACCATCATCAACCGACTGCATTCTACCAGATCTAAGCTGCATTTCCCGATCAGAAGCAGCCCGAACCATTAACTCCTGATTCTTGCTGAAGTTCATATACCTTAAGACTGCACGGATTCTCCGCAACCCAGAAAAGCCACGGAACCAGACCAAACCTGACCCAATCATATCAAATCATTGCACCAACAACATTGTTCGTGTCATCACGACAGTTTGCCCAGATTTTGACTTCACACAGGTAAATCATGTCTGAACGTTGGCTATCGGTCGAAGAAATCGCCGAGTATCTTGAAAAACACCGCCCCCTCCCCGGCATGCATTGTATATATGCTCTGAAGGCGTTACCAAGGGCTCCCGTTGTATCCCCTACGACGAGCTTTTTTCAGGCAATTCTAAGCCCACGTTTTCTACGGCTCGCCCCAGCGGGTTGGCTCAATTGTTCTCGATAGCCACCATATCTCCAAGGCCAAACTTCGTCTTGATGCACAATATTGGAGTTATGCATGAAATCCCAATCACCCCAATCCCTGCCCAAGCCAGGAACACCTGAATACGAAGATCTGCCGCAGTACGTGGAAACGCCTCCGCTCCCCTTTCGTCGTACTATTCGCCGGCAAGAACTTCACCAAATCGTCCCCCTGGCAGAAACAACCATCTATGACATGGAACGTCGCGGGGATTTCCCGGGCCGCTTCAATCTGACGCCCCGCTGCGTGGTGTGGGACTTGGCTGAAGTGGGAGCCTGGATCGAGGAGCGCAAGCGACAAACCCGATCAGGAAAAGCTGCCCCCACTCCAGGGCCGGATGTGAGGCAACGCATTGCCCGCCCTGTGCGCTCTCGCAATAACTGAGTTCATGACTATGCCGTCAACAACTCCATGTTGTCCCGCCTGCTCATCGGGTGCCGGATTGCCTCCTTGGTGATATTCACTTCCAACGCCACTTGCGCGATTTCCAGTATGCCAGTATCAATCTGGTAGCCTCCCCGCGCCTGCAACCAATCAAGTATCTCAGCCAGATGCCAGATAGAAGCATTGCCCTCATGAACCGGCATCGGGAACGCCGAACGGTGGGCCAGCATGAGCTTGCGCATTGCCTGGCGGGAAACCCCCACAATATCGGCCACATCTGTCAGCCCGACAAGGTCCGGGGAAGCCTCAATCAGGCGCGCGGAGGGAACAGCACTTTTGACATCGGCTAGGGCAGTGCGAACTGCTTCCTCGGCGCTGTCTGCCTCTCGGGAGAATTCCAACGCCAGGCGACCTGGCTGACCCACACCGACGAGAGCGTCATCACAACCAGCGGAGCCCAATCGTTCGACGAGAACGTCCAAGTCGCTGTCGTGGTCCGCCAATTGGTATTTCAGCGTAAAAATATATTCCATAGCTCAATCCTCCGACTCCGTATCACCCCGGCGCTGGTGAGTGGAGCACTTGTCCACCACCCTGCGCAGCGCTCGTGCGTGACTGCCGGGATTTCTCGGCGTGCTCCACACACTGGCGATACAGAACTCACCACAGCGGCATTCATCGTCATTGTAGGGGCAGTAGATCTTGCCCCAGGCATGACTACCACCCACCTCGACTCGCCAGCCCTCCTCTTCCGCATGCTTGAGCGCGGCTTCAATTTCCTTCTTCGGATGTGATGAACGAGTCATTCCTTGTCTCCAGTATGGGGATGGCACCCAGGGTTGTCAAGTGACAACCCTGGGTTACAGAAAGCGTCCTGCTCCGGGGAGTTTACCAAACAGCCGAAGGACTCACTCAAAGTAAGTCTTTCGGCTTCCCCATAAACCGCTTGGTCATGACCAATACGCCACCCAGACGACCGCCAACCAACAATCACCATGACCACGGCACTCATACCGATGCCTTTAATACAGGCACCGACATTGTCGACGGCATCAAGGTTGGAATGTAGCTACCCCCTTCCGCCCAAGCATCAATCATATTGGCCCACTCTTGCATCATGTGCCGACGCTGCTCGGCATACTCCGCTTTGTTGTACACCGCCCGAGAGGAGCGGCCATCCTCGTGGGCCAGGGCCTTTTCAATCTAGTCGCGATTGAAACCGACGTCATTGAGTAGTGTGGAACCGGTACGGCGCAGGTCGTGGACGGTAAACGGTTCCAGCGGCAATCCCTTTTCCCGGGCCCGCTCTGATATCTTCAAGGTCACTCGGTTCAGTGCCCATGGACATGCACTGGTCACCATCATAGCGAGCCGGAAACAGGTACTTGGATCCACCGGCGCAGGTCTTGAGCGCCACCAGGATGTCGAGCGCCTGTCGGGACAAATAAACATTGTGAGGGAAGCGCCGCTTCATCCGTTCCTTCGGAATACTCCATACCCCGGTCTCGAAATCCACTTCATCCCAGGTCGCCTTTAGCAACTCGGCCTTTCTCACCAGGGTCAGCAGGATCATGCGCAGCCCCAGGCGAATGGTCGGCGATGTGGGTATGGTGTCCATTTCGTGGACCATCAGCCGGATCTCCGAGGGTGACAGCGCGCGGTCCTTGGGTGCAAAAGTGGCAATGGATGACGGCATCACTTCATCGGCCGGATTGGCCACTTTCTCGCCGTGCATGATGGCGTGTGCGTAGACCTGCTTGACGATATCGCGGACGTGGATCGCGGTTGCCGGTGCCCCGCGCTTTTTCACCTTCATACACAGGGCGCGGAGGTCGTCGGGTGTGATTTCAGCCAGCAGACGGTTCTTGAAGGCGGGCAGGATGTCGCGGTCGATGATGTGCTGTATCGGTCAACATATCAGGTTTCTCCTGTGTTTGCGGTTTGTTACCGTCAAGGGTCAGGAGCCCTGATGATGTCCCTAAGTTGATATCAAAAGAAGTCAGGGCGTAGTTTTACCGTCATGCCGAAAAAAGGCATGACGGTAAATGGGAGAGTCTTAATCCGGGGAATTCGCGATACCGTCGCTTTTACCGACAAATGTTTCTGCTTGCCACCGATAGGCAATGAGACATAAATTTAGACAAATCATTAACTTACATCATTTTTTCGATTGCTACCGATAGTCCCTGAAAGACGTATTTTCACTCCCACTCAATCGTTGCAGGCGGCTTGGAGGACACATCATACGTGACACGGGATATGCCCGTAATCTCATTGATAATGCGGTTTGAGACGGTTTCCAGCAACTCATATGGCAGGTGCGCCCAGCGTGCTGTCATGAAGTCAACGGTTTCAACGGCGCGCAGGGCGACAACCCACTCATAGCGGCGTGCATCACCGACAACACCCACGGACCGCACCGGCAGAAAAACCGCAAAAGCCTGATTGGTTTTGTGATAAAGATCGGCGCGGTGCAGTTCTTCCAGGAAAATGGCATCGGCACGGCGCAGGATGTCGGCGTACTCTTTTTTCACTTCACCCAGAATGCGCACGCCCAGGCCGGGCCCCGGGAACGGATGGCGGTACACCATATCGTACGGCAGGCCCAGCTCCAGCCCGATGCGGCGCACTTCATCCTTGAACAGTTCCCGCAGCGGTTCCACGAGCTTCAGCTTCATGGTTTCCGGCAGGCCGCCCACATTATGGTGGGATTTGATGACATGGGCCTTACCGGTTTTGGAGGCTGCCGATTCGATGACATCCGGGTATATGGTGCCTTGTGCCAGCCAGTTCACATCCTTGATACGAGCGGCTTCTTCATCAAATACATCAATGAAGGTATTGCCTATAACCTTGCGCTTCTGTTCCGGATCGCTGATACCCTTGAGGTTGGCCAGGAAACGTTCTTCAGCATCGGCGCGAATAACCTTTACACCCATGCTCCTGGCAAACATGTCCATTACCTGGTCGCCCTCGTTCAGGCGCAACAGACCATTATCCACGAAGACACAGGTCAGCTGGTCGCCAATGGCCCGGTGCAGCAGCGCAGCCGTTACCGAGGAATCCACACCGCCAGACAAACCCAGCAGCACTTTGTCGGTGCCTACCTGTTCGCGGATTTTTTCTACGGCGTCGTCGACTATCTTCGCGGGCGTCCACAGGGCTTCACAACCACAAATGGACAATACGAAGTGCTCCAGAATGCGCTTGCCCTGCAGGGTGTGGGTCACTTCCGGATGGAACTGCAGGCCATAAAGATTACGGGCCACATCCTGCATGGCGGCGATGGGCGCACTTTCCGTGGAGGCCAGCAGTTCAAAACCTTCAGGCATGACCACAACCTTGTCGCCGTGGCTCATCCACACATCCAGCAAGGACTCACCCGTCACCGTCAGGTGATCGGTAATATCCTGTAGCAAAGGCCCCTTGGCCCGGACCTTGACCTGGGCATAGCCAAACTCACGTTTTTCAGAACTGGCCACACGCCCGCCCAGCTGTTCTGCCATGGTCTGCATACCGTAGCAAATACCCAGCACGGGTATACCGAGGTCAAAAAGGCCTTCAGGCGCCCGCGGGCCCCCGAGGTCCGTTACCGATTCAGGCCCACCTGCCAGTAAAATGCCTTTGGGGTTAAACGCCTGTACTTCTTCGGCTGTGATGTCGAAGGCGCGAACTTCGCAGTACACGCCAATTTCGCGGACACGGCGGGCAATCAGCTGTGTGTACTGGGAACCGAAATCCAGAATCAGGATGCGGTGGTCGTGAATGTTGTGAGCCATAGAATCCTCGAAAAATATAAGCTGTGCGGCCCGGACCAGAGCCGCACCCAAGCTGCCTGCTCTTAGCTGACGCGATAGTTCGGCGCTTCTTTGGTAATGGTTACGTCGTGCACATGGCTCTCACTCATACCGGCACCGGTAATGCGCACGAACCGGGGCTTGGTGCGCATTTCGGCCATGCTTGCGCTCCCGGTGTAACCCATAGAGGCGCGCAGGCCGCCTACAAGCTGGTGCACAATATTGCGCATTGGACCTTTACAGGCGACGCGGCCCTCAATACCTTCCGGTACCAGCTTGTCCATGCCCTTGCTGGCATCCTGGAAATACCGGTCACTGGAGCCCTGGCCCATGGCCCCGAGGGAACCCATGCCCCGATAGGCTTTGTAGCTGCGGCCCTGGTACAGCTCAATTTCACCGGGGGCCTCGTCGGTACCCGCCAGCAGACTGCCGATCATCACACAATGGGCCCCGGCCACAATGGCTTTGGCAATATCGCCGGAAAACCGTACGCCGCCATCGGCAATCAGGGGGATATCACGGTCTTTCAGCGCCTCGGCAACACTGGATACCGCTGAAATCTGCGGCACGCCAACGCCCGCAATTATGCGGGTTGTGCAAATGGAGCCAGGGCCGATTCCCACTTTCACCGCGTCCACTCCGGCATCCGCCAGCGCTATGGCGGCCTCACCGGTGGCGATATTGCCACCGATCACCTGTAGATCGGGGTAATGCTTCTTGATCCACTGAACACGCTCGATCACTCCACGGGAGTGGCCGTGTGCTGTATCCACAACAATCACATCCACACCGGCATCGGCCAGCGCAATAATGCGGGCTTCGGTATCACCCCCTGTGCCCACAGCTGCACCAACGCGCAGGCGACCCTGGCTGTCTTTACACGCCAGCGGGTAGTCCTTGGATTTCTGGATATCCTTGGCGGTAATCAGGCCGCGAAGCTGAAAGTCGTCGTTCACCACCAGCACTTTTTCGATACGGTGGCGGTGCAACTGTTCCTTCACGTGTTCCAGATCGGCCCCTTCCTTCACCGTGACCAGTTTGTCCTTGGGCGTCATGATTTCACGCACCAGCGTATCCATGCTGCTCTCGAAGCGGATATCCCGGCCAGTCACGATGCCTATCAACTCGCTGCCATCAACCACCGGCAAACCGGAAATATTGTTGGCCAGGGTAATTTCAACCAGTTCGCGCACCGTGTTCTCGGGCTTTACGGTAATCGGGTCTTTAACCACCCCGCTCTCGAATTTTTTAACCCTGCGCACCTCAGCGGCCTGCTGATCCACGCTCATATTCTTGTGCATGATGCCAATGCCGCCCTCCTGCGCCATGGCAATGGCAAGCTCTGCATCGGTAACCGTATCCATGGCCGCAGATACAAGCGGTATGTTCAGGTTTATGGTCCGGGTAAGTCTGGTACGCAGATCTACCTGATGGGGAAGAACCTCGGAATAACCGGGGACCAGCAGAACGTCATCAAATGTGAGGGCTTCTTCGGCAATTCGCAGCATTGGGACAGGCCTTTTGAACGTGCTAAATTTAAACCTTCCGTGCAGCACCTGTAGACAAGAATGGTGCAGCCGCAAAGTAAAATGCTTAATCGAGCTATTATAAAGAGGTGTCGCAGGCCCGTAAACTGCGCAGTTTACCGGCACAAACTGCATGCGTTTGAAATTCCAGCACTTTACACTCATTTTTTTCGGCTATTGCGTATAAGCCGGTCAGGAGTTTTTTGGTGAACGACGTGTTTCAGGATACCCGGCCCAGAGCGCTGAGCGTCAGCGAACTGAACCACCAGGCCAGGCATCTGCTGGAATCCAGCTTTATGCAGGTCTGGGTTGAAGGCGAGTTGTCGGGCTTTTCACGACCTTCTTCGGGCCACTGGTACTTCTCCCTGAAAGACCACAAGTGCCAGGTTCGTTGCGCCATGTTCCGGGGCATGAACCAGCGTATCCGAGCTATCCCGAAGGAAGGCGATCAGGTGCGTATCCGCGGCAAGGTGACCCTGTACGAGAACCGCGGCGACTTCCAGATCATTGTTGAACACATTGAACCAGCCGGGCTCGGTGCCCTGCAACAGGCCTTTGAGGAGCTGAAACGCAAGCTTCAGACGGAAGGTCTGTTTGAATTGGGCCGCAAAAAGCCGGTGCCCGCACTCCCCGTTCACATTGGCGTTGTCACCTCTCCGACCGGTGCCGCCATACACGATATTCTCACCGTGCTGGCGCGGCGCTGCCCTGCCATACCGGTGACCCTTTACCCGACAACGGTTCAGGGCAAGCCGGCAACATCGGAAATTGTGAAAGCGATTGCTCTGGCCCAGGCACACGGTGTCGCTGATGTGCTGATCATTGGCCGCGGCGGCGGCTCCCTGGAAGATCTCTGGTGTTTTAACGAGGAGGCAGTGGCCAGGGCCATTGCAGCCTGTTCCATCCCGACAGTAAGTGCGGTTGGCCACGAGACAGACATTACCATCGCCGATTTTGTAGCCGATTTTCGGGCGCCCACACCCTCTGCTGCAGCAGAAAAAGTCTCGCCGGACCAGAGGGAGATGCTACGACAAATCAATGACTGCGAAGTCCGGTTGGCAAATGCGGCCAGAAGGGCCCTTCAGCAGCTGGCAACAAAACTGGAGCACCTTTCCACACGATTGCGCGACCCCCGCAGGGAGCTGCTGGAAAAGGCCCAGCGTCTGGACGAACTGGAGCTGCGGCTGGGCAAGTCCATTCAGCAGCGCCTGGAGCGTTCACAGGTGCGCACTGCACACCTGGCGCAACGGCTAAGCACGCAATCTCCCCGCAACCAGCTTGCCAACAGCCGTCAAACACTGGAGAGATCTGCGTCGCAGCTTGATGCAGCCATGCAACGAATTCTGGTGCGGCTGCAGGACAAACTGGCACACAGTGCCGGAACCCTTAACGTCGTCAGTCCCCTGGCTACGCTTGGGCGCGGGTACGCCATTGTTCGCGATGAGCACGGCAACATTATCCGCAATGCGGTGGATGTCGTTGCCGGCGACCGGATTTCCGCACATGTGGCACATGGGACAGTTGCAGCGGAAGTGACTTCCGTAGATCCGAAGGACAATTGGGCCCGAAACCCTGCCAACTAATCCTATTGTCTACTGGTTCACCGCCTCAAAGTGCCTAAAGTTGAAAATACTGATATCAGAAGAACAACAGGCACGATGAGGCAAAACCTATGAGCTACCACTCAGAGTTCCGCAGATCGATTGATAAACCAGAAGACTTCTGGCGCGAAAAGGCCGCCAGCATTGACTGGATGCAAAAGCCCCAGACCATATGGCAAGCCACAGAGAACGGACATGGCCGCTGGTTTCCTGACGGGACGCTCAACACGTGCGATGTGGCACTGGATGCCAACGTTCGCGCCGGCCGGGGCGACCAGAAAGCCCTCGTATACGACTCACCGGTAACCGGCGCCAAGCGCAGCTATACCTACAGCGAACTCACCGACGAAGTCGCCCGTTTTGCAGGTGCACTCAAAGCGCAGGGCATCGGCAAGGGTGACGTAGTCATCATCTATATGCCGATGATCCCGGAAGCTGTGATTGCCATGCTGGGCTGCGCCCGCATAGGTGCTATTCATTCGGTGGTCTTTGGCGGCTTTGCTGCCCATGAGCTTGCAGTAAGAATCGATGATGCTCATCCCAAAGCCGTCATTACCGCATCCTGCGGTATCGAAGTTGCCAAAGTCATCGAGTACAAGCCCCTGGTGGACCAGGCTATCGACCAGGCGTCCCACAAGCCCGATTTCTGTGTTGTCTATCAGCGCCCCCAGGTTCAGGCGCAAATGCAGAGTGGCCGCGACCACGACTGGGGCGACCTGGTGGCCGGGGCTGAGCCGGTTGGCCCGGTTCCCGTGCAGGCAACCGACCCGCTTTATGTGCTTTACACCTCTGGCACCACCGGCAAGCCCAAGGGCGTGGTACGCGACAACGGCGGCCATGCCGTGGCCCTCAAGTACAGCATGAAGCTGGTTTATGACGCCAACCCCGGCGACGTATTCTGGGCTGCTTCCGATGTCGGCTGGGTTGTAGGCCACAGCTACATTGTTTACGCCCCCCTGTTTGCCGGATGCACCACCATACTGTACGAAGGCAAGCCGGTAAAAACTCCCGATGCGGGCGCCTTCTGGCGTGTGGTCGAGGAGCACAAGGTTAACCTGCTGTTCACCGCACCCACGGCTTTCCGCGCGGTGCGCAAGGAGGATCCGGAAGCCGATCAGCTTTCCCGCTATGATATCAGTTCTTTGCGGAGCATTTTCCTTGCGGGTGAGCGCCTCGACCCACCCACCTACGAGTGGCTCAAGGAACACACTCAGCTCCCGATTCTGGACCACTGGTGGCAAACGGAAACCGGCTGGGCCATTTGCTGCAACCCGGTTGGGCTCGAAACCATGCCGACCAAACCCGGTTCCGCCACCGTTCCGTCGCCCGGCTATAACGTGCAGGTTGTGGATGCCCATGGCAGCCAGGTTCCGGCGGGCGAGCAGGGCCAGATTGCGGTCAAGCTGCCGTTACCCCCCGGATGCCTTGTGACAGTATGGGGCGATGACCAGCGTTTTCAGGACAGTTACCTCAACCCTGTACCCGGCTTTTACAGCTCGGGGGATGGTGGCTTTATTGATGAAGATGGCTATGTCTTTGTTATGGGGCGCACGGATGATGTGATTAACGTGGCAGGCCACCGCCTTTCTACCGGTGAAATGGAAGAAGTGGTGGCGTCTCATCCTGCTGTTGCCGAGTGTTGTGTGGTAGGCGCCCATGACGACATGAAAGGCCAGATTCCTCTCGGCCTGGTTCTGATAAAAGACGGTGCCACCATTGATCACGACGAACTGGAAGAAGAACTTGTGGAGATGGTGCGGGACAGGATTGGTGCAATCGCCTGCTTCCGCAGGGCCCTGGTGGTAGACCGGCTGCCCAAGACCCGCTCCGGCAAGATTCTACGACGGGTGATACGCCAGATCGCGGATGGCGAGGAATATGCCGTTCCCAGCACCATTGATGACCCGGCGATTCTTGAAGAAATCAGCGAGCAGTTCCGCCGTTGAGATTTGAGTGGCAGATACAAAAAGTCGGTCTATACTGGCTTTGCTGTGGCAAGACTTCAGCGATCCAAAACGGGGTATGTCAGAAATACAGGAAAGATCAATGTCCGATACAAAAACAGGCAGCGTAAAGTGGTTCAATGAGTCCAAAGGCTTTGGCTTCATAGCTCAGGACGGTGGCAGTGACGTTTTCGTACACTACAGTGCGATCAACGCCAGCGGTTTTCGCACCCTGACCGAGGGTCAGAAGGTGCAGTTTACCGTAACACAGGGGCCGAAAGGTCCACAGGCAGAAAACGTAACCCCGATCTGAGGTTTGGTTTTTGCCCGTCGCCCCTGCCCTGCAGGGGCATGACGAAACATAAAGCCGGCAAGATTGCCGGCTTTATGTTTTTTGTGTCACGCAGTTACCGTTGACTCCTGGCGGTGCTCCATGGCCGGCAACTCCTGTGCAGCCTGGGCAACAGCAGACAGCAGCGCCTGCAGGGTTGCAGACGTTGTATCCTCGGCCAGGGCCGCAGCACTGCAATGCTGGCCACCGGCAGTCAGACGTATACAGGCCAGGGCATTGGCCCGGGTACCCTCACCCAGGGCGTACTCATCATAAGCTTCCACAGCTATGGCAAACCCGAAGCGTTCTTCCAGCGCCGCCGAGACAGCTTCCACGGCGCCAAGACCTCGACCTTCAAGGCGCACAGGCGCAGGGTCCTGACCATAGGTCACTTCAGCGAATACGCCCCGTTCATCACGGTGCAGGTCGTATGCCCGCAAGGCCCAGTCGTCATGAACTTTCAGATAGCGCTGCTCAAACAGGGTATGAATAGCCATGGAATCAACTTCGCCACCGTTGGTTTCCGCAGCTTTCTGCACAACCTTGCTGAACTCGATCTGCAACCAGCGCGGCAGGCTGATGTTGTAATCCCGTTCCAGCACGTAGGCCACACCACCTTTGCCGGACTGGCTGTTGATACGAACTACCTCTTCGTACCGGCGGCCCACATCAGACGGGTCGATCGGCAGATAGGCCACGTTCCAGGTATCGCCCTGTTTTCTCCGGGCCAGGCATTTGCGGATAGCGTCCTGATGGCTGCCTGAGAACGCAGTAAACACCAGTTCGCCCGCATAGGGATGGCGGGGATGGGTCGATATTTCGGTGCAGGCTTCCACAACCTCGGTAATTTCAGCCATGCCGGACAAATCCAGCTTCGGATCGATGCCCTGGGAATAGAGATTCATGGCCATGGTGACCAGATCCATATTGCCTGTGCGCTCACCGTTACCCATAAGCGTACCTTCCACACGGTCCGCACCCGCCATGACCGCCAATTCCGCTGCAGCAACACCACAACCCCGGTCATTGTGGGTATGCACGCTGATGCTGATGTGCTCCCGGCGACGGATGTTGTCGCCCACCCACTCAATCTGGTCGGCAAACACGTTCGGTGTCGCCATTTCAACGGTGGCAGGCAGGTTGATGATAACCGGCTGCCCTTCGTCCGGACGCCATACATCGGTTACCGCATCGATAACCTCTACGGCAAAATCCAGTTCTGTTCCGGTGAAGCTTTCCGGCGAATACTGGAACGTCCATTCCGTATCCGGGTATTGTTCAGCCAAATCCCTGACCAGCTGTGCGCCGTTAACGGCGATATCGCGGATTCCGGCCCGGTCCAGGCCAAACACCTGCTCACGCTGAACCGTTGAGGTGGAGTTATACACGTGAACGATAGCACGGCGAGCGCCTCTTAAAGCTTCGTAGGTGCGTTCGATCAACTCGGGCCGGGCCTGGGTCAGCACCTGGATTTTCACATCGTCGGGAATCCGGTTTTCTTCGATCAGTTTGCGACAGAAATCGAAATCCGGCTGGCTGGCTGCCGGGAAGCCGATTTCAATCTCCTTGAACCCCAGCTTCACCAGCAAATCGAACATGCGCTGTTTCTGGGCAACATTCATGGGCTTTACCAGAGCCTGGTTACCATCGCGGAGATCCACTGCACACCAGGTGGGCGCTTTATCGATGACCTTGTCAGGCCAACGGCGGTCAGTTTTCTTTACCGGCTGGAAGGCCGAATATTTGCGATGATCGAAAGCCATAATCGTTGTTCTCCGTCGCGTTTCAGATGTATTCGTCGATTGAAAACAGTCTAACCTGTTCAGCACAGCAGTTGATTGCTAATTTACAGCATAAAGCATAGATTATTGGCTATATATTCTTATTTATAACCTGAGACAGCAATTTTATGCCTACAAACAAAGAAACCCTCATACAAATTGACAAAACCGATCGGCGCATACTGGCCCAGATCCAGAAAGACGCCTCCCTCACCAATCAGCAGCTGGCGGAAAAGGTGGGGCTTTCTCCATCTCCCTGCCTCAGACGGGTACGGGCACTTGAAGAGGCCGGCATCATTGTGCGCACGGTAACCGTTCTTGACCACAAGAAGCTTGGCCTTTCCCTTACCGTTATTATTCTGATCGGCATGGACAGACACACACCGGAGCGTTTCGCCGCGTTTGAGGAGCAGGTATCCGAATACCCGGAGGTTCTCGAATGCTATCTGGTAACAGGCCACGATGCCGACTACATGCTGAAAGTCGTGGTGCCGGATATGGACCAGTACCACCACTTTCTGCTCAATCGCATTACACGGATTCCCGGTGTCAGTGGCGTTCACTCCAGTTTCGTTCTCAAGCGGGTGATTGACAGCACCGCGCTACCTCTGGGCTATTTATCCTGATGCCAGGCACCTCATCTGTACCTTGTGCGGCAGGCTCCGTACAATAGCGCGAAGTTAAAAAGCACCCTTCTTTGAACACCAATGAACGGAAACCACGATGCGAGCAAGCCGTTACCTGATTGCAACCCAGAAAGAGACCCCCTCTGACGCGGAGATTATCAGCCACCAGTTGATGCTGCGTGCCGGCATGATCCGGAAACTGGCGGCCGGCCTTTATACCTGGCTGCCCATGGGCCTGAGAACCCTGCGCAAGGTTGAGCGGATTGTTCGTGAAGAAATGGACAAAAGTGGTGCTCAGGAAGTGCTGATGCCGGCAATTCAGCCCGCTGAGCTCTGGCAGGAATCCGGGCGCTGGACCCAGTATGGCGGTGAGCTGCTGCGAATGAACGATCGCCACGGCCGTGAGTTCTGCTTCGGCCCCACCCATGAAGAAGTCATCACCGATCTGATCCGCAATGAGCTGAAAAGCTACAAGGAACTGCCGGCCAACTTCTATCAGATCCAGACCAAGTTCCGGGACGAGCGCCGCCCGCGCTTCGGTGTTATGCGCGCCCGGGAATTCATCATGAAAGACGCCTACTCCTTCCATGTGAACGCCGAATCCCTGGATGAAACCTACCAGGTGATGCACCGCACATACTGCGCCATCTTTGATCGCCTGGGGCTGGATTACCGCCCGGTTCAGGCGGATTCCGGCGCCATTGGCGGCAGCGCCTCCCATGAGTTCCATGTGCTGGCGTCGTCCGGCGAAGACGACATTGTGTTCAGCACTGACAGCGATTACGCCGCCAACATTGAAAAAGCCGAAGCTGTCGCCCCGTCCGGCGAACGCCCGGCACCGGCTGAAGAACTGCAAGAAATTGCAACACCGGAACAACGAACCATTGAGGCAATTTCAGAGTTCCTGAAGGTTGCGCCCACCCGCACCGTGAAAACCCTGCTGGTAAAATCGGAAGCCGATGAAAATGGCGAATCCGGGCTCATCGCTCTGATCTTGCGCGGCGACCACACTCTGAACGAAATCAAGGCCGAAAATCTGGAAGGCGTTGCTGAACCCCTGACCATGGCAACCGATGAAGAAATCGAGGCAGCCATTGGCTGTAAAGCCGGCTCCATTGGCCCGGTAAACCTGCCGGTTCCGCTGATTGTAGACCGAAGCGCAGCTCACCTTGCGGATTTCGTGTGCGGTGCAAATAAAGAGGGTTACCATCTGACCGGCGTGAACTGGGAGCGGGATCTGCCGCTGGGCCGGGTTGAGGACATTCGTAACGTGGTTGAGGGCGACCCCAGCCCCGATGGCAAAGGCACCCTGGAGATACGCAGAGGTATTGAGGTTGGCCACATCTTCAAACTGGGCAACAAATACAGCACCGCCATGAACGCCACCGTTCTGGATGAGAACGGCAAAACCGTGATCATGGACATGGGCTGTTACGGCATTGGCGTGTCACGAATCGTGGCTGCTTCAATCGAACAGAACCACGATGACAAGGGCATCATCTGGCCAGATGCCATTGCACCGTTCCAGGTGGCTATTGTTACCCTCAACGCCCACAAAACGCCCACTGTGGCCGAAGCTGGTGAAAAACTGTACGAGCAGTTGAAACAGGCAGGCTACGACGTGCTGCTTGACGACCGCAAAGAACGCCCGGGGGTAAAGTTTGCGGACATGGAACTGATCGGCATACCGCATCGCTTTGTTATTTCAGATCGTGGCCTGAAGTCCGGCACGCTCGAATACAAAGGGCGCAGAGATGCTGACAAGCAGGATGTTGCCATTGAAGACGCCCTGCCGCTTCTGGTGAAAGCCTCACCACGTAAGGGTCTGTAGGATAGCTTGAGAAACAGCGCCCGCCGTTAACGGCGGGCCAGACAATGCTATTCAGGGGGGCCTGTTCAAACGCCCACGATACCCGGTTCCATCGCCAGCTCCACGCCAAACTGTGCCCGCACCGAATCGCGAATGTCGGAAGCCAGATCGAGCACATCCAGCCCTGTTCCCCCGGAATGATTGATCAGCACCAGCGCCTGCCGGTTGTGCACGCCCACACGGTCATTCCGGTAGCCCTTCCACCCACACCGATCAATCAGCCAGGCTGCAGCCAGTTTTACAGTGCCGTTTTGGGGGTAGCTGACAACATCCGGATGGGCAGCCTGCAGCTTACTGAAGGTCTCGGCAGACACCACCGGGTTCTTGAAAAAACTGCCGACATTGGGAATCATGCCCGGATCCGGTAACTTGCGATGCCGAATAGCCATAACAGCCTCAGCTACGGTCACTGCGTCCAGTTTTTCGGTATCCGTCTCCCCCAGGTAATCTTCAAGATCCCTGTAACCAAGCTGCAATGGTCTTGTACGAGACAGCCTGAGCCTTATCCCGGTAATAATGAAACGCTCTGGCTGTCGCTTGAACAGGCTGTCCCTGTAGGCAAACTCGCAATCTGCCTTATGCAGGGTCACAAGCTGACGGGTTTCACGATCCAAAGCTGTTACGGAGACCAGGGTATCGCACAGTTCAACGCCGTAGGCGCCTATATTCTGAACCGGGGCAGCGCCAGCGGTGCCAGGAATAAGGGCAAGATTCTCGATGCCCCGGTATCCACATCTGGCGGCGTAGAGTACTGCATCATGCCAGTTTTCACCGGCGCCCAGAACCAGCGTAGCGCCAGTGTCATCAACCTGTTCCCAATAACGCGCTGCAATACGCATGCGGATCACAAGGCCCGCATAGTCCCCGGCAAAAACCAGATTGCTGCCACTGCCCAGCACCAGGACCCTGTGCCCGTTCTCCTGCGCCCATGCCAGGGCACGGGCCAGGTCATCCAGAGTTTCCACTTCCATGTAATAGCGTGCTGTTGCGGATACGCGCAGTGTGTTGAGTTCTGTCAGATCAATATTTTCCTGCAGTTCCGCATGCAGGCTCACACCATGCGCTCCTGAATACTGCGAAGCAGGCCCTCTCCTGCATCTTCAATCAGATCAAGCACCTGCTCGAACCCGTCTTCGCCGCCGAAATAGGGGTCGGGCACCTCAGCCAAATCGGTGTTGCCATATTCCAGAAAGAGCGTGGGCCGGGTGCCGCCATTCTGATGCCAGATGTCTTTTACATCGGCAAGGTTCTGGCGGTCCATCACAACAACATAATCGAAGGTGTCGAGATCTTTCTCGGTAAACTGTCGTGCCCTGAGCCCGCTGATATCGATGCCGCGACTGGCGGCGGCTTCCAGCGACCTTGGATCCGGCCCCTTGCCTATGTGCCAGTTGCTGGTACCACAGGAGTCAATATAAATCTGCTCCTGTAACCCCGCCTGCTCCACCAGTTTGCGAAATACACCCTCGGCGGTTGGCGAACGACAGATATTGCCAAGACACACAAAAAGCACGCTGGCGCGTTTACTCATGCCCCGTTTTCTCCTGTTTCAATGGATTTGCACATCCAGGCCCTGACGCGCTGTAAATCTGCTTCGGTATCAACCCCTGGTGGTGGCGTTTGGTCTGCCACCTCAACGTGGATCCTTGCGCCGTTATACAGTGCACGAAGCTGTTCCAGCGATTCTGCCAGTTCTGTGGGTGCCGGCGGCCAACTCACGAAACGGCTCAGCACACTGGCCCGGTACCCGTAAATGCCTATATGGCGGAAATACCCGGCGTCACCCTTCAAGGCGGCAGCCGCGTTGGTTGCCAGAAGGTTACCCCGGCTCATATCACTCCAATGGTCCCGGGCCCAGGGAACAGGGGCCCGGCTGAAATAGTGGGCCATTCCTTCGAGATCAAAAACAACCTTTACAACATTGGGGTCGAAGACCTGCTCTATGTCGTGCAGGCGCTCGCAAAGTGTTGCAATAGCAGCATGGGGATAGCGATCGAGATTATCCGCAACCTGGTCAATCAACCTGGGCGGAATCAGAGGCTCATCCCCCTGCACATTGACAACCCGGTGCTCCGCATCCAGCCCGAGCTTGCGTACAACTTCTTCCAGGCGATCGGTGCCACTGACATGATTGGGCGAAGTCAACACCACTTCGGCGCCAAATGCCTTGCAGGCATCGTAAATACGCGCGTCATCCGTGGCGACAACCACGCGGCTTGCCCGGCTTTCCCATGCGCGCTCACAAACGTGCCGTATCATGGGCTTGCCGGCGATATCCAGCAAAGGCTTACCGGGTAAACGTGTGGAGGCATAGCGGGCCGGAATCACAACCGTAAAACTCATGGGGTTTCAATCCTGCAGAGAGCTTTCTCAGTTCTTGTGAAGGCGTTCATCGGTGGAGAGTGTACGGGCCTCAGTGGCCAGCATGACCGGTATACCCTCCCGTATGGGAAACGCCATGGCATCCTGGTAGCACACCAGTTCCGTTTTGGCTTCATTGAGCTTCAGGTCACCTTTACAGACCGGACAGGCCAGCATGGCCAAGAGTTTTTTATCCATAATGCAGTCTCGCTGACAGTTAAGAAGTTGATGGCCCGGAGCACGCCCGCAGCTTTGCGTGGACGCTCTCCGAAAACAGCTCTGGTAGCCGGGCCTCAACATGGAGCACCCAGGCGTTATCCGGCGCAAAGCCACGACATTTAACGCCATCTTTGGCCGTCATTACCAGTATCTGATCCGATTCTGCCCCAAGGTCTTCCGGGCGGAAACGGTGGTGATCCGGGAAAGGCACAGCCGTCACCTTTGCCCCCAGCCCTTTGAGGGTATCGAAAAAACGCGCAGGATTGCCGATACCCGCTACCGCACGAACCCGTTTTCCCCGGAGACTTTCCGGGGCCCTGGTCTCGCCATCATTGAGGTTAACAAGCCGGGTTGGCACAAGACTCATGGAATACATTTGCGGATGAGCAACTCCCGGGAGCGTGGTCTGCCCTGCCCGCCCGGAATCGCCGGTGACGCTTGCAGTGTTCACCACAACAAAGTCCACAGTATCCAGGCGGCTGACCGGCTCCCGCAAGGGGCCCACCGGGATCAGGGCACCATTGCCGATGCCCCGGGAACCATCGAATACTGCCAGTTCAATATCCCGAGGCAGACGGTAATGCTGAAGCCCGTCATCACTGACGAAGACATCTCCCAAGGCATTGTCGATCGCGAATTCGGCACCACGACGCCGGTCGGGATCCACCACCACCGGCACGCCGGTTGCCTGTGCAAGCATCACGGGTTCATCACCGGCCAGCGACGGCAGGGTCTCTTCTGTAACCAGCAGCGGGTAACCGGAAGATTTGCCGCCGTAGCCCCGGCTGAGTATCACCGGTCGCCAGCCCGCGCTGAGCATTTCACCCACCAGCCATGCCGTCAACGGAGATTTCCCTGTACCACCGGCAGTGATGTTGCCCACCACCACAACCGGCACCGGCAGCCTGGAACCAAGGGTCTGCTGGGCTTTTCGCCGCCGTGCCTGGGCGATGGCACGATAAAGCCAGGAGAGTGGCGTTAAAATAAACAGTAGCCGGCTTTTACCGTACCAAAGGCGTTCTACCAGGGAAGTCATGAGTGCTCACTGAACTGCATCTGGTGTAACTGGGCATAGGCACCCTTGCTGGCAAGAAGCTCGCTATGACGCCCCGATTCCACAATGCGCCCGTTATCCATAACCAGAATCCTGTCGGCCTTCTCAATGGTGGACAGCCGGTGCGCAATTACCAGCGTTGTACGGCCCTGAATAACCGTTTCCAGGGCTTGCTGGATATGCCGTTCAGACTCGGTATCCAGCGCCGAAGTCGCCTCATCAAGGATGAGAATCGGTGCATCTTTCAACAAGGCTCTGGCAATTGCCAGGCGCTGCCGCTGGCCGCCGGACAGCATGACTCCGTTATCACCAATTTCGGTATCCAGCCCGTCCGGCATACGATCAATAAACTCCAGCGCATGAGCCTTGGCGGCTGCCTCCCGTATTTCTTCCCGGCTGCACTGCCGCAGCGCGCCGTAGGCTATGTTGGCAGCAATGGTGTCGTTAAACAGTACAACATTTTGCGTAACCAGCGCGATCTGTGCTCTCAGTGCTTTCAGAGAAAAGTCATTGAGCGGGTGCCCGTCAATCAGGATATCGCCACCAGTGTATTCATAAAACCGCGGCAGCAAACTGACCAGCGTTGATTTTCCGCTGCCCGAGCGCCCCACAAGCGCCACGCTTTGCCCTGCCGGAATATCAACGGAGATACCTTTTAGCACATCATCAAGCTGGTCCCGGTAGCGAAACGATACATTGTCAAACCGGATGTTGCCTTCGACGCGCTCCGGGGCAAACGTGCCGGAATCCGGCTCCGGCGCTTCATCAATGGTCTCGAATACGTCATAAGCCGCAGCCACGCCTTTCTGTATCTGCGCATGAACCGATGTCACCTGACGAATGGGCTTGGCCATGGTGGTCGCGGCTGTGATAAAAGCCACCAGCTGGCCGGTTGTCATTTCGCCCCTTATCTCCGGTGCCAGCATGGTCCATACAAGGGCGGCAATGGCAATGGCTACCAGCAGCTGGATTACCGGTACACTGATAGCCTGGGTAGAGGCCATTTTGAGACTTTGCTTCAGGTTCCTGTCGTTAACTTCCTGAAAACGCGCCTTTTCGTACTCCACACCTCCGAATGTGCGAACAACCCGGTAACCCGTAATAGACTCGGAAGCCACATGGGTAATGTCGCCCATCGACCCCTGAATACGCTGGCTGATCTTGCGAAAACGTTTACTGGCATAGCTGACCACGGCGCCGATCAATGGGCCCACAGCCAAAAAGATCAGGGTCAGCTTCCAGTTGGTGTACAGCATGAAGCCGAGCAACCCGACAATGGTGAGACCTTCCCGAAGCGTAATGGTTACCGCATTGGTTGTGGCCTCCGCTACCTGTTCCACGTTAAAGGTGAGTTTGGATACCAGTCTTCCGGCAGCATTGTCATCGAAATAACGGGATGGAAGGGTCATCAACCGGTTGAACACATCCTTACGGAGCGAGTTAATAACCTGTCGCCCGACGTAACTGATGAAGTACTGGCTCATGAAGGTTCCAAAACCACGGAACGCGAATACCCCTACAATCAACGCGGTCAACAGGATCCGGTTTTGCTCGGTGGGATTTTCAATGGCCGAAATTACATATTCCATGGCAGCCGCCATACCTGTGGATGCTGCCGCATAAATAATGTTACCCACAACGGCGAAGGAGAAAGCCAGCCAGAATGGCTTTACATAGGCCAGAAGCCGCTTGTAGGTGTGCCAGCTCTCGCCGGGTTTAGCCTGCCGGGGGACTGGAAGCTCCGCTTGACTCACTGGCTTTCGGCCTCACGCTCTGTGGTTATGCTCAGCTTGGAGAAACCCAGGCGGCCTGCAACGTCCATTGCCCTGACCACATACTCGTGCGGGGTGCGGGCGTCTGCAGTAATGATAAATGGCAGACTATGATTACCTTCAGCCAGCTCGCTCACTCCACGCTCAAGTGTCTCGCGGCGATTGTTCACCAGCGCCTTGTTGTTCAGGATGTACTGGCCTTCTGCGTTAATCACCACGTCTATCTGCTTTATTTCGGTAGCAGACGCTGGCTCACCACTGGCTTCGGGCAATTCCACCTGCAAATGACTTTCCCGGGTAAAGGTTGTGGAAACCATGAAGAAAATCAACAGCAGGAAAACCACATCGATCAGCGGTGTCAGGTCTACCCCGACTTCCTGACTTCTCTGGCGAGTAAACTTCACGGCGCTCAGACCTCTTCCACATCGATTTCGCGATCACCGTGCACAACTTCAACCAGCTTGATGGCTTCCTGCTCCATGCCCACCACAAGCTCGTCTACTCGCCGGATAAAATAGCGGTGACAGATCAGTGCCGGAATGGCAACACTCAGGCCCGCCGCCGTAGTAATCAACGCTTCGGAGATACCACCGGCGAGGTTGCCGGCATTACCTACCCCGGCAAGCTGGATCTCGGTAAATACTTTGATCATACCAATCACGGTACCCAGGAGCCCGAGCAGTGGCGTAATGGTTGCAACCGTGCCCAGCGGATTGAGAAAACGCTCCAGCTCGTGAATCACCTGGCTGGCCTCGTGCTCAATGCTCTCTTTCATGATTTCGCGGCCATGCTTGGCGTTCATGAGGCCACCTGCAAGGATTCGCCCCAGGGGTGAGGAACTCTGCAACGCTTTCAGTTTGCGGCCGTTAAGTTCTTTTTTCTTGATCCAGCGCCAGAGTTCATTAATGGTCTGGGGTGGGGCAACCCGGGACGCCCGAAGTGTCCAGAATCGCTCCAGAATGATCGCAAGCGCCAGAATGGAACAGGCAACAATTGGCACCATCAGAATGCCACCGGCTTTCAACAGCTCGAACACGCTTGATCTCCCTGATTGTTTACAAGCCGCGCTACTTTAGCATAGCTGCAGGTTGAGGCTACACCTGCAATGTCACGGTATTTTGCATTGCTGCCTCGCAAGTTCCGGAGCTCCAATCCAGAAGGGCGCCTGATGTCGGGCTTCCCGGATTTTCAGCGCGCCATCAGCCACGGTCATGACCAGTTCGCCGGAACAGGCGGTGTTAAGTGCCCGGGCGCCAGCCTTCCGGTAGCGTGCGGTAACGTCCTTGTGAGGGTGGCCATATCGGTGCCGGTATCCTGCAGTGTAAATCACCAGCTCGGGGCTCAGGGTATCAACCCAGGCAGCAGAGGAGGATGTTTTACTACCGTGATGAGGTGCGATCACAATCCGCCTGCGCACCCCGTCCTCTTCCAACCTGCCCGGAACGGACTTCAGATAACGGGCTTCAATGCGAGTGCTTATATCACCCGGAAACACCCATTCCACGCCGGCATCGGAATACGCCGCTGTAAGAACGCAAGAGGCATCGTTGCCCTCATGGTTTCCTGCCGCCTGCCAGAGACCAAGCCGGAAGGCGCCACCCAATTCCCACTCTCCCTCGCACCCCGAAATACTCACCGCCCGGCCCCGCTCCAGCTTTTCAGCAATGGTCGCAGGCTCACCGGTGACAATCCGGCCTACCCTGAATTCCTCAAGAAGCAGATCCATGCCGCCGGAATGATCGTTATCGGCATGGCTCACAACCAGCGTATCTATACGCTTGATACCCAAAGCCCTTAGATTGGGCAGCAGCACAGATTCCGCGGCAGAGAATACACCTTCAACTTCCGGCCCTGTGTCATACAGCAACACCTCGTGACCTGCCCGCACTAAAGCAGAGAGGCCCTGACCAACATCCCAAACCCTTACCTCCGGCTCTGCCACATATGGATTTTGCGCATCGCCGGAAACATTCACAGCAGTTAGCCAGGCCAGGGCAACCACACTCCCGGCAGCCCGGAAAACCCGCATCGGAACCAGTGCAATCAGCAATATCAGCAGCGCAAATGCAGCGGTTTCCGGCACGCTTCCGTCCAGCTCTGGCCAATCCATACCAGCCACCCAGCCGAGAAAGCTCCACATGACATCCAGTACGGCATCAATGCTTGGTACAACAAGCCCGGACAACGCCGGAAACAGGGCTACCAGCAGCCCGCCCGAAATAAGAACCGGCATAACCACCAGTGACACCCAGGGAATAGCCAGGATATTGGCCAGCAGGCCTGCAACCGGCTGCCCCTGGCCAACCAGTTCAAGCAGCGGCCAGAGCCCGGCAAACACAGCCACCTGCGCAAGGCACAGGCCAGTCAGCCAGCCTGGAGCGCCCAAACGACCGGCAAAAGCACAAATCAGAACAGAAACCGCTCCGAACGACAGCCAGAAGCCTTGATCCAGTGGCGCGAAGGGGTCAAGCAAAAGCACCAGCCCGACCGCTACAATGAGTGAATGCCATACAGGCACCTGCCGGGATTTCAGCAAGAGCCAGCCCGCGGCTACAACCATGATCAACGCTCTTCGTGTTGGTACCGTAAAACCGGCGGCCAGTGCGTAAAACAGGCTGCAAACGAGCACCACAAGGAACACAGCCGCGCGTACCCATTGCTCACTCCTGTGGCGGGAGGTCACAGCCAGCAACAACCGGCGCGCAATGAACCCGGCGCCCAAAGCGATCAGGCCCAGGTGGAGGCCGGAAATAGCCACCAGATGAATCGTTCCCGTTGCCTTCAGACGGCTCCAGTGCTCAGGCGTTAAATGCCCACGGTTGCCGATCAGCAACGATGCAATTAAAGGGTGGTGGCGTGCTTGCGAAAATTGCCGGTCTGCCCACTGCGCCAGCCGGGAATAGGCGTGATGGTAATGGCACTGCATCCGGCAGGGTACGGATGGGTCAGAAACCGCACTGCGTACACTCCCGGTTGCCCGGTAACCTTTGCGAAACAGCCAGTCTTCATAGCGGAAGCCCTCTGTATTCAGGGAGCCATGGGGGCGTTTCAGTACCACCTCAAGACGCAGGCGATGGCCCGGAAGGGCGCCTCCGGGCTGGCCATACCAGGCAAGCCGAAGCCGTTCAGGGAGCGAACCAGCGGTTTTCCGAATCAGGGAATCCCCGTACCAGCGGGTGACACAGAAGCTGAAACGAATGCTGTCAAAACTACCTGCTGCCGGCAAATCACAGACGTAGCCGGAAACCTCAACCTGCGCACCTTCAAGGCCCGCAGGAAGCCTCTGTTCAAGGCGATCATGGGCCCAGAAACCTGCCCAGGCAATACCCGATGAAAAGCCAATCAGGATGGGCAGAATACACTCGGGCAACCGCCGGCGTATCGGCAAAAACCACAATAATGGTCCAACTGCAGCACCTGTCAGCCACACTTGAGGTGGCAACACCGTCAGCCTATAAAGTAAGATGACGCCGCAGGAAAAGGCGAATATGCCCAATACTGAAGAGCTTCCGGACAATCCTTGTCCTCCCGATGTTGTATCCGTCGGCGACATCCCTGGCGCCGGAGTTTTATTCTACTTGAAGGTTGAGCTTCCCATATGCCGAAGAAGTTCATGAAACGCTATCTGCCATCACCTGAAAAGGTGCAAGCGATACAGTCGCTTGGGTTTCTTGGCGATATCCTTAATGAACCCAATCTATGGCACATCAACCGTCACAGTGTTGCCCGGGCGTTCCTGATCGGCGTGTTTTTCTGCTTCATTCCCATGCCTTTCCAGATGATTGCTGCTGCTTTTTTTGCCATCTGGTTCAACGCCAACCTGCCTTTGTCTGTGGTGCTGGTATGGATAAGCAACCCGGTCACCATGCCGCCCATGTTCTACTTCAACTACAAGGTGGGCGCCTGGGTCCTCAACCGACCTGTTCTGAGTTTTGATTTCCAGCTTTCATGGCCCTGGATCAGTGAACGCCTGCTGGACATCGGCATTCCCCTTTACGTGGGCTCACTGATCGTCGCCACACTTTCAGCGTGTGTTGCCTATCTGGTCATACAGTTTATGTGGCGCAGGAAAATCCGTTCCGACTGGCGACTGCGCCGCCGCGCCCGCAAAATGCCCGGACACTCCCGTGATCAGGCCTCCTGAACAAGCCGGCCCTGCTCAAGCCTCAGCACTCGCCCAAGGCTTCGCGCCATCTGCATGTCATGGGTAACCATAACAAACGCAATCCCCAACTGATCACGCAAAGACTCAATCAGTGCCCGGACATCCTCACCTGTATGCTCGTCAAGGTTGCCGGTGGGCTCGTCCATCAATACGCACTCCGGTTCGTTGACCAGGGCACGGGCAATGGCAACACGCTGGCGCTCACCCCCTGACAACTCACCCGGCTTGTGAGGCAGGCGTTCCCCGAGCCCCACCTTCTGCAGGATTGACTGCGCCCGGGAGCGGGCATTTGATATTGCCATGCCACCCAGGGCGCAGGGCATCATGACATTCTCAAGCGCCGTAAATTCCGGCAACAGATGGTGAAACTGGTAAACAAAACCAAGATGCCGGTTGCGAAAACGCGCACGCCCCGCTTCCGACAGCCGATGGATATCCTTGCCACATATGGAAATCTGCCCCGATGAAGGCTTGTCCAGACCCCCGAGGAGGTTCAGAAGCGTTGTTTTACCTGCGCCGCTGCTACCCACAATTGCCAGGGTTTCACCCGCCGTCACCTCCAGTGAAATATCGGAAAATATGGTCAGTTTTTCAGGGCCCTGGGTATAGGTTCGGGTAACCTGCCGGCAATCAATCACCAGCGGAACGTCCTTCATGGCACCGTTTTCCTTATTCATATCGAAGGGCCTCCGCAGGATCTACCCGCGACGCCCGCCACGCCGGGTAAACCGTCGCTAGCAGACTCATGGCAAGGCCTGCGCCGCTGATAACGGCCACGTCCTGCCATTGCAACTGGGAGGGCAAATAGCTGATAAAGTATACATCTGCACTCAGGAACTGATGCCCCAGTGCGGTTTCCAGCCAGGAAATAAATGCACTGATATTAAGTGCACCGAGAACCCCCAGCAGTGTGCCGATCAAAGTTCCGAAAACGCCGATAACGGCACCCTGAACGATGAAAATTCTCATAATGCGCCCCGGTGTTGCTCCCATGGTGCGCAGAATCGCGATATCCGCAGTTTTGTCTGTTACCACCATGACCAGCGTAGACACGATGTTGAAAGCCGCAACAGCGACGATAAACATCAACAGCAAACCGATCATGGTTTTTTCCATACGAATGGCCTGAAACAGATTGCCGTGAGTGCGGGTCCAGTCGGAAATATAATACCGGCCGGAAAGCCCTCTGGCGGCCTCTTCCGCAACCTTGGGAGCAGCAAACAGGTCATCAACCAGCAGGCGCACACCCTGTGCTTTTCCGCCCGTTCGCATAAGCTTGGCGGCGTCATCCATATGAATGAGCGTATAGTTACCGTCCAGTTCTGCACCAACGCTGAAAATGCCTTTTACCGTAAAGCGCTTCAGGCGCGGCAAAACTCCGGCGGGGGTCACTGAAGCTTCCGGCAGCACCACGGTCACTTTGTCACCCAGCTGCAAATGCAGGCTGGCGGCCATGGTGCGGCCCACAATCATGCCAAATTCGCCGGCAACCAGATCATCCAGATTACCTTCAATCATGTGGTTTTCAATGATGGAAACCGTGCGCTCCTCCTCTGGCAGCACACCATTAAGCATGACACCACGCACCTCACCACCACCGGTGACCATACCCTGACCCTGGATGAACGGCGCCGCGGCCAGAACCCTTGGGTGCTCCTCCACCTTTGCGTCCACAGACTCCCAGTCATCCAAAGGCCCGCTGCCCTGAATAATGGCGTGGGGAACCATACCCAGAATGCGCTGCTTGAGCTCCCGGTCAAAACCGTTCATCACAGACAGCACAATAATCAGCACCGCGACACCAAGCATCAGCCCGATCATCGATGTGAGGGAAATAAACGAGATAAAATGATTGCGTCTTTTGGCAGCGGTGTAACGCAAGCCGATATAAAACGATAAGGGTCTGAACATGGAGAGGTGCCTGTCGCTACCTTCAGGTCGATCGTGGTCTGGAATTTCCCCGCAGCCTTTCAGGGCGACGGGAAACTGCTAAACTTTCACTACTGGCTGAAATCCTTGTTCGCGGAGCCCCGAATGCAGACCCGAGAAACGCCGACCGAACCGGCAGACGATCTACCTGAGCGTCGGGATTTTTTCCGCATCGAAGACCGGATTGGCCTGGAAGTCCGCAAGCTGCCGCAGTCAGCCAGGCTCGACGACAATTTCCTCAACGACGATCATCTCGAGAGCCTGAGAGCTGAATTCAGACGGCTGGATCAGGATATCAAGTCCCAGCTCGCCAGCCTTGCGGATCAGGATCGTCTGTTTACCGGCCTGATAAAGTCCCTGAACGGCAAGCTGGATACCCTGGCGCGCATTATGGCCTTTCAACAAAATCCCTTGCAACCGGATGACTGGCAAGACGTCACTCTGAGCGAAGGCGGCCTGGCCTTTTCTGCCAGCCCGCAAGCATGGCAGACTGGCGACAGGCTTGCCGTCCGCATGACCCTGCCACCGGAACTTTTCCAGCCCCGCGCCATCGCACAGGTTATGGATGTGCAGGCCGACGAAACAGGCGGAGCAAGGGTTCATACCGGCTTTATCCGGATACAGGATGGTGATCGTCAGCAAATCGCCCGACATGTGATGCGATGGCAGATTCGCCAGCGGCAAAAAGAGTAGACTGGCGAAAATATGTGACTTTTCCCCGTATTTCTCGGATATTACGTTTTATCCATGTCCCGGCGTGCTTACCGGCGACCCCTGCATTAATGGAGAATCATCAATGACAATAAAACAAGCCCTGGCCGGCACACTGGCATCGGCACTGATACTCACGCTTGCTCCGGTATCCGGCGCCCTTGCAGAAGAGCTGCGCGTGCCGGTGGGCAGTCAGGCCGACAGGAGCCAGCAAAACCTGCCCCGGGCCGGAATGTCGCAAGCCTCAGTGCGCTCTTCATGGGGCCAGCCGGATTCCGTCGAAGGCCCGGTCGGGCAGCCACCGATCAGCCAATGGCATTACGCCGGGTTTGTCGTCTATTTCGAGAACGATCGCGTTATCCATACTGTATTGACGCCCAGGCGCTGAGATTCGCAACAAAGCGTTTTCTGCCCTTACCCTGACGATACGCCGCCCTTTGTATAGAATGGCGGCTTTTTGCAATTTCAAGGTGACTGCAAAGTGACATCCCTACGAGTGCTGCCCGCTGAGTGGGCACCCCAAAGTGCCGTTGTGCTTACCTGGCCCCACCCCGGTACCGACTGGGCGGCAAGCCTGGATGAAGTGGAACCGGTATTCCTGGAAATTGCCCGCTCGGTTCTGCGCTTTCAACACCTGGTGATCAGCTGCGAACACGTTGTCCGGCTCCAGGATCTGGAACGCGATCTCAATGCCTGGGCCGGTGAACAGGGCCTGCCGGGGCGCGTGCACGCCGTGCCAGCCCCGGCCAACGATACCTGGGCCCGTGATCATGGCCCGATTACCGTCTTCGCGGATGGCGAACCGATACTGCTGGATTTTCGTTTTAACGCTTGGGGCGGCAAATTCCCCTGGGAAAAGGACGATGCTCTCAACCGTCACCTCGCCAATTTCGGAGTATTCGGAACCACACCCATGCAACGGGTGAACTTTATTCTGGAAGGCGGCTCCATTGAATCCGATGGCGAAGGAACCTTGTTGACCACCAGCGAGTGCCTTCTGACGCCCACACGTAATGCCTCCATGGATCGTGGTGCCATTGAGCAACTGCTGTCTGAAATGCTGGGCACAGACCGGATTCTCTGGCTCAATCACGGTTATCTGGCGGGGGACGATACCGACAGCCACATTGATACCCTGGCCCGTTTTTGTGCTCCGGATCATATCTGTTATGTGGCCTGCCCGGATGTGGCCGACGAACACTACAGCGCTCTGGCGGCCATGGAAGAGGAACTCCAGGAATTCCGTCAGCGCGATGGTTCACCTTACAGACTGACTGCATTACCCTGGCCCGATCCGGTATTCGGCGACGAAGGCGAACGCCTTCCGGCAACCTATGCAAACTTCTTAATCATCAATGGCGCGGTTCTGCTGCCCGTATACGATGTGCCCCAGGATGAAGAAGCCATTCGCACGTTCAGCGGCATCTTCCCTGACCGGGAAATTATTCCTGTCAATTGCCGCCCGCTGATAAAACAGCATGGCAGCCTGCACTGCGTCACCATGCAGATTCCCCAAGGAGTCGTCACGCCATGAGCAATAATTCCGCCAAAACCCGGGATTCCGGGCAACTCGCAGTTGCCGCTGTTCAGCAGGCCTGCAGTAAAGACAAAGCCGCCAGCCTGGCAACCACTGAAATGCTGATTCGGGAAGCTGCGGCAGGCGGGGCTCAACTGATCATTCTGCAGGAGCTCCACGCCACCCAGTATTTTTGCCAGACCGAAGACACCCGAATATTTGACCTTGCCGAACCTATCCCCGGCCCCACCAGCGAGCGGCTTTCAAGCCTGGCCCGGGAACTGGGTGTGGTGATGGTGGGCTCGATTTTTGAACGCCGCATGAACGGTGTCTATCACAACACCGCTGTGGTCATCGAAAGTGATGGCTCCATGGCCGGCCTGTACCGGAAAATGCACATTCCTGACGACCCGGGCTTCTACGAGAAGTTCTATTTCACCCCGGGAGACGCGCAGTTCAACGATGGCCGCAACGGCTTCTCGCCCATCGAAACCTCCGTAGGAAAACTGGGGGTTCTGGTATGCTGGGACCAGTGGTACCCGGAAGCGGCCCGGCTGATGGCCCTGGCCGGCGCCGAAATACTGATCTACCCCACTGCCATCGGCTGGGACATCACCGACGACCCCGATGAACAGGCGCGCCAACTGGACGCCTGGGTTACCGTTCAGCGAGGCCACGCGGTGGCAAACAACCTGCCCGTAGTGGCGCCGAATCGCGTCGGCACGGAACCGGACCCATCGGGGCAATCAGATGGCATCCGGTTCTGGGGCAACAGTTTTATCTGTGGCCCCCAGGGCGAGATTCTGGCCCGGGCTGACGACAGCACCGAGTGCATCCTGAGTGTTACCCTCGATCGCCACCGCAGTGAATCGATTCGTCGTATCTGGCCGTACTTCAGAGACCGGCGCATCGACGCCTATGGCGATATTCTCAAACGAGTGAGGGACTGAACCCGGCATGAAAAATCTGGTGGACAATGTAGTAACCGAGTTAAACCGGATTCTTCTGGGCAAGGAACGACAGGTTCGCCTGGCCCTTTGCGGTCTGCTAGCCAGAGGCCACCTGCTGATTGAAGACATCCCAGGCATGGGTAAAACCACCCTGTCCCACGCACTGGCAAAGGTGATGGGGCTCAGCTACCAGCGCATCCAGTTCACCAACGACCTGCTGCCTGCGGACGTGCTGGGCTATTCCATGTACGACAGGCAGGCGGGCAGCCTGATATTCCACCCCGGCCCCATATTTGCCCAGCTTGTACTGGCGGACGAAATCAACCGGGCGTCACCGAGAACACAAAGTGCGCTGCTTGAGGCCATGGAAGAGCGCCAGGTGTCCATAGAAGGAGAAACCCGCCCGCTGCCACACCCGTTCTTCGTGATCGCAACCCAGAACCCGACGGAACAGGGCGGCACCTACCCTCTGCCGGAATCCCAGCTCGACCGTTTTCTGATGCGCATACGGCTTGGCTACCCCGACCCCAGAGCCGAACGGGAGCTTCTGGAAGGCGAAGACCGCCGGCTAATGACCGACCGGCTGAGCACCCTGCTTTCCGAGGCCGATCTGGCAAAGCTGCAGGAGGAAGTAAACCGGGTAACCGCCAGCCCGGCACTGCTGGATTACATCCAGCGCCTGCTGGACCAGAGCAGGCGCATGCCCGGGCTGCTCTACGGCCTGTCACCCAGAGCCGGGCTCGGGCTGCTCAGAGCGACAAAAGCCTGGGCCCTGATGGAAGGGCGACATCACGCTTTGCCCGACGATATCCAGGCGGTATTTCCGGCGGTTGCAGAACACCGCCTTGAACAGGGCGAATCGGGCAAAAGCGCAGAACGGGTGCAGCAACTGCTAACCACCGTTTCCGTGCTCGAGTGAATAGCGAAACGTTATCAGTGGAATTGGCCAAAACAAATGGAAGCCTTCGGGATTCATGGTAGCCTTTCCACCATCCTCGCATTAACGGCTCTGAAAGAGCCCGACACATATTGATCCAGTGAGAGACATCCATGAGCGAAAGTAAACATTCCCGGCTAATCATCCTCGGCTCCGGCCCCGCCGGATACACCGCCGCTGTCTACGCAGCGCGTGCCAACCTGAACCCCACACTCATTACCGGCATCGAAGTTGGCGGCCAGCTCACCACCACCACCGACGTGGACAACTGGCCCGGTGACAACGAAGGCGTGCAGGGCCCGGAACTCATGCAGCGCATGCTCAAACACGCCGAGCGCTTTGACACCAACATCGTTTACGACACCATCAACGAAGCCGACCTGCACACCCGCCCCTTCCGGCTCAAGGGCGACAGCGGCGAATACACCTGCGACGCGCTGATCATCGCCACCGGCGCCTCCGCCATGTACCTGGGCCTGGAGTCCGAAGAAAAATTCAAAGGCCAGGGCGTATCCGCCTGCGCCACCTGCGACGGCTTCTTCTACAAAAAACAGAAAGTCGCCGTTATCGGTGGCGGCAACACCGCCGTTGAAGAAGCCCTGTACCTTTCCAACATCGCGGCAGAAGTCACCCTGGTCCACCGCCGCGACAGCCTGCGCGCCGAGAAAATCCTGCAGGACAAACTCTTCGAAAAAGCCAAAAACGGCAACGTAAACATCATCTGGGACCACACCCTGGACGAAGTCCTCGGCGACGCCACCGGCGTAACCGGTATGCGCATCAAAAGCACCAAAGACGACACCACCCGGGAACTCGACCTGGCAGGCATCTTCATCGCCATTGGCCACAAGCCCAACACCGGCCTCTTCGAAGGCCAGCTGGACATGGAAAACGGCTACATCCGGATCCGCTCCGGCCTTGAAGGCATGGCCACCGAAAGCAGCATCCCCGGCGTCTTCGCCGCCGGCGACGTAGCCGACCACGTTTACCGCCAGGCTGTGACCTCAGCCGGTTTCGGTTGCATGGCGGCACTGGATGCGGAAAAATTCCTGGATCAGCAGGTTTAGACCTGATTAAGCGATATTGGTCTGGCCACCTCCTATGATGAGAAGGCGGGGCCAGCTTTCTGAAACTGTTCGCCTTCACCTTTGTCAGATGAGGCAGGCAGGAAGCGCCTTCTGAAACTGTGCGGAGCCATGGATGGCGGAGCCAAGCGTACAAGGACGTATTCACAGCGTGTTTCAGAAGGCGCTTCCTGCCTGCCGATACGCCCAAGTTAAAAACTAACTCGGTAGAAAACTGAAGCAGGATGACCTCACTACCCTGGCTAGACCCCGACCAACTGTGGTTCCCCCCAGCGGAAGAAGCCCTCGACGACCCCGATGGCCTCCTCGCCCTGGGCGGCGACCTCTCCACAGAACGCCTGATTCTCGCCTACCGAAGCGGCATCTTCCCCTGGTACAGTGACGAACAGCCCATACTCTGGTGGTCTCCCAACCCCCGGTGCGTGCTCTACCCCCAGGACATCCACGTCTCCCGCAGCCTGCGCCGAACACTCAACCAACGCCGATTCCATATAACCGCCGACCAGGTTTTCAGCCGCATCATCCGCCTGTGCGCCACCACCCGCAGCGAAGGCACCTGGATAACCGATGACATGATCGCCAGCTACTCCAGGCTTCACCGCCAGGGCATAGCCCACTCCATAGAAGTGTGGAACAACAAGGGCGAACTGGCCGGAGGCATGTACGGGCTCGCCATAGGGCAATGCTTCTTCGGTGAATCCATGTTTTCCCTGGAAAGCAACGCCTCCAAAGTACTGATGGTTCACCTCGCCCACCAGCTGCAGGAATGGGGCTACCAGATAATGGACTGCCAGGTAGAGAGCCACCACCTTCTCACCATGGGTGCCCGCACCATTCCCAGAAGCGAGTTTTTATCTATAATCGAGGAATACGCAGACCGAAAACCGGATCAGCCCGACTGGACATTCAACTGGCAATGGCACGGGCCGGAGGCATGAATGAGTAGTCTCAGAACCCTGGTATTCTTCGCAACACCTGCTCACGACTGCAGCTACCTGCCCGATCGCGAAGCAACCACCATGTTTGTGGATCCGCGGGCCCACATCGACAAAAAGCTATACAGCCAGCTCACATCACTGGGGTTCCGGCGCAGCGGGTCCCATTATTATCGCCCCCATTGTGAAAGCTGCAACGCCTGCATCCCGGTACGACTGAACGTGAGCGATTTTCGCCCGGATCGCGGCCAGCGCCGCGTCATGAAGAAAAACAGCGATATCGAGTGCACCCTGGTACCGGCAGCATTCAGCGAGAGCTACTACCGCCTTTACGCCAACTACGTGGAACTGAGACACAAAGACGGCGACATGTACCCACCCTCGCGGGAACAGTTCACCTCATTTCTGGTGGAAGGCGCCACGGATTCCTGGTTTGTGGAAATGCGCAAAGACGGGCAACTGATAGCGCTGGCGGCGCTGGATTCCCTGGACGACGGTCTGTCAGCCATATACACCGCTTTTGATCCGGCTTTCGAGCTCCGAAGCCTGGGTACCTTCGCCATTCTCTGGCAAATTGAAGAAGCACGCCGGCGCCAGCTGCCCTACCTCTACCTCGGCTACTGGATACAGCAGTGCCGAAAGATGAACTACAAGACCCGTTTTCAGCCCATTGAAGCATTGCGGGACGGGCAATGGCGAGTGCTTGAAACCGGTTAATTATCAGCATCAAATGGTCATCACACGGGCGGCACTGCAAACAAGCCGGATATAAGCCTGATTCGTGCCATTTGGCTCCGGATAACCAACTCACTTTGCCAAACGCCGACAAATCAGGCAGAATTGCGCAATTTAAAATTACGGAAAGCATTCCCAAACGAGGTTTTTACTGAATGGCGAAATCAGATGTCATTGAAATGGAAGGCGTTATTGTTGATACCCTTCCAAATACCATGTTCCGCGTTGAGTTAAGCAACGGCCACGTTGTGACCGCCCACATCTCTGGCAAGATGCGAAAAAACTACATCCGCATTCTGACAGGCGACAAGGTCAAGGTTGAGTTGACACCATACGACCTGAGCAAAGGCCGGATTGTATACCGCGCGCGCTAAGTTAAAAGCGACATCAGAAAAGCAAAAAAACCGCTGCACGAATACAGCGGTTTTTTTGTGGGTGGCTTTCAGGCTCGCCCGGCAACCGTATTAAACGGCTTCCGCAGGCTCATCCTCATACTCGAATTCCAGCTCATCCCCTTTGAGGTGAATAAACACATCACCACCCTTCTCGGACAGCCGACCGAACAGGATCTGCTCCGCGAGCGGCCGTTTGATCTTGTCCTGTATCAGACGCGACATCGGGCGCGCGCCCATGGTTACATCATAGCCCTTGTCTGCAAGCCAGGACTTGACCTCCTCATCCACATGCAGCACAACATGCTTCTCATCAAGCTGGGCCTGCAACTCGGTCAGGAACTTGTCCACCACGTGGGTGATTGTCTCCTTCTGCAAATCACCGAACTGGATAATGCTGTCCAGGCGATTGCGGAATTCAGGCGTGAAGGTCTTGCTGATGATTTCCATGCCGTCACTGCTGTGATCCTGCTCGCTGAACCCAATCGAGCGGCGGGCCATGCTTTCTGCACCGGCGTTGGTGGTCATCACCAGGATAACGTGGCGGAAATCCGCCTTGCGCCCGTTGTTATCAGTCAGGGTGCCGTGATCCATCACCTGCAACAACAGGTTGAACACTTCGGGATGCGCCTTCTCGATTTCGTCCAGCAACAGCACGCAGTGCGGATGCTTGTTAACGGCTTCTGTTAACAGACCGCCCTGATCGTAGCCCACGTATCCGGGAGGCGCACCAATAAGACGGGATACGGTGTGCCTCTCCATATATTCCGACATATCAAACCGTACCAGCTCTACGCCAAGCGCCTTGGCCAGCTGCCGGGTCACTTCCGTTTTACCAACGCCCGTAGGCCCGGCAAAAAGGAACGAACCCTCGGGCTTCTCCGGCGCTTTCAGACCGGCACGGGCCAACTTGATTGCAGTCGACAGCGACTCGATCGCCGGGTCCTGCCCAAACACCACCATCTTGAGATCCCGCTCCAGATTACGCAGCAGGTCCTTGTCACTGGTGGACACATTCTTCGGCGGAATACGCGCGATCTTGGCCACCACTTCCTCAATCTCAGGGGCGTCAATGATTGTCTGGCGCTTGTCTTCCGACATGAGGCGTTGTCGCGCCCCGGCTTCATCGATTACATCAATGGCCTTGTCCGGAAGATGGCGGTCGGTGATATAGCGATCCGCCAGTTCCGCAGCTACCCGCAGCGCCCGGTCGGTATATTTCAGATCATGATGCTTTTCGAAATTCGGCTTCAGCCCCTTGAGGATCTGGTAGGTATCCTCAACGCTCGGCTCGTTCACATCAATCTTCTGGAAGCGCCGGGCCAGCGCGCTGTCTTTCTCGAAGATGCCGCGGAATTCCTGGTAAGTGGTGGAGCCAATGCACCGGATCTCGCCGGAACTCAGCATCGGCTTGAGCAGGTTCGAGGCATCCATAACACCGCCAGAGGCGGATCCTGCACCAATGATGGTATGGATTTCATCAATGAACAGAATTGCGTGCTTCTCTTTCTTCAACTCTGCAAGCAACGCTTTCAGGCGCTTCTCGAAGTCGCCCCGGTACTTGGTTCCTGCCAGAAGCGCACCAAGATCCAGAGAGTAAACCACCCCATCGGAAATGATATCCGGCACCTGCCCATCAACGATGCGCTTGGCCAGCCCTTCGGCGATAGCGGTCTTGCCTACGCCGGCTTCACCAACCAGAAGCGGGTTGTTCTTGCGACGGCGCACCAGAATCTGCACCACACGCTCCACTTCGTGCTCCCGCCCGATTAGCGGGTCAATGCGCCCTTCCCGAGCCTGTTCGTTCAGGTTGGTTGCGTAGGTTTCCAGCGGTTTGGACTGCCCGCCTTCCTCACCTGTCTCGTCGTGGGAAATCTGCTCACCGCTGCTCTGGTCTTCCGCTCCCTGCACACGGGAAATTCCGTGGGAGACAAAGTTAACAACGTCAATGCGTGCAACGCTCTGCTTTTTCAGGAGGTAAACCGCCTGGCTTTCCTGCTCGCTGAAAATGGCAACCAGCACGTTGGCGCCAGTCACCTCTTTCTTGCCCGAGGATTGCACGTGAAAAACCGCACGTTGCAACACGCGCTGGAACCCCAGTGTTGGCTGGGTCTCTCGCTCATCGTCACTACTGGGAATGAGTGGGGTTGTGGAATCCACAAACTCGACCAGCTCATCATGAAGTTGCTTGAGGTCTGCACCACAGGCTTTGAGAACACCTACTGCAGATTCGTTCTCCAGCAGGGCCAGCAATAAATGCTCCACGGTCATAAATTCATGACGCTTGTCGCGGGCACTTTTGAAGGCCGTATTCAGCGTAATTTCAAGATCTTTGCTTAGCATGGGCCACCCCGCCGTCTGTCAGTCCGCACATTCAATCTCGCAAAGGAGCGGATGTTCGCATTCCGAGGAATACTGGTTCACCTGTGCCGCCTTTGTTTCCGCGATGTCCCGGGTATACACCCCGCATACTGCTTTTCCCTGCGTATGGACGAGCAGCATCACCTGTGTCGCCTTCTCTTCATTCATTCCGAAGAATGTCATCAACACATCCACAACAAAATCCATGGGTGTGTAATCGTCGTTCAGAAGCATAACCCGATACTGTGAGGGCCGCTTCAGCGCAGGTTTTTCGGGAGCAACGCTGAGGTCGTCGTGACGCCCCGGCTGTTCGTCCTCCCCCTGATTTAATACTAGTAGAGAATTCTCGATAGTCCGCATCATTCTTTGCCGATTTTCGGTGTCTTTCATTAATGTGGTTGCCTGGACCCTGGTTTTCAAGTCAGAGCCCGACCCGGGCGTGATATACCTGTCAATACGAACATGATACCGCTTCCGGACTGCGTTCAACCACACATTACCGTAATAGAAGCTATTGACTCGACCCCGGGTTTGGTCGACAGTTAACCTGCCATGTAAAATAATGTTAATTTACTCATGGCTCATGTAAAGCTCATGGAGCACATGAAGCGCATGAAGGCAAAGAGTAACCAGGCCCGGCAGGCTGCTGAGCCCCGGCCGGGTACCGTAATGAACAACACAACACATAGTGACAGTAAAAGAACAGGGGAGTTCATCATGCCAAGAGGCAAGGTAAAGTGGTTCAACAATGCCAAAGGGTACGGGTTCATCATAGAGGATGGCTGCAGTGATGATCTGTTTGTACACTTCTCGTCCGTCCAGATGGACGGTTATAAAACGCTGAAAGCAGGCCAGGCGGTCAATTTCGAAAAAAAGCCCAGCGATAAAGGTGTGCATGCCGTCAACATCGTGCCTGATGACCGGGCAGATGGGCAGGTTCAGGCAGACGCGTCAGGCACCGGAGACCAAGCCGCTGACACCGCCAAGACCGATCGTGGAGACCAGCCTCCACGGGCTGCGAACGCCTGACAAACCAGCCAGGCCAGTCGTCTGGATAGCAACCTCCTGCCGGAGGAATCTGGCGGGCTGTTGAGTTATTGTGCCCGTGAATACCTGGCCCGCCTTATGCTTTCAAAACCCGCCTTTTCTGCGTAACCTCCCCCTGCGTTTCATTCCCCCGCCCTGGAGCTGCCTCTATGGCCGAACTCATTCTTTTTAACAAGCCTTTCCGGGTACTCTGCCAGTTTACTGATGAGCCTGCGGCTGCCGGACACAACTCCCGCGCCACCCTGGCAGACTGGATTGACATACCGGGCATCTACCCCGCCGGGCGGCTGGATTACGATTCCGAAGGGCTCTTGCTGCTTACCGGTAACGGAGCCCTGCAACACCGAATTGCGTCGCCCGGGCAGAAGATGCCCAAAACCTACTGGGTCCAGGTTGAAGGTGACATTTCCGCCAGCGCCATAGACAGGCTTGCGGCGGGTGTAACGCTTAAAGATGGCGCCACGCGGCCAGCGAAAGCCCGCAGAATGGAAGAACCGGAACTCTGGCCCAGGGTTCCACCGGTGCGCCGACGCGATACGGTACCCACAAGCTGGCTGGAACTGACCATAACAGAAGGCCGCAACAGACAGGTAAGGCGAATGACCGCAGCCGTCGGGTTTCCAACCTTACGGTTGATCCGCTATCGTATTGGCGATTGGTCGCTGGACGGCCTTGAACCCGGCAAATACCGCAAAGTAACCATTCATTTGCCTGATGCCCCGCAGCCCGGAAAGCGACCGGGGGCATCCCGGCCCGCAAAAACGCCATGGAGAACCCGAAGATCATGACCTGGACACCTCATGCCACCGTAGCCGTGGTCGTTGAAGATGCAGATGGCCGCTTTCTTATGGTGGAGGAGCGCAGTAGCGGCAGAATCGTATTCAACCAGCCCGCCGGCCACGTTGAGGAAGACGAAGCGATACTCGATGCCGTGCGGCGGGAGGCCCTGGAAGAAACCGGCTGGGAAATTGAGCCCCAGCATTTTCTCGGCCTTTACACTTATAAAGCCCCTGCAAACGGGGTGACTTATTATCGCTTCTGTTTTATCGGAAAGGCGCGCCAACATGTAACCGATGAGCTCGACAAGGGTATCATCGCGGCACACTGGCTATCGCTGGAAGACATCCGGCAACTGGGTAACAAGCTTCGCAGCCCGCTGGTGATCAGAAGCATAGAAGATTACCGAAATGGCCGTTGCTTTCCGCTGGAAGTGATTGCAGACACGCAGACGTAACCGGCACAAAATGATAAACTTGCGCGTTTGGAACCGGTATCCTGAACTGACATGACGAATACATCACCCGAAGCCCGCTCCCCGGAAAATACACAGGTTATCGTTGGCATGTCCGGCGGTGTCGATTCGTCCGTGGCGGCCTGGTTGCTCAAGAATCAGGGCTATCAGGTCGAAGGTCTGTTCATGAAGAACTGGGACGAAGATGACGGTACCGATTACTGTACCGCCATGACCGATCTTGCAGACGCCCAGGCGGTTGCCGATGCTATCGGCATCAAGCTCCATACCGCGAGCTTTGCTGCCGAGTACTGGGATCGGGTCTTTGAACATTTTCTTTCCGAATACCAGGCCGGCCGCACTCCCAACCCGGATATCCTGTGCAATAAAGAGGTCAAGTTCCGCGCCTTTCTTGATTATGCCGTCACCCTGGGAGCCGATTATATCGCCACCGGGCACTACGCCCGGCAGAGCCCGCTTGCGGATGGATCAGGCAGGGCACTTTTACTGAAAGGTCTGGATGCCAATAAGGATCAGAGCTATTTCCTGCATGCGGTGTCCGGAGATCGCATTGCCCGCACTTTATTCCCGGTTGGCGAACTGGAGAAACCCGAAGTGCGCCGGATTGCCGAACAGCAGGGCTTTGTCACCCACGACAAGAAAGACTCTACCGGTATCTGTTTTATCGGTGAACGCAAATTCAGCGACTTCCTGAAACAATATCTGCCCGCACAGCCGGGCGATATCGAAACCCCGGAAGGCAAGAAAATTGGCCAGCATCAGGGCCTGATGTATCACACCATTGGCCAGCGCCAGGGCCTTGGAATCGGAGGCCTCAGCGACTTTGGTGACGACCCCTGGTACGTGGCCGGAAAAGACCTGGAACGCAACGTACTGATCGCCGTACAAGGCAAACATCACCCGCTTCTGTTCTCCCGGGGCCTGTTGTCAGGCCCGGTTGACTGGGTCGCCGGTGAGCCGCCTGCGCCGTCTTTTCGCTGCAAAGCGAAAACCCGCTACCGCCAACCGGATCAGGATTGCGAAGTCACTCTTATCGAGGGTGGCGTGAAAGTGATCTTTGAAAACCCTCAGAGAGCCGTAACACCGGGGCAATCTGTTGTTTTTTATGACGGTGACATCTGCCTGGGCGGCGGGGTTATTACGGAAACCTGGCGTGATGGTGAAGCCCTGCCCGACCGCCTGTCCCACGAACACCCTGTTCAGGAAACAGGCTCATGAGCCGGTCACTGCATGATCAGACCCTGGCTCTGGCCGGTATATTCCAGGCTGCCAACCTGGTGCAGCAAATCGCCAATAACGGCCACTGCAACCAAACCAGCCTGGAAACCTGCCTGCGCTCATTGTTCGCTACGGATCCGGCAAGCACTCTGGACGTGTACGGAGGCGAATTGTCTGACGTCCGTGAAGGCCTGGTGACGCTCTCCTCGGTGCTCAGTGAACAGAAAAAACAGCAGGATGTTGAGGTACTGCGTTACGTTCTGAACCTGATTCATCTGGAATCCCGGCTCAACCGGCAGACCGATATGCTGGAAGTCATAGGCAGTCGCATTGAGCAGGCGCGGCATACAGCCAGCCACTTTGGTTACGTGCATCCAAACCTGATCAGCAATCTGGCCTCTATTTATGCGGACACCATCAGCACCTTTCGCCTGCGCATCCAGGTAAGCGGCAATCCGTCAATACTGCAACGGGACGAAAACGCCGCCAAAGTGCGGGCGCTCCTGCTTGCGGGTATCCGCTCCGCAGTGCTCTGGCGGCAATGCGGAGGCCGGCGCTGGCAACTGATCCTTTCCCGCCGCAAGGTAATCCAGCAGGCCCGGGAACTGGCAGACAAAGCCAACAGGTCGCTTTATAACTAGCCTGCCGGCGCTGATTCACCGGCAGGGCTGGTGTATTATGGTGCACCCTTTTTTTCTGAACCGATTCTTTGATCATTTGTGAGGTTTTCGATGGAACTTAACGCCCTGACCGCCATTTCCCCGGTCGATGGACGCTATGGCAGCAAAGTCAGCGTTTTCCGTGACATTTTCAGTGAATATGGCCTGATCAGGAACCGTGTAACGGTTGAAATCCGCTGGTTGCAGCAATTGGCGGCGCATCCGGAAATCATTGAAGTTCCAGCCTTTACCTCGAAGGCCAACGCCTTTCTGGACCAGATGGTCAGTGGTTTCAGTTTGCAGGATGCGGAACGAATCAAGGAAATCGAGCGCACCACGAATCACGATGTGAAGGCTGTCGAGTACTTCATCAAGGAAAAAATTGCCGGAGTTCCGGAACTTCACGCGGTCACCGAGTTTGTGCATTTTGCCTGCACGTCGGAGGACATCAACAACCTCTCCCACGCCCTGATGCTGCGCGAAGGCCTGGATAATGGCCTGCTACCGGCCATGACCCGGCTTGTGGACAAGCTGTCTGAACTGGCGCGGGAACACGCCCAGCAGCCCATGCTGTCCCGCACCCATGGCCAAACGGCCTCGCCAACCACGGTTGGCAAGGAATTTGCCAACGTTGTGTACCGTCTTCAGAGGCAAATCAGGCAAATCCGGGATATCGAGATTCTGGGTAAAATCAACGGCGCCGTGGGCAACTACAACGCCCACATCTCTGCCTATCCGGCGGTGGACTGGGCCGCCAACGCCAAAGCCTTTATTGAAAGCCTTGGTCTGGACTTCAACCCCTATACCACCCAGATTGAACCCCACGACTACATCGCCGAACTGTACGATGCCGTTGCCCGCTTCAATACCATCGTAATTGATCTCGACCGGGATATCTGGGGCTATATTTCGCTGGGTTATTTCAAGCAGAAAACCATTGAGGGTGAAGTGGGTTCCTCCACCATGCCCCACAAGGTCAACCCCATCGATTTCGAAAACTCCGAAGGTAACCTTGGCATTGCCAACGCACTTCTTGGCCACCTGTCGGCGAAGCTGCCGATTTCACGCTGGCAGCGGGACCTGACCGACTCCACCGTGCTGCGCAATCTGGGCGTTGGTTTTGCCCACAGCCTGATTGCCTACGAGGCCACTCTCAAGGGGTTGGGCAAACTGGAAATCAACCCGGCCCGCCTCGATGAAGACCTTGATAACGCCTGGGAGGTGCTTGCAGAGCCAATCCAGACCGTGATGCGCCGCTACAACATTGAAAAGCCCTATGAGAAGCTCAAGGCACTGACTCGCGGCAAAGCCATGACGCCGGAGGTTATCCGCAGCTTTGTGGGCAGCCTTGAAATACCAGAGAGCGCGAAAGCAGAACTGATGGCCCTGACACCGGGTAATTATATCGGCAATGCCGTTGATCAGGCCCGTAACATCTGATTCCACAACATCCGATTTGAGGAGGCGCAAAATGGATATGCTTGGCGGACTTTCGCCTTCAGAGTTTCTCCGGGACTACTGGCAGAAAAAACCGTTAGTCATTCGCCAGGCATTCCCCGGCTTCCAGTGCCCGGTCGACGCCAATGAACTGGCTGGCCTGGCCTGCGAAGAGGGCGTGGAATCCCGCATTATTATTGAAAACGATGAGGGCAGGCCCTGGCAGTTGCATAACGGCCCCTTCCCGGAAGATTACTTCGGCAAGCTCCCGAAGCACGACTGGACATTACTGGTTCAGGGTCTGGATCACTGGGTTCCGGAAGCGGCAGACCTGCTGGAACACTTCCGCTTTGTACCCAACTGGCGCCTTGACGACATCATGGCCAGTTATGCCCCGAAAGGTGGCAGTGTAGGGCCCCATTACGACCAGTATGACGTGTTTCTGCTTCAGGCACAGGGGCACAGGCGCTGGACGTTTGGGGGCCGCTGTGATCACACTTCGCCCCGGGTGGAGGGCACACCCCTGCGCATACTCAGCAGTTGGGAAGGCGAAGAGACCGTGACCCTGGGACCGGGGGACATGCTGTACCTGCCACCGGGCATTGGCCATCATGGTATTGCCGAAGACGACTGCATCACCCTGTCTGTGGGCTTCCGTGCCCCAACCATCGACGACCTGCTTACCGGGTTCACCGATTTTCTGTGCAATCAGTCAGACGCCTCCAATCACCTGAACGATCCGGATCTGCAGGTGCAGGACAACCCGGGCACCATTGCCCCCGAGGTTATTGACCGGCTGCAGTCAGTGCTGGCAGAAAAACTCCAGGACAGGCGCCAGCTGGCCCACTGGTTTGGCCAGTACGCCACAGCACCCAAAAATATGGATGTGGTGGTGCCCGCAGATGAACCCGCCTCCGATGAAGACCTTGCAGAGGCTATCCAGGCCGGTGAACAGCTGCGCTGGAACGAAGGGTCGCGCTTTGCTTACCATGATGATGGTGACGAAACCGCCCTGTTTGCAGACGGCGAGCAGTTCCTGCTCAAGGGCGATGCACGCCCGCTGGCACCCCTGTTATGTGCCGGAGCACGCATTGATATGAACAGCCTGGCCCGGTTTGCCGCAGACCCTGCCCTGCTCGGCCTGCTGACAACGCTTTATAATCAGGGCTCTGTGTATTTCGAGTAATGCCATGACCGTTCGGATCCGAAAATACAGCTGGCAGCTTGCCCCGCGGCACATCCGAAACATACGCCAGAAGGTGTTTGTTGAAGAGCAAAAGGTTCCGCCGGAGCTGGAATGGGACGACACCGACGAGATAGCCGATCATTTTCTTGCGGTGCTACCCGATAACACCCCTGCAGGTGTTGCCCGGCTGTTCTCAACCCTGGGCGAAACCGCGCACATAGGGCGCATGGCCATACTCCCGCAATTCCGGGGCCAGGGCATCGGAGAGACCCTGCTCCGGCATCTGATCTCGGAATCAGCTGGTCAGTATCAGGAACTGAAACTGTCAGCCCAGCAACACGCCATTGCGTTCTACCAGCGTGCCGGGTTTCATGTCTGTTCCGAGCCCTACGACGATGCCGGCATTCCACATCTGGATATGCGCTGCCTTGGCCCCGGGCTTCTGAACCCGCAGGAAAGCGCCAGGCGACCTTACCCCCTGATACTTGGCGCAGATACGCAATCCTGGCTCTTTGATAATGAGCGCAGCATGCTGGACCTGATGGATTCCATGGTTGGCCAGGCAGGCAAGCGCCTGTGGCTGTACGACCGGATACTGGATCACGACCTGTACGATCGTCACAGGTTCAGGGAACTGGTATCCGGGCTGGCACGGCGCCACAGGCTGAGCGAAATCCGCTTGCTGATCCACGATGACCAGCCACTGGTAAAACGCCGCCATCAGCTTGTCGAACTGATGCGAAGGCTACCCAGCCGTATCGAGCTGAGACTGGTGAACAATGACTACCCCTGCGAGGACCAGCCTTTTATGCTCGCAGATCAGGAAGGCGTGGTATTCCGGCATGATTTCGACCGGGCGTCGGGTTTCGCAGCATTTACAGACAGCGGTCGTGCGAGGCTGCTGGCCGAAAGTTATCAACGCATGTGGGATGCCGGTCGCCGCTCACTGGAACTGCGGGAATTACCGCTCTGACTGATGCGCCAGGGGGGCATTCACAGACTCGAAGCGCGCGCCAAAGGGCGCAAATTCCTCATCCACTTCTTCCGCAACGTCTGATATCAGCCTCCGGAGCCACTGATGGTCAGGGTTATGCTGCAACAGGGGGCTCCAGGCCATTTTCAATTCAAAAGGCGGAATTTCAAAGGGGGGAACCTTCACCACAAGGTTTGCGTTATCTTTTTGCAGCCAGGCTGCACGGGACGGTAATGTCGCAATAAGGTCGTGCTGCTCCGCCAGCAGCATGGCCGACTGGTAATGCCGGGTAAATACCGAAATCCGGCGTTTACGCCCCATCCGCGACAGGGCTTCATCAACCCAACCAAGCCTCTGGACATCGTTGGGATTCACCCCCACTCCCACACCAAAGCCGGTTTTGCTGACCCATATATGGCTGGCATCCAGATAGGTATCCAGTGTGAAAGGCTGTTTCAGTATCGGGTTGCGGGCATTCAACAGGCAGGCAAAGTACTCGATCCAGAGTGTTTTCTGATGAAACGACTGGGGTATCTTGTCGAAACGGTTGATCGCCATATCAAGACGCCCCTGCTCCACGTCCAGAAAGCTCACGTCACTCGGGGTGAGCACATCCAGCGTAACCTGGGGGGCCTCCTGGCGGATACGCCGCAGTACCCTGGGCATAAGACAGGATTCCGCATAGTCACTGGCCATGATGCGAAATACCCGCTGGCTGTCCAGGGCTTCAAACGGTGTTTTTTCCTGCACGGCCTGCTCGATGTCTGCAAGAATCGCGCGAACCAGAGGCTGCAACTCCCGTGCCCGCTCAGTGGCCGTCATTCCTTCACTGGTTCGCACCAGCAAGGGGTCGCTGAACAGGTCCCGCAATCGTCGCAGGCTATTACTCATGGCAGGCTGGGTGATACCCAGATGATTTGCTGCCTTGGTTACGTTGCGCTCCCTGAGCAAAACATCGAGATACACGAGAAGATTAAGATCAATCCGGGAAATATCCATGCACGACTCCCATGCCTGATACAGACTAACGTCAGGACAAACCCGACACAGACCATTCACCAATCTGATAGCCACACTAATACAATTCATGAAATAAATAAATAAAACGAACTTTCACATTTGATTCCGGATTCAGCCCCGCATTTCTGCTAACCTTTCTGGCAATTGCCTGAAATACCGGAATATCAGGCCAGGTTTTTCAGGAACGACTTGCCCAGAAGCCGGAGTCATTACACCCAAAATGAATACCATTACTATCGTCCTCGCCCTGGCGGCCGTCGTTGTAATCTCGATCGCCGTTATTGTAATCACCCAGATGCGAGAAAAGGCCAGGATTGAGCGTGTACGAAAAATTACAGCGTTGGAGGACAGTTATAAGCGTTGCAGCCGATTGCTGTCTGAACTTCCCGGGCAATACCTGACGCCCGACCTCAAGCTGTTAATACTCAAACGCATGGACGATGTGTGTAATGATCTGGCCGGCCTCAAATCCGCTCTTCCGGTTGAAAAATGGCGAGATGCCGTTCGGCAAAGAAAAACACAGATTCGGGAAAATCGTGATGAAGTGCAGCCGGTCAGAATCGATTCCCCGGAAAAAGCCAACTACGTAAAAGAGTTGCTGCAGAACCTGTTCAAAATGCTTGAAGCCATGCACAAAAGTGGCCGCATTGATGGCGCAACTGCGAAAAAAAACCTCAAGTACGTGTTGTTTCTGGTACACAAAACCCACGCAGACCTGCACGTATTCCAGGCCCGGGACCATATCAGGCAGAATCAGATCCGCAAGGCCATTCATGCGTATCATCTGGCCAGCACAGAAATGGGTAAATCCAGGGATAACCCTCTGGCCATGAAAGCCGTCAAGAGCTTTCGCACTCGAATAAAAGAGCTGGAGGCCATGAATCTGCAGGACGGCAGTAGCCGTTCAGAGGCACCCGAATCGACACTGGACAAACAGTGGGACAACTTTCTTCATGATACCGAGTGGAAGAAGAAGGCCGATTACGACGACTAACCGAAGGTATGATCCGGGTGGTACGCCCATCCGTGAACAGGGAATGTAACAACCGTGAGCAAAGGCTTCAGACACCGGCTTTCCTACCGACTTGCCCGCGATACGGTACTGATTGCCATGGCGCTGGGGCTTGTTCTTAACATGGCACAGATCACGCTTGATTACTTTGGCGCCCGCAAATCCATGAACGAGGACGTTCAGGCGCTGATGGAGATCAGCCACAACCCTGCCTCCCAGATTGCCTACAACCTTGATGTGCTCCTCGCAAAGGAGCTGCTTGATGGCCTGCTCAAGCACCCTGCAACCATTGACGCCCGAATTGTTGACGACGAAAACAGCACCATGACGGCGGCAAGCAAGAGCAGCCCTGCCTCACCTTACCGCTGGATCAGTGACCTGTTATTCGGGGACAGCCGGGTATTCAGCCGGAAACTGAGCGTTTCCCAACTCAGTGATCTGCCGCTGGGACGCCTTGTGGTGACTATCGACACCTATCACTACGGCCTGCAGTTTCTGGAGCGGGCAGGTTACACGCTGATCAGCGGGCTACTGAAAAGCCTTATTCTTTCCGCATCCCTGCTAGGTATTTTTTATCTGATTCTTACCCGCCCTATGCTCAGCGTTATCGGTGCCCTGAATGAGGTCAATGCCAGCTCCCCGGAAAAAATCCGCCTTCCGGTTCCACCGGGACACGAGCAGGATGAGATTGGCACCATGGTAGGCATCATCAATCAGCACCTGGAAACCATTGATTTTACCCTGGCCCAGCTTCGCATGGCTGAGACCACCATGAAGAACTATTCCATCGAACTGGAGCGGGAGGTGGAAAACCGCACACGCGAGATATCCGACAAAAATCTAGCCCTGCAACGGGGCAACCGGGCACTGGTTAAAGCCAAAGAGGACGCCATGCGCAGAGCCAGGGCGCGGGCCAACTTTCTGGCGAGCATGAGCCATGAAATCCGTACACCACTGAACGGTCTGCTGGGTATGCTGGGGTTAGCTCTGGAGGGGGAGCAGGATTCAGTGAAGCGCCACCGCCTTCAGATTGCCCTGTCGGCCGGCGAAAGCCTGCTTGGCATTCTCAACGACATCCTGGACATTTCCAAGGTTGAGGCCGGAAAGCTCAGCCTGGAGAACATTCCGTTCAATATGCGCAGCCTGATTGAGGAGTGCGCCACACTGCACATGCAGCAAGCCCGCAAAAAGGGTATTGAACTGATTGCAGAAACAGCACCCACGTTTCCGGAATGTTTCCTGGGTGATCCGACCCGTCTGCGGCAGATCCTGAACAACCTGTTGGGCAATGCAATCAAATTCACCAACTCGGGCAGTGTGCGTATCTCGGCACGCCATACCCCAGGCATGGTAACCATTGACGTTGTTGATACCGGCATAGGTATGAGCAAACAGGGGCTGCGCCGTATTTTTTCGCCCTTTTCCCAGGCCAACACGCAAACAACGCGTTTGTACGGCGGCACCGGGCTGGGGTTGACACTTTGCCGGCAACTGGTTGAACGCATGCATGGCGACATAAAGGTCGATTCTGTAGAACATCAGGGCACCCGGTTTACCGTTACCTTGCCGTTGCCAATCTGCAGCACTGTGGATGTCCCCGGCACAGGTTCTGCATCACCAACGACTGCCTTGCCAACAACCAGCACACAATCGCAAGGCTCGCTCCGCATACTTCTGGTTGAGGACAACGACGTAAACCGGATGGTTGCAGGCGCATTACTGAAAAAAATGGGGCACACCGCTGATGTTGCAGAAAACGGTGAGCGGGCGCTTGAGGCGCTCAGGCAGAGAGACTACGACCTGGTACTCATGGATTGCCAGATGCCGGTCATGGATGGCTATGAGACAACCCGGAGAATCCGGGAGAATCCGGATTGGCAGGAGTTACCAGTGATTGCGGTGACTGCCAATGTAATGCAGGGTGACCGGGATGACTGTTTTGCCAGTGGCATGAACGATTACGTTACCAAGCCCTACAACCGCAATCAGCTGGATGAGGCGATCAAGCGCTGGACCCGCCCTTTTCCTCCCGGGCTTCAATAACCCGTAGTATTGAATTCAGCTCGTGCTTCATGGCCAGCAGGCGCGCAGGGGGAATGTCCAGGCTGCACAGCAGCTTCTGAGGCACCTGTTCAGCTTGCGCCCGGAGGTTGGCACCCTGTTCGGTCAAGGAAATGGTTACCACCCGCTCATCATCCGCGTTACGCTCCCTGGAGATCAGCCCCCGCGATGCCAGGCGCTTGAGCAAAGGCGTCAGCGTTCCCGAATCAAGCCTCAGCCGGGCGCCCAGATCGGAAACCCGGGTTGCCTGGCCTGCCCGTGCACGCTCCCAGAGCACGAGCATCACCAGATATTGCGGGTAGGTCAGGTCCAGCTCTGCAAGCAGCGGGCGATAGCGCGCTGTTATCGCTCTGTTGGCTGCATAGAGGCTGAAGCAGATCTGGTTATCCAGTGCCAGCAAGTCGTCCAAAATCGTGCCCTACAGCAGTTTTTCAATATCCGCCCTGATATCTTCCGGCTTGGTGGTGGGCGGATAACGACCCACAACCTTTCCTTCACGGTTCACCAGAAATTTCGTGAAATTCCATTTCACTTTCTCCGACCCGAGAAGCCCTTTTGCCTGGGCTTTAAGAAACCGGAACAAAGGGTGCGCTTTATCTCCGTTTACATCAATTTTCGCAAACATGGGAAAGTCCACGCCGTAGTTCAGGCTGCAGAACTGGCTGATGGTATCGTTATCGGCGGGGTCCTGGTTCATGAACTGGTTACAGGGAAATCCGAGCACCTCCAGCCCCTTCTCACCAAGCTCTTTGTAGAGCGACTGCAGCCCCTCGAACTGGGGTGTAAAGCCGCACTTGCTTGCCGTATTTACAATCAGGAGCACCTGGCCCCGGTAATCGGCCATACTCTTCTCATTGCCTTTGATATCCTGAACGGTGAAATCGTATACGGACTGACTGGCCACGGGTGTCTCCTCATCAAAGCCACGAAACCTGCAAAAAAACGCGTAAATTGAAAGATTGCACAGGTAAATTGTGCACAATTTAATTGAAGGCTATAGAGATAAACGCGAATACGCAAGGTAGACAGGAGTATAAATTCGCGCAATATAAAGCTAACCCGTCATAATTGATCACAATTACCCCTGTTGCCGTTGCCCCCGCCTCCGCTAGAATAGCGGTTTGCCTGAATGGCAGCTGCCTGTTTTACGTTTACCGACTGAGGAAGCCCGGGTCTTATGCAGAACTACTACAAATCCGCCAAGCTGGATAATGTGTGTTACGAAATACGCGGCGTAGTGATGCGCGAGGCGCGCCGGCTGGAAGAAGAAGGCCACCGGATACTCAAGCTCAATATCGGCAACCCGGCAGCATTCGAGCTGGACGTTCCGGAAGAAATTCAGCAGGACGTGATCTACAACATGCACCTGGCTCAGGGCTACGTGGAATCAAAAGGGCTGTTTTCTGCGCGCAAGGCGGTCATGCACTATTGCCAGCAGCGAGGCATCGATAAAGTCGATATTGATGACATTTTCCTGGGCAACGGGGTCAGCGAACTGATCGTGATGACCATGCAGGCCATGCTCAATACCGGGGATGAAGTACTTATACCGGCGCCGGACTATCCGCTCTGGACAGCCGCCGTTACCCTCTCCAGTGGCAAGCCGGTGCATTACCACTGCGACGAGGAACAGAACTGGTTCCCGGACATTGATGATATCCGCAAAAAGATAACAAATCGCACCCGTGCGATCGTACTGATCAACCCGAACAATCCCACAGGTTCAGTCTACAGCCCGGAACTGCTTGAACAGGTCATTGAGCTTGCCCGCAAGCACAATCTGATCGTACTTTCAGACGAAATCTACGACAAGATTCTCTACGATGGCACCCGGCACGTATCCACTGCATCCCTGGCAGATGACGTTCTGTTCTTCACCTACAATGGCCTGTCAAAGAACTACCGCGCCGCCGGCTACCGGTCCGGCTGGATGATTGTGAGTGGTGCCAAGCATCTGGCAAAAGACCTGATAGAAGGCATTGACATGCTTTCCAACATGCGCCTGTGCGCCAATGTTCCTGCACAGCTGGGCATACAAACCGCATTGGGTGGCTACCAGTCAATCAATGATCTGGTGGCTCCCGGGGGCCGTCTTTACGAACAGCGGGAAACCGCCTGGCGCATGCTCAATGACATTCCCGGTGTCAGCTGTGTAAAGCCACAGGGTGCCCTGTACCTTTTCCCGAAGCTGGACCCCAAAAAGTTCCCGATTGTTAATGATGAAAAACTGGTTCTTGACCTTTTACTCCAGGAGAAAATCCTTCTGGTTCAGGGTTCGGCGTTTAACGTTGACGACAAACAGCACCTGCGGGTCGTGTTCCTGCCCCGCAAAGACACCCTCGAAGACGCTGTGGGCAGGCTGGCTAATTTCCTGACCAAATACAGACAGTAAGGTAGCGGGCAGAAGGATTTCGCTTGTGGCTGATATCCACATTGAAGAGTTCTACAAAGACGCAGCCGTAGCCCTGGTTCAGCTTTATGGGGCCTTCCCGAGGCGGGTAAACCTTTATGTAGAGGACATCGCCGGCCCCGACGAGCCCGACGAGTTCGGTTTGCACAGCAAGCGTCACATGGCCTGCCTGGGCGCTCTTCTCTGGCTGGCCGAGGAGGGCTTTCTCCGTTACGTGGACACCATACGACAAGAGGCTCTTGATCAGGCCGTGCTCACACAGGAAGCCTTTATTCGCCTGAGCGCACCTGCACCGGACGGGCTTGTCGAAAAACTCAGTGGTACCGTCGACACCGCCGGGAACCCCCTGCCTCCCTCCTTGCAGGAAGACCTCTCCAGCCACATCCACCTTGTGCGCACGGCGCTTAAAAGCCGCCATTCGCGCCACATTGGCCAGGTTGTGCGGGCCGCGCTCTTCCAGGAATAACCACGACCATTAAATCGCCGTAATATCATTGAAGCGCTGAACCCGGGCCATATTTAACGGTCTGAAAGCCGACTTTTGATATTGGACAAATCAGGAAAACACCATGCGTATACTGCTGTTTCTGGCGACCAACCTCGCGGTTATTCTTGTCGCCAGTTTCACACTGAAGCTTCTGGGCGTGGACAGCTATCTTGCCCGGAACGGAATTGAATACGGCTCCCTGCTGGCGTTTGCTGCCGTGTTTGGTTTTGCCGGCGCCCTTGTTTCCCTGTTTATCTCGAAACCTGTTGCCAAGTGGAGCACTAAAGCCCGGGTTATTGATGCTCCGCGCACGCCCGCCGAGCGCTGGCTGGTGCAAACCGTGGCCGAACTGGCACAGAGCGCAGGTATAGGCATGCCGGAGGTGGCGATATTTCCGGCCAGCCAGTCCAACGCCTTTGCTACCGGCTGGAACCGGAACGACGCGCTGGTGGCTGTCAGTGAGGGCCTGCTGCACCGGTTCAACAAGGACGAAATACGCGCGGTTCTGGGCCACGAAATAGGCCACGTTGCCAATGGCGACATGGTAACGCTTACGCTGATTCAGGGTGTGGTAAACACCTTCGTGATCTTCGCATCACGGGTGATCGGCTCGTTCGTGGACCGGGTAGTATTCAGGAACGAAGACAGCCACGGCATCGGGTTCTTTGTGGTGAGTATTATTGCAGAGCTGGTACTGGGCATTCTGGCCAGCACCATTGTATTCTGGTTCTCCCGCAGGCGGGAATTCAGGGCAGATGTTGCTGGTGCACAGCTTGCCGGTCGTACTGCCATGATCAGCGCCCTGGCGCGACTGAAACAGGAAAGCGAGATACCCGATCAGATGCCCGACAGCCTTCAGGCCTTTGGCATCAATCGCGGTGCCCGTGGTGGTTTGAGCGCACTATTCATGACCCACCCGCCTCTGGACGACAGGATCGCTGCACTGCAGCAGGCCAACCTGCCATAAATGCAAAAGGCCGGCAGCAAAACGGGGGCGCAGGCCCCCATTTCTTATCCAACTGAAAACACTTTTTTTCAAAGCGGAAGCAGCCGGCTCAGACCTTCAGCTTGAAACCGATGGCACGGAAACTGTCCTGCAGGGATCTGCCCGGTCCTTTCAGCTGCACTTTCAGGCTTGAGCACTCCCGCCGCACCGGATAATCACGGCGCAGGCGGTCAAAAGCCGAGCCGAGCCCGTCAGCCGCTGCCGTCTTCAGGGCATGGCGCAGGCGCGCATCGTCCGTGCGCGGATCGTAGCAGGCCCGCAATGCAATCCTGACAGCCACATGTTCATCGGCCGCACCAGTAAACGAAACTGTACTGAGGGCCGGTTCGGGAAGAAACTGCCCTGCCTTCTTGCGCACCGGCAAGCCAAGGAAATGGCTCGCAGCCTGGTAAATCATTTCGGTTCCCTGAACCTTTCCCTCAAGACTGTAGCCGGCAATGTGGGGTGTAGCCAGCCAGACCTTGTGCACCAACTCCGGGTTAATTTCCGGCTCCTGCTCCCAGACATCGAGCGCTACCAGCGGCGCGCTGGAATCCATCAGCCGCTCGTGCAGTGCAGCACTGTTAATCACCTCGCCCCGCCCGGTATTGATCAGCAGTTGTTCAGATGTCATGCCGGCAAGCTCCCGCTCACCGATCATATGGTAAGTGGGGTGAGCTGACTCACGGGTCAAGGGCGTATGAAGCGAGACGACATCACAGGCCAGCGCTTCATCCAGATCCACAAAAGTGAGCCCGTTCCCGAGCTCACGCTCCGGCTCACGTTCGGCACGGGGCGGGTCACAAAGCCTGACGGTAAAACCGAGGCGGGAGAGCTTGTCTGCCAGCTTGCCTCCCACGTTTCCTGCGCCGACGATACCTACACTGAGCCGCGACCAGTCATCCAGGGCACAGCGCTCTGCGTAAACAGACAGAATGGCAAGCACGTACTCAGCAACACTGTTGGCATTGCATCCCGGCGCTGCGGAAAAGCGGATGCCGTTGTCTTCAAGCCAGCCCAGATCAACGTGATCGGTTCCGATGGTTGCTGTGCCGACAAACCGGGCCCGGCTGCCCTGAAGAAGCGCGCGATCGACCCGGGTCACCGATCGAACCAGAAGCAGGTCGGCGTCGCGAACGTCTTCCGCACTCATGGTTCGGCCGGGAATGCGCCTGATTTCACCAATATCGGCAAAAAACTCTTCAAGCAGCGGGATATTTTCATCGGCAACAATCAACATCACTCAGCCCTGCCTTGTCAGTTCCTGCGCGGACGGGAATTACGCCCTCCCGGACCTCGCCCACCCTGCCCCTGGGACGGGCGGCGGCCACGCTTGCGGGTAATGGGTGGGTTATCCATTGCAGCCATCAGACTCTCATCCGGCACGGTTGTTTTGAGTTTCTGGCTGATATAGGCCTCGATCGCCGGAAGAGCAAACGAATCATCTTCGCCGGCAAAACTGACAGAAACGCCGGTTTTACCTGCACGGCCGGTACGACCGATGCGATGCACGTAATCCTCTGCGTTATCGGGCAGGTTGTAGTTGAAGACGTGAGTTACGCCATTCACATGGATACCACGCCCGGCAACATCCGTTGCCACCAGCACCTGAATGCTGCCCTTCTTGAACTGCTCCAGGGTTTTGAGGCGCTTGTTCTGGGCGATCTCGCCAGACATCAGAGCAACCTTGACTCCCTGATTACGCAAATCCTCCTCAAGATCCCGGCACTGGTCCCGGCGGTTGGCAAACACCAGCGCCTTCTCAACTTCCGGGCGCTTGAGATAGTTCACCAGTACCGGCAGTTTTTCATCTTCACCCACCAGATAAACCGTCTGTTCAACGCGCTCTGCGGTTTTCTGTTCCGGTTCGATTTCCACAAACTCTGCGTTGTTGGTCCACATGGAGGCAAGGTTAAGAACGTCCTGGTTGAACGTTGCACTGAACAGTAAAGTCTGCCGCTCACCCTTTGGGGTACATTTACGGATAATGCGTTTCACGTCCGGAATAAAGCCCATATCCAGCATCCGGTCCGCCTCATCCAGAATGAGGATGTCGATCTGGTCCAGGAACACGTCCTGGGAACCCAGGAAATCGATCAGGCGACCGGGGGTTGCCACAAGAATATCAACGATACCGTTGTGCAGCTGTTCACGCTGTTTGTCGTAGTGCATGCCACCCACTACCGTGACCACCTTGTGGCCGGTGTGCTGGCAAAGCTGCTCGGCATCCTTGGCAATCTGCATGGCCAGTTCGCGGGTTGGCGCAAGGGCCAGAACGCGGGGCTCCGAAGCAAAACGGTCACTTTCCGGTATCGGCGTTTCAAGCAGGCTCTGGATAGCGGTAATTAGAAAAGCAGCGGTTTTTCCAGTGCCTGTCTGGGCCTGGCCAATCAGGTCCTGGCAGGCCAAAGTCCAGGGCAGGGTTTCAGCCTGGATTGGCGTGCAGTATTCAAAACCAATGGCAGCAATGGCGTCCAACAGTCGCTTGTCCAGATTCAGATCGGTGAATCTCAGATCGCCGGTATGCTTTGGGTCAGATGTCATGGAGTCTCAGTTTGCCTCATAATGTTCTTTTTTCAGAGAATAGCGGAACCACACGGGTAACGTCTTCACGCCAGGCCTTATCGAAGGTACTGCCGGTTCCATAAAACGACTGCAGCGTATCAAAAAAGGATTGTGCCCGCTCTGGAAGGCCTCTGGCCAGATAGTCTTCAGCCTGTTCCAGCACTCTGCGACGAAAATCGGCATCGTCAGACGCGCCGTTTCCGGTCAGGTTGTCCAGGCTGATATGAAAACGTGCGCCAGCGGCCACAGAAAACAGCCATTCAATCGCCTGCGGCTTTACCTCTACCTGCTCGAACGCTCTTTGCTGAGCAGGTGTCCTGCCGTCCGGACAGTACCAGTAACCGTAGTCGTGAAGTGTGCGCCTGTGCTCACCTGCAATGCACCAGTGACTTATTTCGTGCAAGGCACTGGCATAATAGCCGTGGGCAAAAACAATTTGCGCGAGCTTTCCGGCACTGCCAGCAGGCAGGTATTCCGGCTCTGCGCCGCCTTTGACCAGAACAGTTCCGAAAGCTTCACGGAACAGGTCATTAAACAGCATGATAAGATCGTTTGTACGGTGATTCATTGGGAAGCTATTGTGCGGCTTTAACGTGTCCAATGCCAGAGGGAACTTTCCCCGGGCCTTTGTGTCCACTGACTCGCTGACTAATATCGGGGCGCCAGGTCATTCCGAATACATGGCTGCCTTTTTGCCACGACTTCAACCGGGAATCTGTGCATTTCATGACAGCTTTATCTACTTCATCCAGCAGCCTCCGCCTTTCAACGACACCGTTAACCCTATTGGTTATCTTTGCACTGTTCTTTACAGTTTCCAGCTCATCCTGGGCACTCGGTGGCAATAAATCCCTGTTCGGCGGCCAGGGCAGCGAATTCCTTCCTGTGGATGAAGCACTGCCCCTGACCCACACCACCGAAGAGAACGCCATCGCCCTGTTCTGGGATATAACACCCGGGCATTACCTGTACCGGGAGCGCATCAGTATCAAAGCGCTCGACGAGGGTGCGAGCGCAGGTACACCACAGTTTTCCAGCCCTGGCACCGAAACCGAAGATGAGTATTTCGGCAAAACAACCGTTTTTTTCGACCCGGTGGAAGCCAGGGTTCCGGTCACCCTGCCTGACAATGTTAATGAGGCCCGTTTCGAAGTCACCTATCAGGGCTGCGCAGAGGCCGGCCTCTGCTACCCACCCCAGACCCGCGAAGTGCTTTTCTATCAAAGCCAGAACTCTGGCTCCGCCCAGAGCTCTGACAATGCAGCGCCGCCAGCCGCCACACAGGCAGACACCAGCTCTGCCACCGGGCTCGCAGGTTTCCTCTCCGAGCAGTCGACACTGGTCATAGCCGGCGTTTTCCTGCTGCTTGGCCTGGGGCTGACCTTCACGCCCTGTGTGCTGCCAATGGTTCCAATCATTTCGTCACTGGTATCCGGGCAGAACACCCGTACAACCGGGCATGCACTGATGCTTTCCGGCAGTTACGTTCTCGGGATGGCACTGACCTACGCCGGGGCCGGCGTGCTTACCGGACTCCTGGGAGCCAGCTTTAACCTGCAGGCACAGCTTCAGTCGCCCTGGGTACTCAGTGTTTTCGCGCTGATGTTCGTCGTCTTTGCACTGTCCATGTTTGACCTGTTTGAAATCCAGCTTCCGCGCGTCATCCGCGAGCCACTGAATGATGCCAGCCAGAGCCTGACAGGTGGCCGGGTGATCAGCATTTTTGGCATTGGCGCCCTCTCTGCCCTGATTGTATCGCCTTGCGTGTCAGCACCTCTGGCCGGCAGCCTGCTTTACATTTCCACAACGCAGGATGCATTGATTGGCGGCATCGCCCTCTTTGCACTTGGATTGGGCATGGGTATTCCGTTAATCCTCGTGGCTGTTGGTGGCCGCAAGCTTCTCCCGACCACCGGGCACTGGATGACCACCGTCAAGCATTTTTACGGCGTCATGCTCCTTGCAGTCGCTATCTGGCTGATCGAACGCCTGGTTCCAGGCTGGATCGGCCTGACGCTTTGGGGGGTTCTGATTGCGATAACCGGCGTTCAGCTCGGTGCATTTGATGCCGCAAAAGCCGGTTGGGAGCGCACCAGGAAGGGGCTGGGCCTGATCTTTTTCGCTTACGGCCTGGCACTGCTGGCAGGAGCTGTTGCGGGCGCCAATGACCCGCTTGCGCCGTTGTCGCCCTTTGTCGCCAAAACATCCCAGTCCGGGGCTTCAGGCAATTCTGCCAGCTTTGATACGCAGCACGCAGACTTCAAACGCGTAACATCGCCTTCTGAAATTGACGCCATGCTGGTGCAGGCCAGGCAACAGGGCCAACCGGTCATGCTGGATTTCTACGCCGACTGGTGCATCTCCTGCAAGATTATGGAAAGGAACGTATTCAGTGATGCAACGGTAGTTCGTTCGCTGGAACCTTTCACACTGCTGCAAATAGACATGACGGACAACACACCGGCCCAGCAGGCCATGCTGGACCGGCTGGGACTGTTCGGGCCACCCGCCATACTGTTTTTCGACAGCACCGGTAAAGAAATGGCACAACAGCGGGTTCTGGGCGAAATGAACAAGAGCCAGTTCATGGATCACATCAATGGTCTGAAACCGGCTATCTGATTGCCTTGAAACCGTTAACTGCCGCGGCGTATAAGGTAGACAAACCGGTCATCCTGCTCCGTGTGGCTTAGCAATTCGTGCCCCAGAAACTGACAAAACCTTGGAATATCCCGGGTTGTTGAAGGATCTGTCGCGGTCACTCGCAGAACCTTGCCCGGCTCCACGTCGTTGATGCGATTATGCAGCATCATGACCGGCTCCGGGCAAAAAAGGCCGCTGGCGTCCAGTTCGGCATCGTATTCGGCAGCGCTCACATCCTGTCTCCTTCTGTCTGATCTGTTTTTTCAGAAATACGTGCTAAATTACTGTTTATACCATTAAAACATCTGGAGGTTTGCATGATCCGGGTTCTGATTGAACGGCATATTGCCGAATCACTTGAAACTGCCTATGAAGAACGTTCCCGTCTGGTTCTGCAGCGGGCGGTCGCTGCACCAGGGTTTATCTCCGGAGAAACCCTGGTCGACAGCCATGACCCCAACCACCGCATAACCCTGGCCAACTGGCGCTCGGAGGCCGACTGGGACCGCTGGTACCACTCTGACGACCGGCGCGAACTAATGGCTGAACTGATTCCCATGATGGACAAAGATGAAGCCATCACGGTACTACAGCAAAGCGGCGTCTGAGCCGGGGGAAAACACCTCCCGCCAGAAAAACCGTAAGGTCATGATCCGGAACGTGGCATTTTTTGTTCTTAGTCAATTTTGACAAGTATAACTTGCACGTTCGCAAGGCTATCATAGAACCTCAGCCGACATGGCGCTCGGGAAAGGCGCCACACTGCCGGCCTGGGTGCATTTGATGGATGTCAGGAGTTGATGCGAATCATTGCAAACAGCTAATGGTTTCTCCATACTTGCGCCCGCATAATTCCCCACTCTGAACCCATTGGTAAGGCTATGAGCACACAAAATCCGAACCTGACATATAACTACAAGGTGGTGAGACAGTTCGCCATCATGACAGTGGTATGGGGTATTGTTGGCATGGCGCTGGGCGTGTTAATTGCAGCACAACTGGTTTGGCCATCCCTCAACCTCGATCTGCCATTTACCCACTTCGGTCGCCTGCGACCGCTGCACACCAACGCCGTTATCTTCGGCTTTGGCGGCAGTGCCCTGTTTGCAACGTCCTACTATGTGGTTCAACGTACCTGTCAGGCCCGTCTGATTTCGGACTCACTGGCTGCCTTTACCTTCTGGGGCTGGACCGCAATCATTGTTGCTGCAGCCATTACCTTGCCACTGGGTTATACCAGCACTAAAGAATACGCAGAACTGGAATGGCCAATTGATATTGCCATTACTGTGGTCTGGGTCACTTACGCCCTGGTGTTCTTCGGCACCATTACCAAGCGCAGCACACCACACATCTACGTTGCCAACTGGTTCTATGGCGCGTTTATTATCACCATTGCTGCACTTCACATTGGTAACAACCTGGCGCTGCCGGTCAGTGCGTTCAAATCCTACTCTGCCTACGCCGGCGTAACCGACGCGATGATGCAGTGGTGGTATGGTCACAACGCAGTAGGCTTCTTCCTCACGGCAGGCTTCCTGGGCATGATGTACTACTTCGTTCCCAAGCAGGCTGGCCGCCCGGTATACTCCTACCGCCTTTCCATCGTCCACTTCTGGGCGCTTATCGCCACCTACGTATGGGCCGGTGGCCACCACCTGCACTACTCTGCCCTGCCAGACTGGGCCCAGACCGCCAGCATGATTATGTCCCTGATTCTGCTTGCTCCGTCCTGGGGTGGCATGATCAACGGCATGATGACCCTGTCCGGCGCCTGGCACAAACTGCGCACGGATCCCATCCTGCGCTTCCTGGTGGTTTCCCTGTCGTTCTATGGCATGTCCACCTTCGAAGGCCCGATGATGTCCATCAAGACAGTTAACGCCCTTTCACACAACACAGACTGGACCGTTGGACACGTTCACTCAGGTGCTCTGGGCTGGGTTGCCATGATCAGTATCGGTGCCATCTACCACCTGATTCCCAAACTCTGGGGTCTCAAGGAAATGTACAGCACCAGCCTGATCAACGTGCACTTCTGGCTGGCAACCGTGGGTACCGTTCTGTACATCGTTGCCATGTGGGTTAACGGCATCATGCAGGGCCTGATGTGGCGCGCGGTCAACGACGACGGCACCCTCACCTACAGCTTTGTGGAAAGCCTTGAAGCATCCTACCCGGGTTACTTTGTACGCTTCCTTGGCGGCGTCATCTTCCTCACCGGCATGCTTTTCATGGCCTATAACGTGTACATGACCGTGCGCCAGAAAGAAGCGGCTGCCCAGGACAACGCGGCAGTTCAGGCGGCGTAACGGAGAGAGACCTGATGAAACACGAAATTGTCGAAAAAAATATTGGCCTGATGATTGTCTTTATCATCCTGGTCATCAGTGGTGGTTTTCTGGCGGAAGTGGTCCCGCTGTTCTTCCTGAAGGAAGTCAACGAGCCCATAGAAGGCCTTGAGCCTCTGACGGCGCTGGAGCTGGAAGGCCGTGACATCTACATCCGCGAAGGCTGTCACGTTTGCCATACCCAGCAAATCCGTCCGTTCCGCGCTGAAACAGAGCGTTACGGCCACTACTCCGTTGCGGGCGAGTTCGTATACGACCGCCCGTTCCTGTGGGGTTCCAAGCGCACAGGGCCTGACCTGGCCCGTGTAGGCGGTCGTTATTCCGATGCCTGGCAGCGCCAGCATCTTTATGACCCGCGTAGCGTGGTTCCCGAATCCAACATGCCTGCGTTCCCCTGGCTGTTTGAGAACCAGGTTAATCACAAAGGCACGGCCGCAAAGCTGACCGCACTGCAGACTCTGGGCGTTCCCTACTCGGACGAGCAGATTGCCAACGCAGCTGGCGAAGTGGAAGGCAAATTTGAAATCGAAGCCCTGGTCGCATACCTGCAGCAACTGGGCACCGTGCTTTCAGACAAGCGGTGATTTAATGGATATTAACGAGTTACGCGGCGTTCATACCCTTTTGGTGATGGCGGTTTTTATCGGCATCATCTGGTGGGCATTCAGTGCCCACCGCAAAAAGGCAAACGAAGAAGCAGCCCACCTGCCGTTCGATGATGACGAGGTGGAAAAGCGTACTCTTGAACAGGAAAAAACGGAGAATAAACAATGAGTACCTTTTGGAGCATCTGGATCAGTACGATCGTGCTCGTGGTGGTCTTTGGTTGTGCCTGGCTACTCTTCGCAACACGCAAGAGCCAGACAACTGACGTAGAAACCGACCGTACCATGGGCCACTCTTTCGACGGCATCGAAGAGTATGACAACCCGCTACCCAAGTGGTGGTTCTACCTGTTTGTAGCGACTGTAGTCTTTTCTCTTGGCTACCTGGCACTCTACCCCGGCCTGGGTAACTTCAAGGGTCTGCTGGGCTGGACCTCAACCAACCAGTGGGAAGCCGAAGTTGCCAGGGCTGAGGAGATGTACGGGCCAATTTACGCCCAGTATGGCAGCACCCCCGTGCCGGAACTGGCTAAAGATGGCGATGCCATGAAGATCGGCCAACGTCTGTTCGCCAACAACTGTGCTGTGTGCCACGGCACCGCCGCCCGCGGCCAGGTTGGCTTCCCCAACCTGACAGACGATGACTGGCTTTGGGGTGGCACACCGGACGCAATCCTGCAGACCCTGAAAAACGGACGTATGGGTAACATGCCCGCCAAGGGCGTAATGCCAAATATGACCAATGAGCAGGTAGACCAGGTGGTTAACTACGTACTTTCGTTCAGCGGTCGCGAGAAGGATGCTGCGGCGGCCGAGGCCGGCAAGGCAGTATTTGCCCAGGCCTGTGTTGCTTGCCACGGGCCTGACGGTAAAGGCATGCACGCTGTCGGTGCACCTGACCTGACGGATAATATATGGCTTTACGGCTCTAACTATGAGTGGATCCGGGAGACTGTTTTGCACGGTCGCCAGAATGAAATGCCCGCCCAGAGCGGTCGGCTTTCCGATGACCAGATCCAGATTCTGGCTGCATACGTTTACAGCCTGTCGAACTGATGTTCCTGCCGGGCCCTGGGCCCGGCGTGGTCTGCTCAACCCTGTGTCTGCCCTTGCGGGCACAGGCTTGAGAAGATCAGCAGTAAGCTCGCATAAGGCATCGCTCCCGCATTACGCCCCATCTGGAGGTACCCCATGAGCAATGAAATACCGGTCAAACAGGTTGACCCCTCTCCGGATCCTTCTGGCAAAGGGAGTAAGCCAGAAACTGTTGAACTCTATGCCAGCCGCAAAAAGATCTATGTCAAAGAAGTAAAAGGCCTGTTTCAGCGAATCCGTACCGTGAGCCTGATGGTTCTGATGAGCATGTATTTTCTGTTCGTGTGGCTCACCCTCGATGGCAATCCGCTGATTCACTTCGATCTGCCCGCCCGGGAATTTCACCTCTACGGTGTCACCTTTTACCCCAAGGATTTCTTCCTGCTCTCCGGCATGCTGATCATCTGCGCCTTTGGCCTGTTTTTCATTACCACCCTGTTCGGTCGAGTATGGTGCGGTTATACCTGCCCGCAGACGGTTTGGACCTTCATTTTCATGTGGGTTGAAGAACGCATTGAAGGCAGCCGCAACAAGCGCATGAAACTGGACAAGGCCCCCAATTCCAAAGAAAAAATATTCAAGAAGTCCGCCAAACACGCAGTCTGGCTGTTTATTGCCCTGATGACGGGGCTCACATTTGTCGGCTATTTCTACCCGATTCGCGAACTGATTGCCGATCTGTTTACGTTTCAGGCCAATGGCTGGGCCTATTTCTGGGTAGCGTTTTTCACCATAGCCACTTATCTCAACGCGGGCTGGATGCGCGAACAGGTTTGCCTGTATATGTGCCCGTATGCGCGTTTCCAGTCTGTCATGTTTGACCCTAACACCCGTATTGTTTCCTACGACCCCAATCGCGGCGAGCCCCGTGGCGGTCGCAGAAAAGACGTAAAGCCGGAAGACGTTGGCCTGGGCGACTGCATCGACTGCGGGCAATGTGTGCACGTGTGCCCGACGGGCATTGATATCCGCGATGGCCTCCAGTACGAGTGCATTGGCTGCGCACTTTGCATCGATGCCTGCGATGAAATAATGGACAAGATGAACTACCCTCGCGGCCTGATTCGTTACACCACCGAGAACGAACTTGAGGGCAAACCGTCGAAACTTCTGCGGCCACGTACTTTCGGTTATGGTGCCGTCCTGACTGCCATGATTACGGCGATTATTTTCGTGATTGCGACCCGCGTGCCGGCCCAGATGGATGCGCTGAGAGACCGGGGGGCACTGTTCAGCTTCAATGGCCAGGGAAACATTGAAAACTCCTATACCCTGAAAATAGCGAACATGTCGGAAGTACCCCAGACATTTAACCTGTCGGTACAAGGCCTGGATGGTATCCGCATTCTGACCCAGACCCAGGTAACGGTAGACAGTGGCGAAAACCGCTCCCTGCCTACTGTGGTGGATGTGCCGCCGGAGTCTATCCCGCAATCGAACAACGAAATTATCTTCCATGCACAGTCTGAAACGGATGCTTCACTCAAGCTGGAAACCGAAAGCCGATTTGTCGGTCCAACCCGGTGATCCCGTGGGGATCGCTGGCCGTTGGTAACCCGTAAATAAATGAGACTGAGCAATATGAATCAAGAAGTACCCACTGCGCCCTGGTACCGGCAACCCTGGTTCTGGTTCCTGACCATAGCGCCTCTGTCTGCGATCACGTTCAGCATGTTCATGCTGGTTGTCGCTTCGAACATGAAAGATACGATGGTTACGGACGATTATTCAAAAGAAGGCCGGGGCATCAACCTCGAGATAGCCCGTGACAAGGCTGCTGCCGATATGGGCCTGAGGGCGGATATGGCATTCGAAAACCGCAGCATTCTGTTGAACGTCAGCACGGAACAGGGAGCGGCAGGTTTTCCTTACCTGATACTCAAACTGTTTCACCCAACGCTCTCGCAGAAAGACCGCACCATTCAGTTCCGGAATGATGGTAATGGCCATTACACTGGAAACATGCTGGATGACATCAAAGGCCGCTGGTATTACGAACTCACGGGGCCGGATAATGTCTGGCGACTGAAAGGCGAAGCCCGGTTGCCGACAGAAGGTTACCTGCATCTGAGTCCGCAAGGATCCGCCCAAGGGTGACCCCCGTGGATTGTTACCATTGCGGTGAGCCGGCTGACGGTGAGCCGCCTATTTCCCTTGAGCTCGATGGTTCAACAAAGTTTTTCTGTTGCCAGGGCTGCAAAGCAGTGTGCGAGACCATCCATAACGAAGGCCTGACCGGCTTTTATGAGTTTCGTACAGAAGCTGCAGTTACTCCCCGCCAGCTGACAGACTCGGAACTGGAGCGGCTCAGGGAGCTGGACCACCCCCTGGTGCAGCAAGCCTTTGTCTCCCCGGTTAAAGGTGGCCAGGAAGCCCAGCTTCTTATTGGCGGCATCACCTGCGCGGCCTGTATCTGGTTGCTTGAGAACCATATGAAAAAGCAGCCTGGGGTACTGTCTTTTTCGGTAAACCATACAACCCAGCGGGCGCGGCTCGTGTGGGCTCAGGACAAGGCTGCCCTCAGTGAATTACTGATTGCCATTCACGAACTCGGCTACACTGCCCGCCCCTACCAGTCGGATGCGGTTGAGGACCAGCTGAAAGCTGAAAATCGTTCCATGCTGATTCGCCTTGCAGTGGCGGGCATCGGTATGTTCCAGAGTATGATGCTCGCCTTCCCCCTCTATTTCGGGTTTTCCAGTGGTCTGTCGCCCGAATTTGTGGCGTTTTTTCGCTGGTTCGGGCTGCTGGTTGCCACACCGGTAGTACTGTACAGCGCGGCACCGTTTTTTCGTAACGCACAACGGGATATCAAAACCCGGCACCTGACCATGGACGTGCCGGTGGCAATTGCCATTGGCCTTGCCTACCTCGCCAGCGCCTGGGTAACCGTTATGGGGGGCGAGGAAGTCTACTTCGAATCCGTTTGCATGTTCACTTTTTTCCTGCTGCTGGGGCGCTATATTGAAGTGCAGGCCAGGTATCGTGCCGGCCTCACGGGCAATGCGCTGGCGGGGTTCCACCCAACGGTTGCCACAAGGGTGACCGGGGAAGACACGGAAATCGTACCCGCGCATGAGGTTAAACCCGGTGATGTGGTTCGAATCCGGCCAGGTGAAACCCTGCCTGTTGACGGTGTGATTCTGCGCGGCCAGTCCACGCTCAACGAATCTGCACTTACCGGCGAGTACCTGCCGGAAACCCGGGTGCCGGGTGATAGTGTTCATGCGGGCAGTATCAATGGTGAAAACCCGCTGGATGTTCGGGTCGAGAAATCCGGAGCCCAAACGCGCCTGTCCGGAATTCTGCGGATACTGGACCGTGTCCAGTCCGAAAAGCCGCCGGTAGCACGTATGGCGGACCGCATTGCCGGCAAGTTCGTAGGCCGGGTACTTATTCTTGCACCTGTTGTCTGGATAGGCTGGTGGCTTGCGGGCGCAGACAATGCCTTCGACATAACACTTTCCGTTCTCGTGGTAACCTGCCCCTGTGCACTTTCACTTGCAACGCCCACGGCTATTACATCCGCTACCGTCAAACTGAGGCGCATGGGTTTCCTGCCTACCCGGGGGCATGCCCTCGAGTCCATGAATTCTATCGACACTGTGATTTTTGACAAAACAGGCACCCTCACACGGGGAGAACTCAGCCTGGTCGATACCCGTATCGTGGGTAGTATGGACAGACAGGCGTGCCTGCGCCTCGCCTCCGGTCTGGAGCAACACTCTGAGCATCCTATTGCCCGGGTTTTCCACAACCGGCCGGCAGCGGCTGTTAGCCACGTCAATAACCACCTGGGTGGGGGGCTCTCGGGCCAGTTTGAGGGTCAGTCATTTTTCATCGGGCACCGGGATTTTGTCGCACAGCAGGTGAGCGCACCGGTACCCGAAGCCGAGATCCATTCAGGCATGGAAATCTGGCTGGCCTCGAAAAATGAGTGGCTGGCCTGTTTTCGCCTTGACGACCAGCCCCGGGAAGATGCTGCAAAGGCAGTCAGGGCACTGCAGGACGCGGGTATCCGGACATTGCTGCTCAGCGGTGATCGCTCTGGCCACGTTCGCCAGATTGCCGACATGCTCGGCATCGATGAAGCCATAGGCCAGGCTTCACCAGAGCAGAAACTGGATGTGCTGAAAAAGCTGAAATCGGAAGGACATAAGGTCATGATGGTGGGGGACGGCCTTAATGATCTGCCATCCATGGCGGGCGCGGGTATCTCCGTAGCCATGGGGACCGCAGCCGACCTCACCCAGTTGAAAGCAGACGCGGTTTTACTCAATGGCCAGCTGATGCAATTGGTGGAGGCACTGGATACCAGCCGCCGCACGCGAAAGATCATTCGCCAGAACATGACGTGGGCGCTTGTCTATAACGTCTGCGCCCTGCCTCTTGCCGCTGCTGGCCTGGTGCCGCCATGGCTTGCCGCGATAGGCATGTCACTCAGCTCACTGATCGTTGTGCTCAACGCATTGAGACTTGGCAAACGAAGCCGCCCGGTAAATCCCGGCAATGCACCGGAGTTTGGCGTACAGGTTACGCCCTGATACCTTAATCTTCCGGCTTTAATTACGAGGCTTATTCCGTGGAAATTTTAATGTTCCTGGTGCCGCTCATGCTCATGCTGGTTGTGGTGGGCATCGCGCTGTTTTCCTGGGCTGTCAAGAACGGCCAATACGATGATCTGGAGGGCCCGGCACACCGCATTCTTTACGATGACGACATAGACATGATCCCGGAAGAGGCACGCCAGGACAAACCCGGGCAGGCTGAAACACCTGCCAGCGAACAGGACGACACTGAGAACAAACCTGATCAGCCATGACGCCAGACCTGTATATCAGCTACCCAAGCGCCTTTCTCATTGGCCTGCTCGGGAGCACACATTGCCTGGCCATGTGCGGCGGTATCAGCGCTTCCCTTTCCATGGCGCTGCCCGTGGGCAAGGGCTTTCGCCTGCGCCAGTCACTGCTCCTGCTTGCCTATAACGTCGGGCGCATCGCCAGCTACTCGCTGATCGCCGCCCTGGTGGCGTTGTTGAGTACAAACGCCGCGGATCAATGGTCCCAGCTTGGCATAGTTCTGAGATCGATTGCGGGTTTACTGCTGATATCCATGGGGCTGTCCATGGGGCAATGGTGGCAGGGCATACGCTACGTAGAACGCATTGGCGCCCCCCTGTGGCGGCACCTGTCACCTCTGGCCGGGCGACTGCTCCCCATCAATCATGCCGGCCAGGCCCTGGCCCTGGGGGCGCTTTGGGGCTGGCTGCCCTGCGGCCTTGTGTACAGCACTCTGGGCTGGGCGGCCCTGCAACCTACAGTGGGTTCTGCGGCGCTCACCATGATGTTCTTCGGGTTGGGCACCCTGCCTTCGATGCTTGCCACCGGCTACGCAGCGAGCTCGATAAACCGTCTGAAAAGCAGCCTGGCTTTCCGCAGGGTCGCCGGGGCCATGCTGGTGGTTTTTGGACTCTGGACCCTGCCGCTGATGGCACTGACCGGCCACTGAAACACCATTCTTGACACTACAGGTTCAGCACATCGAGCCGGCCAAAATTCGGCTCGGGATTGTCTTCCGGGGTTGCTGTCTGCACAGCCTGGCGCTTGCCGCCAAGGCGCTTGCCTTCCCGGAAATCGTAGAGATCCTTGTCAGCGAGGTGTGAAGGCTCCACGTTACAAAGCGCCCTGAACATGGATTCCAGCCTGCCCGGGTGCTGTCTGTCCCAGTGCTGCAGCATGTCCTTGATAACCTGGCGCTGCAGGTTTTCCTGAGAACCGCAGAGGTTACAGGGAATGATCGGGAACTGCCGCAACTCTGCATAACGCGCTATGTCTTTCTCCCGGCTGTAGGCAAGAGGCCGAATAACCGTGTTACGACCATCATCGCTGTGCAGAACCGGCGGCATGGTTTTGAGCTTGCCACCATAAAACATGTTCAGAAACAGGGTCTCAAGCAGGTCGTCACGGTGGTGCCCTAGCGCAATGCGGGTAACCCCGTGCTCTTCAGCGAAGTTATAGAGAATACCGCGACGCAGCCGTGAACAGAGCCCGCACGTGGTTTTACCCTCAGGCACCTTGTCTTTGACTATGCTGTAGGTATCTCTTTCGATTATATAGTATTCAATACCCAGTGCCGCCAGGTATTCAGGCAGGACCTCTTCGGGAAAACCGGGCTGTTTCTGGTCCAGATTAACGGCGATCAACTCAAACGACACCGGGGCACTTTTCTGCAGATTGAGTAGGATGTCCAGCATGGCGTATGAGTCCTTGCCACCGGACAGGCAACACATTACCTTGTCGCCTGCTTCAATCATGGAGAAATCGGCGATTGCCTGACCGACTTCCCGGCGCAGACGTTTTTGCAGTTTATTCTGCTCCAGTTTCTGATTTGGCTCGTATTCAGGTTTATGGAGGTGTTCCGGGCTGTCCATTTTAACTTCGGGCATATCGACGGTGGTCTGTGGGAAAATGGACGTAAGATTATACGCATCCAAGGCATTGAGGGACAGGTGACAGACATGGATATGTTAAACACGGAAAAACGGCACCCTGGCAAGCGGGAACGGAACCGCAGGCGTAACCGTGAGGCAATCCTCACTGCTGCCCGTCTCTGTTTCCAGGAACAGGGGTACGAAAATGCCACCATTCGCGATCTTATCAACAGAACCCACCTCGCCTCCGGCACTTTCTACAATTACTTCCGTAGCAAACAGGATATTTTTGCAGCGCTGCTGACGGATTTTCTGAGCGGCCTCAATGAGCACCTGATCCGCTCACGCCGTTCTGCGGATACAGCAGAAGATTTTATCTACCGCTCCTACTTTGCTCTTTACAGCGCGACTGCAAGAGATCCACTGGTATATGAACTGGCCCACCGCAACGAGCGCGCCCTGAAGCAACTTTTTGGTTCTGGCATACTCGGGTTAATTATGATGTCTCTTGAGGACGACGTGAGAAACGCAGTCAGGCACGGGATTTTGCCGAAAATTGATGAGGAATACTTTTGCACCGCCCTTTTCGGGGTTGCTTATGAAACCAGCCTGATGGTGGCAAGGCGTGTATACAGAAATCCGGGCCGGGCCGAGGAGGAAGTGGAAAGGGCGAGCAATTTCTCAACGGCGCTGTTTACCGGTGGGCTCGCCCGATTGGCTGCCCTTCCCTGAACGCCCCCACTAGCCTACTATTGGCACCATGAATAATGCCCCGACCTGCCCGGACACCCCGACGCCCGCACCGGCAGCCACAACTGATCCTCTGCTGGAGCAGCAGATACAGCACATGCTTGTGGCCGTTGAGCATGAGCTTCGCATGTCATTGTCAGGCACAGACGAGCTTAACCTGATCAAAACCTTGCAAAAATCTCCATGGAGGCTGATCGGTGATCTGGATTTTCACGATACCGGGCAACTCTACCCTGTGCATTTCCTGTTGTTCCACGTGCTTTACAGGCTGAGGGATAGCCTGGCAAAGAACGGAGAGAAGCTGCATATCTCGCCCTTGCGTATCGTTATTGAGCATCAGGATCTGGTTGATGAAAACGGCTTGCCCGGTACCATGGACAGCCTTCGCCATTTCTACCTGGACCTGTCCCAGTACAGAATGCCGAAGGAAGCCCTTGAACAGATGATGAACAATTTCTGGGTCGGCCACCGGAATGCCGGGCCAGACAAACAGGAAGTCCTGCTGGCAGCAAAAACCCTCGGATTCGATTCCGTTCCTGACTGCTTTCTGGTGGTAAAACACGCATTCCGCCGCGCGGTGATGCAGGCCCACCCCGATCGTGGCGGTGATACCGAAGCGATTCAGTCTCTCAATGAGGCTTTTTCTGTTATGAAGGCACACTTCAGCCAGATGATGGAGCAATCATGAAAGTAACAACCTTGCGCATACCGGCAATCTTTTCCCTGTTCCTGCTGGCCAGTTTCACGGTGAACGCCGACCTTGTGGTGCTTCAGTACCATCACATCAGCGATGACACCCCGCCATCGACCAGCACATCCATCTCCCTTTTCAAGGCGCAGCTGGACATGATTGATGACCTGGGCCTTGATGTGGTTGATCTGCACAGCGCCACGGAGGGTCAGTACTCCGATGAACCGCCTGCAGATCAATACATTGCCATCACTTTTGACGACGCCTACGAGTCTGTCTATACCAAGGGCGCCAGCATCCTGCAGGAACGTGGCCTGCCCTACACCATATTTGTAGACACTGCAGCCATAGGAAGCCACGGCTACATGACCTGGGAACAGCTTGAGGAGCTGGCCGTGCGCGACGGGGTAAGCATTGCCAATCACGGCGCCGGGCATGGACATCTGGCGCGCAAACAGGGTGAATCGGAAGCCGACTGGGAAACACGTGTCACCCGCAGTCTCGATACTGCGCAAGCCGAACTGAAAAAGAGACTGGGTACCGACCTGCCCCTGTTTGCCTACCCCTATGGCGAGTTCGACAAAGCCCTTGAAGCCGAAGTGGCCGAGCGGGGCTGGTATGGGTTCGGGCAGCAGTCCGGCGCCATAGGACCGCTTTCAGGGAAAACCCGTTTGCCAAGATTCCCCATGGCCAACGCGTACGGGCAGCTCAATGGCCTCAAGGACAAGTTGCGGAGCAAGGCCTTCCCGATTGATACCAGCAAGTTGCCGGATGGAATCATGGAGTCAAACCCTCCTGAGCTTACGTTGCCGCGCACTGACGAAATACAGCCTGGCAGGCTGACCTGCTTCGCCTCCGGCATGGGGCGGATTGACTTCAAGGTGTCCGAAACGAGCATTACGGTGGAAGCGCCGAAACCCTTTAACAGCCGGCGGTTCCGTTATAATTGCACCCATCCGGCGCAGGATGGCAGTTTCTACTGGCTGTCGCAACAATGGCTCGACCTGAGCCAACCTGAGGACTGACCGTTTAATACGCGTCTTCCAGGGTCAGCCCGAACTCACCGGTGCGGACATGGGGTATTTTCTGCGGGCCACGACGTGTGTCAACAACTGTCTGGCCTTCCAGATCCTCGTTACGGGTAAAAATCAGCATCCAACGCTCATCACCAGCGGCTGACACCGGAATCCGGGCTTCCAGATAGCCCCGACGGTGCCAGTTCTCCGGCTCAAACTCCATGACCAGATCGGTCACCAGCCGCGTGGGGGCAAGCTCTCCGTCCAGAAACAGAACCGAAGGCACGAAAACGCCATTATTGGCATAGGACCGCAATCGCAGAATCTTGCCCTTTAGCTGGTCCTCACGGGGCAAGGCGATCAGCTGATAGGGACTTTGGCCAGTAAGAAAGCCATGTGTCGGTGAGTTTTTGGTCACATGGACTCCAAACTCGCGGCCTGCCTGCCAGAGCTGTTGGTTTTGTGTGTCCAGTGTCCGGCAACAGGTTTCCGAAAATCGCTCAAGGTAGTTATCAGGCTCATCGGCTACACCGAGAATGGCAAACGCATCCGGGTCATGGCCGGCCACGGGTTCGGATACCAGTGGCGTATCACCAGGGCGATACACCTTCGCCTGCGTGGCTACGGTTGGCGGTTTGGTAAGTCCTTTTTCCTCATCTGTGCGGGTATCAGGCTGATAGTAGGTAACTCTCACGTTTCCGCTGGCATCACGCCAGGTAAAGTAAGGCTGGCGCTCGCCTTCCCGCACATAACCCCGGCGCCGGAGTTCCTCGGCATCCGGATAGTCAGCAGGCGTAAATTCATCTTCAATCTCATCGCCGGCGCGCGCCCTTACCGGTGCTTCCGGCTGGTCTGGCGGCGCCTGTTCCTGCGCTGATACTGGTTCCTGCGCTGACACTATGGGTGAATAACGCACCCGACCCTGTTCATCCACCCATGAAAAATAGCCTTCCCGGCTGGATACCGTGGACCCGCCTATCTGGCAGCCAGACACCATCACTGCCAGAGCGGCACATGCAACAGCTGTAAGTTGTCTGTTCCTGGTCACTGAAATGCCCTTGTGGACGCCAGGCAGCCTGAGGTCAGAATTTTTTCCGGAAGCTGAGGCCCGCCATAACAACCCGCAGAGACGTCTTGACGTCAAGCCCGGCGTAGGGGTTATAGATAATATTGGTAATGTTATCGCAGTTCAGGTTGCAACTGGTATCTGCCGGTATGGTTTCTACCGAATGCAGATAGCTCAGGTTCATATCTATTTCCGTATTTTTATCCCATTTGTATCCCATGCCAATACTGTACAGGTTAGCTCCACCGAAAGGTGCCATAACCGAGCGCTGATCATCCGGTATCACCGAATCGCGAATCTCGACGCCGGCTCTAAGGTCAAGCCGTGATGAGGCATGGAACTCCATGCCGAAGGCCCAGTTCCACTGACTTTTGAAGCCCAGGGGCAACTTGAGAGTGCTGGGCGTGGCGTTATCCGGCGACAGGATGCGGGCTGCGTTAAGGAATTCCAGATTCCTGTCAAAACGAAACAGGAAGGCATCCCACTGCTTGTAGTCAGTCCAGCCAATATCTACGTTAAGGGTCAGCTTCGGATGCACATCTACGCTGATACCTGTCTGGAAATGCTGTGGGTACACCAGATCCATACTCACGTTTCCGGCCTCCCGGGGCGCACCCGAGGGCAAGCTGAGAATGGCCGACGTAATAGCGCCCAGCACCGAGCCGTTTACACTCTGCCAGAAACCGGACCAGTCGTCGGTGTATTCAATTTCAAAGGTGCCCTTCATGTTCATTTCAGCTTCTGAGGTGTAGCTTGCCCCCCAGCTGAACCAGTCTTTCGGCTCCCACATGACGCCCAGCGTGTAGGTGGGCGACAGGGTTTCCTGGACATTGATACTCAGGGCACCAATATCATCCCAGGGTCCGACATTACCGCCGCACAGTGCCAGCCAGGGTTGCAGCGGCTCATCCCCGCTTTCGCAGTTGAACGCATCCTGAAGAATCTCAGCCACACCCAGCAGCAGGTTAGGCGCGCGCATGTACTGATCCGCCGCTATACCCATGTGGGAGAGATGAATGCCCGCACCCACAGACCACTCATCGTTGATTTTGTAGCCCACCGTTGGCGAAAGATAGGTTGTACGCTGAAGCGCCGTCGCCTGAGGCTGATACCGGGCAGGGTCATCTTTGTCACGATAAAAACCTGCCGCCAGTGGCAGATAAAAGGCGTTACCGAAGGTCAGTTTTGAGCCGGGCGGATTGATACTGATCCCCGCAGATGGGGCAATCGCCGGCCCGGGTGGCGCCCGGAGAATGCCAAAACCGGGAACATAAAGCGCAGCATTGTTGCTATGGCTGTGGGTGTTGGCTACCGGATCGCGCTGTTTGCCGGTATTCGGGTCGATTTCCAGGCCATCAATGCCAAATATCTCGTAGCCTTCCGGTGCCGTAAAATTTGCGTCGATATCCAGATAGACGCCCATCAGATTCACTTCCAGCTGACGACCATCCAGTTTCGTCAGGCCCGCCGGGTTGTAATGTATGGCCATGATCCCCGGGGGATCAGCTGTAACGGCATTACCCAAAGCCAGTGCCTTGGGGTGAATCGTCAGATTCTGGGCCAGCTGGGCCTGGGCACCACATGAAAGTGTCGTGGCGACCATTGCCGCGAGAAGCTGACGCTTGTGGCTGTTATATCCCATGAAGTCCTTCCCTTCCCGTTAAACTGGCATCGGCGGCAGTCACTCTTTGAGGCCGGAGAAATTAATGGGCAGGGACACACCCAGGGAGAAGTCCGGGGCATCCTCGGTCAGGCCAATACCGAGACTGGTATTTACAATCGTGGTATCGCTGACCCGGGTTCCCAGTGACATACTCAGGAAACCGGTCATCTGATCCTGAGCCACGGCCTGGTCACCATTGGAGAACGTCAGAATGGTTTCATCGCTGTAACTCAGCTGTGCAGAAATACTCAGAGAGATATCGTAGGAAAGTGAATAGGCAAAACCTGCAGAGCCCGAAAGGCTGAAGCCGGGCTCGACTTTCGTGAGCAAACGGGCCCCACGGACCTGCTGAAGATCTTCGGCAGGCAGGTTGTAAGTGACGCTGGCAGAACCGAATACAACAACCGGATCAAGTACCTTCGAAAGACTGGCACCGCCACCAAAGGAGTAATAACCGCTACCGGTTGAAAGCTGCTCCTTGATATCAATTTCGTAAGGGCTGACACCCGTCTTGCTGGTAAAGGTGCCGAACAGGGTTGTCGACATTTTGCCCGGCACGTAGGCAAAGGGCTGCCAGCGACCGGTAAGGGAAATATCGCCGAAATCGTAGATGTTCAGTTCATCCTCGGTATCGTACTTCACCACCAGGGGAACTCGTGCTCCCACGGTCAGGTTATCCAGCAAACCAAAATCATAGGTAAAGGCATTGGTGAAATTGTGGGTGGCCGAGGGCACCACATCCAGATTTCTTACCGAGCCATTGGTGATGGCAAGATCAAGGCGCTGGTCCGCCGTATAGGAATAATCGAAAGAATAGTTAAGGGAATGAGTACCTTTTTTCTGCAGCGAGTAGTTTTTCTCCGCCGCCTGAAAGACCTCCTCAAGCTGGCGTGCAGAATCCTCATCCCCCTCCTGTTTTGCGAGCGCGTCCCTCGCCTGGTCTACACTACCCTCCTGCGCCAGGGCTGTGCCCGGAAGCATACCTGCCGCGGAAACAAGGATAAGACCTCGCACAAACCAACGATTCATCCTGACTCCCTTAATTTTTATCGGTACTCGTTTTTTTTATTGGAAACAGCCCTGGGCCCGGCACATATTAATTACGCCGGTAATGCAATTGCTTTCTTGTATTCTCAACACTGCCATCCGGATTGTTCTTCTGGCGTTCAAGCAAATTCTGGATGCGCCTCTCTGTGGCTTCATGGAAGGTGGGTATCCGTTCCAGCGCTAGCAGTGTCATGGTCTGATCGTCTACAAAGCGCAGGTCTTCTTCCTTGAGTTCCAGGCTATCCAGTGGCTTGTCACTGCCCGGGAAAACAATGAAAAGCACGTTGTCATCCCACTTTTCCTCAAACTGCGCCACGGTAAACGACAAATTCCCCACCGCCGGATCAGCCAGATAAACACGGCCATCGCGAATGGTCCGGAGTACAACGAAGTGCTTGAAGCCGGCGTGCTGGATAGGAACAATCGCCGGGTGGTCAAGATCAATAAGGTCATCAATGGTTGCGCGGAAACCGCCGGAGGGGTAACCCAGTGCAGTAACGAGGCGCTTCATATCGAGCATGGAAAAGGCCCGGCGGGCGACGATGCGTTCGCTTTCGCCGTAGTGCAACAGGCCCTCCATGACCTGGCGCTCGGACAAGGAGCGGCCAAGATAGAAATTCAGGACAGTCGTCAGGGCGGCACTGCCACAACTGTAATCGTAAGCCTGACGCACGATGTTACGGAATTTCTGCTCCACCAGAGGCTCAATACGAAAACCTGTGCGCAGCTTCGCAGGGCTGGAATCCACCTTCTGCTCCACCACGACAGTGCCCCTTTCATAAGGCTCTACCACGGTTGCTTCCTGCACCATGGCAAATGTAAGAATGGATCCAGCGAGCACCAGCAGCATGTGAGGCGAACTTCCTGTTTTTATTATCTGTAACGTTTATCGGCTTACATATTGTTACGGTAAGATACCGAAATAGCGGAGGGCTTAAAGATAACTGTGCCTCAAATCTGGTGCTGCGGCAGATCAGTCAGAGGGTAAAAATCAGGTCCAGAAGCAGGTAACACAAGAGCGTTACCACCACTATGCCTGCGATATTGAGGGCAAATCCGGCGCGGATCATGTCGCCTATTTTCATGTGGCCACCGGAGAACACAATGGCGTTGGGCGGCGTGGCAACCGGCATCATGAATGCGCAACTGGCGGCAATGGCGGCCGGTACCGTCAGCAACAACGGCGACACCTCCTGCGAAAGCGCAAGCGCCCCCAGAAGCGGAAGGAAAGCTGCGGCAGTTGCGGTGTTACTTGTCACTTCGGTGAGGAAGATAATCACCGTAACAACCAGCATGATCATAACGATCAAGGGCAATACACTGGCGACACCCATGCTCGCTGCAATCCATTCCGCGAGCCCGGAACTGCTGATAACGCCTGCCATGGCAAGTCCGCCACCAAACAGCAGAAGAACACCCCACGGAATCCCTTTGGCCGTTTCCCAGTCGAGTACAAAAGTCTGCTCTCGTGTACTGACCGGAATGATGAACATGGCGATCGCCGCGGATACGGCAATACCCGTGTCAGTGAGCCACGGCATGATACCCGCAGACAGCAGCGGCCGGAAAATCCAGGCACTGGCAGTTACCACAAAAACAAGTGCCACCAGCTTTTCGCCATGGTTCATTGGCCCCAGGGCCGCAAGTTCATCACGAATAGCCTGGCTGGTTCCTTCCTGCCGGGTCAGCCCGAAATCCGCCCGTGTCAGCCACCACCAGACCAGTGCCAGCATAACGAGTGATACGGGAACACCCAGCAACATCCACTGGGCAAAACCAACGGAAACACCCTGGGTTTCACTCAGATACGCTGCCAGCAGGGCATTGGGTGGTGTCCCGATCAGGGTAGCAACGCCGCCTATACTGGCGGAATACGCAATGGCGAGCAAAAGTGCCGTCGCGTAACGCTGCACATTCTCAGGCTGGCCATTTCCCATCATTCCGATAACCGACATGCCTATGGGCAGCATCATGATTGCCGTTGCGGTATTGCTCACCCACATACTCAAAAACGCAGTTGCCAGCATGAAACCGGCTATCTGGCGTTTGGGCTCATTACCCACTGCGTTGAGGGTCATCAAGGCAATACGGCGATGGAGATTCCAGCGTTGCATTGCCAGCCCGAGGGTAAAACCACCCAGGAACAGAAATATAATGGGGTGGGCAAACGGCGAGGTAGCCTGGGAAATACTCCCCAGACCAAGCCCTGGAATCAGGACAATCGGCAGCAGGGCGGTGGCAGGAATCGGGATGGCTTCAGTGGACCACCAAGTGGCCATGAGCAACATCAGCCCCAACGCAGACCAAGCCTCCACCGACATGGACTCCGGCGGCGGTAATAGTACAGTCATCAGAAGCAACCCGGCACCGAGGAACAGCCCGATCAGCTGGCCTTTGGGATATCCCTCCCGCTTTTCGTTCATCTGAAGTTGTTCAGACATTCAACCACTCCACGTCACACGGAAACATTCGGCGAAGGATAATGCCTGAACTCAGCCGGCAGGGCGATATCCGGCCTGCAAAAACCGGCCAAAACCGGTCTTTTTACCAAGATCTGCCTCCGGCACTCCATCGGAAACCGCCAGGCGGCCGTTAATAAACACGTGCCTGATACAGCCCGGCACCCGGTTCACCATTCGCTTCAGGCCAAAATTCTCCATTTCGGCCCACTCTACCTGTTCCAGATCCTGGCTCAGGCCCCGGGGATCCAGAATGGTGATGTCTGCGCGGTCGCCTTCCCGGATATGGCCGGCGTCTATACCGAACCAGTCAGCCTGCTCACCGGTGAGGCGGTGCACCGCACGTTCAAGCGACATGATTGGCTGGTCCTGCTGCTGGCTTTCCAATACCAGCTTCAGAAACCGCAGAGGCAGGTTGTAGAAAGCCATATTACGAATGTGTGCGCCGGCATCCGAGAAGGTAATCAGGGCATCGGGGTGAGCCACCATTTTACTGAGCCGGTCCTTGCGGTGGTTGCCAACAACGGTATACCAGCGCAGCGCACGACCGTGGCTGACAACCATATCAAGGAAAAAATCCACCACATGAATGCCACGCTCCAGAGCCAGCTCTGCGAAGTTGCGCCCGACAACCGACTGATCCGGGCAATCAAGAATAATCGCATCGCCAAAATCCCGCTGCCAGACCCTGGGCGAAAGCTTTTCACGGTAGAACTTGCGGAACTTCCGACGGTAGCCTTCGTCTTTCAGCAGCTCATTGCGCTCAAGCTGGTCGCGAAGGTCCAGCGCCATCTCACCGGCACCAAACTCCTCGAACAGAACAATGTCCATACCATCGGCGTAAACCGTGAAAGGCGTTGGCAGCAACTGCCAGCGAAAATTGCCACCGAAGCTGTTTGCGATACGGCTGACCAGACTGGCCATGGGTCTGACAGTCGGGTTGCCCTTGAGGTCGATCATGGCGATCAGCGTTGTTTTGAGCGGTTTGCGTAGCCAGCCCAGGGTTTCGCGCAGGTATTGGGTTACCTGTAAGGGGTTGGCGGCATTGGGCGCGCCCTGATGCACGCGGTCGTATCGGCGCAGCAGCCTGTTCAGGCGACTGACTTCGGGCCAGCGGGCATAGGTGCTTGGCAGGCTCTTGGACCATTCCCTGTCACCATCCACCTTGTCCCACTTGAGACACATGGTCGATAAACCAAGAAAACCCTGTTGCAGCGCCTCCTCAAGAAGATTTTCCATCTGCTGCTGTTCCTGTGCCGTGGGTCGTACCGTCCGGTCAGTTGCACGGTGCAGGCCCATCACCGCTGTCCGGAGATCGCTGTGCCCAAGAAAGCTGATGACATTGGGGCCGAGGGGGTGATTTTTTATGAAATCAACCCAAAGTGCGGGCGTATTCCATTGCTTGTGAGCCTGCAAAATGGGGAGTACTTTTTCCCGGGGTACGGTCTCCACCCGGGTAAAGATATCCGAGGCGTCTTCTGCCTCGGAGCACACCATGCTGAGTGAGCAACTGCCAATCAGAACCGTTGTCACCCCGTGGCGTACGGATTCCGAAAGCGCCGGTGACACCAGTAACTCGGCGTCATAGTGGGTGTGGGTATCCAGAAACCCCGGTGTTACCCAGCAACCGCTGGCATCAATTACATTGCTCGCCAGGGCCGGATCGGGTTTCTCATCAAAAACCCGTGCAACCCTGCCCTCATGGACAGCAATGTGGGCAATTCGGGATTCAGCACCTGTGCCGTCGAAGTACCGGCCTCCGATAATCAGTGTGTCATAAAGGCTCACAGCGACAGTCTCCTTGTTATTATTGGTTTCGGTTCTTGTGACGCAGTTCAGCCCTCGGCGCAGTCAACACAGACCGTGGTATAGGGAAGAACCTGCAGTCTTCTGGGGTCAATTTTTTCTCCGCAGACTTCACATTCATCACCCACGCCCTTGTCAATGCGCTCCAGTGCGGTTTTTATCTTGGCCAGCTCCGCCCGGGTTTCCGCTTCCAGAGAGTCCACCACCTCGTCGTTCTGGGTTTGCTGGGCACGTTCTTCGGAATCCTTGTCAAGGGCACCGTCCTTGCGCTGCTGATGGGCTTCATAGCGGCTAAGACGTGCGGTCAGATCGGCTCTCAGTGTTTCCAGTTCTGCTTTACGCTGGCTCATTACGGACCTCCAGGGCCTGTTCTGTTTATTATTGAATGGTCACAGCTCACATTAAAGCATAGGCTCAATACAAGATTGATATTTGTCACAATTCTGGCACGCTAAAAACGTAATATAAGCCATGAACACAACCTGCATGCAAAGGAGCTGTATTATGAATAGTGACATGTTAGAAAAAGCCACACGCCTTAATCAGACGCTTTTCGAGCAGTTTAGCAAAGCTGCAGAAATGCAGATGAATGCGTTCCGCCGGTATGCCGATGTCGCAATGGAGCAGGCGAGGGAGGTAGCAGAAGTCCGGGATCTTGAAGGCCTGAAAACCGTCACCAGCAAACAGGCCGAGACACTCAAGTCCATGAGTGAGCAATTTACGCAGGACTGGAAAGAGTGGCAAGACTACATGACAGAGGCCCGCAAAGAAATGCAGAAAGCGGTTTCGGGCGAACCGTCAGAGACGCCCGAAACGAAATAGGTCGCGACGCCTCAACCGGACAGCAGCTCGATCGGGTAGCGGATTGTTGTCCGGTCGACGCCCGGCTTGGCTCCGAAATCCACAAGCAGCAGGCGATTACAGATTTTGCTCTCCAGCCCGGGCTCGTCAAGGGTTGATTCAACGACAGAGCAGCTCGACACGGCGCCACTTGATTCAATCACCAGTTCGGGCGTAATGCTGCCCTGCAGCGATGGCTTACGGCGAAGTTCCCGGTTATAAATGCTATAGATAGCGGATTTGTTCGCATCCATGGTGCGCCGCAATTCCTCCTTGCTGCGGGTTCGCGACGCAGTTTCCTGCTTTTCTCTGCGTACAGCTTCTCTGGCTTCTGCAACACGTGTCGCTTCTGCTACTTCTGCTCTTTCGCGCTCTGCCAAAGCCACTTGACGGCTTTCGCGCTCAAGTGCTGCGTCGTTCACACCTGAACTGCGCACTTTGGTGGTTGCTATGGCAGCCAGAGAATCTTCCGCCTTGCGGGCAATCGGTTTTGCGGTCCGGGTTACCGGCGCATCAAGTTTTATGGAACTGGCCAGCGAGCTGAGCCTGGAAAGTTCGTTACCCATGGCCAGAACACCCGCATTCCGGGCTTTTTCACGAGCCTTGGCAATGGCTTCAGGCTCCGGCTTTTTCTCAAGCTTCGGCTCCGGTACCGGAGGTTGTGGTTCTGGTGCAGGCCTGGGTTCCGGTTTGGCCTGCTCCACCGGCTTTTCTTCCGGCTTTTTCTCAGGCTCCGGTTCGGGTTCAGGCCTGGTCTCGGGCACAACCGGCCTGGGTGGCTCTTTCTTCTCCACGAGCAGTTTCGCCAGCTGCGGTGGCAGCGCCTCGCGCTCCTGTCTATCCCGCTCCGGCAACTCGATCCAGGTGACATAACCGGCAAAAAACAAAAACAAAGGCGCAACAACCAGCGCTGCGGAGAGTAACCGTTTGCGCTCGCCCTGCTCCTGGCTCCAGGGTAATCCATACCGGTACTCTTTTGTGCTCCTGTTTAGGCTCCTGCTCATGCTCCGGCCCTCTCTTTTGCACGCTGGTTAACTGCCAGCGATATGCTGGCGTATCCCGCATCCACACAGGTCGACATGATTTTCTTGAGCAAATCGTATGGCAGTTCGCGATCAGCAAGTATGGTGATCGCCCGCCCGGCCTCGGGTGCTGGCTGGCCTGAGCGGCTGGCCTGGTAATCCAGTTCCTTTTTCAGTTCCGGCTCTACCTGCCCTTCAAGGGCCTTCAGCGCTTCGCGTTTGATGACGGCGCGCCCGTTCACGAGAATATCCTCGTCGGTTACTGTCAGCGCAAGCACGTCACCGGGAGGCTGTACCGCGGTCGAATCCGGCAGCTTGATGGTGCTGCTCTGGTTGAGCACCTGCACATCGGATGAGGAGTTAACCATCAGGAAGAACACCAGAATCGTGAAGATGTCCATCAACGACACCAGGTTCATCTTGCTCTGGCTCCTGTTGCGCCTGTGGTGGCGCTTCAGGCGACGGGCTTTGGCAGATTCTTTCATGATTGCCCCCCAGCGTCTTGCGCGTCTTCTGCATCCACCACAGGCGCGTCTCCCAGAGAGATTTCAGGGAACAGTTCTGCCTCCACAAGGTTGCCTGCAACCACAGCATCGTAGGAGCGAACCGTGTCCATTACGCTGACCAGAACCTGATAGGTGGTATCCCGGGAAGGCATGACAATCACGTCTTTTTTGTCGGGAACCCGGCTCTTCAATTCTTTCATGACTTCTTTGAGCGCAACAAAATCGTACCCGCTTTCGTTGCCGTCGATGGTTTTGATTACGCCACCCTGGTTGTCCGCAACAACCAGCCGATCAGCGTGGATAACCACCTGTATCTGCAACTCCTCAACCTGCTCCGGCGAAAGACTTTCACCGCTGGGAAAGTTGAGCTCCAGAACACTGGTGTGCGCAAAGACCATGTTCAGAAGCAACACCGGCACCAGCACGATCATGAGGTTCATGAAGGGTGTGATGTCGAGATCCGGCTCGCTTTTCAATCGACGATGTTTCCGTCTCATAGCCTGGAATCCTTCAGCTGATTATCAGGCCGGAGTGCGGACGGGGGTGCCGCCGGCCTGCGCTGCTGCAGGAGCGGAAGGTGAACCGGATTGCGCCTGGGTCTGGGCACCGGGGCGCGAGCCGGAGCCGTCGCTTAGCAGGTTAAGCACCTTGATCCCCGCCATCTCGAAACTGTCGACGATTTCATTGGTTTTGGTCTGCAATACGGAGTGAATCAGCAGCAAGGGAATCGCCGACATAAGGCCAAACGCTGTGGTGTTCATGGCCACGGAAATACTCTGGGAAAGCAGGCTGGCTTTTTGTGCCGGATCGGCCGCAGCAACTGCGGTGAATGCGGCAATCAGGCCAATAATGGTTCCCAACAGACCCAGTAGCGTTGCGATGTTGGCAAGCGTTGCGAGGTACTGGGTTCGCTTTTCAAGACGCGGCATAACGTCAAGGAGCCCTTCTTCCATGGCATACTCAATGTCCTCACGGCCCTGGCGGCGAGCCAGCCTCTGAAGGCCGTAGCCAATCATGGTGGACATGGCAGTACCGGAATCCTGCGCGTAATCCAGCGCCCCCTTGAAGTCACGCTTTGCAATCATCTGGTGCAGTCGGTTGAAGTCCCTGCGATTGGTGATTTTCTGGGCTGACAGGTACAGGTATCGCTCAATGGCCACTATGAGTCCGATAACCAGCACAATGGCAATCGGAAACATAAAAAAGCCACCTTCCTGGAAAAAGCGAACGGCGGTATCAATCATTTTCTGGGCACTCCATGGTCCGGGTTTTGCAACAGTCTAAGCGCTGCTTCCCCGCAAAGGGGTTAAGTTAGCGGAAGTCTTTGTTGCGGTTTGTTGTAGTTTGCACTCGGGCACAGAAACACTGTGACACCTATCTCACTTGCTATCCGGTGTTACAGCCACCTGATGACTGTTGAACACCTCGTGGTAGCGGACAAGCCTTTGAAATTCATAGCGCTCAAGCGGTGCGAAGGGTTGCTCCACCATTAACTGCTCATCCGGCGCCCGGAGCTCATCCACTTCCGGTGGCTGCCAGGGCACCAGATACATAACCATTGGCACCTCCTGATCGCCCCGAATGCGGGTTCCCTCAATGGTCACTATCCCTGAATCCTGAGCCTGAGCCGCTGGAATACAGAGTAATGGCAGGGTCGCAAACAGTATGCTGCGGCAAATGGCTTTCATGTTCTGTTCCCTGTCTCAGATTCTGTTTTTCGCATCGAATATCCAGTCTTCAAGTTTCGGATCAGGTTCCTCTGCCAGCGTTTCGTAGCGTTCGTACAGGGGTAACGCCTGGCCCGGCTCGCCAAGATAAATGTCCATCAGAAACGCCAGATTGAGCAATGCCGGCAGGTATTCAGGGTTGGCAGCAAGGGCGGCACGGTAATACTGCTCTGCTGTCGCAAAATCGCCGGCTTTGCGGGCGATAACACCAAGATGGTTGAGTGCAACCGGATGTGCAGGATTGAGCACCAGCACCTGTTCGAAGTGCGCCTTTGCCAGTGCCATGTCGCCTGCCTGAAACGCCAGCAGACCCAGATTTGCAACCGGGCCGGAGCGCTGTGGGTGCTCTGCAGCCATCTGTTCAAAGCGGGCCCTGGCCTCATCAGTATCACCGTTTTCCATTAACACAACAGCTTCTGAAAAGGCTTCCTGCAATTGCGTTTCGGATGCCTGTGTAATTGCAGCCGCCCCATCCGCTGTATCAACACGTTGCGGCCCGAGCGCACAACCGGACAAAAGCAGGATACCCGCAACCACTGCCGTCAGTTTTTTATCCCAGATCATGCACCACTCCGGCGGTAACTTCGGGTTTGTTGTAGCGTCCGGGCAGAAGGCGGCGCAAGGATTCGTAACTGCGCCTGACCCACTCATCAAAAATGCCATCGCGGGCACGCCGGATATTCTGTTCGTGGATATCAATGGCATTGTCTTCAAACGGATACGCCTGCTCTTCCAGTAACAATTCGTACTGAGCGAGCTCCAGTTGGCTGAGCCCCTCGGGGCGCTCGGATTCCATCAGGTCGGTGCCAAGCCGGCTGTATATATGCGCAATCTGGTAGCCCGCCTCCGTAGCAAACGATGACAGCCCGTAGCTGGCTGTTTTCTGGTAGGCCTGCACGGCTGCTTCCAGTGCGTCTGTTTTGGCTACCATGCTTTTATTCAGGGGCAAGGTCAGGCGGATACTGTCGTAGCGTGCCAGTGCATCCCGGGCCAGCGTGGCGGAGGCGGACGCAGCCAGATAACGCATGCGATCATCGGTCGCCTCCGGGTTCTGATCCACTTTTTCCATCTGCCGGTTCAGCCAGTAATCGCGACGACCAAGGTCTCCACGGGCTTCGTAAAGCTCTGCCAGCCGGTTAGCAGCTTCCATATAAATGTCGGCAGGCTCGGGGTGACTGTTTGCGTATTGGCGCCAGGTATCAATCGCTTTGGCGTCGTTTCCTGCCTGATCGTAGAGCTCGGCGGCAATCCGGAGGTTTTCCCTGCGTTCCCCGGATGTGGTTGCCATGGCAACCATCCGGTTGAGTTCGTCACCCGCCTTTTCCCATTGCCCTGTTTCCCGATAGGCGAGCGCCAGCTTCGCAGGAACCGTATCAGCCAGTTCATGCTCCGGGAAACCGGAGCGGAAGCCGGTCAGTACAGTAATAGCATCGTCCCATCGTGCAGCACTGATCAGCAGGGAGGCGGCGTCATACTGCGCGTTTGCGTTCAATACTGACGCAGGTGCCACTGCCCCGACCCGCAGATATTCTCTGACCGCGACATCCACCTGGCCGGCTTGCGCCAACTCTTCGGCCTGACGAAAAACCGAGGCCGCCATGTTTTCCAGTATTCCGGGCCGGCGCGCATCTTCAGCAGGCATCATGGCGATGGCATCACGGTAGGATTGCTCGGCTTCATCATAGCGTTCAAGCTCATAAAGACTATGGCCTGCCAGTAACCGGGCCTCCATTATCAATGCGGCATCGACCGCCGGCTGCCAGGCCGCCAGGCGCGCGGCCATGGGGATAACCTCGTCAAGATTCTGCTGATCGAACTCCCGCTGCAGGGCAATGTAATACACGCCAGGAGCCCTCGGGTCTTGTGGATAGGCATTTGCGAACCGCAGGCGGTTAAGCTGTTGCATCTCCTGAAGGGCGAAAAGATCCGCACTGGTTTCGTTCATCCAGGTGGCGGCGTATTCCCGGAACGCCAGTACGGAAGCGTACCCGGCTTCTGCAGAACGTTCAGACGCCCTGCCCACCTCCGGATAGTCATAGGCCACCCGCTCAAAAGCCCGTATGGCGTCTGGCCATTGCTGCAGCTCCATATAGGTTTCTGCCAGCAGGAACAGGCGTTCCGGTGTGCGCGGATGATCCGGGAAGGTAACCGCAAATTCGGAGTAATAGGCTGCCGCCCTGCGGTAATGCTCATCCGCGCTCAGGTTTTGTCCACGCGTGCCTGGCATGGATTCTTCGTGGGACCGGGCTCGGGCTTCCCCCGCCAGCAGGTAGTGACGATCAGCCAGTTCCGGTAACAGGATCTCAAGCTGGCTCTCGATATACACCAGGGTTTCCGGATCAGCCTCCGGCCAGTAATCACTGTAGATGCCGTAGCTTTCGATGAAACCGGCCTTGCGGCCGGGGACGGCATTACTGAAACCGGCACGCTCGAGGGTATCGATCGCGCGCATGTGATAGTGCGGTGCCCACGGGCTTGCGGGGTGTGCCTCTATATAAGCATCAAACACGTCGATAGCGTCGCTGTAGCGCTCCCGATCAATCAGCAAGGTACTGTAACGGTCGTAAACCAGAATCTCATAAGGCCGGCTACCCACCTGCCGGAACAGGTCCTGCAGGGTCTCGGCGCCATCAAGATAAGATAATGAAAGGCCAACAACCCGGAACAGGTCTTCCGTAAGTGTTTTGTAACGCTGATCCGGCGTTTCCGACGCCTGCTGGCCCGGCATGATCAGATCCAGCACTTCGATGTAACTCAGCAGCGCCTGTTGGTAGTCACCCTGCTTGAACAGACTCCATCCTTTCATGTAGTGGGCATTCATCAGGAACGCTGGATCGGTTTCCCGTTCGCTGTTGGCGCTTTCGTTGCTGGCGAGAACCACCTCTGCAAACGCCTTTTCCGCTTCCGGATAGCGGCCATTAATAAACAGGATATCCGCGCGCCGGAACTGGGCTTCCAGCCAATACTCTGAATCGGGGTATCTTGTTACCAGCGTGTTCAGCGCCTTGAGCTGCTCGTCGGTCGTGCCGCGAAGTTCCCAGGCCCTGGCCAGCTGATAGTAAATCTGGTCGTTGCCCTTGCGCCCGGGATATTCCGCCAGCAGGTCGGTATAGGCAGCTATGGCGCCTGACAGATCATCTTCTGCAGTGTCTGTCATTATACGTTCAGCACGGGCGAACTCGAGATCCGCAAGCCGGTGCCGGATGGTAACCTGCCTGGCCGGGTCGTCCACCAGTGGCAGTAAATCACGGTAACTGCGCATCACAGACTCGAGAGAAACGACCGTGCTCCGGCCTGCCTGGAAAAGCTGGTCCGCCAGCCGTGCCTGGGCATGGCGGGAGGCCAGCAGGTAACGCCTGATCTCACTATCTTGTTCCGCCAGAGCCTTGTCCATGCGCCCCATGAGAATACTGCGCGCCTGTTCTGATGCTTCGTGAACCTGTTGTTTCAACTCCTGAAGCTCTTCCACATTCCGGGCCAACCGACGGGACAGCTCGTTGTGCTCTTCGTCTGCGGCCATCAGGGCTTCTATTGCCGCTCTCTGGTTGCGGAATTGTGCCATTTCCCTGTCCAGCTCCCGCAACTGTTTCTGGGCGGCCCAACGGTTTATGCCGTAATCATTTGCCAGCGTCCAATCGAAGTAGGCTTTCATTCGCTGGTAGGTTTTCCTCTGGCGGGCGGTGCGCTCGTCATCGGGTAGCTGTGCGAGCGTATCGGCAACCTTGTCGAGACGGGCTTTCAGAGCTTTCTGCCCGGATGTCATGAAAAATTCAGCATCTTCTCTTTCAAGGGCCGCCTCGATTTCGGTACGAAACGATTCGTGCGCTTTCGCGCAATCGTCTGCCTGCTGCTGTTCAAGCTCAAACCGGGCCTCCCGGCTTCGCCGCTCCCGCTGCATCCGTCGTGTTTCCAGCATGGTTTCGAAGGTACTGAGCTGTTCTTCCCGCTGCAGCAGCAACGCCTGCATGCGATACAGTTCGTGCAACTCCCCCAGCGCCTGCTGGAAGGGCTCTGCGGCCAACACTTCTGAAAGTCCGAAATCCGTCGGTGTTACCCGCAGTCGCCCGTAGGCGTCGGTTATCATTTCACCGCTGTCGCGAAGAAAGCTCAGCCGGGCCATCAGTTTGTCTTCTGTCAGTGCCTTGCGGGCTGAAGTCAGTTCCTTGCTCCGGACGTCATAATGTTCGGCAGCCCGGGTAAACGCCCCCAGTGCTTCACGGGGTCGATTCGTCTTTTCAAGCAGGTAACCACGGGCGTAGGGAAGCTGTTCGCGCCAGGGCAGAAACAGGTTGCGCCGGGACAATGTATCAAGGGCATCCAGAGCCTTGTGCATCTCACCCTGGCCAGCGGCAGCAAGCACATAGTCAAACAACGTCCTGTCGGCAAACACGCTGTCCAGGGGCATGGTCCCCAGCAGTGCTGCGGCCTCATCAAATCTGGCCTCTCTGAGGTGCATACGGGCAAGGGATAACCGGCTTTTATCCAGCAAGGCGCGGTGCTCGGCAATCAGCTCTTCTCCCGGCGACTCATCTTCCATATCGGCAATCAGGGTAATCAGGCCTTGCTGCGCTGCTGCCGACTCGCCAGCGCTGATATCGGCCATGGCTATGTTGTAGCGCAAATAGTATTGCCAGGGGCCGGAATGCTTCAGTCGTTCAAGCAGGCTATCAATCAGCGCATCATCACCAAATTCCGGCGATGCCATGGCCAACCGGGCATTCAGGTAAAGCCATTCTGCATACAGCTGTGCATCGCTCTCCTCCAGCAAGCCTGCGTTGACCCGCTGAAGGTTCTCATAGGCCGAATCAAACTCACCCTCGAGATACAGCACTTTGCCAAGATAAAACCAGGCCTGGTTGCGAACGTCCGGAGCAAGCTCTATACCACGGCTTTTGCCATCTGAAACATCACCGGTGCCGCCGTCTTCGAGTAACCGTGTAAAGAAAGAACGGGCTTCACGAACCATGCCGTAGGACAGCATAAGCCCGCCCTCCACCAATTCCGGATAGGCTCCATGCCCGCGGATGCTGCCCCGTTCACGGGCCACGTCGAGCAAGGTCAACGCTTCAAGTGCCTCTCCCTGATGGTAGTTATAGAGCACCCAGCCATACATGGGATCTTTCGCCCGCTGCGGCGCCGCATCAGCAACTGCCGTCGGCGCACTGAGCATAAACGACAGGCAAACGGCGGCAGCGGTAACGAATCCTGTCGCTACTCCTGGGCCGGTTTTCCCGGGGAACAATGTCTCGAACCCTGTCACTTCCACTCCGCAATCGTAACCATAGGCTGATAATCCGAAGAGCGGTCCTCAATGCGTATTTCCAGTGCTGCTGTCTCCGTGCCCTTCTCGAAGGCCAGAGTGGCTGCCTGTTTGTAGGCGCGGTTATCCGGACCAATGCCTTCCACAAAAGCCGTTATCTCATGGTTGCCGGTTTTCAGGTTGCCAATAAACAATCGCTGCATGCCACCACGTTCAAGAGCGGCGACCTGGCGATTCGTGTACAGATGAGAAGCCACGATTTTGCCGTTCACCTTCAGTTTCACAGCGTCCAGCTTGAGAAATTCACCTGTATCGACGCTGAGAAAAACCGCAAACTGCGTACTTGCCGGAAACAGCAGATCTTCTTCCAGAATGAAAAGATCCCGGTTGAGGCGGATGACTTTTTTCTTGAGCTCTTCAACCTGCTCGGCAACGGCCTTGCTGTTCACCGGCGCTTCCGGCTCTGCCAGTGCGGCAGTACTCATGAGCAGTATCGTTGCAGCCAGAATGCCGGCTATACGTGTATTCAGTGAATCCGTCATGGTCAGGTTTCCTGCAAACTCAATATTCGAGAATCAGCGATGCCCGGGTGACCAGAGCATCGAATGAATAAAGTGGCTCTTCCCCCGGCAGATAATTGCCCGGGGCCGTGACATCCCGGAAGTTGTCATAGTCGAAGTTCAGCCAGTCCAGCAACAGGCTGAACTGCAGCCGCTTGATACCGGGCAGAGAAGTCTGCTTCCACTCAAAGACTGCCCCTGTTGCCAGGGTGGTGCCGGACAGCGAGCTCAGCTCTTTGTCTCTTGCAAGGTGGGTCTGTGAGTTTTCATAGGGGAAAAGGTCGCTGTAAAAGTCCGCCTCGCCCTGGCGGTAGTAGCGCACCGAGCCTTCCAGCGTCCAGCGGTCATTAAGACCATGGGCATAACCCAGCTCAACGGTATGGGCGTTGATGCCCCAGGTGTCGGTGAAATACCGGTACTCTCCCCGGATAGAGGCCCGATACGGCAAATGGTAAATGGCACGGGCCGCCACCGAGGTGCTGGTGCGGGTTTCGGGATAGCGCTCCGGCTGATAAAGAAAGGAGGTGGCGTCGTTGGGGTCCAGATACCGGTTCTGACGATACGGGTTCTGCAGGAAACCCTCATCCGTAACCACTTCCAGGTCGAGGCCCACCAGCGTATTCCGGGTGAGTACCTGGCTCAGGCCCAACTGGAAGTTGCGACGGTCGGCGTCCTCACTGAAACTGTCATTGCCAACCTTGCCCACTTCATCCCAGCCTCCGGCGTAACCCAGTGTGACCGTGGACATACCACCAAAGAATTCCTGGCTGACGGTGAAATAAAGTGTATTGGCCTCGTAATCGTTTTCCGAGCTGTTGGTAAATCCGAGGCTCATAATGGCCCGCTCGTAGAGATAGTCGACACCAAGGGTGTACTCGGTACGCTCTTCGGTATAGGCACTCGCGGTTGCCAGCACGTCGACAGACGCCGCCGACACCGAATCCACGTAATACTGCCCGGACAGTGACACCTGCGGCCCGGCACTTTTGCGCACCAGTACAGAAGGGCCATCAATCACCATACCGCCGCCGTCGTAACGGTGATAGAGCACATCCACATTATCGACCGGGAGGGTTGCAGCCTGGGCAAAGGAGCACAGACCCGCCATTGCGGGAAGCAGCCACAGTGCCACCTTGCCGTGGCACGCCTGATTGCGGTCAGTTACACCCACAACCACCTCCCGCGCCGCCTTCTGCTCCACGGGCAGATTCCCTGGCCTGATAAACGTGGTGCATGTAGGAATCTGCCCTGCCGTGACGGCTCAGGCTCATAATGGGATCCGCCAGCCGATCCCGCTCATAGGGTTTAACCCAGGGCTTTACCGGGCTGCAGCCAGCCGTTGCGGATAGCAGCAACGTCAGCAACAACGGCATGATGATGGTGAACCTGCGCATAACCTTTGTCCGCCCCGGCATCACTCTCGCACCAGCTCTCTGATCTGGGCTTCGTAGTCGTCTTCATAGCCGGGTTTGTAGCCGTAATGAATGTACCGGGCGTTGCCGTCACGATCGATCATCACAGTCGTGGGCATGGCCGGCACTTCGTACAGCTCACTGACCGAGCTTTCCGGGTCGTACAGTATCGGGTAGTTCACCGGCACCTTGTCCAGAAAACGCAGGGCTTCGTCGCGGTTTTCATCCACATTTACCGCAAGAATGGTGAACCCGAGATCCTGATAGCGGCTGTAAATATCGTCCATCAACGGCATTTCCTGCCGACATGGCCCGCACCAGGAGGCCCAGAAGTTCAGCATCACCACTTCGCCGCGATGATCTTCAAGCCGAACATTGTCTCCGGAGCGGCTTTCAAGCGTGAAATCCGGAGCCGGGATATTGATGGCGCCTGCCTGTACCGGAATTGCAGCGCCGGACAAGGCGAGTGCCAATACAGTGGCTGTAACCGGGTTGTTCATTTCAATGGCTCCTGTGTTCAGAAAAAGACCGACATTCCGGTACTGATTTCAGTGTTTATGGATGTTTTCTCCGCACCCACCACATCAATGCGGTAATAGTGCTGGCGCACACCCAAATGCAGCGCAAGGCTGTCCGTCAGAAGAATCTGATAACCTGCTCCGGCATTGACAGTAAAACGGGTATCACCGCCAAACTCCGTGGCGCCGGCCCCGGCAATCAGATAGAAATTGGTGTTGAAGGCGTAATTCTCGGTCAGAAAACCCTGGCCGGGCAGCAGGTTATAACCCAGGCTGATGTTGTAATAACGATACTCTCGCTCACTGTCGGTCAACACTTGCACGTTACCCGCCAGGTTTTCGAAACTGGTTTCTCCGCCCTCGGCAAAACCTATTCCGGCCTCGAAAAAGAACGACTCGCTCAGGTGATAAGTCAGTTTGCCGCCATACACAAACGACGACTCGAAGTCTTCGATATTGAGCACGCCTGCAAAGGCTCCGATTTCGAAGTTTTCGGTATCGATCAGGGCTTCATCCACCGGCACAGGCTTCACATCCGGCTCGATCAAGGGCCGGTCGTCGCGCCCGGATTCCCCCGCTGCAAATGCCGGAAGCGTAAAAGCCATAACCTGTGCCAGGCAAAACCCGGTCAGAAAAAGATGCTTAGTCCGATTTTCCATTCTGTCGCTTCTTCGTTGGTTGCTCGGCGGGTAAAGACCTTGTAGTCCTTGAACTCGGCCCGGAGAAAATAACGCTCGGTTATGTAAACCCTCAGCCCGAGACCTGCATGGCCCACGGAGTTGTCACGTTCCTCCGGTACCGCGAGCGTTGCTTTCGGGTCCACCCAGATATGGCCTATGCCCAGGGTAAAAAACGGGGAAACCCGCCAATGCGGGAATGGCTGATGCACGATATTGGCATTCACCATCAGTATTTCCGAGGCACTGCCCAGCACCTGCGAGCCCCAGAGTTCCGCGGCCAGGTTCGGCGTAAACCAGTAGCCGCCATAGCCTGCCGTTACCGGGGCCCCTTCGAACTCCCCCATCATGATTCCGGCTTCAATATTGCGCTCACTGAACGCTTTCATATCCGGTACGCTGAGATTCACCCTTTCACCGGTTGCATCCCGGGTTTGCGCAATGTCAGCTACGGCGACCCAGCCTTCCCGACCCTTACTGTCCCGGACTTTCATCCAGCCGGTCTTGCGCTGCAGAAGCCTTAGCCACTCCCCTTGTTCACTGCTGTGGAAAACCGGATAACCCACAGCCGGGCCGGTGCGCCAGGCCACATAAGGCTCCACAACCTGAACCCGTTGCCCGGGCTCATCATCGCCCCACAGCCAGCCTGCCCAGGCGGTCACAGGTAAACACAACATCAGTAACAGAGTGGCAATGGGCATGGTTATGGCGTTGGTTCCTGATCAGTTTTCCGGAGCGGCGAACGGGTCGTTGTAATACTGGGCGCCTATGTCCAGCCACTCTGCGATAAGGCGGAGTTCGGCGGGTGTCAGGCGGCCATCGTGAGTGCCTCCGGGCTTGAATACCTCGCGGAATCCAACGCTCGCCAGGGCGCCATTGACTGACATGCTTGGCGGTACGATTATCGGTGCAAGAATGGGTGTTGGCAGGCCGGTTACTTCATCCAGTATCGGATTCCCTTCTTCGTCCCTCACAACATCACCCGTATCAACCATTGTGTCTATCAATACACCTCCGGAATTCAGTTCCTGTTCATTATCCGGGAACAACAACTCTCGATAAGACTTGAAATGCAATGGCTCGGCATCAGAAGGGCCATCCGTGAGATCCAGTTGCGCAGCGGCAACCGCTGGCGCCCCTGCTTCATCGGTATTGGTGTGGCATGAGGTACAGGTGTTATTGCCGATTACCTGTCCTCCCGCATCCAGTATTTCTCTGTTCAGGCTCCACAGCGGATGAATGTGGGTTTCGTAATTGATAACTGCCCGGCAGTTGGCCGTCCAGTCGTTTGCACACACTCCCGACACGGGTGGGGGTGTCTGCAGATTCTCATAGGCCAGTGACCGCTCTTCGACGCTGCTGGCAAGGTCCGTCCACTCATCTGCGCGATAAACCGGGTCTGGTATTGGCTGGCGTATACTCTGAATCCGCGCATAAACCTCCGCCATGGTTTCGCCCATATCTGCATACAGGGCCGGATCGGTACCCGGAAAAGGCAGTCCGGTGGTGCCCGCACCACGCCACGCAGGGGCTGGGCCTGCATCCGGACGACCGTGGGACACGGGCGAACCGGAATCGTGGCATCCCTGGCACTCCAGCGTTTCTCCCGGGCGCACCGACAACCAGTTCTGGTGGCGCTGGCTGATTCTGCGACCCTGGGCGTCCAGAACGCTGATCGCAAACGCAACGTTCGCGGGCACCGCCACCTTTACCGAGCCATCCGGCTCAACCGGCACATACCCAAGGATTTCCCGCATTAGCTGCCCCCGGCTGCGACCGAAAGCGCTATTGTCAAAATCTTTTACGTTCTCGTCGGGCATGGATACCGGCTTTTCCAGGCGCAGGAACCGGGCCGGGCGCTGTGCCGCTGTTGTGATGGAAGGGTTTGCAGTTGCTGCAATACCGTTTGGCGCGGTGTCCACTCCATCTAAATCGTACACACTTCGAATATGCACAATGCCGTAGCCTGCATCTGCCAGGCTAGCGGCAACTCCCGTGAACTGGGCTTCCGGAATAAACCCTTCCAGCGAACGCTGCCGCAGCAGTATTGCTTCATCAAACTGCTCACCCTCTGAAGGCTCCACCACAGGTCTCCGGGTTCCGTTTGCTACATCCAGCAGCCAGAGCCCGTAAACCGGCGGTGCAGGAACATAGGCATCGGACTCCAGGCGCTCTTCGGTACAGTTTACAATCCGGCTGGATGCTCTCTCGCTGAGCCGGCATGGCGTCCAGCTCACCAGGTATCGGCCAGTGCCATCCATAAGCGGCGAAACAGAGCCGTAACGACCGTTCAGCGTAAGCTCCCCGTCGAGGCTGATGCCCGGGACCAGTGGGCTTTGGCCACTTCCGACACTGCCGTCAATATGCAGCCCGGCTTCCACGAAATTATTGATGTCAACCTCGGCCGGTGCCGAGGCATAGTTGTCGCTCTCAAAGGGACGCAACTGCACCAGCAAGGCGCCGGAGTCGGTTTTACGAGGCTTCAGATACTGAACATTGCGCGCCCCCGGCACAGAATCATGGGAATGACGCCCGTAGAGATAGGTGAGCCCTGTTCCATCCGGATTCACCCGGTAAAGATTAACCCCGTTGCTTCGGGTCTGACCGGCGTTGTCCCAGCGGCTGAATACAATAAAGCCATCGTCGCTGACCAATGGGTCGAGGTCGTGGCTCTGATTGAAGGTAATCTGCTGAATATTGTCGCCGTCCTCATCCATGGTATGCAGCACGAACGCGGGCACATCCCGGTTTTCATCAAGGCCGGCGAACTGGCCTTTGCCTTCATCCAGCAAAATGGCTTTGGAGGTGCGTTGCCGGGTAGACGAAAACACAATACGCCCGTCCGGCAAATAAGCCGGTGCCACGTCCTGACCTGCCCGGGCGGTCACATCGGAGGAGATAATCCTGCGCAGAACATCGGAAGCAAGGTCGTATTCCCAGATATTCCAGGTGGGCTGATCTTCCTCATCGACACCCTCGATTTCCGGCGCCCGCATGGCAAACAGAACCCGCGTGCCGTCATGGGAAGCGTGCAGGTCTTTCACGTCGTACCGCAAACGCCCTGCATCATCCAGAAACTCGGGGCCGGAAAAAGCCCGGGATGATATGTCCCTTGGGCTCGCATCGATTGATGCACTGGCTTTCACATACAGGCGGGCACCGGGGCGAAAACTTGAGGGGTCTGCCAGATTGTCTTCAATCAGAGCCCCGCTATTGCTGTCAAATAGCAGAGGGCGCTTCACATATGCCACCGGATCCTCAAGCACGACGGGATCCGGTTTCTGACTGTCGCCAGCAGGCAGGCAGCCGGAAAGTGCGATCGCCAACCCAAGGCAGAATAGTGTTCTGGCGATCTTGTTCGGTTTATAAGGCACGCGCCCTGGCTCCACTGAAAACCGCAAAACTACCCTGCGGCAAAGAAATTCATGACATAAATTAAGTCTGAGCCTCCTGAAACCTCTACGGGTTTTACGTAAGTAAATGTAATTACGTGGCGCAACCCACAATTCTCATGCTAATTGCAAGACTAAACTATTAACAATTGTCAAATTGGCCTATCGTGCCAACCAAAAACATTGAGGACAGCGACATGAAAGCCCAAGAGAGAATGCCGCACAGCGCATTCAAGGCATGCAGTATGTCACTGCTGATTCTGATAACTGCTGTTTACGCGGGTGCAGCAAATGCCGGACCGCGAGAACAGGCCAAGAGAATCCATGACAGGATTGCCGGGGTTCCACCCTCTGCCGAGGTCCTCGATGACATGGCACAGGATATTGCGGCCGGCCGAAAGCTGGATGCAGCTTTCCGGGCTATTGCCGACCCGGCGTTTTACAATGTAACCCTGAAAAACCTTGCCGCCCCCTGGACCAACGAAGCCATGACTCCGTTCGTCCCGCTGAACGACTACACGGCGACTGTGATCGGGCTGGTCAGAGATGGTGCAGATTTTCGCAGAGTGTTGTATGACGACATTTTATACATCGGCATGTGGAACGATGTACCACCCTATTCCAACTCGAACAACAATCATTACGAGAAAATCGAAGAGCTTGGTCACGACCTTTCCGACCACCAAAACTTCCGGGGCGTAAGCCAGTCCGGATTAACTGGCCTGCCCACTGACGCAACCGCCGGCGTAATTACGTCTCGCGCAGCGGCCAGAGCCTTCTTCAGCGCCGGCACCAACCGGGCCATGTTTCGCTTTACCCTTATCAACCATATGTGTAACGACCTGGAGCAGGTTGCCGACGTTACACTGCCACCGGATCGCATCCGCCAGGATGTCTCCCGCAGCCCCGGTGGCGACAGCCGGGTGTTTCTGAACAACTGCGTGGGTTGCCATACCGGCATGGACCCGATGACCCAGGCTTTTGCCTACTACGATTATGAGTACAACCCGGACACTGACCCCGATGGGCTTATGGGCCAGTTGGTTTACAACACCATCAATGAGCCGGGCACTGAGTCGCGGGTGCAAAGCAAGTACCTCATCAACTCAACCACCTTCGAGCCAGGTTATGTAACTACAGGTGATTCATGGGACAACTACTGGCGCCAGGGTGCCAATCGGCGCCTGGGTTGGGATACCAGCCTGCCTGGTTCAGGAAGCGGCGCCAGAAGCCTGGGAAGAGAACTTGCCTATTCCGACGCCTTCGCCGAATGCCAGGTAAAGAAAGTGTTCAAGAACGTATGCCTGCGGCCACCCTCAAACAGCGATGATCGCAACCAGATTGCGACAATGGTGACCAGCTTCCGGAATACAGGCTTCAACCTGAAGCAGGTGTTCGCCGAATCTGCCGTCTACTGTGCCGGGGAGTAAGAACGTGATGACAACCATAATCCGTCAGCAAACAACTGGCTTGCGTTCACTGGCCACTATCACAATTCTGGCAATGGCTGCTTTGGTACTGAGCGGCTGTGGCGGCGAGTCCACCGAAGCCCTGCCGAATACTACCCCCGGCTCTGGCACGATAAGCTACAGCGGCCCCGCACCCGCCAGCGACGATGTACAGAATTTCAAACTTAACGTCTGGGACAATCTGGTTCAGGACAATCGCTGTGGTTCCTGCCACGGCACGGGAGGCCAGTCGCCTACGTTCGTGGACGGCCAGAACGTAAATACCGCATACGCGCAGGCCAATACAGTCGTGAACCTTGCGGATCCGTCCCAGTCTGCCATGGTGACCAAGGTGGCGGGCGGGCACAACTGCTGGACAACCAGTGATGCAGTCTGCGCAGACATACTCACCACCTACATTTCCAACTGGGCCGGGGGCTCAGCAAACTCGGTCAAAACCATCGAGCTTCGCGCCCCGGCGATCAAAAACCCTGGAAACACGGTCATCCTCCCCAGCGACCCAAGTGATTTCGCCAGCACAGTTTACCCGGCGTTAACCCAATACTGCAGCGAATGTCATGCCGACAGCGGCCAGACTCCATACATTGCCAGTAGCAATCTGGAAACGGCCTATGAGCAGTCCAAAAGCCGGATCAACCTCAACAACCCCGCCAATTCGCGCCTGGTGGAAAGGCTGAGGTTCGATGCCCACAATTGCTGGACAAGCGATTGCGAAAGTTCTGCGGCGTACATGGAAACGAAGATTCTGGAGCTGTCTGCGCTGCAGACGCTGCAGCCGGTTGACCCAAGCCTCGTTACCAGCAAGGCGCTGGTGCTGGAGAGCGATGGCCTTCTGGCCAATTCGGGTGGACGTTTTGAAGACAACATTATCGCGCTTTACGAGTTCAAAGCCGGGGAAGGCCAGATTGCTTACGATACCAGTGGCGTATCCACACCACTGGACCTCACACTCAGTGGCAATGTGGACTGGGTGCTGGGCTGGGGTATCAACATAGGTCCCGAAGTCAAACCTGAAACCGGCCCTGTAATACCGGCAGGCAAAGCCCAGGGCTCGACCACCAGCAGCAGCAAGCTGCATGCACTGCTTACGGACTCTGGCGAATACGCCATTGAAGCATGGGTCGCGCCGGGTAATATTACCCAGGAAGATGCACGCATCATCACCTACTCCGGCTCGGCCACCGCCCGCAACCTGACGCTAAGCCAAACCTTGCAGCGCTACGAAGTGCTCCATCGCAGCACCACCAGCGATGAGAATACTCCGTTCGCAACCCAGGATGGCGACAAGCTCCTGCAGGCCACTCTGCAGCACGTTGTTGTGAACTATAGCCCAGGCACCGGGCGACAAATCTTTATTAACGGCAAGCATTCCGGCGATCTCGACCCGGACGATGCCGGTCTGCTTTCCGAGTGGGACGACAGTTTTGCCCTGGTACTTGGTAACGAAACCGATGGCCGGTCTCCCTGGCAGGGCGCCATTCGCATGGTCGCCTTTCATAACCGTGCACTGACTCCTGAGCAGGTAAAAACCAATTATGATGTGGGTGTAGGCCAGAAATTCTATCTGTTGTTCGGCGTTTCCCATCTGATTGATGTGCCGGAAAGCTTTATTGCTTTTGATGTCAGCGTGTTCGACAACTACAGCTATCGCTTCACTGAGCCTTTCTTCATCAGCCTTGATGCAAATGCAGAGCCATCGAACATAAAGCTCGAAGGCATGCGCCTGGGCATCAACGGTAAAGAAGCCACCGTCGGTCAGGCCTGGGCAAATCTTGATGTGACTCTGGATAGCGCCACCTACGAGCCAGGTAAAGGCCAGCCGGTATCACGACTGGGTACCATCATCGCGCTTGAGAATGGTCCTGGTAGCGACGAGTTCTTCCTGACCTTTGACCGGCTCGGCAGCAGCACCTTCTCACGTTCTCAGCCACCAGTGCCCGGAACCGTCGCACCGCCGGTTCTTGAGCGTTCGCCCGACATCGGCCTGAAAACTTTTGATGAGATCAATGAGTCCATGGCACGCATGACTGGTATTCAAAAAACGCAGGAGAGTGTGGCCCAGACATTCGCCACCGTGAAACAGCAGCTACCGACAGTGGAAAACATCAGCGGATTCCTGTCGTCTCATCAGATGGCCGTAACGCAGATGGCCATTCAGTATTGCAGTGTTCTCGTCGACGATGAGCAGGCACGGGCGAACTTCTTCCCGGGCTTTGACTTCTCTGAACCTGCCGCAACAGCCTTTGATCACAGTGGCAAGAGCCTGATTACCGGGCCATTGTTGGCACGGTTCGTGGGCGAGAACCTGTCCACTCAGCCTGCCGCATCGGATATTCAAGCGGAGCTTGTCAGCCTGATAGACAAGCTGACACCGTGTAGCGGTGAAAACAACTGCCAGAACCGTACCGAAACAATCGTTAAAGCAAGTTGTGCCGCTGTTCTTGGCAGCGCCACCACCCTGGTTCAGTAGAGGACTACGCTCATGTTGATACGAAAAAAACTTAAACGGCCCCTGGCCAATGGCGAGCCCCTACTGCACGAAAATCACTCGCGGCCACGCACTCGCAGGGAGTTTATTGCCCAAGGCTTGCGGGCAGGCACCGCAACGGTTGTTGGCTCGTCCATGCTCGGCCTGTTCGTCAATCCCCGCATGGCTGCAGCAGATCTGTCAGAGCAACTGAAGGCCGAGTGTGGTATCGGCATCGCCGGCGCCGGGAAGATCCCGTTTATCTGTTTTGACTTGGCTGGAGGTGCCAGCATTGCCGGCTCCAATGTGCTTATGGGCAAATCTGGCGGACAAATGGATTTTCTGAGCACCGCCGGCTACAACAAGCTCGGGCTGCCCGGGGACATGCTGCCAAACGACCCTGCCTTTGTGAACACCGAGTTGGGGCTCGCATTTCACTCTGACAGCGGCTTCCTGAGGGGGATCTTGCAAAGCACCAGCATTCTCACCCGCTCCAAAACTAACGGTGCGATTATTGCGGCACGCTCAGAAAACGACACTGGTAACAACCCCCATAACCCCATGTATGGCATTTATAAAGCCGGCGCCAACGGCTCCTTACTCTCCCTGATTGGATCTCAAAGCACAGAATCAGGCGGCAACTCCATGGCGCCCATCAACCTGATTGATCCGAAAGTGCGCCCCACCAAAATAGACCGCCCAACCGATGCCAAAGGTCTGGTGGATGTGGGCGATCTGACATCCATACTGAATCAGACTGATGCGGTTTCTGTGATGGAAGCCGTACAGCGCATCAGTGACGCAAAAATGAACCAGGTCAACACCAAACTCGGCACCAGCGAGGACACCGAAATCAAAAAGCTGGTGCGTTGCGGCTATGCCAAGAGCGCTGACCTGATTGATACCTATGGTGAACCGGCAATCCTTGACCCGGCTGAGGATGCATTTATTGTCGGGAATAGTGGAATTTTTACCGAGCAAGAGTTCGGTGCCAGTCGGGAATTCCAAAAAACAGCCTCTGTAATGAAGCTGGTGGTAAACGGCTTTGCGGGTGCTGGCACTATTACCATGGGTGGTTACGACTACCATACCGGCGAGCGAGCCACCGGTGAGCGGCGAGATGAACTTGCCGGGCGCTGCATGGGCGCCTGCCTTGAATACGCTGCGAAAGTGGGAAAACCACTGATGCTGTACGTATTCAGTGACGGCTCAGTATCGAGCAACGGCAGCCTCGACGACTCCGAAGACGGCAGGGGCAAAGGCGTTTGGACAGGCGACAACCAACAGACCGCTGCTTCATTTTTTCTGGTTTACAACCCGAGCGGGCAACCAACTGCAATTCGCAACCAGATTGGATTTATGCGCGCTGATGCATCGGTGGAGACAGCATCCAGCCCGGCTGCAAACAATGTAAACCAGTTGGTGCAAACGGTTTTGCTGAACTACATGGCATTGCACGACGAACAAAGTGATTTCGCTTCAAAATTCGTCGGGCATGGCCTCGGAAATTCAGCAAGTCAGGACCGGTTGATTGCTCTGGAACCTATAGTCTGACCGCACTACACCACCAGAATCCGAAAGTAGCTCTCGATAACTCTCTGGACACCGCCCCGGGCATCCGCTTCACGATTCCGGGGGCGCCAGCCCCTCCGAAAAATGCATCACCCGCTGATCATCAATAATGATCGCATCAATACCCGGCAGCTTTTCTATCATTTCCAGCCCCTTCTCCGGACCCAGAACAAAAACCGCCGTTGAAAGCCCATCCGTTGTCAGCGCATCGTTGCCAATGATGGTAACGCTCTGGACACCACGCACAGATTTGCCGGTGCCCGGAGAAAGAATGTGATGAACACGCTCGCCCTGATCATTGATAAAAAACCGCTCGTAATCGCCGGATGTTGAGATAGCAAGGTTTGCAAGCGGCAATACCACTGCATTGCGCTTGTCTGAACGGGGGTCCCGAACGCCCACCAGCCAGGGCCGGCCGCGCTTGTCTCCCAGCAGGCGCATATCGCCACCGGCACTGAGCCGGGCATGGCGGACGCCAGCCTGCACGAGGCGTTCTATACCAAGATCTACCGCATAACCTTTTGCTATGCCGCCGAGATCAACCAACAGCCCTTTCCGTCGAAAGAAAACTGTTTGATTCGCCTCATCCAGCATTATGTCCTGATAATTGATCCGATCCAGCCGCGACCGGATCTCTTCATCCGATGGCTGCTGCTGCGCGCGGTAGTCGTAAAGGTAGCCGATGGAGCCAAAGCTGACATCAAATGCGCCACTGCTGAGTTCCGCAACTTCCCGGGCTTTTGCCAGCACCCGAAAAAGATCCGGGCTGACCGGCACCGGGTTCACCGCGGCCTGCCGGTTAAGGCCCGAGAGCTCGGAATCCTCGCGGTAACGGCTCATGCTCCGGTCTACCTGGTGAAACACCGCCAGAACGTCCACTGCTATGGCATCGGCAGAACTCTGGTGTGTGTGCCAGAATTCCAGTTCTACTGGCGTGGTCATTGCGGTATCCGTGTATCTGAACCACTGGGCCTGAACCGGAGACGGCAACAGCACCATAAACAGGAGCATGGCGGAAGGAATACAACCGGCGATTCGGCGATTGCGGAAACTGCTTAAAAGCTGCAACAACATCAGCGCTCAGACAACCCCTGCTCGTGGCTTAATACCGCCTGTTTGCGCTTGAGGCCCCAGCGATAGCCGGAGAGGCTACCGTCACCACGCAGTACACGATGGCATGGCACAACCACGGCCAGTGGGTTGGCGGCGCAGGCCCCCGCTACCGCCCGCGATGCAGAGGGCATTCCCATGCGCTGGGCAATGTCGCCATAGCTGGCTGAGCTGCCGGAAGGAATCTCCTGCAGTGCCCGCCACACTTTGCGCTGAAAGTCTGTACCACGAAGATCAAGCTCAACAGTGAGCGGTTTACGACTGTCGATCAGATAACTCATCACATTGGAAAACCAGTCCGCACGGGAATCATTGGCGTGCCTGAGCGTGGCGTGCGGGAACCGGCTGGCCAGATCAGCAACCAGTTCCTCCACTGACTCCCCCGGCAGGACGGCACATACACCCCGGGCCGTGCATGCCACCAGAATTTCACCAAGGTAGCAGTGGCCGGTTTGCCAGGTAATTGTTTCACCCTGTGGGCTTTTACCCGTCATGGAAGACTCCTCCCCATGGGCTATTCAGGTTTTGCCGATGCTCGGTGCGCAAGCGCAGTATGACTCATGTCAGTGAGGGTGCAAATACAATGTCACCCCTATACCCCGAGGTTCAATCCGTAGCAGTTCACGCTTACCGGGGCCCGACAGGTTCAGGGCGTCAAATAAGCGGCCGTGCCTGTGACAACAGCGCCTTTATTTCAGGCACAATGACGGCTGTAAACACTCTCTGGTGGAGAATTTTCCTTGCAGCAGCGCGCATTTGATCTTGTGGTTATCGGGGGCGGCGTCAATGGTACCGGCATCGCCATGGACGCCGCCGGGCGGGGCCTGAATGTTCTGCTTTGTGAAATGAACGACCTGGCTTCGGCCACCTCATCCAGCAGCAGCAAACTGATCCATGGCGGCCTGCGCTATCTGGAACATTATGAGTTCCGCCTGGTCCGGGAAGCCCTGGCGGAACGCGAGTCGCTGCTTCGCAACTCACCCCATATCATGTGGCCCATGCGCTTTCGCCTGCCCCACCAGCCACACCTGCGCCCGGGCTGGATGATCCGCACCGGGCTTTTTCTATACGACCACCTGGCCCGACGGGAGTTACTGCCGGGTTCGCGCTCTATTACCTTTGACAGTGGCGGCCCTCTGAAGCCGGAAATTACCAAGGGCTTCGAATACTCGGATGGCTGGGTAGATGATGCCCGCCTGGTTGTGCTCATGGCCCGCAAAGCACAACAGATGGGTGCCACCATAAAGCCCCGCACCCGCTGCACCCGCGCTTTACGTGAGGGAAACAGCTGGGCAATAACACTGCAGGACAGATCAACAGGCGCCGAAAGCACAGCCTCGGCAAAAGCGCTGGTGAATGCCGCAGGCCCCTGGGCCAGCAAGCTCTTTGCAGGAACCATTGCCGCCCCCGCACCCAAACAGATTCGCCTGGTAAAAGGCAGCCACCTGGTGGTTCCGCGCCTGAACAGCAGCGACGAAGCCTACATTCTGCAGAACGAAGACGAACGTATTGTGTTTGTGATTCCCTATGAGGAGCACTTTTCCCTGATTGGCACAACCGATGTGGACTACGACGGCGACCCCGCTCTGGCCCGTATCTCGGCGGAAGAAACTGACTATCTCCTGAAAATTGTAAACAGCTATTTCCGGCACCAGACCTGCCCGGAAGATGTTGTCTGGTCTTATTCCGGGGTGCGACCGCTCATTGATGATGAGGAAAACGCCCAGGAGGCCTCCCGCGATTACGCCTATGAGCTGGATTACGATCACGGCCAGGCACCGCTGATGTCCATCTTTGGCGGCAAGATAACCACCTATCGGAAGCTTGCCGAGGCTGCCACAGACAGGCTCTGTGAGTTTTTCCCCACGGCCGGCGCGCCCTGGACAAAAACCGCCGTGCTGCCCGGAGGCAACTTCAACAGCAAGCCCTCACTCCTGGCGGAACTGAAAAACGGATTTCCCTGGCTTCCGGTGGAGTTGGCACAACGCTACGTAAGGACCTACGGCACCGCATGCCGGGAATTCCTGGCAGGCCTGAATTCTGTTGCAGACATGGGCATGCTTTTCTGCGGCAATCTGTATCAGAAAGAAGTGGACTACCTTGTAGCCCGGGAATGGGCACGAACAGCCGAGGACATACTCTGGCGCCGAACCAAGCAGGGCCTTTACGCATCCGAAGCACAGACACAGGCACTGGAGGGTTATCTTTCATCCCCTTCAGCCAAAAGCCCGGCAACCCGCTCCTGAAGCTCCGGAACCACTTCCGCCTCAAACCAGGGGTTGCGGCGTAACCAGAGATTGTTGCGAGGGCTCGGGTGCGGCATCGGCAGCAGGGCTGGCCAGTATTGACGCCAGTTTCTGACATTTTCCGTAACCGATCTTTGCGCACCGTCCGGAAGATGCCAGGCATGGGCATACTGGCCAATAACCAGCGTCAGGCCGATATTGGGTAATCGCTCAAGCAGCGGGGCGCGCCAGGCAGGGGCGCATTCGAGCCGGGGTGGCAAGTCACCGGACCTGCCTTTACCGGGGTAACAGAAACCCATGGGAAGAATGGCCAGCTTGCGGTCATCGTAGAAGGCTTCCCGGGTTATACCCATCCATTGCCGGAGCCGGTCGCCACTGGGGTCGTTGAAAGGCAATCCGGTTTCATGCACGCGCTTTCCCGGAGCCTGACCTACCACCAGAATACGGGACGCCTGTGACAACTGCACAACCGGCCTCGGCCCGAAGGGCAGAACCTCCGCGCAGATGGTACAGGCACGGACCCGGCGAACCAGTTCATCAAAAGACAGCTTTGCGAGGGTATCCGTCATAGGCTCCGCGTCATCCGGGTGATTGCATAACAGGCGTTTTCCCGTAACCATATAGCTCGAAAATCAATGCGGCAAGCCATCATCCTGCTGTTGCGCCGCAAATCCAATCAGGAATAAACAATGAACGCAAAATCTGGCCATCTCCCCTTGCCCGCCTTGCCGGAGATCGATGTTGAAGAATTCCGCAAGGTGGTTCGCAGCCGCCGCTCTGTCAGGCGTTTCACGGATGAGCCCATTCCGGATGCCGTGCTTGCGGATTGCCTGGAGCTGGCCACCCTGGCACCCAACTCCAGCAATCTGCAGCCCTGGGAGTTTTATGTTGTCAGAACACCGGAACTGAGGGCCCGGCTCGCAGAAGCCTGTCTTGGCCAGAATGCTGCCACCACGGCCCCCGTACTGATCGCAATTGTTGCCCGGCCGGACACCTGGCGCAAGCACGCCCGCCTTGCCCTTGAGGACTGGCCAAAAGATGAAAAGCTGCCGTCTATCGTTGAGAAGTACTATAAAAAGATCGCCCCCATTCATTACAACCAGGGGCCCTGCGGTCTTCTGGGGGTGGCCAAAAAAACCGCGGGGCTGGCGTTGGGGCTGGCCCGCCCGGTTCCCCGTGGGCCCTACTCGGTGAATGAAATGAAGGTCTGGGCGACCAAATCCACAGCCCTGGCCGCAGAAAACCTGATACTGGCCCTGCGTGCGCACGGTTTTGATTCCTGCCCGATGGAAGGGTTTGACGAGTGCCGCGTGAGAAGACTCCTGAAGCTGCCCCGCAAAGGCCTTGTCACCATGGTTCTGGCGGCGGGCCGTCGCGCCGAAAACGGCGTGTATAATCGCCAGTACAGATTTGACCGGAAAAACCTGATTCGCTACCTGTGAAATACCGGGATACATTTATTACCTAATCGCATCTAAAGGATAAAACCATGCTCAGGCGCACCAAGATTGTCGCCACTCTGGGCCCGGCGACGGACACACCGGAAGCCCTTGCCGCCATTATTGCTGCAGGTGTTGACCTCACCCGGCTCAACTTTTCCCATGGAACCGCGGATGAACACCTGGAACGTGCCCGCCTGGTACGTGAAGCCGCAGCAGCACAGGGGCGTTTCGTGGCTCTGCTTGCGGATCTGCAAGGCCCCAAACTTCGCATTGCCCGCTTCGCCGGCAACAAAGTCACCCTGAAGGTTGGGCAAACGTTTGTTCTGGACACCTCTATGGATAAAGAGGCAGGCACGGAAGAGCGTGTTGGCATCGACTATGAACAGCTCATTGATGATGTAAAACCGGGCGATATTCTGGTGCTGGACGATGGCCGCATTGAGATGGAAGTACAGTCTGTTGACGGGCACAGCATCACATCATCGGTTCTGATTGGCGGCCCGCTGTCGAACAACAAGGGCCTGAACAAGCGTGGTGGCGGCCTTTCGGCCGACGCCCTTACCGCGAAAGACAAGCAGGATATAGTCACAGCCGCCCGCATGGGTGCGGATTATGTGGCTGTGTCTTTTGTCCGCACTGCCGAGGATATGCATACGGCTCGCCGGCTACTCAGGGAAGCTGGCTCAAATGCCGGCCTGGTTGCGAAAATTGAGCGTGCAGAGCTGGCGCACAACGTGGAAGCGCTGGATTCGGTGATTAAAGCGTCTGACGCCGTTATGGTGGCGCGCGGTGACCTCGCCGTCGAAATCGGCGATGCGGAGTTGGTAGGTGTGCAAAAACACATTATTTCACGGGCCCGGATACTCAATCGTCCGGTCATTACCGCAACCCAGATGATGGAATCCATGATCACCAACCCCATGCCCACGCGGGCTGAGGTATCGGATGTGGCCAACGCGGTTATGGATTACACAGATGCGGTCATGCTGTCTGCAGAAACCGCCGTGGGTGATTACCCGGTACAAGCCGTGGAAGCCATGGTACGAATCTGTATGGGCGCAGAGCGACATCCTTCAATGCACCAGTCGAAGCACCGGATGCACGAGAGCATGGAACATATAGACGAGGCAGTCGCCCTTTCCGCCATGTATGCAGCCAATCACCTGACTGGCGTGGCAGCTATCATCTGCATGACCGAGACTGGCGCTACCCCCAGGCTGATGTCCCGCATCAAATCCGGCCTGCCGATCTTTGCGTTTTCCCGGCACCATTCCACGCAACACCGGGTTGTGATGTATCGGGGTGTTCAGACCATCCCGTTTGATTCTGAAGAGATTCCGAACCACGAGACCAATGCCCGGGCGATTTCCGAGCTGCTGGACCGCAATGAGGTGAGCGTGGGGGATCTGGTTGTTATCACCAAAGGCGATTACATCAATGCCCAGGGTGGCACCAACGCCATGAAGATTGTCAGGGTTGGCTCTGAAATCAGCTGATATCCCGAAGGCTGCCAGCCGCAATCCCGCCGGGATGCGCGGCTATGCCGTCCGGCAAATCCGGTTCAGGCGTCTTCATACCAGCTCCTTCCATCACGGGTGATCATGGCAATGGCGGCCACCGGCCCCCAGGTTCCTGCTGCGTATCGCTTCGGCGGATCACCCCCGTCACTCCAGTTCTGAATAATCCGGTCAACCCAGCGCCAGGCGTGTTCCACTTCGTCGCGCCGCACGAACAGGTACTGATTGCCTTTCATGATCTCCCACAGGAGGCGCTCATAAGCATCGGGGATTCGCCCGATTTCAAAGGTTTCCGAAAACGTCAGTTCCAGGGGCCCCTGGCGCAGCCGCATGCCTTTATGCAGGCCCTGATCCTTGGTGAGTATTTTAAGTGCCATTCCCTCATCCGGCTGCAATCGGATAATCAGCTTGTTGTTCGCCAGATGCTTCTGGTCCGGATCAAAAATGTAATGGGGAGCCGGTTTGAAGTGAATAATAATCTGGGACAGTTTTTCGGGCAGGCGCTTGCCGGTTCTTATGTAGAATGGCACGCCTGACCAGCGCCAGTTGTCGATTTCCACTTTCAGCGCCACAAAGGTTTCCGTCTGGCTCCTTCTGTTGGCCCCCTCTTCTTCCAGGTATCCGGGAACCGGCTTCCCCACGCTGGTTCCTGCCGTGTACTGGCCACGCACCACGCAGGTTTCCATCATATCCGGGGTGATGGTACGGAGCGCTTTGAGCACTTTTACTTTTTCATCGCGGAGGCTGTCGGCGGACAGGTCAGAGGGTGGATCCATGGCGATCAGGCATAACAGCTGGAGCAGGTGATTCTGGACCATGTCGCGGATCTGCCCGGCCCTGTCAAAGTAACCCCAGCGGCCTTCAATACCCACGCTTTCAGCCACGGTGATTTCCACATGGGAAATATGATTCTGATCCCACTGGGAGGCGAACAGATTATTGGCGAAGCGCAGCGCGATCAGATTCTGCACGGTTTCCTTGCCCAGATAGTGATCAATCCGGAAAAGCTGATTTTCATTATAGACCTCAGCAAGCTCGTCATTGATCACGCGGGATGATTCAAGATCGTGGCCTACCGGCTTCTCGACAACAACCCGGGTCTTTTCGGTACAGCAACTGGCCGAATGGAGATTGCGGGCAATCACCCCGTAAATGGACGGCGGGCTGGCCAGATAGACAATAAGCTGACTGTTTTGCTCGTCGCGCCAGCCGTTGAGCACCCCGAATCCCTCCTTGTCGTGGAATTCAAGAATCTGGTACTCAACCCGCTGCAGGAAGGCCTCGGCTACAGAACGGTCAAACTCTTCAGGCTTGATGCTCTGCTCCAGCCTTTCCAGCAACAGCTTGCGAAGCCCCGCGGTATCAAGCTCCCGGCGGGCAAGCGCGAGTATTCTGCTGCCATCGGCTATCAGCCCACCCCTTTCCAGCTGGTAAAATGCTGGAAACAACTTGCGCTGGGCCAGATCACCCAGGGCGCCAAACAGCATAATGTCGCAGCGGGCAGTGATTGTGTTGGCCATTGACCCTTCTCTCCTGTGTATCAGGCATTAGCAACGCCTGCTTCAATCATGAATGTAGTAATTTTATCCAAATAATGACAGAGGTTTCCGGTCAGCCCAGGGGATGTGCCGTAAACGTGATACGTTTACTACTCAAAATACGGTAAAATCCCGGTATAATCAGCTCGTATTCAATAATCGTTTTATCCAGAATTCAGGGAGTAGCTTTGATGGCCGCAAATCAGGCGCATCGTGATGACAATCTGCTGGAAGATATCCAGTCCCGGCTGGACACTCTTAACAAGTCAGAACGAAAGGTGGCTGAGGCAATCCTGCGGGACCCCAGCGCCGCTACGCGGTACAGTATCGCAGCCCTGGCCCGGGCCTCAAATGTCAGCGAGCCCACGGTTAACAGGTTTTGCCGGGGGTTTTCAGCTACGGGATTTCCGGACTTCAAGATTCGACTGGCCCAGAGCATCGCAACCGGCACACCCTATATTGGCCAGAATATTGAACCGGACGACTCGGTTGCCGAGTTTGCAGACAAGATCATGTTAAGCACGATTGCCAATCTGGACAAGGCACGGCAAGCGCTTGATCCCCAGGCCTTGGCCACGGCTATTGATTATCTGATTCAGGCCAAGCAAATCAACTTCTTTGGCATGGGAGGCTCGGCCTCTGTCGCACTTGATGCACAACACAAGTTTTTCCGCTTCAACATTCCGGTCATGTCCTATGACGATGCCCTGATGCAACGAATGGTAGCCGCGGGCGCAAGTGTGGGAGATGTTATTGTAATGATCTCCTACACCGGGCGTACCAGAGAAACCGTCGATATCGCCCGCATTGCCCGGGATAACGGTGCTACGGTAATTGGTATCACCTCCCCGGACTCGCCCCTCGCAGAAGTATGTACTACCGCGCTGGAAATCACGGCTCCGGAGGACATTGAGGTATACATGCCCATGTCATCGCGGATCATTCATCTTACCGTTATCGACATTCTGGCCACCGGCGTTACGCTCAAACGCGGCTCCGACTTCCTGGTGCATCTCAAGAAAATCAAGGACAGCCTGATGCCCACCCGTTTTCCGTCCAACGCCGGCTGACAACAGAACTTTCTACAGGGCGAAAAAAAACCGGGCAAAGCGCACACCTGCCCGGTTTTTTGTTTCCGATCGGCTCTAGGGCCGCGAAACTTCGGCCCTGTTTCTCAGGTACTGCTGATAAGCCGCGTATTCCCGCTGACCCTCGAGGGAGGCCAGGAAGCTGCGCAACTGATCCAGTTCAGCGTCGCCTTCTTCGGTAGTACCTTCATTAACGGCATCGAGTGCGACCACTGCAACGCCGTTTGGCACCATCGCGGAACCGTAACTTGGCGCACCATCGTCCGGACGTGCCAAAGAGAAAGCAGTCTGGACAATTCTCTGGTCAACATCTGCCCCGTTGCGCGCCTGATCTTCAAATTCCTTCCAGTCGCCGGCACCAAGGGCATCCAGGGACTGGCCTTCCTCAAGGCCGGCGATAATGGCATCCGCGCGCTCAGCAAGCAGCTCCCGGGTCTTACGGGCCCTGAGACTTTTGCGAATATCGTCCTGCACTTCCTCCAACGCAAGTTGCTGGGCTTCACGGTATTCACGGACCCGGGCGACAACAGAAACATTATCACCAACGTCGATCAGCTCAGTGTTATAACCGCCTTCGAGCACGTCTTCAGAGAACAGCTGGCGCACCAGGCCAGGATGATCAAACGGCGCCTGACCTCCATTTCTGGTGACACCGGTGGCTTCACGAACTTCCAGCCCCAGTTCCTCGGCAGGCCCCGCCAGATCATCGGCAGCGTAGGCAGAATCGGCCAGCTCGGCCCGCACTTCTGCGTATTTTTCCTGGGCGCGCTCACGGGCAAGCTCGTTGCGAAGCTGTTGTTCAATTTCAGCCAGCGGTGGCACCTCGGAGCGGCGAACATCATCCAGGCGAATCAGATGCACACCAAAGCTTGTTTTCACCGGGCCTGATACCTCACCCTCCTCAAGGGCAAACAGGGCTTCTTCAAAGGCCTCGTCATACACGCCTCGCCCGGCATAGCCAAGGTCACCGCCTTCCTTTGCGGATACCGTGTCCACGGAGAATTCTTTTGCCAGATCCGCAAAACTCTCACCAGCCTGCAGGCGCTCTCTGATATCGGCCAGGGTCTGCTCCGCGTCAGCATCGTCTTCCACCAGAATATGAGACGCCCGGCGCTCTTCCCGTGCCAGATCGTCAGCACGCTGCTCGTAGTAGGCTTCCAGCTCTTCCTGGGTAATTTCAATTTTCTCCGCCAGGGCGCCCAGCGATAAGGTTATGTATGCCGCATCAACCTGTTCCGGCTGCTGGAAAGCGGCACTGTTTTCCTGGTAAAAAGTCTCGATGTCTGCATCTGTGATCTCGATTTCATCGGATACAGCGCTTGCAGGAACCTCAACTACACGGAAGCTCCTGGTCTGATTCTGAATTCGCAGAAGCTGTGCAGCGTTCTCGTCGGCAACAAGACCGCTTTGCATAATGCCGGCGCGGATCTGGTTGACCACATACTGCTTGCGCATGGCTTCCCGGAACTCACCCACACCCATGCCCAGGTTGCGTACAGAGGCTACAAAGCGATCACGATTGAACTGGCCATCCACCTGAAACTGCGGCATCTGGGTAATCAGCGCATCAATATCGGCGTCATTAAGCGCAAGCCCCTGGGCCCTTGCATCCTGAATCAGCACCTGCTCCTGAATCAGTGAATCGAGCACGTCTTTACGGATCTGGTCATCGTTCAGCATGGCAGGGTCGGGACGCTCCATCCCGGCCAGGCGCCTCTGGCTCTCCATCTGGACAATGCGCAGGAACTCCCGTTCGGTAATGTCTTCACCGTTAACTGTCGCCACTTCCGGCTCGCCGGAGAAGCCGCCTACAATGGCGTCCATTCCCCAGATGGAAAGGGACACGATCAGCAGACCGATAATGATCTTGGCAATAGTGCCTTGGGCATTTTCCCGAATATCTTGAAGCATGTGTCTCCCGAACCCCTTTGCGGGTGCACTTAACGTAAAAAGGCGCACCCTGTCGGAATGCGCCTTGAATTCTTCTTGGCGACTCCTTTGGACGGGAGCCGCCGCAGAAAGAACCGTTACTTAACGGCGTCTTTCAGGGCTTTACCTGCTTTAAACCCGGGCACTTTGGAAGCCGCAATCTTGATTTCGGCACCCGTTTGCGGGTTACGCCCTGTGCGCGCAGCACGGTCTTTCACGGAGAAAGTACCAAAACCGATCAGTGTAACCTGATCGCCTTTTTTGAGGGCACTGGTGATAGAGCTGGTCATTGCGTCCAGAGCACGGCCGGCGGCGGCTTTGGAAATATCTGCAGACTCTGCAATTGCATCAATTAGTTCGGACTTGTTCACACTAAACCCCTTCGCTTTCAGGTTGAAGATGTTATAGGTCGGATTGTTATTTCTAGGACGTTCCCGACTATCGCATAAGCGGTCGGAGAATTCCATTCTTCGGTTTTCTTATTCCTTTCGGCATTCAACCGGTGATCGGAATAGGCACATACTGCGCGGGAGCCCTTGGTATTGGCTGCTTCACGGCGAAACAGTTATACCAATGGGCTCTCCGGCATGTCAACAACTCATCGTGGGTTTAATGTGTATTTATGCGCTCTGCACTGTCACTTTCATCGTCACGGGGTTTGCCTGACCCCACCTCGGATGATGACCCGGCACCATGAGGCTCGGGTGCGTAGGCAAGCGCAATATCCAGCACCTCATCAATCCATTTGACCGGGCATATCTCGAGTGATTCCTTGATATTTTCAGGTATCTCCTTGAGATCTCTGACATTTTCATCAGGAATAATAACGGTCTTTATACCACCCCGGTGTGCCGCAAGCAGCTTCTCCTTGAGGCCACCGATAGCCAGTACACGACCGCGAAGCGTTATCTCACCAGTCATCGCAACGTCTGCCCGTACCGGAATCCGGGTCAATGCAGAAACCAGTGCTGTGCACATGCCAATACCGGCACTTGGGCCATCTTTGGGTGTCGCACCCTCGGGTACGTGCACGTGCAAATCGTGTTTCTCGTGAAAATCATCGGCCACACCAAGCCCGGAAGCACGGCTTCTGACCACCGTGAGCGCGGTCTGGATGGACTCCTGCATTACATCACCAAGAGACCCGGTTTTGACCACTCTGCCCTTGCCAGGGGTAAGCGCACACTCGATGGTCAGCAGCTCACCGCCCACCTGAGTCCACGCCAGGCCCGTTACCTGCCCGATCTGATTCTTTTCCTCCGCCAGACCGTAGTTGAACTTGCGCACACCTGAATAGTGTTCAAGCATTTCGGGCTCGAGGACGATGGTTGACTTGTCATCAGCCTCCACATGTTCCCGCACGACTTTGCGGCAAATCTTGGCGATCTCCCGCTCAAGCCCCCGAACACCGGCCTCGCGGGTGTAGTAACGCACGATGTCACGCACGGTGGCGTCGGGCAGCGTGAGTTCATCCTTGCGCAAACCGTTGGCCTTGATCTGCTTGGGCAACAGATAACGCAAGGCAATATTCACTTTTTCATCTTCTGTGTAACCCGGAATCCGGATAATTTCCATACGATCCAGGAGCGCAGGCGGAATGTTCATGGAGTTGGATGTACACACGAACATCACATCAGAAAGGTCGTAATCCACTTCCAGATAATGATCATTAAATGTGTGATTCTGCTCCGGATCCAGAACTTCCAGTAACGCAGATGCCGGATCACCCCGGTGATCCATTCCCATCTTGTCGATTTCATCGAACAGGAACAGCGGGTTCTTCACACCAACCTTGGCCAGCTTCTGCAGCAACTTGCCCGGCAGTGCGCCAATGTAGGTTTTACGGTGCCCCCGAATCTCGGCCTCATCGCGAACACCACCAAGGGCCATCCGCGTGTACTTGCGGTTTGTTGCCCGGGCAATGGACTGGCCCAGGGATGTCTTACCAACACCGGGAGGGCCTACCAGGCACAGCACAGGGCCTTTGACTTTCTTTACCCGGCTCTGAACTGCAAGGTACTCAAGAATGCGCTTCTTCACTTCGTCAAGGCCGTAATGATCCTCATCGAGAATCTGTCTGGCCTTTTCAATGTCGTGCCGCACCCGGCTGCGTTTTTTCCAGGGCACTGCCAGCATCCAGTCGATATAACCCCGGACAACCGTTGCCTCAGCAGACATGGGGGACATCATTTTCAGCTTGTTGAGCTCAGACTCGGTTTTCTTCCGCGCTTCTTCCGGCAGGCCGGCTTCTTCCAGCTTTTGCTCCAGTTCCTCAAAATCGTTATTACCCTCGCCCAGATTACCCATTTCCTTCTGGATAGCTTTCATCTGTTCGTTCAGGTAATACTCTCGCTGGCTGCGTTCCATCTGCTTTTTGACGCGGCCACGGATGCGCTTTTCCACCTCTATAAGGTCAATTTCGCCATCCAGTTTGCCCAGAAGCAGTTCCACGCGCTTTCTGATATCGAGCGCCTGCAGCAACTCCTGTTTTTCCGGAATCGACATTTCCAGATGCGCGGCCATGGTGTCGGCGAGGCGATCCAGATCTTCGATTCCGGTGAGCGCATTGGAGACTTCAGACGGCACTTTCCGGGACAGTTTTACATACTTTTCGAACTCGCCCATGAGCGTCTTCAGAAGGACATCTTCCTCGCGCTCAGAGGCTCCAGTTTCGTCCATCAGCATTGCGTTGCCAGAGAGATACTCGGCTTCCGCTATATTACTGATCGCAGCGCGGGCGTTGCCCTCAACCAGCACTTTTACGGTGCCGTCCGGCAGCCGCAACATTTGCAGTACTGTGGCCAGCGTGCCCATTTCAAACACATCACTCGGGCCTGGCTCATCTGTGGATGCATCCTTTTGGGCTACCAGAAGGATTTCCTTGCTTCCTTCCATCGCAGCTTCCAGAGCCTGGATGGATTTTTCGCGGCCCACAAACAGTGGGACCACCATGTGCGGAAACACCACTACATCACGAAGCGGAAGCAGCGGGTATTCTTGCACGGTATCTTCGGGTATCCGGGTCATAAGGAATCCTCTGACGGTGTTTCATTCAACATACCACCCTTCATTGGGGCGCGCGCTGAAATTGCAATCTTTTTACCAAACAACACAGCACCGGACCCTAATGATACAAACCAGTATCGAAACAGGTTTATATCGCTTGAAGATCAACCTGCAAGGGCAAGGCATCAAAAGCCCCGTACCGTGTCGCAGCAACAGCACCGCACCGGCTGGCGAACGCCAACGCAGCATCCAGATTCCCGGCTTGACGAAGCCATGGGCCAAGCTGACTCTTACCCACTCCGTGAGTTGCCAGCCGGTAAAGAAAACCTGCAACAAAGGCGTCGCCAGCTGCGGTGGTGTCCACGGCCGTTACAGCGGGAGGTCGCAGTTGATGCAGGCCTTCACCGGACCAGGCACACAATACGTTCGGTCCGTCAGAAACCAGCACCAGCAGGACACCCTGTTGACGTAACTCGCGAATCACCCTGTCGCCCTGATCGCCATACAGCGCCACCAGTTCTTCCCGGCTGAATTTTACCACATCCGCCTCAGCGGCCATGCTTCTGATCCATTCCGGCGCCTGATCCGGATCTGGCCACAGCAGTTCACGAAAATTGACATCAAAGCTGATCAGGCAACCGGCATCCCGGGCCCGCCTGACCAATGCCAGGGTTACTTGCAGGATGGCGGGTTCTGTCAGGGTATTGGAACAGAAATGAAAAATCGGTTTTCCGGCAAAGGCGGCGTCTGGCATTTGCTCTGACCGGTACTGCAGGTCCGCAGTGCCAGTGCGGTAGAAGGTAAAACTGCGCTCGCCAGAATCATCCAGGGCGACTATGGACAGTGCAGTCCTGGCGCTGGGCGACTGTATCAGAAGCGAGGTGTCTACACCATGTGCGGACAGCGACGCCACGATATTGTCGCCAAAAACATCTGCACCAACCTGGCCGGCAAAACGGGATCGACCGCCAAGCTTTGCGACCCCGACTGCCACATTCGCCGGTGCGCCACCGGGCTGCGGAATAAACCGGGATTGCCCGGCCACCCGCTCCCCACGCATGTCGATCAGGGCTTCACCAAAACAGAGTACCTCGAGTGTCATGATTGAAGATTTTTCTCCGGAATGGGATGGATCAGGGACAGCTCTCACGCACGAGCAGGCAGGTAGGCAGCACAACGTTTGTGTCTTCCTGTTCACCGAGAAATATCCGGGCTGCGATACGGCCTTTCTCGGCACTCTGCTGGTACACAGTCGTGAGTGACGGATGAAGGTTGGCTCCCTCCGGAATTCCGTCAAAACCGACGATCCGAACGTCCCCGGGCACTCGCAGCCCCATCTGCAGTGCAGCCTGGATAGCGGCCAGGGCAATCCGGTCACTCATACACAGCAACAGATCAGGCCGGGGGCTGCTGGTCAGTGCTTCCCGTGCCGCCTGGTAGGCGTCCGGATGGGTATTAGTGGGGATCGACCAGATGCGTTCAGCGGGAACCTGGTAGCCGGCAGCTTCCAGGGCATCGGTATAGCCATGAAGCCGGCGAACGGAAATGGCTCTCGTCTCGCTGAAAAGCTCCCGATCGCGTATCCGGCAGACACGGTCCGTGTCCACCAGGCGCAGGCCCAGAATGGCGACATTTTCCGGAGGCTGCCGGAGCGCATGTTCGGCGCTACGGCGGGCACCCTCATAGTTGTCGATGTTGACCCAGGTGCAGCCTTCCAGAGCAAAATCCACCGCTACCATGGGTTTGCCATGCTGCAGCAGCCGTTCGTAGGTTCTGCCTTTTTTCAGCCAGCCGTAGATAATAAATCCGTCCACCATGGATTCCTGAAGCCTGCTCCGGTGCTCGTCATCATCCTGGCTTGAAAGCAACAGCATATTCATATGACGTCGATCGAGAACCTCCGCAAGGCCATGCAGGAACTCGCTGGCCACCGGGTCCGTCAAGCTGTAGGCGAGGTTGTCCGCCAGCATCACTCCGACGTTGCCGGTCCGGCCTGTACGCAGGCTACGCGCTGCTGCATTGGGGCCCATGTATCCAAGGCGTTTGCACTCTTCCAGAATCCAGCGGCGACGGGCTTCAGACAGCTGATCCGGCCGATTGAAGGCATTGGAGATGGTGGCGGTGGAAACATTCAGCCGCTCAGCCATCAGCTTCACTGTAAGTCGTTTTGGCTTCTCGGTCACACTTGCCTCTCCCGCTCCTGGTTATCGGATTTCATTGGGTTGCTGCCAGCCGCTCAGCGGTCTCCGTTTCCGCCCGGAAAGGGCCAAGGGCCCGGCCACTGTTTCCGAACACATGCACCAGTTCAGGATCGGTAGTCAGCGCCACGCGCTGCCCGGTCTGAACCTCGCAGGGCACCGGCTGGCGCACAACCATGAGCTCGTCCATGCCGGGCAGTTCCACATAGACATAGGCCTCGTTACCCAGGTACTCAACGTTGACCACTTCCAGCCCGTGATCAGGCCCTGACAACGTCAGGCTGAAGTGTTCCGGGCGAACGCCGACGGTCACTGTATCGCAATCCTTCAGGCCCGATGTATCCCGGTTAACCGTCACCTCCCCCAGTCCGCGAATAGTAATTGCGGTTGTCGGTGCACCGGTTTCACCCGCGACCCGGCCAGGCATCAGGTTCATTTTGGGAGAACCGATAAATCCGGCCACAAACAGGCTGGCCGGCGTTTCGTAGAGCTCATAGGGGGTACCGACCTGTTCAATATTGCCGCCGTTGAGCACCACAATCTTGTCGGCCAGAGTCATGGCTTCAACCTGATCGTGGGTTACGTAGATCATGGTGGACTGGAGCCGGTCATGGAGCTTGGCGATTTCAGTGCGCATTTGCACCCGCAGGCTGGCGTCCAGGTTGGACAGCGGCTCATCAAACAGCATGATCTTGGGTTCCCGGGCCATGGCCCGGCCAATCGCCACCCGCTGGCGCTGGCCACCAGACAGCTCGCGGGGTTTTCGATCCAGCAACTTTTCCAACTGCAGCACTTCGGCGGTTTTTTCCACCCATTCGCGGATCTTGTTCTTTTTGGCCTTGCCCAGCTTGAGACCGAAGGCGATGTTCTCATACACCGACATGTGCGGATACAGGGCATAGGACTGGAATACCATGCCCACGCCACGCTCCTTCGGTGACTGGTCCGTGACCACTTCGCCGTCGATCTCGATATCCCCGCTGGTGGGGTCCTCCAGCCCGGCAATCAGCCGGAGCATGGTTGACTTGCCGCAACCCGACGGGCCGACAAAGACGACGAATTCGCCGTCTTCGATGCGCAGGTTCACGCAGGGCAAAATCTCGGTCTGTCCAAAGGTCTTGTTTATATTTTTCAGTTCCACGCATGCCATGGTGGAGACTCCTCTGTTGATCGCCCGGCCAGGACCGGGCGCTCCTCATTTTTTCCGCTGCGCACTGCTTTACAACTCTGCAAACAATGCCTGATAAGGCGGCAGGACAAGGTCGCCGCCATCGATATATCCGGCAAACCCGTGTCCGGTTGCAATCCGGCCGATGTCACAGGGCACCGGGGTGCGCAGCTCCCGGCCGGTGACATTGAGTGCAACCAGCATGGACTGATTCTCCGCCTTGCGAACCCAGCAAAGGGCATCGCCGGTGCCCTCGATCAACTCCAGTTCCCCCTGCACCAGGGCCGGCTGATTCTGGCGCCAGCGGATCAGCCGGCGAACACCGTTCAAGGTGGAGTCCGGATTGTCCTCCTGGCTCTGCACCGACAGCTCAAGATGGTGGCGGTCGACGGGCAGCCATGGCGTACCCGCGGTGAATCCGCCTCCGTCTTCCGATGTCCAGGGCATGGGGGTGCGGCAACCGTCCCGGCCCTTGAACTCCGGCCAGAACTGGATGCCGTAGGGGTCCTGCAGGGCCTCGAAGGGCACCCAGGCTTCCGGAAGTCCGAGCTCCTCACCCTGGTAGATGCAAGCACTGCCCCGAAGTGACAGCAGCAAAGCCATAAGCACCCGGGCATACGCTGGCAGATCCTCGACACCCTCACCCCAGCGCGACACCACCCGGGCAACGTCGTGGTTGCTCAGTGCCCAGCAAGCCCAGCCATCGCCAAGACCCTTCTGGAACCTGCGCACCACATCGCGAACCCACTCCGGGCCATGCTGGTCGGAGAGCAAGTCAAAGGAATAGGCCATATGCAGGCGGTTGCTGCCCCGGGTGTACTCGGCCATCCGCTCCAACGGCCGGTCGTCTCCGATTTCGCCCACCAGGGTGGTTTCCGGAAACTCGTCCATCAGCTCGCGAAGATCCTCCAGGAAAGCCAGGTTCTCCGGCTGGCTCAGATCATATACATGGCGTTGGTAGGTGTAAGGATTCATACCTTTGGCCACAAAGGTCTTGTTCTCACCGGCCGGAACAGCCGGATTATTCTCCAGCCCCTGGCTGTGGTAGTAAAAGTTCACTGTGTCCAGGCGAAAACCATCCGCGCCCAGCTCCAGCCAGAATCGCATATTATCGAGCTGGGCCTGTCGCACGTCCGCATTGTGGAAGTTCAGGTCCGGCTGGCTGGCCAGGAAATTGTGAAGGTAATACTGGCCCCGGCGGCTGTCCCAGGCCCACGCGCTTCCACCAAAAATTGAGAGCCAGTTGTTGGGCGGGGTACCATCCGGCTTCGGATCGACCCAGACAAACCAGTCGGCCTTGGGATTATCCCGGCTGGAACGGCTTTCCTCGAACCAGGGGTGACTCTCGGCTGTGTGGCTGAGCACCTGATCAATGATCACCTTCAAGCCCAGGCGATGAGCTTCTGCGACCAGTGCACGGTAGTCGTTCATGACCCCGAAAATCGGGTCGACACCGCGGTAGTCAGAAATGTCGTAGCCAAAGTCTTTCATGGGTGACTTAAAGAACGGAGACAGCCAGATAGCGTCCACGCCCAGGGACGCGACATAGGGCAGTTTACGGGTAACGCCCTGCAGATCGCCGATACCATCCCCGTTGCTGTCGAGAAAACTGCGGGGATAGATCTGGTAGATAATGCCACCTTTCCACCAGGGCTGAGACTGGATCATACAATAACTCCTCAATTAACCTTTCACCGCACCCGCCGTGAGGCCGGATACGATACGACGTTGAAAAATCAGCACCAGCAACACCAACGGCACCGTGACAATGACAGACGCCGCCATCAGGTTGCCCCAGGGCAATTCGTACTGGGAGCCGCCGGTCAGCAGGGCAATGGCGACAGGAACCGTGCGCTGGTCATCGGTGAGCGTGAAGGTGAGTGCAAACAGGAACTCATTCCAGGCGGCAATAAATGCCAGCAGGCCTGTCGTTGCCATCGCTGGCCACATCAGTGGGATAAACACCTTGAACAGAGTGGTCATGGGTGAGGCACCGTCAACAATGGCTGCCTCTTCAAGCTCCTTCGGCAACTGCCGCATGAAGGTGGTCAGAATCCAGACCGTGAACGGCAACGTGAAGATGGTGTAGGAGAAGATCAGCGCCAACGGGCTGTTGTAAAGATCCAGGGCCCGGATCACCTCGAACAACCCGGACAGCACCGCCACCTGGGGAAACATCGAGACTCCGAGCACAATCATCAGCACCGCACTCCGGCCCCGGAACTGCACCCGACCGAGAGCATAGGCGGCCGTAAGGCCAAACACCATGGCAATGATTACCGTGGCGAAAGAGACCAGCACCGAGTTCCAGATGCTGCCCACGAAGGAGCCGTCGCCAATCACGGAGAGGTAATTGGAGAAATCGATCGAGCTCACCCACCAGGTCACATCGAACAGATCGGAACCACTCTTGAATGAGGTCACGATCGCGTAATAGAACGGGAACACCGTAAACAGCAGGATCCCCACCAACAGAACAGCGAAACCGGTTTTCGCCACGATTTTCCTCAACAGTTTGCGGTTCATGCCTCACCCCCAATCTGCTTGCGGCCGAGATAGAGATAGCTGATGGTCAACAGGGCAATGATCAGGAACAGAACCGTGGAGGCCGCCGATCCGTACCCGACATCCTGGAATTCCACCAGTTGCTGTCGCGCATAGACCGACATCGACATGGTGTCCTCACTGTTGGATGTCAGCACGTAGATCACATCGAAGACGCGCAGCGCATCGAGCACACGGAAAATGATGGCAACCATCAACGCCGGCAGGATCAGCGGCAGGGTTACCTTGAAGAACACCCGCACCGGATGAATACCGTCAACCTTCGCAGCTTCGTAGCAGTCCGAGGGCAGCATCTGCAGCGCGGCAAGCGTGAGCAGGGCCATAAAGGGCGTGGTTTTCCAGACATCGACCATAATTACTGCCCACATGGACAGATCCGCGTTGGCTGTCCAGTTCAGTGGCTCTGCAATCAGGCCAAGACCCAGCAACATTTCGTTGATGATTCCGAACTGGTCGTGGAGCATCCAGCCCCACATCTTGGCGGACACGATGGTTGGCACCGCCCAGGGAATCAGCGTGGCTGCCCGGACCCAGCCCCGGCCAGTGAACTGAGCGTTCAGGGTCAGCGCTATGATCAGTCCGAGGACGGTCTCAATGCCAACCGACACCACCGTGAAGAACAGCGTATTCCAGACCGCGCTCCACCAGGTCGGGTCCGCCAACACGCCATACCAGGCGCCGTTGTCGTAAACCAGGTAGTTTTCGAATCCCACCAGTCCGTATTCGCTGATATTGGAGAAACTGGCATCAGTGAAGCTGAACCAGATGGTTCGCATCAGTGGCCAGCCCGCCACGGCGGCCAGCACGAGCAGCATGGGGATCAGGAACAGCCATGCCGCCCGCAGGCGCTGGCGGCGCACCCGGCTGGCTTGCCGTTTGACGGGAAAGGCCCGGGCCGGCGATTTGCCGCCCGCGACCGTGTCTACAGGTGCCGGCGCGGTATAAGCCATGACCGGTTACCAGCCCCGACGACCGACACGCTGAAGCTGACGCTCCAGGCCACTCAACGCCTGTTCCGGCTCCGCCTCACCGGAAAGCACCTGATGGGTAGCATTGAAGAACGCGTTGCTGACCCGACCATAACTTTCACCGGTCACTGAAGAAGGCCTGGGCACTCCGTTCTTGAAGGTTTCGAACAGTTCGCCAAAGAAGGGCACTGCCGTGAGAACCTCTTCATCTTTATACAGGCCCGGAATCGTGGGGTTATAGCTGCCCTGGATTGCCCGGCGTTTCTGTTCCTCGTAACTGGTCAGGAAGAGGACAAGATCTGCTGCTTCCTCCGTATTCTCAGAATAACGGGAGACCGCCAACTGCCACCCCCCCAACGTGCCGGTATGAGAGCCATCTTCCCCACCCTTGGGCAGGGCAACTACGCCCACCTTATCCTTGACGGAACTATCTTCACTCTGTGCCAGGCTCCAGGCGTAAGGCCAGTTGCGCATGAACAGTGCATTCCCGGACTGGAACACACCACGAGCCTCTTCCTCGGTATAATTCAGTACGCTCCGCGGTGAGATATCATCGATCCAGCTGGCGGCCAACGCCAACGCCTCCCGGGCGTGCGGATTATTGATGGTAACTTTTCCGTCAGCATCCACTATGGTTCCACCGTTGTAGGAACTCACCCACTCCAGGGCATTGCAGGTCAGCCCTTCGTATGCCCGGCCCTGCCAGACATACCCCCAGAAGCGGTCGTTACCGGCTTCACGCTCGCCGGCCATGACCACACGGGCCGAATTGGTCAAGTCCTGCCAGGTTTCCGGCACATCTTGATCGTACTTCTCCAGCAGATCCTTGCGGTAGTAAAGAACCCCGGCATCTGTAAACCAGGGCATGGCAACCAGTCGGCCATCCACCGTGTTGTTCTGCACCAGGGATTTGAAGTGGGCGTCTTCGGCCCCGCCCGTGTACTCCGAGAGGTCCACCAGGTGCTTGGCCAGCATGCCGGGCCAGACTACGTCGATCTGGAAAATATCCACATCACCGGATTGGGCTGCCAGCAGCTGCTGATACAGCGACAGGCGTTCAGTAGCGGAATTGGGCGTGGAAACCACTTTTACGTCATGACCGGTCTGTTCAGCCCAGGCCTGGGTACCCTCTTCACACAACTGCTTTTCTGCACCAACAGCGCCACAAGAAATGGTTAGTGTCTTGGCTTGCACGCCGGCGGCAAAAGCAACAACCGCGACAGCACCAAGCATCCATTGACTTACATTCAATCTGGACATATTGCTCACCTCGATTTTGTAATTGTTCGCTTCAGAACCAGATTTCCATCTGGGTACCAAAAGTCCACTGGCCGCTCTCGAAATCACTGTCAGCACCGAGTGCGTCACCAACAGCGTAACTGTCCAGCGCGTCATCCCAGGTAGAATAGCTGGCGAACACGCGGATTTCGGGGCGATTCCAGAAACCGCCAACCTGAGGTTTAAAGGTAGGTGCTATGGTGAACTTGCTGTAATCACCATCAACATCTTCGCGACCGTTGTAGCCCATCGTCGTAATGTCCATGGTCTGCCAGGAAACCTCATACTGCATCTCGAAGTTTGCGGCAATTTCGTGGGCAAGGCGGGTATTGAAAGTCAGCCACTGATACTCGTCACCGGCGAGGTATCGATCCTTGCTGGTTTCCGCCAGGATCGCCGGAGCGAGACGCCAGTTGTCGCTCAGATAGGTGGTGCCGTAAACCCCAAAACGGGTGCTGACCGCGTCCTCGTGGAGATCACCATCGGAACCGATGTTCTTGGTCTCCGCGCCCAGGCCCTGACCGTGCATCACCGCCACTTTGTAGTTACCGTCGGACACGCCAAAAAAGCTGCCGCCATGGTAAGCCAGCATGGTGTGGATACCAGTTTCAGCCGCTTCGGTAACACCCTCCACGACACGTTGGTCATTGTCCCGGGCTTTCATGCCACTTATCATCCACTGAAAATTACCGGCATAGTTGTTGGCGGTCAGGATAATATTGTCAGTACTGTAACTGCCTTCCGGAACAAAATCGGTGTCTGCCGCGAACTCAATAAAGCTGCGCCCATACAGAGAGAAGCTGGACTTGACATTATCTGACCAGGCAATGTCGTAGATCCCGGCACCCAGCCCTGCCAGAAAAATGAAATCACTGTCCAACCAGTGGATATCGAAGTTATCCCGGTCAAAACGTTTACCTGCCCAAATTGACGCATCCTTGAAGATCCCACTGAAACTCGCCAGGTCGCTGAACTCAACGTAGGCCTGCCGAACGTTCAAGGCGCCATCCTCGGAGGTCCAGTCATTGGAGGATGAGGTGGAGTCTGCAATCATTACCCGGTAATGGGATTTGGTGCCATTCTCCGCCACCTGCTTGTAGTTGAGGATAGCTTCGAGGTATGTATCGGGCTCATTACCCAGGCGCCCAACCGCCCCGCCAACGGAACCTGCCGGCGTCAGATAAGGGCCACCGGATGCGCTTTGCAAATCATCGTCAAGCAGTAGCCCGGAACGGGCGTATGCGTTGAAGGAAAAGCCCTCCTCGCCGGTAGCTTGCGGTTGAATTTCGGCCAGTTTGGCCTCCAGGGCGGACAGGCGCTCTTCCGTGCTTTGTTGCGCCTGCACGGCGAGCGGAGCAGTGGCCAAAGCCAGAGTGGCAGCCATGGCCACAGGGTTGCGATTTCGTGCTTTGAAGTAAATCACTTGTCAGAACCTCATCTTGTTTTTGTAAGGTTTAATTTTTCCGATCAGTGCTTACTTAATGCATTTAGATACTAAGCCAGTCTCTCGCATCCATCGAAGCCGTGGTCGGAGGCCCTTCTGCTCCAATGCTGCGATCAATACATTAAGCCGTAACCCTTGCTTAACAACCAAGCTGGAATCAATAGTCCGGATCGAACTTAATCGATTAAGCACCCAACCAATACTAGAAACGATATATGACTTATGCAACCGCCGGTAAAACTTAATTCTGTCTTAATTTTCAAATGACGGGGGGACGAAGCGGGGAGAGATAACTGCCGGACAATATCCGGCTTCAGATTTGGTAAAGATCCAGGTCAGATCCCGTTCGAAGTCGGGAATTTGCGTCCGGTCCTACCACTGACAATCCATGAATCCATTCAAGCAAAAACCTGGCAAACTCGCCGGTTTGCCAGGTTTTAAGACCGGCCAGCACCTTCCTGGTGTGCCGTGAAAACCCGGTCAGTCATCCGGTACGGCTTTGGCGTGATCCTTGTTGGCGTATATCTTGAACGGCTCCGAGTCGCCCTTGATCACACTTTCATCGATCACGACCTTGGAAATATCATGCTCCGAAGGGATCTGGTACATGGTATCCAGCAAGGTGGCTTCCATGATGGAACGGAGACCGCGGGCACCGGTTTTCCGTTCCAGCGCTTTAGCTGCAACAGCACGCAAGGCATCATCCCGGAAGTCCAGTTCCACACCCTCCATGTCAAACAGCTTCTGATACTGTTTGGTCAGGGAGTTCTTCGGCTCGGTAAGAATCTGCACCAGTGCATCTTCATCCAGCTCGTTCAGCGTGGCGACCACCGGCAGGCGCCCTACGAATTCAGGGATCAGCCCATACTTGACCAGATCTTCTGTCTCAACGTGCTTGATCACGTCACCGGTATTCTTGCTGTCGTCCCGACTGGTAACTGCCGCCGAGAACCCGATACTGCTCTTTTCAGTGCGATCACGGATGACTTTATCCAGGCCGGCAAAGGCACCACCACATATAAACAGCATATTGCTGGTATCCACCTGCAAAAACTCCTGCTGCGGATGCTTGCGACCACCCTGGGGCGGAACCGATGCTACCGTGCCCTCGATCAGCTTCAGCAGCGCCTGCTGAACCCCCTCACCGGATACATCACGGGTGATGGAAGGGTTATCAGACTTGCGTGAAATCTTGTCGATTTCATCGATATAAACAATGCCCCGCTGGGCCTTGTCCACATCATAATCACACTTCTGAAGCAGCTTCTGGATGATGTTCTCGACGTCCTCACCCACGTAGCCCGCCTCGGTCAGGGTTGTCGCGTCGGCAATGGTAAATGGAACGTTGAGCATACGTGCCAGGGTTTCGGCCAGCAGCGTTTTACCGCTACCCGTTGGGCCAATCAGCAGTATGTTACTTTTGCCCAGCTCAACATCGCCCTTGCCTTCCCCATAACGCAAACGCTTGTAATGGTTATAAACCGCCACGGCAAGCACAACCTTTGCGCGGTCCTGACCGATTACGTATTCGTCCAGCGTATCGCGGATTTCAGCCGGCGTGGGAAGACGATCACTCGGCTCCTCCTGTGCATTCTCCTGAATCTCTTCACGGATAATATCGTTGCACAGGTCGACACACTCGTCGCAGATGAACACCGAAGGCCCTGCAATGAGCTTACGGACTTCATGCTGGCTCTTTCCACAAAACGAGCAGTACAGCAACTTGCCGTTATCGTCGCCTCTGCCGTTTCTATCATCTGCCATTGAAATACCTCTGATCTCGTTTTACCGGCGCTTCCAAAAATAATTACGCAGCGCCAGTCAAATGTGGTGCTACTACTGCCAGTATTATTTATTCGGTACGCGCTTATCAAGTATGGAGTCAATCAACCCGTACTCTTTCGCCTGGGACGGATCCATGAAGTAGTCACGATCCGTGTCCCTCGAGATGGTTTCCAGATCCTGGCCGGTGTGGTGGGCCAGTATGGAGTTCAGGGTGTGCCGGATTTTAAGAATTTCCCGTGTGTGGATCTCGATATCCGTTGCCTGCCCCTGATAACCACCCAGAGGCTGGTGAATCATCACCCGGGAGTGAGGCAAGCAGGCACGCTTGCCTGCTGCACCGCCTGCCAGCAGGAAGGCGCCCATACTGGCGGCCTGCCCCACGCACAGCGTTGCAACGTCCGGCTTGATAAACTGCATGGTGTCATAAATGGACATACCCGCCGTTACCGAACCTCCAGGGCTGTTGATGTACAGGTGGATATCCTTGTCCGGATTCTCGGATTCCAGGAACAGAAGCTGCGCTACGATCAGGTTCGCCATGTGATCTTCCACCTGCCCGACCATGAAGATCACCCGCTCCTTGAGCAGGCGGGAATAAATATCGAACGAACGCTCGCCGCGGGCAGTCTGCTCTATAACCATCGGCACCAGGCCGGAACTGGTAACCATTGCGGGACCATCAATCGGTTTCTGCATCATGATGCGCCTGAACTCCTTATGGACAGTTGGAACGTGGCTTCACACCACAGCGTCTTCAGCATTTCTACACCTTGTACTTTGCCAGCAGCGAGTCAAGATGAAAACAGCCGGACATGCCGGCTGTTAGGTCTTTTCGGCCAGCCGGGCCAGAATAAATCCAACCCCGACACCAGTGCCCTACTATATCAGCGCTGCGGCTGTCCTGCCTGGATGGCTTCTTCGTACTTGACCTTTTTCTCTGTGACCTGGGCCTGAGAGAGGACATGGTCAACAACCTGATCTTCCAGTACAGACGATTCGATCTGGCTCTTTTGTTCCGGGTTACCGTTGAAGTGGGCAATAACCTCCTCAGGTTGTTCATACGTTGACGCGATTTCCTGGATCTTTTCGTCAACCTTGGCCGGATCCACTTTCAAATCGTTTGCCTTTACAACTTCCTGGAACAACAGGCCGGTCTTGACACGACGCTCAGCCTGCTCCTGGAAGATCTCCTTCGGCAACTGCTGGAAATCTACCTGGCCGCCAAAGCGTTGCACTGCATCCTGGCGCAAACGGTCAATTTCCTGATCTGCCAGAGCCGTCGGAATATCGACTTCCGTTGTTTCCAGAAGACCGTCTACCACATCGTTCTTCAGCTTGTTGGAGATCGCCTGCTTGAGTTCGCGCTCCATGTTCTTCCTGACTTCTTCGCGGAAGCTGGCTTCATCTTCTGCATCGATACCGAATTTACTGAAAAACTCAGCATTCAGTTCAGGCAGTTGAGGCTCTTCAACCTCGTGGATCTTGATTTCAAACTTGGCCGGCTTACCTTTGAGGTCCTCGTTGTGATAATCCTCAGGGAAGGTCACTTCAATCTCAAGCTCTTCACCGGCTTTGCCACCAACAAGAGCTTTTTCGAAACCCGGGATCATCTGGTCCGAGCCCAGGGTCAGCTTGTGGCCTTCAGCGGCTCCGCCCTCGAACTCTTCACCATCGATAAAGCCCTTGAAATCAATGGTCAGCACGTCCTTGTTCCTGGACTTACGCTTGACAGACTTCATGGTGGCCTGCTGACGACGCAGGTTATCGATCATGGTGTCGATATCCTTTTCGGTGATCTCCGAGGTCAGCTTTTCAATGGAAATCCTGCTCAGGTCACCCAACTCAATTTCCGGCAGAACTTCAAAAATAGCCACGAACTCAAGATCTTCGCCGGCCTTCATGGTCTTCGGCTCAAGTCTGGGCCAACCCGCCGGATTGATATCCTGCTCCTGCAGTGCCTTGATGTAGTTGTCGCGCATGATTTCGCCCACAATTTCCTGGCGAACGCTATCACCGAAACGACGCTTGACCACGCTCATGGGCACCTTGCCAGGGCGGAAACCGTTCAGGCGAACGGTGCGCGCAGTTTCCTGCAGGCGTTTCTGAACCGCCTGTTCAATTTCCTGGGCGGGCACACCAATCGTCATGCGACGCTCGATGTTGGAGGTCGTTTCTACAGACACTTGCATGGAAGATCCTCAAATTTCGGGTTCGGTATGTGAATGAAATTAAATCAAAAAGTCCGTTCCTGAGCGATTTCCCCGGAAGGACCCAAAATTAAAAGACGATAGTTTATCACGGTTTGCCCTGACGAGAGAATCACCTGCCAAAAACTAAAAAAGCCCTTAGAGGGCCTCTAAGAGCTTTAATCTGGTACTCCGGGAGGGACTTGAACCCCCACGCCTTGCGGCAATAGGACCTAAACCTATCGTGTCTACCAATTCCACCACCGGAGCTGAAATCTATTCAGAACAGAGCGTTAACCGCCTGGCGTCAGCCATAGATCGCAGCAAACACTTTCAGGAAATTGGGGTGGACGAAGGGGATCGAACCCTCGACCGCAGGAGTCACAATCCTGAGCTCTACCAACTGAGCTACGTCCACCACATCGCGACATACCTTTCGGTACATTCTATCTATCGACAAAACAGCTGTCGATCTGACACTTTGCTGACTGCAGTTTCGGTTTTGACCAAGCCGGCGGCTTAAGTGGCGCGCCCGGCAGGACTCGAACCTGCGACCCTCGGCTTAGAAGGCCGATGCTCTATCCAGCTGAGCTACGGGCGCTTGACCGTTGGCCTAGCTGAATATCCAGATAAATGGTCGGGGTAGAGAGATTCGAACTCCCGACATCCTGCTCCCAAAGCAGGCGCGCTACCAGACTGCGCTATACCCCGTTTCAACTGAACAGATCGTGCTTCAGCAAAGTTGGCGCGCATATTACCGCCGCCAAATAGCTCCGTCAACAAGGAAAATCAAATTCTCCCATAAATCAGGTGTTTCAGTGCCAGGCCACGGCCCCGCCGGACTGTATTCCGGAAGCTCCGCCAATTGGAGTTGAGCGGTAAGCGTGAGACAATGCGTGCTCTTTTTTAACTACCCATGCCAACCGACAAGACAAAACATGAGCGCCAAACTGATTAATGGAAAAGACATTGCCGCCGCGGTCAAAGAACAGGTCGCTTCCGGTGTAAAAGCCCGTGCCCGCAAGGGTCTGCGCGCGCCTGGCCTGGCTGTGGTCCTGGTGGGGAACGATCCCGCATCGGAAGTCTATGTAGGTAACAAGCGTAAAGCCTGTGACGCTGCAGGCATAATTTCACTTTCCTATGACTTGCCGGCAGATACTTCACAGCAAGCCCTGGAAGCACTGATTGATGAACTGAACGATAACCCTGCGGTAGACGGAATACTGGTACAACTGCCGTTACCCGGCCACCTGGACGCAGACCCCATTCTGCTGAAAATCCGCCCTGACAAGGACGTGGATGGTTTCCACCCCTACAACATAGGGCGCCTCGTGCAACGCAAGCCTGCCCTGCGGCCATGCACGCCTGCAGGTGTGATAACACTGCTGGACAGCATCAACACCCCTTATAAGGGCCAGCATGCGGTAATAGTAGGCGCATCCAACATTGTCGGTCGCCCCATGACCATGGAACTGCTGCTTAAAGGTGCCACCACTACGGTGTGCCATCGCTTTACTCCGGATCTGGAAAAATTTGTCCGGGATGCAGATATTCTGATTGCAGCCGTAGGCAAACCGGGCCTGATTAAGGGGGACTGGGTAAAGCCCGGCGCAACCGTGATTGATGTCGGCATCAATCGCATGGAGAACGGGAAGTTACAGGGTGATGTGGATTTTGAGGCCGCGTCAGCCCGCGCGGCATACATTACTCCGGTTCCCGGCGGTGTTGGCCCCATGACCATTGCTACCCTTCTGCAAAACACTCTTTATGCCGCAAACGAGCTGCATAAAGAGGAGTAACCGCAGCAGCGCTTTTGATGGGGAATACCCACAAGCACCAAAAAACCCGCCGAAGCGGGTTTTTTTGGCTCAGTCGATCTTACTGACCGAACTTTTCTTTTGCCTTCAGGCGATAAGCGTGCAGCAGTGGCTCTGTGTAGCCATTGGGCTGCTCCCGCCCTTTCAGAACCAGATCCATGGCCGCCTGGAACGCAACGCTGTCTGCGAAGTCTGGCGCCATAGGCCGGTAGCCAGGGTCATTGGCGTTCTGTTTATCCACAACCTGCGCCATACGCTTCATGGTTTCTTCAACCTGCGCCTCGGTGCAGATGCCGTGGTACAGCCAGTTTGCCAGGTGCTGGGAAGAGATACGCAGGGTGGCACGGTCTTCCATCAGGCCGATATCGTTGATATCGGGCACCTTGGAGCAGCCCACACCGCTATCGATCCAGCGTACAACGTAACCCAGAATACCCTGGGCGTTGTTGTCCAGTTCCTGCTGGATGTCAGACTCGCTCAATCTGGAAGGATCTTCCATCACCGGCACGGTGAGAATGTCGTCCAGGCTGGCACGGGTGCGGCTTTCCAGTTCTTTCTGGACATCCGCTACAGATACCTGGTGGTAGTGAATCGCATGCAGAGTTGCAGCCGTAGGAGAAGGTACCCAGGCCGTGTTGGCTCCGGATTTCGGGTGGCCAATTTTCTGTTCAAGCATCGCTGCCATCAGGTCCGGCATGGCCCACATGCCTTTACCAATCTGGGCAACACCGCGGAAACCGGTTTCCAGCCCGATATCGACGTTCCACTGCTCGTAGGCGCCAATCCACACCGACTGTTTCATTTCACCCTTGCGAATGAACGGACCCAGCTCCATGGAGGTATGCATCTCATCACCGGTGCGATCCAGGAAGCCGGTATTGATGAACACCGCCCGCTCTTTGGCTGCATGGATGCAGGCCTTGAGATTCACCGTGGTACGGCGCTCTTCGTCCATGATACCCACTTTGAGGGTGAATCGTGGCAGGCCCAGAGCATCTTCAACAAGCCCGAAGAATTCGTTGGTGAATGCGACTTCCTCCGGGCCGTGCATTTTCGGCTTAACAATGTACACAGAACCGGTTGCGCTGTTCTGGAACTTGCCGTTACCTTTCAGATCGTGAATGGCGATCAGCGAGGTCAGAAAGCCATCCATCAGGCCTTCCGGCACTTCGCTTCCGTCTTTCAGCAAAATGGCCGGGTTGGTCATCAGGTGCCCGACGTTGCGCACAAACATCAGGCTGCGGCCTTTCAGTTTGAGCTCACTGCCATCGGCTGCAGTGTATACGCGGTCCGGGTTCATTTTACGGGTCAGGCGCTCGCCACCCTTGTCAAAGGTTTCTTCCAGATCGCCCTTCATCAGGCCCAGCCAGTTGCTGTAGGCCAGCGTTTTATCGTCGGCATCTACAGCCGCTACTGAGTCCTCACAATCCATGATGGTGGTCAGAGCGGACTCCATCAGCACGTCTTTCACGTGGGCGCCATCATCCTTGCCAATCGGATGGCTGGCATCAATCTGGATCTCGAAGTGCATGCCGTTCTTCACCAGCAGAATGCCGCTGGGGGCATCGGCTGCACCGGTGTAACCTACGAATCCGGCTTCATCTTTGAGGCCGGTTACATCACCGCTTTGCAGTTTGACAACCAGTTTGCCGTCAGCAACCTGATACAGAACTGCATCTTTATGGCTGCCGGTCGCCAGGGGCGCTGAGTTATCAAGCAGATTGCGGGCAAATTCAATAACCCTGGCGCCACGCACCGGGTTGTAACCGCGACCTTTCTCAGCGCCGTCCTCTTCGGAAATGGCGTCGGTGCCGTACAGCGCATCATACAGGCTGCCCCAACGCGCGTTTGCGGCGTTCAGGGCGAAGCGGGCATTCATGATCGGCACAACCAACTGGGGACCGGCCATGGTAGCAACTTCCGGATCAACATTTGCGGTAGAGATCCGGAAATTACCAGGCTCTTCTACCAGATAGCCGATTTCTTTCAGGAAGGACTTGTAGGCGGCCATGTCCAGCTTCTGGCCCTTGTGATCCCGGTTCCAGCTATCCATTTTTTCCTGGATGGCATCACGTTTGGCCAGCAATTCACGATTGCGCGGCGCCAGATCGTTCACGATCCTGTCAAACTCCGCCCAGAATTTATCCGCATCCAGTCCCGTGCCCGGAATTGCTTCGTTGTTCACGAAGTCATACAAATTCTTTGCGACCTGAATGCCGCCGAGTTGTACGCGCTCTGTCATCGTTAATAGCCTCAGTGGTTTAGCAAGTCCCAGCCACTTTTCTGCAGCTGGGCCCGATAAATTTGAACGCCGCATTGTACGGGAAATTCCCTACAAGGTCATTTCCCTTAACACAACACGACTTTGGTCAAGGTGTCAGTTGCGACGCCAGCGTGTTCCCTCGCGGGAGTCATCCAGGATAATGCCCTGCTCTGCCAACTCCTCACGAATGCGGTCGGCACCGGCAAAGTCTTTGGCTTTGCGGGCCTCCGCGCGGGCCTGAATTTTTGCTTCGATGTCTTCAGCGCTCAGCTCACCGCCGCTCTCCGCCTGGAAAAAGGCATCCGGGTCCTGCTGCAGCAGGCCAAGAACATCGCCAAGCCGGATCATCACCGCTGCCGCACTCTGCGCTTCCCCGGTTCGACCCTCGCGGCGATGCTGGTTGATGTCATTGGCAAGGGCGTGCAGCACTGAAATCGCCCCGGGGCAATTAAAGTCATCGTTCATCAACTCCACGAAGCGCCGATCATAGTCTGTTTCAGGCACACTGTCCGGCTCCAGCGGCACAATACCCCGGAGCGCATGGTAAAGCCTGGCCAGGGACCGCCCCGCCTCTGCAAGGTTATCCTCAGAATAGTCCACCTGACTGCGATAATGACTGGACACCAGGAAGAAACGCACCACTTCCGGCGGGTAGGTTTCCAGGATTTCCCGAATGGTGAAAAAATTGCCCAGGGATTTGGACATTTTTTCCTTGTTCACCCGGATTGCACCCGCATGCATCCAGGTGTTCACAAAGGTGTGTCCTGTGGCGCATTCGGACTGGGCAATTTCGTTTTCATGGTGGGGGAACAGCAGGTCCGGCCCGCCGCCATGAATGTCAAACGTATCGCCCAGGCATTGGGTAGACATGGCGGAGCACTCAATATGCCAACCAGGGCGGCCATCGCCCCAGGGCGAGGGCCAGCTCACCTCCCCTTCACCGGCAGCTTTCCACAGGGCAAAATCCGCCGGGCTACGCTTGGCTTCCTGCACGTCTATGCGCGCACCGGCAAGCAGATCTTCAAGTTTTTTCTTGCTGAGCTTTCCGTAGTCTTCAAACGATTCCACGGAAAAGTACACATCACCGTTATCAGCAACATAGGCATGACCGGACTCAATCAGCGTGTTGATCATGGCAATGATCTCGGCAATATAGTCGGTAGCACGGGGCTCCGCGCTGGGTGGCAGCACACCGAGCCGGGCCTCATCCTCATGCATCGCAGCGATCATGCGTTCAGTCAGTTCGGTAAACGGCTCACCATTTTCCTCGGCACGACGGAGGATTTTGTCATCGATATCGGTGATATTGCGCACATAGGTCACATCGTAGCCACGACTTCGCAAATAACGTGTTATTACATCAAAAGCCACCAATACCCGGGCATGACCAAGATGGCAGTAGTCATAAACCGTCATTCCGCACACGTACATGCGAACCTTTCCCGGCTCGATGGGCGTAAAGATTTCTTTCTGCTGGGTGAGCGTGTTGTATATTCTGATCACAGCTGGTCTCCCGAATGCTTACCCTTGTTTACCCCAGGAATCCCGTAAGGTAACAGTGCGATTGAACACCGGCTTGCCGGCTTTGGCGGTAAGCTCCTGGTCACAGAAGAAGTAGCCCTCGCGCTCAAACTGGTATGGCAGGTCCGTGAGAGGCGTTGCCAGGTTCTGCTCTACCCGCGCACCCTTGAGCACCACCAGTGATTGCGGATTAACGTGATCGAGGAAGTCGCCTTCCTTGTCGCTGTCCGGGGATTCGTGGTTGAACAGACGGTCGTACAGATTGATATCGCAGTCCACGCTGTGGTTTGCAGATACCCAGTGGATAACGCCATTGGGTTTGTAACCCTCGGGGTTTACACCCAGGGTGGCCGGATCGTATTCACAGCGCAGTTCAACAATCTCGCCGTTGGCATCCCGCACAACTTCCTTGCAGGTCATCACATAGCCACCGCGTAAGCGAACCGCCTGCTGCGGCGCCAGACGCTTCCACTTGCGGGGCGCCTCTTCAACGAAATCTTCCCGGTCGATGTACAGGGTCTGGCTCCAGGTTACTTCACGCTGCCCCATATCCGGGTTCTGCGGGTGCACCGGCAGTACCAGGGTTTCTGTCCGGTCAGCCGGGTAGTTGGTGAGCGTTACCTTCAACGGCCGCATTACACACATGGCACGGGGTGCGCGGGCGTTCAGATCTTCCCGGATGGCGAACTCCAGCATGCCCACATCCACAGTTCCGCCGGCCTTGTTAACACCGATCATGTCGCAAAATGCACGCAGGGATTCCGGCGTATAGCCCCGGCGACGCATTCCGGAGATGGTTGGCATGCGGGGATCATCCCAGCCATCCACCAGATGCTCGTCCACCAGGCGCTTGAGCTTGCGCTTGCTGGTAATGGTGTAATTCAGGTTTAACCGGGCAAACTCGATCTGCCGCGGCTGACAGGGGGCGCTGATGTTTTCCAGCACCCAGTCGTACAACGGGCGGTGGTCTTCAAACTCCAGCGTGCACAGGGAGTGGGTGATTCCCTCCATGGCATCAGAAATGGGGTGGGTGAAATCGTACATCGGGTAGATGCACCATTTATTGCCCGTCTGGTGATGCTCTGCGTAACGGATACGGTAAAGAATGGGGTCGCGCATGTTGATATTGGGTGACGCCATATCAATTTTGGCGCGCAATACCAGTTCACCGTTCTGGAACTTGCCGTCGCGCATATCACGGAAAAGCTTCAGATTTTCCTCAACAGGGCGGTCCCGGTAAGGGCTGTTCCTGCCCGGCTCCGTCAAGGTGCCACGGTACTCCGCCATCTCGTCTGCCGACAGAGCACAAACGTACGCCTTGCCTTTCTCGATCAGCTCTTCGGCAAAGTAGTAAATATCGTCAAAATAATCAGAGGCATAGCGCACATCCCCGGCCCAGGTGTATCCCAGCCATTCAACATCCCGTTTGATGGCATCTATGTATTCCTGGTTTTCCTTCTCCGGGTTGGTATCGTCAAACCGCAGATTGCAAACGCCGGAAAATGTCTCAGCAATACCGAAATTGAGGCAGATGGATTTGGCATGGCCAACGTGCAGGTAACCATTGGGCTCGGGCGGGAAGCGGGTCACCACCTGACCGGTATGCTCACCTCTGGCGATGGCGTCTTCAATCAGGCTCTGGATAAAGTTATGGGCTTTCTTCGACTCGGCGCTCATACAATCTCTGTTAAAAGAAGTGGGTCGTAAACCGGCTATTATACTCATAAATCCGGGCCGGACTCATGCATCCCCGGAAACTCTTCAGTACAATAACTGACTTTAACCGATTCTCACCAAACGAACAGGAAACCCTGATGATTCTGCTGAAAACCAACCACGGCGACATCAAACTTGAACTGGATTACGAAAAAGCCCCGGAAACCGCAAAGAATTTTGAGCAGTACGTTCGCGACGGCTTCTATGACGGCCTGATTTTCCACAGGGTTATCAGCAATTTCATGATCCAGGGCGGCGGCTTTGAGCCCGGTATGACCGCGCGCAAAACCCGTGAACCCATCAGGAACGAGGCGGATAATGGCCTAAGCAACATGCAGGGCACGGTTGCCATGGCCCGCACTATGGACCCCCATTCCGCCACCGCCCAGTTCTTTATCAACGTAGAAAACAACGGCTTTCTGGATCACACCGCAAAAAATGCCGAAGGCTGGGGTTACTGTGTATTCGGCAAGGTAGTGGAAGGCATGGACACCGTGAATTCCATCCGCGCTGTTCGTACTACCATGGATTCAGGCCATCAGGACGTGCCTTACGAAGACGTGGTTATTGAAAAAGCCACCGTTGTAGAGGACGGAGGCGCAGCGTGACCACGCTGTTTATTTCTGATCTGCATCTGGAAGAGTCACGCCCTGATATTACCGGGGCGTTTCTGGGCTTTCTGAACAGGGAAGCGCCTGGCGCAGAACAGTTATACATTCTTGGCGATTTCTTCGAGGCCTGGATCGGTGATGATGAACGCACGCCTTTACAGGAACAGGTTGCGCAAGCCCTGCGCCGGCTCAGCGAAAACGGAACCCGTATCTTCCTTATGCACGGCAACCGTGATTTTCTGCTGGGGGAGGACTTCTGTGCCCGGGCCGGCGCGGCCCTGCTTGACGACCCCACAGTTATAGACCTTTACGGTATTCCTACCCTGCTCATGCATGGTGACAGCCTTTGCACCGCTGACGTGGAATACCAGAAGTTCCGCGCTAACATGCGCAACCCGCAAACACAGAAACTCATTCTTGCACGCCCGTTAAAAGATCGTCAGCAAATGGCCCGGCAGTTGCGGGAAATGAGCATGGCAACAAACCGGGGCAAAGCAGAGGACATCATGGACGTTACCCCGGCGGAAGTGGTACGAGTTATGGAATCACACAATGTCCGGCAGATGGTTCATGGCCACACCCACAGGCCCGCGGTACACAACCTGGAAACGCACGGCAAAACCGCCACGCGCATTGTTCTGGGCGACTGGGACGAAAACGTTTGGTGGCTGATTGCCAATCCGGGGCAAAAACCTGAGCTGCAAAAAGCGCCGCTATCCAGCTTCAGCCCGTTCCAATAAAGGCAGCAACAGCCTGCCCTCGCAAGGATGGCCTACCATGAAGCAACGCCCGACCAACCATTCAATATTAACAAGGTGCCTGGCCGGGTTTCTTATGTTGTGGTTTTCCACCCTGCCCGCCCTGGCGGAAGAAGCCCAGGCGCCGGAGGAATCTCGCCCTGCGGTACAGCCCGAGATTGAAAAAGGTACGGAGGCACCCCCGGAAACCAGGCTTCCGGAAGCGGTAAACGCAGATATTCAGGAGCAGGTCCAAACACTGCAGGAGTCGTTAGATCAACGCCGGGCAGCTGTACGTGCCAGCCGGGAGCGGCTGGAATACGCCGAATCCTTACTTGCACGCCTGCAGGATGAATATGAAAGCTTCGAGCTGAGGCTTGAGAAAGCCGGGCTCAACCTCACCGCAAATTACGCTGATCTGTTAAAACAGAGGCTTGACCGCTTAAAGCGGCAGAGTATTGCAAAAGACCTGATTGAAGACATCGAAAACAAACTGGCGGCAGCGAGAGAAGAGCAACTGCGCCTGGAGGAGTTTGAAGCCATTACAGAGCCGGATGACGATGCCGGCGGCCAACTGCGCCGGCGCCGATCGCAACTGCTCCGGGAGCTCCACAAGGCGGTTACGGAACATATTGACGCACTCAACGAATACTACAGCACGGTAACGGCGCTTCAGGAGCAGGTGCAGGACTACCAGAAGCTGTTGCAGCAAAGACTGTTCTGGCTACCCAGTGCCGCTGTAGTGAGTGCAGAAACCGCAGGCGGGCTGTACCAATCCGCCAAATGGTTTGTTTCCCAACTGCGCCCCGACGCCCTGGGTAACGCCATTACCCAATCGTGGCACGAGCGCGGCGCCCGCATAGCGTTAGTGGCCCTGCTTCTGCTGATACTTCTCGTCAAGCGCAGCGCAATCGCAACAAACCTGCATGCCAACAATCGTTATGTCGGCAATGTTGGTCGGGACCGCACGGCTTTTACCTTACAGGCACTGATCAACAGTTTCCTGCTGGCACTGCCGGGCGTTCTTGCGCTCTCTCTGGCTGCCCTGTTGCTAATGGAGGGCAACGAGTTTTTCGCAGCGTTATCTAAAGGCCTCACCGCCGCGGCTTTCGTAATGTTTTTGCTCGCGTTTATCCGCAATGTTGCGCGCAAGCATGGCCTTGGTGAAAGTCATTTCCACTGGAACCCCAACTCGCTGCTGGTTATCCGGCGGGAAATTCCCCTGTTGATGGCCTTTGTTGTGCCGGTCACCATCATCACCACGTCAACAAGCTCAACACCTGAAGGCGCCCAGTTCGATGACAGCCTCGGTCGCCTGCTTTTCACCCTCGTATCCATTGCACTGGCGGTGTTTGCGCAACGCATCATGAAAGCGGTCAGGGCCTACAAATCCCACGGCGGTCTTTTTCTTTTCCTTCATATCCTTGCTGTCACAACGCCTCTTGTACTGGCCGTTGCCTCGCTTCTTGGTTACCACCACACGGCCCTGCAGCTTGAGCGAAACCTGTTTATCTCTATCTGCTGGCTGGCCTTCACATCACTGCTTTACTACCTGGGATTAAGAGCACTGTCAGTGCGTGAACGGCGCCTTACCCTCGAGATCCTGAAAGAACAGCGTGCAGCCGAACGCAGGGCTGCCGAAAACAGAGAAGCCGAGGATGCCTCTGACGAGAATATTCTTCCCACGCTGGACATGCCGGAAATGGACCTGAAGGATATCAGCCGCCAAAGCACATCATTGCTGCGAATTGTAATATCGGCCCTCGCAATTACCGGCTTACTCGTTCTTTGGGCCGACATTGTTCCCGCGCTTCAGTTGTTTGACAACATCACACTGTGGACCATTGCCACCGACCTGAAGGGCGGCGACCCGCTGCCAATAACCCTCGCTGATGCCCTGCTGGCGGTTCTGGTTGCCGCCGGAACGGTGCTTGCGGCCCGGGATTTACCCGGCACTCTTGAAGTAACCATTCTGAGCCGCCTGAACCTGGAGCCCGGCACCGGCTATGCCATTAAAACCCTCACAACCTACATTCTGGTTATTGTGGGCGCAATAACCTGCCTTGCGGTTACGGGGGTCCAGTGGTCCAAGCTGCAATGGCTGATAGCAGCACTGGGCGTGGGCCTCGGGTTCGGGCTTCAGGAAATAGTCGCCAACTTTGTCTCTGGCATTATACTGCTGTTCGAACGCCCGATCCGGGTCGGCGACATGGTCACCATTGATGGCATTACCGGTACGGTTTCACGTATACGTATTCGCGCCACAACGCTGGTCGATTGGGACAGAAAGGAACAAATCATCCCCAACAAGACCTTTGTTACCCAGGACCTGACCAACTGGACCCTCTCGGATCCGATTACCCGCGTGATCATTCGGGTGGGTGTGGCTTATGGATCGGATGTGGACAGGGTTCAGGAGATACTGGCCGAGGTGGCCGGAAAGAACGAACGCGTGGTGAGCGACCCGGCGCCGGAGGTTTTCTGTGTCAGTTTCGGCGACAGCAGCATTGATTTCGAACTGTGGGTATACGTCAAAGATCTGCAGGACATGATGCCACTGTCCCACGAAATACACGCATCCATTACCCGCGCACTGACAGAAGCCGATATAGAGATTCCCTTCCCGCAGCGGGATATTCATGTACGAACCCTGCCGGAAGCCCCCCGGGCTTTCGGGCCCCGCCCGGGATCCGGGAACGGAAACCCCGGCACAGCCTCAGGATGACACGCCGGATACAGAGCCCATCTCTACAGGTTCCTTATAGGTCTCCAGGCGTTTAAGCCACCCTGCAAGCCAGCTCTCCCGCTCAACCGGCTTGTCTGCATTCCGGGCGCGACGGGTCAGCACTGCCGCAGCTGCTTCCCGGAATTGCGTCAGTATTTTTTCGTCAGGCTGCTCATGCGGCGTATCCGACGCCCTGGATTCAGTCGCATCCGTTAAAACCGGCATAGCCAACAGGACCTGAAGCAACCCCCAGCCATCGCCATTGTAACGCTCGTTCGGCGATAGCCCTTCGCCCTTGAAGTTTACATAATCCATAAGGGCATAAACGCCACCCGGGGTCTGGCTCAGTGTTCGCAATTTCTGCTGCACATCTTCACGGCGCGACTCAAGAGCAGCCTGTACTATTTTTGCCATGGATGCTTTGGCACGGCGGAATATAAACTCTGCCTGAACCCCCTGCGTACCCGCCAGAAATTCCCGTAACTCAGCCATTTCCGGCGAGTCCGCAGCCTTCAGGAACGTTTCCCGGTCCGGCCATGGAGCATCAAACGGTTCCAGCTCCCGCAACCATTCGGGAATATTAAGCTGACGCTGCTCCATATACTCAATCAGCGCGGGAAAGCTCTCCACAAATCGCCCGTCAACCCCCCGGGGATACCAGATAAAGTGGCCGATGCCGAGGGACGGGAATGCCTCTGCCTCATTCCAGTGAACAAGGCACTGAAACTGACCCGCACATTCATTCTGGAAGATTTTCTGGCCGACCCAGTCAAGCTGGGCTGGCTCCAGGGCAAGGGAGATATCGCCGGAGCTGTCCAAAGTCCGGGCAGTCGTGCTATCCGCGCCACTGTCTCCTGCCCCGGTGTTACCCAATCCGTTTCCGGAATCGCAGCCGGAAAGCACCAGGAGGCCTGCCAGAAACATCAACCCGAGCATTTTATACATCGTGCCATCCCCCATTCACACGGCCAAGCGTAGAGTTGGTCCGCAGTATGGAGGAATTGGTTTTGACAGAACAGCGCAGGCTGTTTACAAAACCGTCAGGTTTCTTTTTGCTGAGCACCATGGGGCAACCGGGATTACTCGTGGCGGAGCGCGTCGATAGGATTGAGTCGAGCGGCTTTGCGGGCCGGGAAAAATCCGAAAATAATACCGATGGCAACAGAAAAGAAGAACCCCAGGAGCATGACCCCGGGAGCCAGTAGAAATGGCATATCGAGGCGGGACGTTACCAGCCAGGTACCACCGATACCCAGCACCAGCCCGATGATGCCCCCCAACGTCGACAGCGCAATCGACTCCACCAGAAACTGGGTCAGTACATCACGGGTTCTGGCGCCTATGGCCAGGCGAATTCCTATTTCCCGGGTGCGTTCGGTAACAGACACCAGCATGATATTCATGATCCCTATGCCGCCCACCAGCAAGCTGACTGCGGCGATGGCGCCCAACAGTATGGTCATGGTGTTGGTGGTGCTGGCCAGAGCGTTGGCGATGTCCTGGGTATCCCGCACGTAGAAATCGTCATCTTTTGGTGAGGCAATATGCCGGCGCTGACGCAGCAGTGATTCGATATCCTTCTGCACCCGGCCAGTACTGCCGTCGATGAGCGCCGACACATATATTGTCTGCACATCAAGACTCCCCAGCAACCGTCGCTGCACAGCCTTGACCGGCATAAGAATGATTTTGTCCCGGTCCTGCCCCATGGACTGCCCTTTCTCTTCCAGAACGCCGATCACCCGGCAAGCGGTGCGCCCGACACGAAGAGTGGTTCCAAGGGGCTCCTGGCCCAGATACATCTCATCAATGAGCGTGGTGCCGATGATGCATACCGCCGATCCGGCGTTCAGTTCATCCGGGTCGAAAGCCCGGCCGTAGGCAATCCTATGGTTGCGTACGGCAAAGTAATTGTTATCTGTTCCAATAACCGGGATGGTTTCGTTGGCGTTGCCAATGACCACGGTCGGGCTGACAGTAATCGCCGGCGCAACGAGGATGTCCGGTACCTCCTGCGCTATGGCTTCCACATCGTCAAGCTCAAAGGGTTCGGCAGATGTGCGCACGCCGCCCGGTCCACGCTGGGCCGTTCCCGGCATCACGAACAGCAGATTGGAGCCGATACTGGCAATCTCATCGGTAACACTGCGGGTGGCAGACTGGCCAAGGTGGACCATGGCCACCACGCTGCCAACACCAATGATGATGCCAAGTGTTGTCAGGAACGAACGCAGCTTGTTCCGGATAATCGCCTGAAAGGCCATGACAAAGACGTCCAGCCACCTCATGACAGAACCTCCGCCGGGATTCCATCCTTCACCAGCTTTCCATCAACAAAATACAGAACTCTCTCTGCATAGCGTGCGATATCCGGCTCGTGGGTCACCATGATAATGGTGATGCCGCGTTCAGCGCGGATTTGGACCAGCTGCGACATAATGCCATCGGCCATGGCAGTATCCAGGTTGCCGGTGGGCTCGTCTGCCAGCAATATCGGTGGTTCCGTTACCAATGCCCGGGCAATGGCTACCCGCTGTTGCTGTCCTCCGGAAAGCTGGCTGGGAGTGGCAGATTCCCGCCCGGCAAGTCCGACAATTCGCAAAGCTTCTTGCGCGCGGGCCCTGCGCTCTGAACGCCGGACACCGTCATATATCAGTGGCAACTCCACATTGGCGAGCGCGTTAACCCGGGGCAGCAGATTGAAGCTCTGGAAAATAAACCCCATGAAATGACGCCGTAAAAGCGCCAGTTCATCACGATCCAGGCCGCCTACGTTTACGCCCCGGAACAGGTACTCACCGGCAGAGGGCACATCAAGGCAGCCAATCATATTCATGCAGGTGGACTTGCCGGAGCCACTGGGGCCCATAATGGCTACGAATTCGCCATCCCGTATGGTCAGATCAACGCCATCCAGCGCCCTCACCTCGGCGGATCCACTGCCATAGATCTTGAAGATGTTACGCATACGAATGATGGCCGGTGGCAAATCGGGCGTCTCCGGATCGTCGTTCCGCAACCGGGCGCTGCTACTCAACGGAGCCTCTCATGATTCCGGTCAGTACCTCGTCGCCTTCCGACAGCTCATCGCTCAGCACTTCCGTGTATTGGCCGTCTGTATAGCCGCTACGCACAAGCACGCGCCGGGGTTCCTCATCCTCGAGCACCCACAGGGTATTTGACGTGCCCTGGGCACCCCCTCTGCCACGGGACGCAGGGTGGCTGAACATGCCACCACTCTCGGCTTCAGTCGCAGGAGGTGTAAACCGGAACGCAATATTCGGAACCCGCAAGGCCTGATCGCGCTGGCCGGTGTTGATGGTGGCTGTCGCGGTCATACCAGGTTGCAGGAGGTGCGCGGAATTATCGACTGCCAGCACCGTAGTGTAGGTAACAACATTGTTTTCAACGGTGGGGTAGAGGTAAACCTTCAACACCTCGGCTTCAAATTCCCGGCCCGACCAGGCATCCACACTGAACGTCGCAGACTGGCCAGCTTTCACCAGCCCCACATCCGCCTCATCCATGGAGACGTGAAGCTCCATCTGCCCCAGATCTTCGGCCAGCAGAAAAAGCACCGGCGTCTGAAAGTTTGCGGCCACCGTCGCTCCGGGCTCAATGCTGCGCTGAAGCACCACACCATCAATAGGTGAGGTGATGACGGCCTTTTCCAGCCGGGTACGTGCCTGGGATACAGTCGCTTCAGCCTGGCGTACCGTAGCCCGGGCATAGGCGGACCTCGCTTCAGCTCGCTTCCGGGTGGCAACAGCTTTATCCAGCGTTGCCTGGGGTGAGTTTCCCCGCTCAACCAGAGACTCTGTTCTGCGTTCGTCTACCAGGGCCTCTTCCAGGGTTGCTGCGGCTTCGGCCAGAGACGCGCGCGCCAGTTCCAGACCCGCCGTTGCCTGCAGCAGTGCAACTTCGAGCTCTTCGGTATCAAATCGGGCAAGAACCTGCCCGCGCAGGATTTCATCATTTTCGGAAACCAGCACTTCGCTGACCAGGCCGGATATTTCGGCGCCCACCGACACTTCGCTCTTGGGCTGCAGATTGCCTGTGGCCATGGCCGTAAGCACCATGTCGGCCCTGTCCAGTCTGTGAGTCTGCCACTGTATGCGGGTATCCTCCGGCCAAAACCACCATGCCAGCCCGGCGATAAATACTACGCCAAGCGCAACCCAGGCCAGGACACTGAACCGCCCCCGTTTTTTTTCCGCCCGGATGACAGAGTTCACTTCCTTTGCCATGTCCTTCAGAGAAGGATCATTATCAGTTGTCATTAGTTACTCGATCAGGTGTTTAGCCAGCTGGTTGCGAATTTCTTCAGGTATTGGAATGGATTTTTCTGTTTCATAATCAAAATGAATCAACACGGCCTGGCCACGCGCAATCTGCTTGCCATCCTGCCAGGCTTCCTGGACAGCCTGAAACGAGCTGTTCCCGATCCTGCCTACGCCAGTGCGGATCTCAACCGGAAGGTGCCAGTAACTCTGTGCCACGAAGTCGACTTCAACCCGGGCGATAATCAGCGGCCAGGTTTTCACATCCAGCGTTGGGTGGAAGATGCTGAACAAGGGCATTCTGGCCTGCTCAAACCACACTGGCAAGGTTGTATTGCTGATGTGGCCCAGGGCATCTGTGTCACTGAAGCGGGGTTGAAGCTCATAGTAAAACATTCGGTTCTTCCTGATGATTAAAACCAGACACTATACACCCGGTTCCAGACTTCATAAAAAAACCCGGAGCCGTGGCTTCGGGTTTCTGGTTTCACAAGAGTCGCCTCAAGCCAGCAGGATGCCTGCCAGGCCCCGCGTTACTTCTCCACGAAAGCTCTCTCGATTACATAATGCCCCATGTCTCCACCCCGTGCTTCTTTGAAACCCATGCCGTCAAGTATGGCGCAGGTGTCCCTGAGCATGCTCGGGCTGCCACAAATCATGAAACGGTCGTTTTCCGGATCAAAATCCGGCAGGCCCATATCCCGGGTTATCTTGCCGCTCTGAATGGCATCGGTCAGCCTGCCCTCATTACGGAACGGCTCCCGGGTTACCGTCGGGTAGTATTCAAGTTTGCCTTTAACCATCTCGCCGAAAAACTCGTTCTCGGGCAACTCTTCAATTTCCTGCTGATAGGCAAGTTCGGAGATGTAGCGAACGCCGTGGGTCAGAATGACCTTGTCAAACGCTTCGTAAACCTCCGGATCCTTTATGATGCTCATGAACGGCGCCAGCCCCGTACCGGTGCTGATCAACCAGAGGTTCCTGCCCGGAAGCAGGTTATCCAGAATCAGGGTGCCCGTTGGCTTACGGCTCACCAGAATCTCATCCCCCACCTGGATTTTCTGCAGGCGCGACGTGAGGGGGCCGTTCTGCACTTTGATCGAGAAAAACTCCAGCTCTTCTTCGTAATTCGCGCTGGCAATACTGTAGGCGCGCATCAACGGTTTACCTTCTGTCTCCAGCCCGATCATGACAAAGTGACCGTTCTTGAACCGAAACCCGGGGTCACGGCTGGTTTTGAAGCTGAACAGGGTGTCGTTCCAGTGACGAACGCTGGTTACTGTTTCTTTAATCAGGTTGCTCATTTAAACCTCTTGCCTCTCCGGTTCACATTCGGCGGCGAATGTTGCAAATATGAATTGCCTGAAGTTTAACCTATCGTTAACCTATCGATGAAATGGGTTATTCACATAACCCTATTCGGCTGCATCGATTTAGAGCATTTTGTTATGAAGTACAGTTTCAGGCAACTCGAAGTTTTTCTGGCAGCTGCGCACTTTCAGAACATCACCCGTGCAGCGGAATCCCTGGCCATGTCCCAGTCTGCCGCAAGCAGTGCTCTCAAGGAACTGGAAAACCAGTTTGACATCCAGCTCTTCGACCGGGTTGGCAAACGCCTGCAACTGAACGAGCTCGGCCGACTCTACAGACCCAAGGTAGAGGCTGTTCTTGCTCAGGCTACCGAGCTGGAACAGGCCTTCAGCAAACATTCCGAAGTGGGCGCCCTGAAAGTCGGAGCCACCTTAACCATAGGTAACTATCTGGCCGTTGGCGTTATGGCCCAATACATGAATACCCCTACCCGGCCCAGAGTTTCCCTTGAAGTTGCCAATACGAGCACCATTGTCCGCCGGGTCAGGGATTTTGAACTGGACATCGGTCTTATAGAAGGCGAGCTGCAATCGTCCGAACTGGAGGTTCTGCCCTGGCGTGGCGACCAGTTGAGAGTGTTCTGCTCTCCCGAACACCCATTGGCGGAGAAAGGCGAGCTGTCAGACGACGACCTTCGTAACGCCACCTGGATTATGCGGGAACAGGGTTCGGGAACCCGGCAAAGTTTTGAGCGCGGCATGCATGGCCTGCTGCCGGATATGAACGTACTGCTGGAACTGGAACACACCGAAGCCATCAAACGGGCGGTTGAAGCTGGCCTGGGCATAGGGTGCCTGTCAGAGGTGGTGCTTGCGGACGCCTTCAAACGCGGCAGCCTGGTGCCGCTGAAAACCCCGGAAAACCGGAGCTTCGAGCGGCAGTTCTATTTCATTCTGCACAAGCAGAAATACCGGAGTGCCGGGATTGATGCCTGGATCGGCCTGTGCCGGGCGCTCAAATGAGTGCTCAGGCCACCGGCCCGCTGTGGAATCGGAACTCAGTATCCGGCTCCAGAACAAGCTTCTGTTCGATTGCCATAAACTCGGCAACCCGCTCCGTAACAGGTCCTTGGTTGGCTTGTTCCGCCAGTGCCAGATAATCCCGGTAATGGCGCGCCTCGGATTTCAGCAGACTGCTGTAGAAATCCGCCAGCTCCTGATCCAGAAACGGAACCAGCGCCGCAAAGCGCTCGCAGGAGCGCGCTTCGATGATGGCTCCCACCACCAACACGTCCACAAGGCGCCCGGGGTCTTCCGTGCGAACCTCTTTGCGTAAACCCGCGGCATAGCGCGCAGGGGTAAGGTGGCAGTAATCAACGCCGCGCTTGTCGATAATGGCCAGTACCTGTTCGAAATGGCGCAACTCTTCCCTGGCCAGACGGGACATTTTGTTCAGCAGGTCGCTGTTGTCAACGTAGCGGTACATCAGGCTAAGTGCGGTTGAAGCGGCTTTTTTCTCGCAGTGGGCGTGGTCAATCAACATCAGGTCCTGATTGGCCAGCGCATTATCAATCCACTGCTGCGGCGTAGCGCAGGGAAGAAAATCATGGATCTCCTGCAGGGACTGGGCAACGGAGTCGGGGTTCTGGTTCATGGCGAGTGGCATCGTGAATCAAATTGAGGCGCGAGTATAACGCGGCTAACAGATTTCTCCGACCTCTGTCCAACTTAACTTTATAAGGGGTTTCCTATAGAATGCAGCGCCAACTTAACGTCTTTCCGCCAAAAAACTCCCGCCGGGCGCATTGCCACAGCGCGGGACATACCAACTGATGAGGGTCCAAATAGTGCTAGAAGCCTACCGTGAACACGTTGCAGAACGTGCGGCTCTGAATATTCCCCCCAAGCCACTGAACGCCGAGCAAACTGCAGCTCTGGTTGAATTGCTGAAAAACCCGCCCGCAGGCGAAGAAGAAACTCTGGTTGACCTGCTGGAAAACCGTATCCCGCCGGGTGTGGACGAAGCCGCCTACGTGAAAGCGGCTTTCCTGACCGCCATTGTTAAAGGCGAAGCCGAATCTCCCCTGCTGGACAAGCCCAAAGCCGTGCAACTGCTGGGCATGATGCAGGGCGGCTACAACATTGAGACCCTGGTTGATCTGCTCGACGACAGCGATCTGGCAGAGCTGGCGGGTGAACAGCTGAAGCACACGCTGCTGATGTTTGACGCCTTCAACGACGTTAAAGAAAAGATGGACGCCGGCAATGCCGTGGCCAGATCTGTTGTCGAATCCTGGGCCAATGCCGAGTGGTTCACCAAGAAAGACAAGGTTCCTGAAAGCACCAGGATGGTGGTGTTCAAGGTGACCGGCGAAACCAATACAGACGACCTGTCACCGGCTCCGGATGCATGGTCCCGCCCGGACATCCCGCTGCACGCCCGCGCCGCCTATAAAATGGAACGCGACGGCCTGAAGCCGGACGAGCCCGGCGTAACCGGCCCCATGAGCCAGATTGATGAAATCAAATCCAAAGGCCTGCCTGTAGCATTTGTTGGTGACGTTGTAGGTACCGGGTCTTCCCGTAAGTCTGCCACCAACTCGGTGCTGTGGTTCTTCGGTGAGGACATCCCGGGCGTACCCAACAAGCGTGCCGGTGGTGTGTGTATCGGCAACAAGGTTGCCCCCATCTTCTTCAACACCATGGAAGACGCCGGCGCTCTGGTATTCGAAGCGCCTGTCGACAACATGAACATGGGCGACGTGATCGAAATCCGCCCCTACGAAGGCAAAATCCTGAACGAAGCCGGTGAGGTTATCTCCGAGTTCGAGTTCAAGTCTGACGTTATTCTGGACGAAGTTCAGGCCGGCGGTCGTATCCCCCTGATCATCGGTCGTGGTTTGACTGCCAAGGCACGTACTGCTCTGGGCCTGGGCGCCACTGATCTGTTCCGTCTGCCGGAAGATCCGGAAGCCGGCGACAAGGGCTTCACCCTGGCCCAGAAGATGGTTGGCAAGGCTTGCGGACTGGAAGAAGGCCAGGGCGTTCGCCCGGGCACTTACTGTGAGCCACACATGACGACTGTTGGTTCCCAGGACACCACCGGCCCGATGACCCGTGACGAGCTTAAAGACCTGGCTTGCCTGGGCTTCCAGGCGGATCTGGTTATGCAGTCTTTCTGTCACACGGCGGCTTACCCCAAGCCGGTTGACGTTGAAATGCAGCACACCATGCCGGACTTTATCCGCAACCGTGGCGGCGTTTCCCTGCGTCCGGGCGACGGCATCATCCACTCCTGGCTGAACCGCATGCTGCTGCCGGATACTGTCGGCACCGGCGGTGACTCCCACACCCGCTTCCCCATGGGCATCTCCTTCCCGGCCGGTTCCGGTCTGGTTGCCTTTGCTGCGGCTACCGGTGTTATGCCACTGGATATGCCAGAGTCGGTCCTGGTTCGTTTCAAAGGCGACATGCAGCCGGGAATTACCCTGCGCGATCTGGTACACGCCATCCCGCTGTACGGCATCAAGCAGGGTCTGCTGACCGTTGAGAAGAAAGGCAAGATCAACGAGTTCTCCGGTCGCATTCTTGAAATCGAAGGCCTTGAGCACCTGACAGTTGAGCAGGCGTTTGAGCTGTCAGACGCCTCTGCGGAGCGTTCTGCAGCCGGTTGTACCATCAACCTGTCAGAAGACTCGGTTGCCGAGTACCTGCGCTCCAACATCACCATGCTGCGCTGGATGATTGCTGAAGGCTACGGCGATGCCCGTACTCTCGAGCGTCGTGCCCAGCAGATGGAAGCCTGGCTGGCGGATCCGAAGCTGATGCGTGCTGACAAAGACGCAGAGTACGCACATGTCATCGAAATTGACCTGGCCGATATCAAAGAGCCGATCGTTTGCTGCCCGAACGATCCGGACGATGCCAGATTCCTGTCCGAAGTGGCGGGCGACAAGGTAGACGAAGTGTTCATCGGTTCCTGCATGACCAACATTGGTCACTTCCGTGCCGCCGGCAAACTGCTTGAGCAGCACAAGGGCAACCTTAGCACCCGTCTGTGGATGTCCCCCCCCACCAAGATGGACCAGGCGCAACTGATGGAAGAAGGTTACTTCAACATCTACGGCACCGCCGGTGTGCGCACCGAAATGCCGGGCTGCTCCCTGTGCATGGGTAACCAGGCACGTGTAGCGCCCAAGTCTACCGTGCTGTCCACCTCTACCCGTAACTTCCCGAACCGCCTGGGCGATGGTGCCAACGTGTACCTCACCTCTGCGGAGCTGGCGGCTGTGGGTGCGATTCTGGGCAAACTCCCCACTCCACAGGAGTACATGGAGTACGCCAAGGATCTGAACAGCATGTCGGCGGAGATCTACAAGTACCTGAACTTCGACCAGATGGAGAACTACACCAGCAAAGCAGCTGAAGCGAGCGTCGCGTAAGCACTGGCTTTAAAGGTTTAACTCCAGCAAAACGCCAACCCCCGGGTTGGCGTTTTTTTTGTTAGAGAAAAGCAACCCTGCGTTTGTTATCGCTCCAGAAGAATTTTACCAACGGCCAGGCCCGATTCGAGACGCCGATGGGCATCGGCTACCCGGGCAAAGGAATAACGTTCGCGATCCAGCAATGGCCGCACTACCCCCTGCTCCAGCATCCGGGTCATTTCTGCGATCAGGCGTGGCTGATCATCCATGCCGATACCGTGCAGTAACGTGATTGCGCGAAAAATCACATGCAGGGACAAACCCTTGGCATGCATCTGGCTCAGATCATGTGTCGAGCGGGTGTTGATGGAGCAGAGCCGGCCTGAAATGGCTGTCGCCTCAATAGACCGGTCAAGGTTTTCTCCTCCTACCGTGTCAAAAACCAGACTGAAGCCCAGCCCGCTGGTCAGCCGTTGTTTGTAGGCATCAACGGTTTCATCACGGTAAAAAATAATATTGTCTGCCCCCAGTTGTCTTGCCAGTTCCGCTTTTTCAGGGGTGGATACCGTAGTCGCGACGCGGGCACCCAGATGCTTCGCAATCTGGATTGCAACATGCCCCACGCCTCCCGTGCCGGCATGAATCAGCACATGTTCACCGGACTGAATATTGGCTCGTTCAACCAGAGCCGACCAGGCAGTGAGAAAAACCAGGGGTAAGGCCGCACACTCAACCAGAGGCAGCCCCATGGACGGTGTGCGTTTTGCCAGCAAACGAACGTCTGCAACCATGTAGTCTGCCAGCGCCCCCTGCCAGCCTTTGGTGCCGCCGGGGCAGCCGAATACCTCGTCGCCCTCGGAAAAAGAAGTAACACCCGGCCCCAGCTTGTCCACAACGCCCGCCACATCACCATTCAGGATCGCAGGCATATCCGGGCCGGCTTTCACCAGCCCTGAACGAATTTTGGTTTCAATGGGATTAACGCTGGAGGCCACTACCCTGATCCGCACCTGCCCGGCAGCGGGTTCCGGAGTCTTTACCTCCCGTTCCACGAAAACCTCAGGGCCCCCATACTTTTCAATGACCATTGCTTTCATTACAGTTCCTCTCCAGTTTCCATAGTCCAATCAATATATTACCAGCCGGATCAGTATCGCTCCGGCCATAACGAGGGTAGTCCATTTAACCCACTGCGCGCCCTTTTCACTCAGATTCACCTTTACAGCAACAAATGCGCCCGTGATGTTGCCAACCGCGAGAATCAGCCCCATGCCCCAGCGAACCTGGCCGTTAACGGCAAAAATCAATAATGCCGGTATCGTATACAACAGAATGATCGACACCTTGAACACATTGACCTGCCGCAGATCTATACGCAGCATGCGGTACAAAACCACGATAAAAAGTGCGCCCACACCCACCTGAATAAAACCACCGTATACGCCAATCAGAAACATGGCGATGTAAATCACCGGGCCAAGCCGGTCCGGAGTCAGCGGGCTGGTATCCAGCCTGGGCTGAGGCAACAGCATGAATACGGACGCACCGATCATGGCGATGATCAATACCAGCTCGAATATCGCATCTGCCACCCAGGTCGCTATCCAGGCACCCAGCAGCGAACCCAGAACTGCCGGCACCGCCAGGTGCACACTGACCCGAAGGTTGCCGTGTCCCAGGCGCCTGAAACCGGCCACGGCGGTTGTACTCTGCAGAATGATTGCAACCCGGTTAGTACCGTTCGCAACCTGTGGCGGCAAGCCCATAAACATCAACAATGGCAGGGTCAGCATTGAGCCGCCTGCCGAAAGTACGTTAATGAACCCGGCTATACCGCCGAGCGCCAGCAATGCTATTACTTCAAAAGCTGTCATGCTGTGCCCGACAGTTCTGGATTGCCAGCGGGGCGTTTTCCGCGACGGCTGCTCCAGACCAGAACAGCGAAAAAAATAACCAGCCCTGCACCATCCACCAGTATCTGCCCATGGGGCCACAGCATCAGGGCGCCGAGAGGAAACATCAACAGCCGTACCAGCACATTGAGTTTGTGCTCAAGATAGCCTTCAAGGCCCGCAATGATTGCGTAAATGCCAAAGAGGGCGAAACAGAACACCCGGATCATTTCGGTGAAATCTCCGGTAATCAACGGTGAGTATGCGAAAAGAAGCGGCACTATATACAGGCCCTTGGCCAGCTTCCAGGCAGTAAACCCGGTGCGCATCTGGGGTGTCCCCGCGATTGCCGCCGCCGCAAAGGCAGTCAGGCAAACGGGCGGGGTCACGTTCGAATCCTGGGACAACCAGAAGATGATCATGTGCGCGGCCACCAGCAACATGGAAAGTGACGCAGGCGATAATGCCTGCTCCAGGAGCTGGCTGCTGAAGGTGTCCGGCACCAGAGAGAGCATCTGCTGAGCGCTTGCCACATCCATGGGCCCGTCCAGCAACGACAGTTTGTCGGGGGCCGCCAGCATGAAAATGGCTTTGGCCTGATCCGGCAGATTGCCGTTTACCATCAGGTCCACCAGCTGGCTTTGGGCGATCAGATTATATATCGCCGGTGCCGAGAGTGTGGCAAGCACAATATAAGCCGCCGTTACAGGCAGCCCCATGCCCAGAATCAGCGAGGCCAGCGCAACCAGCAGGATGGTGATCAGCAGGCTTCCACCGGCCCAATCGGTAATCATCAGCGAAAATGTGTTGCCAATGCCCGTGGTGGAAACAACCATCACAATGAGGCCGACGGTAATCAGCAGGATTGCGGTGGTTGTAATGTTCCGTGTGCCCATCGCCAGGGCATCCAGGATATCCCGAAGCCCCATCGGTTTTTTCGACAGCCAGGACGCCACAATAACCGACAGGATGGCTATCCCCGCTGCGTACGTTGGCGTAAACCCATAGACAAGCGCAGCCACAAGCACCACCAGTGGTAACAGAAAATGCCAGCCGCCTTTGAGGACTTCCCCCAGTGTGGGTGCTGTATCGTCTTCCAGTTTGACGGCATGGCTGCGTTTGGCCTCGATACGCACAAACATCCCCACCGATATGAAATAGAGAAGGGCCGGCAGTGCGGCAACCCCAATGATGGTGAGGTAGGAGACCTGGGTATAGGAGGCCATGATAAACGCACCCGCCCCCATCACTGGCGGCATCAACTGGCCACCGGTGGACGCTGCCGCTTCAACGCCAGCGGCAAACCGTGCCGGGAAGCCGGCCTTGCGCATCAGTGGAATGGTGATCACACCGGTGGAAACCGTATTGGCAACGCTGGAACCGGAGACCGACCCCATCAAACCCGAGGCGAGTACCGCCACAAACCCGGGGCCACCTACAAACCGCCCGGCGGCGCAGCGCGCCAACTCAATGATGAAATCTCCTGCCCCCGACTTCACCAGGAATGCCCCGAACAGGATAAACATGAACACGTAGGTCCAGGAAATACGGGCAATGGACCCCAGCATCCCTTGGCCGCCAATATACGAGCGATAAAGCACCGTTTCCCAGGAAAGCCCCGGGAAATTGAAAATGCCGTCAACATACTGGCCCCACCAGGCCACATAGGTCAGTGCAACCACACAAAGGACCGGGATAAACCAGCCCACAGTGCGGCGGGCCAGCTCCAGTACCAGCGCCACTGCCACGATCGAAACAACCCAGTCACCCGTATCGAAGTTGAACCCACGCTGGTACAGGTCATCCTCGAAGACAATCAGATAGAAAGCACAGGCAAGCGCGGTAAGCCCCAGTATTGCATCAACGCCGAGAACCATCCTTTGGCCCGCCGTTGAGCGGGCCCTGAGCATGGGAGTGGTCAGCGTGCAGATCAGACCGAAAAGGCCGAAATGAAGGGCTGAACTCCACAGCTCCGACAAAGTGGAAACCGTGTTGAAATATAGATGGACCAGAGCGGTGCCAACGGCGAGCCAGAAGACCACCGGCCCGATCAACCGGTGCTCCAGGCGTTCACTGGCCTCGCCGACGCTCTCATCGCGAACCCTGGTGGCAGGTTCGCCCGGGATATTATCCGTCACAATTACTGCGCGAGCAGCCGCTCGGGAATATCCAGCCCCTGCTCCTTATAGAAGCGCGCAGCCCCGGGGTGAAGTGGCATTGGCAAGCCGGCAATCGCTTTTTCAAGCGCCATTGCTTTGGTTGCCGGATGTATGTTGTTCAGGAACGGCAGGTTTTCGTAGATGGTTTTGGTGATCTCGTAAACATCGTTCTCCGGGACATCATTACGTACGGCCAGAATATTTGGCTGTGCAATGGTATTGATATCCTCTGTCTGCTGGGGATAGGTGCCTGCAGGGATGGTATAAGGCGTCCACAACTCGAAGTCGCTGTTAACCTGGGCAACCTGTTCAGGGGTAAAGTCCAGTGTGGTAATACTGTCACCCATGTTGGCATAGGCTCTTGTTACCGCAGCCGCAGGCACCCCCGCTGGTATGTTCATGCCATCGATATTGCCATTTTGCAGGGCATCGGCACTGGGTCCGTAGCCCTGGTACACGAGGTTGACCTTTTCCAGATCGATACCGACCTTGCCCAGAATAAAGCGGCCGGAGCCTTCGGTGCCTGAGTTTCTGGCGCCGATGGAAAAGCTCTCGCCATACAGGTTCTTCATATCTTCGATTGTGCCGGTTTTTGCGACTTTTTTGGTGACAACAAAATGCTCCACGTTCTGCCACAGCATGGAAACCGAACGCAGGTTCTTATAGGCCTTGGGAACCGGCCCTGTTCCATTCCAGGCATAAGCCCCATAAAGCCCCTGGAGAATGCCGAACTGTATCTGGTCTTCGTCCATCAGCTTCAGGTTCTCACCAGAACCCGCGGAACTGATGGCCGATACCGATATATTGGTAGAGGGCTCGAGTTTCACTTTAATCAGCGTTGAAATGGCAACACCCACGGGATAATAGGTTCCTCCCGTAGTGGCAGTACCCATCACATAATTGCCTTCCGCCTGAACCCCGCCGGAAAGAGAAACCAGGGCAGCTGCAAGCAGCCCCGAGGCGCATTTGATAACTCTGTTCTTGCTCATGGAGTGGCTCCTTTTTATCGTTGTTTTAGCTCACACATTGAAGTGTAACCCTCTAAAGATAGTTGCACTACGCTGTCTCTACCAGTGCGATAAACGCAGTCGCACCAACGCAAAAGAGCTCCCGCAGGAGCCCTTTTCAATATCGAACGTTATTCGCTCCTGCCTTAGCTGTGTTCGACTGCCTGATATTCATTGGCATCGGACGTGGCAAGACTTACCACGAGGATGGCAATGAAAGAGGCAACAAAGCCGGGAATGATCTCATAAACGCCAGGTCCTCCCATGAACTCGCCATTCCAGCCCAGAGAGATCCAGATCATTACAGTGGCGGCACCAACAATAAGACCTGCCAACGCGCCTGCACCATTAGTGCGTGACCACATCAGCCCCAGAATGATGACGGGGCCAAAGGCCGAGCCAAAGCCAGCCCAGGCGTTACTTACCAATCCCAGAACCTGTGAGTCAGGGTCGGAGGCAATGACGGCAGCAACCAGACCAACCACAATGACGCATACGCGGCCAACGTTCACACACTCACGGTCACCTGCTTCCTTACGCAGGAATAAGCGGTAAAAGTCCTCGGTCAGGGACGCCGACGACACCAGCAACTGGCTGGAAATGGTACTCATTATCGCAGCCAGAAGAGCGGCATACAGGAACCCTGTGATCAGCGGGTGGAACAGCAGGTCTGCGAGGATGATGAAGATGGTTTCGGGATCGTCCACTTGCATGCCGTTGCGAACTGCGTAGGCCCGGCCGAAGATACCCAGGCCGATGGCACCAATCAGCGAAATCGCCATCCAGGACATGCCAATGTTACGGGCAACCGGAACCTCTTTCACCGTGCGGATTGCCATGAAACGGACGATGATGTGTGGCTGACCGAAATAGCCAAGCCCCCAGGTAACCGCTGAAAGCCAGCCTATGATGGTCAACCCTTCTGTCCAGGAAAGCAGTGTCGGATCAACCTCGTTCAATGTCTGTGTTGCCTGGGCGAAGCCACCACCGCCTTCACCGAAAAGCACAACCGCGGGCATGAGGACAAGTGCGACCATCATGATGCACCCCTGAACAAAGTCCGTCATGCTAACCGCCAGGAACCCGCCAACAACGGTATAGGCCAATACAACGCCCAGGGTAATGACAATGCCTACCGCATAATCACTCAAGCCGCCAAAGTTGAAAATGCCCGCAAACGCACTTTCAAACAGCTTGCCGCCCGCTACCAGGCCGGAGGCCGTGTAAACCGCAAAAAACAGCACGATAACAATGGCCGACACGGTTCTCAGTGGCAGCGCCTGGGTGGGAAAGCGGTTAGCCAGAAAAGCCGGTATGGTCAGAGCGTTGCCGTAATGAACGGTTTGAGCACGTAACCGCGGCGCAACGATGATCCAGTTAATGAAAGCGCCTACGAACAGGCCGATGCCAATCCAGGCCGAGGCCAGGCCCGACACATACATCGCCCCCGGGAGACCCAGCAGCAACCACCCGCTCATGTCCGAAGCACCTGCAGACAAAGCCGCAACCTTTGGACTGAGCCCTCGTCCACCAAGCATGTAATCTTCAGCTGTGGCAGATGCTTCGCGCATGGCATAAACGCCGATGGCGATCATGAGCGCAAAGTAAGCAAATAGACTGATCCAAACACCAATAGCCATAAGGCTCCTCCGGTTTAATGAGTGGGCGGTACCCACCCGTAAAGCTCAGGCATGGCACTGATGCCAGTTTACTGAGCCGTTTTTCTTGTTTATACGGTCCCTGCGAACCCGAGCTTGCCGGCGTATTGCGCGCCCGACCTTAACTATAGTTAAGTATCCCGAATTTGCGACCGTAACAGTTACAGGTTCGACAGGAAGGAAATTGACACGACAAGCCTAGTATTACTACGTATACACGGCTTACAAAATCCTACGATTCTTTTACGGAATTCTACGGAGTGGCGCTGATTCGGATCTGATCAGGCGAGATTATCACTGGCTTTCAGTTTTGCAGGGGTAATCCCCTTATGCTTGCGCAGTGCATTGGTTAATGCACTCTGCGAGGAAAACCCGACACGGTAACTGATTTCAGATACAGAAAGGGACGTTGAGGCCAAAAGGGTTATGGCCTGATTGAGCCGGGTCTGCAGCAGATACTGGTGCGGTGTGGTTCCCAGCACCTCGCGGAAAACCTCGTGAAAACGGCTCACACTCAGGCAAGCCTCACTGGCCAGTTCCTGGACCGTCACCTTCCGGTGCAGATTGGCGCGTATGTAGCGTTGCATGGCACTCGGGCAGAGACTATGCCGGTTTGGCGTCGCAACCTTCCGGTCAACCAGCCGGTCTGCCATGCAGTGCAAAATACTGGCCGCGAGGTGGCCATGCAGTGCAAGGTTGCCCGGGGAGCGGTCGAATTCGCCGGCAGCAAACTGAACCAGCCCCTGCAAGCGACTGTCCATCTGGAGTGTGCGGGGCTTTTCAAAAATCCTCACCATCTTTTCGTAGTCGGCGTGGGCGGGGGTGGAAACTGCAGGGTTGGAAGGGTCAACGTTGATCACCAGAACGTGATTCTGATAATCGCCACAATAATCGTGCCGGGCTTCTGTAGGGACCAGGCACGCTTTCCATGTGTTCAGGTGGGAACCGGTTCCGTCAACATTCAGGTCAGCTTCACCCTGAATGCCCACCACAATCTGATGGTGTTCATGGCGGTGCTGGTGAGCGGCAGTTGGAAGCTTGAGTAATCGGGCATCAAGCATAGGCGCGACCGGAACCTGTAATTGAGAATATTAATCAATTAAAGCAGATGTGACTGGAATTTGCACATAAGCTCACTGACCCTGGCACTGACCTGCTCCAATGATGCTGACGCATCCACAATAGCATAGCGATCAGGGTCGGCAGCGGCGCGAGCCAGATAGGTCTCACGGATACGCTGGAAGAAGGACACCGCTTCCTGTTCAAAGCGATCAAGCTCGCCCCGATGGCGGGCCCGGGCCATTCCGGTTTCCACCGGTGCATCCAGTAACACCACATGATCCGGACGCACATCGCCCTGAACCAGATTTTCCAGCAACGCAATTTTTTCACCCGGCATGCCACGCCCTCCCCCCTGATAGGCGAAGGTCGCATCGGTGAAGCGATCACATAACACCCATCGCCCCCTCTCGAGGGCAGGAAGAATCAGCGTGTGCAGGTGTTGCGCGCGGGCTGCGAACATCAGAAGTAACTCGGTGAGATCATTCACCGGCTCATTGCGCGGGGCCAGAAGCAGCTCCCGGATCGCCTCGGCCATGGGTGTGCCCCCGGGCTCACGGGTAACAATGCAATCGACCCCCAGCTCCCTGAGGGTGTCAGCCGCATTGGCAATCTGCGTGGATTTGCCCACGCCTTCGGTTCCCTCGAAGGTAATAAACTGACCGCGAACCGTCATTGCTTTTCATCCATCACAGGTGCTGGTGAAGACCGGTAGTCCGACCGGCGGTTAAGCTGAAATGCCCGCACGGCTTCCTGATGCTCCGCCAGCGTGTTGGAAAACTTGTGGGTACCGTCACCGCGGGCTACAAAATACAGAGCCTTGCCAGAGCCAGGGTGAAGGGACGCATGTATGGCCTCGCGGCCAGGCAAAGCGATTGGCGTGGGCGGCAATCCGTCAATACGGTAGGTGTTGTATGGTGTGTGGGTGCGCAAGTCCCGGCTGCCTATGCGGCCCTTGTACTTGTCGCCCATGCCGTAAATCACAGTGGGATCCGTCTGCAGCCGCATGCCTTTTTGCAAACGCCGCACAAACACGCCCGCCACCTGCTCCCGCTCGTGGGGAGCTCCGGTTTCCCGCTCTACAATGGAGGCCATAATCAGCGCCTCGTAGGCGTTATCGTATGGCAGCCCTTGCTCGCGATTTTCCCATTCTTCAGCCAGAACGGTTTCCATGCGCCGGAACGAACGCTGCAGCAGATCCAGATCCGACTCGCTGCTGGTAAAAAGGTATGTATCCGGGAAAAAACGTCCTTCCGGATGCTCGCCCCCGGCACCAACGGCCTCCATAATCTGCGCATCCGACCAGTCCGTAGTAACCTTCTCAAGACGCTCGGTGGCTGCCAGTGCGGCGCGCATATCCTTGAAGGTCCAGCCTTCAATAAACTGAACCGACCAGTGTTTGGTATCCCCTGCCACCATTTTATCGAGCATGGCTTCCGCGCTCATACCGTCAGTAAACTCATACTCTCCTGCCTTGATTCTCGCCACATCCGGAAACAGCCGGGCGTACACCCGCACCCAGAAACTTTTCTCAACCAGTCCATGCTCAGCCAGTTTTCTGGCAACATCATTGAATGCCGTGCCAGCGGGTACATCAAACAGTACCGGCTCAGCCAGAGGAACCGGCTTTGACAGCGACTCCAGCCCCTGCCAGACCCACAAACCCGTACCAGCCACCACCAGCACGGCAGCACAAACACCTGCAATTAACAGTTTCTTGAACAAACGAATTATTCCAGCAGTTCGAGAGGATTAAAGATTGTCGCAAGTCCATCATCTGCAGGCAAATCCTGGCCGGCAAGACGACGCACGGGAACCACGCCCATGACACTGTTCAGAAGATAGAGCCCCTGACACCGCTCCCCCATAACATCCTCGATACTCAAAGCGCACTCCATAACCGACTCGCCCCTTGCCCTGAGCCTTTCCAGTAGCCATTGGCGCAGTATGCCGGCTACAGCAAGCACCTTGACTGGCGGCGTTATCCAGCCTTCGCGCACTTTCAGAAGCAGGTTGGTGCGGGTGCCTTCAATCAGATCACCGTTGGTGTCAGACATGAGTACCTCGAACAGGTCGTCCTCAATCTCTCTGGCAGCCATAACCTGCTCCAGGCGATTGAGCGATTTGATGCCGGCAAAAAGCGGATTAACCGTCAGGGGCACGCGGGAAAAATCAGCAAAAACACCGGAACCTGGAGGTGGGGCGGGCAAAGGGCTGGCAGATGCAATCAGGTTTGGCCGGATGCCCGGCCCCGGCTGATAGCCACGACCACCCTCTCCGCGCGTGAGCGTTAATTTCAGCACCCAGCCACGGTCGCTCTCCTGCCCGGTAAAACGGCCACTGTAGCGCGCAATTGCTGCAGTGCAGGCTTTGCGAAGATCTGCATTGGCCAGGGGAATGCTGAGCCTGCCAGCGTCACGAACCATGCGCTCCAGGTGACGCGACAGCAACACCCCCCGGTCGCCATGCATTCGGATCGTCTCGAACAGCCCGTCACCGTATGCGGCACCCCGGTCACCCGCGGGCAGGCCCCCTTCATCAGCCCAATACAGACCGAACACGGCGCCTCAGCCTTCGTAACGGCGCATAATCAGCGTGCCGTTGGTTCCACCAAAGCCGAAGGAGTTGGACAGGGCTACGCGTACATCGGATTTGCGGCAGGTATTGGGCACCAGGTCCAGATCACAGCCTTCATCGGGATTGTCCAGATTGATGGTGGGTGGCAGCACGCCATCACGTATGGCAAGCAGTGAAAAAATGGCTTCAACTGCGCCTGCTGCACCCAGCAGATGCCCGGTCATGGATTTGGTGCTGCTCATAGCCAGTTGGCTCGCGTGGCCACCAAACACCCGCCTGGTAGCTGCAACTTCTGCCACATCACCGACCTGCGTCGAGGTCCCGTGGGCATTGATGTAATCAACGTCTTCCGGTTTCAGCCCGGCGTCCCGCAGTGCATTGCTCATGGATCGTGCGGCGCCGTCGCCATCCTCAGGTGGGGCTGTAATATGATGGGCATCATCGCTCATACCAAACCCGATCAACTCACCGTATATGGTTGCGCCACGTTTTCTGGCATGTTCCAGTTCTTCGAGCACAACAACGCCCGCGCCGTCACTGAGAACAAAACCATCCCGGTCTTTGTCCCATGGGCGACTGGCCTTCTGTGGTTCGTCGTTACGGGTTGAAAGTGCTTTGGCAGAGGAAAACGCCGCAATGCTAACGCGGGTTGTCGCCATCTCGGAACCGCCGGCGAGCATGACATCCGCGTCCCCGTAGGCAATGGTGCGGGCGGCGTAACCAATGTTATGGGTGCCGGTTGTGCAGGCAGTCACAATGGCAATGTTGGGCCCCCGGAAACCAAAACGGATGGCGGCATTGCCCGAAATCATGTTAATTATCGATGCAGGAACAAAGAACGGCGACACTTTGCGTGGGCCGGATTTGTCCATCGTGAGCACACTTTTCTCGATGTATTCGAGCCCGCCAATCCCGGAACCAATAGCAATACCGGCACGTTCGTGGTCCAGCTCATCGAATTCAGCCAGACCACTGTCATTCAACGCCTGTTGCGCTGCGATCAACCCGTAATGGATAAACGCATCCAGCTTTCTGGCTTCTTTCGTCGAAAGGTAAGATTCCAGATCAAGGCCTTTGATGGCGCCACCAATCCGGGTGTTGTATTCCGACGCATCGAACCGGTCAATCATACCGATCCCGCTGCGACCCGCCAGGATCCCGTCCCAGGAAGATGCAACATCATTGCCCAAAGGCGACAACATTCCCATGCCGGTGATAACAACCCGTCTTTTGCTCATAACCCTGCTCACCTGATCTTTTTTCTTTCATTGACAGCGATCCCGCCAGACACGCGGGCAGTTTCCGGACAATAAAAAAGCCGTCCTTCACTGAATGGCAAGGACGGCTTTTTGCCTGGCTAACTTGAACTTGGAGTATCAGGTATGCGCGACAATGTAGTCGATCGCGTCCTGAACACTGGCAAGCTTCTCGGCTTCTTCATCCGGAATTTCAGTTTCAAATTCTTCTTCCAGCGCCATGACCAGCTCAACGGTGTCCAGTGAGTCAGCGCCAAGATCCTCTACAAAAGAAGAAGAGTTCTGAACTTCGGACTCCTTCACGCCCAACTGTTCACAAACGATCTTCTTCACGCGCTCTTCAACTGTACTCATAATGTCCTCACTTTGTGTATTAACCAAGCAACTCAAGTGCTGCAAGTTTAGTGTAAACCCCACCTGCAAACAAGCAGGGATCCGGTCAAACATGTTGTGCGGCGGGGGGTTGCGTACAAGCTCCGAAACCGGAGCTTATCCCATGTACATTCCGCCGTTTACGTGAATGGTCTCTCCAGTCACATAACCGGCAACATCCGAAGCCAGAAAAGCGACAATAGCCGCCACTTCTTCCGGCTGCCCCAGACGACCCGCGGGTATGATTTCCAGCATAGCCTCACGTTGCTTGTCGTCCAGTTTTTTTGTCATATCTGTGTCGATAAAGCCGGGCGCAACACAGTTGGCTGTGATGCCACGATTCGACATTTCTTTCGCAAGGCTGCGGGTAAAGCCTTCCACACCCGCCTTCGCCGCACAATAGTTGGCCTGGCCCGGGTTGCCCATACTGGCAACCACAGAACTGACATTAATAATGCGCCCCCAACGTGCCTTGGCCATCCCCCGTATAACAGCTTTGCTTGTACGGTACACGCTTGAGAGGTTGGTTTCGAGCACCGACGCCCAATCATCATCCTTAAGGCGCATCAAAAGGTTGTCACGGGTTATACCCGCGTTATTGACAAGAATCACCGGTGCGCCGGATTTTTCGGCTATCTCTTTGAGACCGGCCTCGATACTTTCAGGGTCGGCGACATTCATCACAATGCCATACCCGTTTGCGCCAGCAGCCTTGAGATTGTCTGTAATCGTCGCTGCACCATCTGCGCTGGTGGCAGTGCCCACCACCAGTGCGCCCTGTTCGGCGAGCGCCAGCGCTATTGCTTTCCCGATTCCACGGGTAGCACCGGTTACCAGTGCTGTCTTGCCTTCCAGAGACATTCAGGACTCCCTTAATTCAAAACAGTTCAGGACGGCTCAAATGCCGCAAGCGCAGCGGCCATCGCGTCCGGTTCCTCTATGCCGTACACGGCAAGCCCGCGATCGATACGCTTGGCAAGCCCGGCGAGCACTTTACCAGTGCCGCACTCGATAGCTACCTTGACATCATTTGCCACCAGAGCGCGGACAGAATCTGCCCAGAGTACCGGTGAGTATAGCTGCTTCAAGAGATTAGCTTTCAGTGTAGCCGAATCTGTCTCGGCTGCTGCGTTAACATTTTGTATAACCGGAATGAGGGCATCGCTGAAACGAACGTCATCCAGGGCCTGGGCAAGCTCGTCCGCCGCACCTTTCATCAGGGCGCAATGGGAAGGCACACTCACCGGCAGTGGCATGGCCTTACGGGCACCCCTGGCCTTGCAGGCTTCGATGGCCCGTTCGACAGCTGCCGCAGAACCTGCAATCACCACCTGGCCAGGGGCATTGAAGTTCACTGCGGACACCACATCTCCATGGGCAGCTTCTTCGCAGGCTGCAACAACGTCGGCATCCTCCAGCCCCAGAATGGCCGCCATTTTACCGTCACCAGCGGGAACCGCCTCCTGCATCAGTTCACCGCGCAAGCGTACCAGTTTAACGGCCTCAACAAAATCAAGGCTTTCAGCCGCCACAAGTGCGCTGTACTCGCCCAGACTGTGACCTGCAAGAAAGGCGGGCCTTGATCCACCTGCCACAAACCACTGCCGCCATAACGCAACACTTGCAGTCAGCATGGCAGGCTGGGTGACCATTGTCTGATTCAGTTCCTCTGCCGGCCCCTTCTGGCAAACTTGCCAGAGATCGTAACCAAGCACGTTGGAGGCTTCAGCAAAGGTTTTATTGATCATGGGCCAGGATTCGGCAGCAACGGAAAGCATGCCAACCGACTGGGAACCCTGTCCGGGAAATATAAAGGCTGATTTCATAAGCGCGATCTTACCGTCATTGGAGGTTTCAGGAGATTAGCCAATAGTACAATCTGCACGGGTTTTGCGCGAGCAAGCCACCGGATTCGATGCGGTATCAGCAATAAAGGCTCACAGCATCAGGTCGTCAAGGCGCTCGTTAATTCGCTGCGGCACTTCAAGCTCAACTTCACGGACCGCCTGCCGGATAGCGGCAAGCATGGCACGCTCATTGGCGTTGCCGTGGCTTTTTATAACCACTCCCTGAAGCCCGAGCAGGCTGGCGCCATTGTGGCGGGAAGGATCCATCAGGCGCAGGAGACGCCCAATGATAGGGCGGGCAAGAAGGCCCACAAAGCGGCCATAGAGTGACTGGGTAAATGCCTGTTCCATAAGTTCAATCAGCAGGCCGGCCACACCCTCGCCGGTTTTCAGTGCGATATTGCCAACAAAGCCATCACAAACCACCACATCCGCAACATCGCGGAAGAGATCACTGCCCTCCACATAGCCGATGTAATTCACGGAGTCACTCTGGGCCAGCATCAGTGACGCAAGACGCACCTGCTCATTACCTTTGATCTCCTCCTCACCAACGTTCAGCAGCGCAACCCTGGGCTCGCCCTGACCACAGATTGCGGAAGCCATCAGCGAACCCATCAGGGCATACTGGTAGAGGTTTTCTGCGCTGGAGTCCACGTTGGCACCAAGATCCAGAACGTGGCACCGACCGCGGAGAGAAGGAATCAGTTTGGCAATGGCAGGACGTTCGATACCCGGGTACATGCGGATAATCGAGCGGCCAAACGCCATCAGGGCGCCGGTATTGCCGGCGCTAACACACCCCTGGGCATCACCATCACGAACCAGGCCCAGGGCGATGGCCATGGACGAGTTTTTCTTGTGGCGCAACGCATGGGAGGGGCGCTCGTTCATACGAACAACATCTGCGGCTTCCACGATGCGAATTCGCGGATGCCCCTCACCCAAAAAAGCCTCGAGCTCACTCCGGATTCCCACCAGAATGATGCTCAAGGCTTTGTTTTCACGCACCGCTTCGAGGGCTGCAGCTACGACAACACCTGCGCCCCGATCGCCACTCATGGCGTCAATCGCTATGGTGACCGGCTTCACCGCTGCTTGACTCGATCGGGATTAGTACGGCTGCGCAACGGGATTACTCGTCGCTGGCCTCGATTACCTGCTTGCCACGGTAGAAACCATCCGGAGACACGTGGTGGCGACGATGAACTTCGCCAGTCGTTGAATCAGTGCTCAGAGCAGCAGCGCTCAGAGCATCGTGGGCACGGCGCATGCCACGCTTGGAGCGGGTCTTGCGGTTCTTCTGTACAGCCATGGTTATACTCCTGACCTGTTAACGTAAACTTGACTTGAATATCGCTACGAGTAACGAGTGTTCATCTGATTGTGCCAGCCTCGCGAGAGCACCTGACCCAATCAATGCTTTGTATTCTTGAGCCCTGCCAGCACACTGAACGGGTTGTCGCCCGGCCTTTTTTCCGGCTCTGCCGAAGCATTGTCTGGCTCATAAGCCTCCAGATCCTCTTTCGCCGGGCACTCATCCCGCTCATGAAGCGGATACGGCGGCAGTACAAGCAGCAATTCATCCTCGACCATTGACCAGAGATCTGCACTGAAATCATCGGTCAGGAATGGCTCGAGATCCTTCGGCAACCGTTGCGCCTGCTCGTCGCTGGTAACCAGACCCAGCACAAACCGGGAGGTTAGCAATGATACCATTGCCCCCATGCAGCGCTGGCACTCCAGTTTAACCTGGGCCTCAAGCTCACCAGAGACAATCCTGCGACGCTCGCTGTCCATGTAAAACTGAAGTTTCACATGACATACGGCGCCTTCATCATACCCCAAAACAGCATCCCCGAAACGAGACAAGGCCCTGACAGGGATTTCACCCTCCAGATCGCTGTTGTGCTCTGCCAACCGGTAAGGGTCGACTGTTTTCGGCAATTCTGCACTGGACGCTTTTGACATAGGCGCGCAATTCTAGGGGCGCAGCTCGCTACTGTCAAAGACTTCGTGGGCTTTTGGCCAGGGTTCCGGTTTTCGTAGGTGTATTCTACGATACGCGCACGAAAAAACACGCAAAATTGATCGGAGGCCGGCCTTATGCCGCAAAAACCCGTCTTACTGGCTTCATCGTCTCCTTACCGCAAGGAGCTTCTGGCCCGTCTCGGCCTGCCGTTCTCCTGCGCCAGCCCGGATATTGATGAATCCCCGCTGCCCGGCGAGGCGCCACACACACTGGCCATGCGTTTGGCCCAGAGCAAAACGAAAGCCCTTGCAGCTTCTCATCCGAACCACTGGATCATCGGCTCCGATCAGGTAGCCGCGCTACCCGATGGCACCTTCCTGAGCAAACCCGGGTCATTCGCAACAGCCTGCCGGCAACTGCAACAGAGCAGTGGCCAGAGCGTTATCTTCCACACCGGGCTGGCACTTCTGGATTCAAATTCGGGAAACCTGCAGGCCTGCTGCGAAGTTTTCACGGTTCACTTCCGAAACCTGAGCAGAAAAGAAATTGAAGCCTATTTGCATAAGGAACAGCCCTACGACTGCGCCGGCAGTTTTAAAATGGAGGGGCTGGGCATCACCCTGTTCCGGGAACTGCAGGGGCGCGACCCCAACAGCCTTATTGGCCTGCCACTGATCGCCCTCAACAGCATGCTGACAAACTGGGGCAGGAACCCGCTTCTGGAGCCCTGATGCCAGCCGGCGCTGATTATCTCAGTTCCAGACGCGACTCAACAAGCTGCCCCACAACACCCTGCCCGAAAGACACACCGAGTTGGTCAACAAGATCCCGCAGCGGCCCTTTGCGACGGCTGTAATCAACCAGATTTTCCTGGCCGACGATCTGCCTGGCGACATGGGAGGCACTGCCCAGCCCGTCAATCAGCCCCAGCTCCAGTGCCTGCTCACCACTCCAGACCAGACCACTGAACAGCCGGGGATCATCCGCCAGGCGGTCACCTCGGCCCTCTTTAACAGCCTCTATAAACTGCCGATGAGTGTTTTCCAGCACACTCTGCCAGAATTCCACCTCCTGTTCCTGCTGGGGAGAGAAGGGGTCCAGAAATGCCTTGTTTTCTCCGGCAGTATAAAGCCTTCGCTCAACACCGAGTTTTTCCATGGCCCCGGTAAACCCGAAGCCGCCCGCCACTACGCCTATAGACCCCACAAGGCTGGCGCGATTGGCATAAATCTCATCAGCCGCCGCAGCGATGTAGTAAGCTCCCGATGCCCCGATGTCGGAGATCACTGCATAGACCTTTTTTTCCGGATACTCTTCTCTTAGCCGCTTGATTTCATCATAAACATAACCCGACTGAACCGGGCTTCCACCCGGGCTGTTGATGCGCAGGATAACGGCTACTGCATTCTCCTGCTCGAAGGCAGAGCGCAGGGAGCCGGCTATATTGTCCGCACTGGCAAGCTCATCTGCCGCGATCGTGCCATTTATCTCCACCAGGGCCGTGTGCTTGCCGGTCGTGGCCTCGAGACTGCCGCCAAATGGTGACCAGAAAATGGCCAGCAAGGCAAACAGGTAGGCGAAGGTGAGCAGCTTGAAGAAAATGCCCCAGCGCCTGCTGCGACGCTGCTCTGCCTGCAAGGACATAACCAGCTTTTCAATCAGCTTCCAGTCACGACCGGATTCCGGCGGCAAACGCGGCGCCTTTCGGCCTGAACGAGGTTCGACAGGCTTGTCACCCCAATCCGCTGTCTTGTCAGTATCCCAATCACTCATCCGTTTATCCTGTCAGAATCAGCCACACGAGGCTTGCTTACAAACCGAGCACACTGCGAAGGTCGGGCACAGAACTCACAATGGCGTGAGGCGCATATTCACCCAGCACATCACGCTTGTGCACTCCCCATTCAACACCGATAGATGGCATACCAATGCGTTGCGCCATTTCCAGATCATAGCGTGTATCGCCAATCATAACGGCCTCTGTGGGCTCAATTCCGTAGAAAACCAGAATTTCTTCGAGCATACGCGGATCCGGTTTGGACCGGGTTTCATCGGCACAGCGCGTAATATCGAAATGCATCCCCAGGCCACTGGAAACCAATGCCGACTGGAGCCCTCTCCGGCTCTTGCCGGTTGCCACAGAACAGCCCCGACCGGCGCTGCGAAGATCTGCTACCACCTCTGACATACCATCAAAGATATTCTGCGGCGTTGTCACCTTGCGAAAGAAATAATTGGCATAGCCTTGGCGAACGGCCACTATTTCATCACGGCTGATGCCCGGATAGAGTTTTTCCAGGGCCTCAACCATACCCAGGCCTATGATGTCACGATAGGCTTCCCGCTCCAGCGCCGGATAGCCCAGCTCAGTTGCGGCCTGATGAAGGCTGTCCGCAATATGGTCTACGGAATCCACCAGAGTTCCGTCCCAATCAAAAATAACAACTTTGACGTCCATTAACTTACTCCCGTTGCACGCACTTCAAGCTTGCTCAGCACGTGACTGAATACCTCATCATATGGCGCCTCGAACCGGACTTTCTCACCGGACCCGGGCAAGGTAAGCTCCAGGGCCCTGGCATGCAGCATAAGGCGCTGACCGCCAAGCGACCGGAACGCCTTGAGACTGACATCATCCATATATTTGTCATCTCCCGCTATCGGATGGCCGGAACAGGCCGCGTGTACACGAATCTGGTGGGTCCGACCGGTCACCGGAGAAGCCTCAACCAGACTGTAACCCCGGAACCGCCTCAGGCAGGAGAAGGTTGTAAGCGAAGCCTTACCGGCTTCATCCACCCTGACCCTGCGCTCCCCATTGGGCATTTCATAGCGCAGCAACGGCTCCTCAACCCGGCGAAGCCTGTCTGGCCAATCCCCGGCCACCAGTGCGTGGTACTGCTTACGAATACGCCTTTGCCGGAGTTCATCCTGCAGGTAACGTAATGCCGAGCGCTTCTTGGCAATCATTACCAATCCGGAGGTATCGCGATCCAGGCGGTGCACCAGCTCCAGAAAACGCGTTTCCGGGCGGGCAGCCCGCAGCACTTCAATCAAACCGAAACTGAGACCGCTCCCACCGTGGACAGCTATACCAGATGGCTTGTTGACAACCAGCAACTGATCATCCTCAAAAACAACCGCAGCCTCAATCACCCCCTGCACACGACTGCCCGGAGCCGCCTGTGGTTCTTTTTCCTTGCGGGCCACGGGCGGTATACGCACCTGGTCACCCAGCGCAAGGCGGGTATCCGGCTTGACCCTGCCCTTATTAACCCGCACCTCCCCTTTGCGGACGATGCGATAAATAACGCTTCTGGGCACGCCCCGCAGCTGCGCCAGCAAAAAATTGTCCAGCCGCTGGCCCTCGCTGTTTTCGTCAACCGTTACCCACAGAACACTCTGCTGAACCAGCTCCTGCTCCGGGCCGGCGGGCCGGGCATCAGCACCGTGATCCGTGCGAGGCTTCGGTTTTCCAGCTTTTGTTCTGACGGTTTTTCCGGAAGCAGATTTTCGGGACATAAGGATCCTTGGGCAGATGATATAACAGACAGCAAGAGCAGGATTGAACGACTCCTTCATTGCTGTTATATTCCAGCGTGATCTGTCGTTTGCCTACGGCCTGACCAACTCTTGTCAGAAGCCGGAGCGGCAGAAGTATACCGACACTATTCAAGAGTTTGAACGCCGAGCACCTGATCACTAACGGGCACGGCGTTGAAAATATGTCCGGAATGCCAGAAATTACCCGCTTGCAGCGGCGAACTGGTTCCGGAGAACTGAAACCGCGCGGAAAACCGCCGGGCGATATCGCGAAGAATCACTGCCACGCAAGGCCGGGCCGTCCAGCTTACGAATACGACGTGAGACCCAGGCACTTGTGTGAACCTGAAAACGGATTATATGCGTCAACAGACACGAACCCTACACGACACTTCTCTGCCGGATAACAGGCGGAGCGTGGGCGGTGGTCTCAGATCAACAGGATCATACCCCGGAAGGGAATGATTTGTCTGTCCGCCGCTCCGCACCTGTACATCAGGGCCAGCGGCACGCACATCCTGCTTCGCAGATGCGACGCCCTGCGGTTTTCTGTCAAAATCTAACGACAGGAAATCCTTTTTTCCATGAAAAGAATGCTCATCAATGCAACTCACCCCGAAGAGTTGCGCGTCGCCCTGGTTGACGGCCAGCGTCTGTTTGATCTTGATATCGAATCCAGCTCCCGCGAGCAGAAAAAAGCCAACATCTACAAGGGGCGAATTACCCGCGTCGAGCCGAGTCTGGAAGCCGCCTTTGTTGATTTCGGTGCTGATCGCCACGGCTTTCTTCCATTAAAAGAAATCTCCAGGGACTACTTCAAAAAATCTCCCGGCCAGATCGAAGGCAAGATCAATATCAAGGAAGTGGTGTCCGAAGGCCAGGAAGTCATAGTCCAGGTCGACAAGGAAGAGCGCGGCAACAAAGGTGCCGCCCTCACAACGTTTGTGTCTCTTGCCGGCCGCTACCTGGTCCTGATGCCCAACAACCCCCGTGCAGGCGGCATTTCACGCCGGATTGAAGGCGAAGAGCGAGCACAACTCAAAGAAGCCATGAACGACGTTCAGGTGCCCAAATCCATGGGTATCATTGTTCGTACCGCCGGCATTGGCCGCAACAGCGAAGAACTGCAATGGGACCTCGATTACCTGGTGCAGTTCTGGGAAGCAATCACCCAGGCTGCGGGGGAACGCAAAGCGCCGTTCCTGATCCACCAGGAAAGCAACGTTATCATCCGCGCCGTTCGTGACTATCTGCGCCAGGATATCGGAGAGGTCCTGATCGATTCGGAGAGCGTTTACGAAGACGTACTGAATTTCGTGCGCGCCGTGATGCCAACCTTCGAAAACAAAATCAAGCTGTACAAGGATGAGATCCCCCTGTTCAGCCGCTACCAGATTGAAGGTCAGATCGAAACCGCATTCCAGCGGGAAGTCAGGCTTCCTTCAGGCGGCTCCATCGTGATCGATCCCACAGAGGCCCTGGTCTCCATCGACATCAACTCCTCCCGTGCCACCAAAGGCCAGGATATTGAAGAAACCGCTTTCCAGACCAACCTGGAAGCGGCGGAAGAAATCGCGCGCCAGCTTCGCCTGCGCGACATGGGCGGTCTGATTGTCATCGACTTTATCGACATGACACCGGCCAGGAACCAGCGGGAAGTAGAGCAGAAAATGCGTGAGGCCCTGGAAATCGACCGGGCACGGGTTCAGGTAGGCAAGATCTCGCGCTTTGGCCTGCTGGAAATGTCACGCCAGCGCCTGCGCCCCTCTCTCGGCGAAACCCGCAGTGAAGTCTGCCCCCGTTGTGAGGGCCAGGGCACTATTCGTGGTATCGAATCCCTGGCGCTCAGCATCATGCGCCTGATCTACGAAGAGTCATCGAAAGAAAAGACCGGTGAAGTCCGGGCCATTGTGCCGGTTTCGGTGGCTACCTTCCTGCTGAACGAAAAACGCAAACAACTGGCCGACATTGAAGCCCGCCAGGAAGTGAACGTTGTTGTGGTTCCGGTACCTCACATGGAAACACCCCATTTCGAAATCCTGCGCATGCGTGATGACGAAACAACGCCTGAGCATATATCCAGCCATCAGGTGGCCCAGGAATACAGCGAACGGGAAGAAGAAGTGTTTGAGGTGCCAACAGCGGAAAAGCCGGTTCGCGAGCAAGCCGCAGTGAGAGCCGTTCGCCCGAGAACCTCGGCACCAACCCCCACCACCGCCTCCTCTCCAGCCGCGCAAAGCCAGCAAACCGCGGAACAGGATGCTGGCCTGCTGCGCAGAATTGGCCGCAAGATTGCCTGCTTCTTCAGCGGAGAGGAAGCGCAACAGGCAGAAAGCAGCGACAGCCCAGGCAGGAATGCCACTCGTGGTGATCAACGCAACCAGGCGCGGCAGGATCGCCGTAAAACCCGTGTAGCCCGCGATGACCAGAGCGCGGGCGGGAATAACCGCAGTGGAAACGAACGTCGCCAGAGCAGTACTCAGCAGAACCGCAGTGACGACAATCGCTCCCGGGGCCGCACCCGCAATGACAACCAGAACCGCTCCGGCCAGAGCCGCCAGGTTGCTGACAAGAGTGCGGATGGCAAGGGCAGCGAAACCAGAAGCGCGGACAGCCGCAGCAGCGACGCCCGCCGGGATAACCGCAAAGATAGTCAGAGCCGCAGCCAGAACCGCAGCCGCCCGCAGCGTGACGCCAAAACCAATGGCGATCAGAAAATCGCCAATCTGCAGGACGATGCACAGAAGCCAACGGCCGACAAATCAGCTTCGGACGACAGCCGCCGCAAGCCTCGCCGGCCCCGTAACCGGGATGGATCGCCTTCCGAAACCCCAGCGTCCACGCCGGCTGCGCGCAAGAATGCCCGCAATGCCCGGCATCAGAAAGACACACAGCCGGAAACCGGCGATGACAGAGCTGAAATAAAAGAAACGGCTGTGCCGGATAAAGCCACTGCTGCAACTTCGGCCAACGGCGCCCCGGCTCCCGGGCAGCAGCAAGAGCCTTCAGCCGGCAAAGAGCCTTCAGCCGGGAAAGAGCCCTCAGCGGAGAAAGAACCTTCAGCGGCAAAAGAGCCCTCAGCGGAGAAAGAACCTTCAGCGGCAAAAGAGCCCTCAGCGGGAAAAGAGCCGAAAGCTCAGGAAAAGCCTTCAACTGAAACCAAAGCAGCAACCGAAAAGCCGCGTCAGGCTTCAACAGCCAAGGCTGCAGCGGACACATCCAGGGCTGAATCGGACCAACAAAAGGCTCCCCGGGCAGCAGCGACGGAACCCGAAGCGACAACCGGTGCCGGCAAAGCAGTGTCAACCGGCAAAGACAGCGGATCTTCGGTCGATTCCGACAGTAAGCCGGTAACGGAATCCGCTGTAACAGCAAAACCCGAAGCTGAAAAAGAGCCGGTAGCGGAGGAAAGCAAAAAAGCATCGGTGCCGGAAGACAAAGCACTGCCGACTGAAAAGAGCAAGGAGCCGTCCTCCGAGAGGGATAAAGAGCCTTCAGCCGAGAGGAATAAAAAGCCTTCAGCGGGAGAACATAAAGAACCCTCAGCCAAAGAGCCAGAAGAATCCGCAGCAAACGCCAAAGCCGGGTCGGCTGATGATGAAGACGCTGCAGCTAAGGCGAAAAAACCCAGATCAACCCCGGCCAGAAGCCGGACCAAATCTGCTGCGACCGACAAAACTGCCGAAAAAACCGTGACAGACAAGCCAGAGGTAGCAAAAGCCAACTCTGAGCCCGCGTCCACGGGCGAATCAGCTGCCAATGACAATGTACCCGGGATTCCGGTTACACCGGGCCGTGCCTACAACGATCCCCGCGAAGTACGTAAGCGGCAGCGGGCAGCCGAAGAAGCCAAAAAGTCCGAGGGTAATTAACACATGCTGTCCAACTCCGACATTGAAGCGCTGGAAGACATACTGTTCGCCGACCCCTGGGGCGATGACGCCCTGGACTTCTTCGGTTTCCACGGCGTTGTCTGCGCCAGCGTTGTCGGGCCTGCCGAGCTGAGCGTGGAAACAGTTTTCCGCCTGGTGACAGGCACCGACAAGACCCCAGGTGGTGGTATTCCAGACATCTTCCGGCAGTGTGTTACCCGGTTGACAGCAGACCTGACCAAAGCCCTCGATATGGGCCAGGCCCTGGAACTGCCGGAACCGGAAGATGGCGACCCCATGAACGCGCTGGAGAACTGGTGCGCGGGATTTGTGGACACCTTTCTGGAATATGAGGATGAGTGGCTTGATGCTGCCGGCGAAGAAGAAACTGCCGACCTGATGGTCCCCATGCTGACATTATCAGGGCTGTTCGATGATGAAGATTTCCAGAATGTGCGCAACAGCGAAAAGCTGTCGCGCCAAATGGCGGATGCCATCCCCGACTCGCTGACCGATCTTTACCTGCTGTTCCACGCACCGGATTAAGCCGGTGCGGTGGCGCCGGGAACCTGCTTGAAATGATGCCAGACCGGTTCCAGCCCGTCTGGCATTTTCACGACACGGCCCAACTCACACCATGGCGCACCGGGAAAGTGAAAGTCGCTACCCTGGGATGCCAGCAGCTTTTCCCGCTTGCATAATTCCGCGAGAAACCCCAGATCGCCACTGGACTGCCCGGAGGTGGAAACCTCAATCCCACGCCCCCCTGCGCGACAGAAATCCGCTGTCAGCTCCCTTAGTTTTGTCGCCGTAAGCTGGTATTTGCGAGGGTGCGCCAGCACCGCAATTCCTCCCGCTGCGTTGATCCAGCGCACCACCTCTTCAAGCTCGGGCCAGAAGGCTCTCACATCACCAACTTTCCCGGCACCCAGATAGCGCTTGAATGCCTGCGCTGAATTCCAGACGATGCCCGCCTCAACCATCACTTTCGCAAAGTGCGGCCGACCGGGAACATCACCGCCAGCCTCAGCGGTAGCACGCTCGAGCAACTCCGGAACCGCCAGTTTGCCCAGACGCTCGGCAATCATGGCCGCCCTGCTCCAACGGTTCCGATGCTGAAGTTCAAGGGCGGCAAGAAAGTCGCTGTCAGTGAGATCAATATCCAGGCCCACAACATGTATCGTGCGGCTGCGCCATAAACAGGAAAGCTCGATTCCGGGGATCAACATCACACCCTGGGCAACAGCGGCTTTTTCAGCTTCAGCCAGACCACTAACTGTATCGTGATCGGTCAGAGCAAGGTGCGTAACACCCATTTCAGCGGCGCGCTCCAGCAATTGTGTTGGCGTAAGCGCGCCATCGGATGCCGTGCTGTGGCAATGCAGATCAATGCACAAAACAGGGTCTTGCGGTATAGTCACAGAAATTCCCGGGTAAAATATGGCGGAGTGAACAGCAATGCCAGTTCGAGCCGGCGTTCACTGGCCCCGAACCTGACACCAGTGTACCAGCCAATCTACTCTTTGCATTAACCCCAGGCCACATCACGAATCCGGAGGCTTTTATGTATTACGCTATTATCAGTGAAGATGTCGATAACAGCTTGTCTTTACGCCAGAGCGCAAGGCCTGCACACATAGAGCGGCTGCAAAAACTGAAAGCGGAAGGCAGGCTGTTGGTCGCGGGGCCACACCCGGCCATAGACACCCCGGACCCGGGTAATGCCGGTTTCTCGGGCAGTCTGGTGATCGCAGAGTTTGATTCCCTGGCTTCGGCCCAGGCCTGGGCAGACAGTGATCCCTACATGGATGCCGGGGTATACAGCAGGGTCACTGTTAAACCGTTTAAAGCCGTGTTGCCCTGAATACCAGCGCAGCTGTCCATGAGTTTTTTGTAATGACGGCTCGCTTGAACAACCGGGCATCTGTGACAGAATTGCTGCTTTCACAGCTTTGTTAAGCTTTATTAACAGCGTATCTCTTAAACCGAACACCGTGGGAAACTTGCCAGTGACGTTTTTTCGCCTTGCCATCAGTGCGCTATTTGTATTGTCTTCCATCGCCACGGCTCAGGCGAAAACCGTCTGGGTTGATGACAAGCTCTACCTTCCGGTTCGCTCCGGGGCTGGTTCCCAGTACCGCATCATTGAAAATGCGGTACCAAGCGGAACGGCGCTGGAGGTGATCGAAACCTCGGATTCCGGCTACACCCGTGTGCGCACCCCCAAAGGCAACGACGGCTGGGTGTCCAGCCAATACCTCAGCGACACCCCCATTGCCGCGGACCAACTGAAAACCGTGAGCCGGCAGCTCGAACAAGCGAAATCCGAGCTATCCTCACTTAAAGAGCAACTGAAGGAAGTATCCAGCGACCGGGATGCCCTGAGCAATGCGGAGTCGACACTGTCTGCGCGCACCGAAGAGCTGCAGCAGGAACTCAGGCGCATCAAGAACATTGCGTCAGATTCGATTAACCTGGAGCGCCGGAATCGTGAGTTACTGGGGGAAAACCAGAAGCTGCGAAATGATCTGGAAGTGCTGACAGCAGAAAACGAGCGGCTGGAAGCCAGCAAGGAATCCGATTTCATGTTGGTCGGCGCTGGCCTGGTACTTGGGGGCGTACTCCTGGCACTGATTATTCCGATGCTCAAACCCACAAGAAAAACCGACAACTGGGCATGAACCTTATGAGGGACTATTCGGAGAAGCGCGATTTTCATCGCATGCAGGTTGAGTCAGAAATCGAGATTACCGACAGCAAAGGAAATACCTTCGCGGGTACTTGCAGGGATCTCAGCGCCACAGGGATGCAACTGCTTGTGCGCAATCCTGTAGCGGTTGGCGAAGAGCTGAGCACGGTTCTGCGCCCCGGCAGCGATCAGTTTCCGCCTCTTGAGACCATCTGTGAGGTCATCCGGTGCGAGCCCGAGGGTGACGGCTTTTTGCTGGGAACCAACATCAGCGAAGTCACCCGCTAGGGCTGGGCCCTGCCCCCGGGATTAAACCAGGGGCTTTTCTGACACAACAATGCCGTTATTGTCGGCATAAACATAGTGACCGGGGCGAAAGGTTACGCCGTGGAAGGTCACGGGCACATTCAGGTCGCCCAGGCCACGCTTTTCGCTTTTTCTGGGGTAAGTCGCCAATGCCTGAACCCCCAGGTCTGTTTTGCCGATTTCATCCACATCCCGCACGCAGCCATAGATAATCAAACCGGCCCAGCCGTTGCTGGCTGCTTTCTCGGCCAGCATGTCGCCCAGCAGAGCGTGGCGCATGGAGCCTCCGCCGTCTACAACCATTACACGGTCCTTGCCGGGTAGACCAACCTGCTCCTTGACCACTGAGTTGTCTTCAAAGCACTTTACGGTAACTATCTCGCCACCAAAGGCCTTTATTCCACCGTAGTTATTAAAGCCGGGCGCGACCACCTCAACTTCCGGAAACTCGTCACACAGATCCGGGGTAATAATTGTTGCCACCTTATCGCTCTCCTCAAGTGCCGAATTAAGTGCAAAAGTGAATCAGTCGATTTTTTCGTCCGCCAGGAAAAACCAGGTGTCGAGAACGGAATCCGGATTAAGGGATACCGAATCAATACCCTGATCCATAAGCCATTTGGCGAGATCAGGGTGGTCGGATGGCCCCTGGCCGCAGATACCAATGTACTTTCCGGCCTTCTTGCACGCCTGGATGGCGCTGGACAGAAGAATTTTGACGGCTTCATCCCGTTCGTCGAACAGGTGCGCAATAATACCCGAGTCGCGATCCAGACCGAGGGTCAGTTGGGTCAGGTCGTTGGAGCCAATGGAAAAGCCGTCAAAGTGCTCGAGGAACTGATCCGCCAGCAACGCATTACCCGGCAGTTCACACATCATGATCACTCGCAGGCCGTTCTCGCCACGCTTCAGGCCATTCTCCGCCAGCAGATTGACCACCTGCTCTGCTTCGCCCACAGTGCGCACGAACGGCACCATTACCTCTACGTTGGTCAGCCCCATCTCGTTACGCACTTTCTTGAGCGCACGACACTCCAGCTCGAAGCAGTCACGGAAGGTTTCGGAGATATAACGGGAAGCACCCCGGAAGCCCAGCATCGGGTTTTCTTCATCCGGCTCGTAAAGGGTGCCACCAATCAGGTTGGCGTATTCGTTGGACTTGAAGTCAGACAAACGCACGATGACTTTCTTTGGCGCAAATGCAGCGGCCAGGGTAGAAATGCCTTCCACAAGTTTGTCCACGTAAAAATCAACCGGCGATCTGTAGCCGGAGATACGCTTCTCTACGGTCTGCTTGATATCCCGGGGCAGGCCCTCAAAATTCAGGAGAGCCTTCGGGTGTACGCCAATCATGCGGTTAATAATGAATTCAAGGCGCGCCAGCCCAACCCCTTCGTTGGGCAGTGACTGGAAATCAAAAGCACGGTCCGGGTTACCCACGTTCATCATGATCTTGAACGGGATATTGGGCATGGAATCTACGGTGTTTTCACGCAGCTCGAAGTCCAGCGCACCTTCGTAGATCAGCCCCGTATCACCTTCGGCACAGGACACGGTCACTTCCTGGCCGTCTTTCAGTACTTCTGTAGCGTCGCCGCAGCCCACAACCGCCGGGATACCCAACTCACGGGCGATGATCGCTGCGTGGCAGGTACGACCGCCACGGTCGGTAATAATCGCTGACGCCCGCTTCATGACAGGTTCCCAGTCCGGGTCTGTCATATCCGTAACCAGCACATCACCCTGCTGTACACGGTCCATTTCCTTGATGCTGGTAATGATCTTGACCGGGCCTGCGCCAATCTTGTGACCAATGCTGCGGCCTTCCACCAGCACCGTGCCGGTTTCCTTGAGCAGGTAACGCTCCATCACGTTGGCAGACGCGCGGCTCTTAACGGTTTCCGGGCGCGCCTGCACTATGTAGATTTTGCCGTCATCACCGTCTTTGGCCCACTCGATATCCATTGGGCGCTGATAGTGCTTCTCGATGATTATCGCCTGCCTGGACAGTTCCTCGACTTCCGCGTCAGAAATGCAGAAACGACCCCGGTCTTCCGGGTCCACCTTGACGGTTTCCACGAGCTGACCACTGCCGGGCTCCGAGTGATAGACCATTTTTATGGCTTTGCTGCCAAGATTGCGACGCAACACTGCCGGCCTGCCTGCTTCGAGAGTGGGCTTGTGTACGTAAAACTCGTCGGGGTTAACAGCACCCTGAACCACCGTCTCACCGAGGCCATAGGAGCCGGTAATAAAGACAACGTCGCGGAAGCCCGATTCCGTATCCAGCGTAAACATAACGCCACTGGCAGCGGTTTCACTGCGCACCATTTTCTGGATACCGGCAGACAAGGCCACCAGCTTGTGGTCAAAACCATGGTGAACACGATAGGAAATAGCGCGGTCGTTGAAGAGAGATGCGAACACCTCTTTTACAGAGGTACGCACCTGCTCAAGGCCCACTACGTTCAGAAAGGTCTCCTGCTGGCCGGCAAAGGAGGCATCCGGCAGATCTTCTGCCGTTGCGGATGAGCGTACGGCAACGGCCATTTTGTCATTGCCGTCCAGCATCTTGCTGTAGGCGTCCCGAAGCGCAACTTCCAGTGCATCCGGGAAGGGCGTATCTATAATCCACTGGCGAATCTTTGCCCCGACACGGGCAAGTTCATTGACATCATTGATATCGAGACTGTCGAGAACCTTGTCGATTTTTTCCTTGAGACCGTCTTTTGCCAGAAATTCGCGATACGCATGCGCGGTGGTGGCAAAGCCACCTGGCACGGTGACACCGGCGTTGGCCAGATTACTGATCATTTCACCGAGGGAGGCGTTCTTACCACCTACCTGGTCAACATTGGACATTCCCAGGTGATCAAACCAGATTATGTAATCTTCCAAAGCACGTCTCCCTTAGAATCTGTAAAGCAAAGAATATAGCCGGGCCAGCGGTATCAAACGTAAAAAGCAGACAACAACCACTGCGGAGTCTCGAATCTGCCGTGTATGATACTGTAACCTTCGGAATTTACCTAGGGACCCTCCGAGAAAGTGCACACAACTTTCCCGCCTTACCCTGGAAAATGTGCCCTGACAATCCGCCACATACGGAGCTGCAAAACACCATGAAACGCACAGCCTTCTTTATCTCCGACGGCACCGGCCTGACCGCCGAAGCTCTCGGGCACAGCCTTCTGGCCCAGTTCGAGAAAATTGAATTTGAGCGCGTTACCGTACCTTATATTGACGATATTGAAAAAGCCCGGGACATGGTCAAGCGTATCAACAGCGCCGCAGAGGCTGATGGCGCCCGCCCTCTGATATTTGACACCATTGTGGACAGTGCTATCCGGGAGGTCATCTCGGATGCGGAGGGCTTTATGGTGGATATCTTTGGCACTTTCCTGGGGCCGCTGGAACGGGAACTGGAGTCATCTTCGTCCTACTCTGTGGGCAAATCCCACTCCATCAACAATGAAGGTGTTTATGAAAGGCGCATCAATGCTGTGAACTTCGCACTGGACAACGATGATGGAGCGCGCACGCGTCATTACGATGAGGCGGATCTTATCCTGATCGGCGCGTCGCGCAGTGGCAAAACCCCCACCTGCCTTTACCTGGCTCTTCAGTATGGAATTAAAGCCGCCAACTACCCCATTACGGAGGAAGACCTTCTGGACCAGCAGATGCCCAAGGCACTGCGGCCCTACAAGGAAAAGATCTTTGGCCTGACGATTGATCCGGAGAGGCTGGCCACCATCCGCAATGAGCGCCGGCCAAATTCCCGTTACTCATCCCGTCAGCAATGCATGCACGAAATCGAAGAGATTGAGCTGATGTACCGGAGGGAACGCATTCCTTTCCTCAATACCACAGCCTACTCTGTAGAAGAGATCTCGACACGCATCATGGTTGCCACGGGCCTGAAACGGAATCGCTGAAAGCTGAATACCTGAACTGCCGGCAGGCCGCAGAGGGCCTGCCGGCTTTCTGCTTACAGTTCCTGAATACTCATACCAAGCTCTTCAACAAGACTGCGGTTTTCCGGGCTGGTCACAACTGCGGTGCTTGCGTTCTCCGGCACCAGCCAGGTGGCCGCAACCCGCCTGAGATCGTCCAGGGTTACCGACAACACCCGCTCGCGGAAACGCGCCCTTTGTTCAGGGCTGCGCCCGAACAGCTTGTTGTGAAAAGCATGGCGTGCGGCGCCGGCCGGTGAGCGCGGACGATCCAGCTGACCAATCACACCGAGTATGGATTCTTCCAGTGCCTGGTATTCATGGTCGGTTTCCTGAAGCCAGACCAACGACTCATCAAAGTCATCAAGGGTCTCTGCAAGGCGCGGATCCCGATAGGAAAAGAAACGGAAGTTGCCGTTCACGCTGTCCTGGGAAGCGCCGCCACCGTAGGCCCCGCCTTTTTCCCGGATCGCCCGGTGCAGGTAGCCATTACGGAGAAAACCTCCAAGCACGGTGAGCGCCGCCGCATCCGGATGATCAACGGCCACAGTGCTATAGGCACGGGCACAGAAGTTAACCTGAGTGGATGTAAGCCATGCCTCACGGGTCACAAAGTTTACCGGCTCCATGGTCCAGCGGGCGGATTCAATACCCCGGTCATCCTGCCAGCAGGATTTGAGATCGTCGATCAGCGCCGGCAGCTGGTCCTCCTCGCCAACAATCAGAAATTCCCGGGCCTGCCTGCGGATTTTTTCATGCAGGCTTGTCAGCTTCCGGCAGAAGGTCTCGAGCGCTTTCGGGTCTTTCAGTGACTGATCCAACTCTTTCGTTCCGCGAATTCCGGCCAGTCCGCCCAGACGGAAGCTCAACCAGGCACCAGGGCTGACTCCCTGGGCGGCAGCCCCCATGGCCAACACGTGGCCACTGCCAGTGACCGCCTGTTCCCGGCGCGCCCGGATCTGGGCGACAAGCTCACGAATACGGTCTGCTTCATCAAACCGCGCACTGGTGTATACGTCCCGAAGGAGCTTTGTCAGCGCCGTGCGATTGCGGGCCAACGCCTTACCATTGAATATCATGTAACCCTTGAGGTCCTGAACATCATCAATGCGGCCTTTGGCAGTGAATGACGCACTGATACCACCGGACTCCGCCGATATTCGATCCTGCATCTGAAGATAATCCAGGTCACCACAGCCAACCTCGGAAACCAGTGTGCTGTAATAAGGCAACAGCAACAGCTCCTCCTCCGTCAGGGCCGGCAATGGCAAAACCACCTGCTGGTATATCAGCCCGTTGGTTCCCCGGGCAAAGACCGTGGCTGAAATATCGCCGTCGAAGCGGGCCTCGGGTTCCGGCATCTGCAGGGGTACGTCGGTCAAATCCACTTTTGGCAGGATGGAATCGTCATCCTTGCGCATCTGGCGCTCTTCCAGAGCCCTGGCACGATCAACAATCTGCGTGATTTCTTCACTGGTGAGCTCTGCTTTGCGCTTTGCAAGAGCTTCACGGATTGACTGTTGGCGCCGCGCATCCAGCTTGTCGTCCGGCCGCAGGGTGAGCGTTACCCGGTGCGGGTTATCCAGCAGCTTGCGGCGAATAAGGCCGGGAATGTACTGCGGGTCGCGGATTTTCTCACGCAGCGTTGCCAGAACCGGCTCCAGATCCAGCAACTCAACGGGATCACCACCGTGGACCATGGGCGCAATTGCACTCATGATCAGCTGAAGACCGTATGGGAAACTGTCGCCGGCAATTTCCCGCTGATGCAGTTCGAGCTGATGAAGGATGGCTTCCAGGCGCTCCTCGCTGACACCCTCCTCAACGACTGTCTGCAACGTGCTCTCAATGAGAGCTTCCAGGTCTTTCTGTCTGTCTGGCTCACTGCCTTCAATACCGCAGACAAAGGTCATTTCCCGGTTGGAATCTTCCAGCCCGCACATGGTCGAGGGCGCCTGGCCGAGATCGGTTTTTTCCAGGGCGCGCATAAGCGGCGACGCACTGTTTTCCAGCAAAACAGCAGACAGCAACTGCCCTTCGAGGTTTTCCTGCAAATCAAAACTGTGGCCCAGCAGCCAGCCCATCACAATGTGGGTTTTGCTGGCGGTGTCTTCGCCCTCGTTTACCCCGTAAGCCTGCTCTACCCGAACCGGTGCGTACATGCGTTTTTCATCGCGCACGGGCAGCTCGACATCCAGCCTGTCAAAACGACTGAGCGCCAGTTCTTCAAACCGCTCATGATGCTCAGAGGCCGGAATATTGCCATAAGTGGCAAAAATCGCATTACTCGGATGGTAGTGGTGCCGATAAAAACGGATAAGGTCGTCGTAACTCAGGTCAACAATGTGATCCGGCTCGCCGCCACTGTTGTAGTGATACGTGGTCGTCGGGAACAGGTGGCTGCTCAGGTTTTGCCACAACTGTGAGGTCGCCGAGCTCATGGCGCCTTTCATCTCATTATAAACAACACCCCGGTATACCAGTTCGGTAGCCGGGTCATCGGGTTTTTCAAATTCGAGCCTGTGACCTTCCTGGGCAAAATCCAGCGGGTCCAGTTTGGAGAAAAACACCGAATCCAGATAAACAGACAGCAGGTTATCGAAATCCTTGCGGTTCATGCTCGCAAAGGGATAGGCGGTCCAGTCACTGCTGGTGAAGGCATTCATAAAGGTATTGAGCGACCGGCGAATCATCATGAAGAAAGGATCACGAACCGGATAGCGCTCACTGCCACACAAGGCCGTATGTTCAAGTATGTGAGCGACGCCGGTAGAATCCATCGGAAAGGTTCTGAGCGCCACAAAGAACACGTTCTCTTCGTTATCCGCCGCAAGATGCAGATGGCGGGCACCGGTTTTTCTGTGGCGATACTCTTCCACATCAAGGTTGAGAGTATCAATCCGGTGACTGCGGAGCTTTTCAAAAGCCGGATGGGTTGCGTTATCAATCACTGCAGCCATTCAAACTATCCTGTCGTTAAACAATTGGAGAATCACAGGGTAACACGTAGTATCAATGATCATGTATCCGTCCTTCATTTTGACAAGGCAGAAACAGTTTCATGAGTGCATCAGAAAGCCCTGAAAAAACAACTCAGGCGCCCGAAGTCGCAGCCTACTGGGCAGAACGGCGCAGGTATCTCGAGAGTATCCGGAAGTCCCCGGAAGTGAGGCAAAGGTACTGGCGTGAGGTGGCAGTCTACATGGCACGCCGCCTGCTTTGGTCGTTCGGCTTCTTTCCGGTATTCCTCGCCTTCTGGGTACCTTTGGTACTGGCCAGCTTCAACCCGGTGGTGCTGGCGTCGGATCTTATCCCCCTGCTGCAGGAGTTTGTGGGTTCAAATCCGGAAGTGCAGGCGACAATGCTCAGTACCCTCGCCATCGCCTGGGCGTCTGTCGGCTTTTTATTTCTGATTTTCGATTTTGTTCTCACGCCCTTCCGGTCGCCCTACGAATACGAAGCCGACGTCTACATGAAGGCCTGGGAGCAACTCAATCAGGAACAACTTCCGGCCAAAGTGTGATTTGGCCTGCATTCTCGCCAAGTTCAGTCACTTTCAGTTACATAACTCCGTCCTCGCTGGGTAAGATAAACCTGCTACCGAATCAGCAGACAGCAGGATGACGAGGTTCCGCCATGGTCGATTTCAGACCACTTTTGTTTTTGAATGCCCTGGCACTCATGCTTCTGGTTACAGCCGGCTTTGCGTCCGTACAGAAAGACCTGCAAATTGCAGACACTGTTCAGCAACCGTCGCAAAGCAGCACCCTGGCAGAGACTGCCGGCACACCTGCAGACCCGGAAAGCCCGGTTACGGTTGCGGACACACCCGCCCCAGAGCCTTCCTCTGCTAATGAACCGGCGCCTGTTGCTCCGGAAGCTGAAATGGCTGCCGTGCAGGCTCCGGCACCAACAACCGGCAGTCTTACCCTGCGCTCGAACGTGGTTGGCGATGAGGTCGAAATCAACGGTCAAGCCTATGGAACCACGCGACTGGATCTTGAGCTGGCCCCTGGCGAATACGACGTTGTTATCCGCAAACCCGGCTTCAGGTCCTGGCAGCAAGCCGTCGTCCTTGAGGCCGGAAGTGAGCTGACACTGGTAGGCAAACTGGAAGCCTATACCACCGTCAACTATACAAACGGGGTTTGGATCGGAGGTGTAAAAACCGGTGACGGCACCTGGGAAGACAGCGACGGCCTCAAATATGAAGGGCAATTTGTGAACGGCGCCTTTCATGGCACCGGCACAGCCTGGTACCCCGATGGCAGCCGCTATGAAGGCGACTGGATGAAAGGCGAGCGCAGTGGTGAAGGCGTATGGCGCGGTGCAGACGGGTCCCGCTATACCGGCCAGTTCCGGGCCAATGCATTTCATGGCCAGGGCACCCTCACCCTTGATAACGGCGACATCCTGACAGGCGAGTGGTCCATGGGGCAACTCAATGGCCATGGATCACTAACAACAGCGGACGGCATGCTCTACGTAGGCGACTTCCGTAGCAGTGTCTTCCACGGTCGCGGTACCCTGACCTACCCGGACGGCCGCCATTACGAAGGCGACTTTTCCAATGGCAGTTTCCATGGCACCGGCGCGGAAGTATTCGCCAACGGCAAGAAATACGAAGGTGAATACATGGAAGGCAAGTTCCACGGCAACGGCTTGCTGCGCAACCCCAATGGCAGCTCGATTGAGGCGACCTTCCGCCATGGCGAACCCTACGGACAGGTTCGCCTGACCACAGCGGCCGGTGAAATATTCACTGCCCGCACCACAGAGCCCGGCGTATGTTATCGGGACAAAAGCTACCGGGCCACACAATGCCCGAAACTGGAAGGCTGGTAGAACCCTGCCCGATAACCAACGCATTTGAAGTAACAGCTTGAGGTAGTGAGATGGCGATCAAGAATGCGCTTCTTGTAGACGATTCCAAGGTGGCCAGGTTTGCGCTTGGCAAACTGCTGGAAAACCACGACATGCACGTCACCATGGCTGGTTCTGCGGAAGAAGCCCTGGATTTTCTCAACCGTCATGAGCATCCGGATGTCATTTTCATGGATCATCTGATGCCCGGCATGAACGGCGTGGAAGCCACCAAGGCTATCAAGAGTAATCCAGACACCGCCGGCATTCCGATCGTCATGTGCACCTCCCAGAAGTCTTCGTCGTTCACCAGGGAAGCCAGGAACTTCGGGGTTTACAACATTCTGACCAAGCCAACCCAACCGGATAGCCTTGGGCTGGTGCTTGAGCAGCTGGCCAGTGACGTAAGTGGCGGAACTTTGCCGGCGGCTCCACAGTTTGAAGTGGACCCGGACCCGGCACAGCAGCCCGAAAGCGAGCAGACCCTGAACGGCGGCAGCTCACCCAGCGTTGTACCCCTGACAAGCGATCTGATTGAGCAGATCTCCCGCTCCGCCGTGAAAACCCAGGTCAATAACTGCCTGCATGAGCTTCTGGGTTCCCTGTTTGACGAGCAATTCGATCACCTGAAACGCGCACTGGAAGAATCCCGCAGCAAACAGGAAAGCGCGATAGAAGAACGCCTGAACGCCATGAACAAGTTGATAGAGGAACGCACAGAAAACCTGCGGGACGAAGTGGCAGCCGAGGTAAATCTGAACCTGGGCCGGGAGCTGGCAGAGCTGAAAAAGGAACTCTCCCGTAACTCCGGTTTTACCAGCAACCATATGGCGGAGCTGAAGGACCACATCACCAGCGTTCAAACAATTGACACCGAGTTCTGGCAAACACTTCAGTCAGAAGCCATCCAGCAAGCCCACGAGATTTCCCGCGAAACCGCCGAAGATATCGCCCAACGCACCATAGACCTGTTTGTAGCACAGCAACGCTCGGCCTCTTCCAGGCTCTATACTGTGGGGCTCGCCATCAGCCTTGGAGTGTTCAGCCTGGGGATTGCCTGGCTCGCAGGTCTGTTTGCCTGAGCTTTCTGCGTATTCTTTCCCAATCTTCCGGCGTGTCTATGTCGTCATGGACACCCGGAATAATCCACCGTGTGGCCCCTACTTCCGTCAGCAAACGCCCGGCACCCCGGTCCCCCTCCAGCGCCATCACCTCTGGCCACAGCCATCGCGGTAAATAGGCCGGTACACCCGGGCGTTTCCCGTAATCCGCCGCCACCGGTAATCCGGGATAACGCCGGGCCGTGTCGGCAAAAGCCATCAGTGCCTTTGTGTCCAGCAAGGGCTGATCAGCCACCAGAACGAACACACCTTTTACATAAGGCCCAAGGCTGCGAAGCCCTGTCTTTAAAGATGCCGCCATCCCCGTTTGCCAATCTTCCACCGACACCCAGCGGGACGGCTGAGCCCGGCACCGGAAACGCACAAGCGGGTACCAGGCGCCACACACAACGCCCACATCCCCGCTGAGCAACCTTCCCTGCCCAATGGCACAGTCCAGCAGCGAGCAGCCCTGGCCACTTTGGTCGCGAAGGGTTAAAAGAGCTTTCGGGCGCCCAAGACGACTGGAAGCACCGGCGGCCAGAACAAGTGCCGGAAATTCCTGATCGTTGCGGTTACGAGAGGAGGTTATGATTGCGCTCCTGACCAAGAGATAAAATTGCCTCTGATGACTGGCTTGCAGTGACGCCAGTCACCCGGCGGTTAATCACTCCGGATTTTTGCTAGAATCCGCACATCATTCAACCTTACCTGCCCGGACATTTGATGAACCACCTGTTTGTAGACAACCTCACCGTTATTGATTTCGCTTACCTGGACCCCACCCGCGGGCTGGTCGGGGAAAGCTGGATTGCCGACGTGGTACTGGGAGGCGAACTTGATGACCAGGGTATGGTATTCGATTTCAGCAATGTAAAGCGCACAATCAAGCGCATCATAGACGAGCGCGTGGATCACCGGCTGGTTATACCCCGGGGCTATGAAGGCCTTTCATGGCATCAGGATACACCGGATACCTTCATCTGGACTCTTGCGGACGGCACCCACATTGTCCATCGTTCTCCAGACGAAGCCGTTGTCTGGCTTTCGGCAGAACGTGTCATCCCCTCGGCAGTTGCGGCGCTGCTTGAGCGCGAACTGATGGCAGTACTGCCGGCAAACGTCACTTCGGTAACACTTAATCTGCGAGAAGAGGTCATCGAAGGCGCCTATTACCATTACGTTCATGGTCTGAAAAAGCACCTGGGTAACTGCCAGCGCATAGCCCACGGCCACCGCTCACCGATTCGCATTGACCGTAATGGAAAGCGCGATGAAGAGCTGGAACGCACCTGGGCCGCGCGCTGGGAAGATATCTACGTGGGCACCGAGGAAGACGTTGTACGCCGCCATGTTGAGAATGATGTGGCTTACATCACCTTTGAGTACGAAGCGAACCAGGGCGAGTTTACTTTGACACTGCCCGAGGCGCGGGTTTACATGATGAACACAGATACAACCGTTGAATTCATTGCCGCTCACATCGCCGACCAGCTTAAAGCCGAATTTCCCAGCGATACGATTCTGGTAAAAGCCTACGAAGGTGTCGGCAAGGGGGCCATGGCCTCCCGTTAAAGCAGGAAACCAGGAAAGCAGGCCACTTCAGGCCAAGTGAGCAGGGTGCCGCCTCCCAAAACTGTGTGTTGCCAGGGATGGCAACACCAAGCCCCCATGGACGGGTTCACGGCGTGTTTTGGGAGGCGGCACCCTGCTCACACTCTCTGGCACATAGCTGGACTTCACTTTTCTTCAGGCACAAAAAAACCGCCCGAAGGCGGTTTTTTTGATGGCTGGCCGGTGGACTAAACCGTCAAGCCGTATTGGCGTCCCCTAGGGGGTTCGAACCCCTGTTGCCGCCGTGAAAGGGCGGAGTCCTAGGCCACTAGACGAAGGGGACTGGAAATTGGTGGAGCCAGGCGGGATCGAACCGCCGACCTCAACACTGCCAGTGTTGCGCTCTCCCAGCTGAGCTATGGCCCCTCAACGGATGCGTATATTAAGGATCCGCCCGAGGGGCGTCAACCTTTCGCCCCACTTTTTTCCGGTTTTCTGAACTCCCCTGCCCGGGCCGCTCATTTCTTCGCCAAACTGATCAAAAAGCACTCAGAGATGCATACTCTTTTTCCACTTTTTTGGTTTCTTTCTTCGAGAAACCACCAAGCACTTCAAGAGCATGGCGCAAACGGGCCCGGGTCATGTCCGGCCCCAGCAGGTCCATGGAATCCATAACCGACCAGGAATTAGGCGTACCGGCAATCGCTACAAAAACGGAGAACATGAAATCACCCATTTTCAGACCCATGGCTTTGGCCAGGAACTTGATATCTGCGAATATGGTTTCCTTACTCCAGTGGCGCTGGGCTTCCAGTTTCCACAAGGTGAACTGGAGCACCCGTTTGATCTGGCTTTCTTCCAGTTTGTTGTGGACAAAGTCCTCAGGTTTCAAATCCAGCAGGCCAGAGAACATGAACTGGGCCATGGGCGCCACATCGGAGAACACCTCTGCCCTGCCCTTGATATGCGGCACCAGTGCCCTGAGTGCGTCTTCATTGAACCACCACTGGCGCATGCGCTCCATAAACTGGTCTTCCGTGAGCTCCTCACGTAACCACTGACCATTAAGCCAGCGCAGCTTTTCCACATCGAAAACCGGGCCACCCAGGGAGACGCGCTGGATATCGAAATTGGCGATCATTTCATCCAGGGTGAACTTTTCACGCTCATCCGGCATGGACCAGCCCATGCGGCCAAGGTAGTTGGTGACCGCTTCCGGCAGGAAGCCCATGCGCTCGTAGAAGTTGATGCTGGTGGGATTTTTACGCTTGGAAAGCTTGCTCTTATCCGGATTCCGAAGCAGTGGCAGGTGGCAGAGTACCGGCATGTCCCAGCCAAAATATTCGTACAGTAATTTATGCTTGGGCGCCGAGTTAATCCATTCTTCGCCGCGCAGCACGTGTGTGATGGCCATCTGATGGTCGTCAACCACATTGGCCAGGTGGTAAGTCGGCATACCATCGGATTTCAGCAGGATCTGGCAGTCCACCTGCGCCCAGTCGATTTCAATGGTGCCACGGAGCATGTCTTCGATTTCGCAGATGCCTTCATCGGGCACCTTCATACGAATGACATAAGATTCACCGGCATCCAGGCGACGTTTGACTTCTTCATCAGGCAACTCAAGATTGCCTTTGATACCCGGATTCAGGCCTTGTGCCTTGCGCTCCTCCCGAATTGCATCCAGCTCCTCCGGCGTGCGGAAGCAATAAAACGCATGGCCCGCGGTAACCAGATCTTCCGCGTACTGGGCATAGGTATGCTTGCGTTCAGATTGACGATACGGCCCGTGGGGGCCGCCTACATCCGGGCCTTCATCCCAGTTAAGGCCAAGCCAGCGCAAGGCCTTGAGAATATCCTGTTCAGACTCGGCAGTGCTGCGCGCCTGGTCGGTGTCTTCAATACGCAGGATGAACTGGCCGCCGTGCTGACGGGCAAAACACAGGTTGAACAGAGCCACGTAGGCGGTACCAACGTGTGGATCACCGGTGGGTGATGGAGCAATTCGGGTACGTACGGTCATGAAACCTTCCTGTAAGTCGGGAGCCTTTTGATCAGGCCGGCATTATACCGACCCGGGCATTATTTCGCATGAATGCCAGTTGCTTCATTACAGCGACCTCCCCGGTTCACACCAAAAAATCCCGTCAGATTTTGCGCTAACGTTCTCTTGGGTGTTATATTATAACATTGCAAACAAAGAACAGGACTCACACCACCATGCGTGTCATTAAAGCCGCCCTTCCCCTTCTTGTCCTTGGTGCCAGCACTCTCCTGTTTGGCAGCAATGCCCTGGCGGATGCTCGTATTGTCACCTCCATCAAGCCTCTGGAACTTCTGGTGCGCGCCATCGCAACAGAGGACATGGAAATCAGCACGCTTGTACCACCAGGCTCCAGCCCCCATAACTATTCCATAGCGCCCTCGAATCGCCGGGCACTGGAAAGTGCCGATATTGTATTCTGGGTAGGTCCGGGCATGGAAACCTTCCTCACACGCCTTTTGACCGGCAGTGAATTCGGTGAGCGCTCGATCGCCCTCATGGCGACGGATGCCAGGCTGGAAAATGCCGGCAAGGTCGCTGACAACCACGATGGGCACGATGAGGGCTATGACAGCAGCCATGATGACGAACACCACGGGCACGATCATGGCGACGGCGAAGATCCGCATATCTGGGTAGACCCTTACATGGCTGTGGCCATGGCGCAAGATATCCGTGATGCACTGGTTACGCTGGAAGGTACAGACTCACGGGCACTGGATCACAACCTGGCAGAATTCCGGGCTGCCGTTTTGGAAAAAGAAACGCAGATCCGGAAACAGCTGGAGCCCGTCACGCACATCAGCCTGTTTGCCTATCACACGGCCTTTATCCGGTTCGCAGAACACTACAATCTGCGCCTTGCAGGCGTTCTGACCCTCAACCCGGAACTCTCGCCAGGAGCACGGCATATTGCTGAAGTCCAGAACAAACTGCGTGCTGCCGATACCCCCTGCCTGCTCACCGAGCCGCAATTCAACCGGCAGTGGTGGCGCTCGATCACTGAGGGCCTTGATGTAACGTTCAGCACCTGGGATCCCCTGGCTACGGATATTGATGCCACTGCGAACGGTTATGCAGCCTTCCAGCAGAGCATCGCCGATGCCGTACTCGCATGCCTACCAGAGAATGCTGAGCATTAACGGGATAGACACCATGGCCAGCAGCGTCTGGCCACTGATGATGCCTGCCATCAACGGCGCATCACCACCCAGTTGGCGGGCAAGAATGTAAGCGGATGTAGCGGTCGGCAGAGTGGCCAGAAGCACGGCGACCTGCACCAGTGTGCCGTCCAGGCCCAGTAAGAAAGCAAGGCCTGCAGCCATCAGCGGAAACACTAAAAGCTTGAGAACAGAAGACACCACAAAAGGCACGGAGCCACCTCGCAGAGCTTTTAATTGCAGCCCTGCACCAACCGTCATCAGCCCCATAGGCAAGGCCAGATTGCTCAATGGCTCCAGCGTGCCTGCCAGGAGCGGATGAAAACCGATCTCGAAGAAGCTCCAGGTAACTCCGAGAACCGACCCGATAATCAGCGGGTTGGATGCAATAGCACGCAGCACCGGCCCTACCCGCGCCGGGCCCTCAGATGCAACTACCGAAAACATGAGTATGCACAGCAGGTTCAGTAACGGCACCATAACGGCAACCGCAATTGCTGTGACAGAAAGGCCATCATCCCCCAGCAACATACCGCCGGCAGCCAGCCCCACATAGGAGTTAAACCGGATAGCGCCCTGATAGACCGAGGAAAAAACGGCTCCGCTCCAGCGCCAGACCAACTGCACTATGACCAGCGCGAGCGTCATGGCAACAAGCATGGAACCGATCAGCAAAGCAGTTTCACCATAAACAGAAGCAGGGAGCCGTGCCTGGCCAAGCTTGAACACCAGCATGGCGGGGAAAAGCACGTAGTAGGTGAAGCGTTCGGCCTGGGGCCAGAACTCGACGGAGGGAAACGCCCAGCGTCTGAACAGGTGGCCCAATACAATCAGCGCGAAAACAGGCACCAACGCCTGAACCATAACCGGCATTCTGAAGACTCCAGTATCAGCAACTCACCATGACAGCTAACCATCCCGAACCGGGAAGCCGTGGAGCATAGCAGATCCTCTGCGCTGCCAGTATCCTGAGGCCATATGCTGTCGGTCATCTCTGCCGGTAGTCAGTGGCAGCCAGGGCTGCCAGAATAATCCCCGACTCTACTTAAATACCACATCCAGCCCCAGGGGGAGCCTATGCCGCCGGATTCCAAAGCAAAATCTGCCATCACGCCAGAGCCCCGGCCCGAGCAGGGCACAGCCACCCGGATCATTCACAACCGGCGCCACAGAGACAGCTTTGGCAGCCCTTATTCACCGGTGTACAACACAACCACCTATCGATTTCCGGACACAGCTTCCCTTGAAGATGTCATAGAAGGCAGAGCGCCGGGCAATCTCTACACCCGCTGGGGCAGCAACCCGAGCATTTGTGAGCTTGAGCAGGGGCTGGCCTGCCTCGAGCACTGTGAGCAGGCGCTGGCCTTCGCCTCCGGCATGGCGGCAATTTCTGCCTGTTTATTTGCCCACGGGCGCAACGGGATTGTTTGCGTTGGCGATCTCTACGGCGGAACACAGGAACTGCTCGCCAGGCACCTGCAGCCGTTGGGCATTCCTGTCACCTTCCTGCTGCACAATGAATCCGGCCTGCTGGCAGATGCCCTGACCAGGCCGGGAATGCTGGTGTATTGCGAATCCCCCGCCAATCCGACGCTGGGCATACTGGACATACGCGAACTCGCGCAGAGCGCTCACGCAGGTGGCGCCCTTCTTGCTGTTGATAACACTTTTGCCTCGCCAATAAACCAGCGCCCGATTACACTCGGTGCGGACCTGAGCATTCACAGCGCGAGCAAGTTTCTCGGGGGCCACAGCGATATCACAGCGGGAGCTGTGATGGCCTCGGAAGAACGAATCCGGCCGGTTGCAGAGTGGCGGAAAAACCTCGGCCAGATCCTGGCTCCGGAAACCGCAGCCCTGCTCTCGCGCAGCCTTCGAACCTTGCCCGTGCGGATAAAGCAGCATAACGAGAATGCCATGGCTGTTGCCCGTGCAATGGCGGATCACCCGGCAATCAAACGAGTGCTTTATCCCGGCTTACCGGGCTTCCCCGGCCATGGATTGGCGGCAAAACAAATGGATGGATTTGGTGGTGTGCTGACCATTGAAATTGAAGGGGGCCGGGAACAGGCTGCCAAGGTAGCCGACAACCTGGAAATTTTCCTGTTGGCCACCAGTCTGGGTGGCGTGGAGAGCCTGGTTTCCCAGCCGTGCGCCACCAGCCACCACGGTATAAGCCGTGAGGAACGGGAGCGCCACGGCATTAGCGACGGCATGTTGCGGCTGTCCGTGGGCCTGGAAGACGCCCGGGATCTTGTTGCCGATCTTCAGCAAGCGCTTGGCCGGCTATAAATCGCCATTTTTCAGGAAATCGCGAAGGGCTGCGGCGTTATTATGCTCGGTATCCTTCGCGGCAAATACCAGCGTTATACGCTTGTGCTCTTTCACTATCGACTGCAGCTTTTCCAGATCCTCGGCCGCGTCTGACTTTTTCAGCTCTTTCAGGTAGCGTTGCCGGAATTCGTCCCATTTTTCCGGATCATGGCCAAACCATTTTCGCAATTCGGTTGACGGGGCCAGGCCTTTAAGCCAGGTTTCCAGATCAGCATCTTCCTTGGCAACGCCACGTGGCCAGATTCTGTCCACAAGAATTCTTGGCCCGTCGGAACGTGCCGCGTCTTCATAAGCTCTTTTGATTCGGATTTCCATTGTCGGCCCTCCGTTTTGCAATTCAGACAAGATCATCCGGAGCCAATTGTTGTACCGAATTCTTGCCCAACAGTGCAAGGGTCAACTCCACCTCATACCGGAAGTTATCCAGCAGTCGGGAAACCGCAGCCTCCCCGCCGGCCGCAAGCGCATAGGCCCATGCACGCCCCACCAGACAGCTGTTTGCGCCCAGACAAAGCGCCCGCACAACATCCTGACCAGACTGTACACCGCCATCAAACAGGATCTCGGTTTTTCCTGACACAGCTTTTACAATAGCCGGCAGTGCCGAGATTGTTGAAGGCGCGCCATCCAGCTGTCGCCCGCCATGGTTGGACACTACAATGCCATCCGCTCCTACATCCACCGCGCAAAGGGCGTCGTCCGGGTCCATAATTCCCTTGATAACCAGTTTGCCCTGCCAGTGCTGCCGCACCCAGTCCAGGTCCTTCCAGGTGACAGACGCATCAAACTGCCGATCAACCCAGGCTTTAAAATCCTCAGGGTTGCGGCCCGAGGGCACGGCATCGGAGAGGTTGCCAAAGGTCAGGGGCTTGCCCTTGACAACAACATCCCATAACCAGAGGGGATGGGAGAGCAAATCGGAGAGCTTCTGAATTTTCCCCCAGGGAGAAAGCCCACCGTTCATGCCGTTGCGCACATCCCGGTATCGCACGCCAACCCTGGGGAGGTCCACGGTGAACACCAGGGTGGAGTAACCGGCCTTGTGGGCACGGTCAAGCAGAGCCTCCGAGTAACCCCTGTCTTTCAGAACATAAAGCTGAAACCACTTGTTTGAACTGTTTGCTGCAGCAACTTCCTCAAGGGAACAGATCGAGACGGTGCTGAGGCAAAAGGGTACGCCCCTGGCCTGTGCTGCCCGGGCCGCTTGCACCTCCCCTCTCCGCGCAAGCATACCGGCAAGGCCAACGGGCGCGAGAGCCAGCGGCAGTGCGGCCTCCTGGCCCAGTATCCGTGTGGCTGCAGACGCAGTGGAAACATCCCGCATGACCCGCTGACGAAAGTGCAGGCCCTGGAAATCCCCGGTGTTCTCTCTCAGGGTTTGTTCGGAAAAGGCGCCACCATCAAAGTAATCGAACATCATGCGTGGCAAACGGGCTTTGGCGATTTTACGGTTGTCTGTTGTATTTGCAGGCGTAATCATTGTGTTACTTGTTCTCCGGCAGACCATTCGGGGTAGGGTCGCCACTGGCTTTTCCAGGTGGCTATTTTCTCCGGTTTCATTGGCTTGGCAATGGCGTAGCCCTGGGCATCATAACAGCCAAGACGAATCAGGAGTTCTCCGTGCTCCATGGTTTCGACCCCCTCCGCCACCAGCTTTCGGTCAAAGGCCTGAGACAATCCGATTATACCCCTGAGAATGCTGATATCGTCCGAATTTGAAAGTGCTCCTCTTACGAACCCCTGGTCTATTTTCAGCGTTTTTACCGGCAGCTGCTTGAGATAGGAAAGCGAGGAATACCCGGTGCCAAAATCATCCAGTGAAAAAGTAACGCCGAGGCGTTCGCAATCCCGGATGGTGCTGTGTGCCTTGTCGAGCTCACCGAGAGCGGCTGTTTCAAGTATTTCAAGATCAAGCCGTTGCGGATCTATGTGGGGGTAGCTGGCCAACGCCTCCGCCAGCCGTGCAACGAAATCCGGGTGTTGAAGGTGTGTGGCGGCAATATTAACAGCCACATTCAAAGCCAGGCCTTCGCTGTCCCAACGGGTCATCTGCCGGAGCGCCTGGTCTATCACCCACTCACCGATATCCACCACCAGAGGATGGTGTTCCAGCGCCGGCAAAAAGTGTATCGGGCTCAGCAAGCCCTTTTCCGGGTGCTCCCACCGTATAAGCGCTTCAACACCAATCACTTGTCCGGAACAGAGGCAAACCTTGGGCTGGTATACGAGCCGGAACTGGTTATCCGCAAGCGCTGCCCGAATATCGGCAAGAAGCTGCTGGCGCTCCACGGACAGGCGTTGTTCACTGGCATCCAGATACAACCAGTCTCCTTTTTGTTCCTGTTTGGCACGAAACAAGGTTTGATCGGCCTGGCGCAAGAGCGTATCGGCATCGTCTGCACCGCTATGGGGAAACCGCACAACGCCGGCACTGAAGGCGATGGAGATACTGCCACCGTCCAGAATAAACGGCTGTTCGGCCGTCAGTCTCAGAGCTTTCAGCTGCAGATCCACCTTTGCACAATCCGGTAACAGGACGACAAATTCATCACCGCTGATACGAGCCAGTTGCCCGCCCTGTGTAAGAGCATCGCTCCAGCGCTTTGCCAGCAAGCCAAGTAACCGGTCTGCCGACTCTTCACCAAAGCGGGCATTCACCGCGCGAAAATTATCCAGATCGATGGATATCAACGCTGCCGACTCTGTTGGCAGGTTCTTGTGCCGGATGACGCGACGTATCTCCCTGAGAATGCCATTGCGGTTCATCAACCCTGTCACCGGATCTGAATAAGCCAGAAACCGGAGCTGTTTCTCATGATCCGTTGCCTGTTGCTCCAGTGCGGAATTCAGCTTTTCCTGTTGCAACCGGGTAAGCTCTTCCTCCGCTCTGAGCCTCGCCATCTTTTCGCGCATCAGCTGTATCGTGCTGGCAGATAGCTTGCCGTAAATCTCCAGAAGCGCAGAAACCATGACAGAAACTGCGCCGCTTAACTGGCCATCAACCTCCTTTCTGGCTTCCTCCGGGGAGAGGCCACGCTCTACGGCACCGATGGTAAGCGCCATTCGCCGATCCGATTCCAGAATGTGAAACGCCAGCCAGCGGGTGAGATAATTGAAAAGGTCCGCCATGATTTTTTCTGCCGGTTCGCCACTGGAGCGGTAAATCTGGATCTGTACAAAGAAGAGTTGGTGGCCATCATGATGGTTTCGCACCATTTGATGCTCACCAAGTGCCGCTTTCCAGATTTTTTCTTCCGCTTTGAAGTGATAGGCGGCGTAAGACAGCAGTTCGTCAAGAATATGACCGCAGTCCAGTTCCGAGGTGCTGGATGCAAAGTGCCAGGCAAGCCGGTTCAGAATTTCAACAAGCACCTTGTGTTGCTCGTCAATCTCATCGATACCTGTTTCGAAATTCCGGTTCCATGGAAAAATTTCAAACGTGGTGTCGTCTGTTTCGGACATATTTGAGAGCCTGGCAATGAAAAGAAAAGAATCTGGACAGCATAACGTATGCAAGTTTACGCAACATCTGTTTTACCGGATTTACCGGCCCAGTAGCTGGGGGCCTTTCCTGTCCAGCGTTTGAACGCCTGGGAAAACGTAGACGCATCACTGAACCCGAGGCGCTCGGCAATTTCCGAAATAGCCATGGTTCCCTGATTCAGCAGGCGCTCGGCGTTGTCTTTTCGAACGCGCTCCAGCAATTGCCGGAAACAGACCCCTTCAGCCTGCAAATGACGCTTCAGGGTTCGTTCGCTCATATCGAGGTGGTGCGCAGCTGCCATTAAAGTGGGCCTCCGTGTACCGGAATTCTGCAGATAATGCGTGACGATCGCCTGAACGCCGGCACTGCTTCGCCTCTGTTCCATGAGCGCACGGCACTGCTGTTCACATAATTCTGCGGTGACCGGATTCGCCTGCGGCAGTTTTCGGGACAACTGGTCTCTGGAAAACGCAAACGTGTTACGGGAAGTCTCCACAACCTTGAAAGACTGGCCCAGCAACTCGTGCATGAGAACAGTTGCGGCTGCCATGTCCCTTGCGACCACAAACTGCTTCAGACGCCATTCAAACTGCGGCTCACCAAAATCAAGAACCCCCATATCCTTTTCTTCATGATATGAAATTACCGTATAGGCGTAGGTGAGTGGCAAAAAACGCAGAGCCAACTTCAAGGCGTCTCCTGCTGTGGCGCTGCACATCAGCCCATAGCCCCAAAGCCCGTAGGCGGAGCATTGGTATCTCGCGCCAATGGCACGCGCGACAGTTTCCACCTCATCAAATCTGTCCAGAAGATTCCGGATTACCTGCAGTTCCTGGCTTGCCGTAATTTCGGTGTTCGGGTTCATCAGCAACGCCCGGGATATCTGGCTGCCTTTGAGCAGTTCTGCCAACGATAATCCCTGCTCAACGCCATAGTCGACCATCAAACGAACACTGGTGATGCTGCGCCTGAAATCCAGAAACCCGGACATACAAGCCTCCATGGCCCAAAAACTAAAATTATTGACCCTGTTCAGCATTCACGCAAGGCGGTTTAAGAAATAATCTGGACGTAACAAAAGCAAAACACCAGGTACATTTTATGGCCCCCGCTCTTCTTGCGACCGATGACCTCCAACCACTACTGGATGAAGTCACCCGGTTCAGCACGACCGAAATGGCCCCGATAACCCAGCGCCCGGACCTGCCGGCTTCGGCTGAAGCGATTTCAAAGCTCAGCCAGGCTGCATACGACTTCGGCATTCTGCCCGGTGATGACCAGAACCCCGGCTTCGCTTTATGGGCACAACCTGAAGATGCAAACGCTCTCGCTTTCAGCATCGGTGCACTTAAACAGCTGGCCTCGGTTAACGCCGGCATAGCCCTGGCATGGCACCGCAATGCATTAGCCTGTTTTCTTGCACGTTCCATCGGATTCCGCCTTAACGAAACACAGCAGGCACCGCTGGCACTGACCGCAATCCCAACGGGCCATCACGGGCTTGCCAGAGGATCACTGGCCCGCTGGCTGCGCCGGAGGGTTACGGATGAAGATCAATCCATGCTCGCAGACTGGCTGGATCGAAACACTTGCAACACACCCCTTACGGCGCCTCCACAGTGGCAGAATCTGATCTGGCCTGTGTGGCACGAGGGCGTTATGAGCTGGCAACTTGTACATCGCAGCGAGATTGCGATTACGCCCTGCCGCCCGCAGCACGGGCTTGATGAACTGGGCACCTGGCAAGTCAGTGCAGGCCCGGCGAACGGCGAAATTGTCGGCGCGACGCAGCAACAGGTCTCTTCCATGCTTGTTCTGGACGCTCTGGGATTACTTGCCATAGCAGCCGGTACCAACCAGCACGGTGCAGCTATGGCCGGAGAATTCGCCAGTCTGCGCCGTCAAGGAGGCAGGGTTATCAGCCAGCATGCGGCTGTCCAGACCATGCTGGCAAAGATTCAGCAGGCCAGGTGGGAAGCCGAGATGGTTCTGAGCGGACTGACCAGGCCGCTATCCAGGCTGAGCCTGAAAGAACTGATGATGGCTCGCCAGCAACTTCATCCCAGGCTTTGCATGGCTGCCAACCTCGCCATGCAAGTGCATGGTGGCATTGGATACATGCAGGATTGCGGGCCCGAGAAACTGCTGCGCGACCAGAACATGTTGCGCTTTCAGAGTGGAGGTACCCGGGAGATACCACTGTTCATTCACGCCTGGGGAGAAATATAAATGATTAACCGGGCAATGCATCTGGAAGGCCATCTTCCGGCAGATCACAGACTGGCACCCCACTGGCAGTTCGCTGCGCTTCCCCGGATTGCCCAACAGATCACCAGCTACCAGCGTGATGATCTGTGGGCGTCCGATACCCGCAGACTACCTGCGCCCCTGGCGCAACTGCGGCGACGGGCCCGTACATTCGCTGAAACGTATCTTGCGCCCCTTTCTGCGGAGGCAGATCTTGCCATGCACACAGTTCCCGGGCAGCACCCACCGGCAATCACCGACATGCTGAAAGTTGCCGCCCGCGAGGGATGGCTGAGTTATTTCCTGCCCAGGCCCTTGGGCAGCATGAGCTGGAAAAGAAGTCTTTACCCGCCTGTGTGGCAATCCAGCCTGGTGGTTGAGGAGTTCAGCAGGGTCTGCGGGGGCCTGATGCTTCTGCTCTCGGCCCATCACCTGGGCTGTATACCACTGCTTCTCTCTGGCGATATTAAGGTCATCCGGCGTTTTCTGGCACCGGTATACCGTTCCTGCCACAAAGGGGACCCGCATCTGGTGGCTTTCGCCATTACCGAACCAGGCGCGGGTTCGGATGCCGAAGACGGGCACGGTGCCCGGGATTACAAACCGGGTGTTGTAGCCAGCCGCTGCCAGGGGGGCTGGAAGCTCAACGGGCGCAAGTGCTTTATAAGTGGTGGAGACATGGCCCGGACCCTGACTGTCTTTGCGGCGCTTGAGGGTGAGGGCATGGAATCCTGGACATGCTTTTATGTGGATGCGGCCAGCCCGGGGTTCAGGGTTGCACGAAATGAAATGAAAATGGGCATGCGCGCATCCGGCGCTGCAGATCTGGAGTTTACAGAGGTATTTGTGCCGGACAGCCATGTTATCGGCGGCTTGCGAAAAGGCTGGGTGCTGAACCGCGCGAGCCTGAATACGTCCCGGATTCCGGTCGCCTCAATGGCGGTGGGATTTGCCCGGGCCGCAACCGAACAGGCCACGACCTTCGCCTGCCGCTACCAGCTCGGCGGTAAAGCGCTGATCCACTATCAGGATGTACAGCAACACATTGCAACCATGGTGGCGGAAACCCGGGCCATACGCAGCATGGTTTGGCAGGAAGCCCGGAATGCCTGGAAACCACGACAGCTCAACGCTTCGGCCTGTAAATTCCATGCGACAAACCGGGCTCAGATTGTTGTGGAAATGGCCCTGGACCTGCTTGCCGACCAGGGCGGACTGCAGGAACAGAAGATTGAAAAAATATTCCGGGACGTTCGCCTGACCCGGATTTTCGAGGGAACCAACCAGATCAACCAGCTTTCTGTCATTGAAGACTGGCAAGACCAGCTGCTTCCTCTGTGCTCACCATCATCAGCACCCATCGGAGTTTAACCATGACCAACTGGCACCAGGATCCGTTTTTTCAATACCCTCTGACCCCCTTCCAAACCAGTGAGGGAAAGATAGACCTGCCCATACTCTACTACGACAACTCCAACTTTCTGGCACTCTATGAAGTAGCGCTGGAGAAGGCCGCCCCCCTGTTGAACACCAGTCTGGCAGAGGTAGCAAGGTTTCCCGGAGGCAAAGCCCTGGTGGCGCTGGCCATGTACGAGTACCGGGAAACAGCGGTGGGCACCTACAACGAGGTTGGTGTTGCCATTGCCACCGTGCCTGCGGGAACGACCCAGCCCAGGCATCCATGGCTGGCGATGTATCAGGCTCTGGATAGGCGAAAGATGGGGCTCACGGTTATCGATCTTCCGGTCACCACAGCCGCAGCCTGCGCTGCCGGTAAAGAAGTCTGGGGATTCCCCAAGTTCATCACCGGCATCAGTTTTTCACTCTCCGGATCGGGTTTTCGCAGCACCGTGAAAGACCCGGACAGTGATGAGAGTATTCTTACGGTAAGCGGCTCCCCCGGCCCTGGCCTGCCCGGGCCCCAACTGGACATTCTCCTATACTCCCAACTCAGGAAAGACCTGCTGCGAACTCTTGTAGTTACCCGGGGTGGTGGCCGGGTGTGCCTGCCGGGCAGCATCCGGGCCTCCGTTGGCGCAAGTTCTCATGCAATGGCTCAGCGGCTGCGGGAACTGGGAATTCACGGCCAAAAGCCCAGATTGGTGTTTTACAGCCATGGCTTGCAGCTGAGGCTGAATGCCGGAGCAAAAGTTGCCTGAAGCCTGTGCCACCCCTTGACGCTCTCCCTGCGTGTACTAGAGTTTCTATAGAACATCTATTTCACACACTTCTTTAAACAGGGAGACTCTTGCGGCCTAGTGCCGTGTCATTGTCTGCTCTGTTTGTTTCGTTGCTGCTGGCCGTGACCAGCGAGGGATGGTTTACCATGAACCCGATCACCGTCTGCCTCTATCGCTACAACCCGGAAACCGATAGCGCACCCTATGTGCAGGATGTGGAAGTGGGTTCCAGTTACCGCAACCGAATGGTACTGGATGTTCTTGAGCATCTTAAAACACGTGATCCCACGCTTTCCTTCCGCCGTTCATGCCGTGAGGGTGTTTGCGGCTCTGATGGTTTGAATATAAATGGCCGTAACGGGCTTGGCTGTATCACGCGGGTAGCTGATGCCATCGGCAAGTCTGACAAGCTGACCATTCGCCCCCTGCCCGGCATGCCGGTTATTCGTGATCTGGTGGTAGATCAGACACTGTTTTTCAAGCAGTACAAAAGCATTCAGCCGTGGCTAATCAACGATCAACCGAGACCGGCCATCGAACGGCTGCAAAGCCCCGAAGACCGCGCAAAACTTGATGGTTTATACGAGTGCATTCTATGCGCCTGCTGCACCTCGGCCTGCCCCTCGTGGTGGTGGAACCCGGAAAAATACGTGGGCCCCGCCGGCTTGTTACAGGCCTACCGGTTTCTGCTCGACTCCCGGGACACCGCAACAGCAGAACGGCTGGCAAAGCTGGAAGACCCGTTCAGCGTGTTTCGCTGTCGCGGCATAGGCAACTGCACCGCCTATTGCCCGAAAGGTCTGAACCCCATGAAAGCCATCGGCCGCATCAAGGCGATGCTGGTACGGCACCAGGTTTGAGTTTGGCATCCCCGGGGCTCTGATTAATGCTTGGTAATCCGATTTTATCGGCAAACATAACAGAACTGTTTACACTTGCTACTGATTGATCCATAAACAGGAACCTGAACAGGAACAGTCTTATGCAAGCAGTACGATGCTACACGCGGTCCGTTTCGGCCATTATGGCCCTCCTGATGATTCTGAGTTCAATCTGGGCCACCCCGGCCTCTGCAAACATTGTGGGCACAGGTGAACTTCTGACCGAACAGCGAGCCGATATTGATCGCGAAGCCCTGATGAACATGCTGGAACGCGAAGATGTAAAAAGCACTCTGGCAAGTATGGGCGTTGGTGAGCAGGAAGTGAGAGACCGAATCCAGAGCCTTACGCCTGCCGAACTGGCGGACTTCAAACAGCAGCTTGCCGAGGCCCCTGCCGGTGAAGGCGTGGTAGGTATTATCGTGCTTTTCCTGCTGGTGTTCATCATCACGGACATGCTGTGCGCAACGGATATCTTCCCGTTCGTTAACTGTATCCGTTAAGCATATTCACATGCCTGTGCTCTGGCAGAAGTCCGCGCGGCTTCCTCTGGCGGCAGTGCTGGGAGTTTTTTTCGTAACCCTGCTCTCAGGCTGCGCCAGCCAGCCAAAATGGCCGGATTCGTTCGACAGCACCACCCTCCTCACCGAAGTGCCTTTTCATCCGCAAAAAAAGTACCAGTGCGGACCGGCCTCTCTGGCAATGATGCTGAACGCCCAGGAAGTGAAGGTGACGCCCGACGAGCTGGTCGACAGGGTATATCTGCCAGAGCGCAAAGGCGCTTTACAAGTGGAAATGGTGGCAGCGGCACGCCAGTACGGCATGCTGGTGTATCCGCTGGAACCGCATCTGGAGAGCGTACTTGAGGAAGTTCAGGCGGGCCACCCGGTTCTGGTTTTGCAGAATCTGCGTTTTGGCTGGTGGCCGCAATGGCATTTTGCGGTAGTCATCGGTTATGACAGGGCGGCCCGGTCTCTGATACTTCACAGCGGCACCGAAGAACGGTATCGCCAGCCCGCCAGTGCCTTCATGGCAACCTGGAACCGGTCAGACCGTTGGGCACGGGTCATTCTGCCGCCAGACCGGATTCCGGCAACTGCCGAGCCGCTCAGGTTTCTGATGGCAGCCCACGACCTTGAAACAACTCAACAGACAGCTTCCGCAAAAACCGCGTACAAGACCGCATCAGAGGCGTGGCCAGACCAGCCTGCAGCTTTGCTCGGTTTGGGCAATATTGCCTATCAACAAGGCAAATGGTCTGAAGCTGAGAATTACTACCGCACCCTGACTGAGAAATTCCCGCATATCAGTGCTGGCTGGAACAATCTGGCCGAGGCGTTAGCCAGACAAGGCAGAGACAAAGAAGCCGCCGCGATGCTGGAAAAAGCCGGGCATATCAAGGCGGTTCAGCCAGATCCTACTTCCTGACCCAGCTGTCCCCTACCAGGATATATTGCCCGGGCGGTGTTTTGTCCACGGCCTTCTGGCCCGCCACTGTCTCAACCTTGGTGACGGCTATACCATGCTTCTCAGCGATCTTTTTGTAGGCCTCACGCCGCGCATCATTGATTGCTTTGACAATCTCACGGGCCTCAGGGTCGGAGCTTACCGCTGCCAGATAGCCGGTTGGCGTTTCCCCTACGAGCCCCTGGCTTTTCGCGGATTCCAGGGCGTTCTTGGCTTCATCCAGGCTCATGGCCAAGGCGGGCAGCGCCAGGCAGAACGCCAGAATCAGGGCGCTGAATCTTGTAAATAGTGTCATGTTCTACTCCTTTGTAATTCTCTGCGTAAAAACTCCCGGATATTCAGAACAGGCCCTCTTCACTGAACAGTTCGTCGACGTCTTTATCAACCTTCACGTAAATTTCATGCTGGATTTTCACATTCAGGTTTACGGTTATCGGCTCCTTGGGCGCAGCCACCTGAACGGTCGGGGTACAAGCTACCAGCAGGCCACCCATAACCAGACCCGCACACAGGGCGGACACATGCCGGGAAAACCTGAAACCAAATTGCGTCATATCAGTGTACTCCTTTGTTACCCGTCACTCTAACAGGTCATCTGACTCATCGTCAGGGTTCTGTTCGCGCCTCTTGAACAGATTTTTTACTCTCTCTGTCACGGCATCACTCACTTTGCCGCTCAATTGCAGGCTCCTGAGCAACGCCGGAATGTCCTCCTCCAGATTGATGTTCAACACCACCGGCTGGCCTTTGCCAACGTTCGGGCTGGTGCCTTTCAAATGAAGCGTCAGTACCAGAGTGCCGTTCTCATCATAGTCAATACCACTATCCAGAACCGAATAGCGGAAGTCCTCAAGCGCCTGTGCCACCAGCTTCATGGATTCGTTCCGGGTAGCGAGTGCCTTCAGCCGTTCGGCGGTCAGCTGCAATCGCCCACCGGGCTCAAGGGCGTCAATGCGCCCGCGCTCCACTCTTATCCCGGTCGCCGGGTCGAACAGCACAGGCACGGTGCCACTGAGAATACCCGTGCCCGCAAGCCCCTCTGTCGGGTATAACTGCAAAAGGTGCGCAAGGCTCAGCTGTTTGAGCTCAATCGGAATCCTCACTGGCGCCTGGGCCAGATCCCAGCTGGCTGGGTGGATGCGTATCTCGCCTCCCAGGGCATCGGAGCTGGCCTGCTCCAGCGTCAGCTTCCCGGCGGTCAGTTGCGCCAGAGGCGCTTCGTAGGTTCCGGCCAGGAGCACTGGCCCGATCGGCAGCCCGGGGTTCACTTCCTCCACCGTCAGTTCCGGCGTGGATACTCTGATGCGATCGTCTTCCAGCCGGAATTCAGCGGAGCCGTTCACCCTGCTCCAGGCGGTGCGATCGTAGGTGCCACTCCAGTCGGCAAACACCAGTTTGCCATCCAGCAACATCGCTCCGTTTGACGGCTGTTTAAAAGTGGCATTGGCGCTGACCGTACCGCCCGATACCGTGAGCAGGGCCGGCCAGGCCGAGAAAACACGAGCCAGCGCCTCGGCTTCCCGCTCGCCACTCACCCGCGTCTTGCCCTCAAGCGTTAACAGCCCGCCGTATGGAAACTCAAGATCCAGGTTCACTGTTGTTCCGGTGCTGGCCCTGAGCACACCAGTAACATCGGTGTGAGCCAGGCCGCTGTTCACCCTGCCACTGAACTGCCAGGGTTGCGGCAACAGCTGCGGGTGCCTGACCTGTTTTGCGTTCACGCTAACCGGTCCTTCAAGGCTTAGCGTATCGAGTTCGCCCTGCCCCACCCTGTAGGTTGCGTCCAGGGTCGTTTTGCCGAGATCTGCGCGCAGGCCTTTGAGTCGCGTTTCATCCGCCGCTGCCGTCGCTCCGGCACGCGACTCCAGGCGGTCAACCTCAAGCAACGTGGGCTCGGCAAATGTCAGTGCCGCAGTGGTGGTGTTCATCCATCCCGACAACGCAAGTTGGAGCCGGGGCCGGGTCAGTTGCCAGCCCGCCGCTTCCAGTTCTGGCAAGGCTGCGCTCAACCGGGTTTCTCCCAGCTGCACCATCCATGGCGCTTTGGTGGTCACCGCAAGATGCGAGCGTAAGGAAACATTTGCGCCGCCACGACTGCCCAGTTCCACATTCAATGGCAAAAAGGTTCCTGCAGGGCCTGTTTGAACTGCCGGTGTCCTCGCGGGAGCAGACGCCAATGCCGGAGCCGGGCGCACGGACAGCGTGAGCGAGTCTGGCCGCATCAGCTCCGGAACCTTTCTGATCCACATTGCCGGATTGCTCAGCTCCAGATCAGCCAGCAGGGTTTCGGGTTGCCACTGACCCTGATTTGCCTCCAGAGCAAGCTCTACATTGCCACTGATCGATCCCAACCCGGGCGCCGGCCAGGGCTGGGGCACTTGTGCCTGGGCCTTTGCGCTCCCCGTTGCCTGCGCCAGAAAGTTCTCGTTGCCCGGGCCCTGCAAATCCCAGCTGGCTTCCATGGACCCCGCCTCCGGCTGATCCGGCAACTGCTCCAGGGGAATTTCCTGCCAGGTTTGCAGCCAGGCCAGCAACCAGTCTGCCCGGGGCAAATCGGGCATCTTCACCGAGCCGTGCCACGACACCAGGCCATCCGCATTGTGTTTGCGGAAACCCGACTTGGCATGCAGGTAGCGGGTGCCATCAATCGCCAGTTCTGCAGAGAAATCCAGGCTGCTGTCCCAGGCTCCATCAAGGGTCGCCAGTAAAGCAATATGATGGCCGTCATGATCAAGCTGCACATTGGCCGTGATTGGCATCAAGTCAGATTCCGACCTGGAAACTGACAAGTTTCCTGCCAGAGGGCAGCGCCCTGCCTCACACGGCAAGGTTACCTTGAACTGCTGAATGCTTATTTCGGCAGGCAGCCAGGCGGGATTTTCACGGGGCGACAGCTGCGCTTGTTGCGACTCTCCTGCAGGCTGTTCTCCCGGTTTTGTGTACCAGTCCAGCTCCAGATATCCGGCCGTCAGCGCCGTCAGCTTCGGCAGCCATCCCTCTCCCCACTCAGGGCTTCGCCATTCCAGATCCAGCTCCCTGCCCTGCAACGCAATTTCTCGCGTAGGCAGGGACTGGGTGAGTCTTAGTTCACGTAAAGACACACCACTGAATGATATTCCCAGCCCCTGCCACTCCAGCGTCTCTATTCCATTCTTTTGCAGCGCCTGGCTCCAGAGATGTCGGGCAACCAGAATGCCAGACAGTATGGCGAGCACCAATACCGTAAACAGTCCCCACCCAATTGGTTTCCACGCAATGCGCATTGCCGGCTATCTCCTGACCCGTTACCGGTTTTAAGTGAATCCTACCGTACATTGGTTGATATAACTGAAACAGTTACAGTATCGGCACCCATCAGCGAGGAAAGCGCATAATTCATGACCATCAACGATATAGATTTCGGGCAGCTGTACCGCGACCAGATGGCACAGGCCGGCGGCAGAGAGAAGCCCGCCAGCGCATGGGATGCGAAGGCAGCCAAAATGCCAATAACGCCAGTCCAAAGCCCCTACAGCCAGGCATTTATTGATCGCACCGACCTGAGCGGTTGCGAGACTCTGCTGGACATGGGCTGCGGCACGGGGACCATCGCGCTGGCACTGGCACCCCGGATGAAAGACGTTACGGGCGTGGATTACAGCGCCGGAATGCTGCAGGCTTTTCAGGACAATGCTCTTGCGCGAGGCTTGAGCAATACCCGCACCATCCAGCGTGCGTGGGAGGATAATTGGGATGATATTCCCCAGTGCGACCTGGTGGTCGCCTCCCGCTCAACGGCCGTAATGGACATGGCCGACGCCCTGCAAAAGCTCGACCGTACGGCTCGCAAACGAGTCTGCCTTACCAATCTGGTGGGAGGCAGTTTTATAGACCCCGGCATGGTCCGGGCCATGGGCAGAGACGTTCTGCCAAGACCGGATTATATCTTCATTATGAACATACTGTACCAGATGGGGCGCTACCCCCGCCTCGACTACATCGAAGCCAGGGGGCGCCTTGCAGGAACGGCAAATATTGATGAATTCCTGATAAAAGCCGACTCTGCTCTGGGCCCCTTGACCGCCACAGAAAAAGAGCGCTTGTCGGACTGGTACCAGGCAGACCCGGAACGGGCTCAGCGTGGCGGTGAGGGCTTCTGGTGGGCGTTTATTTCGTGGGATACAAACCAGGCTCCCCGGTAACCAGCACCGTGGGAGCCTGTTCTTTCAAAGAATAAAACCGGGCAGTTTACACCAGATTATAAAGGAACACGATCGCGATACCTGCCGGCGTCACGAACCTGAGCACAAACATGAATGCCTTGTAGGCACCGCCTTGCAAACCGATATCTTCCGCAAGTCCCTCACGGCGGATGGCCCAGCCTGCGAACAGGGCGATTGCCAAACCACCCAGGGGCATCATCAGGTTGGATACAAGAAAATCGAGCAAATCGAACACGGTCTTGTCTTCAAACATGCTGATAAAACCCAGTGGGTGTATATCACTCCACCGGTTGAACGACAGCACCGTACCTATGCCAATAAACCAGGCTGCAAAGCCGCCGGCAACGGCGCTTTTGACTCGATTTGCGCCCTTGTGCTCTTCAAGCCACTCCACAACCGGCTCCAGCATGGAAATGGCAGAGGTGATGGCGGCAACCAGCAGCAAGGCAAAAAATATAGCCCCGAACAGAACGCCCCCTCCCATTTGGCCAAACGCCAATGGCAGGGTAACAAAGATCAACCCCGGCCCGGCACCGGTTTCGAGCCCGTTGGCAAACACCAGTGGAAATATGGCCAGCCCGGCAAGCAACGCCACACTGGTATCCAGCACTGCAATGGTCATGGCCGTTCGGGCAATGTTGATGTTTTTGGGCAGGTAGGAACCATAAGCCATCAGAACACCTATGCCGATACTGAGGGTAAAGGCAGCGTGCCCAAGGGCGGTTAAAACTCCTTCTGTGGTCAGGCGGCTGAAGTCTGGCGAAAACATGAAACTGACCGCACGGCCAAAGCTGCCACTGTTCATGGCGTAGAACACCATCACGATAAGCAGCAGGAATAACAGTGGCATCAGCATGTTAACGGCTTTTTCCAGGCCGGACCGGATACCCTTGCCCACAATGAACACAACAATGGCCATGAAGGCGGTGTGCCAGAGCAGCAATTCCCAGGGATTTGCCAACAGGTTATTGAATTGCCCGCCAATGGCTTCTGCGTCTGCACCTGCAAACATACCTACGGCGGCCTTGCCGATGTACACCAGCGCCCAGCCACCGATAACGGCATAAAAAGAGAGCACCAGAAACGAAGCCACAACACCGTTCCAGCCGATAATACGCCAGCCCCTTGCGGTGCCTTCGGTTTGGGTTAGCGTGCGCATGCTTGCCACAGGGCTCTGCCCACCCCGGCGGCCAATCATGATTTCTGCGATCAGAACCGGCACCCCTATCAGGAATATGCAGGCAAGATAAACCAGTACAAACGCACCACCGCCGTTTTCGCCGGTGATATAGGGAAATTTCCAGATATTACCGAGCCCGACGGCAGAACCGGCTGCCGCCAGAATAAACGCCATTCTCGAGGTCCAGAGATTACTGGCCTGCTGGTGGGGATAAACCATCTCACTCATCGTGTTCTCCGAATAGTTGTTTTTGTCGGATCGTCATAATGGAAAGCCTCTATGGAAGAGGCTCTGATTGAATGCTTTTTACAGGGAAACGGGTCGCTACATAACGCTGCGTATCGCGCTGGCAACGCCGGGCAATACCCGGTCATTCAGGCCTGCGACGTTCACCCGGCTGCTTTCCAGCATGTAGATGCCATGCTCTTCCCGCAGCTGGCGAACCTGCTCCGGTGTTATTCCCAGAAACGAGAACATGCCTCTTTGCCGGGCAATAAAGCCAAAATCGCCTGCGGGAGCCAGGGCGCCTGCAAAAGCATGGCGCAGGCCCAGAATGCGTTCACACATGCCGCCAAGCTCGCTTTGCCATCCTGCACGCAACTGGTCATCACCGAGAATGGTTTCGACAATGGCGGCACCGTGGGCCGGGGGCATGGAGTAGTGAGAACGCACCACACTCAGCAGCTGGCTGGTTGCAGCTGTATTGATGGCAGGGGTTGCCGAGATCAGCATCAGCGCGCCCGTTCGCTCCCGGTAGAGGCCAAAGTTCTTGGAACAGGACGCAGCAACCACCATTTCCGGTACCTGGCCTGCCAGATAGCGCAAGCCGGCGGCATCCTGATCCAGCCCCTGACCCAACCCCTGATAGGCCATATCCACAAAAGGCAGCAGGCCTTTACGCTGGATCAATTGCGTAACCGCCTGCCATTGGTCAGCACTCAGATCGGCGCCGGAAGGGTTGTGGCAACAACCATGGAGCAGCACAACATCGCCCGCCTTGGCAGACTCGAGGGACTCGAGCATGGCCGGGAAATCAACCGTTAATGTCTCACGATCAAGGTAGGCATACTCACGAATGCGCAGACCTGCACCACCCAATAACGGCAGATGATTTGCCCAGGTGGGTGTGCTTACCCAAACCGTGGTATCCGGCTGGCACAGACGGAAAAACTCCGCTGCCATGCGCAGGGCACCGCAACCACCCGGTGTCTGGATAACCGAGGCCCGGCCATCACGAATCAGGCTGCTGTCATCACCCAGGACCAGCCGCGCCATGACCTCATTGAAACCCGCAGACCCGGCAGGGCCTACATAGCTTTTGGTGGTTTCACCCTCAAGAAGCCGCCGTTCGGCCTCATGAACCGAGGCCATAATGGGTGTATTGCCCGCATCATCCTTGTAAACACCAATGCCCAGGTCAACTTTACCGGGGCGGTTATCGTCCCGATACATCTGCATGAGTTGCAGAATCGGGTCCTGGGGTAACTGCCTGAGCCCCTCAAACATGATCTGCCTCCTTGTTATCGGCCTGTGCAGTCCGGATCAGTGTGGGCCGGCCGGTATCCAGGGCTTTGGTCAGCTGTGTCTGCTTTTCGCGAATGGCTTCAGCGGCCTGTTCGCGTACCGGCCCGTAGCCCCGGATCTCGCCCGCCAGTTCCGCCAGCTGCAGGAAGGTATCGTAATTGCTGGCATTCAGCTCGTTGACAATACGCCCCACCAGCTTCTGGTAGTCTTTCAGCTGGGCCCGGTCCATCTTGCGATCGCGGGAGTAGCTGAAAGGATCTATTGCTGTTCCACGCAGCACCCGGAACTTCGCCAACAGTTTGAACACACGGAACATCCAGGGGCCGAACTGGCGCTTTTTGGGCCTGCCCTGAGCATCGGTGCCGCGGTTCATAAGGGGCGGCGCAAGGTGGAAGTGAACCCTGAAGTCGCCCTCAAAGGTGTTATTCACCTCCTTCATGAAATCCGTTTCGGCAAACAGGCGCGCCACTTCGTACTCGTCCTTGTACGCCATAAACCGGTAAAGCTGCTGGGCAACCGCGCGGGTCAGCAGGTGGTTATTTTCCCCCAGCCGTTGTTCGGCCTGGCGCACCTGTTCCACCTGCGCGGTGTACTTGTCCGCCCAGCGACGGTTCTGGTAATTCACAAGATGCCGGTGACGACTGGCAATCAGCTCATCCAGGCCTGGCTCGGCTTTCACTTCCGCGGATTTTTCTTCACCGGTATCCAGAAGATCATTCAGAACCTTCACATCAACCGCTGCCACACGCCCCCAGCCAAAGGCCTCCTTGTTGCGTTCAACCGCAACACCATTTAATTCAATGGCTTTGAGCAGGGCCTCCTGTGATAACGGCAAAAGCCCTCGCTGCCAGGCAAAGCCCAGCATCATCACGTTGGAAAATACCGTGTCGCCCATCAGCTTCTCGGCAATACCATTGGCATCCAGCCGGGCAAAGTTATTCTCGCCCACGGCGTCACGGATCAGGTTCAGGCGTTTTTCAGCCTGCATGTCTGCGTCACGGAACAGAACGTAATCGCCGGTCGGAAGCTCGGCTTCGTTGGCAACCACACGGGTATGGTCAGGCCGGAGAACAGTCAACGCCTTCTGGGACGAAGCCACCACCAGATCACAGGCGATCACGGCGTCGGCCTGGCCGCTACTGATACGGACCTGGTGCAGTTTATCCGGCTGCGGCGCCATACGAACGTAGCTGAGCACGGTGCCACCCTTCTGGGCGAAGCCGGTGAAATCCAGTACCGACGTACCTTTAGCCTCAAGATGCGCAGCCATGGTAATAAGCTGGCCCACGGTTACAACGCCTGTGCCGCCAACACCGCCTACCAGCACATCGTAGGAACCGGCCAGTTCCGGCAGAACCGGCTCGGGGATATCCGCAAGCCTGGCTGTCAGCAAAGAGCCGGTATCCATACCGCGGGATTTGCGCAGCTGCCCACCCTCGATGGTTACAAAGCTTGGGCAGAAGCCATTCACACAGGAGAAATCCTTGTTACAGGAGGACTGGTCAATCCTGCGTTTGCGACCCAGCTCAGTCTGCCGGGGCACCACGGAAAGACAGTTGGATTGCACGGAACAGTCACCACAGCCTTCACAAACGTGATGGTTGATAAACGCCCGTTTTGCCGGGTCCGGATACTGATTACGCTTGCGCCGGCGACGTTTCTCGGCCGCACAGGTCTGGTCGTAGATGAGCACTGTACAGCCCGGAATGTCACGCAGTTCCCGCTGCACTCTGTCCAGCTCGGTACGATCGTGGAAGGTTACCCCTTCCGGGAACTGCTTCCGGTGACCGTCGTACTTCTCCGGCTCGTCACTGAGTACGACAACCCGGCGCACACCTTCGGCAGCCACCTGCTGCGCGATCATCGGCACCGTGATCTGGCCGTCCACCGGCTGGCCGCCGGTCATGGCTACCGCATCGTTGAACAGAATCTTGTAGGTAATATTGATGCCCGCCGCGACGGCCTGGCGAATAGCCATGGAACCGGAATGGAACCAGGTACCCTCCCCCAGGTTCTGGAATACGTGGGGATTGCCGATATAACGGCTCTTGCCAACCCAGTTCACGCCTTCGCCACCCATCTGGATCAGCGATTCCGTGTTGCGCCCCATCCAGGAAGCCATGAAGTGGCAGCCGATACCGGCGAGTGCCTTACTGCCTTCGGGCACATGCGTGGAGGTGTTGTGGGGGCAACCGGAACAGAAATACGGCAGGCGCTTTACGCCACCCGGATCTTCAGCGTTGCTCATGCGGTTGATAGCCGCCAGCTGCTCGCTGAAATCTTCGCCAAAAAAGCGCCCCAGGCGGGCAGCCAGGAATCCGGCTACCAGTTTGGGGCTCAGCTCACCCACGTAGGGAATCAGAGGCTCGCCCACCTCGTCCTGCTTGCCGGTAACCAGAACCTCACCGGGGCGATCCGGTTCGGACATGGCCTCCTTGATCTGGCTCTCGATAATGCCCCGTTTTTCCTCAATAACCAGCACTTCCTGTTTACTGTGAACAAAATTAAGAACGCCACGGCGCTCAATGGGCCACACCAGGCCCACCTTGTAGATATCCAGCCCCAATTCCCGGGCACGGCCTTCATCAATACCCAGCAAATCCAGCGCTTCCAGTAAATCCAGGTGCCCTTTACCGGTGGTGACAATGCCAAAACGCGCCTGGTCGTTATCATAGAGACAGTGATCAATCGGGTTGGCCCGGGCAAACGCCTGCACGGCGGCCAGCTTGTGCTCGATGCGGGTTTCCAGCTGAGGGCCCGGCAGGTCCGGCCAGCGATAGTGAAGGCCGGTTTCCGGCGGTGTGAAATCATCGGGCGTTACAAACTCTGGCAGCGGCGGCAACTCCACCGAGGCTGCACTTTCCACGGTTTCCGAGACCGCCTTGAACCCGACCCAACAGCCGCTGTAGCGGGATAACGCGATACCCCAAAGCCCGTATTCCAGATACTCGGCAATGTTAGCCGGGTTAATGGTGGGCATGAAAAAACTCATGAATGCCACATCCGACTGGTGCGGCATGGACGACGACACGCAGCCGTGGTCGTCACCGGCAACCACCAGCACACCACCGTGGGGGGAGCTGCCATAGGTGGTGCCGTGCTTCAGGGCATCGCCTGCACGGTCAACACCTGGCCCTTTGCCGTACCAGATGCCGAATACACCATCCACCTGCCGGTCTTCATCGGTCTCAACCTGCTGGGTACCGAGCATGATAGTTGCTGCGAGGTCTTCATTGATTGCGGGGATAAAATCGATGTTGTTTTCATCCAGCAGTGTTTTGCTCCGCCACAACTCCAGGTCGTAACCGCCGAGGGGGGAGCCGCGATAACCACTGATCATACCGGCGGTTTTAAGCCCCAGCTTGCGATCCAGTGCCGCCTGCATCAGGGGGATGCGAACCAGTGCCTGGGAGCCTGTGAGAAAAACCCGGCCAGAATCACGCAGGTAACGATCCTCAAGCTTGTAGTCGTCCAGCTGCACCTTGCCGGTCTGAGAGATATCAGTGGACATGACGCCCTCCTTTTGTCGGTTTTATAACCAAAATTCTAAAAGGATTCTCACAAAAGGTGCTTGCTTATTGGGTCGTAGTTGCCTTGGATTGCGAAAGGTCCTTTGATAAACGACAATTACATCGAAGATCCTTTGATAAAAATCAGGTGTTACCAAATGAAACACGTCGAACTCGACAAACTGGACCAACGCATCCTCGCCATATTGCAACAGGATGGCAGAATCAGTAACCAGCAACTGGCAGAACAGGTGGGCTTGTCGCCAGCCGCGTGCTGGCGCCGGGTGAGAGCACTTGAAGAATCCGGCGTTATTATCGGCTACAGCGCACGCCTTGCACCGGAGCGTGTAGGCCAGGGGCTGTGCGTGCTGGTTAACCTGTCCCTGCAGCGGCACACCATAGACAGCACAGCGGATATCGAGCAGCAGGTGAGCAGCTACCCGGAAGTACTCCAGTGTTTTGCGGTTACCGGCAATTCCGATTTCGTGCTGCGGGTAATCGTGCCGGATATGGAGAGCTACGACCGTTTTTTAAACGAAAAGATTTTTACCTTGCAGGGTATTGCGCAGGTAAATTCCAACTTCGTCCTGCGGGAGATCAAGAATACCCAGACCCTGCCGATGTGAGGCGCACCAGCAAAACCACTATCAGCGCCACCAACACACCGGAGAGTGCGAACGAAAGCCCGAAACCACCCAGATCAAGCATCACACCAAACAACAGGGGAGCAAAAAAGTGCACCGCCCGGTTGGCCATCAAACGCATGCCCAGGGCGCCGGACCTCTGATCCCGCCCGACACTTTCGGCCAGAACCACCATGGACAGGGGCTGCGTGAGGCCGCCGCCCAGCCCCACCAGCACAGACAAGAGAGCAATTGCCGGTACATTGGCCGCAAAACCAAGGCAGCCAAGACCCACAGCCATGGTGCACACCGCCAGAAGGGTGGCTTTTTCACGCCCGCCGACGAGAGTGATAATCCGGGGGATAAACGGACGTATCACCATAGACGTGCTGGATCTGAGACTTACCAGAACACCAATCATCACCGCGGTCATTTCCAGGCTATCCAGGTACACCGGCAGATAGCTGCCATAAACCCCGAGCGCAAACATACCGGCTACGGTAATCGCAATGGAGACCTGAACCCCGATATTCGTGCGCACCAATGAGGCCTGAGCCCGAAACCCGGATCGTTTGCGGGAGACGATCATTCCCCGGGCTGCCTCGCCGGTCAACCCGAGGCCCACAACCCCGGCGACCAGAATGATGCCGGCCATAACCAGGAACAGGTTATCAACACCATTGGCCCAGTGAATCCAGGTGCCCGCCAGCAAAGGCCCCGCCACCTGGCCTCCGGACAACCAGGTGGAATACCAGCCAAAGTAACTCTCAAGCCTGGGGCCGGTTCCCAGCGAGGAGATAATGGTTTGTGCCGACAGCACCATCTGCAGGTGCGCCAACCCGATCAATAACTGACCGCTGATCAGCCCGTAGTAGCCAGGCAGAAACTGGATAAGCAGCAGGCCCGCAGCCATAAGAGCCGCCCCAGCCACCAGGGTAAACCGGCCACCGTGACGCGCAACTACACCACCCATGGGAATTGCCAACAGAAACGGAAGCAGGTACTGGGAACTGAGAACAACCCCCAGCATAAGAGGTGAAGCCCCGAGCGCCAGACCGTAAACAGGAACGGTCACCAGCAGCATCGAGTAAACAACAAAACAGAGTGTGAGGGATACACACACAGCCCCGAAGTTCTGGCCTGCTTCATCTGCCGGCCATCTCAGGGGGTTCTTTGGAAGTGGTCTGTTAATAGGTCACCGGGTTGCTGCAATAGATCCAACAGCCCACAGTTTATTACTTTTACGTCAACATTTCAGGCGCTCATCACTGCGCTTTATGGACGCCACAACCGATCCGGCAACCACAAGCAAGGCTGCGAGAGGCAACCGCCAATCCGGCGCGGCAACACCGGCAATCACCAGAAATGCCGCAGCCAGCACAGGAACCGCATAGGCCATGCTGCCAACCAGCGCGGCAGGGCCACTACGGAGCGCCACATCCCAGGCCACCATGGCCAGCCCGTATGGGCCCACGCCCAGAGCTACGCCGGTAGCCAGGGCCAGACCCGATGGCAAACCGAAACCGTTACCGGCAAGAATATCCGCTACCGCTGCACCTGCAGCCGCCAGCAGGAAAAGCCTGGGCATAACCGGCGCAACCGCAACGGGCGTAGCCTGGCAAACCCATGAATACAGGGCCCAGCAGCAGGCAGCCAGTAATGCCAGAGCATAACCTGCCAGATAATCCGAGAAAGCTGCACTACCCGCTTCCGGAGACAGTAAAACCGCCGCCCCCGAGAACGCGATCAACGCACCGCATAATACAGGAAGCGGAATCCGGCGATGAAAAAGCCACTGGCTCAGCACAATGAACATGACCGGCCAGGTATAGGTAATAAGCGCAGCCTCTGCCGTTGGTGCCATGCCAACGCCTGCCAGATAACTGCCAACCGCCCCGAGAATCAACACCGGAAGCAGGCCATAGATAACCAGTTTCCACTTCAGGGGAATTTCCTTATGGCTGTGCTCCCTGCGCCGGGCACGCATGCTTGTAGGCAGTGCCGCTACGGCACCACTGAGCAAAGCAATGGCGGTGAGATGAAAAGGCGGCACAGAACCGGCCAGATCCACCAGCAAAGGTGCGCCGGCCCAGAGCACAACGGCAAAAAGGGCGGCAATGATACTGATGTAAAGCGGTCGGGAGGGATTTATGATCGCATGCACCGTCGTGACTCCTCTTGGGTTGGTGGATTTGATTCGACAATGACATGCTATACAATTAAAACCCATCACAAAAACAATGCTTTTTGATAGATAACATCACAGGAATTGATGTATTGAGAAACCGTATACTGGACCTGAACATGTTGCTGACCCTGGTGACCATTGCGGACACAGGCACAGTAACAGCAGCGGCAGAAAGACTGGCGTATACCCAGTCCACTGTGAGCATGCAGTTGCATCGGCTGGAAAATGCGGTGGGCGTTCCCCTGCATGAACGGGACGGGCGGCGCATCCGGTTTACACCTGAGGGGCAAAAGCTGGTGGGTTACGCCCGCAAAATGCTGGAACTGAACAACGAAGCCCTTGATGACGTGCAGCAGCAACAGATAGCCGGAGAATTGAACCTCGGCATTCCGGAAGACTACGCCTTTCTTCTCACCTCGGTACTGTCGCACTTCAACCGGCAGTTCCCGGCGGTGCAACTGCAGGTTACCTGCAGATCAAGCGTCGAGCTGGTAAAACAGGTTCAGGCAGGCAGCATGGATCTGGCCGTAGTCACGCGGCAGGCCAGATCCCCAGGCGGCGAAGTGATCCGGCGCGAGCCCCTGATGTGGGCCGTGGGTGCCACGGCCCAGCCCTCGTTGCTTGACCCTATCCCGCTGGCACTCTACTCCCCCGGCGCAGACGTTTTCCGGGACGCCGCCGAGCAGGCACTGGCCAGTGCTGGCCGGGACTGGCGAATGGCCTATTCCAGCCAATCCATGACCGGCCTCATGCCGGTAGTGGCAGCCGGGCTCGCCGTAGTGGTTGTGACCCGGAACATGCTCACCCCGCAACTGCGGGTACTGGATGAACGCAACGGTATGCCGCCCTTGCAGTCCGTCGATATCGCCCTGCACCGACCGCCTGGCAGGCCCTCAGAACCAGCCAAGCAGCTGGCTGAGTTGATCCGTAATCACCTGTCCACAGACGAACACAACCGCAGTTGATAAAAGCCCTTCTGCTACCGTACAGAGGCCCTGCCCGGACGCCCGGCATACTCATACCGAAACCATGAGCGCCAGGGCGTGCCACTTTGACACCGGGGGTGCTCAGGAAAACGGAGAAGGCGCTTCCTTAAATTCCTTATACAACTCGGGATAATCTTCTTTGAGGCGCGCCAGGTTCGCTTGTGCGCCGTCGGGCAGCATCTTGAGCAGGCTCTTTTGTTCTTCTTCGGTCAGTTGTTCACGGAAGAACGGGAACAGCAGCTCACGCTCAGCGCGCAGGTATTCGCGGTGGGCATCAAGATAGGCTTTGAGGTCATCGGCAAAGCGATCCATGGGTACTACGGCATCCAGCAGAATCATATCGATATTCTCGGAAAGCAGGTTCAGCCGGTCCCGCAGCGCCTTGTAATCATCGGCCAGTTTCTGGCCCACATCCCCTTCCTGGAACTTCCTGGCCACCAGATGTTCGCTGTAAAGGCGCTCAAGGGGTGTAACAAAGCTGTTCATATAATCGAGAATGTAGTCCACAACCTCGCGTATCAGATGAAAATCCGGGCGATCGCCCTGCTTCAATGACTCGTGTCTGAGCAAGAGTACGTGTAGCAACCGGGCCATGTTGGCATGATCGTGGCGTACTTGGTTAAGGGTCGCCATGTTAAAGCTCCTCTGCTGGTAGGTCGTGTCATGATTATCCCTTTAAGTCCCATATTGGATCCTTCGCTATTGGAATACCAGAGCCGAGGGAGAGGCATCAGCGAATAGCTATTCCACCAAGGACCCGCGCAAGCTCGATCATCGGCGAGGGGTAGAGTCCCAGCAGTATCACCAGCACCGCTACCGCAAGCACCACCACGCCCCCGGCCCGCACGCCCCAGTCGTCGGATGCGTCGCGACGCCGCATTCCCGGTTCCACCAGAAACAGCGTGATTGTGACCCTCAGGTAGTAATAAAGCCCGATGGCGCTGCCAAGAATAATACCGCCCACCAGCCACCAGCGCTGGGCTTCAACGCCCAGGGCGATGAGATAGAATTTGCCGATGAAGCCGACGGTTGCCGGAATTCCTGCCAGTGACAGCATGGCTACAGTAAGCACGGCCGTCAGAAAAGGACGCCGCCAGAACAGGCCGCGATAGTAGTGCAGTGCCGCCACGTCTTCGCCACCGGTAGTGCTCGATACCAGGATGACCACGCCGAACGCCGCCAGCGTGCTCAGCACGTAGGTGATCAGATAAACCCCTGTCGTTTCCGCTGCCAGACCATCCGCGACCACCAGCGCGATGAGCAGGTAGCCGAAATGGGCAATCGAGGAATAACCCAGGATACGCTTGAGGTTAGACTGGGTCAGCGCCAGAAGATTACCCACCAGCATGCTGGCCAATGCCAATCCCGTGAGCACCGAACGCAGCCAGTCGCCTTGCACCACTGGCGCCGACAGCATCAGCCGCAGCAACAGCGCGAATACCGCCACCTTGCTGGCAGTGGCCAGAAAGGTCGTGGCCGGCCCCGGGCCACCCTCGTATACGTCGGGAGTCCATAAATGAAACGGCACCACCGAAAGTTTGAAACCCAGCCCCACCAGCAACAGACCAATGCCCGCCAGACCCCAGAGGCCCAGGCCATCATTCAGGCCGGCCATCAGAAGGCCGATCCGTAGCTCACCCGTCTGAGCATAGAGCAGAGCCATACCAAACAGTAAAAAAGCGCTGGCGGCGGCGGAAAGAACCAGGTACTTGATGCCAGCTTCCAGCGAGCGCTGTTCATGAAAAGCGTAGGCCAGCATTCCATAGAGCGGCATGGATAACAGCTCCAGGCCAACAAACAGACTGGCCAGGTGCCGACTCGCCGCCAGTACCAGGCCCCCTGCCGCCGCACACAGCAGCAGCACATAGAACTCCTCGCGGGCGCCGTGAAAGGACTCAAGGTAGGCGTGAGACAGGATGGCGCATACCAGAGTTGACGCCAGGATCAAAAGCCCCGCTAATACCGCAAGACCATCGAAGGAGAGCAGCGGCGTCTGCACAGGAATCACGCGCCAGGCAAATGCCTGGGCGATCAGAGCCAGCACCAGGCCCAGAACGCTGGCCGCAACCGTTACGGTGTGCTCGCGGCGCCAGGCGATGCCAAGCATCACCGCAACCGCCGTCGCGGCCACCAGAATCATTGGCAGATAAGCGACAAGGGCAGCAAAGGGCATCAGCGGGCCTCCCACGTGAGCGTGATGGCCGCACCCGGCTCAGCAGAAACGCCCGGCACCGGGGTACTGGAGGGCTCGAACAACCGATGTACCTCATCCATGGTGGTTTCAGTGGTATCAAGCAACGGCTGGGGATATATGCCAAGCCATATCAGCAGCGCGACGATGCTCAGCATCATGGCAAATTCCCGGGAATCAAGCCCCTTGAGCGGCGTCTCGCTGCGTGGCGGGCCATAGTGCACCCGCTGCATCAGGATCAGGGAATAAACCGCCGCCAACACCAGGCCAAAACTGGCGGTGATTACCACCCAGGGTGCTGTCGGGAAGGTGCCGAACAGCACCATGAACTCACCAACGAAGTTGGCCGTAACCGGTATACCCAGCGAGGCGGCTATAAAAAACAGCCAGAACCCCGGCAGACTACCCAATCGATTCCACAGCCCGCCCATCTTGCCAAGTTCCCGGGTATGCAGACGCTCGTACAGTTGTCCGCTGAGGATAAAAAGCCCCGCTGCAGAAAAGGCGTGGGCCAGCATAAGCACCACCACACCCTGCAGGGCCAGCGCAGATCCGGAATAGATACCGATCAGTACAAATCCCATGTGGGCGATACTGGTATAGGCGATGAAGCGTTTGACGTTCTGCTGACCACAGGCCAGTGCCGCGCCGTAGTAGATTCCCAGCAATCCAAGCCCCATAGCGATGGGCGCGAATGCCTGAGAGGCCTCCGGAAACAACGGCAAGGCGAAACGCAGCAAGCCGTAAGCGGCGGTTTTGAGCAGGATGCCCGCCAGGTCCACACTGCCAGCGGTAGGTGCCTGGGCATGAGCGTCCGGCAGCCAGCCGTGCAGCGGTACCACCGGCAACTTGACCGCGAAGGCAATAAAGAAACCCAGCATCAGCCACCGGGAAAGCGTCGGCGACAGTGTCGTCTCCAGCAGTACCTGATAACTGAACGAATACTCGCCGGTGCTTGCGTGGTGGGCAAATACCAATCCCAGGATGGAGACCAGCATCAGCAGCCCGCTGGCCTGAGTGTAAATGAAAAATTTGGTCGCCGCGCCGATGCGGGTTTTACCCTTCGAGCCACTATGGCCCCACAGCGCAATCAGGAAGTACATCGGCACCAGCATCAGCTCCCAGAAGAAGAAAAACAGGAACAGATCAATGGCCAGGAACACACCGACAACGCCTGCAAGAATCCACAGAAGATTGAGATGGAAGAAACCAATCCGGCGAACAATCTCGTTCCAGGAACACAGCACTGCCAAAACACCGAGAAAGGCAGTCAGCACAATCAACACCAGTGACAAGCCATCCAGGGCAAGATGGAAGTCGATGCCAAAACGCTCGATCCAGGTCACACGAAACTCCAGCGCCCATTGAGCGCCGGAGCCGTCAAGTGCCGGTAGCTGGAAGTCGAGCCGAGCCCACAGCCACAGCGACATCAATAGCTCAACCAGCATGGTGACCAGCGCAATTGAACGCGTCGGCCGGTCACCGAGCCGCTCCATCTGCCAGCACAAGAGCCCACCAGCAAAAGGGATCACAATTAACCACACCAGTATCATAAGTGTCGCATCTCCTTACCGGGGTTTCGCATAGCCCCTAAAACACCAGCGCCAGGCTTAATAAAATCAGCGTAGAGCCAACCACCATGGTGGCAGCATAGCCGCGCAGCTTGCCGGTCTGCGTCCGGGACAGCCCGAAATGCAGAGTGCGCAGGGCCTGAGCGATCAAGCGGAAGAAGGCGTCGAACAGATCGCCTCGCAACACTCGCACCAGGCCCCGCCAAGGCCGCACCAGCAACCAGTCAAAGGCTATGTCGAAGCCCCAGGCGAGATGCCAGCAGGCCCACAACCAGGCACCCACCCCCTGCCGAGTCATGCGCGCGAGCCAATCGCGCCTGACTACAAACAACCAGGCCCCAAGGCCAAGGCCGATCAGCGCCGTAGCCGACGCGATCAGCTCGAGCGCGGTGTGCCCCGTTTGCACGCTCGCACCGGGGCCGGCAGGCAAGACCCCGCCCAGTGGCGGCGTAATCCAGGCGCCCAGCCATGTCGAAAGCAATGCCAGAACCACCAGCGGCAGACCGTGGGCCAGGCCCTGCCCTGCTTTGGCCTCGCGGGCGCCGTCACTTTTCATCTGGCCATGGAAAATGCCAATAATCAGGCGCAGGGTGTAAAGCGAGGTCAGGAAAGCGCCGATCAGCCCGGCCATCAGCAAGCCCTGGCGATCTGCCGCCAGCGCCTGCCAGAGAATCTCATCCTTGCTGTAGAAACCCGCGGTGACCAGGGGCAAGGCCACCAGGGCTGCACCGCCGACGACAAACCCCAGATAAGCCAGCGGCAGCCTGCGCCAGAGCCCGCCCAGGCGACGTATGTCCTGTTCGTGATGACAGCTGATGATCACCGCCCCGGCAGACAGGAACAGCAGCGCCTTGAAGAAGGCATGGGTCATCAGATGGAACACCGCAGCGTCAAAGGCACCGACACCCAGCGCCAGGAACATGTAGCCGATCTGGCTCATGGTGGAATAAGCCAACACTCGCTTTATATCGGTCTGGGCCAGTGCCGCGAAGCCCGCCATTAACAGTGTCAGGGCGCCGATCACGCCGGTCAGGTAAAGCGCCGCGGGCGCCAGCTCAAACACGCCATGCATGCGCGCGATCAAATAAACCCCGGCGGTTACCATGGTCGCAGCGTGGATCAGCGCCGACACAGGTGTAGGGCCCGCCATGGCGTCGGCAAGCCAGGTGTGTAGTGGCAGCTGGGCAGACTTGCCCACCGCTCCGCCCAGCAGTAAAAATGCCGCCAACTCTACCGTTGCGTCACCGTTGTGCCACACCTGCGGTGCCAGAGAGAGAATCCTGGCAATGTCGAGGGTGCCAAGTTTAGCGAACAACAGAAACATGCCGATGGCCAGGAACACATCGCCGATGCGGGTGATGATAAAAGCCTTGAACCCCGCCCAGCCATTGGCATTGTCCCGGTAGTAGTAGCCAATGAGCAGATAGCTGCACATGCCGACCCCTTCCCAGCCCAGGAACAACAGCAGCAGGTTGTCGCCCAGCACCAACAGCACCATGCTGAACACGAACAGGTTCATGTAGGTATAAAAGCGCGTAATGCCTTCCTCACCGCGCATGTACCAGGCGGCGAACAGATGAATCAGAAAGCCTACGCCGGTAATAATGCCGAGCATGGTCAAAGACAGCCCGTCAAGGGCCAACCCTATGCCGGGCTGGAACTCCCCCACGGATATCCAGGTCCATAGAGTGATAACTTGAGGCGGGCTGGTGGCGTCAAAACCCACCACCAGCAGTACGGTGACCAGGGCAGAGAGCCCTACGCTGCCCACACCCACCAGGGCACTGGCGCGGTAACCAAGCGTGCCCCGGGAAAACGCCAGTATCAGCGTTCCCGCCAGGGGCAGCAGGAAAGTCAGCGGCAACAGCACAGCCATGGGAAACAGTGACGTTAGTACCTGCATCATCCGCGCATCCTGCTAACCGCATCAATATCCAGAGACTTGAAGCGCCGGTGCAGTTGAATCAGCAGCGCCAGGCCGACGCTGGCTTCCGCCGCAGCCAGCATGATCACCAGCAGATACATGACCTGACCTTCTGGCTGCTGCCAGCCCGCACCGGCGACAATAAAGGCCAGTCCAGCGGCGTTGAGCATGATCTCAAGGCTCATCAGCACAAAGATCATGTTGCGCCTGAACATCAGGCCCGCCAGCCCGAGCGCAAACAGAATAGCCGCCAACACCAGGCCATGTTCCATGGGTACACCATTCATGGAGCCTCCTTGTCAGTCTCTGAGCCCGGGGCCTGCAGGCGCTGACGCCCGACATGAGAGGCTGTGACCAGCGCTGCCAGAAGGAGCAAAGCGCCCAGTTCCACCACCAGTAGCCAGGGGCCAAACAGAATCATGCCGACCTGCTTGGCACTCAGCACGTCGCCCTGCACAAGCATACCGGCATCGCCGCGCCACAGCGTACCGATCAGCGTCACCAGCAAGACGGTCGCGAGCAGCGACGGCCCCAGCCAGGTGGCAGGCTGCAGCCAGATGCGCTCCTGGGCGACTGCCGCCTGGCCCAGGTTAAGCATCATCACCACGAATACGAACAGAACCATGATCGCTCCGGCGTAGACGATGATCTCAAGCGCTCCCGCAAAGGGCGCGCCCAGGGCAAAGAAAACCATGGCCACCGCTAACAGCGACACCACCAGATACAGCACCCCATGCACCGGGTTGTGATTGCTTATAACGCCCAGAGTTGCCAGCACTGCGACCAGACCACTCAGGTAAAATGCAAGCTCCATGTTCCCTCCCTTTACTCCCCTGTCCGGCACTGCAACACCAACAAGGTGCTGCCGGTCATGCAACGTCAGGGAAGCAGTGTGGTGACATCGATCGGTTTGTCCTCTGCCTCTCCCTGCCCCTTGTCCTTACCGGCGATGGCCATACCTGCCACCTTGTAGAAATTGTAGTTGTGATCCTTGCCCGGGCCATTGATCAGCAAATCTTCTTTTTCGTAAACCAGTTCCTGGCGTTTGTATTCGCCCATCTCAAAGTCCGGGGTCAGCTGGATTGCCGACGTCGGGCAAGCCTCTTCACACATGCCGCAAAATATGCAGCGCGAAAAATTGATGCGGAAGAATTCCGGGTACCACCGGCCGTCATCCTTCTCACCCTTCTGCAGCGAGATGCAGTCCACCGGACAGGCCACGGCGCACAGGTTGCAGGCCACGCAGCGCTCCTCGCCGTCCGGATCCCGGGTAAGCACAATGCGGCCGCGATAACGCGGCGACAGATAGACCTCTTCTTCAGGATAATTGACGGTTTCACGCTTGCGAAAACCGTGCATGAAAATCATGCCCAAAGTGCGCAATTGCGACCAGGTACCTTGCAAAAGTCCCTTGTACATAGCAGTTGCTCCTTGTTAACAATCGATTCGAACGCTCTTAGCCCGGCGCGGCCAGCAGAATCACCCCGCCGGTCACCAGCAGGTTAATCAGCGTCAGCGGCAGACAGACAATCCAGCCAAAGGTCATCACCCGGTCGTAACGCGGCCGGGGCAGAGAGGCTCGCACCAGAATAAACAGCATTAAAAAAAAGCTGGTTTTGAGCACAAACCAGAAAATGGGTGGCAACACCGGCCCATGCCAGCCACCGAAAAACAATGTCACCACCAGCGCCGAGACCAGCAGCATGCCAACGTATTCGCCGATGAAAAACATGCCGAACTTCATGGAGGAGTATTCGATGTGGTAGCCATCTGCCAGTTCTTGTTCCGCCTCTGGCTGGTCGAAAGGGTGGCGATGCACCACCGCGAAGCCGGCGATCAAAAAATTACAGAAGCCCAGAAACTGGGGCACGATGTACCACAGCCCCTGCTGCGCGTCGACGATCTCGCGCAGATTAAAAGAGCCAGCCATGGCAACGACACCCATCAGCGACAAACCCATGAACACCTCATAGGAGATGGTCTGAGCCGAAGATCGCATGGCGCCGATTAGCGCATATTTGTTGGCACTCGCCCATCCTCCCAGCAGAACCGAATAGACGTTAATGCCGCCCATGGCCAGGAAAAACAACAGGCCGATATTCCAGTTCGCCACGCCCCAGCCCGGCGTAATGGGAATAATCATGAACGACAACAACAGCGATGCCATGGCAATGGCCGGTGCCAGTACAAAGAGCGTTTTGTCGGCAAAAGGCGGTATCCAGTCTTCCTTGAAGAAGATCTTGATCATATCGGCGACCAGTTGCAGCACGCCGAAGGGGCCGACCCGGTTGGGGCCGTAGCGATCCTGCCACCAGCCCAGCAAGCGACGCTCAACAACCGTGAGAATCGCGCCCACCAGCACCGCTGCCAGCAAAATGACCAGCGCCTGCAACATGGCCACGGCGATGGCCATCACCTCCGGGGTCAACCACTCAGGCCGCAAGTTCGCTATCGTCCGGCTCATGAGGGTGCCTCCTCATGGCTTGAAGCTGCGCCCGGCGCTGCATCCGAGACGCTGAGTCGTACCCAGTCGCCACTGCTGAAGGCGCTGGAAATCCCTGCTGGCAAACTCACCAGACCTTTCGGCAAGCACTGATCGCAACGCAGCGGCAGGGTCAGATTCAGAGCCGCTGAGTCTGTTTCCAGGGTCAGCCATGCACCCTGCTCCAGCCCCAGCCGCGCGGCATCATCAGCGCACAAACCAATGCCCGGCGCTTCGCCTGGTGCCATGGCGCGTTCCTCAATTGGCGCAGAGCGGGCAGAGGTTTCCTCACCGCCAAACAGCCGCGGCAACAGCACTAGCTGCCAGCGATCCTGGCGTGGTTCAAAGGCCGCTGGGATATCGCTGGCATAACCATAGGCACCGGGGCGCGGCGCAACCAGACGTACACCCGGATCGCCCGCACGCAGATGCCCGCCCACTTCATCGGTAAACTTGTTCCAGGCTTGATGCGAGTTCCAGCCTGGGGCCCAGGCAAACGGCACCTCCATACGCGGTGGTTCGAAGCCGCTGAAACCCTCCATAGAAAAGCTGAAGGGCGTATCCGGGTCCCGGGGAGTGCGTGGCTCGCTTATCGCGATATTGGCACGCATAGAGGTCCGCCCACTGTAACGGTGCGGTGCCCGGGCCAGTTTGACGCCCTCGACGCGATAATCCGCTCCCGGCGCCGCAGCTACGATATCGGCCAGTGCCGGATAACTCCGGGCGCAGGCCTCGGTAGCCTCATCCAGAGTGATGGGGGATTTATTGGCCCGAACAAGGCTGGCGCGCAAGGCATGCAGCCAGCGCCAGCTTTCGTGGATGCGACACTCCGGGCGCAGATAGCGCGGGTCGAAAACCTGGAAGAAACGCTGGGCTCGCCCCTCCAGGTTCACCAGCGTGCCGTCTGCCTCGGCAAAACTGGCCGCAGGCAGGCCGAGCCGTGCCTGTTGCCAGGTGCGCGTACGCTGATGATCCAGCACTACCAATGTAGTTGCAGCATTCAATGCTGCCTCAACGCGCACTTCCGGCAACCGGGCGTACAGGTCGTTTTCCACCACCACAAGCGCATCCGCACGGCCTTCGACGATCTCATCCAGAGCCCACTCCAGCGACCGACCGCCCAACATGGCAGTGCCGGTGCTGTTGGCTTCCCGGCGCACCAGCGTAAGGCCGCCGCGCCGAGTACGCCGAGACAGCGCCCGGGCAATGCTGCCCGCAGCATCGAGCACCTGAATGGATTGCAACGAACCACCGCTGATCACCAGCGGCCGGTCCGCCGCCAGCAATTGCGCGGCCACCGTTTTTGCTGCCGCCCCAAGGGTGGTATCCAGATCCGTCACCTCGGGGGCATTGGCGTCGATCGCATGGGCAATGGCAAAACCCAGGCGAGCGATATCGGCAGGCGCCAGGTTCCAGCTACCGGCACTGATCTGGTCGAGTTCGGTGCTAGCCGGATAAGCGATGTACAGCGGATACCGACTGTCCTGAGCCAGCGTTTTGACGGCAGCGGCGTTCCACGTGGGAATGCCCCGCGCTTTCGCCAGAGTGTCGCGCCGGGCAAGCACCGCCTGGCGTACCGCCAGTGCCAGGCGTGCGGCACTGTGTAACAGGTCCTCTCCCAGTACCAGCACCGCGTCGTGCGTTTCCACCTCACGCAGCGTGGGAACCGGCAGCCCACAGGACGCCTCCAACTCGGCCATACGCTTAAGGCAGTCCAGCTCACGGGCGGCGACGCCACTGGAGAAATTGTTCCGACCGACCAACTCAATCAGTTGATGATTGCTTTCCAGACTGGCCCGGGGCGAGCCGATGCCGATGACACGCCGGGCGCTGCGCAGTAGGTCCGCACCGCGGTCCAGTGCCGGATCCACCTCCAGAATGGTAGTGTCACCCGCCTGCTCACCATGCCCATCGTTCCGCCATTCCGGCTGTCGCGGCCGATCAATGCGATTGACGTAGCCATAACCGAAACGCCCGCGATCGCACAGAAAATAGCGGTTGACCTCGCCGTTGTAGCGATTTTCGATGCGGCGGATTTCGCCATAACGCTCCCCCGGGCTGGTATTGCAACCCACAGCACACTGGTGGCAGACGCTGGGCGCAAAGAGCATGTCCCACTTGCGGACGTAGCGATCAGAGTGGGTTTGATCGGTAAACACGCCGGTGGGGCAGACTTCACTCAGATTGCCGGAAAACGGGCTTTCCAGAACACCTTCCTGATGGCGCCCGAAATACAGGTTGTTGTTCGAACCAAAAACACCGAGATCTTTGCCACCGGCGTAATCGTTGTAGAAGCGCACACACCGATAGCAGTTGATGCAGCGGTTCATCTCGTGGGCAATGAACGGCCCGAGATACTGATTGCGGTGCGTACGTTTGCGGAAACTGTAACGGCGCCGGTCGTGGCCGGTCATCACCGTCATATCCTGAAGATGACAATGCCCCCCCTCTTCGCAGACCGGGCAGTCATGCGGGTGATAGGTCATCAGCCACTCCACCACGGCGGCCCGAAAGGTCCTGGCTTCCTCGTCGTCGATGGATATCCAGCTATTATCCGTAGCGGGCGTCATGCAGGACATGACAATTTTGCCCTGGCTGTCGTCCTTGTCCTTGTACTGTTTAACTGCGCACTGGCGGCAGGCGCCGATACTGTCCATGGCCGGGTGCCAGCAAAAGTAGGGAATGTCGAGCCCCAGAGACAGGCAGGCGTGCAGCAGGTTGTCGGACCCATCCACCTCATAGCTCTTGCCGTCTACGTGAATCGTCGCCATCAGCCCACCCCTTCCAGTGAAGCCTGTGCAATGCCCGCCTCGAACTCTGCCCGGAAATGACGGAGCGCCGATTCCAGCGGCATCATCGCCCCGGGCGCATGGGCACAGAAGGTGCGGGCTGGGTTCAGTCCTACGGTATGCTGCTCGAGTATTTCGATATAATCCGGCTTACCTTCACCGCGCTCCAGGGCCTGAAGAATCTTTACCGTCCAGGGCAATCCATCACGACAAGGCGTACACCAGCCACAGGACTCCCGGGCGAAGAACTGTTCAAGGTTCCGCATCAGGGAAACAATGCTCTGGCGCCTGCTGACCACCGCTATCAGCCCGGTGCCCAGCCGGCTGCCATATTGACCAATCGTATCGAAATCCATGGGCAGATCCAGGTGTTCCGGCAGCAAGAAGCCGGTACTGCCACCACCGGGCAGCCAGGCCTTGAGCGTATGTCCCTCACGCATACCACCAGCGCGATCAAGAATTTCCCGACCACGGGTACCGATGGGCAGTTCCCAGAGCCCCGGGCGCTCGACCAACCCGGACACGCCGTAAAGTTTGGTGCCCCCATCCTCGCTGCGCCCGCCGGAGAGCCCCCGATACCAGTCCACACCGTGCTGCATTACACCCGGCGCGTTGCACAGGGTCTCGACATTGTTGACCACCGTCGGCTTGCCCCAGGCCCCCGACTGGCCTGGAAACGGGGGTTTGGCTCGCGGATTGGCACGCTTGCCTTCCAGGGAATTGATCAGTGCAGTTTCTTCACCGCAGATGTAGCGCCCGGCGCCGGTATGCAAGGCTATATCGAAATCAAAGCCGCTGCCGGCAACGTCCTTCCCCAACAGCCCTGCCTCTCGCGCTTCCCCGATGGCCAGGGCCAGGGAGCGCGCCGCCTCAACGTATTCGCTGCGCAGAAAAATATAGCCGTAGCAGGAGCGGTTGGCATAAGCGGCGATAATCATGCCTTCAATCAGCAGGTGCGGCAGCTGCTCCAGCAACAGCCGGTCTTTGAACGTACCCGGCTCCATCTCGTCGGCATTGCAGATGAGGTAGCCACGGGGCAGATGATCTCCCACCTGAGTCAGGCTCCACTTGAGCCCGGCGGAAAAACCGCCGCCACCCCGGCCACGCACATTGGCCTCTTTCATGGTGCCAATCACATCGCCCGGTGTGCACTTTTCAAGCGTGCGAATGGCCGCTTCATAGCCGTCTTTTTCACGATATTCATCAAGCCCGATACGGGCGCCATCTTCCCGCAACCGCCAGGTCAGCGGATGCGTGTCAGCGCGTCGCTCACCGGCGCTCTGGCGCAATTGGCAGTGATAGCGCAGCCGTGATTCCCCAGGTATCGCCATCATGAGTAAGCCCCCAGAAGTTCATCCAGATCGTCCACCGCAACAGGGCCGAAGGTATCGTCGCCGATCATCATTGCCGGGCCGCGATCGCAGGCCCCCAGGCAGCACACCGGCAGCAGGGTGAAACGACCGTCTTCAGTTGTCTCGCCAAAACGAATGCCAAGCCGTTCGCTCAGGGCCGCACTCAGCTCCTCAGAACCGGTGAGAAAACAGGAACTGCTGTCACAGAGCAGAATCACATGCCGACCCACCGGCTGGCGAAAGATCAGGCTGTAGAAGGTCGCCACCCCCTCGACTTCTCCTGTGCCGACGCCCAGGGTTTCGGCAATGGCCGCAATGGCGCCATCCGGTACCCAGCCGTGACGTCGCTGAACAATTTTGAGCGCCTCGATACACGCGGCCTGGGGCTGCTCATAATGATCCCGCTCGGTGAGCATGGCGCGCCGGTCATCCTGGTGCAGGATGAAACCGTCACCGTCGGTGGCGATACGACGGCCTGCACCAACGCCTGATTGAGCTTTCGACATACCGGAGTCAGACATACCTGTATTGCCCATAGTCAGCGGTCCACGTCAGCCATCACAAAATCGATACTGCCCAGGTGCGCAATCAAATCCGGCACAAAGCCACCACGCATCAGCTCGGGAATTTGTTGCAGATGCGGAAAGCTCGGCGTACGAATGCGCGTACGGTAGCTCATGGTGCTGCCATCACTGGTCAGGTAATAACTGTTGATACCTTTGGTGGCCTCAATCATCTGCAGCGATTCATTGGCGGGCAGCACCGGCCCCCAGGACACCTGTAAAAAATGAGTAATCAGGGTTTCGATGTGCTCAAGCATGCGCTCCCGGGGTGGCGGCGTGGTCAGCGGATGATCTGCCTTATAGTCACCTTCAGGCATGTGATTAACGCACTGCTGGAGGATTTTCACACTCTGGCGCATTTCCTCAATGCGTAACTGGCCGCGGTCGAATACGTCGCCGTTGTTACCCAGCGGCACTTCGAAATCGAAGTTCTCATAGCCGGAATACGGACGCTGCTTGCGCAGGTCGAAATTGCAGCCAGTGGCGCGCAGGTTCGGACCGGTGACGCCCCAGGCCAGGGCGTTGGCGGTATCAAAGGCGGCAATATGCTTGGTGCGATCGCGAACCAGAGAGTTGTCCATCATCGCGCGCTCGTACTCATCAAGCCGGGCAGGCATCCAGTCAACAAAGCCCTGCACCAGCCTGTCCCAGCCTTTCGGCAGGTCCTGCATCAGGCCACCGATGCGAAACCAGGCCGGGTGCATCCGGAAGCCTGTGATCGCCTCAATAACCTCATAACCTTTCTGGCGATCGGTAAAGGCATAAAAAACGGGTGACATGGCGCCGAGATCCTGCAGATAGGTGCCCAGAAACAGCAAATGACTGGTAATGCGAAACAGTTCAGACATCATCACCCGAACCGTCTGGATGCGCGCCGTTACCTTTATGCCGGCAAGCTTCTCCACCGCCAGTACGTAAGGCAGGTTGTTCATCACACCGCCGACGTAATCGATACGGTCCGTATAGGGAATGAAGCTGTGCCAGGACTGGCGCTCAGCCATCTTTTCCGCACCGCGATGGTGGTAGCCGATATCCGGTACGCAATCGATAACCTCTTCGCCGTCAAGCTGCAGCACAATGCGAAATGCACCATGAGCAGAGGGATGATTCGGCCCCAGATTGAGAAACATGAACTCGGTATCGTCGCTCTGGCGCTGCATGCCCCAGTCTTCAGGCCTGAACTGTAGTGCTTGCTGTTCCGTTTCCTGGCTCTCCACGGTCATGCTGTAAGGATCAACTTCCGTGGCTCTGGCGTGGTGGTCCTTACGCAGCGGGTGGCCCTTCCAGGTAGGCGGCATCAGAATACGAGACAGGTTGGGATGACCTTCAAAGCGGATGCCGAACATGTCCCAGACTTCGCGTTCATACCAGTTGGCGTTGCGGTAAACAGGGATCACTGTGGGTAGCGACAGGTCGCGTTCAGAAAGCGCCACCTTGAGCATGACGTCCCGATTCCCCGAGACCGACAGTAGCTGGTAGAACACTGTGAAATCCGTCTCCGGCAAACCATGACGACGACTGCGCAAGCGCTCATCAATAGCGGACAGGTCAAACAGCATCTCGAACGGCTCGGGTAGCTGGCGCAGCACGGTGAGCACCTCCACCAGCGCGCGCCGGCTCACCCAAAACACCGGCATGCCCGTCAAGGTGGCCTGTTCACACAATATCTGATCACCAAACTGGTCTCTCAGCCGTTCGGTCAGTAAGCCGACCCGGTGATCGGGAGGATCTGTGGCACGGAGTTCGGGATTAACAACACTCATCAGATACCATCCGGCGTGCGCAGTTCCGTCACCTGAATACGCCGGTCGCGATGCTTCTCGCGCTGCGACGGCATCTCGGCGCGGTATACGCCCTGATCACCCACCACCCAGGATAGCGGCCGGCGCTCTTCCTGAATCGAATCCTGCAGCAACTGCAAACCCTGCAAAAAAGCCTCCGGACGCGGCGGGCAGCCGGCCACGTAGACATCTACCGGCAGGAACTTATCGACACCCTGCACTACCGAATAAATATCGTACATGCCCCCAGAGTTGGCACAGGACCCCATGGAAATCACCCATTTGGGTTCAAGCATCTGGTCGTAGAGTTGCTGAATAATTGGCGCCATCTTCATGAAACAGGTACCGGCAATGACCATGAAGTCCGCCTGGCGCGGAGAGGCGCGGATGACCTCGGCACCGAAACGCGCGATATCGTGGGGCGAAGTAAATGCCGTGGTCATTTCCACATAACAGCAGGACAGCCCGAAATTATAGGGCCACAAGGAGTGTTTGCGCCCCCAGTTGACTGTCGAGTTGAGCACTTCTTCAAGCTTGCCGGTGAACACGCTGCGGTGCACCTGCTGTTGCATTGGATCTTCAACACGCTGACGCTCACCCAAAGGATAGCGTGCGTTTTCTGCCGCTAATGCGTCTTCGACCCGTGTCAGGGTGTATGTCATGACTTGCCTCCCCGATGCGGACGGTCACTGCCTCAAGGCGCCCAGTCCAGCGCACCAACACGGCGGTCATAAACCAGTCCCGCTAATAGAATGAAAATGAATACTGCCGCACCCCAAAATCCGCTCCAGCCTACCTCCCGCACGGACACGGCCCAGGCAAACAGGAACACGGCTTCGATATCGAAAATCACAAAGAGCATGGCAACGAGATAAAACTGAATGGAAAAACGCTGGCGGGCACTGCCCCTGCCGATGATCCCGCTTTCGAAGGGCAACCCCTTGCTGTGACCTTTGCTGCGCCCACCAAGCAGTGCGGATACACCTAGCATGAAAGCGCACAAGCCTATGACGGCTATGATAAAAAGCCCAATGGCCCAGTACTCTGCAATCAACGCTGTTGCATCTTGTTGCATAATCAACCCGATAAAAATTTCGGAGCATATCGCTTCATGGAGCCGGCCAGTATCGGCAACCGACCTGACCTCATCTGGCAGCCACCTACTAAATCAAACGTAGGAGATATTTAAACTTTGTCAAAACTCCGCTCTTATGGCCGGCACCACATCTGAAGGATCGTTTACCCCGCCCCATGCCCTCCAAAGGCGTTGCGCATGGCTGATAGTAGACGATTGGCATAGCGCCCATGATCGCGGCTGGTGAAGCGCTGGAACAGTGCCTGGGCCAGCAGTGGTGTGGCTGCTTCTGTCTCTATAGCTGTTCGAAGTGCCCAGCGCCCTTCTCCCGAATCCGCGACCCTATCATCGTAGGCGGTAAGGCTGGGGTCGACGTTCAGGGACTCACTAGCCAAATCAAGCAGCCACGAACGAATCACCGACCCCTGGCGCCAGAGCCGGGCAATTTTGGCAAGATCGAAATCGTATTCGATGGCTTGCGGATCGTCGCAGAAGGCGGACCGCTCACCGGAGTTCTGTTGCTCGTGACTGGCATGGCGAAGCAATTCGAAGCCCTCGGCATAGGCTGCCATGATCACGTATTCAATGGCGTTGTGCGCCATCTTCACATAATGACCAGCTCCGGGGGGACCGCAGTGAAGATAGCCTTCTCCGGCGGTATCCATGTCATTTCCCGAAGGCTTTGGCTCTATGCCGCCTCCAATACCGGAAGCCAGGGCGCGAAACAGCGGAACCAGCCGTGTCACAGGCGCGTCGGCACCGCCGATCATCAAACAGTATCCGTGATCCCGACCCCAGATACCGCCGGACACGCCGACATCGACGAAGGCAATACCCTTTTCCGCAAGTTCTGCCGCTCGATAGTGGGTGTCGCGGTAATAGGAGTTGCCACCGTCGACGAGAATGTCCCTGGGCCTGAGCAAGGGGCTCAAAGTAGTAATGACATTCGCTACAGCAGTAGCGGGCACCATCAACCAGACCACTCGCGGCTTCGTCAAACATTCAACCAGCCTGTCAAGCGTCTGTGCAGGCTCGGCACCAAGCGCTGCGAGCCTTTCCAGTGCTGCAGCATCGCCATCATGCACAACCACATCATGCCCCGCCGCCATGAGGCATTGCGCCATGTTGCCGCCCATGCGGCCGAGACCGATGATTCCGATTTGCATCACATCCTCTCATGCGTTATGTCGGGAAAACCACGACCTATCCAGGCCCGGGATTTTGAGGACCGGCTGCAGGATCCAGCAACTGCCGCAACACATACGGCAGGATTCCCCCGTGCAAGTAGTAGTCGGCTTCGGCCGGAGTGTCGATACGCACAACAGCATCGAACGTTTGAGTCTGGCCCTGTGGATTGGTGGCCGTTACACGCACCTCATGAGTTGGCACCTTAGTGCCAGCCAGACCCGTGATGGTGAAGACCTCTTCACCGGTTAAGCCGAGCGTCTTGGCATTTTGCCCTTCCGGAAACTGTAGAGGTATCACGCCCATGCCGATCAAATTGGAACGGTGAATACGTTCGTATGACTCGGCTATCACTGCACGCACACCCAGCAAAGCGGTGCCCTTGGCCGCCCAGTCGCGAGAGGAACCCGAACCATATTCTTTACCAGCCAGAATAATCAAAGGCGTACCAGTTGCAGCATAATTCTCAGAAGCCTCGTATATGGTGGTCACCGGCCCATCAGCCTGAGTGAAATTACGGGTGAAACCGCCTTCAGTGCCGGGAGCCAGCAGGTTGCGCAAACGTACGTTGGCAAAGGTGCCACGAATCATTACCTCGTGATTGCCGCGGCGAGCCCCATAAGAGTTGAAGTCTTTGCGTTCCACGCCGTGTTCGGTGAGATAACGACCGGCCGGCGAATCCGGCGCAATGGCGCCTGCCGGGCTGATGTGGTCGGTGGTCACTGAATCGCCAAGTAATGCCAGCACTCGCGCATCGGTGATATCGGTTAAGGGTTCCGGGGTATGACCGATGCCGTCGAAGAACGGTGGCCTGCGCACATAGGTTGATTCTGGCTGCCATTCAAAGGTATCGCCTTCTGGAACCTCCATGCCTTGCCAATGTTCATCGCCGGCGTAAACATCGGCATAGCCCTGGGTAAACATTTCCGCATGCAGGTTTGCCGTAACTGCGTCCTCAACGGCTTGCGGTGACGGCCAGATATCGCGCAGGTAAACCGGTTTACCATCGGACCCGATGCCCAGAGGCTCGCTCGTCAGGTTGACATGCATACTGCCGACCAACGCATAAGCGACTACCAGTGGAGGCGAAGCAAGAAAATTCATCCGGACTTCCGGATGGATCCGCCCTTCAAAGTTGCGGTTGCCGGAGAGCATTGAGCACACAGTCAAGTCGTTGTCGTTGATGGCGGCGCTGACCTCAGGGATCAGCGGCCCGGAGTTGCCGATACACGTGGTGCAACCATAGCCGACCAGATGAAAACCCAGTGCCTCAAGGTATGGTGTGAGCCCCGCACGCTCAATGTAATCGGTGACCACCCGCGAGCCAGGCGCCAATGAGGTTTTTACCCAAGGCTGGGTGACCAGTCCCTTCTCCACGGCATTTTTTGCCAGCAGTGCCGCCCCGAGCATCACCGAAGGATTGGACGTATTCGTGCAAGAGGTAATAGCGGCAATGACCACCGAGCCGTGGTCGATTTCAAAGCGTTGTCCGTTGGACAGCGTCACAGGGACCGGCCTGGGCTTCCACGTTGCGGCGCAACTGTCGTCTGCCAGTGGGCGCGGCGCATCACTGGGATCATCGTGGGCGAGTGAAATCGGATCACTGGCCGGAAACGACGAGGCAGACGCCGCATCCAGACCAATTTTGAGCGCATCAGACTGTGACTCCCCCGCCAGCAGTGCGCACACTGCATTCGGTGCAATGCGTAAAGGCACGCGATCTTGCGGGCGCTTGGGGCCGGCCAATGACGGCTCTACTGTGCCTAAATCAAGCTCAACTGTTTGTGAGTACTCAGCTTCACGTACCGGGTCATGCCACATACCCTGTTCTTTGGCATAGGCCTCTATCAAACGGATCTGGTGTTCGGGTCTGCCGGTCAAACGCAGGTATGAGAGGGTTTCCCCGTCAATTGGAAAGATCGCACAGGTAGATCCGTATTCCGGGCTCATGTTGCCGATTGTGGCACGGTTGGCCAGTGGCACATTGGCAACGCCAGGGCCATAAAACTCGACAAATTTTCCCACCACGCCCGTATGCCGCAACAGCTCGGCTACTGTTAGCACCAAATCCGTTGCAGTGGCACCTGGCGGTAATTCACCGGTGAGTTTGAAACCAAGTACCTCCGGCATCAGCATACTGACCGGCTGGCCCAGCATTGCAGCTTCTGCTTCAATACCACCCACGCCCCACCCAAGCACACCCAAACCATTGACCATAGGCGTGTGGGAGTCGGTACCCACCAGAGTATCGGGGTATGCAAGCGTGCCTTCCGGCGTATCTCGCGTGAACACCACCCGGGAAAGGTACTCGAGATTAACCTGATGGCAGATGCCGGTATCCGGCGGCACAACTTTAAAATCGTCTAATGTCTGTGCACCCCAGCGCAACAGTTGGTAGCGCTCAGCGTTACGCTCGAATTCCAGGTTGGCGTTAGTCCGAAAAGCGTCCGGTCGGCCGAACACATCAACAATTACGGAGTGATCGATAACCAACTCGGTGGGAATCAGCGGGTTGATCCGGCGAGCATCCCCCCCCAGATCACCAATTGCATCGCGCATGGCCACCAAATCAACGATACATGGCACACCGGTGAAATCCTGCATCAACACCCGTGCCGGCGTATATTGAACTTCCTGCACCTGTACATGCTTCGGCTGCCACTCCACCAGGGCTTTGATTTGCTCTGCGGTAATGCGCTCGCCATCTTCGTTACGCAACAGGTTTTCCAGCAAGACTTTCAGACTGTAGGGCAGCCGTTTTACGCCGTCGATGCGATTAAGGTTATGAAAAATATAGGTCTTATCGTCGACTGTGAGCTGATCGCGGGTATTGAAGCTGTTGGATGTCATAGGGCGTCCTCCATCAGGATGCAAGACTTCCTGTGATTAATAAGTGTAGCAGTGGATAATGAACGTGCCACCGGAAGACGGTGGCACGGGTTTCGCGAATAAAAAAGCCGGAGAAGGCCTGAACCCTCTCCGGCGTTGGGGTGTCACGCTACCCGGGCACGCTGTGGCGCCATGGGAGCCGGGCTCTGCTTCCAGGCGGGGCGAGCGCGCATCAGGCGCATGCCGTTGAGGACCACCACCAGCACGGAAATCTGGTGGATGAACATGCCGCCTGCCATGTGAACCTCATTGGCAAACACTCCGGCCAGGAGACCAAACACAGTCAGCAGTGCGATGACGACGTTCTGGCGGATGTTGTTCAGGGTGGCCCGCGCCAGTCCTACCGCTTCCGCTATCTTGCCCAGATCATCAGCCATCAGTGCAATGTCCGCACTTTCGATGGCCACGTCGGTTCCGGCAACACCCATGGCAATGCCGATATCTGCGGTGGCCAGAGCGGGGGCGTCGTTGATGCCATCCCCGACCATGGCGGTGGCACCGGTTTCCCGCTGTATCTTCTGGATGGCTTCAAGTTTCTGCTCCGGCAACAGCCCGGCATGTACTTCATCAATCCCTACTTCACGGGCGATACGCTGTGCGCTGGCCAGGTGGTCGCCGGTCAGCATGACCAGGCGTTTCACTCCGCTATCACGCAGATGCTGCAGCGCAGCGGCAGCTTCAGGGCGCAGCCGGTCAGCAAACCCGAGCAGACCCACAAGCACTCCGTTCACAGACACCGCGGCTACGGTTTCACCACGTTCGCGGATTTCATCCAGAGCCACCCTTGCAGCCTCCGGCCACTCATTAACCCGCGTCTCGAGCCACACAGGGCTGCCAATTTCCACACGCTGGTCCTGCCATTGGGCGCTGATACCACCACCCGGCGCTGTTTCGAATTCATCGACACGAGGGCCGACATAGTCCTCTGGCAGCGCGCGTTCAACCGCCCTTCCCAGCGGGTGCTCAGACCCACTCTCCGCCAATGCCGCCCAATGCAGCAGCCGGATGCGGGGAGAAGCTTCACCTGCCATTGCCGGCAGGGCCGGAATTCCAGGCAGCGGTGTGACCGTTAATACCTCCGGGCGCCCTTCGGTCAGGGTACCGGTTTTATCGAAAGCCACAGCGCGGATACGACCGGCTGTCTCCAGGTATTCACCGCCTTTGATCAGAATGCCGCTGCGGGCCGCCCGACCGATACCGGCAATCACCGAGATGGGCGTGGATATAACCAGCGCACCCGGGCAGGCAATCACCAGCAGCGTCAACGCCAGGGCAATATCCTTTGTTATCAGATAGGCGCCAATGGCCATAACAATAATCGCGGGTGTATACCAACTGGCAAAGCGCTCGATCATGCGCTGGGTTGGAGCCTTGGCTTCCTGCGCCTCTTCAACGCGCTGGATAATCCGCGCCAGGGTAGTATCCGCACCCACTCCTTCGGCCCGAACCTCTAGATAGCCATCGTGGCTCACCGTACCGGCGAACACGGTATCGCCTTTTTGTTTCTCTGCGGGTATAGGTTCACCGGTGATTGCACTTTCGTCAATCGCAGCCTGGCCGCTGAGGATGACACCGTCAACACCAAGGCGCCCACCGGGGCGAACTATTACAGTATCGCCTTTTATAACTTCGTGGGGGGCCAGGGTGATTTCCCCCCCACCCCGAAGAACCGTTACCTCCGTAGGCGCCAGCGCCAGCAGGTCTTTAAGCGCCGAGCGTGTGCGTGACAGGGTTCGCGCCTCCAGATAGCCTCCGAGCACGAACAGGAAGGTGACTGCGGCCGACTCCCAGTACTCGCCAATAAACAGGGCGCCTACTGCAGCAATGGTCACCAGCAGTTCAATACTGATGATTCGGGCGCGCAGGGCCGCAAACGCCCGCAACGCAATCTCGGTGCCCGCCACGGCTGCTGCAAACAACCAGAGTGCACTGGTAAGACCCGCCGGGCCTCCGAGGAAATTACTGGCAACACCGCCAATGCCTGCAACACCAGACACCAGCACAACCATACCGCGCCGGCTGACGGGAGAATGCCACCAGCGGCGCAACTTGTTAATAAATTCCATGATTAATTACCTCAACATAACGCCAGGGGCAAACATCGGGTTTGCCCCTGGCCGCAGTTTAAAATGCGCTGACGCGAGCCTCGTAACCGACGTTACGCACCGCTGAAACCAACTGGTCGGTTTTCACCTGCCCGGCGTCGTATTCAACCTCAATGCGCCCGGTGGCAAAGTGCACCTTGGCGTGGGATACACCAGCAACCTGGCCCAGGGCTTTCTCGATCTTGGGAACACAGGAAGGACAATTCAGTTCGTCACTGCGTAGGATGATTTTCATGCTCATTCTCCTGTCTCTCTATGTTTGATGCATACAGAATGAATGATTAAGGCGAGTCTTTATATGCGCTGGAACATGTTAGTCCAACTATTTGTTAAATATATGGAAATTTAACGGAATCAATCAGATGAACCGGCATCTTCAGCCAGTTGCGCAAGGCCGTCACGATCACAAATTCGTATCCATTGGCGCCCGGTTTCAAGATAACCCCGGCGTCGCAGGCTGGAAATAATACGGCTTACGGTTGCTGCAGTTGTCGCAACCATGGCAGCGAGATCCTGTTGTGAGAGTGGCGACTGAATCAGGATGCCGGAATCATCGGCCTCGCCCAAGCGGTCTGCAAGGTCAGTCAGCACCTGTGCAATACGCGCCTCCACCGGAAGCGTACTGAGTGACCGAATAACATCGTGGGCAGCTTCAAGGTCACGGGCTACCCCATCAAGGGCACTGAGGGCCACCTCCGGGTAGGTGCGAATCAAATGCCGGAAATCTGCCGTGGTAATAGTCAGTACACAGCAGGCGGTGTGAGCTACCGCTGTTTGCGGATAACGACGCCGGCCCAGTGTCGCCAAGCCACCAAAAGGCTCACCCTGGCTCAGCAAATCCAGCACAACCTCATTCCCGGAAGCACTGTGCTGCAGGAGCTTTACCCTGCCGTGGGCAACGAGGAAAAGTGCCTCAGCCGGGTCACCCTGGTGATAAAGGGGCGCACCAGCGGGGTAGTCGACACTGCGGAACAGGCTATTCACCGCCTTAATGGCCTGCGCAGGCAACCCGCGGAAATACGGCGCATTACCCAGAATTCTCGCGCGGAGGTCCGGTGAGCAGCCGTCAGGGCTGACTTGAACATCGTCCAATGGCGTTGTGCGTTTTCGCCTCACAAAGACGCTCCTCGGCTCCTTTGCCCAGAGAGAGCCATATTTGACTAAATGGCTACTATAATCCAAAACACAGTGTAAGCCCGTTGTGGGGGAGTATCCATTATGACTGATAACCAAAGTATTCAGGCCACGTCAGCCCCAGATGCCTCCGATTCAGAGCTTCATCGCGCTATCTCTGATTTGCTGGCGACTGCCGATATACGTATCGGCGGCAAGCGGCCCTGGGATATCCAACTCAATGCCCCGGGTGTAATCGAACGAGCCATTACCAAAGGCAATCTCGGATTCGGCGAAGCCTATATGGACGGAGACTGGGACGCCGAACGGCTGGATGAGTTCTTCTACCGACTGCTGAGCTGCCAGCTGGATCAGCACTTCAAGCCCCGTACGCAATTGCTCTATTTTCTCAGCGCCACCCTGCGCAACCTGCAGCAGGGTAAACGGGTGTGGAAGGTTGCGCAGGTTCACTACGACCTGGGCAATGAATTCTATCAAGCCATGCTCGATCCACGCATGAACTACAGCTGCGGCTACTGGAAAAATGCCGACAATCTGGCCGCTGCCCAGGAAGCAAAGCTGGATCTGATCTGTCGTAAACTCGGCCTGCAACCGGGCATGCGGGTGCTCGATATTGGCTGTGGCTGGGGCGGCTTCATGGGTTATGCAGCAGAGCACTATGGCGTGGAATGCGTAGGTTTCACGGTTTCCCAGGCCCAGGCCGAGTGGATCCGGGCGCATTACGCTGGCCTGCCCATCGAAGTAAGACTGCAGGACTATCGGGAGGTAGAAGGCAAGTTTGACCGCATCGCCAGTATTGGCATGTTTGAACATGTGGGCCGTAAGAACCACCCGGAATTCATGCGTGTGGCAAACGAGGCTCTCACCGAAAACGGGCTGCTCTTGCTTCACACCATCGGCAAAAACAGAACCCGAACCGTGACCGACCCCTGGACTGAAAAATACATCTTCCCCAATGGGGACCTACCGTCCATCCGCCAGATCGCCGATGCCTCAGAGGGCCTGTTTGTAGCTGAAGACCTGGAAAATTTTGGCGCCGATTACGACAAAACCCTGATGGCCTGGCACACCAATTTCGAGGCGGCCTGGCCCAACTTTAGGGACACCCTGGGCGACCGATTCTATCGAATGTGGCGGTACTACCTGTTGTCCTGTGCCGGTGCGTTCCGTGCCCGGGATCTGCAACTGTGGCAATGGGTGTTTTCCAGAAGAGGTGTTCGAGGCGGCTATGTGCGACCGTAAGGCCGTCTCGACCGCCCACGGGATATTCCTTCTCAAAGGGCTTTCAAACCCGAATCCATCTGCAGATTACGGTGAGGAGCAACGCTCCTCACCGTGCTCGCCTAATAAACCGGCGTAAAACCAACACTGCTGCAGTCGTCATAGCTCTCAACAATCTGGCCATCAACCCAAATCGCCACAGCAGTTGCAGTACCGCCAGCGCTGCTACCATATCGCACCTCTGCTGCACCATCACTGGAGAGCCGGATTACACCCGCTGTTGGGCAATTTTCGTAATCAGATATTGCTAAAGGTGTTGGCGTAGACATCTGAATGTAACCACCAATCGCAGAGCCAATGAGTTTGCCGGACATCGCGTACTCAGCATCAAACTCTGTACCCTCCAAACGAGTTTCAGCGTTTAAAATTGCCACGTAGCGGTCTCCAATTCGCAGTTCAAATGCGTCGATAGTATTAATCACACGACCACTCTCAGTGGTATTATCCCACTGGTAAGCCTGATCCCAGTCAGCCCTCCCCTTGAGGCGCAAAGGCTCACCGGTTCTCTTGAGCTCGCCCGTTACATTGAAACTTTCAAACCCTTTCCAGCTTTCGCTGGTGTCGCTCTCTCCCGTGAGAGTATCGACATACCTATAGCTACCATTCAGAAAAACATCACCATAATCATAGGTCGAGACAACGCAATCGGTGAGCTCCCACACTTCATCATCATTCCAGCCTTCACCGGCATACTTGACTGTGGCTGTTCCCCCTGCGTCACAATTCGTAGTTCCTGACACGCCACCACTTTGCGATATGAGAATGGTGCGGATATCTTCAACCAGATCGAACCCCTCATTAAGATCGTCGTAGAGTGCAAAAACCCCGTCCAGGTTGGTGTTTGAGGAAATTTCGACACCTTTTTCTGCATAATTTTCCGTGTCATACGACAAGGTTACCTTCGAGCTTTCGTCACCACCTCCACTGCCTCCGCACGCTACCAGGAAAGTTGCTCCCGAGATAACAATCCAACGCCCTACAAATGTCTGATCTTTCATGCACTGACTCCTTGAAGGTTTAACGAAGGCCGTTTAGTTCTGGCAAAATGCTAGCCAAAGACCCAGGTATTCATTTCCGCCTGATGGACATTACAAATTTTTTACACTTAGGATAGTGTCCCATAACAGTGCAAAGCGAAAGGGTGACTATGTAAAACATCGTCATATAACTGGCTGATATGTTGAGTATTTGCGTAGATGACCCATTGCCCCTCCCATGACCGAGTTCATATACCTGTTCGGCGCTCCTTTATTAAACGGCTGCCCCTCCCAACAGAAAAGGAAACCTCTGCCTATGGCCTATCCCATCGAAGACAAACTCGTTATCGCGGTGGCCTCAAGTGCCCTGTTTGACCTCTCGAAGTCTGACCGTGTGTTTCGGGAGCAGGGGGAGAAGGCCTATAGGCGCTATCAGGAAGCCCACCTGGATGAGCCTTTGCGCAAGGGGGTCGCTTTTCCGTTCGTAAGGCGTTTTTTGAGCGTTAACCAGAAGTTTCCTGAGCAATGCCCGGTGGAGGTTGTGTTGCTATCGCGCAATTCGGTGATCACCGGAAAGCGGGTATTTCACTCCATTCATCACCACGGCCTGGACATTTCCCGAGCCGCGTTTCTGGAGGGCAAATCACCCTACGCCTACATTCCTGCGTTCAATGCCTCTCTGTTTTTGTCGGCCAATGCCAGCGATGTGTCCCAGGCAATAGACTATGGCTATGCGGCTGGCACGGTTCTGCCAAGCAAGGTGGTGGATGATGAGGGTGATACTGAACTGCGCATTGCGTTCGATTTTGATGGTGTGATTGCAGACGATGCCTCCGAGCGTGTGTACAAGGCCGGTTCGCTGGAAGAGTTTCAGGAGCACGAAACCTCCCGCTCCCAAATCCCCCATAGCCCGGGCCCGCTCGCGGATCTGTTCCGCAAGCTTTCACACCTGCAGAAGCTGGAAGACCAGGCGCTGACGGACGATCCGGATTATAAACGAGTATTGCGCACCGCCATTGTGACCGCCCGCAATGCCCCTTCCCATGAACGGGTGATTACAACGCTGGAACACTGGGGCGTGGATGCCAATGAGGTTTTCTTCCTGGGCGGCATGAAGAAAGACCGCATTCTTAACGTACTCAAGCCCCATGTCTTCTTTGATGACCAGCGCTCGCACCTGGAATCTGATGCGGGGGATATTCCTATGGTGCATATTCCGTTTGGGGTAGCGAATCTATAACTCAAACCCGACTCTTCATCCCTTTCGGACTTCCAACGCCTTATAACGCTCCGCCAGCTCTGCCCGGATCGCACGGCGTTGCTGGCCATTGGCAAAGCGCCTGATTTCATCCGGAGTGCTCGGTTCCCGTTTGGGCACCTTCACTGTTGCTCCCGTTTCATCAACGGCCACCATGGTAAAAAAGCAACTATTGGTATGCCGCACCAGCTTTTCACTGATGTTTTCCGTAATCACCTTGATGCCCACCTCCATGGAGGTGTTTCCCGTGTAGTTTACACTGGCCAGAAAAGTAACCAGCTCACCCACATGGATGGGCTGACGAAACGTCACCTGGTCAACCGACAGGGTAACGACATAATTGCCTGCATAACGGCTGGCACAGGCATAGGCAACTTCATCAAGGTATTTAAGCAGAGTGCCCCCATGGACATTACCAGAAAAGTTGGCCTTATCCGGCGTCATTAAAACCGTCATGGTTAGCGTTGCTGATCCAAGAGCCATAATGTTATCTCAGTAGATGAACTGCAGAGTCAATCCCGAGAGTCAGCGATAGAGAGGCCACCGTCAACCGTACGTATTATCAACGGTAAAGCCCTGGATCAAACACCCGGAGGGCAGACTGTTACGAAGCAGCCCCCAACCACCTGAAAATTTCGGAGCGGACCTCCGGGAAAAACCGGCCACCTACCGTCCAGTGACAGCAGCCCGGAATTTCCACCAGCATCCCGCAAGTGCCGAAGCGCTTCGCAATGCTGCGCTGAATGCGAACAGGCGTAATACGGTCAGCGGTCCCTCCGATAATCAACACGGGGCACTGTATATTCGGAACATTTACATGGGAGGCCCCGTGACTCCGCAGCAGTACCCCCATACTAATCTGAAAGGTGGCCATTCCGGACTCATAGGTACAGCTTTCATGAATTTCCTGCTGGAGGGCGGAACTCTGTGCGTTAGCAATACCGTATTTCACATTGGCCAGATTGACTTCTGTGACACTGTGCCAGAGAGGAAAGCGCAGCAGGTTGCGGCCCAGCGTCCGGATTGCAGACCAGCTCAGGCCATTAATACCCGCGGGGGCCGCAGACGAAAGCAGGATTAATCGCTTGCAGGGCAACCGGGCGGCAACCAGTTGACCCAGTAACCCACCCATCGAGTGCCCGACCAGAATCGGCGGAGACTCCTGGCGCCTCACATACTCAACCAGGTATTCCACATAATCCTGCAAGCGGGTTCGGGCAAGTTTTGCCTTGCTGGCAGGCGTGTGTTCAGCCTTGGGAACGTGAAGCGGAAGGCGCAAGGCCTCCACATCATAACCTTCTTCAACAAAGGCATCCCGGACTTCATCAAGAGTGCCGGGAGTGCTCCACATCCCATGAACAAGCAACACTCGTGCTTTGTCAGTGCTGGCAGGTTTCATGCCCCTATCCTTATTCTAGGTTCTCCCGGCGTCAGGCTGTGGCATTCCGATATTCAAGGTTATCACTTGAAGATGCCGGTATCGCAGCTTCAAACTGCAGAATACCGTCATCCACTGGAGCGTTAACCAGGGTCTCTTTATCCCTGCCATAGTGCATGACCAGCATCCAGGGCCCCGCCTTACCCTGTCGCGGCATCCGGTCTTTTGCCCGGCTGATGTAACCCGGCGAAAACTCGTCCAACAGGCCCCTATCCGACACATTGTTCCCCTTATCAACGGGGGTGGCAACTGAAACACCTGCCTTTTCCATATACGCAAACAGACGGCATAAATACTGCCCTCCGATATCACACTTGAGGGTCCAGGGCGCGTTGGTATAGCCGAAAATCCAGCCGAAATTGGGAATATCCTGAATCAGGATGCTCTTGTAACTCATCTTCCGGGTCAGGTCCACCGGCTGGCTATCGATATTGAGCGTCATTCCACCCATCAGCTGCACATCCAGCCCCGTTGCGGTAACGATAAGATCCGCTCCGATATGTCCGCCAGACTTGAGCACAATGCCGGTTTCATCAAAACGCTCAATAGCGTCGGTGACAATCTCCGCCTTGCCCGAACGCAAACATGCAAAGAAATCACCATCCGGCGCCGCACACAAACGCTGGTCCCATGGCATATATGTGGGCGAAAAATGGCGTTCGTCTACATTCGGTGCCTGTTTGCGCATGTGCGAAACAAGAAACTTACGCATGGGCTTTGGCCAGCGTTGACAGGCCAGGTATAACCCCCGCTGAAACAGGATATTGCGCCGGCGCGCCATATTGAACACCCATTTCTCGGGCAAAAACTTGCTTAGCACCATGGAAATTTTATCGGTATTCGGCATGGCCATAATGTAGCTGGGTGAGCGCTGAAGCATGGTAACCTTCGCCGCTTCGTTCGCCATGGCCGGAACTAATGTTATAGCCGTGGCTCCACTGCCAATTACCACTACTTTTTTCCCTCTGTAATCAAGATCTTCCGGCCAGTGCTGGGGATGGATGATAGCGCCCCGGAAAGCTTCCTCATCGGGAAAGCGGGGGCGATAGCCATGATCAAAGTTGTAATAGCCCGCACAGTTCACCATAAAGCTACAGGTGAAGAGCTGCTCTTCCCCCGAAACCTCCTGCAGGGCAGAAATAGTCCATCTCTGGTCTTTGCTTGACCAGTCGGCGTTGATGAGCTTCAGGCCAAACCTGATCTTGTCAAACAGGCCAAACTCTTTCGCCGTCTCCGCCACGTAGTTTCGAATATCCTCGCCTTCGGCCAAAACCTTGTCGGAATACCAGGGCTTGAAATTGAAACCGAAGCTGGCCATGTCAGAATCGGAACGGATGCCAGGATAACGGAACAGATCCCAGGTACCGCCTACAGTGTCACGACGCTCAAGAATAGCGAGGGTTTTGCCGGGGTGCTCGCGCGCAATGTGACATGCAGTACCAATGCCGGATAATCCGGCACCGATAATAATGATGTCGTAGTGTTTTGCAGTCATTGCTGCATCCTCTTGTTATTGTTTTGGGCGAATTAAGACTTGAATTGTTGCAGTAATGACATCTACAGTATTGATAGTAAAGGCCAGATTATTGCTATATCGCGACACGAGTATGTACAAGGATTTTACCAGCTAAAACTTTGTCATCATGCGGAACCACATGAAGGAGGGTATTATTCTGCTTCACTTCGCACGCAGTTTTCCGGCTGCATTGAGGCTTATCGGCTATTACTCATAGGACGATACGAACCCAGGAGACCAGCTAAACCGTTTTCCTGATAGAATTGGCTGCTCAAACGATCCGTTCGAACGAATCGTACAGGCCGCAGGCCTTCCTCCAGAATGGGGCCAGATACAGCTTTGGGTGCTACAAGCTGAGATCTGAAACACTTCTGTAGCACCGGGATCCGAAAAACGGACAGAATTGAGCATTTAATGGTCGAAAACGCATCTTCAGAATACGCGGGAAATCTCTCTGCACGTACTGTAAGCACTGGTCAAGAGCCATCCCGGCGCTTCTGCGTCGCGCCGATGATGGATTGGACAACACCGCACTACAGGTATCTCGCCCGCCAGTTAAGCCGGCACACCCTGCTCTATACCGAGATGGTCACCACCGGCGCCTTGATACACGGCGATACCGAGCGGTTTTTGCGCCATGATCCGGTCGAGTACCCGCTGGCCCTGCAGCTTGGTGGCAGTGATGCGGGTGAGCTGGCTCATTGTGCGCGGCTTGCCGAGCAGTTCGGTTTCAGTGAGGTGAACCTGAACGTGGGCTGCCCCAGCGACAGGGTTCAGAACAATATGATTGGCGCCTGCCTGATGGCGCATCCGGACAAGGTGGCAGAAGGCGTTCGGGCGATGATTGATGCCACCCGCCTTCCGGTTACAGTTAAACACAGGATTGGCATCAATGGCCGGGAATCCTGGGAAGATCTTTGTGAGTTTGTGGATAAAGTCAGTGCAGCGGGTTGCCGTACATTCATTGTGCATGCGCGCATTGCTGTTCTTGAGGGCCTCAGCCCAAAAGAGAACCGGGATGTTCCACCGCTGAAGTACGACTGGGTCTACCATCTGAAGCAACGGTATCCGCACCTCGAGATTATTATCAACGGTGGCATCAGGAGCTTCGATGAGTGCCATCAACACCTGCAACATACCGACGGTGTCATGCTGGGCCGCGAAGCTTATCATAATCCCTGGCTTCTGGCCGGCGTGGATCCGGTGTTCTTTGGCAGCGAGGCACCCAGTGCGTCGCGCCACGATGCGTTAAGGGCCATGTACCCGTTTATCCGGAGCGAGCTGGAACGCGGTGTTTTCCTTGGCCATATATCCCGGCATTTGCTGGGGCTTTTTCACGGAGTGCCGGGTGGCCGCCAGTTCCGCCGCTACATCAGTGAAAACGCGCACAAGCCCGGCGCCGGTCTGGAGGTGATTCAGACCGCCCTGGAGAAAGTCCGCGAGCCCGGGCAGGCAAGAGCGGAAGCCAGCGTCTGAGAACACCTTAACGCGCTATTACCAGAACCTTACCTTTTGCTGTCTTGTTCCTGCCATTGCAGCCCGTTATTGTAGAAGCACGACCCGCATCCGGGATCTGGGTGCTCTGAGAACAATATCAATCAGGACGACTGCACGAATGACGAACAAGCTGGACCAACTGAAAACCATGACAACGGTAGTGGCCGATACCGGCGATATTGACGCCATCGCCCGGTGGCGGCCGCAGGATGCCACCACAAATCCCTCGTTGCTGCTGAAAGCTGCCGCGTCCGATGCCTATCGGCCCATGCTTGAGAAGGCTGTTGCCATGGCACGCAAACAGGGTGGTTCAGATGCCGAGCAGTTAACCCTGTCTACCGATATGCTCGCGGTTCTGGCCGGCCAGGAGATTCTTGGCCTGATTCCGGGTGTGGTATCGACCGAGGTAGATGCCCGTTTGTCGTTCGACACCGAGGCCACCCTGAAGCGTGCGCGGCGGCTGATAGAACTCTACGACCAGCAGGGTGTGGACACCAACCGGGTTCTGATCAAGATTGCATCTACCTGGGAAGGCATTCGCGCCGCAGAGATTCTTGAGCAAGAGGGAATCCGCTGCAATCTCACACTTCTGTTTTCCTTTGTGCAGGCAGCAGCCTGTGCGCAGGCTGGCGCGTTTCTTATATCACCGTTTGTCGGGCGTATTCTGGACTGGCACCTTGCCAACAGTGGCCGCGACCAGTTTCCAGCGGAGGAAGACCCGGGGGTACAGTCGGTAACCCGTATCTACAACTACTACAAGGCCAATGGCTTCAGCACCGTGGTTATGGGGGCGAGCTTCCGAAACATCGGAGAAATAGAAATGCTTGCAGGCTGCGACCGGCTCACGATCAGCCCGGCCCTGCTGCAGGAGCTCCAGGACGACAAGGGCAAGCTGGAACAAAAACTGTCTGCCGCCAGCGCCACCTCAACCGATGGTTTCGGAATCCTGGATGAAAAACGCTTTCGCTGGGAATCCAACGAAGATGCCATGGCTACCGAAAAGCTGGCTGACGGCATACGTCGCTTCGCCAAAGACCAGATTGATCTGGAGAACCGGGTGCGCCAGCTGGCCACCAGGGCGGCCTGATTTTCCCGACACCTTCAATAAACCCTGTTGACCGTACCAGATTATGATTGAGAGCCTGAAGAAACTGTTTGCTGCACCGGAAACGGAAAATCACAAGCCCGACCCCCATCAGCTTGCAGTGGCGGCGACGGCCCTGATGGTGCAGCTCTCGCGCGTGGACAACCATGAAGATGAGCGCGAACTGCAAGTCATAGTAGACTGTGCCGTCAAAGCCCACCAGGTAACCCGGGAAGAAGCGGAAGACATCCTGAGCAGTGCGCTGAGTCAGGCTGAGGATGCCACCTCACTTTACGAATTTACCGGGCAGATCAACGAGTTCCTGGATCAGGAAGGCAAACAGGCGTTGCTGGAAAGCATCTGGCAGGTTGCCCTGGCCGATGACCGTATCGACAAATACGAAGAACATCTTATTCGCCGCATCGCTGATTTGCTGCATCTTAATCACCGGGAATTCATGCAGGCGCGGCACAGGGCTGAGAGCAAACGCTCATAGCCTGACGATCACAAAGGAGACCGCATGCTAGCCATTCTTCACCCCAACACGCCTCTGGACAGCGAGGGCTACCGCCAGACAATGCACTATCTGGAAAACCTGCCAGGCGTGTCGGTTCGGGTTCACGAAATTCAGGGGGTCAGCCAAAGGCTCACCGAAATCTACCTTCTGGGTGACACCAAGTCCCTGAACAAGGATGAAATTGAGGCGCTTCCGGCAGTTGAGCGTGCCATTCGCATATCCGAAGACTATCGCATTCTGGGCCGGCACCGGGATGACAACCGGCAAACCGGCTTCAGCTACAACGGCGTGGATTTCAACCAGTCGAATCTCAACATTTTCGCGGGCCTGTGTGCCGTGGATATTCCCGAACATGTTGAAATGATGCTCCAGGCGCTGGAAGAGAACGGCCAGGTTTGCACCCGCATGGGTGCCTACAAACCGCGCACTAACCCCTATTCGTTTCAGGGGCATGGCAAAGGCTGCCTGCCTTGGGTATTCGAGAAAGCCGGCAAGCATGGTATCAAAGTGGTTGCCATGGAAATCACCCATGAAAGCCATATTGAAGAGATCGATACCTGCCTTGAGAAGCTGGGGCGACCAACCGGCGTCATGCTGCAGGTGGGCACCCGGAACACACAGAACTTTGAGCTGTTAAAAGCTATCGGTCGGCAGAGCAGCTATCCGGTTCTACTCAAGCGCGGCTTCGGCATCACTCTGAACGAATCCCTTAATGCGGCGGAATACCTGGCCAGTGAAGGCAACGCAAACGTGATTTTCTGCCTTCGCGGCATGAAAACCGAGGCAGGCCAGCCCCACCGTAATATGGTGGACTTTGCCCACGTACCGGCAGTAAAACGGCTTACGCGCATGCCTGTCTGTGTTGACCCGTCTCACTCTGTGGGCACGCGCGAGAAGTCACCGGACGGTATCCTCGACGTTATGCATGCAACCGCCCAGGGCGTGGTAGCAGGCGCCAATATGGTTCTCGTGGACTTCCACCCGAAACCGGAGAAAGCATTGGTAGACGGGCCTCAGGCGCTGCTCATGAACGAACTGCCGGCCTATCTGGAAGACATACATCTGTGCCATGACACATGGAAAAAGCGCCAGGCCATATACCAACGCCTCAGGAGTAATGCAGCGGAATGATCGTGTATGGACACCGGGGAGCCAAAGGTGAAGCCCCCGAAAATACCCTGCCCGGATTCCGGCATGCCTATCGACAGGGCATACGGCATTTTGAACTGGACCTGGTGCTGTCGAAAGACGGCAAGCCGGTTTTGGTGCACGATCTTACAACCGATCGTACTACGGGCCGCAAAGGCAGTGTCAGCCAATACACTGCGGCCGAACTCGCAGGAATGGATGCCCGCCGCAACACCAGTTCATGGCCGGTGAAAACGGGCATTCCGTCCCTGGAAGACCTGCTGAATCAGTTCGATGATCTCGAGCATCTTCAGCTTGAAGTGAAAAAGGACTCCCGCATCAGGCTGAATGTGCTCTGCAACCGGTTAACAGAAATCATCCAGCACCGTAACCTCTATCAAACGGCGGCAGTTACTTCCACGGACGCCTGGTTTCTGAAGGAAATACATCGCAGGGACAAGCGCATCCGAACCGGGCTGGTAACAGAACGTCGTTTCCCTAAACCGGTTGGACTGGCCGGGCGTTTGAACTGTGATTACCTGTGCATCAACTGGAAGCTTTGTTCACCAGCACTGGTAGACGACGCTCGCCGCAGAGGAATGCACGTCTCCTGCTGGACTGTTAACCGCATCCAGGACATGCTTCGGCTTGAAGCCATGGGTGTGGACAGCATCATTACAGATTACCCCACAAGTACCCGTATATTTTTTGACAACCGCGCCAAATCTGCCCTGGTTCTGCCCGACCGTGAGGAAAATACTTCGGCGGGTAGTGGAGCTTTACCCGCCAGTTGATAAAGCCCGGGCCGGCCTCAGAAGATCCGGTTAAGGCCATTCAGCGCAGCCACCCGGTAAGCTTCCGCCATGGTCGGGTAATTAAACGTTGTGTTGATAAAGTAGTTGAGCGAGTTCGCTTCACCCTTCTGGTTCATGATGGCCTGGCCGATATGGACGATCTCGGCGGCCTGGTCACCAAAGCAATGAATGCCCAGAATTTCCCGGGTCTCCCGGTGGAACAGGATTTTCAGCATACCCACGGCTTCGCCGGTAATCTGAGCCCGGGCAAGATCCTTGAAAAACGCTTGCCCGACTTCGTAGGGCACTCTGGCTTGCGTCAGCTCCCGCTCGGTTTTTCCTACGGAGCTGATTTCCGGAATGGTATAAATGCCTGTCGGCACATCCGTTACAAACCGGAAGTACTCGTCCTTAACGATGTCTGAAGACGCAGAGCGCCCCTGATCATAGGCAGCACTTGCCAGGCTTGGCCACCCGATCACATCACCAACCGCGTAAATGTTTTCCACCTTGGTACGATAATGATCATCCACCGCCAACTGGCCGCGACTATTGGCAACAAGCCCGACATTCTCAAGCCCGAGATTGTCCGTGTTCCCGGTTCTGCCATTGCACCAGAGAAACGCATCCGCACGAATCTTCTTGCCGGACTTCAGGGAAAGCACGATGCCGTGATCATCACCATCTACAGACTCATATTCTTCGTTGTGGCGCACCAAAACACCATTGTTACGCAGGTGGTAGCTCAGAGCGTCAGAGATCTCATCATCAAGGAAAGACAACAACCGGCTACCCGGGTTAATCAGGTCAACCTTTACCCCCAGGCCGGAGAATATGGAGGCGTATTCCGAACCAATAACGCCCGCGCCATAGATGACCAGTGTGCGAGGCGTATGTGACAGATTGAGGATGGTATCCGAGTTATAGATGCGGTGATGACGGAAATCCACGTCGGGTGGCAGATAGGGGCGCGACCCGGTGGCCACAACCGCCTGTTTGAAGTGCAGGGACTCAACGGATTTGTTGCCACGGATTTCGAGTCGGTTGGCATCCAGAAACGCTGCGCGCCCCCGGATCAGGTCCACCCGGTTGCGGGAATAGAACTGGGTTCTCAGCTTGACCTGTTTGCCAATGACCTTCTGCGCGCTCTGCAGCACCCGTGGAAACGAAAACCAGCGGGGTTCACCAATGTCACGGAACATCTGGTTGGTATTAAAAGTAATGATCTGCTTGACTGAATGACGTAGGGCCTTGGAAGGAATCGTGCCCCAATGGGTGCAGTTGCCTCCCACTGTAGGCTTATCTTCGATGATAGCAACACGCTTGCCATGCTTCGTCGCGTTCATTGCCGCACCTTCGCCCGAAGGCCCGGCGCCGATAACAACGACGTCGTAATGATGTTCTGCCATGCGCGCAGTGACTCCTTATCTACATGATGAGAAAGTAATTGTGATTATCAACTCCACCAACACCTGTCACTTGCGCCCTGCTTTGGTGGCATCATAGGCAAGCTCCCCGGGCGACCGGGCTTCTGAAGCCAGGCGCTGGTTTTCCTCTTCGCATTTCTGGGTGTTGCCACCACAAATATCACAGGAAGAGCTGATACCAAGCGCGCCGATACCGCCACAGGTGCCGCTGATTGGCTTGCGCCCGAAAATAACGCCAATAGACATGCCAGCAACCAACACAACCACAATTAGCAATGCCAGAATAAAGGTACCCATGTTGCCTCCCCTTACTGAATAACGTAGGACGAAAACGCAGGGGTCTGGTGCGACTCAAACCCGTTTTCCGCCCGGATAATAAAATAGGCGGGAATATTTTCCCTTGTTGCGAGCGCACTGGCCCGCTCATAACCCATCACCGTAAAGCCGGTAGCCAACGCATCCGCTGTCATGGTGTCGTCTGCAATAACGGTTACAGAAGCCAGATGATGCTCAATCGGCTTTCCGGTTTCGGGGTCTATTGTATGGGAGAAACGACGCCCTTCCGATTCGTAATAGTTACGATAGTCGCCGGAGGTTGCCATGGCCCCGGATGGCAGCGTAACAATACGATTGACTGTATGCTCTCCGCCCTCTACTGGCTGTTCGATGGCCAGCCGCCAGGCGCTGCCATCAGGCTTGCGGCCCTGGGTGCGCACCTCACCCCCAATCTCCACGAGATAAGCCTTGACGCCTTCGCTATCAAGGTAGCGGGCCACCACATCGACCCCATATCCCTTGGCAATAGCGGACAAATCAATGTACTGGGGCCGGTCGGCTTTTACAGCAGGCGGATCCGCCCGTAACGACAGGTGTTCAAAACCCGTTGCGGCCAGTGTCCGGGCAAGTGCCTCATCCGAGGGCACCTGTTCCGGCCGCGCATCCGGGCCAAAGCCCCAGAGATTCACCACGGGGCCAATGGTTATATCAAATGCTCCGTCTGTCAGCCGTGAAATCTCAAGTGATCTGGATAGCACCTCGAACAATGGCTCAGACACAGGCGTCCAGTCGGATTGATCGTCGAGGTGGTTCAGTTTTGAAAGCTCCGAATTTTCTCTCCAGGTCGACATGGATGCATCAACTTTCTCGAGAGCCTCGTCAATGCCTTGAGCCAGAACCTCAAGCCGCTCGTGGTCCTCAGGCAGAACAACGCTGATATGGTAGAGGGTCCCGAACACAGGCCCCGAGATTTCCCAGACTTCGTCTTCCTGCTGAAACGAGCAACCCGCCAGGGCCGCCAGTACCAGCATCGCTAAGACACTGGCAATGGCCACCCGGGCGGGTTGTACGATACTGGATGTCATTTGATAAGTTTAACCCCCGAAGTCATCCAGCATGATATTTTCATCTTCAACACCCAAATCCTTCAACATCTTGATAACAGATGCGTTCATGATAGGGGGCCCGCACATGTAGTACTCACAGTCTTCCGGCGCAGGATGGTCCTTCAGGTAGTTTTCATAGAGTACGTTGTGGATAAAGCCCGTGGGCCCTTCCCAATTGTCCTCCGGTTGCGCGTCCGACAGTGCAACGTGCCACTCGAAGTTGTCGTTCTCTTCGGCCAACATGTCGAAGTCTTCCACGTAGAACATCTCGCGGACACTGCGGGCACCGTACCAGAAGCTGATCTTGCGCTTGGAATTCAGGCGCTTGAGCTGGTCAAAGATATGGGAGCGCATGGGCGCCATGCCGGCGCCACCGCCGATGAACACCATTTCCGCTTCGGTTTTCTTGGCGAAGAACTCACCGAAGGGCCCCATAACCGTCACCTTGTCACCCGGCTTCAGATTGAATACGTAGCTGGACATGATTCCGGGCGGGTGATCCGTACCCGGGGGCGGCGTAGCTATACGAATATTGAACTTGAGAACGCCCTTCTCTTCCGGATAGTTGGCCATGGAATAAGCACGAATGGTCTCTTCCTTATTGACCGCCTTGTAACGCCAGATATCGAGCTTGTCCCAGTCACCGTGAAACTCTTCTTCAATATCGAAGTCTTTGAAGCTGATTTCGTAAGGAGGACACTCCAGCTGCACATAACCGCCTGCGCGGAAGTCCACTTCTTCGCCTTCCGGCAGCTTGAGCACCAGTTCTTTGATGAAGGTGGCAACGTTATGGTTGGAGATAACCTCACATTCCCACTTCTTGACGCCAAAGAACTCCTCAGGCACCTCAATCTTCATATCCTGTTTGACCGGTACCTGGCAGGACAGACGCCAGCCTTCCTTCTCTTCACGGTTCGTGAAGTGGGTTTTTTCCGTGGGCAGCATGGCGCCACCGCCCTCAAACACCTTGCACTTGCACTGGGCGCAGGTACCGCCCCCACCGCAGGCGGATGACAGGAAGATACCGTTACTTGCCAGGGTTCCCAGAAGCTTGCCACCGGCTTCCGTTTTCACGGTGTGTTCCGGGTCGTCATTGATTTCGATGGTCACATCACCGGTGCTTACCAGTTTGGATCTTGCCGCGAGGATAACCGCCACAAGCGCCAGAACGATAACGGTGAACATGACCACGCCGAGTATTATTTCTGTATACATGGTCTCGCCTTTTCGTTAAACCGAATCACCGGATGAGTTACAGGGAAATCCCTGAGAAGGACATAAAGCCAAGGGACATCAAACCTACGGTAATGAAGGTAATGCCCAGGCCACGCAGCCCTTCTGGAACGTCACTGTACTTCAGCTTTTCACGGATACCGGCCAAAGCAACAATAGCCAAAGCCCAGCCCACACCTGCTCCGAAGCCATAAACCACACTTTCACTGAAGGTGTAATCACGCTCAACCATGAACAGTGCTGCACCCATAATGGCGCAGTTCACCGTAATCAGTGGCAGGAACACACCCAGTGCGGAATAAAGCGCCGGGATATATTTGTCCAGTATCATTTCCATAATCTGGACAATGGCTGCGATAACACCAATGTAGGTGATCAGGCCCAGAAAGCTCAGATCCACATTGGGCAAACCGGCCCATGCCAGCGCGCCTTCCCGCAGGATGTTGTTGTAGATCAGGTTGTTGGCTGGAACGGTCAGTGTCAGAACCACAACAACGGCAATGCCGAGGCCTGTGGCCGCTTCAATCTTCTTGGAAATGGCGAGAAACGTGCACATGCCCAGGAAGAACGCGAGTGCCATGTTCTCAATGAAAATTGCCTTGAGAAGCAGGCTGATATAATGCTCCATCAGAAGGCCTCCTTGTGGGTATGACGGGACATCTTGTAGTCCGGTTCTTCCACCTGTTCAGGCATCCAGGTGCGCAAGCCCCAGATAGCCAGGCCGATAATGAAGAAGGCACTGGGTGGTAACAGCAGCAGACCGTTGGTGATGTACCAGCCACCCTCGTTAACCGGTGGCAACAGAGTTAAGCCGAATAATGAACCGGCGCCCAGCAGTTCACGGAAAAATGCCACGAACAGCAGCATCACCGAGTAGCCAAGACCGTTACCGATGCCGTCCAGAAAACTCAGCCAGGGGCCGTTCTTCATGGCGAAGCCTTCGGCACGCCCCATAACGATACAGTTGGTGATGATCAGACCAACGAATACCGACAACTGTTTACTGATCTCGTAGGCGTAGGCCTTGAGTATCTGGTCAACCACAATAACCAGCGAAGCGATGATGGTCATCTGCACGATGATCCGGATGCTGCCAGGAATCTGGGTACGAACCAGCGATACAGCCAGGTTGGAAAATGCAGTAACTGCGATAACCGACAGGCACATAACGATGGTAACGTTCATGCTCGTAGTTACCGCAAGCGCTGAACAGATACCAAGGATCTGCAGCCCGATCGGGTTATTACTGAAAATCGGTTCGAAAAGAACCTGTTTGGCAGTTGCTTCGGCCATGATCAGACCTCCCCTTCACGAAGTTTCTTGAGGAACGGTGCGTAACCCCGGTCACCCATCCAGTAGTTAACCAGATGCTGAACGCCGCGACTGGTCAGCGTTGCACCGGAAAGCGCATCGACCTTGTGCTCTTTGTCAGCAGCGTTGGCGCCCACGCCACCTTTCATAAGGCGTATCTGCGGCTCGGTTTTGTCTTCGCCATACAACTCCTTGCCAACCCACTGGGACTTCCAGCGCGGGTTATCCACCTCACCACCGAGGCCAGGTGTTTCTGCGTGAGCATAGAAGCCAAGCCCTTCGATTGTGTTCAGGTCACCCTCGAGGGACATGAAGCCATACAGGGTGGACCAGAGCCCGTAACCGTGAATCGGCAGCACCACTCGTTTGAGCTCCCCGTTCTCGCTCAAGGTATATACCTTGGCAATATCGGGACGGCGCTTGATACCGGCCTTGTCCTCAGAAGCTGGAATCTTCGTGGACATCTTGGGGTCCGAGGCGGCCTTGTACATGTCGTACTTCATGGGATCCTGCACACCCACGACCGACGGCTCTACAAAGTCGCCGGTTTCCAGATCCACCAGACGCACGTCAAACTGCGCGAAGATACTCTCGATTTCCTCAGCGCTCGCCCCATCTGGCAGCATACCTGCTGCTGCCAGAATGTTGGTCTTGATATCCAGATTCTGGTTCTTGATCTGAGCCGGACGAAGCGTTACCGCAGCGGTTGACACCACCACGGAGAACACAATGCTCAGCACCAGCGCAACAATCAGGGTTCTGGAGACAGTTTCTTTAGCTTTAGCCACGAGCGAGCCTCCGTTTGATATTGGCCTGAACCACGTAATGATCCATAAGCGGAGCAAAGAGGTTGGCGAACAGAATTGCGAGCATAATGCCTTCCGGAAACGCGGGGTTAACAACCCGGATCAGGATGGTCATGACACCCACCAGAATACCGAAGCACCAGCGACCCGTGTTCGTCATTGCCGCTGACACCGGATCGGTGGCCATGAACATCATACCGAAGGCAAAGCCACCCATAACCAGGTGCCAGTGGGCCGGAACCGAAAACATCGGATTGGTCTCAGAGCCGATAACGTTCATCAGCACGGCGGTGCCGATCATGCCGATCAGCACACCACCCACTATCCGGTAGCTTGCGATCCCCATAACCACAAGGATCAGACCGCCGATAAGAACAGCCAGCGTGGAGGTTTCGCCAATGGAGCCCTGGATAGTACCCATAAACGCGTTCATCCAGCCGATGTTGGTTTCCAGAGCCTCAAGGCCGCCGCTGGCAGCCCAGCTGAGCGCGGTTGCACCACTGAAGCCGTCAACTGCCGTCCACACGGTATCGCCGGAAATCTGTGCCGGATAAGCAAAGTACAGGAATGCACGGCCTGTCAGTGCAGGGTTCAGGAAGTTTTTGCCGGTACCGCCAAACACTTCCTTACCGATAACCACACCGAAGGTGATGCCCAGAGCCACCTGCCAGAGCGGGATCGTCGGCGGGCAAATCAGCGCAAACAGGATTGAGGTTACGAAGAAGCCTTCGTTGATCTCGTGACGACGCACAGTAGCGAACAGCACTTCCCAGAAGCCACCCACCACGAAGGTCACAAAGTAGACGGGAACAAAATACGCCATCCCGTAAACGAAGTTGTCCCAGACGCCGGCACCGGCACCTGTAACAGCAAGGGCCTGTATGAAGGCTGTCCGCAGGCCGCCATCCGCTATCATGGCATCCGGGTTGGAAGCCAGGAAGCTGTTGGCCTGAAAGCCGATGTTCCACATACCAAAGAACATCGCCGGGAAAGTACACAACCAGACCGTGATCATGATGCGTTTAAGATCAACGCCATCGCGAACGTGCGAGGTTGTGGACGTTACCGAAGCGGGGGTATAAAAAATCGTATCGGCAGCTTCGTACAGAGCATACCAGCGCTCGTATTTGCCACCCTTTTCAAAATGATGCTCGATTCCATCGAGAAACTGTCTGATAGCCATCGTATTAGCCCTCGATCTCGATTCGGGTCAGGTTCTCGCGGAGAATCGGACCGTATTCATATTTACCCGGGCACACGAAGGTGCACAGCGCCAGATCTTCTTCATCCAGTTCCAGAGCGCCGAGCTTCTGAGCCATTTCGGTATCCCCGACAATAAGCGAACGCAACAACTGGGTTGGCAGGATATCCAGTGGCATCACCTTTTCGTAGGCGCCGACAGGTACCATGGCACGCTCACTGCCATTGGTCGTCGTTGTGAAGTCGAAGGACTTGCCGCCGGCGAGCTTGGAAAGATAGATATTCAGAACAGAAAACTTGTTAACACCCGGTGTCAGCCACCCCATGAAATGCCGCTTGTGGCCTTCCTCAAGCACAGACACCTGGTTCGCGAAACGACCAAGGTAGGCACAGGGGCCATCACCCCGGCGGCCACCAAATACAGACCCGGAGATTGCACGGACATCACAGTCTGTAGCAATTTCACCCTCAAGGAGTTCCGCCAGGCTGGCCCCCAAACGGGTTCTCACCAGGCGTGGTTTGAGAGCCTTGGGGCCTCCGAGAGCAACAATACGACCCACATTCAGCTCGCCGGTGGAGAACAGCTGCCCGATATCAATCACATCCTGATAGTTAATGGACCAGACGGTCTTGGAAACAGAAACCGGATCAAGATAATGGATATGGGTTCCCACGTTTCCGGCAGGGTGCACACCATCAAACTGCTGCACCTCGATATTGTCAGCCTTTGGGACGGACACATTCGAGCCGGGGCGGCCGGTAACGAAGACCTTGCCTGTTGTCAGCCGGCCCAGAATAGTCAAACCATTCTCAAAGGCTGCCGCGTTTTCAGCAATCACCACCGTGGGGTCAGCGGCCAACGGATTGGTGTCCATAACGGAAACAAAGATGGAATTCGGAGCCGAATCGATTGCCGGCACTTTGCTGTAAGGACGTGTCTTCAGAGCCGTCCACAAACCGGACTCTACCAGGTTATCGACTACCTGCTGACGCTCAAGACCAGGAAGGTCCGCATCACCAAAGCGGGCAAACGTCTCAGCCTCATCGCCATCAATTTCGATGACAATGGACTGGAACACCCGACGCTCACCGCGATTAATCTCTTTCACCACGCCAGCGGCTGGTGATGTATAACGAACGCCCTCGGTCTTCTTGTCCGTGAACAGCAGCGTACCGCGCTTGACACGATCTCCTTCTTTAACAGCCATCGTCGGCTTCATGCCGATATAGTCGAAACCAATCAACGCCACGTGGCGAATTGGCTTACCGTCTGTAATGGTCTGCTCGGGAGCGCCGCTGATGGGAAGATCCAGGCCTTTTTTGATCTTGATCATTAGCCTCATCCAATCATCAGAAACTATCTATGGATTAGTATTGCCCGACCCCAGCGGCCCAGAAAACAGGTTGAGAAACGGGGAGCCAGACATACCCAAAAACGCGCCAATTATAGAGTTTAAGACGAGCTATTTCCACCTGAAACAAGAACAGGTTTGTACCTTAACGTAATCCCCGAGCGGCTGTTCATCACGTACAAAAAAACCCGGCGACTTTCGGCACCGGGTTTGCGGGACTGTCAGGCGCCAGCTCTGGCGTCTTGCACTCTTTAGTCGCGGGAGCGCTTCGGGAAGATCGGGTAATTGATACCCGCCATCTGGTTGACCACACGAATCACCTGGGCACTGTAGCCAAACTCGTTGTCGTACCATACGTACAGAATCAGGCGCTTGCCCCCGGCAATCGTGGCCTGGGCGTCCACAATGCCGGCATGACGGGAGCCAACAAAATCTGTGGATACCACTTCCGGAGAATTTACGAAATCGATCTGCTTCTGCAATTCCGAGTGCAAAGCCATCTCGCGCAGGTAATCGTTAACGCTTTCTACATCCACCTCTTTGTTCAGGTTGAGGTTCAGAATCGCCATGGAAACGTTTGGAATAGGCACACGAATCGCGTTGCCGGTGAGCTTGCCCTTGAGCTCGGGCAGCGCCTTGGACACCGCTTTGGCAGCGCCTGTCTCGGTAATTACCATGTTCAGAGGAGCGCTGCGCCCACGACGGCTGCCCTTATGGTAATTATCAATCAGGTTCTGGTCGTTGGTGTAGGCATGCACTGTTTCAACATGACCATTTTCAATACCGTATTCGTCGTGGATTGCTTTCAGCACCGGCGTAATGGCGTTGGTGGTACAGGACGCGGCCGAGAGAATTTTGTCTTCGTCTGTTATCCAGTCATTGTTGATGCCGTAAACAATGTTCTTGATATCACCCTTGCCCGGTGCTGTCAGAATCACGCGGCTTACACCCTTGGACTTCAGGTGCAGGCCCAGACCCTCTTCATCACGCCACTTACCGGTGTTGTCGATAACGATGGCGTTGTTGATGCCGTATTCGGTGTAATCCACCTTGTCCGGGCCATCGGAGTAGATCACCTTGATAAAGTTACCATTGGCAATCAGGGCAGATTCTTTTTCATCAACGCGGATACTGCCATCAAAAGGCCCGTGTACAGAATCACGACGCAACAGGCTGGCACGCTTTTCCAGATCATTCTCGGCGCCACCCTGGCGAACCACAATGGCTCTCAGGCGAAGGTTGTTACCGCCACCGGCTTTCTCGATAAGAATGCGGGCCAGCAGCCGGCCGATACGGCCAAATCCGTACAGCACCACATCTTTGGTGTCGTTATTGGCGTCTTCTTCAGACTGGGACGGGTAAAGACCGACCACCGGGCCGATTTCTCTTTTGAGAAACGCAGTCAGATCACCACCACCCTCTTCTTTGAATTTCACGGCCAGTTTGCCGATATCCACGTGCGCGCGCCCGAGATCCATCTGATCCATGGCCTGCAGGAGTGGCAAAGTGTCGCGAACAGACAGTTCTCCACCTTCTACCTGGCGCACATAGCGGTGGGCGCGAATGATATCGATAACCGACTGGTTGATGATGGCGCGCCCGTATACCGAGGTAACAACGTTGTTTTTCCGGTATAAACGGCCAATCAGCGGAATCATGGCCTCCGCAGTGGATTCTCTGTCCATCCAGTTGGACAGGCACTGATTTATCTGTTCGTGACTCACGGTAGGAACCCCTGTTTCGCACATGGTAATAATTCAGGTTGAGCATTATCCAACTTAAACCGGCTAACGGCAAATACGAACTGGCACGGACATCGTAGATTTGCCGCCATGACACTGGCACCCGCCAGCGTTAGAATGGCCACCTCATCCCAGCCCTATCATCTGAAGCAGGAGAACCTGACGGCCCATGAACCACGGTGCCCCCACAACCGCCTCGCCGCAAACACTGATTGCGCCGACATTTCCTGAACAACCGGCTGATCACCGCGTCTGGGGGCAATTACACGGCAGCAGCGATGCCCTCGCCATTTGTGAAAGTGCCCGGGCACACAAGGGCCTTACGCTGGTGATTACCCGCAGCACGGCAGAGGCAATACGCCTTGAACAGGCCATGCGTTTTTTTCTCGGCTTGCCGCCAGAGGAAGACGGCGCCACGGTTACCACCGACGGCCTGGAACTCCTGTCATTGCCGGACTGGGAAACCCTGCCCTACGATCTGTTTTCGCCGCATCAGGACATAACCTCAAGACGCATTCGCACGCTGCACCGGCTGCCTGGCATCAAACATGGCGTTATTGTGGTTCCGGCCCGCACCCTGATGCACCGTTTACCACCGGTGAGTTATCTGCAAGGCAACACTCTGCTCCTGGAAACCGGTCAGGCCCTGGATATCGACAACTGGCGCACGCAACTGGCAACCGCAGGCTACCGGCACGCGGAAAACGTGTACGAACACGGCGAATATGCGGTACGCGGGTCCATTCTGGATATATTTCCCATGGGTTCCAACCTGCCCTACCGGATCGACCTGTTTGACGATGAAATCGAGACCCTCCGTACGTTCGACCCTGAAACCCAGCGTTCCATAGACCGTATTGACCGCATCGAGTTGCTTCCTGCCTATGAGTTCCCCTGGCACAAAGAGGCCCGCTCCGCGTTTCGGGGCCGCTGGTTCGAACAGTTTCCGGAATCAGACAAAGACACGCCTATCTATCAGGACGTCAGTCATGGCATTACGCCGCCGGGTATCGAATACTATCTGCCGCTGTTTTTCGACCACACGGCCACCCTGTTCGACTACCTGCCAGGCACCACCCGTGTCTTTACCGCTGACGGCCTGAACGATGCAGTCAGTCACTTTGACACAGAAACGCGCAACCGCTACGAAGACCGCCGCCATGACCGGCTGCGCCCCATTCTTCCGCCCGCGAAGCTGTTTCTACAGCAGGACGAGTTATTCGGCCATCTCAAAGCCTTCCCAAGGGTGACCATAACCCCCCGGACGGCAGAAGGAGCCGGCGCTGTGAACTGTGCCAGTGAGGCACTGCCGGACATTGCCATGAACGCGCGGGCAGCCGACCCTGCGGGCAGCCTGAAACGCTTCATACAGCAGTTCGGCGGGCGCGTACTGATCTGTGCAGAATCTTCGGGACGGCGTGAAGCGTTGATTGAAAACCTGGGGGAACACCAGCTTCAGCTAAAGGGTTTTGAGCACTGGCAGGACTTCCTCGCAGACAAGAGCAGCACGCCGGGCATTACCATCGCCCCCATGGAACAGGGCCTTGTGCTGCCTGAACACCATGTTGCATTGATCACCGAAACAGCCCTTTTTGGTGAGCGGGTGTTGCAACGGCGCCGGCGTGAGAAGCCTACCGAGATTAACGATGATGGCTACCGTGACCTGTCCGAACTCCGGATCGGCGCCCCGGTGGTTCATATTGATCATGGCGTCGGCCGCTACCTGGGCCTGGAGACCATTACCGTAGAGGGCGAATCCAGCGAGTTTTTGATGCTCGAATACGCCGGCGGCTCCAAGCTGTATGTTCCCGTATCCAGCCTGCACCTGATCTCCCGCTATGCCGGCACCGACACGGAACACGCGCCGTTGCACAAGCTGGGCACCGAGCGCTGGAGCACCGCCAAGCAGAAGGCGCTGGAAAAGATCCGCGATACCGCAGCCGAGCTTCTGGACGTGTACGCACGCCGTGAAGCCCGCAAAGGCTTCGCCTTTGAAGATCCGAAAGAAGCCTACCGCGCCTTTGCAGCCGGATTTCCGTTTGAGGAAACGCCGGATCAGCAGGCAGCCATCCAGGCTGTCTTTGAGGATATGACCAACGAAAAACCCATGGACAGACTGGTGTGCGGCGATGTCGGTTTCGGCAAAACCGAGGTAGCCATGCGCGCAGCCTTCCTGGCCACCTGGTCCGGCAAGCAGGTTGCAGTACTGGTGCCCACAACGCTGCTGGCGCAACAGCATTATGACTCCTTCCGGGACAGGTTCTCGGACACACCAGTCAACATTGAGCTACTGAGCCGTTTTCGCAGCGCCACGCAGACGAGTAAAGCCCTGGACGCCATTGAAAACGGCAAGGCCGATATTGTTATCGGCACCCACAAGTTGCTGCAGGGTGATATCCGGTTCAAAAACCTGGGACTGGTTATTATTGATGAAGAGCACCGGTTTGGCGTCGGGCAGAAAGAAAAACTCAAGGCCCTGCGCGCCGAGGTGGACATGCTGAACCTTACGGCAACGCCCATCCCCCGAACCCTGAACATGGCCATGGGGCACCTGCGGGATCTGTCCATCATTGCAACCCCGCCGGCCCGAAGGCTTTCGGTAAAAACCTTTGTGCGCCAAAGGGACGATGCCATGGTAAAGGAGGCCATCCTGCGTGAGGTCTTACGGGGTGGTCAGGCTTATTTCCTGCACAATGATGTGGCGAGTATCGAGAAAACTGCCGAGGATCTGCGGCGCCTGGTACCGGAAGCCAGGGTGGGCGTTGCCCATGGCCAGATGCGGGAACGTGAGCTTGAGCAGATCATGTCGGACTTCTACCACAAACGCTTTAATGTTCTGGTATGCACCACCATTATTGAAACCGGAATCGACATCCCCAGCGCCAACACGATCATTATCGAGCGGGCGGACAAATTCGGGCTGGCACAGCTACACCAGCTTCGTGGCCGTGTTGGCCGCTCTCACCACCAGGCCTACGCCTACCTTTTGACACCACCACCAAAGGCCGTAACAGCGGATGCAAAAAAGCGGCTTGACGCCATTGCCGAGGCCCAGGACCTGGGTGCAGGCTTTATGCTGGCAACCCACGACCTTGAAATTCGCGGTGCCGGAGAGCTGCTCGGGGACGAGCAAAGTGGCCAGATAGAAAGCATCGGCTTTACCCTGTATATGCAGCTGCTGGATGAGGCCGTTAAGGCCATTCGGGAAGGCCGCACTCCCAACGCCGAGCTGCCACTGAGCCATGGCACGGAAATGAACCTGCGCATTCCGGCCCTGATTCCGGAAGATTATCTGCCCGATGTTCATAACCGGCTCATGCTTTACAAACGAATTGCCAGTGTCAGCAATCGCGAGGCATTAAAAGAACTTCAGGTTGAAATGATCGATCGCTTCGGATTATTACCGGAACCGGCAAAAAACCTGATCCGACAAACGGAGCTGCGGCTGCAGGCGGAAGCCCTGGGTATAGTAAAAGTGGACGCTGGCAAGGAGTGGGCTCGCCTGGAGTTTGGCAATTCCACCCAGGTCGACCCGCTGGTGCTGGTTAAGAAAATGCAATCTGCACCAGACACCTATCGCCTTGAGGGCGCCAACAGCTTTCGTTTTCGGCTGAAGGATACCTCAACCAGTGGTAAACTCGACGGCATTTCCACGCTTCTTGGCGAACTTGTGCCCGAAAAAAGCGCGGCCACTGCCTGACTATCGCCAGGATACACGGGCTTGAACAAAACTGGAGCACTCTCTTGCAGACTGATGGTAATCGCTTGTGCCGGCTTTTGGCACGCACACTACTGACGGCCATTCTGGCAACCACTTCTCTGGTGAGCCATGCCCAGCAAACGCCCGACGACTATTACCGGGCCGAGTTTGTGATTCTGGAGCGCATTGTCGACCCGGATGCGATCAATGAGCGTATGCAGCAGCAAAAAGTGGCGCCGCCAGTAGAGACCAATGAAGTACTCTACAGTGTTGCCCCGGGAGGCGCCGCCAACTCAACGCTGGAACTGGTGCCTCGCAGCTCGCTTCACCTTGGCAACGCAGCCAACCGCCTGGAACGAAGCGGGCGCTATCGTGTGCTGATGTCAGCGGGCTGGTATGAAGCCTTCCCGCCGGATTACAAAGGTCAGCCCCTGAGAGTTGAAGTGGGGGATTGGCTGGAACAGGCAGGCCAGAGGGAGATTGAAGGACACATTACAATCGACAGGCAGCGCTACCTGCACGTTAACGTTCATCTGAACCATTGGCAGGAAGGGAAAATCGCCGCGATGACGACAGGCTCCGGGCTCGAGCTTCAGCCTGAAATACCGCTTGAGCTAATCACCTGGATCCGCGAAACCCGCAGAATGCGAAGCGAGGAAATCCATTTTCTGGATTCCCCCACCATCGGCGTTCTCGTCTTCTTCAAAAAGATTGAGGCAGAGCAGTAAGCGCACCCATGCTGGCCATCGACACTTCAAGAATGCGTCTGACACCAGACATGCCTTGATCGATGGCCGCGTCAATTTCTTCCATGGTTATAATGTGGTCTGACTTCCCGGCAGCCCAGTTCACCACGAGGCCCAGGCACACATAACGGATACCCAGCTCCGCTGCCAACGCGGCTTCCGGCATACCGGTCATACCCACCAGATCACAGCCATCCCGCTCCATGCGTCGTATCTCCGCTGCGGTTTCCAGCCTTGGGCCCTGGGTTGCACCATAAACACCAAATCCGGCAAATGGCACGTCATGGGTTCTTGCCGCTTGTATCAGAACATCCCGGGCGGCCTGGTCGTATGGCCAGGTGAAGTCGATATGTGTTACCTGCCTAAGGTCGCCCTCAAAGAAGGTACCTGCCCTGCCCCAGGTGTAATCAATAATCTGGTCGGGGATAACGACGCGGGCAGGCCCCATGTCCGGATGTATTCCGCCCACCGCGTTCACACCAATGACCGTGCGCACACCGGCGTCGTAGAGGGCTTTTATGTTCGCTCTGTAGTTCACCTGGTGCGGTGGAATCTGGTGGGGATTGCCGTGCCGGGACAAGAACACAACCGGCTGGCCATCAAGAAGCCCGTGGGTTAACTCCGAGGAAGGCGCACCCCAGGGCGTTTCCACATTGCGGGTATCGTTGATTTTCAGGCCCGAAAGCGTCGTCAGGCCTGTTCCACCAATGATGCCAACGGCGTTACCAATATCCGTCATCAATCTCCATCTCCCCCGTCCAGGGACTGCTCGCCAACATCACCCGCCTGGGTGTCATAGCGGCGGCTGCGTGCGCGTTTGCTACGATTGCTTTTGTTGTGCGAGGCGCTATCGGCACTGGTGGTTTCTTCAGGGTGTTCATCACCCGTTTCACCACGGTCGCTCTCCCCGCTCTGGTCTTCGTCAGACCATGCAGGCAGCCGCTCGTCACCAAAATGTATGGTTTGTGTCGGGAAGGCCACCTGGCCACCATGGTTCTCAATCACATTACTGATCTTCAGAAGCACATCCTGCTTCACTTCGTGGAACCGAACCCACTGGGTGGTTTTGGTGAAGGCGTACACCATGATATCCAGGGAGGAATGGCTGAAGGCCAGAAAATTCACAATCAGCGTTTGCGTGTTATCTATATCCTCATGCTTCTCCAACATCGAGCGGATATCCGCAACAATTGTTGCCATCTGGCTGACATCCGCATAGCGAATGCCGATGGTCTCGTAGATACGCCGGTTGGTCATTCTTGACGGGTTTTCTACTGCAATCGTTGTAAACGTCGCATTTGGAACATACAAAGGGCGCTTGTCAAACGTCCGGATCGTCGTCAGCCGCCACCCGATCTGTTCCACAGTACCTTCAATATTGCGGTCCGGCGAGCGTATCCAGTCGCCCACCTTGAATGGCCGGTCCAGATGAATAATGAAGCCGCCGAAAAAGTTGGCCAGCAAATCCTTGGCTGCAAAACCCACCGCAATGCCACCGACACCACCAAAAGCCAGCACACCCGAAACGCTATAACCCAACGACTGCATGGCGATCAATACCGCCGTAATAATGACCACCGCCCGGGAAATCTTGCTGATGGCGTTCACCGTGGTGTAATCCATCGGCTTCTTCATCTTGACCGGGGAAACCAGAATAGCCTCAACCTGCCGGATAACCCTCAGCAATCCCCAGACAATGATAAAAATAAAGCCGAATTCCAACAGGACACTGTTCGCCCTGAAGATCTCGGCAGACGAATAATGGTGTGCCACCTCTGCGGCCCAGTAAACACCCTGAAGCCACACGAACGCCACCACCGGCGCACGGACCGCATGCAGCGCAGCGTCATCCCAGATGGTATCGGTTTTGGCAAACCTCCGCTCAAGCGCGGCAATCACGTGGCTTGCAATGTAAGCGACCGTCGCAGTTCCCAGGACCAGCGCAAAAACAACAATGCCCACGCGCCAACCCTCGGATAACACACCGAAGCCCTTGATCCAGTTATTGAGGACGGACATCATTTCCCCGATCATAAGGTTCCTCTAAACATTCGTGCAGTACGCCGTCAGCGAATAGTAACCGGCATGCCCACGTGCGCACAGTCAAACAGCGCAATCACATCCGCATTGCGCATACGCACACAACCGTGGGAAAGCGCCAGACCCATGGGCTCTGAGTCGGGAGTGCCGTGTATGTATATAAAACGGCGGAACGTATCAACGCCGTTACCGCGATTCTTCCCTGGTTCCAGGCCGCAAAGCCAGAGTATGCGGCTAAGAATCCAGTCCCGCCCGGGGTGCCTGGCGGCCAGTTCGGGGCTGTATATCTCGCCGGTTGGGCGGCGTGCCCGAAACACCGTGTTAGCGGGTAATTCGGCGCCAATCATGGCCCGTATATAATGCGCCCCCCGTGGAGTGCAACCGCTGCCGTCCTGCTCGCCTGCGCCATTTAACCCGGTAGAAACCGGAAAACTGGCCACTACGCCACCGCGCGCATCAAGCAGCGCGAGAGTCTGGCTGTGCAGATTGATGTCGATTGAACAGGCGGTACGGCTGTGTTGGCTCACAACGGGCAGGGCTCCCACACAATTTGAAGAGGAAGCCTAACCGAGAGGGTGCCCCTCAGGCAACCGGTAACCGGGCGCCCGCTGGCGGGGTCAGCATCGTGTCCTGGGCCTGCATGCCGGCTGCAAGGAAGGGTACGAGGCGTGCGGCAATTTCCTGAACGGTGGTTTCCACGCCCAGCTTGTTGCGCAGAATATCCTGCAGGGCGTCACTGCTGGACATGGTAAAAGCGGTTGCGCCCAGCATGAACTGTATACGCCAGTAGCGATCTACTGCCGAAAGCTGCGGCGTCGCCTCTTTCAGCAGGCCCATAAAACGACTGAACGGTTCGCTGTATTCCTGCTCCAGAAATTTGCGCAAATGCCCCTGCGACTGAGTATAGGCAAGCCCGAGCAGTCGCATGAAAATCGAGATACCTTTTTCATTACGCTGGGGCATACGCACAGCGCTTTCGGTGAGGGCCCAAAGTGTCTGGTTCAGGGTTGGCGGCTTGCCGTCACAACGGGCCTCAAGCTGATCAAACGCGCTCTCAAGGGTTGCTGAAAACGGAGTGAGAAAGCGGGCAAAAACAGCGTGAATCAGCGCGTTCTTGGAGCCGAAGTGGTAATTTACTGCCGCAAGGTTTACCTTGGCCTTGCTGGTAATCATACGCAGTGAAGTTTCCGAAAAACCGCGCTCGGCGAAAAGTTCTTCTGCGGCGTCAAGAATTCGGTCAACAGTATCCGACTGGGCCATTTTGTTTTCAGTGCCTTTAGCAAACGTCTGTTTGAAACATACGTTTGAAGCACATTTATGTCAAGTTCTGCCCTCGGGCTTTGCCACTGCTGACTGCCATCCCCGATCAATGGCTTGCTGATTGCCTTCAAAAAAGGCGGCCTGGACCCGATCATAAGCCTTTTCCGCCTCAAGCAGATAGATCAGGTACAGCCTTACGTGCTCGCGACGGGACAAAGCCCGCGGCAGCGCTGTCTGTTCCGACAGGCGCAAAAGACCGCTGAAACGGGTGTTTCTCAGGGTAGGGTTAAATTCTGCCATGCGGGCGCACTGCCAGATCAGCCCCTCTTCACCCTCGAGATGTTCAGCGTGTTTTCGCGCATCGCGAAGCATTCGCTGGCGTTTGATCAGCAAATCCAGGTAAGAAGGCGTTGCGGTATAGAGCCGTCGCACGGCTGGAATGCCCAGTAGCAGAATAATCACGAAAGCACCAAACCCGCCACCGGCGATCCAGGCAGGCACAAAGCCCGTCAGGCCGCTGAGGAATACGACGGCTGCCAACAGGGCGCTGAACAGCCACAGATCCCTGCGCCGGCGCGCCGTTGCAACACTGAAATTGTCTGGCCAGTCGTTCATGGCCAGAAGCTCAAAGTCCATTAACAGTACCCGGTCGCACTGGCGCAGCATCAGCCTCAGTTGTCGCTGACGGGCTTCTGCCTCCTGCCCATCGCTTCCGGCCGGTGCTGCAGCCACCTGCTGGCCAGCCCGGCTGGCTGCCGGCAGCGCGTTCCCGGGCACAGGATCAGCCGCTCGCCCGGGCCGCAACACAGCGCCCTGCGCTGCGCCGGCTAACGCCTTTTCTGCGGTTTGATTCTGTGCCATGGCATGTCACCTAACAGGTCAGGAAATCCCGGTTAACGAATAGCTTCTTTGTCGGGTATCGACTGCGTGGCCACGATCTTGAGTCTGGTGTTTCACCCGTGCTTTTCCACCAGAACTTGGCAACAACAATCTCCGCCGTTATCCTTCCTGTCCATCGCCACACACCGCGCTCCAATCGAGGTTTATTATGTTCACAGGTATTGTCCAGGGAATGGCTGTCGTGGAAGAAATTACCGCTGTAACCGGGCTGAGCACCTTTGCAATCCGTTTTCCGGAAAACAGCACAGAGAATGTCACTATTGGCGCGTCAGTGGCCATCAACGGCACCTGCCTGACAGTTACCCGCCAGGATGGCAATACGCTGTTTTTTGATGCCATGCAGGAAACACTGAAACTGACAACACTCGGGGATCTTGAGCCCGGCCACTCGGTCAACTTTGAGAGGGCGGCGCGGATAGGCGACGAAATTGGCGGCCACCTGCTTTCAGGTCACATTCACACCACAGCAAACGTGGTTGACATAATCAGGCCGGAAAACAACGTAACCCTCTGGTTTGAAGTACCGGAACCCTGGGCACGCTACATCTTTGCGAAGGGTTATATAGCCATCAACGGCGCCAGCCTTACCATCGGCGAAGTCGATGGCAACCGGTTCAATGTTCACCTCATTCCGGAAACACTGCGCGCCACAACCTTTGGCACCATTGAAAAAGGCATGAGAGTAAACATCGAAATCGACAGCCAGACCCAGACCATTGTCGATACGCTGGCGCGACTGGGCTACAACCGCCCTGCCCCGGCCCTGTAAAGTGGCAGCCAGCCATCAGAGCCTGGCTTCGAAAACCACGAATTTCGGGTTGGCATCTAACTGCCGGACACCGGGAAAGAAACGCCGCAAGCTCCGATGGTAACCAAGATGCCGGTTGCCCACCATCAGCAGGCGCCCGGTTTTTGTCAGGTGGCGTGACGCCTGCTCAAACAGCCTGAGCGCAATGTGATCACCCACCACGCCGCCTTCATGAAACGGCGGGTTGAGCAGAATGCGCTCAAACTCCCCCTGATTACCGGCTATCCCGTCTGCGTGCAGGAACAGCGCCCGGGCATCCGGAAACGCACTCTCTGTATTGTGGCGGGCACTGAGAACGGCCTGGCTTGAGACATCACTGAAAGTCATTTGAATGCCTGGTTGCACGGCCAGCGCGCTCAGGCCCAGTACACCGTTACCGCAAGCCAGGTCCAGCACCTTGTCACCGGGCTGGCAGGATCCGAGGGCGGATGCCAGGTGCGACAGTAGCAGCCGTGTACCAATATCCAGCTTCTCCCGCGCGAACACAGCTGGCATGGCGTCAACCCGGATGCCGCCATCCAACCGGTAACCTTTCCAGGAGCCGGGCCAGCCTGCCAGCCTCGCAGCACCTCGGCTGCAGGTGATCAAGCGGGCCTTTTTAACCGCCCGGCTTACCTTCCGGACCTCCACCGCTCCCGCGAATACATCCACACTGCGATCCGGCAGATGTTTGATCATTCCGGCAGCCAGTATTGTTCCGTCATGATTTAGTGCGGCATTGGCCCAGCGCAGCAGCCAGCCCAGATAATCAGCCTCGCGGGGAATCTTCAGGAGAATCAGATCGTAGCTGGCAGCAGGGGGTTGCAACCAGCTGTATACCTGCTCCGGTGTCGCACAACCGGGGTTCAGGCTCGCATTGAGTTTCAGTGCGGGGCCGAGGACCGCGCTGTCAGCCACCACATCCGGCGCAAAACGGGACAGCCCAAGCGTCAGCGCGCCATACTGGTCATCAACCACCAGAACCCGCGAATCGGGCGCATCTGCCAGGTGCCCGAAAGCTTCCTGTAACAGCAATTCGTCAGCGGCATTCCAGGCGCGGAGGCTGGGGTCATCCGTACCCGGGCGTTTCAGGGTCAGTTCAACCCCGGGGGCTTTTATCATTTCGGGCCCCTGAAAGCGCGGTAAACGGTGAAACCCCCGTCTTCACGCAGACGTTCGACACGCCCGATGTACCGGCTGATCAGAGGCTCATAAGGCAGAAAACTGTTTGCCACCAGGCGTAATTCGCCGCCAGGCTGCAAATGCCGTTTCACACCCTGAAGAAACTGCTCTGTCATGGACGTGTCGGTTTTTACGCCGGTATGAAAGGGAGGGTTGCTGATAACCCCCTGCCAAACTCCGTCAATATTCGTGAGACCATCCGAGGCGAATATTGTGCCCCTGGTTGCATTGCACTGGTAGGTTTCCCGGGCGCAGATCACTGCCTGCGACTGGACATCCACGCCGTCAACACGAGCAACAGCCGCTTGCCTTGAGGCCTGCCAGGCCTGAATCCAGGCGCCGATAACGCCTGCGCCGCAGGCGAAGTCCAGTACCCGGGCAGCACGGACCGGCTGCTCCGCCAAGGTCTCCAGCAACAAGTGTGTGCCCCTGTCCAGACCATCCTGGCTGAAGATTCCCGGCAGCCCTGCCACCTCCACGGACACCCCGGCACATTCAACCGTGCGCCAGCTTAGCCAGTCCTGAACCCGAAACCCGGGGGCAGGCTCTGTCGCTTCGGCACACCACACCTGACAATGGCGCGCACTGTCTTTTTTCACAGCCTGCGGAGCAATCGCTTTCAGTTGTTTGATGGCACCGGCAATACCCTCTTTCTTTTCACCAATCAGGATCAGCCGCGCCTTGTCCGAAGCCAGGGAACGTGCCAGCGCCAGGCGCATTTCCAGCTCTGCCCGGGCTTTCGGCAAGAAAACCACAATAGTGTCATAACGGTTTTCCGCCAGTAACGGGGCATCGTAACCAAAACAGGCCTGCCAGCCTTCACACTGCTCAAGAGTACGAAATACACCGGCGTGTTCGCTCATGGCAAGGCCGCCGCCAGGGAGCTCCGGCAAAAGGTGCACAGACGCAACCCCCAGCAAGGCCACCCGATCAGACAACAGGTGGCGATTTTTGAGCAGCGCCTGGTGGGAGTTAGGTAAACCGGACACAGGTATGCTCTGCGTGGAGTGAATGCAACCGTTTCAAGGTAACGATCAGACTTTTTTCTGGCGGCCGGAACGCACCGGGCGCAACGCCAGTTCGTCCAGGCTGTTCTGTTTGATCTGTTCCCAGTCCTTGTCGCCGTTAACCGACAGCCCCATATCCCGGAGTATGCCGTCTGCCACGTCGTAAACGAAGCCGTGAACATTCAGTCGCTGCTTGCGCTTCCAGGCTTCCCGAACGATGCTGTTCTGGCACAAATGCCCTACCTGCTCGATCACGTTCAGCTCACACAGGCGATCAATCTGGTCCGGCTCATTGTCGCTGGCATTGAGAACGGCCTGGTGGCGATCCCTAACATCCTGCACATGCCGCAGCCAGTTGCTGATCAGGCCAAAGCCTTCATTGCGCAGCGCTGCCCTGACACCACCACAGCCATAGTGCCCCACTACCAGAATGTGCTTTACCTTGAGCACTTCTACAGCAAACTGCAGCACAGACAGACAGTTGAAATCAGTATGCACTACCACGTTAGCCACATTGCGGTGCACAAAAAGCTCACCCGGCAGTAGGTCGACTATCTGGTTGGCAGGCACGCGGCTGTCGGCACAACCTATCCAGAGGTATTCCGGCGCCTGCTGATTCGACAGGCGATAAAAAAACTGCGGATCCTCGGCCTTGATGCCTTCGGCCCAGGCCCGGTTTTTTTCAAGTAGGTGGTCCAGCTGACCCATCAAAAGACTCCATTGTGATGATTCCCGATCACGATTGAACGGGAATCACGGCTTCAACGCAATACTCAGTTTGTCTGAATCATGTCATTCTGTCTTTTGAGGTTCGCTTTCATTATGGGGCTGGTGCAACGTACTTTGCGCCAGGTCCAGCAGTTCACGCAGAGCAACAGAGAACATGGCATACTCGGGCTCCCGGACACCCTTGAGCTCGAGCAGTATGGATTGCCAGCGCTCAATCATATGCTCATGCCGCTGCCACCATTCGTCAATACAGGCAGGGATATCCTCCGGTTTACCGGCCATATTCAGAACGCCGGTGGTCAGCGCCCGCTGCTGCCAGTCGAGATCCTCACGAAAACTCTCCCTTGCCAGCGCCTGCCAATGGGAGCCGGGCATAAGATTGGCAATGGCATTGGCGAACCAGTTCAGGTCCAGCCGGTCCCCCAGCTGATAATACAGGTTAGCCACGGTTTTAAGGGGCATGCCTGTCGCTTCCTGAGCTTCGATAATACCCAGGGACGAATACAGGTAGCCGGTACCTGAAACCACTGAAGCCAGTTCTGCTGGCAGCCCGGCGCCAACCAGCGCTTCATTGCGTTTTTCCCATTCCTGACGGGCCTGTTCGCCCAGATACTCCGGCAAACCTGCTGTAATCGCCCAGACGCCGTCTGCAAAACGTTCCATATGGCTCTGGATGTTCAGTTCCGCACGGCGATTACGCAGCAGCCAACGCACAGCCCTGCGCATCACGCGCATCAGGTCCCCCATCAACTCCATTTGCAACTGGGCCGGGATGTGAAAATCGAGATCCTCAATCTTGTCCCACCAGATATCAAAGCGGAATACATCCCGGGCAATCAGCCAGGCCAGCGCTATGGAAGCTGCACTGGCGCCTGTGGATTGGGTCAGGCGTTCCACAAAGGTAATCCCCATGTGGTTGACCATATCGTTAGCGATCTGGGTGGCAATAATCTCCCGCCGCAGCTGATGCTCACCCAACTCCCGGGAGAACTTCTGTGTCAGGGCGCGAGGGAATACCTTGTACATTTCCCGGGCAAGCGAAGGCTCATCCGGCAGGCTGCTATCAATGAGGGTCTGCTTCAGGTCCCCTTTCACGTAGGAAATCAGAATCGCCAGTTCGGGTCTGGTCAGCCCCTTTTTGTTGAGCTTGCGCTCCGCAAGGGTTTCATCATCCGGAAGAAACTCCAGGGCCCGGTTGAGCTTGCCCTCGCTCTCGAAGTTGTTCATCAGCCTGCGATATTCCTCAAGGCGCGCGGCGGCATCCCGGTTGGCGATACTGATGGCCTGGGTTTGCCGGTAATTGTTTTTGAGAACCAGGGCCGCTACATCGTCTGTCATTTCCTCAAGCATGACATTGCGCTGTTTGGACGTCAGGTCGCCCATGGCAACCGCGCGATTGAGCAGGATCTTCATATTGACTTCGTGATCAGAACAATCCACACCACCGGAGTTATCAATAAAGTCGGTATTCAGGCGGCCACCTTTCAGGGCGTAGTCAATCCGGCCAAGCTGGGTCATGCCCAGGTTGCCGCCCTCACCGACAATTTTACAGCGCAACTCACCGCCGTTAATCCGCACGCCGTCGTTAGCCTTGTCGCCAACATCACTGTTGGATTCGCTGCTGCCTTTTACGTAGGTACCTATACCCCCCACCCAGAGCAGGTCCACCTGGGCTTTGAGGATGTGGGTAATCAGCATGTTGGGCGGCACCCGGTCAGATTTGATATCCAGGAGCTTTTTCATTTCCGGGCTTACCGGTATGGATTTCGCACTTCTGCTGAATACGCCACCACCTTTGGAAATGAGGTTTGCGTCGTAATCTGTCCAGGCGGAACGGGGCTTTTCAAACAGTCGTTTCCGTTCCTTGTAGCTCTTGGCAGCATCCGGTGACGGGTCTACAAAAATATGCATGTGGTTAAACGCTGCCACCAGCCGGGTTTTCTCGGAACGCAGCAAACCGTTTCCGAAAACGTCGCCGGCCATGTCGCCAATACCTATGGCGGTAAACTCGTCCTCCGCCGGGTTGATTCCCAGTTCGCGGAAATGCCGTTCCACAGACACCCAGGCGCCTTTCGCCGTAATCCCCATTTTCTTGTGGTCGTAGCCGTTACTGCCGCCGGAGGCAAAGGCGTCGCCCATCCAGAAGTTGTATTCTGCCGCCAGGCCATTGGCGATGTCAGAGAAGGTTGCTGTGCCCTTGTCTGCGGCCACAACCAGGTAATGATCATCCGAATCATGGCGAACCACCCGCTCCGGTGGCTGAATGGCAGAATCGACAAGGTTGTCGGTTATATCGAGCAGGCCCCGGATAAACGTCTTGTAGGCAGCCACACCCTCGGCCTGGAAGGCTTCGCGATCGGAGGCATCGGGCAATTGTTTGGCCACGAAACCGCCTTTGGCACCCACCGGGACAATAACCGCGTTTTTGACCTGCTGGGCCTTTACCAGCCCGAGCACTTCGGTCCGGTAATCTTCAAAACGGTCTGACCAGCGCAGGCCACCACGAGCCACTTTGCCGCCCCGCAGGTGCACACCTTCAACCCGTGGCGAGTACACGAAAATTTCGTACACAGGCAGCGGCAGGGGCATATCCGGGATTCCGGAGGGATCAAACTTCACACTGATGTAGGGCTTGGGCCCGCCCGCTTCATCCAACTGGTAGTAATTGGTGCGCAGCGTGGCCTGCATCAGCTCAAGATACAGCCGAAGTACACGGTCCTCACTGAGGTTTTCCACCTTTTCCAGCCCGGCATTGAACTCGATTTCCAGCTTCTGCTGCGCCGCCTGGCTCTTGCCTTCACTCTGGAAGCGATCCGGGTTGAAGCGCACGTCAAAGAACTCAAGCAGCATCCGGGTCAGGTCAACATGATGCACCAGAGTATTGGATATGAACGTTTGGCTGTTGGAGAAACGGATCTGGCGCATGTAGCGGGCATAAGTTCGCAGCAGCGCTATTTCACGCCAACTCATGTACGAAGAAATCAGCATGCGGTTGAAGGCGTCATTCTCCGCCTCACCAAACCATACCCGGTGGAACAGCTCCTCGAAAATCGGCCTCAGCCGGTGGATATCCAGCGCAGCGCCACTGCTGGCGTAGAGCGTGAAATCATGAATCCAAACGGTTTTATTGTGGCGGTCCGTCACTTCAAACGGATGCTCCCCAAGGACCCGGAAACCCAGATTGTCAAAAATCGGCATCACGTCTGACAGTGGCAGCGGCTGATCGGGATAGAACAGTTTGAAATGCAGGGTGCTTTCATCTTCTTCCAGAGCCCGGTAAAAACTCATGGTAAGGTCGTTATCCGTTGCCGCGTCCGAAATGTGTTCAAGGTCAATGGCAGCCCGGCGCGGCGAGAACATCTCCCTGTAGCTGGCCGGGAAGCCGGCAGCCCAGAGCCGGTACAGTTCGTTGCCCTCTTCTTCACCACAGGCCTCACTGAGTGCAACCGCAAGGCCATCCCGCCAGGACTGTGCCAGTTCGATGACTTTCTCGCGAATCTCGGCAATCGGCAGCTTGCGGTTCTCAACCTGGGGAACACGGATCGTGAATTGCACCCGGGCCAGCACCGATTCAGAAAAATGGGTCACAAACTCGATATCTTCTGCATCCAGGCAGTCAACAAGCACCTTCTCTACTTTCAGGCGCAACTCGGTGTTGTATATATCCCGCGGAAAAAACGCCAGGCAGGTAACGAACTGACCGTAGACATCCTCGCGCAGAAACAGCTCAATGCGACGACGCTCCTGGATGTACAGAATATTTTTCGCCACCTCCAGAAGCTCATCCTCACCGATCTGGAACAATTCATCCCGGGGATACAGGGTAAGGATCTGTTCCAGTTCTTTGCCGGCATAATCTTCGCGCAGAAATCCCGAGCGCTTCATGACATTCTCGAATTTGCGCTTGAGCAAAGGGATCTCATCCGGTCGCTCATTGTAGGCACGGGCGGTATACAGACCCAGGAAGCGCCGTTCACCAACGACTTCTCCCTTTTTATTGAACTTCTTGACAGCAATGTAGTCCGGATAGGCAGGGCGGTGAACCCGCGAGCGCTGGGCAGATTTGGCGAAGATGAAAATGTCGTTCGCCCGGGTCATTTCGTTTCGTGTGCGCTGTGGCAGTTTATTGAGGCGTACCTGGGCTGGTCGCTCATTGTTTACGTGCAGAATGCCCAGTTCGGAATCCTCGACCCGGCGCACCACCACGCCGGACTTGTCTTTGACAAAGTCGTATTCGTCGTACCCCAGAAAGGTGAAGTGATCGTTGACCAGCCAGCTCAGAAAGGCCTGGGCCTCCTTTTTTTGCTCAGCACTGATGCCTGCATTGGTGCTGTCCAGCTCGTTGATGATTTCATTGACCTTCCCGGTCACCACCGGGAAATCAGCAACGGCGATGCGCACCTCGTGCAAAACGGTTTGCAGGGTATGCTCCAGGTCTTTCAGATCTTCCGGGTTGCTGTGCCTGTCAATTTCCAGAACGATAAACGCCTCATAAGCAGCAGAGCCACTGTCGCTTTTCGTTGTTGGCAGCAGTTTCTTCAGCTTCCCGGCCTTGTCTCGCTCTACCTGGAGGATGGAATGCTGAATGGAGTGGGTCCCGATCTCCCGTTGATTGATGGCAATGCGCAGGGAGTCAATCAGGAAGGGAATATTCGGGTGCAGAACAAACACAACGGTATGGGTGGATTGCCAGCCATCGCCTTCCAGGTCGGGGTTGAATACGGCAACCGGCGTTTCTTCCGCGCTGCGCTTCTGCAGAAACTGCCAGGCGGCCAGCACGGCACCATAGGTATCCGAGAGACTTCTGCTAAGAAGCTCCTCCAGAGGAATGTGCGCGTAATGCTGTTTTACAAATTCGCTGATTTTCCGGGCTTCGGCCTTGGTGATTTTTCGGGAAAACTCTTCGGCCAAACGTTCAAAAAACTGATCTTTGTTAGCCACTGTCAGCGCATTCATGGTCGACCTCAGTTAGTGTGAAATAAACGTAATCGGGGTATCGTCACATAAGCATAGTCAAACCCTTGATTTTTGCCGGGCAGACACCAAAACTGCGGCAACTACTTACGCTTACGAACGAGAGCAGTCAATTCCAATGTCGTTACAGCATACGTTTGGAGAGTTACGAACACAGTTAGCAAAAAGAATAATCGGGCAGGAAAAGCTGGTTGATCGCCTTCTTGTTGCCCTGCTAGCTGATGGACACCTACTGGTTGAAGGGGCACCGGGGCTGGCAAAAACAACAGCGATCAAAGCACTGGCAGATCATCTCACCGGCGACTTTCACCGCATACAGTTCACCCCGGATCTTCTGCCCTCGGACGTTACCGGCAGCGAGATCTACCGCGCCGAAACCGGCCTGTTCGAATTTCAGCGCGGGCCTATTTTCCACAACCTTGTGCTGGCCGATGAAATTAACCGGGCACCAGCCAAGGTGCAGTCTGCGCTGCTTGAAGCCATGGGTGAACGGCAGGTTAGTGTGGGCATGCGTACCTTTCCGCTGGATCGCCTGTTCATGGTGATGGCCACCCAGAACCCCATTGAACAGGAAGGCACCTACCCGTTGCCGGAAGCCCAGCTTGATCGCTTTCTGATGCACGTGGTGATCGGCTATCCCTCGGCGCAGGCAGAGCAAGCCATTCTGCACCTTGCGCGAAGCGATTACCGTCAGGGGCAGCCAGTGGCGGACATCCGCCTGAGCGCAGAGCAGGTGTTTGAAGCCAGGGCCCAGGCCGCTGATATTTATATGGCTGAACCGGTTGAGCAGTACCTGCTGGCACTGGTTCTGGCAACACGGGACCCGAGCGCCCTGGATCCGGAACTGGCTCGCTGGACCGCTTTCGGCGCAAGCCCGAGAGGCACCATTGCCCTGGATCGCTGCGCCCGCGCTATTGCGTGGCTCGAAGGCCGCGATTATGTAACACCGGATGATATACGCGCGGTGGCATTCGACGTGCTGCGGCACCGGATTCTGCTCACCTTTGAAGCCGAAGCCGAGGGCGTAACAGCCGATACAGTGATACAGCGCCTGATTGACCGCGTTCCCGTGAGCGCCTGAGGCCGGTCATGGATGTAACAGCCAGCGATGCAAAAACCCGCATCGGCCTGCAGGCACTCATTCGCCTGCAGGCCGATGCCAGGGCACTGAAACTGCCATCTGCGCGCCCGGTACGGGCGCGTCAGGCCGGGCTGCAGCAATCGGCCCAACGCGGGCGTGGAATGGCTTTTGCCGAAGTACGGCTGTATCAGCCGGGTGACGATATCCGCAGTATCGACTGGCGCGTTACGGCCCGGCGTCAGGCCCCCCACACCAAACTCTACGAAGAGGAGCGGGAGCGACCGGTGCTGCTGCTGTGTGACCTGGGCCCCACCCTGTTCTTTGCCAGCACTGGTGCCTTCAAGCAGGTACGCTGCGCCCAGCTTGCCGCCATTCTCGCCTGGCTTGCCCTGTCCGCAGGAGACCAGGTAGGTGGTATTGTATTTAACGGCAGCACCCTGACGGTTCAACGCCCGGCCCGGAGAAAAAAATCCGTGCTGCGACTGCTGGATACCCTCGCCACACAACAGCGCCTGTCGCTAGACAACGCATCGTCTGAAATCACACTGGATACCGCCCTCACTGAGGCACGGCGGGTTGCCCATACCGGCAGCCGCATCTTTGTTATCAGCGACTTTCTCGGTATTTCGGAGAACACCGCCTCTTTGCTCGGAGCGCTGGCCAGCCATAACAGCGTCAGCGCCCTGCGGGTTGTGGACCCGCTGGAACAATCCCTGCCGCAAAGCGGTCGCTTTGCCGTGGCCGGACCCGAAGGTCCGGTCTGGTTTGATGCGTCAAACCGCAATTTTCAGCAGGCCTGGCGTAAGAAGGTCAGCGAACATGACGCCAGGTTAAAAAACTGCTTCCGGTTGTCCGGCGTTAATGCAGTGGACATATCAACCCGGGAAACGCCAGCTGGCAGCCTCCAAGCCATACTTGGGCCCGGAGGGCGAATCGGATGATGCCAGACAACCCTCTGAGCCAGCTTCGGGATATTCACCTGCCACAAACCGGCGGTTTCTGGCCGCCGGCACCCGGCTGGTGGTTGCTGGCTGCGGTTTTTCTGATTGTCATGGCGGCCCTGGCCTGGCTGGTTCACCGGCATTATCGCCGAAACCTCTGGCTGAAACTGGCAAAAGCGGAACTGTCCGGACTTGAACGCTCGGCTGTAAAAGAGCCTCAGTGGTTCGCTATGGTGAACTCGCTGCTTAAACGGGTTGCGCGGGAACGTTACCCGGGGGAACACCCGGAAGCGCTGTCGGGCGAACAGTGGGGAGCCTTTCTGTTAAACCATCTCCCGGACGGAAAGATTGCACACCAGCCCACTGTTGAAGCACTGGTCAACAGCACATGGCAACGGCAGCCGACAGCCGAACCGGTACAGGTTCTGGACTTTGCGCGATCCTGGCTGGAGGCACAAAAATGCTGAGCCTCGCGTATCCCTGGGTACTGCTGCTGACTCTGGTGCCTGTACTGCTGCAGTGGAGAAAACCGGCGGCGCATACGGTCGATGCACCGGTATTACCCGTTGGCCACTGGCTCCCGGATCTTCCCGGCGTAACCCGTCAGGGCAACGCCGTGCCGCGCTGGCAACTGCTGGTGCTGTTTCTGGCCTGGGCGTTACTGGTGCTGGCGCTGGCGCGGCCACAGCACGTCGGCGAACAGGTTCAGATGCCCGTGTCCGGGCGCGACCTTATGCTGGTTGTCGATATTTCACCGAGTATGGAAGAACAGGACATGATCCTCCAGGGCCGCAGCATTAACCGCTTGCAGGCCGTCAAGAAAGTGTTGAACGAGTTCATCGCCCGCCGCGAAGGGGACAGGCTCGGCCTTATTTTGTTCGGTACGGAACCTTACGTACAGGCGCCCCTGACTTTTGACCTTGCAACCCTGGAAACGCTGCTTCAGGAATCGGGCATTGGAATGGCAGGCCGTGCAACCGCCATTGGTGATGCCGTGGGCCTTGCCACAAAACGCCTGAGAGACCGCCCCCAGCAGCAGCGGGTGGTGGTGCTGCTGACAGACGGCGCCAACACCGCAGGCGAAATCACACCCGATAAAGCCACGGAAATCGCGGCAGCCGCCGGGGTGCGTCTTTACACCATCGGCATTGGAGCAGAATCCATGGTACGCCGGGGTCTGCTGGGTTCGCGCCGGATTAATCCCTCACGGGATCTGGATGAAAACCTGCTTACCCGCATGGCACAGCAAACCGGCGGCGAATATTTTCGTGCCCGCAACCTGCCGGAACTGGAGCTGATTTACGAAACCATCAACCAACTGGAGCCCATTGAACTGGATGGCAAGTTTTACCGCCCGGTGACGGATCTCTTTTTCTGGCCAGCCGGCCTGGCCGTTGCCCTGTGGATCGGTCTGTTTGTGTACCGGCGCAGCGCCGGCAGACTGGGCCGGGGCCACCAGCCCGGGACCACGTCCGGTGAAGGGAGCATAAACCATGGCTGACTTTCACTTCCTCCGCCCCCTCTGGCTTCTGCTGCTTATACTGGCACCGGTGCTTTACGCGGTTCTCAAGCGCAAAAGCTCCGGCGACAGTGGCTGGTCCGGGCTTATCCCCGAACCCTTTTTATCCCCGGTCATCCGTCGTTATGGTGGTGCGGTACAAAAGCGCGGCTCCATGCTGGTTCCCGCGATCAGCGCCATTGCCATTCTCTCTGTAGCGCTGGCAGGGCCAGCCTGGCGTGAGGCCCCCACGCCCCTGAAAAAGCCCGGAGATGGCCTGGTAATTGCTCTCGACCTGTCCCTGTCGATGCTTGCTACGGACCTGGAACCTGATCGCCTGACACGGGCAAAACGCAAAATCCGTGACATTCTGGCGCTTCGGGAAGGAAGTCTCACCGGGCTGGTGGTGTATTCCGGCGATGCCCATGTGGTGACCCCACTGACCGACGACAGCAACACACTCACCGGCATGCTGAATGTACTCGACCCGGTCATCATGCCGGCGCAGGGCAACCGGGCCGATCTGGCGGTGGCCAAAGCCCGGGAGCTTCTGGAACAGGGCGCTCCCGGCGCGGGTCGTATCCTGTTGATTACCGATGGTGTATCCGAACGCTACCGGGACTCCATAAACAGCACACTGTCGGGCACCGGCTTTACCCTGAGCATCCTGGCAGCAGGCACCCCTGATGGCGGCCCTATTCCCCTGGCCCGGCGTGGTTTTATCCGGGACAACGGTAATGTGGTTATATCACGCACCAACCCGGACAAGCTCGCGCAACTTGCCAACAGCAATGGCGGCGCAAGCCGTGAGTTAACACTGGACGACAGTGATATATCCGCGCTAAAACTCGGCCCCGTGGAATCCGCAGAGTGGCAGGACACAGACACCGGGCTTACCATAAATCGCTGGAAAGACGATGGTTACTGGCTGCTATGGCTGGCCCTGCCGCTTTTGTTACTGGGTTGGCGGCGCGGAGCCCTTACCGCCATGGCATTGATTCTTTTACCCGCCATGCCACAGCCTGCCGCAGCCATGGATTGGGACAGCCTCTGGCAAAGAGAGGACCAGAGAGGTGCCGAACTGATCAGCAAGGACCCCGCCGTGGCCGCCAGGCAACTTGAATCACCGGAATGGCGGGGTTCCGCTCTTTATCGGGCAGAGCAGTATGAAGATGCGGCCAGGGCTTTTTCACAAGCCGATACACCGCGGGCAGATTACAACCGTGGCAACGCCCTGGCCAGGGCAGGCAAACTGGAGGAGGCGATCAAGGCCTATGATGAGGCTTTGGTTCGTAAGCCGGATATGGACGATGCCCGGATAAACCGGGAAATTGTTCAGGACCTGCTCAGGCAGCAGGAGCAGAATTCTGATCGGAACCAGGGCGACAGCGATCAGATGCCTTCCGATTCAAACAGCAGTAACAACCAACAGCAGCAACGCAATTCCGACTCAGCCTCCGGTAACTCAAGCCAGGACCCGTCGGGACAGTCTGACCGGAATGGCGATCAGACACAGGAGCAGAACGGCGAACAGAACAGGGGCAATGAAAAAGACAACACCGGCGCACAGGAACCGGAACATACAGCGGAGAGCGGTGAAACAGCAGGTCAAGGCATGGATACCGAGACCGACGGTGAAGAACCCCTGGGCCAGGCACCAGCTCCGGTGTCAGAAACACCCCTGACCCAAAGCCAGGAGCAATCACTGCGCCGGGTGCCGGATAACCCCGGCGGGCTGCTGCAACGCAAATTCCTGCAGCAATATCAGCAACGCCAGACACCATCCGATGAGGGCGATACACCATGGTAAAACGACTTATCACTGTGGCAACCCGGTTGGCAGTACTGGTGGCCCTGGCGATGCTCTGGTTGCCAGCCCAGGCGAACGAACTCACCGTCGAGCCAGACCGGACCCGGCTTTACGAGGGCGAGGTCCTGACGCTCACCGTCAAGGGCAGCACCAGCATTGATATCAATCTGAGCAATCTGTTTGATTTTGATATCTCCAGCCTGCCCTCACCGGACATTGAAAAGGTGAAGCCGGATTTTGAAATACTGGGCCGTAATCAGCAGTACAGCATTCGCACCGTTAACGGTGACATGGTGGGAGAAATAACCTGGACATACCAGCTTGCTCCCAAATCAACCGGTGAGCTCACCATTCCATCTCTCACGTTCAAGGATTCGGTTTCCAGGCCTGTGACCATCGAAGTGGTGGCCGGCACCCCTCCCGACCAGGCGAACACCGGCCGGGACAGTTTCATAGAACTGGAGACAGACAAAGCCGAAGTTTACGTTCAGGAGCAACTGGTACTGACGGTGCGATTATTCTTCAGGGGCAATCTTATCCGGGGTGAATTGTCTGACCCCCAGCACCCTGATGCGATCATAGAGCCCCTGGGCAAGCAACGGGAATTTTCACGTCAGCGTGATGGCGTGCGCTACCGGGTTGTGGAACGGCGTTATGCCCTGTTCCCGCAAAAGCCACGCCCGCTGAACCTGCCCCCCATTCGTTTTGAAGGCCAGGCGCGGGATGCCGACGGCTCACTGAAGTTCCTGCGGGACAGCGCAACCCTGTTTGAAGTGCCGGTGAAAGACGTACCGGCTGAATTCAGCGGTTCAACCTGGCTACCGGCTACCAGCCTCAGCCTTGCGGAATCCGGCATGCCGCCGGTTCTCAACCTGACTGCCGGAGACAACCTCACACGGACCCTGAGCCTGCAGGCAACAGGGCTGCCCGCAGAAGCCCTTCCACCCCTGCCGGAGTCAGTTCCTGACGGGATTCGAAGCTATCCCGAGGAGCCGCAGCGGAACACCAGCATTGGTCCTGATGGCATTACCTCAACCCTCACACAGACCAGAGCCCTGGTGCCGGTGCAGGCGGGGCAGCTCACGCTGCCGGCAATCCGAATTCCCTGGTGGGACACAGAATCCGACAGCGAAAAAGTGGCGGTTATCCCTGCGCAAACCCTCAACGTAACCTCGACAGAGGGCTCATCGGCGCCGGTTGCAGAGGCGCCCAACGGCAGCCAGGGCACGCCACCGGAAACCGCCAGCAAAGAGGGCCCGGGCAATACCGGCTCGGCACCCGGCAGTAAATTCTGGCAATGGGTCAGTATAGTGCTGGCCGGCATCTGGGTTCTGACCATGCTGGCCTGGTGGCGAAGCCGCAGGATGGCATCGGCGGCTTTGACAAGCACTGACTCTGCGGATGGCGAGAACGAGCGCGACGCCTTTGAACAGGTGCTCGGCGCCGCTAAGAGCGGCCACGCCTCTGCGCCCGGGCTGTTTGTACATTGGGTAAATCTGCATCAGCCCGGCCACGACTTCCGCTCTGCAAGCGACGTTTTTCGCCTTTTCCCTGCACCCGATCTGGAAATGGAACTTCGCTCATTGCAGGCGCACCTGTTCAGTCAGGATCGTTCCGGTGGCAGGAACAGTGCAGAACCGTGGAACGGGACAAACCTGGTCAAGGCACTGCGGCAATTCCGTGAACACATGGGCAGGTCACCGTCGGAAAACGGTTTGCCGCCACTCTACCCCGGCAGTCTTTCGGTGTAGGGGCACAGCTGGCGACTCAGGCAATCAATTGCGGATCAGCTATCGGTCAGTTGCTTGTCAATCACAACCACTACCGGCGACCCCTGCTCTTCCGAAACCGTAACAGGCGAATCCGTGCTGCCCTGCCAGTCGCCAGGCTGGGCGTTGATGTTGCCTGAACGTGTCAGGCGGGCTGTTACAACCACTTCTTCGGCACTGGATATCACCGCCTGAGGTGACATGGCATGGCGGTCATCCAGGCGCATCTCAATGGGCAGCGCGCCTGCCGTCAACCGCACAACGGCCAGGGGTGGCCCGCTCTGGGCATTAGCTGCCCGGGCGAACAGAAACAGGGTGGTGTCGTCAGGGACATCCTGCTTGAAGGCTTCATCGAGCGTTACCCGTACCGTTACGCCTGCCCCTCCGGCATCACCGTCCGGAGCCCGGGAGGCTGCCTGTGCCGCCGGTGGCTGCTCCCCAAGGCGCGTGTATGCCTCCCTTATACCACCCTGAATTGCAGCCAGCTGTGGATGATCAGGTGCTACTTCCTGAATCCGCTCCCAGTACCCGATAGCCTCGCGATAGTTACCCTGGCTGAATGCGTGAATACCCAGTAAGCCAAGGGAGTTAACCTCATCGGGGTTCAGCGCCCGCGCCTCTTCTATGGTGGATGTCACTGCCGCTGTCATGGCGCCCTGGCTGCGAAAAAACTCGGCCTGAGCTGCCAGACCCAGGGCTACGGCCCGGGACCTGTCATCAGAACTGACCGTGTCCGCCAGCTTGCGGAATGCCTGGGCCGCATCATCGTAGCGTTCCAGCCGCATGTACGTTTGCCCGAGCATGGCCCAGCCGTCGGGGTTATCGGGGCCGGCCTCCAGTCGCGCACGCAATTGCTCCGCCAACTGATTCATCTGCGCTGCGCGGGCATCATCCGAGTTGCCCAGCTCCTGCATGGCAATGAATGCCTCAACACTGTCCAGTGCTCCCCACTCTTCATACAGCAGCACGGTGGCGGCAGGAATCAGGAGTATAGATACCAGACCAACCGCCATGGCAGCTTTGCGACCGGGAACCGATTTTGCGGGAGATTCGTTCTCGGGAACGTCATCCAGCATGGAGCCGGCAAGTTCATCGTGAAGCTGGCGATAGGCTTCTTCATCAATAATGCCGGCTTTATGCTCTTTTTCCAGCTCCGCCATGCGGCTGCGATAGGCCACCAGGTTCTGATTTCGCAGGTCCATCTGTTGCCGGTCGCCCCGGCGGTGGAACATTACCGGATAGATGACAAAAGCCAGGGCGAGAATGATCAGTACCGTTGCGGCAATCCAGAAAGTTTGGGTCATGGAGATATCATCACAGGTTTCGAAAATGGATAAAGCAGTACAGGTTACGGTCGGGCGAGCTGTCAGTCCTGGCCAGGGGGATCAGCCGTTACCATTCTGATTTCGCTGGGCGAGCATCCTTTCAGCCCGCTCCTGCTCTTCGGCAGTCAATTCAGGCCCGGCCTTGCCCGAGCGGCGGGAGCGAACGACTACCCCAACCACAACAAGGAGGCCGCCCAGAACTGCAATTGCTGGTGTTGCCCACAGAATAAAGGTTCGGCGGTCCAGATCAGGCTTGTATTTAACAAACTCCCCGAAGCGATCCACCAGAGAGTCGACAATTTCCTCGTTGCTGGCGCCATCCAGCATCATCTGGTAGACAACGTTCCTCATGTCCTTGGAAATGGGCGAGTTTGAATCCGCAATGTTCTGATTCTGGCACTTGGGGCAGCGCAGCTCCGAAATCAGCTCCTGGTAGCGCTGCTCCTCGCTCCGGCTTTCAAACCCGTAAACGGCAGAAACATCGGCAAAGGACATACCGGAAGCCATGGTGGCCAGAAGGAAACACACAATACGGAACATTATCCTTTCTCCCGCGCTTCATTGATCACCGGCAAAAGAACCTGTTCCCACACCTCGCCGTTCACCACACCCACATGGCGATAACGGACAATGCCCGAGGCATCAATCACAAAGGTTTCAGGCGCGCCGTAAACTCCGAGATCAAAGCCCAGCGTACCTTTGGGGTCATAGATAACCGTGCTGTAAGGGTCACCCAGGCGGTCCAGCCACACCAGCGCATCGTCGCGATTGTCCTTGTAATTCAACCCGATAATCGAAACCTTCTTTTCCCGGGCCAGCCACATCAGGTCATCATGCTCATCCCGGCAGGAGGGACACCAGGTGCCCCAGACGTTGAGCAGGGTTATTTCGCCCCGGAACAAACTCTCGTCCAACATACTCTCGGGCTGTTTCAGGTCACGCAGACTGAATGCCGGTACCTGCTTGCCGATTAAGGCCGAGTCCAGCTTTGTGGGATCCTTGCCAATTCCGGCAAACAGAAACACACCCACTGCAACGGCTACCAGGAGGGGCAAGAACAGCAAAAACCGCTTCATGATACCGCTCCGGCGGTGCCCTGGGCACCCGCTTGTGCCGGCGACGTTTCTGGTGAGGCAGTGGCGCTCTCCGCAGCCCGTTCACGGATCCGGTAGCGGCGATCCGATATGGCCAGGAAACCACCTGCCGCCATAAACAGGGCTCCCAGCCAGAGCCAGCGCACCAGCGGCTTGTACTGCAGCCGGATAGCCCAGGCGTTATCAGAAACTCTCTCACCCACGGCAACAAAAATGTCCCGGAACAGGCCGGCATCAATATCGGCCTCGGTCATCACACTCATACCAACCGAATACTGTCGTTTCTCCGGGTGCAGCTCGGCAACACGTTCGCCGTCCAGCATCACATCGAAGCTACCGTACTGGGCGGTGAAGTTCTGCCCGCGCCGCTCGCCGATATCCACAAAGACAAATTGATAATCGCCAACTTCCGCCACATCGCCGGGAACCATGCGCACATCACGTTCAATCCCGTAGTTCGACACAACCGTTGCGCCCGCCATTGTAATGGCCAGGCCGAGATGCCCAAGCACCATGCCGTAGTAACTGCGGGACTGCCGCCTGAGACCATGGATTCTTCCCTTTTTGGATGAGGACTTGTCCCAGAGATCGCGGAATGTTGCAGTGGTGACCCACACGGCTGTAAACACGCCCAAAAAGGCCCAGGGTGTGAACCCGCCGTAACCTGCCATAATGGCCGCAGTGGCCAGCGTACTGATGGCGAGAGGCCAAAGAAGCTTGCGCGCCAGCCAGCCGGCATCGGTTTTTTTCCAGCGTGAAAACACACCCACGCCGAGCAGGAGCCCGGTTGCCACCGCCAGCGGGCTGAAGGTCAGATTGAAGAAGGGCTCGCCAATGGAGATCTTCCCGAGGCCAAAGAAATCGAGAACCAGGGGGTAGAGCGTACCAACGGCCACCAACAAGGTTGCAGACACCAGCAAAACGTTGTTCAACAGCAGGAAGATTTCCCGCGAAAGTGAGCCGTAGCGGGAGCGCACATGAACCACAGGCGCCCGGAAGGCATAGAGCATGAGGCTGGCCAGAACAGTGATCGCCAGTAATACAAGCAGGAAGGTGCCACGCTCCGGATCAGACGCAAAGGCATGAACCGACGTAAGTACCCCTGAACGAACCAGAAAGGTGCCCAGCAGGCTCAGGGCAAACGTGACAATCGCCAGCAGCACCGTCCAGCTTTTAAACACACCACGCTTTTCCGTTACTGCCAGTGAATGCATCAGGGCAGTGCCAGACAACCAAGGCAACAGGGATGCATTTTCTACCGGGTCCCAGAACCACCAGCCGCCCCAGCCTAGCTCGTAGTAGGCCCACCAGCTTCCCAGCGCGATCCCGATGGAGAGAAACGCCCAGGCTACAGTGGTCCAGGGCCGTGACCACCTGGCCCACGCGGCATCCAGACGACCGTTAATCAAGGCTGCAATGGCAAATGCAAAGGCGACTGCAAAGCCGACATAGCCCATGTAAAGCATGGGCGGATGAACAATCAGCCCGAAGTCCTGCAGAAGCGGGTTCAGATCCGCCCCATCGGCAGGCACGTTGGGCAGCAAGCGGTCAAAGGGATTCGACGTAACCACAATAAAAAGCAGGAAACCAACGCTGACCATGCCCAGAACTGACAATACCTGTGAAATCATCACCGAGGGTAAACGCCGGCTGAAAATGGCAACGGCCATGGTCCAGCCGGTCAGCATCAGTATCCAGAGCAGCAGCGACCCCTCATGACCGCCCCACACAGCGCTGAACTTGTAGTACCAGGGCAACATGCTGTTACTGTTGTTGGCCACGTAAGCTACGGAGAAATCGTCGGTTAAAAATGCATGGGTCAGCACTGCAAACGCCAGCCCGACAAACACAAACATGCCCGTGGTCAGGGGCCTGGCAAATGCCTGAAGATTGTCTCTGCCAGTGAGCGAGCCAACCAGGGGTACAACCGCCAGAAGCACTGCCAGCAACAGCGCGAGTATCAGTGCAAGCTGTCCGAGTTCGGGATACATTAAAGCTCTCCAGGAATCAGGCTGTTGGTTGTTACGTGTTTAGTAGCTGGCCGGTTTGACACTGCCAGTTACTGACTTGCCCTCGGCTTTCGATGCCTTTTCCAGGGCGCCGGCAACTTCCGGGGGCATATAATTCTCGTCGTGCTTGGCCAGAACCTGGTCCGCCACAAAGCGGCCCTCGGTGTTGAGCCTGCCCATAGCAACAATTCCCTGCCCTTCCGCAAACAGATCCGGCAGGATGCCAACGTACTCGACCGGTACCGAGGCACTGTAATCGGTGACCAGAAACTCCACTTTCAGGCTGTCGGGATCCCGGATAACCGAACCTTCTTTCACCATGCCACCCGCGCGAATCCTTACATCCACGGGTGCTTCACCGGCGGAAATCTGGGTGGGGTCATAAAACAGGTTGATATTCTGTCGCAGCGCATAGGTTGTCAGCGCCACAGCAACGGAAAGCCCTGCCAGCAGAAACAGAACAATGGTCAGCCGTTTTTTACGGATCGGATGCATTTACATACCTGTCAGTCAGTCTTGGGAAACGTTTACACGCGTAAACGACGCAGAAGGTGCTGGAGACGCCGCCACTTTACTCCTGTCTGCCTCAAACTCATAACCGCGACGGCAGGATTCGATAACCGCCTTCCGGCTTCGCACCGACCCGGCCATGGTTGCAATCATCAGTATAAAAAACACAGCATAACAGGCCCACACGTAAGGCCCGTGACCTTCCATCGCGATAAAAGCGGAAAAGGAATCAAATGCCATGGGTCAGACCCTTCCTTTCAATACGAATTCTCTTACCCAACGGGTACGCTGCTCCCGGGAAAGAATCTCTGTTTGCATACGAATGCAGGCCAGCCAGCCAAAAATCAGGTACAGGCCCAGCACTGACAACAACAGCGGCACCCACATTTCCGCCGGCATGGACGGTTTTTCTGTGAGTTTGAATGTCGCAGGCTGATGCAGTGTATTCCACCATTCCACTGAGTATTTGATAATGGGGATATTCACTACCCCCACCAGCACCAGCACGGCAACGGCGCGCGCAGCGGACTTCTCATCATTAATGGCACGATCCAGCGCAATAACACCGCCGTAAAGAAACAGTAGTATCAGCATGGAGGTCAGCCTCGCATCCCAGATCCACCAGGTTCCCCAGGTGGGTTTGCCCCATACTGCACCGGTAAACAGCGCCAGGAAGGTAAGAGCCAGCCCCACCGGCGCAACCGCCTTTACAAACACATCCGCCAGCTTCATTCGCCATACCAGCGTCACAATCGCCGCAGACGCCATCATGATGTAGATTGACTGGGCTATAAATGCGGTGGGCACGTGAATAAAGATAATCCGGTAACTGTTGCCCTGCAGGTAATCCTTGGGTGCAAACGCCAGACCCCAGATAATGCCTGCCATAAGTAGCACAATGCCGCCTGCCAGCAGCCAGGGCATGAACCGGGTGGAAATCCCGAAAAACCATTTTGGGGAACCCAGTTTGTGAAAAAATTGCCACATCAGATGGTTACCGTCCCAGCGTTTACCTTGTTTTACCCGTTCGACAAGCTGATTTTCAGAGCGGCTGCCGCTGCAAATGGCGCCAGAGTCACTGCCAGCATGAGAAATGCCCCCATTAAAGCCAGGTAGGCTCCCACGGTCGCGCCCTCCGCCGCTGCCGCAACCGTGCCCGTACCGAAAATAAGCACGGGAATGTACAGTGGAATGATCAGCAGTGACAAGAGCACGCCTGCTGAGCGCAATCCCAGGGTCAACGCAGCGCCAATAGCACCAATCAGACTCAGCACCGGCGTACCAATCAGCAGCGTTAGACACAAAACAGCGATGGAGTTCCCGTCCAGATGCACCATTACACCAAGAACCGGAGTCAGAATCACCAGGGGCAGCCCCGTCAGCATCCAGTGTGCCATGGTTTTTGCGAGAATCAGTAAAAACAGAGGCTGTGGCTGGAGCACGAGCTGCTCCAGGGTGCCGTCGTCAAAATCGTGGCGGAACAGGTGATCCAGCGATAACAATACAGAAAGCAAGGCAGCTACCCACAGAATGCCGGCCCCCGCTTCCCGCAAGAACGAAACTTCCGGGCTGACCCCAAGGGGAAACAGGGTAACAACCATGATAAAGAACAGCAGCGGGTTAAGCAGATCCTGGCGCTGCCGGAATGCCACTTTCATATCCCGTGCAAAAACCCCTTTCATGGCCGCCAGAACTCCGACACTGCTACCTGCAAGCTGAACCGCCGGAGGGGCTTTAGCGTTCATCTGTTACACCTCCCGCGCCAAGAACCAGTCTGTGCATGCCCGGCAGTGCCAGATCATGGTGCGTCGTTACCAGCACGGCACCACCTTCCGCGGCCCTCTGCTGCAAAAGTGCCTCCAGGGCCTTTACACCATCTGCGTCAATGGCGGTGAACACTTCGTCAAGCAGCCACAAGGGCTCATCGGCAACCAGCAAGCGCGCCAATGCAACCCTGCGCTGCTGGCCGGCAGACAGATTGCGACAAGGTACGTTTTCATAGCCGGCCAGGCCGGTACCTTGCAGCGCCTGGCTCAATGTGACATCAGATACTGGCCTGCGCCCGGCCATCAGGGCCCGGAGGTTTTCCATCGGAGTAAGCAGGGATTTGATACCCGGGCGATGCCCGAGATAAAGCATGTTCCGGAGAAAAACCTCGCGCTGACCGGCCACCGATGCACCGCACCAGTTAAGCTCACCACTCCACCCATGGTTCAGACCTGCCAGTATTCTCAGCAGAGTCGTTTTACCGGAGCCGTTTGGCCCCTCGACACGGGTAACCGTACCGGGCAGTATGGAGAAGGATAATTCGCGGAACAGTATCCGCTGGTCTCGTTCACACTGCAGATTAACGGCCTGTAGTAACGGCTCGGACATCAGGGCCCCGAAATCAGGACGATGCATACGTTGCATCGGGTGTATTCACGGCAATAGTTGCCAGCGCGGCGTATTATAACGAAAGCCTTAGCAGATTACTCTTGTCTGGTATCAAGTCAGCAGCGATGAAACTACCGAACGGCCAACACCCCATTGCTCCCCCGGCACCCGCTACAAAAACGCCGGCAACCCATTCGGAAACCGGGCAGCCCCGCCCCGAAACGATGCCCCTCTCTGCCCGGCAGCAACTGGACCAGCTTCAGCTGGCGAACCGCGCCACCATACTTGCCCGGGTAGCGGAAGTCATCAACCGCCAGGGCGCGGTAAATACCGAGGTTCTGCTGGATGTGCGGGGTAAACCGCTGCCGGTAAAGGCCGACATTGGCGCTACAGAGCTGAAGCCCGGTGACTGGGTTAAAATAATGCGGGCCGGGAATGAACTGCAACTGCTGGGAAAGCTGGCTGCCACACCGGAAGCCACGATCACCAGAGCCCTTGCCCAGCGCATGCCCTGGCAGCAAAGCCTGGACAGCGGCCTGGCAAAACTGGTGACAGCCCTGGAGCGGGGGTCGCTACCCGATCTCAAACCCGGCCAGCTACCTGCTGCCCCCAGCCCCCAGCCTTTGCCGGAAGCAGCGCGACAGGCGATCGAGACCCTGCTTGCCCGCCTGCCCGCCAGCCAGACCCTGACACCCGGAGCGGGCTCGCAAACCGGTATGGCGCAACAAATGCGGCAGTGGATAGAAGAGAGCGGCCTGTTTGCGGAATCTCGTCTGGTCCGGACGCCGTCCCCGACTTTACCCGATCTCAAACTGGCCATTGGCCGCATGATTACCGGTTTGCTGGCCGAGCAAGGCGGCGACACGACGATGGCGTTCAACCGCCTTACGCCGCTGGCCACCCCCGGGCTGGCCCAGGCTCCGCTACAATTTCCGCAACCGCTGGCCGCAACGCCTGTCACCGGTTCCGAACCTGTCTCGGTGGGCCAGACCCTGAGAATCCTGGCGGGCATGTTAAACCGGATTACGGTTAACCAGCTGCATAGCCAGATACTGTCGGCAAGAGCCGGCGGGGACGCGGCTGCCCCGGTGTCCGCTATGCTCTTGGATCTGCCCTGGGTGACGCCGCAGAACGAACCCAGGGTGGCTCAGCTACGTATGGAACACTATAAAGACAGAGAAGAGTCGTCATCGAAAAGCCGGGATGCCCGGCGGGCCGCCGTCAGTGAATGGCGGCTGAACCTGGCGATTGACCTGGAGCTGGCCGGTGCACTGAATTTTGAGGTATCCCTGCGCCAGCAGGAGGTGAGCGCACGGGTATGGGCAGAAAAACAGGACACTCTTAAGCAGGTTAATGAAGAGTTGCCACTTCTGAGACGCAGTCTCACGAATCTGGGACTGGACGTTACCGAACTTGAATGCCGGCGGGGCAGCCCTTCATACCCGGCAACAAAACTGGAACACAGGCTGGTGGATACCCGCGCATGAAGAAGAAGCAGCATCAAGACCCGCCACCCAGCGCAGCCGTTGCACTGAAGTACGATGGCGAAAAGGCGCCAACCATAACGGCCACAGGCACTTACGAACTGGCAGATGAAATTATCAGGATCGCCAGGGCGCATAATGTGCCCCTGTACGAAAACGCCGAGCTGGCCGGCGTTCTTGCCCGTTTGTCCCTCAATGACGAAATACCGGAAAATCTGTACCGGGTTATTGCGGAAATACTGGCGTTTGCTTTTCACATCCGTGGCCGGACGCCCGAAGACGCCGGCCGGGATGCCTCCACACCCTTTTCTTCAACCTCAGTGGATAAGTGAGCGCAGCGCCCATACCTGCGCCCAGACCTTGCCCTTTCGCGGCGCGATGGCCGTCTCAAAGTAGTGTTTGAGGCGCCTTCTGTCATCGGGATGATCCTTCAGGGCCGAGCCAATGATGTGGTGCATCAATTGCTCTACTGTCATGTTCCCGCCACCGTAATACCAGGCATTCAGACTTGCCGCATGGGCAACCGATACGGCTTCCGCGGTAGAGAGCGCGGCACCCGCCAGGCGGTCCGTGCTGCGGCCATCCATGGTCTGACCGTTACGCAGCTCATGGAACATGGTTACCAGAATTTCGACAACAGATTCATCCAGATCCACACGGATTCCGGCGCGCGCATTGGCCTTGCGCACTTCCCTCAGAACAACGCCGATTTCATCCGGCAGGTTCTTGATCGGGCGGATTTCCTCAAAATCCATGCGGCGTTTCAGGGCGGCACTCATCTCGTGAACACCCGCATCCACACTGTTGGAGGTGGCCACCAGGTTAAAGCCCTCCCGGGCCAGCACAACGCCGTCATCATCGGGAATTTCCGGTACAACCACAACCCGGTCCGAGAGAACCGAGAGGATCGCGTCCTGGAGCGACTGGGGGCAACGGGCAATTTCCTCAAACCGCACCAGCCGGCCTTCCATCATGCCCCGCATCAACGGGCTTGGCACCAACGCCTCAAGGCAAGGGCCTTTCGCAGCCAGTACAGCCTCGTTCCAGCCGTAAAGAAGCTGCCCTACCTGAGTCAGGGCTCCACCCTGCAAGGCCAGAGTGGAGTCGCCGGAAACCGCTGCGGCAAGCAGCTCTGAAAGCCAGGATTTGGCCGTGCCGGGTTCGCCAACCAGCAAACAACCCCGGCTGGTACACAACGAAATAATAATGCGGATAACCATGGCCCGGTCCGCTACAAACTTGCGCTCGATATCGAGGCTGTCATCACCCAGGATAAACTTCTCAACCGCCCTCGGTGACATACGCCAGCCCGGCGGTACAGGCCCGAGATCCATAGCGGCCAATCGTTCAAGTTCATCGTGAAACACAACTTCCGCCGGTTCCCGTTGAGCCGCCTTGTTCTGTTGTTTGACTGCGCTCATAACCTGCTCCTGCGTCCGCCGCGAACTTCCGGCGCCATGCGCTCCCGGGGCAGGATGCGCGGCAGTTCGGACAATGGGATAACACCTTCAATAACATGATCCAGCGCGCTGTCGCGCATGGTCACCAGCCCGGAGTCGAGTGCACGCCAGCGCAGCTCGCCGATTGGCGGCTGGCTGGATATGGCATTACGGATATCGGAATCCACCTCCATATACTCCACAATGGCCACTCTCCCATGGGTGCCACGGCCGTTACACTTATCGCAACCGGAGCCTTCAAAACACCGGAAATCATCCGGTGCCCCGTTGGGAAACACTTCCTCGAGAATGACAGGGTCGGGCGTTGCAGGCTGGCGACAGTGCTTGCAGATGCGCTTGGCAAGACGCTGGGCAATCACTGCCAGCAATTCACCGGCAATGGAGTTGGGATGTATGCCCAGATCGTATAGACGCTGCAGGGAGTCCACTGCATCATTACAGTGCAAGGTTGACAGCACCACGTGGCCGGTCTGGGACGCGCGGATCGCTTCCAGCGCCGTTTCCTGGTCGCGGATCTCGCCCACCAGAATCACGTCTGGATCTTCACGCACGAAGGCCCGCATGGCATCGGCAAAGTTGAAACCGATATCACTGCGCACACGGGTTTGCTGAATATTATCAATAGAGTATTCAATCGGGTCTTCCACCGTGATCACTTTACGGCGGCCATCATCTGCCAGTGTCTGCAACCCTGCATACAGGGTTGTTGACTTGCCCGACCCGGTTGGTCCAACCACCAGTACCAGTCCGGCGGGATTATCAAGCAGGCGCTGGTAATGGGAGCCAATCATTGGCGACATTCCGAGTTCGGCAATGGTCATGGCCCGGCCGGTCTGCGGTAACAACCGGATAACGGCGTGCTCACCGTGAAGCGAAGGCTGGGTCTGTATGCGCAGGTCGTAAGCCATTTCGCCCAGCTGCAGCCGGGAACGGCCACCTTGTGGCAACCTGCGTTCGGCTATATTGAGCTCTGCACGTAACTTGATGACGTTAATCACACCCCTGAGTTCACGGGGCGACAACTGGTACTGGCCCAGATCACGCAGATCGCCATCCACCCGCAAACGGATTCGTACACGCTCGCCGTATTGCTCAATGTGAATGTCACTGGCTTTTTCACTGACGGCATCCAGCAGAATCGCTTCGTAAACGGACACCAGGTAGGGGCTGACGTGGTCGGTACCGGTTTCCTTGCCCAGCGGTTTGTCACGCTGGCTACCGGCACCGGAACCTGTCGTTGACAGCAGCGCCTGGTCCGCCACAAACCGGTTGCCCTTTACCGACAGGTCAAGGGCCGACCAGATACGGCGGAAATCCGTGGGGGTCACCAGACGACATTCGATCACATGATTTGGCCCCATCCGCTCCAGCTGATCGGTGCGGGCATCCGGGTCGTCCGTTACAAAAGTGACTTTTTCGTGGTCCTGCGCCACAGGAATAATCCTGGACAGATCCAGAAAGGTGCGCGAGAAACGCCGGAACAGATCCACCCGCAGCGACGGCAAGAGTTCGTCGGCATCCGCAAAGATCATCCCCCGCTGCTGGGCCAGCGAACGGTAGAGTTCTGTCTCCTCAACGTTCAGGTTGCGACGCAGAACATCCAGTACTCGGCAGTTTTCCATGGCCGCCTCGGTTCTGGCTTTCGCCAGCGCACCCTCGTCAACCATGCCCAGATCAATCAGAATCTGCTCCGAGTTCCGGTTAAAATCCACCCAGCCCAGGGTGCGAACCCGCTCAAGCCTGTCGGAGCGCTTGACGAACATCGCCATGCTCGGCACAGGGCCTGCCTTACCTTCAAGGCAGATCAGATTACCCCCTTCAGCCAGGTAATTTGCCAGCAGGTTACGGTCCGCGATGAAGGTGGTGCAAAGCACCAGATCACACGGCTGGTCCAGGGTGAATCCGCTTTCGGCTGGCTGTGCCAGAACATCCACATTGTGCATACCAAGCCGGAAAAACCGTTCCCGCGCTGCCCTGGCGACGCCCTCGTGCTTTTCCACGTAGATAACACGGTGTGCCAGATGGGACAGTACTGCAGCCAGGTAACCCGATCCGCCTCCCACGTGCATGACCACATGATCCGGCTCGACTTCCGGCATGATGGAAAGAATGTGGCCGACCGTTTCTTCGCGGGGTATGGAGTGGCCGGTTATGGAAGGAATCAGATCCGAACCGGTAACAAAATCATTACGGGAGACAGCAAGAAGGGCCTCCTGGGCCCTCGGGTAAACTTTCTTCATTCAATAGCGTCCGTAACAGCATGGTTTCAGGCCGCCTGACGTTTTCTCAGCGCTGATACAAGCTCGGCCTCTGGACGGGAAATTCCGCACGTGTTCATAAGATCGTCTATATCCGCCCCAAGATCAACCAGCCGGGAGGCCTCATCGTAAGATATGCGCAGCGGGTCATTCTGGCACATCTCATCCACGGTTGTACGCAATTCATGCAGTTGCCGCTCGCACACCACCAGGCGCTGGCCTACCCCCATGCTGCCACTGGCCGTGGCGTGCAGTTCTCGCCCGAGTGTGTCACAACGCTCCTTGAGCATGGCCTTGAGCTGCCTGTTCTGGCGCCCGAGCATAACGCCCTGGGCAAAAACCAGGGAAAGGGCTATGGCGGTCAGCACCCAGGGAAGATAGGAAGGAATTTCAGCCAACATGATGGACGTCTCCGGTTATTGCCACGGGAGGCATCCATCATCAGGTCCGGTCGGTATCGCGCCGGTTTACAGCCCTGCGATTTCAGCCCATTCGTGGTCTGACAGCATTTTGTCGAACTCGACCAATATGATCAGTTCGCCATCCTTATTGCACACACCCTGGATAAACCTGGCACTTTCCTCGTTACCCACGTTTGGTGCAGTCTCTATTTCACTCGCTTTCAGGTACACAACCTCGGCCACGGAATCCACCAGAATCCCCATTACCTGATCGGCGGATTCCATAACCACTATCCGGGTGGCATCCGTCACATCGGCATCCGCCAGCCCGAAACGGCGACGGGTATCGATAACGGTCACCACATTGCCCCGGAGGTTGATGATGCCCAGTACGTAATCCGGAGCGCCCGGCACCGGCGCAATCTCTGTGTATCTCAGCACTTCCTGGATCTGCATAACGTTCAGACCATAGGTCTCATTATCCAGCCGGAAGGTCACATACTGCAGTACCTGATCATCCTGGGCCTGATTTTGCTGTCCGCTCGGGGATGCCATAACCTGAATCTCCTGTTCGGCTGCCCGGCGGGCAACCTGATCGTCAAAAAAACATCATCAGCGCCCAATACTATAATTAAGGGCACAAACCGTGCCAGCACGGCAAAGTTTCATTCCGTAACCGGGCTGTTCAACTTAAATCAAGATGATGCTCCCGCTCGGCCCGCACCAGCAAATCTGCCATGGTGCGCACATCCACCAGGGCACACATCTGTTCGATAACCGTTCCGGCCAGCCAGGGGCGCTTGCTGCGGGCCGTGCGCCAGCGCACATCGCCCGGGCTCAGGGTGAAGGACTGGGCCACGTTGTCACAGGCCAGCCCCCATTCACTGTTATCCAGGCGGATGACAAACCGGTAGTTGTCCCGGGCATTGGCAGGAACGCGCCCGGCCATTATCCACTCGGCCGTATCCACAACCCTCAGATTCTGATCAGCGGCAGGGCGAATGCCCATATACCAGCGTGGGCTGCCGGGAATGGGCCGTATCTCCTCTTCAATACGGTAAATGGCGCCCAACAGAACCAGGGGAACCGCAAGCTGCAGGCCAGCCACCGTGAAGATCAGGCATTCGAACGGGCGCTCTGACCATTCCGGGCGCGATACGGGCGCTTCCGGCGAAGAGGCCTCCGTCATCTCCGGCGCTGGGGCCGTCACAGGCGCAGGCTCGGAAGTCTGCACCGGGCGGGCTATTGTCTGCGGCACAGATTCAGGCGCAGGCTCTGATCGGGTTTCGGGTGCCGGCTCAGGCTCGTGAATCTCTTCTCGCAAAGCGGTATCTGTGGCTGTGTGCAGCAGTTCATCGAGATAACTGGCAATCGCGCTGGCCGGATCCGCCAGCCTTGTCAATTTTTCGTCAGCCATGCTGACGTTCCTTGCGCGCGCCGGTGCGCTCAAGCAGGTCATCCAGAAGATGCCGGTACGCCCTGACTCCGTGGGTCTGTGCGTCCAGTTTCGAGGGTATAACGCCTGCCTGGCTTGCATCACGGAATTTTGTATCGACGGGCACAGCAAACTTCCACAGGTTATCCCGGTGGGTTTTACGCAGCAGGTTCAGGCTTTTTACCGAGGCCTGTGTGCGCCGGTCAAACAGGGTAGGCACAATGGTGTAAGGCAATCTGTTTTTCTGGGAGCGCATGATCATCTGCAGGGTATGCAGCATGCGCTCAAGGCCTTTGATGGCAAGGAATTCTGTCTGTACCGGAATGATCAGGTGCTGTGCCGCTGCCAGGGCATTGACCATAAGCACACCCAGAGACGGCGTATTATCCAGAATAACGTAGTCGAAATCGTCCCAAAGCTGGGTAAGCGCCCGGGATACAATAAGTCCCATGCCCTCAACGCCGACCATACGGCGCTCCAGCGTGGCCAGCGCCGTACTGGCTGGCAACAAGGCCAGTCCCGGGCAGCCGGTTTCCGTGACAAGCTGGGCCGGAAGCCCCTCAGGCACCTTGCCCTGATGCTGGAACAAATCAAAAACACTGTGCGCCAGCGTGTCCGGATCGTACCCGAACCAGCTGGTCAGTGAGCCGTGAGGGTCGAGATCCACCACCAGAACACGCTCACCACGCTCCGCCAACAGGCCGCCCAAAGCAACCACCGTGGTCGTTTTACCCACACCGCCTTTCTGATTGGCTACTGCCCAGATTCGCACGTTTTAGCTCCGGCAACTGCGTTGTTACGCCTGTTTGACATGGTTTGTACCCGGTTTATCGGCCGGTTCTTTCGCAACTTGAACGGAGTGCAAACCGGCAGGCGGTTGCCGCCTGAATGCATCCCGGTGCAACAATACAGGAACCGTGCCAAGGCCCCGGCCCGGCAATATCACCTCAGCGCACAACACCCCGGACATTGGCTTCGCGGGAAATCAGAAGCACAACGCGCCGGTTGCGGCGGCGCCCTTCTTCCGTGTCGTTGCGGGCCAGGGGCTGGTGCTCTCCATAACCAACCGCGGCCATGCGCTCTGGCTCAATGCCTTCCATACTCAGCATGCGTACAACCGCAGCGGCCCGCGCCGCGGACAATTCCCAGTTGGAGGGAAAACGCTGGGTGTGGATGGGCTGGTTATCGGTGAAGCCTTCAACTTTTATGGCGTTATCCCGATTCCTGAGAACCCGTGCAACCTTATCCATGACATCAAAGGCATCATAGTGTGGCTCGGCATCGCCACTGCCAAACAGCAGGCTATCCGGCAGATTCAGCGCAAGCCAGCGGTCATTGGTTTCAAGGGTGACCACCCCACGGTTAATCAGGTCATCAAACTCCAGCGCTAACTGGTCTGCCATTGTGCGCAGGGCCTCTGTGCGCGCCCGGGAATCCTGCTCCCGGTTACGCGGCGCTTCTGTAACCGGCGGGGGGATCACATCCTCAGACGGACCAACCTCGGGGCGCGGTGGCCGATCCCCGATTTCGATGGGCTGAAAAGACCGCTGGGGCGCGTTGAAAACGCCTGTCAGCGTTTCCGAAAGTACCTTGTACTTGCCCTCGTTTACGGACGAAACCGAATACATCACCACAAAAAAAGCAAACAGCAGGGTAATGAAATCCGCATAGGAAATCAGCCAGCGTTCTTTGTTGTGCAAATCGTCCTGGGGTTGCCTGCGACGCCGCATAAATAGGAACCGGGTTTGCTTACTGCAGGAAACCCCGCAGCCGCAATTCAATGGATTTGGGGTTTTCCCCCTCCGCAATGGCGATAATGCCGTCAATCATCATGTCTTCGTATCTGGAACGCTCTTTGACCAGCCCCCGGAGCTTGTTGGCGATGGGGAAAAACAGCAGGTTGGCCAGCGCTACACCATAAATGGTTGCCACAAATGCAGTGGCAATTCCGCTGCCGAGCGACTCCGGATCTTCCAGGTTGGTCATAACCTGAATCAGCCCCATGACAGCGCCGATGATACCAATCGTGGGCGAGTAGCCACCCATGGCTTCAAACACCCGGGCCGATTCCAGATCCCGCTGCTCGCGGCAGTCGAGATCGATTTCCATGATACTGCGGATGGTTTCGGTTTCTGCTCCATCAACCAGCAGTTGCAGACCTTTACGGGCAAAATTCTCCGGCTCTCTCTCGGCCAGCCCCTCCAGCCCCAGCAGGCCCTGCTTGCGAGCCTTCACGCTCCAGTCAATCACTTTGCCAATACCATCTTCAATGCTGATATAAGGCGGAACAAACACCCACTGTGCCTGGCGGGCTGCCCGTTTCAGTACAGGCCAGGAGGTCTGGAGAATTGTCGCCGCCAGGGTACCGCCAATGACAATAATGGCCGCAGGGCCATTGAACAGCGAACCCAGCGCACCACCCTCCAGCAGATTCCCGCCAAGAATGGCGGCAAACGCCAGCACAACACCCAGCAGGCTGAGAATATCCATCAGCACACACCCTCAACCAGTCTTGGCCCTATCTCATCAAGAGGCAGGACTTCATCGCTCAGACCGGCTTTCGCTACTGCCATAGGCATGCCGTAAATCACTGAGGTTTTTTCATCCTGGGACCAGATTGGCGAACCACTCTGTTTCATCATGCGGCAGCCTTCCCGGCCATCGGCTCCCATTCCCGTAAGAATCAGACCCAGGGTTTTGCCGGGGAACGCTCGCGCCAGAGAACCGAAGGTGACATCCACCGACGGCCGGTAATTAAGCCGCTCATCACCCGGCAGGATGCGTACCCGTGGTTGACCACTGCGGTTTTCAATCATCATTTGCTTACCGCCCGGTGCCAGTAATGCCAGTCCCGGGCGCAGCATGTCACCGTCTTCTGCCTGTCGCACTTCTATACGGCAGAGCTTGTTCAAACGCTCCGCAAAAGCCGGTGTAAAACTGGCGGGCATGTGCTGAACCAGCACAACCGGCGCGGGGAAGGACGCTGGCAGGGCGGTCAGCACGCGCTGGAGCGCTACCGGCCCTCCTGTAGACGTACCAATAGCTACAACCGAATAATGTCGCGCCGGGTTTTTTCGGGAGGAACGCCTTGCCGGCTCATCCTGTGCCGGCGGTATGGCCTGGTCACGAGCCGCCACCGGCTTTCCGGCAACAGGCCGTGTAGCCCCTTCAGGGCGCGCACCAGGCGTCGAAGCGGGTCTTGGAGCCTGTGCTGCGCGGGCGTTGGGCCGGCTGCGGGCAACATCAAGCACTCGTTCTATCAGGATTTTCTGGAGTTGACTGCTATTCCGGGCTATTTCCTCGAAATTTTTGGGCAGGAAGTCCACTGCACCGGCCTCCAGTGCATCCAGCGTAACCCTGGCACCCTCATAAGTGAGGGAGGAGAACATAAGTACCGGCACGGGATTTTTCCTCATGATTTCCCGCACGGCCGAGATACCGTCCATAACCGGCATCTCGTAGTCCATGGTAATGACATCAGGGCGCAACGACTGGGCCAACTCAACGCCCTCCCGACCGTTGGCGGCAACGCCTACCACACGGATCTGCCCGGACGACGTCAGGATCTCCGTCAGCCGTTTGCGGAAAAAGCCTGAGTCGTCAACGACCAGGACCGAAACTGTCATCCATTTCTCCTACCGAACATCAGCTGTAATGCTGCAGCAAACTCGGAACATCAATAATGAGCGCAATACGCCCGTCGCCGGTAATTGTCGCACCGGCCATGCCCGGGGTTCCCTGAAGCCCGCGCCCGAGGGGTTTGATAACCACCTCCTCCTGGCCAACAAGCTGATCAACAACAAAACCCACCTGACGTGTGCCCATGGCAACAATGACAACGTGCCCGTTCTCCGGCTCGGCCTTTCCGGCAGCGCCTTTAACCAGCCAGCGTTTTATGTGGAACAGCGGGAAAACCCTGTCTCTGACAACAATGCACTCGCGGCCGTCCACAATGTTGGTGCGGGTCAGATCCAGATGGAAAATTTCCACCACATTCACCAGCGGCAGCGCAAACGACTGATCGCCGAGCATGATCATGAGTGTTGGCATGATTGCCAGCGTCAGGGGCACCTTGATGATAATCCGGGAGCCTTTACCCGGGGCAGATTCGATGCTGAGCTGGCCATTCAGCTGGCTGATCTTGGTTTTCACCACGTCCATGCCAACACCACGGCCCGAAACGTCAGAAATCTGCTCCTTGGTGGAAAAACCCGCGGCAAAGATCAGGTTGAAACACTCCGTATCGGTCAGACGATCTGCGGCATCCTGATCATAAATCCCCTTTTCTACAGCTTTGCGACGGAGCACCTCCGGATCCATGCCGGCGCCATCGTCAGCGATAGACAGGAGAATATGGTCGCCTTCCTGCTCGGCGGAGAGGGTGACCGTACCCTGCCGTGGCTTACCGGCTTTCTCCCGCACATCGGGTGCCTCGATGCCATGGTCAACCGAATTACGTACCAGGTGCACAAGAGGGTCTGAAAGTGCCTCCACCAGGTTTTTATCGAGGTCGGTATCTTCCCCGTGCATGACCAGATTTACTTCTTTTTTCATGCCCCTGGCAAGATCGCGCACAACACGGGGGAAGCGACCGAACACCTTTTTAATCGGTTGCATGCGCGTTTGCATGACGGCGGCCTGCAGATCCGTGGTCACTACATCAAGGCTGGATACCGCCTTGTGCATGTGCTCGTTTTCGCTTTCAGAGCCCAGCCGCTGGAGCCGGTTACGCACCAGCACCAGCTCGCCCACCATGTTCATGATGTCATCAAGGCGCTTGGTGTCTACCCGCACCGTGGTTTCCGCTGCAGGCGCTGAGTCTCTGGCCGGGGACGCCGGGGCTGCCTTTTTGGCGGCTGTATCGGTCGCAGGCTTTGGTTCCGGCTTTGTCTCAGACGCTGGTTGCACAGGCCCGGGGTTCTGGCGGGGCGCTTCGGCCGGTTCGTTTGCAGAATGCCCGGTTGTCGGACTTCCACCCTTGCCGTGCAACTCGTCCAGCAGCTTTTCAAATTCGTCGTCGGTGATCAGGTCATCATCACCCTTCGCTGCCGGCCCGGCAGTATCTGTGGCCCCGGCTCCGGTGTTGGCAGCCGGTTTTGCTGCGAACTTGCCCTTACCATGCAGCTCGTCCAGCAGGGCTTCGAATTCTTCATCTGTGATTTCGTCGCTGGAACTGCTCCCGGAGCCATCGCTGCTGTCAGCCGGCGGCTCCCGCTCCGGTTTGCTCCTGCTGTCAGCACCTGCGTCCGAAGCCTGGCCATGCAGGGCATCCAGCAGCTGCTCAAATTCTTCATCGGTGATATCGCCACTCGCAGGACCCGGTTCCGCAGGTTCAGAACTGGCTTCCGGCGCGCGGCTTGCCGGCTCCGCACCCTGGGGCTGGGCAAGCGCATCCAGTGCGGCGATCAGTTCATCCGGGGCGGGCGTAAGTTCCTCCCGGTTACGCACCTGCTCAAACATCGTATTCACGTAATCCAGCGCCTCAAGAACAACGTCCATCAGCTCGGGATCAACCTTGCGTTTGTGGTTACGCAAAATATCGAATACGTTCTCGGCGGAGTGGCAACAGTTAACCAGAGCCTCCAGTTGCAGGAAGCCTGCACCGCCTTTAACGGTATGGAATCCGCGGAATATGGCGTTGAGCAGATCACCGTCATCAGGATGTTGTTCAAGATCCACAAGCTGCTCAGACAGCTTCTCGAGAATCTCTCCGGCTTCTACCAGAAAATCCTGCAGGATTTCATCATCGGCATCAAACGCCATGGACTAACCTCTTGATATTCAGAAACCGAGACTGGACAGCAGGTCATCTACGTCGTTTTGTCCCGAGACTACATCTTCGCGCTCTTCTGTCTTCATCTGGGGCCCGACCCCCTGCTCCGCAGAGACTTCTTCGTGTTCCAGCCGGTGCACGGTGCCTGTGAGCTGATCAACATGGCTGGCCATAACCACCAGGCTGAGCATCTGTTCTTCAACTTCTTTAACCAGAGCGGTTACACGCTGAATGACCTGGCCGGTAAGGTCCTGAAAATCCTGTGCCAACAGGATTTCGGAAAGGTTGTTATATACCCTGTCTGCATCTTTGGAGACACTCTGGAAAAAAGCGTCAATACGGCCGTAGAGTTCGCGGAATTCAGCCGGCTGCATCTCACGACGCCCCAGCCGCTGCCACTCTTGCCTTAACGAGGTTGCGTTATCGCGAACGGTGTGGGCGACGGGCATGCTTTCTTCAACAAGATCCATGGTGCGGTTGGCAGCCTGGCTTGTCATCTGGACAACGTAGGCCAGCCTGTCCGATGCGTCTGTCATCAGCGACAGGACTTCTTTTTGTTCCGGGCTTCGTGGATCTATCTGGAAGTTACGGATTGCCTCATGCAGGGTTCGTGTCAGCCGGCCCACCTCGCGATAAAGGCTTTGATCCCTGACCTCATTCAATTCGTTGATCAGATTCATGGCACCGGCATAATCGCCACTTTCAACGCATTGAGTGAGTTCTGCCGCCTGGTGCCGGAGTTTTTCGGTCACTTCCGGCTCAAGATCCCGCCGGATCTTCTTGTTATCGCTCATACGGCTCATCCGATGTCCGGTTACTGAATTCGCTCAAAAATCTTCTCGATTTTTTCCTTGAGAACCGCCGCTGTGAAAGGCTTTACCACATACCCATTCACACCGGCCTGGGCAGCTGCAACAATCTGGTCGCGCTTGGCTTCAGCAGTAACCATCAGTATGGGAAGGTCTTTCAGATTTTCATCGGCGCGAACCGTTTTGAGCAGATCAAAACCGGACATTCCCGGCATGTTCCAGTCTGTTACCAGGAAATCGTACTTGCCGCTTTTCAGCATGGGTAAAGCGGTATTGCCGTCGTCCGCCTCGTCAGTGTTGGTGAAACCCAGATCGCGAAGCAGGTTCTTGATAATCCGCCGCATTGTGGAGAAATCGTCCACAATGAGTATTTTCATGTTCTTGTCCAAAGGGACCTCCAGTTAGTAAGACCCGGAATTCGTTTGACCCTTGCGCTCGAAGTTTGGCAGGCCGCTGATTTAACCTTGTATTGTCTGATCTTTACTGAGCTTGTAAAGCGTCGGTTACCAAATACTACACGCCACCTGAACTCTGAAACCTTTTGCGGCGTTTAATCATGTTCTTCAAGCCGCCATTCAGAAAGCCTGCTGCGCAGCCGTAAAGCCGCCTGACTGTGAATCTGGCTGACCCGGCTTTCACTGACGCCCAATACCGCACCGATTTCCTTCAGGTTGAGCTCCTCCTGGTAATACAGGCTCAACACCAGTTTTTCGCGCTCCGGAAGCTGCTCAATGGCGGTCGCCAGATTATTCCGGAACGTATCAGACGTCAGACCATCCAGTGGATTATCACTGGCCTCTGCTTCTTCTATCGGCAGATCTCCGGATTCATTGAGCTCATCAAGGCTAAAAAGTCGCCCGCTGTTGGCATCAGACAAGGAGGCATGATATTCGGAAAGCTCCATACCGAGCTCTTCGGCCACCTCCGCATCCTGGGCTTCCCGGCCCGTCCTGTCCTCAACCGCCTTGATAGCGCGGGCAATCCGGCGGGCATTACGGTGCACCGAGCGCGGCACCCAATCGCCTTTGCGAATCTCATCCACCATGGCTCCGCGAATACGTATACCGGCGTAGGTTTCAAAGGTTGCGCCTTTGGTTGCGCTGTAGCGCTGGGCAGCCTCCAGCAATCCGATCATGCCTGCCTGCATGAGGTCGTCAAGCTGCACCGAAGCCGGTAGCCGCGCCAGAAGATGAAGTGCGATTTTCTTGACCAGGGGCGCATGTGTTTCGATCAGCTCTGCAGGGCTGTTTACGCCAGCCTGGTTATAGATTCCCAGATTTTTCGCCAATGTCATGTATCCGGTTTTGTTTTACAGGATCCGTTTCAGACTTCGACGAGCCGCTCAACAAAAAACTCAAGGTGCCCGCGGGGAGATGACGGCAGCGGCCAGCTTTCCACCTTGTCAGCCAGTGCCTTGATAGCAAGCGAGGCTTTGGCCCGGGGGTAAGCGTCCAGTACGGCCTTCTGGCGCTGAACCGCTTTTTTCACAGCTTCGTCGTAAGGCACCATACCCACATATTGCAGCGCCACATCAAGGAAGCGCTCAGTAACCCGGGTCAGTTTTTCAAACAAATGGCGGCCTTCCTGCTCACTACTCACCTGGTTGGCAAGAATGCGGAAACGATTGGTGCCGTAGTCACGGTTCATCAGTTTAATCAGGGCGTAGGCATCCGTAATGGATGTGGGTTCATCGCAAACCACCAGGAGCAGCTCCTGAGACGCCCGCAGAAAACTCACCACCGAGTCGGAGATGCCGGCGGCAGTGTCCACGATGAGGACATCAATCTGGTCGCCCAGTTCACTGAACGCGTTAATCAGGCCAGCGTGCTCCATTGCGCTGAGCTGAGTCATGCGCTGGGTTCCGGAAGAGGCCGGTACGATTTTGATCCCACCAGGGCCATTCACCAGAACGTCCTTTAAATCACAATCTCCCGCCAGCACATCCTGCAGGGTGCGGGTGGCGGTGACGCCAAGCAGCACATCAAGATTTCCCAGGCCGAGATCGGCATCAAGCAAAACCACACGCCTGCCTTTTTGTGCCAGAGCAATGCCAAGGTTAACCGAGATATTACTTTTGCCAACACCGCCCTTACCGCCGGAAACCGCTATCACCTGTACCGGATGTGGTTTGCTCATACTGTATATTATCTCTTGCCGCGTTTAACCGGATACGGCCCATGGCCGCACAAAACCCGGATCTTCATCGCCTCATGCAGTTTCCCGCGGGCGTTCTGTGCCAGATATTCCCTCTGCAGAAGCCTGCCGCTGAAGCAATTTAAGACGCTCAGCTGCCAGACGCACAAGCGGAACGGCCTCGGCATGATGCAGGTCTCCCGGGATCTTTTGTCCATCCGTGTAATATGCCACCGGCAAACCGGTTTCCATTACAAAACCCAGAGATTCACCCAGAGTCAGGGCTTCGTCAATTTTTGTCATTACACAGCCCGTCAAGCCTGCCATCTTATAGCAATGCCAGACGGATTTCATGATGCGCGGCTGGCTGGTTGCGGAAACCACCAGATGCGTACGTATGCCGTGATGACTGCGGGCCAGTTCTGACAACTGCTCCTGGTATCCCTTGTCGGAGCTGGTCAGCCCCGCAGTATCAATCAGTACCAGATGACGATCCGACAACTCGTCAAGAATATCATCCAGCGTGTTGCTTTCGTCCACAACGCGAACCGGAACATTCAGAATACGACCAAAAACGAAAAGCTGCTCGTGCGCGGCAACCCGGTACCTGTCTGTAGTGACCAGCGCCAGCGAATCGGCACCATGCTTCAACACATAGCGTGCAGCCAGTTTACCTATGGTGGTGGTCTTGCCGGAACCGGTCGGGCCAACCAGCGCGTATACGCCGCCTACGTCCAGCCATTCCTGCCGGGGTGTGCGCACGCCGGTGACAAGCATTTTCAGTGACTGCTTCCAGCCGTCGTCCAGTTTACCGCCCTTGTGACGCCGGGAAAGCGACCCGGCCAGATCCGGGCTCAGGCCAAACTCCTGCAAGCGCTCCGCCAGCCGCTGTTGAACCGCACTGGTGCCGGGTTTTTCCGGCTCATCGCGCTGGCCACTGACAAGATCCCGCAAAGAGCTTATTTCCGCGCGCATGCGGGCAAACTCATCGGAATAATCCGCATTGCTGTTGATGCCACCGGGCGCCGGATCATCAAGTCCCTCGCCGGCTTGTTCGTCCAATCCCGTGAAGGTTGCCTCAGCATAACCCCGGCCACGCGCTGCCCGGCTTTCCCGTACTTCCCGAATACGGGTACGTGAGCGGCTCAGTTCCTCTTCCAGCCGGCGGTGGCGTTCCGCCTGCATTTCTGCAAGGCGGGCTCCGTTCGTCGCCTCACTGGCCTGCTCGCCAAGGCTCTGCCGCGCCATGTTTTCGTCGTAGTCCAGAGCGGTGACGATTTCAACACCACCGTCTACCCGGCGATTGGAAAGAATGACAGCGTCCGGCCCCATCTGTTCGCTGACCTGTTTCAGCGCTTCGGCCATACTCTTGGCAAAAAAACGTTTCACTTTCATGATATTGCATCCTCCACCGGCAACGCTGTTGCTGCGCTGTCCGTCTTTTCAGCCGCGTGTATTACTGTCCCACGGACGCCACGATCGTAATCTGTTTGTTATCCGGTATTTCCTGGTAGGAGAGCACGTGTAACCGCTCTACACCGTAACTGGCGAACCTGGCAAGCACCGGGCGCAAGGGGCCGGAAACCAGCAGAATGGCGGGCTTGCCCAGCATCTCCTGGCGCTGCACGCTGTCCTGCAGAGAGCGCTGCAGCTTCTCTACCATATTCGGCTCCAGAACCATGCCAATATCCTCCTGGCCGCCAGATTGTTGACTCTGCTGTACAGACTTAAGCAATAACTGTTCCAGATCGGGGTCCAGGGTAATAACCGGTATTTCCTGTTCATTGCCACAGATGCTCTGAACAATCATCCGGCGCAAGGCCTGGCGCGCCACCGTAGTCAGCAGTTTCGGATCCTGGCTCTTGGGATGCACGTTCACCAGAGCTTCGGCGATAGAACGCATATCCCGGATTGGCACCTCCTCCTTGAGCAGGTTCTGCAGCACCCTCAACAGCAGGCTGATGGACAGGGTCGTGGGCACCAGTTCTTCCGCAAGCTTGGGCGAAATTTTCTCGAGTTGGTCCAGCCATTTCTGGACTTCTTCGTGCCCCAGCAGCTCATGGGCGTGCTTCTGCAGAACCTGGTTAAGATGCGTAGCCACAACCGTGCTGGCGTCCACCACGGTGTAACCCAGCGTCTGGGCCTGGTCCTTCTTCTCCGGCTCGATCCAGCTCGCATCAAGCCCGAAGGCCGGGTCTTTGCCTTCTATTCCCTCTATTTTTCCAAACACCTGGCCGGGATCTATAGCCAGCTCCCGGTCGGGGTGGATTTCGGCTTCTGCGATGGTTACGCCCATCAGCGTAATGCGGTACACATTGGGCATCAGATCCAGGTTGTCGCGTATGTGCACCGAGGGCATCAGAAAACCCATGTCCTGTGACAGCTTTTTACGCACGCCTTTGATGCGGCTGAGCAGTTGGCCACCCTGGGATTTATCAACCAGGGGTATCAGGCGGTAGCCGACTTCCAGGCCGACAATGTCCACTGTTGCGACGTCGTCCCAGCCAAGCTCGCGGGTTTCTCCCGGCGCAGGTAACTGACGCCCCTGATCCCCACCGGCATCGCCCGCCAGAGGCAGGTCGCGGGCACCGGCGCCGGACACAACGCCCGCGCCGCCACGGCTGGGGAAAGTGCCGCCTTCTTCGACCGTCTGCCGGTCTTTTTTCCAGATAAACCAGGCACCGGCAGCAGCAAGCCCGCCAAGCCCGAGGAAGGCAACGTGGGGCATACCAGGAATCAGACCCAGCAAAATCAGAATAGCCGCAGCAATGGCCAGGGCCTTGGGCGCCGTAAACATCTGCTTGAGAATCTGGCCACCCATATCCTGGCTGGACGTAACCCGGGTGACCATGATGGCGGCGGACGTTGAAAGCAGCAGCGACGGAATCTGGGCAACCAGGCCGTCGCCAATGGTGAGCAGGGCATAACGCTCCATGGCCAGGCCAAAATCAAGGCCATGCTGGATCATGCCGATGGAAACCCCACCAATAATATTGATGGCGAGGATCAGCAGGCCGGCAATGGCATCGCCTTTTACAAACTTGGAAGCACCGTCCATGGAGCCGTAAAAGTCCGCTTCCTGCGCTATCTCCTCGCGCCGGTGCCTGGCCTCATCCTGGTTGACCAGTCCCGCGTTGAGGTCGGCATCAATGGCCATCTGCTTACCGGGCATGGCATCCAGGGTAAAGCGTGCGCTCACCTCCGAAACCCGGCCGGCACCTTTGGTGACCACCAGGAAGTTAATGATCATCAAAATGGCAAATACCACGAGACCAACCGCATAGTTGCCGCCAATCAGCACCGCACCAAAGGATTCAATTACCTTACCTGCAGCATCACCACCCTCATGGCCGTTGAGCAGGACAATCCGCGTGGATGCCACGTTCAGCGCCAGACGCAACAGGGTTGCCACCAGCAGCACCGTAGGAAAAGAGGCGAACTCCATGGGGCGCAGTGCGTACACACACACCAGCAGTATGACGATCGAAAGCGTGATATTGAATGTGAAGAACACATCCAGCAAAAAGGCCGGCATGGGCAGGATCATCATGCCCAGAAGCCCCATCAACATGACGGGTATGCCGAGGTTACCCCGCGTCAGGGATTTGACATTATTCAGGACTAAAGCTCTGTCCATGCCCGAAGCATCTCCGATTTGCGGTTTCTGAAGGCGTTAAAAAGGTCGGAATTCTGACGCCAAAGTGTCTTTACTCCGGTAACCGCAAGATCCATACCACTGTGTTCAAATTTTCGTTTCACAGTTGGCTTTGCCTGCCTGACTCACCTTCCAAGATGCGTTATCCTTGCGCCACTTGATTTGCGACATTGAATCCCAACCCCCACATCCCGGACCAAGAAGCAGGTGAGACCATGCCGATCCACGAGGTAAAACACCCCCTGATCCAACACAAGCTCGGCCTTATGCGCCGTGCCGACATCAGTACCAAGAATTTCCGTGAACTGGCACAGGAAATCGGGGCGCTGCTCACCTACGAGGCCACCAAGGACTTTAATCTTCAGGAAAAGACCATTGAGGGCTGGGCCGGGCCAGTGACTGTGGAACAGATCCACGGGAAAAAAATTACCATCGTGCCCATTCTGCGGGCCGGGCTCGGTATGCTGGATGGCGTGCTGAGCCTGGTGCCTGTGGCACGGGTCAGCGTTGTGGGCCAGATCCGCAACGAGGAAACGCTGGAGGCCAATACCTACCTGGAAAAACTGGTGGGCGAACTGGATCAGCGTATGGCACTGATTGTTGATCCCATGGTTGCCACCGGTGGTTCAATGATTTCTACCATTGACCTGCTGAAAAAGGCCGGAAGTACCGAAATTCGGGCACTGGTGCTTGTGGCAGCTCCGGAAGGCATAAAGAAGGTTCTGGACGCACATCCCGACGTTTCCATCTATACGGCGTCTGTTGACGAGTGTCTGAATGAAAAAGGCTATATCCTGCCCGGGCTTGGTGATGCCGGCGACAAAATCTTCGGCACCAAGCAGAAGGACGTCTGACCATGGAAGACCACTCTTCGGACTCCACCTGGAAGCAGGCTATCGCAGGTTCCCAGATGCTGCTGGTCGCCTTTGGCGCCCTGGTGTTGATGCCGCTGATCACTGGCCTTGATCCCAACGTTGCACTGTTCACCGCCGGCATAGGCACACTGATTTTCCATATAGTAACCGGCGGGCAGATTCCCATTTTCCTGGCTTCGTCTTTTGCGTTTATCGCACCGGTTATCGCCTCCAAGGGAAAATTCGGCCTCGAGGAAACCCTTGGTGGCCTGATGGCTGCAGGTATCCTTTATGTTCTGCTCAGCGGCGCAATCCGACTGCGCGGCACCGGTTTTGTTACCCGCCTGCTGCCGCCCGTGGTTATCGGCCCGGTTATCATGGTGATCGGCCTGGGGCTGGCGCCTGTGGCGGTGCACATGGCCTCTGGTCGCACCGGTGATGGCGCCACCCAGCTGATTCCGCAGGATACAGCCCTTTGGATCGCGATGATTTCCCTGGCTGTAACCATTGTTGCTTCGGTCTGGGCCAGGGGCATCTTTCGCCTGATTCCGATTATGTTTGGGGTGATTGTCGGCTACGTTCTGTCTGCATTCGCGGGCATTGTTGATACTACGCCCATCCAACAGGCCCCTTGGCTTGCGGTTCCCGCCTTCGTGGCGCCGGCGTTCAGCTGGGGTGCCGTCCTGTTCATGGTCCCGGTTGCCATCGCCCCGGCCATTGAACACATCGGGGATATTCTGGCGATTGGTAACGTGACCCGGAAAAACTATCTGGAAAAACCCGGCCTGCACCGGACCCTGCTGGGTGACGGCCTGGCCACCAGCGCTGCCGCCATGTTTGGCGGGCCACCCAACACGACTTACTCTGAAGTAACCGGTGCGGTAATGCTGACCCGCAACTTCAATCCCAGGGTTATGTGGTGGGCGGCGTGCACTGCCATCGTCCTGGCCTTTGTCGGCAAATTCGGCGCTGCCCTGCAGACGATTCCGGTGCCGGTTATGGGCGGCATCCTGTGCCTGCTGTTCGGTTCTATTGCGGTTGTTGGCATGAGCACGCTGATTCGCCACCAGGTTGATCTTTCTCAGGCGCGTAACCTGGTTATCGTGGGTGTTACCCTGGTGTTCGGCATCGGCGGCATGGTTCTGGGCCACCTTGAGGGTATCGCCCTGTGTGCAGTGGCCGCCATCATCCTGAACCTGATACTCCCAGGCAGCCGCGAAGCCTGGGGTAAGGCGATTTACGAGAACAGAGGAGACTGACCTCAACGGTAGCCTGCCAGTTTGGTGCGGGCTGTCATGCGGGGCTGCCTCCCAAAAAACGCTACGAGACCTTTAAGTCTGTCCCTAGCCTTCCAGTGCTAGTGCAAGCTGCCATGTGGGGCCCCTCCCAAAAACCGTCAAGCGCCCATGGATGGGCTCGTAGCGTGTCCTGGAAAGGCCAGCCACCACCACTCTCCCCCAAACCCGCAGACTGGGAACCCAAGCCATCAGCCAGACCTCAAAGCCAGCAGGACAAAACCGAGGTCAAATATCCCGCCGCAAATCTGAGGGAATCGGAAAATCAGGCATGCCAGGCTTAGGCCCACGCCCCTTGCGGAACTGCCGCAGCTGAAACACGTAAGCCAGAACCTGCGCTATGGCCATGTAAAGACCATCAGGAATTTCGTCGCCGATGTCGCTATTGTGATACACAGCCCGGGTTAACGGCGGCGTTCGCAGAACTTCGACTTTGTGCTCGCGGGCAATTTCCATGATCTTGAAGGCAATTTCATCCGCACCTTTAGCCACAACCATAGGCGCCGCCATGGAGTTTGAATCGTACTTCAGCGCCACCGCATAATGGGTCGGGTTGGTGATGACCACGTCCGCCGTGGGAACATCCTGCATCATACGGCGCTGGGCCATTTCGCGCTGGAGCTGGCGGATCTTGCCTTTGACTTCCGGCTTGCCTTCCGTGTCCTTGTACTCGTCCTTGACTTCCTGCTTGGTCATTCTCAGTTTTTTCTGGTGATCATAAATCTGGAACGGCACATCAATCATGGCAATGATGATAGTGGCGCAGGCAAGCAGGAAGAAACTCCAGCCCAGAGTCCAGAGCACGTGTTCCATGGCTGGCACCGCCGGTTCTTCGGCAATGGCCAGCAAGTCTTCCGTGCGAATGTCCAGTATGAGAATCGCCAGGGCCATCACCAGACCGACTTTGGCGATGGCCTTGACCAGTTCTATCAGGGAGCGCGTGGAGAACATCCGGCCCAGGCCTTTGATGGGGTCCATGCGATTGAGTTTGGGGGCTATGGCTTTGCCGCTGAACAGTAAACCGCCTATGCCAATGGAACCGGCGATGGCGGCTATAAGCAGGAGTACAAGGATGGGCGAGAGCGCCCAGGCTGCTTCTTTGGCAGCCGCCATCAGTTGAATGCTCATGTGCCGGGTATCGAATACCGCGGAGCGTTCAAGCACAAAGCTATCACGCATGATGGCTTCCAGTGAGGCACCCAGATGGGTCCCGAATATCAGCAAGCCACCGGCACCGGCGATCAGAACCGCCATGGTAGCCAGCTCTTTTGAGCGGGCAGTCTGGCCATCCTCCCGGGCTTTTTCGAGCCTTCGGGGGGTGGCCTCTTCGGTTTTTTCCTGACTGTTGTCGTTTTCTTCAGCCATTTTTTAACTCTTGGGCCATGGGTCAGGGTTGTCCCTGAAGGCCCCGCATAAACTCAAAGGTTTGTCGGGTGTAGGCTTCAAAGTGCGGCAGAAAATTGGCATGCAGCACCCATATGGCAAACAATCCAAAAATCAGGCCAATCGGAAAACCCAGGGCGAAGATATTCATCTGCGGCGCGGCGCGGGTCATTACGCCGAATGAGATGCTTACGATAAGTACCGCGGTCACCGCAGGCAGAGCAAGGAGCATGGCGGAGGTGAACATCCAGCTTATTCTGTGGGCCAGTTCCCAGACCCCTACCTGGCCCAGGCCCTCCATACCAACCGGCAGGGTCCGGAAGCTTTCGATGAACACTTCAAACGCTACCAGATGGCCGTTCATGGCCAGAAACAGCAGGGTAACCGTAATCGTGTAGATCTGCGACAGCACCGGCACGTTGATACCATTGGCGGGGTCAACCATGGATGCGAAGCCCAGGCCCATCTGCATGGCAATCATCTGGCCGGCAATCACAAAAAGCTGCCAGAGCGCAGTCAGTGCAAACCCCATGCCTACGCCGATCAGGATCTGCTGCAATGTGATAACAACCGCATCAGCACTCAGGGCTTCAACCCGGGGCGCTTCCGGAATCATGGGTACGATCAGGATGGTCATCAACAGCGCCAGCCCCAGCCGAACCCTGGCCGGCACCAGCTGGGTACCGAAAATGGGTATGACCATCAGAAAGCTGGCAAGCCGGAACAGCGGCCAGAGGTGCTGGCCAACCCACTGGCCCAGTATGTCTGCACTGAACTCAGCCGGAGTCATGAATCAGCCGATCAGGAAAGGAATGCTGGAGATCAGCCGGTGCGCATGATCCAGAAGTTTGGTCAGCATCCAGGGGCCCATGACAATAATCACGATGAGCGTAACAAGAAGGCGTGGCAGAAAGCTCAGGGTTTGTTCGTTGATCTGTGTCGCAGCCTGGAAGGTACTGACAACCAGGCCTATCACCAGCCCGGGGCCAATGATGACGGAGGCCAGTAGCACAATCATCCACAGGGCTTCCCGCACTATGTCGATAACGGTTTCGGGAGTCATGGCTTCCTCCTATATGCCATAACTGGCGGCGAGTGTGCCCATGATCAGGGCCCAGCCGTCTACCAGAACAAACAGCATGATTTTGAACGGCAGCGAAATGATGATTGGCGACAGCATCATCATACCCATGGCCATGAGTACACTGGCCACAACCATGTCGATAATCAGAAACGGGATAAACAGTATAAACCCGATCTGGAACGCGGTTTTGAGCTCGCTGGTCACGAACGCCGGCATGAGTATCCAGAAGGATACATCCCGGGCTGTATCGTATTGCACGTCGGCGATACGCATGAATAACGCCAGATCATCTTCCCGGGTCTGCTCCAGCATGAACTTCTTGAAGGGCTCGCTGGCGAGCTCTACCGCTTCAAGGGAGGTCACTTCCTCCTGCATATAGGGCTGCAACCCCGCGCGGTTAGCTTCTTCCAGTACCGGCTTCATGATAAAAATACTCAGAAACAGGGCCAGCCCGAGGAGTATCTGGTTGGAGGGGGTAGCCTGCAGGCCCAGGGCCTGGCGCAGGATTGCAAACACCACGATGATGCGGGTGAAGGACGTCATCATCATCAGCATGGCCGGCAGAAACGTCAGCGCTGTCATCAGCGCCAGAATCTGCAGTGTTACCGAGTATTCCTGAACGCCCTCACCTTCACCCGGCTGAACCGTGAACGCGGGAATACCCGGCAGGTCCGCCAGCGCCAATGGAGCCCAGAACAGGCCGGCGAGTACCACAAGGATTGCAATGAGTCGTTTGGGGGTTGCCGCTGTCATGGGCCGGTTCATTCCTTGTTCGGAGCTGTCCAGGATTTTCCGATCATACTTTGCAGGCGCCGGGCAAAATCCCCGGAGTTGCCACTGCCGGCATCCACAACCGGCTCTTCAAACACCTGCAGCGTGCGTATGGCCGATGGTGTGATCCCCAGAAGGATCTGCTGGCCGCCCACTTCAATCAAGGCAATGCGCTCGCGGGCTCCGATGGCCATTACAGAAACGACCTTGATGGCATTGTTGTTCATTCCGGTCATGCCGTTCATACGGCGGATTATCCAGGCGCAGCCGTAGATAATCGCAATCACCGCCAGCAGGCCCGCGCCCAGGCTAAGCAATGTGCCCAGGGTGTCCGGTGCGTTGCCGCCGGTGGTTGCTGCAGCGCTTGGCCTGGCTTTCGCTGCCTCCTCCGCAAACACGGGTGTGGCCAGCACAAGCAATGATGCTGCTGTCGTTTTTAACCACATGTTATTTCTGCAACCGCTTGATGCGTTCACCGGGGCTGATCACATCGGTCAGGCGAATGCCAAACTTTTCGTTCACCATAACCACCTCACCGTGGGCAATGAGCGTGCCGTTCACCAGCACATCCAGCGGCTCGCCCGCCAGCCGGTCCAATTCAATTACCGAGCCCTGGTTCAGCTGCAGGAGATTGCGGATGGGTATCTGGGTATTGCCCACCTCCATGGAGATGCTGACAGGAATGTCCAGAATCACGTCCAGGTCCGGTGCTGGCCCGTCTCCCTGCCCGCCCGTGGCGCCTTCGTCAAACTCTTCCATGGGCGCGGTAACAACATTGTTGTCGGCATTGTTTCCCGTGCGGTCACCGGCAGCGGTCTTTCCCGCCTCTTTCATGGCCCGGGCCCACTCATCATCCCGGGACCCTCCGGAGCTTTCATCACCGGACTCTTCCATGGCTGCCTCCCATTCGGCCGCCAGCTTTTCGTCCTCGCTCAGCTCCTGACCATCTTTGTTGTCTTCAGCCATTACGTTCTACCTTCAGTTGTTTTTTCACTTTTCGGCGCTCTGCCCGTTCATGAATTCTCAGCGCCAGTTTGCCGTCCCGGGTTCCCATGGTTGCCTTGTATATCGGAATGCCATTCGCGGTTACTGTGAGGTATTCGGGCACTTCTACCGGTATGATATCGCCGGCTTTGAGTTTTGCGACTTCGCGCAGGGAAATGCGGCGCCTGCAAACCGTGGTGTTTACCGGTACTTCCACTTCTTTGATGTCTTCCTGTAGCGCGCCCACCCAGCGTTCATCCACATCGTCGATGTCGCTTTGCACGCCGGCATCCAGTACATCCCGGATAGGTTCGATCATGGAATAGGGCAAGGCAAAGTGCAGCTCACCCCCGCCGCCGTCCAGCTCAATGTGAAAGGTGCTGACCACGACAACTTCACTGGGGCTGACAATATTGGCCATGGCCGGGTTTACTTCGGAATTCAGGTACTCAAAGTCCACTTTGATGACTGCCTGCCAGGCTTCCCGCATATCGGTAAAAACCTGATTGAGCACCATCTGTACAATCCGGTTTTCCGTTGGCGTGAACTCACGCCCCTCGATTTTGGCATGCCGCCCTTCGCCGCCGAAAAAGTTGTCAACCAGCTTGAACACCAGCTTGGCATCCAGAACAAACAGGGAGGTGCCCCGAAGCGGGCGCACTTTGCAAAGATTCAGGCTCGTGGGCACGTAGAGCGTGTGAACGTATTCACCGAATTTCATGATCTGTACGCCGCCGGTGGAAACATCCGCATTACGGCGCAGAAGATTGAACAGGCTGATGCGAGTGTATCGGGCGAAGCGCTCGTTGATCATTTCAAGGGTGGGCATCCGGCCCCGGACAATACGATCCTGGCTGGCGAGATCGTAGGACTTTACACCGGTTTCATCGCTTTCTTCATAGGTATCAATGTCACCTTCATCCACGCCATGAAGGAGCGCATCAATTTCATCCTGTGACAGTAAATCCTGCATACCTTATCCTGCCGCTGAAAAGCCTATTGAACCACGAAGTTCCGGAACAGTACCCGATTTATGGATGGCTCACCCTCCTGCTCCAGCACCTGATTGACCGTGGCCAGCATGGTGTCTGCCAGGCCCGCGCGCCCCTCTGGCGTTTGCAGCTCGGTAAAACTGCTGCTCCCCAGCACCGTAACCAGCTGGCTCCGGATCAGGGGCAAATGCAGTTTTGCCGCAGTCAGCGCCTGAGGATCCTTCGCCTCAAAGGACAGATACACCTGGGCGTATCGCTGGCGTCCCTCCCCCTGCACTGTTGTTACCAGGGCTTTTTCAATACCCATGTAAACACTGGGTGTAAACACTTCTTCCGCCACCGCATTTTCGCCTGCAACATCGTCGCCCATTCCGGGTATGCCGTCACCCAGAAACCACAGGGTGCCTGCAATGGATAGCGCTATTGCCAGGATCAGCGCCACGGCTATCAGGATAATGAGCTTGAGTTTTCCTTTCCTGGCCGGTACTGCCTCAGCTGTGCTGCTTTGTGCCATAGTCTTTTCCGCCAGAAATCCGTCGGTGATCGTGCTGTTCGATGACTTTCACAATTTAGCTGCAAAGGGCGGGCCAAAAGCCCCAAACCTCCGCTCAGGACCGCAGTTTAGCGTTGCATGGAGAGATGGGCAAAGCGGATTGGCGCCTGTGGCCAGGTCCAGGCGCTGGCATTCACGCAAAAATATCGACTGTACCCTTCCAGCCAAGATCAAGACTGCCCGTTTGTATCTCATCACCGCCATTGTCGAGAACTGTGCCCCTGGCGCCTGAACCGGCGAAGGCAGCCTCTCCCTGTTCCCCACCCTGCTCGCCGTGCTGATGGCCGGGGTTGTCGGAAACATCAAACTGGGCGAGAGCAAGGCCCTGCTCTCCCAGCATATCCCTGAGCCGGTGGGAATGCAGTTCCAGCTGGTCCCTCACCACAGGGTTGGCTGTGTGCACGGTGATGTTGGCCTGGTCATTCTGAACGCGAACCCGCACCTCCATGGGGCCCATGTCCGGCGGAGTCAGGTGAATTTCGGCCATCGACAGGTTTTTGGCTGTCAGCCAGCTGAGCTTGCCCATCAGCTTGTCGCCCCACTCTGCGTGATTTACGGGCACATCGATTGATGTTGCGTAGCCTCGCAAGGGCGCCTGAGCCTCTGTCAGCATTTTACCGGTTGCGGTAGCGCTTTGCTGGGCGGCCACCTCCAGCGCCGATTCAAACCGGGTGCCGGTCAGAAGGCGGGCGGGGTCCGTAGCCAGTGTTTTTTCCCCGGCCAGCGGCACCGGGCCATCGGCCATCTGGAGGCCCGCTGTCAACCCTCCACTAATGCCCGGAGAAGTTTGTCCGGGCTGCCCGGCAAACAACCCGGCGGCCTGATTGATCGGCTGGCCATTCACCGAGACGCCAGGATTACTGACTGCTGTGGCCGTTTGTCCGTTTGCAGGTAACAAAAGCGCCTGCAATTCTGTAAAGGTTACAGGCGTTGTGACAGCCTCCATATCGGGCAAGGGCGCTGCGGTTTCGCCAGCAGTCTCTGTGCCTGCGACGCTGTCTTCACTGGCGGAAACCGGGTTACCGCCCTCACCCGGGTCACCGGTTTTCCGGTTTCGATCAACCTGGTTTGATGCCTGTGTGGCGTCTGCTTTATTCGGGTTATCCGAGCCCGCTTGTCGCGTATCCCGGGGTTCATCACTGCGCCCGGATTGCTGGCGATCAAGGCGCTTCTGCTCCGCACGGGAGACAGCCTGGTACCGGGTTTCGCCGGAGCCACTGTCCCGGGAGTCACGGCCAGAACCGACTTTTGAAGAACCAGCATCGCTCTGCATCCCGGGAGCAGGAGTATTGGGGAGAACCATCTGTGCCATGGCAACCTCTTGCCGCTTTTAATTGCAAGGCGCCTGATCCGGCCCGTTTCGGGGCCATTTCAAAGGCGGTTTCCCGAACAGTTGCAAAAGCAATGCCAGCACCCCCATGCAATGCACTTGAAAGCTACCTGGCATCTCCTGCCATGAGTGATTCAAGCGCACGAGTCACCCGCTGAAACTCGGTTTCGATCGCTTCCAGTGCTGGAGCCGCATCGTTCAGACGGTTTTCCAGCCCGGCTTTCTCCGCATCCCGGCACAGTTCTCCAAGGCGGGGAGCTCCGATATTGATGCAACTACCCTTGAAGCTATGGGCTGTCCTGGCAAAAGCGTCTGCGTCCGCTTCCCTTATGGCTGCTTTAAGATTATCAATCCGCTCTCTCGAATCATTCAGATACGTCTGAATCAATATGCCGAACTCGTCTTCCATTACATCCTGAAGCTCGGCCAGAGCTTCTTCATCAAGGTGTGGTGTATCAACCATGACCAACTCCCTTGTTGCTATTGAAATGACCTGCCCGGTGCTCTTCAGGGGCACCATTCGTATACAACTTCCACCCGGTTTCCCTCCCCGTAGTATCTGACAGATTCCGCCAACCGTTTTAACAGCACAAGCCCTCGCCCGCCGTAGCGAGGGCCGCTATGGGCAACCGCCGCAGACTGCAAAGCCGGATGATTGCGGAAGTCGAACCCTGAGCCACTGTCTTCGCAAACAACATGCAGGCGCCCACCCGGCCCCACAGGTTTGTGGTGGAAACGGAAGCGGATATAATGCCCGCCCACACGGCCCAGGCGAACAGTGCGCTCTTCGTAATAACGGTCGAAGCCAGCTTGCGTATATTTCCATTCAGACGGCAACTCAAGTACGCCGTGCTCCAGCGCATTATTGTACAGCTCAGACAGCAGCGTATAAATTTCTCCGCTTTTACGCCTGAGCCCGGGCACTTCCATGCAGATGTGGAACAAAAGCGGCAAAGGGCTGAACTCCCCCAGCGTGCGCTCACGGACTTCATACTCGCAGGTCCATTCTGTCGGGCCGGCAAGGGAAGAAGGCTCCAGGGCATCCGGTAAAACAGCCAGCCCGGCTTCATCAATCATTTCCAGGCAGAACAGGGTCAGATCGTCGCCAAAGTTCAGTTGCCCGGTGAACTGTTCTATTCCTCTCATGAGCGCATCGAACGGATGCCCTTCATTGCCGGCATTTTCAAGAGCGAGGCGCACACCCTCTTCGCCAAAAAGGTTCCCCGCCGCATCAGAACACTCCAGCACGCCATCAGTCATCAGCAACAAGCGGTCACCGGGGCGGGTTCTGACAACGTCCATTTCCGCCTTGAACTGATCAGCGCCAAGAATGCCCAGGGGTAAATGCAAAGAAGGCAGGCTGTAACGCTCAGTGGACGAACGCACCAGCCAGCCATCCGGCAGGCCTCCGTTCCAGATTCTCAGCTGGTTAAACGCAAAATCAGCCTCAACCATCACACCGCAGCAGAACATGTCTTTAGGCAGTATGCGCGCGAGTTTCTGGTTAATTTCCCGAAGAATATCGGAACCGTCAAAACCTTTACCGGCCATGCCGTAAAAGGTCTCTGCCACGGGCATGGCACCAATGGCCGCAGGCAATCCATGGCCGGTAAAGTCTCCCGCAAAAACAAGCATGCCCCCGGCAGGGCGTGGCGAGGCAAAGAGTACATCGCCACTGAAAACCGAAAGGGGAGACGCGTGGTAGCGAATGTTGGCAGCATCCAGGCACCCGGTGTGGGCGATATTGTCGAAAACCCGCCGGGCCACATGCTGTTCTTCCAGCAATTGCCGGTTACGCTCACGCATGGCGTCTCGCTGGCGTGACAATGCCTGGTGCAGAAGGCGCATCCGGTTAAAGGCGCTGATCTTGGCTTTGATCATCAGCCGGTTATAGGGTTTGCTCAGAAACCCGTCCCCTCCCGCCTCAAGGCATTGAGCCAGGTCACCGGCTTCTGTCAGGGAGGTAACAAAGATAACCGGCACCATCCGCTCACCCGCCAGCCGTTTGATTTGCCGGGCGGCCTCCATACCATCCATGGCGGGCATAAGGGCATCCAGCATCACAATATCCGGTGCTCCGGATTGAAAAAGTCTGACGGCGTCGCGACCATTGGCGGCATCAAGTACATCGTGGCCAAGACCTTTCAGCAACGTTTTCAGAATCAGGCGGTCACTGTCGCTGTCATCAGCAATCAGGATTTTGAGGGGGCCATTTTCCGCTCCGGGCTCATCCATGAGTCACTCCTGCTGCCCGAACGCTCACCGGATGGTGAAGAGCTGCTCAAAATTGGAAATGGTCAGTATCTTGCGCACATCCTTATTGCAGTTTTCAATAGCGATACTGGCGTTGTCGCCCCCGGCATAGTCCCGTAACAGGAGCAGCATGCCCAGAGCGGAGCTGTCGAGATAGGTTGCCTCGGCTAAATCAACAATATAACCACGGACATCTGTGCCGCCATGCTCGTAGGCATCGCGAAAGGCCTGGTGGGTGCTGAAATCAAAGCGGCCTTCTATTCTGATAATCAAAGTCTGACCGTCGTGACTGCGGCTGGTCTGAATCGGCATCCGCAAAACCTCCGGTGGTGATCACTGAATCATACTGCCACCACAATTCTGGCGACCTGTGTCTGTATAAGGATAGCCCAGCGCTGCGAGTTTGCATGCAGCGTGGCCTGGCTCAGCGACGACGGCGCGCAAAAGCCCGGCCTGCGGCTTCATCTGACCGTTTCTGTTCCTGAAGATCCTGTTCCCGGAGCTCCTGCTGGCGACAGGTTTCTATATATTTCTCCATACCGCGCTTGCGCTCCCAGGCTCGCTGCCATTCCTGCCGACGGGCTTCGAAAGCCGCTTCGGCCTGAGCCAGCTGCGCCTGTTGTTGCAGAATAACCTGGTCAAGCTGGGCAATGAATGCCTGCCATGCCTGCAACCGGCTCACCTGCACCACGCCGTGCTGACTGTTACGGATCTGATCCCGGTATTCCTGCTGGTAGCGGTTCAGGTTCGCCACCTGTTCGCTGTGCTGTTCCACCAGCTTGCGGGCCTTACCCATCTGTTCAAGGGCTTCCTGCTCTTTACGTTCTTCCAGAGCAAGTACAACGGCGAGGCGTTGGGAACGCAGCATCAACTGACACCTTTACCGGCATTGGCTGAGGCAACGTTGGCTGAGGTTCTGCTGACATTGGCAGAGGCAGGATCAGGCACAGCCGATTTTCTGCGCTCTGGTGAGCGGCGCTCGGGCACCACCGACAAGAGCCCTTCAATACTTTCGGACAGCGAGGCACGTTCGTTAAGACCCTGCTGCAGGAACTGGCGCATATTACCAATGTGGGTGATGGCGAAGTCGGTTTCCGGGTCGGACCCTTTTACATAGGCGCCCACACTGATCAGATCCCGGGCCTGCTGGTAGCGCGAATAAACCTGCTTGAACCGCTGGGATCGGGAGAAATGCTCGGTTTCGGTTACCTGGGGCATTACCCGGCTGATAGAGGCCTCTACGTCGATAGCGGGATAATGCCCTTCTTCTGCCAGCCGGCGCGAAAGCACAATATGGCCGTCCAGTATGGCCCTGGCAGCGTCCGCGATGGGATCCTGCTGGTCGTCACCTTCAGTGAGCACAGTATAGAACGCTGTAATGGAGCCACCCCCGGGCAGACCGTTGCCGGTACGTTCCACCAACTGCGGCAGCTTGGCGAATACAGACGGCGGGTAGCCTTTGGTAGCCGGCGGCTCACCCACGGCCAGGGCAATTTCCCGCTGGGCCTGGGCGTACCGGGTAAGTGAGTCCATCAGCAAAAGCACACGCTTGCCCTTGTCCCGATAGTATTCAGCGATCCGCGTGGTGAGCATGGCGGCGCGCAGGCGCATCAGGGGTGAGTCATCTGCCGGGGAGGCAACAACAACGGATCTCGCCAGGCCTTCCTCGCCCAGAATATCTTCAATAAACTCCTTTACTTCCCGGCCCCGCTCACCGATGAGCCCGACAACCGTAATGTCTGCATCAGTAAAGCGGGTCATCATGCCCAGCAGCATACTTTTACCCACGCCACTGCCCGCAAACAGGCCCAGGCGTTGCCCCTGGCCTACGGTCAGCAGGGAATTGATGGCCCGGATACCCACATCCATGGACTTGCGCACCGGCGCGCGGTTCAGGGGGTTAATAATATCGCCGGTCAGGGGGACTCTGGCCTCGGCCTGAAGCGGGCCTTTGCCATCAAGGGGCTCACCACTGCCATCCATCACACGGCCAAGCATCAGCGGCCCGACGGGAACACGGCTGGCTGCAGCCAGCGGCACCACCCGGGCACCTGGCCTGAGGCCTTCAATGGCCGTCAGCGGCATCAGGTAGACTCTGTCATCCTCAAAGCCCACCACTTCCGCTTCAACGGTGCCTGTGCCCTGGCCTTTGATCTCACAACGATCACCCACAACCATGGGGCAACCCACACACTCCAGAGTCAGCCCCACCATTCTGGTGAGGCGGCCCGACAGCTCCGGCTCCGGGTCTTCACGCAGATAGGTTTGATAGCGATCCAGGCGATCAGCCAGAGTGAGTGTCATCGCGCTCACCTTCAGCCGGCGTGTCTTTGCCTGCTTCTTCCCCGGGAACCTGGCCCGGCGAGCTCAGCACGTCCCGCTGGAAATTTGTCAGATCATCCATCATCGCGCCCAGTTCTTCAGCATCACCGGCTTCATTCTCGTCTGTCTGCTGCTCCAGCATGGTCTGGACAGCACGCTGAAAGCGCTTTTCAACCGTAAAATCAACGAGGCTGTTACGGGTTTCAACCCGGCAACCCCCTGGCAGAACCTTGTCATCTTCCACAACCGAGGTGGTCGCTTCGAAGCGCTCAGCCACGTCGCGTACAGCGCTGTAGTCATTCGGGTGCACGTAAATGCGGACATTCTCTGCCGTCGAAGGCAGGGCTTCCACGGCCCGGCGCACCACCTGCCGGATTTGCGAGGAATCAATGGTGAGCTCGCGGTAAACCACCGCCCGGGCGAGCACCATGGTGAGGTTCAGCAGGGAGGTCTCAAGCTCATCCTGGTGTTGCCGGATTGGCAGAAGCAATTCGCCCAACATCTTTTCAAGGCGCGCCAGGCTTGCGGATACCTCTGTGCGGGTTTGGTCATAGCCTTCCTTTCGCCCCTGCTCCCGCCCCTCGGCCAGCCCGGCCTCCAGGCCTTCTTTATGACCTTGTTCGTAGCCTTCGGCACGGCCTTCTTCTATGCCCTGCTCACGACCTTCCAGAAGGCCGTCTTCCCGCGCAGCCTGGCGAATGTCGGCCAGATCTCCCGCTGTCAGGGGTTTGACGTTGCGTTCTTCCTCGCGGGCAACCTCATTGCCGCGAGCATCCAGCAATGGGAGTTCCCACCGCTCGTAGGCAGTCAGCTCTTCTTTCGGGATTCGGCCGGGATCTCTGGAAGTATCTTTCATCACATCATTTCTTCGCCGGCACCGCCGAGCGTGATTTCTCCCGCTTCAGCCATGCGTCGGGCAATGGTGATAATGTCTTTCTGGGCCGATTCCACTTCGCTGACGCGCACCGGCCCTTTCGCTTCCAGGTCGTCCTGCAGAAGCTCAGCCGCACGCTTGGACATGTTCTTGAAAATCTTTTCCTGAACGGCATCGTCGGCACCTTTCAGGGCCACCACAAGAACTTCCGAGGACACCTCCCGCAGCAAGGCCTGAATACCCCGGTCGTCAATATCCTTGAGGTTATCGAACACAAACATGAGATCTTCAATGGTGGTGGCCAGGTCCGGATCCATGTCCTTGATCGAGTCCAGCAGAGTCCCTTCGATGCTACGATCCATAAAGTTCATGATGTCGGCAGCCCGTCTCACGCCACCGATGCGACTGGTTTGTGCCGACGCGCCTCCGGAAAACTGCTTTTCCAGTATGTCGTTCAGCTCCTGCAGCGCCTGGGGCTGGATGCTTTCCAGTGTGGCCACACGCATCATCACATCCAGGCGCACCTTCTCGTCCAGTGTTGCGAGAATTTCTGCCGCCTGATCCGGATCAAGATAGGAAATAACAATGGCCTGAATCTGCGGATGCTCATAGCGGATGATGTCACCAACCGCTCTCGGCTCCATCCATTTAAGGGTGTCCAGGCCGGTGGTGTTGCCACCGATGAGAATACGGTCGATCAGGCTGGCCGCCTTGTCGTCGCCCAGTGCCTGGGTAAGCATGGCCCGTATATAGTCATCGTTGCCCACGCCGAGACCCGTCTGACCGCCCACTGCCTCTACGAACTGATTAAGCACATAAGTGACATCGTCTTTGCTGACGTCCTTCATCTGGGCCATGGCCACACCCACGCGCTGAACCTCTTTGGGGCCCATATGCTTGAGCACTTCAGCGGCATCGGCCTCGCCCAACGACATCAGCAGGATCGCAGCCTGCTCTACCCGCGGAATTTTCCGTTGGGGTTTCCGGGGCGCATCACCGCCCGCCGCCTGTGCGGATTGATCAGTCATCAACATTCACCCATTGACGCATCACCTGGGAAACCCTGGTCGGGTCCTCGGCAATGAGCCCCTTCAGAGCATTCAGCTGCCTATCATAGCTGTCTGTAGCGCCCGGCAAAAGGAGGTCGTCCTGGGACGACATGGCCTGGCGCAAAGCATCGTTGCCATCAGCGTCGCCATAACCACCGGCACCGAACTCATCATCCCGCTCACGGCGCCCGCCACCGGACAGGCTTTTCAGCGTCGGGCGCAGCAAGCCCAGTACCAGCACCAGAATAACCAGCCCGGCCAGTATCTGCTTCATCAGGTCCCAGAACCAGGGCTGCTCCCAGAAGCCGGGGCTTTCAAATTCCACCGTTTCTTCCGGAGCAAACGCCGTATTCATGACGGTGACACTGTCGCCACGGGCAGCGGAATAGCCAACTGCGTCCCGCACCAGCATGCTCAAGCGCTGCAGCTCCTGCTCCGGCCAGGCTTCATAAGTCACTGCGCCGGTGTCCGGGTCTACCACTTTCATATCATCAACGGCAAGCGCAACGGTCACTCGCCGCACGCGCCCGAGCTCCTGCCGGGTATAGCTTACCGTACGATCCATTTCATAGTTACGGGTGGATTCCTTACGCACATTCACGGGCGCTGGCGGCGCTGCACCCTCCCCGTCACCGGTGTTTGCTTTAACCTGTTCGGGCACCGTGGCACCAGCAGGAGGCTGATTGGACAGTGCGCCGGGAACACCGCCGTTAAACCCGGCAACACGCTGTTCTGTCAGATCGCGCTCGCTACGAACTGCCTGTTGTTCCGGATTAAACAGTTCTTCTGCCTGCTCTACCGACGAGAAATCCAGATCGGCAGAGACTTCCGCCCGGTAGCGCCCTTCCCCCACAATCGGGGCAATCAGGGAAGCAACACGGCGTGTGAGGCGCTCCTCCAGCCGCGACGTGTATTCGTACTGGTCCTACATGCGCTCACCATCGCCGCGGCTTTCCTTACCGGTCAGCAAGTTACCGTTCTGATCCACCACCGTAACCTGATCCTTGTTCATCATGGGGATGCTGCCGGCGACCAGATTCACGATAGCCGCAATCTGCTCCTGTTCAGGCCGGCGACCGGCAAAGACCTCAAGAAACACTGAAGCAGAAGGATCCCGCGCATCCCTCACAAACACGGAACGCTCTGGAATGGCCAAATGAACCCTGGCACCACGGACACCGCGCATGCTGCTGATGGTACGGGCCAGTTCGCCCTCAAGACCACGGCGGTAGCTGACGGTTTCCATGAACTGGGAGGTTCCCAGGCCACGGTCTTTGTCCAGCAATTCGTAGCCCATGGTTTTCTGATCCGTTACGCCTTCGGCTGCCAGCTTCAACCGGGCGTTATAAACCTGATCGGAGGGCACCAGCAGAGCACCGGTGCGGGTATCCATTTTGTAGTCGATACCGTTGCTGTCGAGGATTGTGGTTACGTCCTGGGGATTATAGGCAGACAAATCGCCCACCACCGGCTGATAATTCGGCTCCTGAGCCCAGAGAACAACCGCGACGCCCAGTGCAACGCTGGCAGCAAGACCTACCATCAGGCCAATCTGGCGCAGAAGATTCAGTCGGTTAAATCCCAGAAACAGGTCACTGTTACTCTCGGAGCTGCCGCCACCCTGGGTTGTGGGCATATTTGCAGTGGTTTCTGCAGGAACGCTGGCCATGTCTGTGCTCCGTTATCAGATCGGCATGTTCATAATGGTTTCGTAGGCCTTGACCACGCGGTTGCGCACCTGGGTCAGGGCTTCGAAAGAGACAGAAGATTTCTCGGCGGCAATCATCACGCGGGTGATATCCACGCTGGGGTCACCCATATCGTAGGCTGTCCGTAAATCGTTGGCATTTTTCTGAACCTCGTTCACGTTATTTACAGCCTTGCTCAGCATATCACCGAAGCTTGGTGTCTCCTGAACCTGATCTACCTGGCGCGGGCCATCAATGCGACCACGCACCGATTGACCCTGCTCAATACGCAGATTCTGTTGCATTTGAGAACGCAGAGAACGGATATCGGACAGAACACTGTTGATGTCGGCACGCTGAACCATAACTTTCTCCTGACACCGCCCCGCAGGGCAGGCTTGCTGGTCTGACTGTATTGACCAGGGATAAGCAATGGTCAGGCCAGAATTTATTTCCTTTTATTTACCAACAAGTTGAGTTATTCGAAGCCATGCACCAACTCTGCAACGACGGGGTTTTGACAGGTACAAAAAAAGGCACCCGAACGAGTGCCTGCTAAAAGGAGGGGGTACATCATAGGATGGACGCGTCCATCAGGGGCGCCCGGGAAACCTCAGGCCAGGGCCAGTTCCGAATCAAGATCAATGCCGGCCTCACGCATTTGTGCCAGTTTGTACCTCAGCGTCCTGGGGCTTATACCCAGCTGCTCTGCAGCCCGGTTGCGGCGCCCACGCTCTTTCCTGAGCGTCTGAATGATAATACGGAACTCCTGCTGACGCAGATCATCCCCCAGTGATCCAGCCTCCATGGATGCCGGATCCGAGGGGCCTGCTTCCTGAGTCACAGGCGCTGCAGAAACAGGCTGCTCCTGAGGCTCCGTGAAAGGCACTTCAACAACTGGCGCCGGCATTGCCGCTGCCTGGCCCGCGAAGCGACCACTCACACCCATATCGAGACACAGGTCTGCCGCATGAATCACATTCCCCTGGTGCAGAACCAGTGAACGCTGGATTGCGTTATCCAGTTCCCGCACGTTACCGGGCCATTGGTGCTGAACCAGTGCATTGCGGGCATCGGCAGCAAAGCTGATGCCGGTCAGCTTCATCTTGCGGCAGTGCTTCTTCAGCAAAAACGTTGCCATGGGCAGTATGTCCAGCGGCCGTTCCCGAAGGGGCTGCCAGTGCATGGGAAATACGCTGAGCCGGTAGTAAAGGTCCTCCCGGAACCGCCCTTCCCGCACAAAATCCGCCAGATCCCGGTTGGTGGTGGCAATCACCCGCACATCCAGGGAAATGGTTTTTCGACCGCCCACACGCTCCACTTCCCGCTCCTGCAGCACCCGCAGCAGCTTGGATTGCAGCCCGGGATCCATCTCGGATATTTCGTCCAGCAGAATCGTGCCACCATTGGCCTGCTCGAACTTGCCGGGGGCGGATGCCACCGCGCCGGTAAAGGCGCCTTTCTCATGGCCGAAGAGAATCGCCTCAAGCATGTTTTCGGGAATAGCCGCGCAGTTAATGGCGACGAACGGCTGGTCTGCCCGGGGCGATTGCTGATGTATGTACCGTGCGAGAACTTCCTTACCGGTGCCGCTCTCCCCGGAAATCATCACTGTGGAATCACTGCCGGCCACTTTGGCTGCCAGCTGGAATATACGCTTACTGGCCGGGTCTTCCGCCACCGGCTCATCGTCGGATTTCTGACGGCTGCCGCCGACCACCTTGGTGACTGCATCAACCAGCACCTTCGGCTCAAACGGCTTCACCAGATAGTCCACGGCACCGGATTGCATGGCGGAAACCGCGTGGCTGATCTGCCCGTATGCGGTGATCAGCATCATCGGCAAACCGGGGTACAAGCGCTGTACCTCGCCCAGCAAATCATGGCCGGAGAGCCCGGGCATGTTGACATCGCTGACCACCATATCAACCGGCGCTTCAGCCAGTCGTGCCAGTGCTTCGTGGGCATCAGACGCCTCGCGTACGCGAAACTTCGCGAGCTCAAGTGTGGTTACCAGCGCCTCGCGCAGGTCGCGGTCATCCTCAACAATCAGAATCTGGGCCTTGGCCATGGTTGCCTCCGATCAGACAGTATTACGTAAAGGGTTGCGTGAAAGGTTATGCAATAACGGCAGGCGCAGAGTCGCAATGGCGCCGCCCTGGCCCGGTGATTCAATGGAAAAACGCCCCTGATGGGCCTTCACAACAGCTTGCACAACCGCCAGGCCAAGCCCGGTTCCGTGGGATTTGGTTGTATAAAACGCTTCCGCCAGCCGATTAGCCTCCGCCTTGGCGAAGCCCGGGCCGTTATCCATAACACGCACCAGCAATTCACCTGCCTCCGAGGTAACCTGGATAGCCACGGCAGTAGCACCGGCCTCAAGGCTGTTGTTCACCAGATTGGTGCAGGCTCCCACCAGCGCATCCCGGTTGCACATCAATCGGCAGTCTGCGGATAGATCATTCTTTAAAATAATTTCCGGGCCGCTTGCTGGTTTAAGCCCGTCCAATGCGGATTCCAGAGCGGAAACCAGCATTGCGGCAGACAGCTCCTCCGCCAGCCGGGTTTCGCCACGGGCAAAAATCAGCATATCCCGCACCTGCTGCTCCAGGTGGGTAAGCCGCGACATCAGCCGGGAGGTACAGCGCTGGCGCATTTCCTCATCGAGATCGTCCTGGATTAAATGACCACCGTAAAGAATGGCGGCAGACAAAGGCGTGCGAATCTGGTGTGCAAGCGAGGCCACCATTTTGCCCATGGCCGAAAGCCGCTGGGCATGGGCCAATTGTGATTGCAGGTGGCGGGTCTCGGTAAGGTCGGTCAGCAGAATCAGCTGCCCGAGCTGGTTCTCCATGGTGCGGATCTCGATACTCACCCGGCGCCCGTCCTTGAGAGACACTTCATGGCCATCGTCCCGGCGCGGCGAGAAACAGCGGCCAATCACATCCACCCAACGCTCGCCCTCAAGAGGCTCTCCCAGCAAAGCAATTGCCGCAGGGTTGCTCTGGGACACCACGCCCTGGCTGTCCAGAACCACCACCCCCGCAGGCAAAGCGTTCAGCAGGGTCGACAGCCGGTCTGCCAGCTGTTCTTTCTCTTCCAGCTCCTGCTGCCGCTGCAACGACTCCTGGCTCAACTCACCGGATAACTGGTTAACCCGGGATTCCAGTGTGCGATAGGAATCGGTAATCTGCCGTGACATCCGGTTGAACATTTCCAACGCAGAATCCACCGCCTCGTCATCCTGCTGCGGAAACAGCGCTCTCACCTTATCGTTAGCATCCGCCGCCGCATTGGCCTGAGCCCCGTGCTCCGCCGACTGAATGACAAACTGTGCCTGACTCATAATCTGACTCCCGATCAGCCCGCAAAGCCGGACTACACCCTTAGGACGATTCATTTACAAGCCACAATGCCAGCTTCGTGCCAACTAGGTTTTTTTGTTCAATATCAGTGGGTAAGGAATTAACGGAATGACAGAGTGACGGTTTTATGGCACCCTGAAAACAAGAAAACGCCAAAGGCCCTAAACCTTTGACGTCTTGCTGTCACCAACCAAAGCCTGCTCAGGACTCCTCGGATTCATCCTCCCGAAGCCCGTACTTGCGGACCTTTTCCACCAGTGTCGTTCGCCGTATCCGCAGCTTCTCCGCCGCCCGGGCAACCACGCCGCCGGCTTCATCCAGCGCCTGCTGAATCAACTGCTTCTCCAGATTCGACAGGTAATCCTTCAGGTCAATACCATTCACCGGCAACAATGCTGGCGCATCCAGCCCAACCAGGCCAGGGATGTTCGACGGCATCCCGGCGTCTTCCACCGGCCGGTTCTCATCATAATCATCCACATACCGGAACTTTTTCGGCAACTCCTGCACGCCGATCACACTGTAGGGATGCATGATAGCCAGCCGTTCCACAAGATTTGCCAACTCACGAACGTTGCCCGGCCAATCGTGCCGGCAGAGGCTCATGATCGCGGCCGAGTTCATCCGTAAGGATCCGCGTTTCTCTTTCTCCATGCGGGAAATCAGCTCATTGATCAACAGGGGTATATCTTCCACTCGCTCACGCAGTGAGGGTACCTCAATGGGGAACACATTCAGCCGGTAATACAGGTCCTCCCGAAACTCCCCGGTTTCAATCATGTCCTCAAGATTCTTGTGGGTCGCCGCAATTATGCGAACATCCGCAGAAATCGTCCGGTTGCTGCCGACACGCTCAAAGGTACGTTCCTGCAAAACCCGCAGGATTTTTACCTGCATGTTCAGGGGCATGTCGCCAATCTCGTCCAGGAACAAGGTGCCGCCCTCCGCCATCTCAAAGCGCCCGACGCGCGCAGTAATGGCTCCGGTAAAAGCGCCCTTTTCATGGCCAAAGAGCTCACTCTCCAGCAACTCTGCCGGAATAGCCCCGCAGTTTACAGGGACAAACGGCCTGTCACGGCGCGATGAATGGTAATGGAGATTTCTGGCAACAACTTCTTTACCGGTACCGGACGGCCCGGTGATCAGCACACTTACATCCTTGTCGGCTACCTGCTCCATGAGCTGACGAACCTGCTGCACCTTACGACTGGTACCAACAAGGCTACGAAAAAGCTGCAGGTTCCGCTGCTGGCCACGCTCATTGGAACGACGGAACTGATCGCAAAAGATCTGGGCCCGATAGAGCGAATCAACAAACTTGGTGTAATTCAGAGGCCATTCCATACGGGCAATGATGCGAGCGGCATCCGCCTCGGCCAACCCCTTAAGCTCAGGGTCACCCACCATGAGGAACGGAACACCCTTGACAAGCCTGCAAACCGTTTCAATGGTGCCGACAATACCCGGGTCTGTGCCGTTTACCACAGCAACAGAAATATCCGCCAGGCTTTCCTCATCACCGGATTCCAGGAGTGCCCAGGCATCTTCCCCTGTAACAACCTGCTCTTCGCCAATGAATTCCAGAATCGTCGACATATCCCGACGCCTCGATTCATCCCTACTCAGCACCAGCACCGTGTTATTTTTCGACATTCACGAGAATCTCTTCGGAAATTTGTGCGGTATTTAAGACTGTAAAACCGAAAGAGTCAATTTTATGACGCTATTTGGGACGATTTGTCGAAACATTCTGATAGGCCTTGGCGGCACTACGGTTCCGGGTCATCCCTTTCAAGGCTTGCTCGGCTTCTGCTCTGGCCTGGGTGGCACCTGCGTCCGCCGCATCCACAAACTGCCGCAGTTTTTCCAGCCTTGCGCGCACCGGTTCCGGATCCATCTGTCCGGCTTCCAATGCGGTCACCAAAGGCTTGACGGTGGGCTTTACCTGCGCATTGAGGCTGGCAAGTGCGTCCCAGTCCCGGTCGGCGAGCGCCTGGCTTAGGTCGGCTATCAATTGATCGAGGCTATCAAGAAGGGCCTGATGCTCCGATGAAGGGGGGGTACCCGGGTTGGCCACAGTGCTTCCTCCTTAACAGGCTAAAAAACGACAAGCCCGGGCGGATCACGGGCAACCCGCCCGGGCTAAAAACTCAGCGGCGCGCTGCCCGTCGTGCAGAAGAAGCCGTGAACTCGCTACCGCGAAACCCGGGATCAAAATCGTAGGCCGGGTAGTTGTTGTCCAGGCCATCAATATAATACCGCCGGGCTTTCAGATCGTACGTCATCTCCATGGTAGTCCAGAAAACCGGCTCCTGATAATAGCTTATGTTATGAGCCTCGGATACTCGCCAGAGATTGCCTGCCTCGCCGTACTCTTCCGACATGAGAATCTGCCAGCTGTCTTCGTCTACATAGAAAACACGGCGGTCGTAGATGTGCTTGATACCGGTGCGGCGGGTTGCCTCCACCACCCACACCCGGTGCAATTCATAACGTGTCAGCTCCTGGTTGATATGGCCGGCACGGATAACATCGTCCGGTCGAACCGACTGATCGTGCAACTTGTAGGCATTATAGGGTACATACAATTCCCGTTTGCCCTTCAGCTCCCAGTCATACTGGTTGGGCGCGCCGTTATACATGTCTTTCTGGTCGACCGAGCGCAGGGACGATGAGTTGGGCAGGTCCGTCTCGTAGGCAAGGTTTGGCGACCGCCTCAGGCGTCGTGAGCCCGCATCATAACGCCAGGCAAGGCGTGGCGAGCGCACCTGATCCAGGGTTTCGTGTACCAGTGTGATGGTACCGGCAAGATTTGAAGGTGAAATCGTATCGGTCTTGAGGTAGAAAATCTTGTTATCAATATCAGCCAGTTCCGTGCCTTTCTTGCTGTACGGAAAATAATAATCGTACTGATTCACTACCGGGTTGTACGAACCGTCAACCTGGGGTGTCGCTGAAGCACTGCGGAATGATACCTCTTCACCACGGTAACGCAGAATATGATTCCACATGACCTCCAGGCCGTTTTTGGGAATTGGAAAAGGGCTGGTCATGATGGTATTGCGAACCCCGTTTCCATTGTCCAGAACCTCTGCGCTCAGCGCATTTTCATAGAACTTCTCATACACATGTTCCGGAAATGCAGCCGTACGCCGGGTTTTGTAAACCGGCATGAAGAAATCCGGTTTGTACTGTTCAAGCATCCGCAGCGAGCCTTCGGAGAGCCTGTCCTTATACAGGTGCATATTGTCGGCAGTGATGACAAACAACGTTTTGTCTTCGGGGAACGGGTCCACTTCAACCTGGCCGTCGCGCCAGTTGGCCGGGGCTTCCCGAAGCCCTCCGGTCCATTCCGGAATACTGCCAGAGGCATTGCCACTGCGCTCGGCCCCGACTGGCGTCAGTTCCTGTTTGAGCCGCTCTGCTTCCGTTACTGATACGCCTGACAATACATGCCCGGAAAACCCGAACGAAAGCACCGCAATACATGCAACAAACTGGCTCCGCATTCCCAAACCCCTCCAGACAATTCAAAAAACCGAAACAGGGGCGCTTTTTGCCAAATTCAAACAATCGTTTCAAGTGAATGTTTGTGTTTAATTGTCACTCAGCACAAAGACCGAAGGGGTAAAGAAATCTGCCGGCCAGAATGGTAAGATAGGAAAATATTTCAGGCGGACGGTCTATGGCATCGCAATGGTATTCGCTGGTTTCGCAAAAGCTGTCTCTTGCGAGAACCCTGCTTGACACCTCCGAGCAGTTGACTGCCGCGGAAAACCCGGCCCGGGCCCCGGTGCAGACACTGCAACATGAGGCTGCGATTCAGGGCTCGATAGAACTTCTTATTAGAGCCAGGCAGCTGTTGTTCATGATGATCGCAACACTGCACCAGAAACCGCAGGCCGGTTTGTTGACACTGGAGCAACTGGCCCGGCGAGTCGGTGATCAGGCTGCTGAAATCGAGATGCTTAAATCGCTCCAGGAGGACAGCGGCAGCTGGTTGTGTCACCTGAGCCAGCTTGAAGCCACCCAGAGCAGGCCGCCTGCACTGCGGAAAACGGTCTCTGCTGAAAACATTATTGCAATATCGGCAGAAGCCGGGCCGGATCGCTCAGCCCAGTCACTCAGAACAACCCTGAAAGCCATGAAACAGTTTGTCGACCATCTGGAAGATCAACATGGTGAGTGGTAACGCCACGGCACCGCAGCTTTCGGTTTTTAACATTGGAAAGGTTATTGAAATGTCACCATCTTTTTTTGAAATTGTACAGCTCAGCAACGGCGATTACGCCTTGCAGCGCATCGACGACGACAGCGCGCCACTGGTCAGAATTTCTTTTTCGAATGAAGCTCGCGAAATGATGGACAATCGGGATATGTCCGTGGCCAAAGCCATGATTGCCGCCGGAATAGAGGCCGCGGGCAGTGTTGCTCACGATGTTGACTGGGATGACGACGAGCTGGACGCATCTGACGCACAGCCCGCTTATACCCTTCACTGAAAACCCTCAGCGCTGCCTGAGCACAACGCCGTGGCTGTTCCCCTGTGCTGCCGCCTCCTGCAGTGAACCAAAAGCGGTTCTGCTCAGCTTTCCCGTCCACATAACCACTGCGTGGCAGGTACCGGCACTCAGGGCTCTTTCTGCAAGTTGCCGGGCCGGGTATTCTGCGGTGGAACGCAAAACCAGTATCTCACCGGCAACAATCCCGTGCATTTTTTGCCATTTGCTGACCAGCGCCTGGGGCGGGTCAATCCATGCAAGCCAGCGCTTTTCCTGGTTGAGTTGCGTCAGCATAGGCAACAGTAGCTGAAAGTTTTCCACCTGCCCTTCCGGCAGGATGATTTCTGTCACGTTGCCCGTGCTACCCGTTGAGGTGGCGCCGGCTGGATTCGGGTTTGCGTTCTCGGGTCTGTACCTGGTGCGAATAACTGTGCGCTGCTTCCGGGCTGTGTAATCAGGCACTGGAAATGGTGAGGCACCCTGTTGCCAAGCCATATTCTGGTTGAAGCTAAGTTGTTCCATAAATCACCCGTTTTTCAATGCGTCTGTGGTTTATACCAGCCCGGCCTAGTGCAGATCTGAGCGCCGAATAACGCCGACACCCAGCCCTTCGATAAACAGTTCCTGCTCTTTCAGGTCGACCTCAATCGGTGCAAACTCTTCGTTTTCGGCAATCAGATACACCTTCGATCCTTCTTTCCGGAAGCGCTTCACCGTCACTTCATCACCTACCCTGGCCACAACAATCTGCCCGTTGTGAACATCCTGGGTGCTGTGTACCGCAAGCAGGTCGCCATCCAGAATGCCAATATCCTTCATGCTCATGCCCCTGACACGGAGCAGGTAATCTGCAGAAGGCGAGAAAAATTCCGGCTTCAGGGTGCAGTAATCCTCCACATGCTCCTGGGCCAGAATAGGGCTGCCTGCTGCTACCTGACCAATCACCGGCAGGCCGGGATCCTCTGCAACTTCTGGCAGGCGAATACCGCGGCTGGCACCGGGAACCATTTCAATGGCGCCTTTACGTGCCAAAGCCCGCAGGTGCTCTTCGGCGGCATTTGCCGAGCGGAAACCCAGCTCCGCGGCGATTTCTGCACGCGTTGGCGGATACCCGGTCTCATCCACGGATCGACGAATGATTTCCAATACCTGGGTCTGTCTTGCTGTCAGCTTCATTGTTTCGCCGCTCCCGTTTGAATCTACCGCATTCGGTTATGCCGCTTGCCCGGCCTGTTATCCGGCAGACAGGCAATCCTGTTTTTTTGGCAATCCTGTTTTTTTGTACAGTGGTTTGACTATATACAGTGTTTTATCCAGTGTAAAGTACGTTGGCCGGTTTTCTTCCGGACCCTTAACAACGGCTGCCTGGTGAGTGTGATATGGTTCGGGAACGTTACCTTCATTTCCATTAACAGTGAGTCTTATGAGCCAAGTCAGCCCCTGTAAGTTGCCCGACATACGCAACACAAGTGACGGAAACGAACGCCGGGTAGGCGTGGAAATTGAGTTATCCGGGCTCGGCTACGCGCAACTGGTTGGGCTGGTGGCGGAGTTACTGGATGGCGAAGCGGTGCAGGAGTCCCGCTATGTGAGCAAAGTTGAAACCCCCCAGGGGCCCTTTGTGATCGAGCTGGATTCAGACCCCATCAAGGACCTGGACCTTGCAGATGAGCGTTTACCCCAGTCTATCCGTGATCTTGGGGGCCAGGCTATGGAGGTTATAGATGCCGCTGCCGAGCGTATTGTGCCGCTGGAGATTATCACCCCCCCCATCCCCTTCTCCGGGTTACATCGCATTGAGACGCTGACTGACCGGTTGCGCGAAGCCGGTGCCCTGGGCAGCCGGGAAGCAATCTATTTCGCCTTTGGCTTGCAGCTCAATCCGGAGCTGCCTGACCTCAAACCGGCAACGCTGATCCGTTACTTTCAGGCGTTCGCCGCGCTCTATGACTGGCTCAAAGCGCGCCACCAGCTGGATATCAGCCGAAAACTCACCACGTATATTGAGCCCTGGAGCAGTCGATACACGGATTTGCTGATGGCCGACGATTATGCCCCGGATCAGCATCAACTGATGGTGGACTATCTGGATACCAACCCCACCCGCAACCGTGCTCTGGATCTGTTGCCACTGTTTGCGCACCTGGACAAGCCCCTGCTTGACCGGTATGTGGAGGACCCGCGCATCAAAAGCCGGCCCACCCTGCATTACCGGCTGCCGGACTGCGACATCGACAACCCGGCATGGCGCTTCTCCTGTGTATGGAATGACTGGGTTGTGGTTGAGCAGCTGGCAAACCGTGCAGATGACCTGGCGGAATTGCGTGACTTATTCCGGAAAAGCCGAAAAATCAGCCTGCGCAATCTGACCCGTAGCTGGCTGGAAACATCCGAAAACTGGCTGCAAAGCAAAGGCTATGTCTGAACAGCACTACCCGGAAGACAATCTGCCCGGCCTGACCATCGGCATCAGTGGCCCTGCCCGTAAGCGCATTGCGCAACGGCTGATCAGCCTCGGGTTGCGACTGCAAGGTGCGCGGCCCTACTACATCCGCCCCGGTGCCCGTGTGGATGTGTCAATGCTGGACGGGCTGGTCTTGTCGGGCGGCACCCATGTGCATCCGCACCGTTTCGGGCAGGAGCCTCAGGTCAGTGCCCGTTATGACAGTGCCCGGGACACCACAGATCAGTTGCTGCTGCAACAGGCCGAAGCCATCGGAATTCCGGTTCTGGGGATTTGCCGGGGCGCACAGTTCATTAACGTCTTCCGCGGTGGTTCCCTGTGCCAGAATGTTACGCCATTGCGGGTAAACACCCGGCACCGCCCGCTTTTACTGCCATTACAAACCGTCCGCGTGGTTTCCGGTAGCCTGCTGAGCCAGGTTATGCGGGCACCGGTAATCGGGGCCAACCGGATACACAGCCAGGCAATCAAGGAGCTGGGCAAAAACCTGAGGGTGGTGGCGGTAGATAACGACCTGTTTGTCCAGGCCTTCGAAAATACCCGTGGCCAATGGCTGATGGGGCTCCAATGGCACCCCGAATACCTGCTTTATCATAGCGGACACCGGCGTATCTTTGGCGAATTTGTCAAGGCTGCCCTGGCCTTCAAACTGACGCGACTGGAGCCCGAGACCGCCAGGCCACCCGACGATCCACGCCGGTAAGCCCTTATTGCGAGCCAGACTGGTATCAGAAGTCGCGGGTATAGAAAATATCCAGAGAAGCTGCCAGGCCGCTGGCAGCTTCCAGATAGAAGTACTTGCCCAGATCATAGCGAAGCGCCACAGTACTGATAGGCTCGAATATCCCGACGCCATAGCGGATACTGAGGTCATCCGTCAGATAACCACTGGCAACCACCGAGGTCTGGTCGCCACTGCCCTCGGCTTCCAGGGTAAGTTCGCGAATCCCAAAGCCCTCCCCGATCTGCCCGGTCACCTTATTCACCTGGGTCAGCCCCAGTGATATGGCAGCGCGGCTCATCTGGCCGTCATCACTCTGGCCCCGGGGCGCCCGGCCCAGGATTACGTAGGATAAAGCGTCTGCCTGGGGCATATCGGGGCTTGAAAAAACTTCGGTGGTGGGTGACTGAACCGGCCCGCTCAGACGAATCCCCGCCACAACCGTATCCACCTGCCGGACTGCTTCAATATCCAGATAGGGCTGCACCAGGCTGCCAACGAACAGCAACCGCGCGCGCCGTAATTCAAGCTCCTGGCCGTAGGCCTCGTACTGGCCATTCACCAACTGCAGAGTGCCGCGGGTGTCCATGTCGTTGCCAATCCGCAAGGATCCTTCCAGATCACCGGTAACACCAAAAGCCACAAAGCTGACACGGTCTTCACCCACGACCACAGTGACATCCATATCCAGGCTCCGGATCAGCGGCTCTTCCTGTTCTACCCCGATAATCACCTCATCCTCGGATACTGATACCGCCTGCTCCGGCAAGCCCTCAATTTCTATATCACCCCGGGGAACTTCAATTCTGCCTTCCACACTCAGCGCACCTTCCCGAAAGGCAATGGTCAGGTCCGGTGCCACTTCAAGATGCGCATAGGGCTCGAGGCTGAAGGGCAACCTTTCACCGGTAATACGAACCTCGCCACCGGGCGCATCCTGCCAGTCCACCTCACCCCGAATGATGGCTTCGCTACGGGCATTGCTTTTGATCCGACCGCGAATGTCCGCAGAATAGCCATTGAGTTCCAGGCCCACCACCACTTCCTCCATGGGCAGGGGCAACCGGGGATCCACCACCCGCCCGTTGGTAAGCGCCACTTCACCCCGCACCGCAGGTTTCATCAAAGGCCCGCTGATTGTACCCTGCCCGTTGACTTCACCGGCGACTTCTTCCAGCCCGGTAAACAGACCGGCCAGGGCAATATCGAGGCCTTCCAGTGTAAATTCACCGTCCACCGGTCGCCCCTCAGCCATGGGGTCCAGGTTCATATTCACAGAGAGCTTTCCAAGCTGGGGGCCGGACAATTGCACCGCAAGATCCGCCACTTCAGGCTTCAGGTCCAGCTCCGCACGCAGGGTCTCGTAACCCAGGGTCTCCCACTCGCCGTCCAGCAGAAGTTCAAAGCGGCCCGTGCCGGCATCAAGCATTATGCGGCCATCCGGCCCCTTGTCAGTGGAGGTAAAATCAACTTCGCCATTAATGCGGGAATCCCATCGCAGGGTTTCCGGCAAAACCGGTGCCAGAGCCGCAGCGGGAAAGTTTTCGATACGGTAGGCAATACTGGGCACGGGCAGCAGTGTCTGTTCGTCGGCGCAAACCGAGCTTTGCTGCCAGTGCCAGCAGTGTGCCGCAAAGCTGAGCTTGCCGGTTTCGTCATAGGTGAGCCCGGTAACCCGGTCCAGCACCCAGCTTTGGTCTTGCCCGGGCACATCAATTACCCCGCGAGCCAGCGCCCCCTTCCAACTGGCCCAGGCCTCGCCCGCTGCACCCCGGAAATCCAGCTGTATCCGTGCGTCTTCGTGGCGCGCATCCATGGCAATCAGGTGCTCATCCTTGGTGCCCCGGGCGCTGATCACAAGCGATTCAATCGTCTGCCCGGCAACGCTGATGCCTTTGTTTCGCAGCTCACTGTCAAGGCGGAAACCGGAGGTCAGCCGGGCATCCAGACCAAGCGAGTCCACAACCAGCAAATCCTGCCAGCGCAGTTCAGTGGCATTGGCGGTCAGTTCCCCGCGCGGGTCATCAGGTGTTCCGGCAAGCTTCAGCCGGAGTTCTGCTTTGCCTCCGAGGCCCGGCAGAATCTTCTCGGGGGCAGGCAGTTCAAGGTGTAAATCAGCCTTCAGCTCCTTGCCCCACTGGCCACTACCTTGGAGCCGGTTATCGCCCACCACCACTTGCAACTCCGGCACAACCCAGTCACCGGTTGCGGTATCCATCCGGCCCGAGATGACCGTTGGGCTGGATCGCCATCGCCCCTCAAGATTCCAGCTGGCGGTCATGGCCGGAACCGGCCCGTCGGTGAGTTTCCCCTGGGTAGCGACGCTACCACTGAGACTCGCCTCCAGAACCGGCACCCAATAGCCGGGGTTGAAACCCTCAAGTTCCAGAGCCGCCTGCCAGCTTACAGGCCCCGAGAAATTCACCGTGCCATCTCCGGAAAGCAATCCGGCACCGGTTTTCGCAGAGAGCTCGGTCAAACGCACTTCGCTGGTGTCACCTTCGATTGTCGTCGCCACTTGTGCGCTGCCCTGGGGGCCGTCAACTTCCGCACTGAGAGTCGCCTGATAACGCCCATTGCGCCAGGAGGCATCGCCATCCAGTGTATGCAATGCAACCGGAGGTTCATCCAGCCCGGGAACCAGCGAGTACCAGGGGAACTGTCGCAGCTGTATCTTCGCTTCGGCGCTGAGACCGCCCTGCCATTGCGTGCCCCCGGTAACGATCAGATTTTCAGGTGCACTGTCAGCGTTGTTTCTTGTGGAAAGCTCCAGCCGGATATTCCGGGCTTCAGCGGTGGTTACAAGGCCTGAAAGTGCAAGACTGACCGGCCCTTCGGTGCCGGGAAGTGTGGCCTGCCCCTGTGTTTTGAATCCGTTCTGCAGGCTGCCTGCGGCTTCCACAAACCAGTTTTCCAGCACCAGGGTTTCCGGCAGGGCTTCAGTAGCCCGGAATGTTTCCGAGGTCAGCTTCAGGCGTGCGGGCAGGTCCGATGCCAGCGGCTGCACCTTGCCTTCCAGTGCCGCCTCGAGATAACCGCGGCTCTGCCCCGCAAGAGCCAGATTCCGCACGCTGCCGGAGAGGGTCAGGTCTATACTCCAGCTATCGCCGTAGGGTGGCGGCAGAGAAGCGTTCAGTTCAAGATTGACCGGCCAGTCCCGACGGGTTTCCACGCGGCCGGATGCCACCAGGGTATAATCATCGAGCTGGTAATAAACCCGCTCCAGCTTCCAGTCGGCTCCCGAGCCGGTGGCATCCAGCTCAAACCTGTCCCATACCTTGCTGCCATTGAAGGTGAACCTGCCCAGCCGCACATCATTTACACGCAGCCCCAGCGGTAGCTCTATGCCCGGCAGGCTGATACCCCCCGGCGCACCCTGTCCCTCGGCAGAAGGCTGGATATTGACCCTGATCTGCTGCAGATGCAGGGTATCCAGGCACAGTTGCAGGTCAAACAAACAGGAGGGAGACCAGTCAACAAGGGGCGATTCCACCGCCACCTCAACCCCGTAACCACGCCACTGAAGGCGGTCCGCCTGCCAGGTTCCGAACAGCGAGCCCTGGTCATTCACCGCTTCAAGCCCGGGTATCTGGTCGATAACCCAGGCTGTGCCTGTCTCCGAGCGCAATGCCAGCAAAACCGCAGACACCAGAACAACCGGCAGCAGAACCAGCAGGCCGAGAAACAGCAGAATCCAGAACCTCAGGCGACCGGTTTTCCGGGCCTGAGGTTGCTCTGGATTTCCTGTATTTTCACCGCCATTGCGCGCGTCTGTCACAGCTCCGGCCCCATTGAAAAGTGAATCCGCCACTCGCCGCCAAATTCCGGGTTCAGGCCCTTGGCAATATCCAGGCGGAGCGGCCCCAGCGGGCTGATCCAGCGAATACCCACACCGGCTCCGGTCGCCAGGGGGTCAAACAGGTCATTAATGGCATTACCATGGTCAACAAACAGAGCTGCACGCCATTTTTCAGCAAATTGATACTGGTATTCCGCACTGCCTACCAGCGTGTAACGTCCGCCAACCGGAACCCCATTATCATTCTCCGGTGACAGGGTCTGATAGCCATAGCCACGCACACTCTGGTCGCCACCTGCAAAGAAACGCAGCGAAGGGGGGACATCTTCAAACCGGTTGGTCGCTACGCCGCCGAACTGTAAACGGGACAAAAAGCGGTGCTTTCCGGCGAGCGTAAACAGGCCTTTGGCAATGGCGTTGACGTGCAGGATATCGACTTTGGAAAGCACGGCCCGGTGCGCGCCGCTTACATCCAGCTGCAGCCTGTACCCGCGGGAAGGGTCCAGCGGCGAGTCTGCGTGAAGCTTGGAATAACCCACGCCCGGCAGAAGCAGTGAGCTTGTTCCGGTCTCATCATTTCCGATATTGAACCGCTCCCCTTCCCAGCGTATGGACAATACCTGTAGCCAGCCATTGTCCAACTGGTGTTGCCACTGCTGCCCGAGTGTCAGCAGTTCAGACTCCACATTTTCAATGTCCTCCCGCTGATAGCCCGTTGTAAACCGGATCAGATCTGTCATGGGGGGATCCAGCGGCAGTTCATACCAGCCACTGATGTTCTGCCGGGGCCCGGAAATCTCGGTTTCTGCCCCGCGTCTGTGGCCCATGGGGTTGACCCAGTGCTCACGCCAGGTGCCACGGAACCGCGGCCCCACGTCCGTGGAAAAACCGAGGCCAGTGGCCAATGAGCGGCGCTCACGCCGGGTCAGGGCTATGCGTACGGGAATGACACCGTTTTCAGCACTTGAGGGCACAGCATCAATGTCCACGCCGGAAAAATAACCGCTGCCCAGCAAATCGTTGTTGAGTTTGGCTATTTCGTCTGCGTGATAGGGAATGCCCGGTTCGAATGTCACGAAATCGTGGAGCAGATCGCGCTCGAACCAGTGCCCTTCCTCAAACGTGACTTCTCCCAGCCGGTACCGGTCGCCGCTCTCAAACACCAATATAATATCAGCCGTCAGCGCTTCCGGATCAACTTTGAGGGTGCGGGTAACGAAGCGCCCGTCAAAGTAACCCCTGCGCCGGGCCCGGGTCTGAAGAGTGTTACGCAGGCTGGTATATTCGCCATGATTCAGAATATCGCCTTCGGCGGGACGCTTGGGCAGATTATCCGTAAAACGCGAATCCGACGCCGCAGCGCCACGGATTTCAACTACCCGGGATTTGATTCGCACCGGATCACCAGGCGTAATATCAAGAATAAGCCGGGCGGGTTTTTCCGGATCATCTTCCTTAACCTGCCAGTCCACAACCGGGCTGTAGTAGCCAAGCGCGCGCAATGCCTTGCTGGCCTGGTTGACCGCAGTTGCTGCGTAACGGCGCAGGTTATTGGCGCTCCTGCCCTCCACCTCGCCAACAAACGCTTCCGCGTTTTCCTGCAGCCCGGGGTAGTCACCCTTTACGCGAACCTCAACCTGCTGCGCAAACGCCGGGGGTAGCCATAGCGAAAGCAGCAGGCTCAGCAGCCAGATCCGGCCCGGTTTCATAATATGATCAAGTGATAGCATCCGGCTGTTTCAGTGTTGGTCGTGATGGGAATAATGAAGGCGCTCGCGACAAGTCGCCGGCCCGGGTCAAATACGCTAACCTGTCGGAAAACTTCAAGCATTATTACACCATAGAGCACGGGCACCAGTGAATGCTGAAAATAAACCGCGACAACCTGAAATCCAGCCACCAGCTTACATGGTTTATTATCGACTTTCTTATGCTGGGCCTGCTCATCATCAACCTTGCCTTCATCATCTGGGATTCCATCTATAACTTTATTGCCATCCAGAACGCCCTGAAAGAAAGTCTTCCAGCCCTCCAGGCGGCCTACCATCCGATACATGAAAACTTCATTTTCTACGATGTCATGTTTGTGACTGTTTTCCTGACCGAATTTTTTGTGCGCTGGGGCTATGCAATCAGGGCCAATGTGTACGACCGCTGGTACTTTTACCCTTTTATCCACTGGTATGATCTGGTTGGCTGCATACCCATAGGAAGCTTGCGGTTTCTGCGGATTCTGCGGGTTATTTCCATTATGTATCGCCTGCACCAGTACAAGATCATTGATATTACCGATACCGGAATCTACCGCTTCCTCAATTTCTACTACGAAGCGTTCATGGAAGAACTGTCGGATCGAATCGTGGCGAAAGTACTCAGCGGTGTTCAGCACGAGATAAAACTTGGCTCTCCGCTGTTTGAGAAAATCCAGCACGATATCCTGTACCCGCGGCGGGAGATGCTGTCCGACTGGATCTCGCAACGGGTGGCAGAAGCAGCCAAGGAAGGCTATGTACCCAATCGCGCGGCACTGAAAGGGTATCTTGAGGACAGGGTTGATCATGCACTGAAACAGAACCAGGAGCTGTCGAGACTGAAATACCTGCCTGTTGTGGGGTCAACCATTCAGCAAACCCTCGAGAATGCGGTGGGCGACATTGTGGCAAATGTGATTCAGCAGATTCTGGAAGATCTGGCCTCTTCATCGAACCACGCCTTTATAGAGGACATAGTAAATGTCTTTATTCGGGGGCCAGACAAGCCCGACAGCACAGAGGCGAGGAACGAAGCACTGATCGCGCTGATTATAGAAATAATCGACGCTATAAAAGGCCAGGTGAAAGTAAAGCGCTGGCGGGAGCAGCTTCCCTGAGGGCATTGTCCAACCCCGGCATTGGCCAGATACAACAAGAATCAAACCACAGAGATGCACAATGGAAGAACTGCACTACCAACCAGCCCATGCGCTGCTGAAGCAACTGCAAGCGGGCACTCTCACAAGTGAAGAACTGGTTACCGGCCTGCTCGCACGGATCCGCGAGCACAACCCGAAAATAAACGCCGTAGTTACGCTGGACGAATCCCGGGCACTGGAGCAGGCCCGCCAGGCCGACCGGGAGCGCACTTCCGGCCTGCAAACCGGCCCCTTGCACGGCCTGCCCCTGACTCTGAAAGACACCTGGGAAGTGGCCGGAATGACCTGCACTGCCGGAGCCAGTGCGCTCAGTGACCACAAACCCGAGCGCCATGCAGACGTGGTGCAGCGCCTTGAAGACGCTGGCGCCATTATCCTGGGCAAAACCAACGTACCGGTGTATGCCACCGACCTGCAAAGCTATAACAAACTGTTTGGCGTAACCAACAACCCCCATAATCCGGATCACACTCCGGGTGGCTCATCCGGAGGCGCAGCAGCGGCGCTCGCGGCAGGCATGACACCGCTGGAGGTAGGCAGTGATCTGGCCGGCTCCATTCGTATTCCCGCGCATTTCTGCGGGGTATTCGGGCACAAACCATCACGAACGCTGGTGTCCTTTCGCGGGCACATCCCTGGCCCCCCCGGCACCCAATCGCAACCGGATCTGGCGGAAGGCGGCCCCCTGGCCCGCAGCGCGAAAGATCTGGAGCTTTTGTTAAAGGTTATTGCCGGGCCCAGGCCGGTTGATAGCCGATGCTGGCAACTGGACATGGCACCCTCACGCCTGGACACCCTGAAACAGGCGCGAGTCGGGCTATGGCTGGAAGACCCTCTGTGCCCGGTGGAAAAAGAGCTGACCGACGGTTATCGGGAACTGGGCAAACAACTTGCCGATCAGGGCGCTCTTGTCGCCAATGCCAGCCACCCACTTTTAAGCCTTGAACACACGCTGCCTGTTTACTTCAACTTGCTGGGTAGCCTGCTGAGCACATCCCTCAGGCCGGCCCAGAGGCGCCAGCTGAAATGGATTGCCAGGCTGGAAAAATGGCTCGCCTTCTTTGGCCCCATGACGCCCTTTATCGGCGAGTACGGGCGCGGCGCCAATCAGCCGGCTTATCTGTGGATGGCCATGAGCGAAGCGCGAGAGAAAATGCGGGCCGAAATAGAAACCCTGTTCCAGGATGTGGACGTACTGCTGACGCCCATAACGCCCACAGCCGCAATCCGGCACGACCATTCGCACCCCGTGTTCAAGCGTCGCATTATGGTAGCCGGGCAACCCCGTGCCTACATGGATCAGTTCTGCTGGATTGCCTTGGCCACGCTGCTTGGTTTACCGGCCACCTCCGTGCCCGTCGGGCGGACCCGGGAAGGCCTTCCGTTCAACGTGCAGGTCATCGGAGCACCGGGAATGGACCTGACCACCATTGGTTTTGCGCGCTTGCTGGAAGATGCCGGCCTCGCTGGCTTTCAGGTTCCGACCGGATTCTGAGGTAACAAAAAAATCCCGGTAATGGCTATCATTCTCATTGCAATCCTTAAACATTCATCTATTATACTATTTAACAGAAGACAGGAGGTGAGCCATGAGATACCAGAGCATTCTTGGAAACTGCAACGAAACCACCGTTGGCGGCATGATCAAACAGTGCCCTGAAACCTTCACAGTGTTTCAGACCTATAGCCTTAATATGAACACTGACCGCGACAAAACCGTGCAGGAAGCTGCAGCGCAAGCAGGTGTACCCGGGAAAACCCTGTGCCGGCAGCTTTTCGATGTGTGTATGGAGCACAAACCGCTGGAGGAGATGGAAACAGACACGTTACTGGAACTCCTGCACACCGAGTATGACGCCGCTAACCTTGAACAACTGCCAGCGCTGCACCGGCTGGCCAGAAAAATCGAGGCCGTGCATCGGGCCAGCCCGGACGTACCCCAGGGCATTACTCGTGCGGTAAAGCAACTCGAGCAAACTCTGACCGATCACGTTAAACGTGAAGAAGCCTATGTACTCTCCCGCATGGAGCACGATAAGCCACCCATGCCGGATACCCCCATAGGCCAGATGAACGAAGAACACGATGCGATCAAATCACAACTTCGCGGCCTGAGAGAGTTAACCAATCACTATAAAGCCCCGGAAACTGCCTGTCGTTCCTGGCGCAGGCTGTACAACGAACTGAAAAGCCTTGATTTCAGCTTGTCGGAACAGATCTACCTGGAGCGGAATATTCTGTTCCCACGGTTTCAGTTCTGAGGCTCAACGGGGGCAGAATCAGGTTGTATCACACGAATGGAGCCCGCCCTCTGAATAATGCAGCCGTGCCCTGGCCGCGCTATTCAGAGGGTTTCGCTTTAGCCGTTTAAGGTTTATTCGTTATCTGAAATGTAAGACTGATAAACGGCAAGCGAAGCTTCCAGGCTATCCCGATAGGCAGCACCGTACTGATTCCCGCCAGAGTCCGCCTCGCGAATAGCTGCGGTGTATTGCCGGAAACCCTGCTGCGCAAACGCCAGGGCAGCAGGCACGCCGTCCCGCCCCGCCACAAAAGCAAGGCGTTCCCACTCTTTGGCTTCAGCATCGTTCATAATGCTCCTTGTGCACGGCCCGGTTTATTTCACCGGCTGGTGCAACATAGTCGGTGTGCGTTCCTGTTCTACGATACCAATTCTGACCAGAAAATCACCAAAACGCTCGTTAACCTCACGTTGCTGCTGGTAGGTCCGGAACAGCGGCCGCAGCTCGCTCAGGATTGTGTCTGTATCAATGTTCTCCCGGTACAGCCTGTTCATGCGCTGGCCCGAAAAATCCGCGCCCAGGTAGAGATTATACTTGCCAGGCGCTTTACCGGTCAGCGCAATCTCACCCAGGTACGGGCGGGCACAGCCGTTGGGGCAGCCGGTAATACGCAGATTGATGGCCTCCGGCTCCAGCCCTTCTTCCGCCATGGCCTGCTCCACGCGGGTGACAAACTCCGGCAGGAAGCGTTCGGCTTCTGCCATGGCCAGGCCACAGGTTGGCAGAGCAACACAGGCCATGGAATTCTGGCGCAAGGGCGAACTGCGATTGCCGGCATCCAGCTTGTATTCCTCTACGATGGCGTCCACCGCCGACTTCTTCTCCGGCGATACATTAGCGACAAGCAGGTTCTGATTACAGGTAATACGAAAGCTGCCGTCGTGAATTTCCGCGATTTTACGCAGTGCCGTTCGCAACAGTCCGTTTTCCGTATCCGCCACCCGGCCTGTGGGGATAAGCAGCGTCAGATGCTGATTGCCATCCTCACCTTCCACCCAGCCGAACCGGTCGCCGTTGTGGCTCAGGCTGAATGAGCGCGGCTTTTCAAAGGCCTGCCCGTGGTATTCTGCAAAGCGTTCCCGGAACCAGTCCATGCCATGGTCATCAATGGTGTATTTGAAGCGGGCGTGGGCGCGATTGGTACGGTCACCAAAATCCCGCTGAATGGCACAGATGGCTTCGCAGGCATCCACGATCTGCTCTTTCGGAACATAGCCTGCCATGGTGGCCAGGCGCGGATAGGTGGCCGGGTCGCCATAGGTCAGCCCCATGCCGCCACCAACCACCACATTAAAGCCACGTACCTGGCTATCTTCCACAATGGCAATCAGGCCGATATCGTTGGCAAACACATCGCAGTCGTTTTTCGGTGGAATGGCCAGCGCAATCTTGAACTTGCGGGGCAGGTATTTGTACCCGTAAAACGGCTCCTCTTCCTCGCCCAGTTTCTGAACACACTCCTCCCCCAGCCAGATCTCGGCATAGGCCGCCGAGCGCCAGCGCAAACGCTCGCTGATAGCCAGCGACAGCTCATGAATCTCCCCTTGCAGTTGCGACTGGTGAGGGTTCACGTTGCTGATCACATTGCGGTTCACATCACCACAGGCGCCGCGGCTATCCAGACCCAGCGCATTAATTTTCTGCATGAAAGGCTGCATCTGCTCCTTGAACACGCCGTGGAACTGGAACGTCTGGCGCGTGGTCAGGCGCAGCGTGGAATCCGCACACTCGTCGGCGATTTTATCCAGCCCCAGCCACTGGCCTGCGGTCAGCACGCCGCCCGGCAAACGCAGACGCACCATAAACTGGTACAAGGGCTCCAGCTTCTGGCGCCGGCGCTCATCCCGCACGTCCCGGTGATCCTGCTGGTAAGAACCGTGGAATTTGGTCAGCTTGGTATCATCTTCCGGCAGGGCGCCGGTGGTGCGGTCCGCCAGCCCTTCCAGAATGGTTCCGCGCAGGTAATTGCTCTCGCGCTTGATAACTTCGGCTTCAGGCAGTTGTTCACTCATCAGTACACATCCCGCTGGTAACGTTTATCCCGGTTTAACTGGCGCAGGAACTCTTCCGCCTGTTCCGGATTCAGCCCACCCTGCTCACTGGCAATCTCCAGCAGGGCCTGGTGAACATCCGGCGCCATTCTGTCGGCATCGCCACACACATACAGGCTGGCGCCCCGCTGCAGCCAGGCCCATACCTCGGCGCTGTTCTCCTTAAGGCAATGCTGCACATAGCGCTTTTCGGCCTGATCCCGTGAGAAAGCCACATCCAGCCGTGTAAGCAGGCCATCGCGACGCCACTTGAGCCACTCCGACTGGTAAAGGAAATCACTGCGGAACCGGCGATCACCGAAAAATAACCAGTTCTCGCCTTCCGCCTCCCGCTCTTCCCGTTCCTGCAGGAAGGCACGGAAGGGTGCCACGCCGGTACCCGGGCCAATCATGATCACCGGTTTGCTGTCATCCGGCAGGGCAAATTTCTTGTTGGGGTCGATATAGATCCGTACCTGATCCCCTTCGCTCATGCGGTCCGAGAGCCAGGCAGACGCCACACCCTCGCGATCCCGGCCATGGCTGGCATAGCGCACGGCTGCAACCGTAATGTGCACTTCGTCGTCCACAGCAGCCTGGCTGGAACTGATGGAATAGAGTCTTGGGGGCAGTTTGCGCAGCAGGTTCACCAGTTCCTGGGGTGCCAATCTGGGGATGGGCCAGGCCTTGATCAGATCCAGAAGGTCGCGCCCTTCCATCCAGGCCCTGAGCTCGCCGCTGTCTGCCACCAGAGCCTTGAGGGCATCGTCAGCCGCCAGGTCTGCCCAGTGCTTCATCAGCGGTGGCGTCAGCAGGGTAATCTCGCGGTAAAAAGCCAGAGCTTCTCGCAACGAAACCTCGCGTTCAACTGCAGAGACTGTCTGCTCGCCATCAAAATCCAGTGTACTCAGTAGCTCATTAACCAGGGCCGGATTGTTTTCCGGGAACACACCCACTGCATCGCCAGGTTTATAGACCAGCCCCGAGTCTTCCAGGGATAGCTCAATATGCCGTACTTCCTTGTCGGAACCGCGGCCGCTGAGCAATTGGTTGGTGAGGATAACCGCCGGGTATGGATGCTTGCGGCTATGAGCCGAGACCGGAGCCTGCTCTGCCGCTAACGGGTTGACAGCCGCGGGCTGGCTGGCGCCTGCCTCGCTGGCAATGGTCTCCAGCACCCGGTTGATCCAGTCCTCGGCCAGGTCTTCATAATCCACATCGCAATCCACTCGCTCGGCCAGGGCGGTTGCGCCCAAAGCCGCAAGCTTGCTGTCGAAATCCTGTCCGGTTTTGCAGAAATGCTCGTAACTGGAATCCCCCAGCGACAACACGCTGTATCTGAGCCCTTCCAGCCTGGGCGCTTTTTTGCCATGCAGGAACTCGTGAAAATCCAGCGCATTGTCAGGTGGATCGCCCTCGCCTTGGGTAGAGGCCAGCACTGCAAGATACTGCTCTTTCTTCAGCTGCCTGTGCTTGTAATCCGCCATATCCACAACCTTGGCGGATACGCCTTTATCCGCAGCCCGGGCCGCCAGTTGTTGAGCAAGCTCTTCTGCGTTGCCGGTTTGCGAGCCGAATAAAACAGTCAGTTCCGGAGCTGCAGATACAGGGGTGATTGCGGCAGCAACCGTATTGGCGCTCGCTCTCCCGGAACCACCTGAACACTTGCCGGCCAGAAAGCCCGCCAGCCAGAAAAGCTGCCCTTCGCTTATCCCGTCAAGAAGCTCTGCCAGGCGGGCCTGTTGACCCGCCGAAAGCGGCGATGAGTTCAGATCTGTCGTCATGTTGGATGATCCGTGTGAGCTATAAATAAATTACCGGTTTCCAGCCAAACCTGGTGAAACCTGCCCGCACTCTAGGAATCAAAAATCCAACGACAAAATAAAATAGTCAGGAGAAATAAATCGATAAATTCGATATTAAGGCCAACCCACTGTTTTATGTGGATATTAAATATATTCAAAATCGATCTAATCAAATTGACCTTAATCATTTCAACGAATAACGAAGTAATACCGGCCTGCTTATGAACCACAATCTGGTTGCGGTGAATGGTGGGTAGAAAGAAGCCGCATTTAAAACCCGTACGCTTGCAAGCCGGGCCTCAATCAAGGCTTAATGATAATCCGTTTCCGGAACCGAGAGCGACAGAGTCATGGATTACCGTAGCTACCGGGACAAACTTCAGCAGCAATTCCCGGATCCTGTACTGGCATTCGAGCCCGGTGAATACGAGGCAAGGCTGGCCTCGGTTCGCCGTGTATCTGACCCGGGCGGACGAGGTTATCGGCTATCCGTGGCAAGCCCCCGAGGCTGTGGGCCGCGATCTGGCCAGGCAGGTGCAACGCACATCAGGCACTTCGGCGCGGGCCTGGACGCCGCTGCAGCAGTAATACGAGAGGGTGTGACAGACCATGAAATTGCCCGGGCCGGCAGCAGTTGCATGCTGGGTGCCGGCAGTGAATTCATGAGCATGCAACCAATTGTGACCACCGGCGCCCGTAGCGGCATCATCCATACGAATCATGCAGGTTATGAGGTAGCACGCAGGCCTCGGCGCCAAACCGAACCTGCGTGAAACCGCTCCGGCTTTCCCGCAACTTATCGCTCCAGAATTGCCGTTACGCCCTGGCCCCCGGCGGCACAGATTGAAATCAGGCCTCGGCCACTGCCCTTTTCTTCCAGCAGCTTTGCAAGCGTGGCAACTATACGCCCGCCTGTGGCTGCAAAGGGATGCCCCGTTGCCAGGCTGCTGCCTTTCACGTTCAACCTGTCGCGATCAATGCTGCCCAGAGGTTTGTCCAGACCCAGCTTGTCCTTGCAGAATGCCGGATCTTCCCAGGCTTTGAGTGTTGAAAGCACCTGGGCTGCAAAGGCTTCGTGGATTTCATAGAAATCGAAATCCTGCAGCGTAAGACCGGCTTTATCAAGCAGGCGCGGCACAGCGTATGCCGGGGCCATCAGCAGACCCTCTTTTTTGTCCACAAAATCCACTGCGGCGACTTCCGAGAAAGTCAGCCAGGCTTTTACCTCAAAATTATTGGCTTTGGCCCATTCTTCGCTGGCCAGAAGCACGCAGGAGGCACCATCGGTCAACGCAGTGCTGTTGGCGGCGGTCAGGGTGCCCTTCTCGCGATCAAAAACCGGCTTCAAGGTTGCCAGCTTTTCCAGCGTTGTATCCGGTCGCAGGATGTTGTCTTTTTCAAGACCGGCAAGCGGTGTCATTAAATCGCTGAAAAAGCCCTCTTCATAGGCTTTCATCAGCTTCTGGTGACTTTCCCATGCCAGCAGATCCTGCTCATCTCGCGGGATGGACCACTCATGGGCGGTTACCTGTGCATGCTCGCCCATGGACATACCGGTGCGAGGCTCACCATTCTGCGGTATTTCCGGTTTCAGATGGCCCGGGCGGAAACTACTGAGAATTTTCAGACGCTCGCCAGTGGATTTGGCCCGGTTCAGATCCAGCAGGATTTCCCGCAGCCCTTCGCCCACTCCGATTGGGGCATCCGAGGTTGTGTCGGTGCCACCGGCAATGCCACAGTCAATCTGGCCCAGAGCGATCTTGTTAGCCACCAGAATGGCCGCCTCCAGGCCCGTTCCACACGCCTGCTGAATGTCGTAGGCCGGCGTTTCCGGCGCCAGCCCGCAGCTCAGCGCGGCTTCCCGGGTCAGGTTGAAATCCCGCGAATGCTTGATGACCGCGCCGGCAACCACTTCACCCAGGCGTTTGCCTTGCAGTCCGTAACGGTCCACAAGTCCGCGCAGGGCGGAGGTCAGAAGTTCCTGGTTACTGACCTTGCTGTACGCTGTATTCGAGCGTGCAAAGGGAACCCGATTGCCGCCAATGACGGCAACACGACGAATCCCGCCAGCGTTCTTGTCTGGCATTTTCGTTGCTGCCGGTTTCTTCTGGTTGGATTTCTGAGCCTGTGCCATGATGATATCCTTTCGTTAATAGTTCCAAGGTACGGGGGTCAGTTCATTCATGCCCTTGCACTTAGATAAGCGGTTACGAATCCAGTCTAGCGCCAACTGCCGCAGCCTCATTGGCAGCCATGACAAAGCCCCGCAGGCATTGAGTCAATCACATAGCGCACGGATTCTTTATTCTGGCAACCAACATGATCCACCCATCATCGCAACGCAAGGACGAAGTCATGTCAGACATCTACCTGAAACTTGTAAACACCCCGGTGGGCAAAACCGCCGCACAAACTCTGGGATTGCCCTCACCGGTTCCCCTTAAGCGACTCAAGCGCGCGGACCAGCCTTTTATTGAGGGTGATGTTCTGGTGGGCGCAGGTAACGGCGGCAAGGCTATTGCCACAATTGGCGGAGTTCTCGGTGCCAGCGCTGCCACACTTCATCATGCCAGCGGCAAGAGCACACTGGAGGACTCATCAAAAGCAGGCAACAAAGCGGAGGCACTGGATCTGGCCGCCGAAACAGACAAAAAGTTTTCCGCCCTGGTATTCGATGCCACCGGTCTGAAAGGCCCGGACGATCTTCGCACTCTGTACGATTTCTTTCACCCTACCATCAAAAAACTAGGCACAAATGCCCGCGTGGTGATTATAGGCCAGGATCCTGCCACCTGCCGCAAGGTAGCCCAGGCAGCAGCCCAACAAGCCCTGGAAGGCTTTACACGGAGTATAGGCAAAGAAGTTGGCAAGAAGGGCACAACCGCGAACCTGCTCTGGATGGCACCCAACGCGGAGAAGCAACTGGAATCCAGCCTGCGCTTTTTCCTCTCCGCCCGTTCGGCGTATGTATCCGGCCAGGTTGTGCGTATCGGCAAGAGCACCAGCGCCCCGACAACCAATCCCGTTGCGCCACTCACGGGGAAAGTCGCGCTGGTGACAGGCGCATCACGGGGCATTGGTGCATCCATTGCCGAAACCCTCTCCCGGGATGGCGCTACAGTGATCGGGTTGGATATTGAGCCGGCCATGGAAGAACTGGAAAAGGTAACCAGCGCCATCAAGGGCAAAGCCCTGGCCTGCGATATTACGGCGGCAGACGCCCCAAAGAAGATAGCGGACTATATAGAGAAGCATTTTGGCGGCGTCGACCTGGTCATTCACAACGCCGGCATTACCCGCGACAAAACCCTGGGCAATATGCCCGAGCATTTCTGGGATATGACCATCGCTGTGAACCTGGCCGCAGAAGAGCACATTAACGATGAACTCATGACGCGGGAACTGCTCAACGAAAACGGGCGCATTGTATGCATTTCGTCCATTAGCGGCATCGCGGGCAACTTCGGGCAAACAAACTATTCTGCCGCGAAATCCGGCGTAATCGGTTATGTCGAGGCCATGGCAAAACAGGTGAAGAACGGCGTTACCATTAACGCAGTAGCGCCCGGCTTTATTGAAACACGGATGACTGCTGCCATGCCCGTAACCTTGCGCGAAGCCGGGCGGCGCATGAACAGCCTTTCTCAGGGTGGCCAGCCAGTAGACGTTGCAGAAACCATTGCCTGGTATTGCAGCCCGGCATCCGGCGGCGTAAACGGGAACGTTGTGCGGGTGTGTGGTCAGTCGCTGATCGGGAAATAAGAAAAAAGGGCAAGTCCTGCGGACTTGCCCTTTCAGAATCTGGTGGGTGGTACTGGGATCGAACCAGTGACCCTCGCCTTGTAAGGGCGATGCTCTCCCAGCTGAGCTAACCACCCGGGAATAAATCAGAAAATAGTGGCGGAGCGGACGGGACTCGAACCCGCGACCCCCGGCGTGACAGGCCGGTATTCTAACCAACTGAACTACCGCTCCGCATCAACCCGGCATTGAGCCTGAGTCGCACATCGAATGCAAGAACTCGATGTGTGCCTTGAAAGTAAGTGGTGGGTGGTACTGGGATCGAACCAGTGACCCTCGCCTTGTAAGGGCGATGCTCTCCCAGCTGAGCTAACCACCCACTTCAGCATTTCAAAGCCGTTCACTTGCGCTGAGGTTAACTGAGCCTGCGAACAAACTTCAATGCTCAACCAAGTGAGAGGCGCATTTTAAGCATTTACCCGGCGGTGTCAAATCTTTTTCGGGAAAGTCTAAAAAAACCACCAACCGTCCGATTCCGCTGCTTCGCGACGCTCCCGTTCCGCCTCCAGCGCTGCATACTCCTGCTCCAACAGCTCAATTTTCCGGTCCGTCTCAAGCGGCACCGAGGGGTCACCACCAAAAGGCCAGTACCAGGATGGAGGGTCATAACGACCTTCCCTCTCAAGCCTTTCCATTTCCAGCCGGCGCTCCTGTTTCAGGAGAACCATGCGCCGTTCGTAATCCACATCCTCGTTGACCTCTACAATAGAGACTGCTGCATGATTTGGCGCCAGCAGATCACTGTTCAGAAAGCGCGTTGATACTATCTCCTGCCCCTGCATGGCGTATTCCCGGGTAACCAGTTGCAGGTCACCCCGGGCAAGCGGGTGTTCCGGATCCAGATCGGGGTGCACCTGTGTGGGCTCAGTCAGCTCATTGTACCGCAGATAATAAATTCGCCCGGCCTCAACATTGAGCGTGGCATCAGCAATCAGGCTGAGGCTGAACGAGTTCACCCCCTCCAGGCCAAGCAAAGGCCGGCGCATGGCAATATGGCGTTCTCCGGGGCTTACCACCAGCCAGGTGTAACTGTTGTTACGAATATTGAAATAGTGATTGTCGTCAATATAAACACTGGGCGCCTCAATCTCGTCGGCGGCCCACTGGGAGTGGGTGCGATAGAAGTACAGAACCGAATGCTTGTTGCGGTTCCACTGGTCGTTATCAATGTGTACGAAATCGTGGCCGGAGACCGGGTGCAGGAAGGCCCCGGTGCTTTTGCCAATGGACTGGTAGAAAGTGCATCCGGATGCAAACAGCACCAATGCGGCTAACATCACACGGAAACACAGCAAGCGCAGTTTGGACGGCTCAGAAAAAGACACTGGGGTTTTCATTTTTGTTCACTCTTCATCCTTTTGTGAGTTGCCCGATCATAGCAACTGCCACACGATATAAATGAGAGCTACCGCAAGGGATGAATAACAAACCGTTACAAACCCGGCACCAGTGTCACTGCCGCGCGTTCCGGCCTCACACAGCAACTGCTACTGGCCAGACACCTGGCTGCGAAGCTGGTTCACCTCCTCCGACAGGCGCACAAGCCGTGACGTTAACTGAGCGCGGGAAGAATCAATCGCCTGAACATTTCTCTTCAATGCGGCAAGTTCATTTTTTAACGCCTGGTTGCCATCATTGTCAGCCACGCCTGCCAGCTTCTTTTCCAGTGCAGACAACCGCCCTTCAATACCGCTGATCCCGAGTTTCTGCTCCTGCTCAAAACGACGCACCCGCCTGTCAACAACCTGGTCCACATCGGCCAGTTGTTTGCTCAGCACCGTCAACTGATCGGTGGCCTGCCGGTTAGCGTCTTCCAGGGCCGCAACCGACGTCTCCATCTGCCTTGACAAGGCCGCAAGGTCCTCACTCAAAGACGCCCGAACCTTCTCAACAGTGGAATCCAGATCCGCCAGCGCCTTCCTGCTCTCAGCAAGCCCCTGTTCTGCCGCAGCAATCCGCTCTTGCTGATCGTTCAGGCGCTTCTTGTTACGCTCATTTGCAACAACCCACAGCTTGCGAATCTCGCTCTCTGCTTCATCAATCTGCTTCTTCTGGGCGGCCAGCTTTTCCGAAAGCGAGGCCCCGCGCTCCTGCAGACTCTCCCCGGTTTCCGAAAGATCCCCTTCAAACCGCGCCAGCGCCAGCTTGCTTTGCCGCGCCCAGTAATCCGCCTCCTCCAACTGCCCTTCAAGCATCTGAATCCGCTGGTTCTGGGAATACCACCCCGCCACTGAAGCGACGGCCACCGCAATCACCAACAACCACAAAACTGCCAGCCCAGACCGGCCACCGCCACCCCCGTTGCCACTGCCCTTGGCCGGCTTCGGCGGCCTGGACTTCCCGCCGGCACCCTCGGCGGACGATTTCGGTTTTTTCTGAGCCGACACTTTGCGCTCCGGCGCACCAGTAGGCCGTTCGGCTCTCAGTTCGTCGTCATCTGGACGGATGGGTTCCATTGCAACTCCTGGGTATGGGCGATTCATTTAGCTGGCCCTGATAATACATGCACCTGCTAAAGGGTTGAAATGAAGAAACCAAAAGGTATTAATCCTGCGTTCCCACGCCAGGGATTTGGGCACGGTAGGAGGCCTGCACCCAAACACTTCCTTGCATGGCAGATAGCCAAAACATACAATGGCCGGCTTTCCAATTATCACAGGACAGTTGCGTATGCAGCCGCTTGTAGGACTTATCATGGGCTCCAAATCCGACTGGCCCACCATGGAACACGCCGCCAACATGCTCGAAAAACTCGGCGTGGCCTATGAAGCGAAAGTCGTCTCGGCCCACCGCACCCCGGACCTGCTTTTCGATTACGCCAAAACCGCCGCCGATCGCGGCCTGAAAGTCATTATTGCAGGCGCCGGCGGCGCAGCTCACTTACCCGGCATGGTTGCGTCACAGACATCCTTGCCGGTCCTGGGCGTGCCCGTACAGTCCAAAGCACTCAACGGTCTTGATTCGCTGCTCTCCATTGTACAAATGCCTGGTGGCATTGCCGTTGGCACCCTGGCAATCGGCAGCGCAGGAGCCACCAACGCCGGATTACTGGCCGCCCAGATTATCGGCACCTTTGATACAAGCGTGCGCAAAGCTGTTGATGAATTCCGGGCGACACAGACCCAAGCAATACTGGATAATCCTGATCCGAAAGAGCAGTAATCTCAACTCTTGTGCAGGAGCGTGCGGGAAGGGCTTTCCAAAACACGCTGTGAATACATCCATGTACGCTTGGCTCCGCCATCCATGGCTCCGCACAGTTTTGGAAAGCCCTTCCCGCACGCTCCCCCAAACTTTGATCAATGCCCGACAACGGCAGGAGAACACAAATGAGAATTGGTGTACTAGGCGCCGGCCAACTGGGAAGAATGCTTGCCCTCGCCGGATATCCGCTGGCCAAAACCTTTGTTTTCTATGACATGTCCGGCAGCCCCAGCGTCGGGCTGGGTGAAGTCATCGTTGATCGCGAGGGTAAATACCTGGATGACTTCCTGTCCCGGGTCGATCGAGTCACCTACGAATTTGAACACCTCCCGGTGGAGGTAGCCGAAAAGCTGGCGCAAGAAAAACCGGTTCACCCCTGCCCTCGCGCCCTGCAGGTTTGCCAGAACCGCGAAGCCGAAAAAACACTGTTCGGTGAGCTTGGAATTCCTACCCCGCGGTGGAAAATTGCCGACAGTGCCGGATCCCTGAGGGCCGTAGCAGAAAACCTGGGTTGCCCGGTGGTTGCCAAGTCCAACACCGAGGGCTACGACGGCAAAGGCCAGGCCGTCCTCAGAAGCCCGGAAGACGCAGAAGCGGCCTGGGAAGCCATCGGCCACCCCCGGCTGATGGTGGAAAAGTTTGTAGAATTCAGCCGCGAAGTATCCATCGTTGCGGTACGCGGTGAAGACGGCCAGCTGGCGTTCTACCCCATATCAGAAAACGTACACCACGAGGGCATTCTGCGTTATTCCATTGCCCCGGCCCCGAAACTGGAAAAACACACCCAGCAGGATGCAGAGCGTTATATCAAAGAACTGATGAACGAACTGGGGTACGTAGGTGTACTTACACTGGAGCTGTTCGAAACAGCCAACGGATTGGTGGCAAACGAGATGGCCCCCCGGGTGCATAACTCCGGGCACTGGACCATCGAAGGCGCCATGACCAGCCAGTTCGAGAACCACATCCGGGCCGTCAGCGGCCATCCGCTGGGCAGTGTTGAGCCCCGCGGCCTGAGCTGCATGATTAACATCATCGGTGAGCACGGCGAAGTTGAACGCCTGCTGGAACTGCCTTACGCTCATGTTCACCTTTACAACAAAGGCGAGCGGCCAGGGCGCAAGCTTGGCCATGTTAACGTTCTTGCAGACAGCTATGAAGAACTGGTGTGGCGGGTCAGGAACTGTGTACAGTTTCTTCCCGGCAGCCCGGAATTCATAAGTTCGCTGAACAGAAAAAGCAAAGGCTGAATCAGCCTGAGGGGTTGATATCGCTCAAATCGACCCTATATTAGTGCGGTGACATTCACCACAAACGAGAGAACCAGGGAGAACGACCTCATGGCATTTGAACTTCCGGCATTACCTTACGAAAAGAACGCACTGGAACCACATATCTCTGCTGAGACCCTCGAATACCACTATGGCAAGCACCACAATACCTATGTGACCAAGCTTAATGGCCTGGTAGAAGGTACAGACAACGCCAACAAGTCGCTTGAAGACATTATCAAGAGCGCCAGCGGCCCGCTGTTCAACAACGCAGCCCAGGTCTGGAACCACACCTTCTACTGGCACTGCCTGAGCCCGAACGGCGGTGGCGAGCCCACAGGTGCGGCCAAAGAAGCCATCGAGAAAGCTTTCGGTTCGTTCGAAGACTTCAAAAAAGAGTTCAACGACAAAGCCGCCAACAACTTCGGCTCCGGCTGGACCTGGCTGGTTAAAAAGGCAGACGGCAGCGTTGCCATTGTTAACACCAGTAATGCGGAAACACCGCTTACCGGTGCTGACAAGCCGGTTCTGACCGTTGATGTGTGGGAGCACGCGTACTACATCGATTATCGCAACTCCCGCCCGAACTACCTGGAAGCCTTCTGGAATCTGGTTAACTGGGATTTCGTGAACGAAAACCTCGCCTGATAAAACCGGCAGGCTTTCCGGATACAGTCATCAACGGCTGAATTCAAGACGCCCGCTGCAAGCGGGCGTTTTTCGTGTAGCCTTTTACTGCAATTACAAATTGAAACGCCAGTAAACTGAAGTATTTGGAATAATCGCCGATACTGGAAGCGGTGATGGTTAACCTGAACCATGATCGAAACTGTCGACACAGTTTGCTCAAGGCTGCCGACATTCACCGGCCACAAGAATACAGATGCCTGATAAACGGGCTTAAGACGGGTTGAATGCAGAAATCTTTTAAGGTTGAAAACCGCCTTGACTACCGCATACTCCGCTGGATACTCGCGGTCGCTCTGATCAGCGGCGTGATTGTGAGTGTCATACAGGTAGTGCTGGACGCCCGCCGTGTATCCGCTGACCTGGACAAGCAGGCATGGCAGACCATTGCCATGGTTAAAGATGCAGCCACCCAGGCTGTTTTCAGTATTGATGCCGATCTGGCCAGGCAGGTGGTGGATGGCCTGTTTGCCCGTGAAGCCGTGCACCTTGCTGAAATTCGCCATACCGACGGTGAACCCCTGAGTACCCGGGAGCGACCTTCAGCCGATAGCGTATTCCGCCCCTTGACCGACTGGATATTCGGAGCTGAGCGCCAGTTCCGCACTGATCTGGCGCACAATAACAATTCCGGTACCGTATACGGACATTTAATCGTTCATTACGACACCGCACCTGCCGCGCACATGTGGCTGGGGCGCGTGATGATTACTTTCGCGTCCGTAGTGGCAACGGCAGTCATCCTGGGCATGGTTCTGTTTTTTGTCTTTTATCTGCTGCTGACCCGCCCGCTGTTGCGCATTGTGCACTCGGTAAAACAGGTAGACCCGGCGCATCCGGACGACCGCCTGATTGCAACGCCGGCCGGCCATGAAAAGGATGAACTCGGGCTTTGGGTGAGTGCTACCAACACCCTGCTTTCAGGCATTGGCGAAAGCCAGAAACGCCACCGCGAAGCTGAAGACAAGGCAAGCCGGCTGGCCCGCTACGACCAGCTTACCGGTTTGTTGAGCCGGGACAGTTTCATGGACATGTTGCAGGCGGATATCGAAGAGTCCAAGCGCAATAACACAATGCTGTCGGTAACTGTCTGCGGCCTCGATGATTTCAAGTCCATCAATGATCAGTGCGGCTTCCGCGCTGGTGACCTGACGCTGCAAACCATCGCAGACCGCCTTGTAAACACCCTGAGCGGCTCGCGCTTCACCATAGCCCGCCTTGGCGGCGACCAGTTTGTTATTGTCGAAAAAGGCCTGAAAGACGGATTTCATGCCGCTGACACGGCCGAAGCCATTCTTGCGGAGGTCAATGGCACCATCGGCGTGGAAGGCCAGAACATCTCCATGACCGCAACCCTGGGTATTGCCCTCTACCCTGCCGACGCCATACAACCCGATCGGCTCCTGCAAAGTGCCGAACAGACCATGATGCTGGCGAAACAGAAGGGCCGGGACCACTTCCAGTTTTATGTGGCCAGCATTGACCAGGAAATCCGCGATCGCAAACAGCTTGAGAAGGACATGGCCCAGGCTTTGTCACTGAACCAGCTCCACCTTGTTTACCAGCCTCAGATAAATCTTGAAACCAAACGCATTATTGGTGCGGAAGCCCTGCTCCGCTGGGACCATCCTGTTCGGGGCCTGGTGCCACCGGATTATTTCATTCCGGTGGCTGAGAGCAATGGCTCCATAGTGGAAATCGGCCAGTGGGTTCTGGATCAGGCATGCATGCAGGCCAGCCGCTGGGCCGACATAGGGATACCCCTGCGCATTGCCGTCAACCTGTCTGCGGTGCAGTTGCGCCGGGAGCAGATTGTGGACGACATTCTCGGCACCCTGAGACGCCACGATATTCCTGCGGGCCGCCTGGAGCTGGAAGTCACGGAAACCAGTTTCATGACCAATCTTGCTGATGCCGTGGCCAAACTGCACTCCCTGAACCGGGCGGGTATCAGCATTGCGGTGGACGACTTTGGCACAGGCTATTCGTCACTTACCTATCTGAAGAAGATGCCGGTGCAGCACCTGAAGATCGATAAACAGTTCATTCGGGACCTGCTGATCAACGAAGAAGACACCCGCATCGCCAACACCATTATAGACCTGGGCCGAAGCCTAAATCTGACGGTGGTTGCGGAAGGCGTCGAAACCGCCGAACAGGAATACTATCTGAGCCAGCGTGGCTGCAAACTGGCGCAGGGGTACTTTTTCAGCAAACCCCTTCGCCCCGCTGACTTTGAGAAATTTGTACACGAATTTCACCAGAAAGTGACTGAAAATAACGCATAACCCGCTACCTGTGAGGAGTTGCCATGGGAACTACCATAATTGGCCTGATCGTTATTGCCGTGGTGGCAATCTATCTGGTTTTCATCTACAACCGCCTGGTTTCTTTGCGCAACCAGTTCAAGAATGCATTTGCCCAGATAGATGTGCAGCTGCAGCGCCGGCACGATCTTATTCCCAATCTGGTTGAAGCCGCCAAGGCCTATCTGGTGCACGAGAAATCAACACTCACTCAGGTTATGGAAGCCAGGAATAACGCCGTCAGCGCGCAGAAGGATGCTGCCAGAGATCCCGGAGACGGCACCAAAATCCAGCGTCTTGGTGGAGCTGAGAACCTGCTCACCAAGGCCCTCGCCAATTTCTATGCGGTGGCGGAGAACTACCCTGAGCTGAAAGCCAACGAAACCATACAGCAACTGATGGAAGAGCTTTCCAGCACAGAAAATCGCGTTTCCTTTGCCCGCCAGGCTTATAACGATGGCGTAATGAGCTACAACATTTTCCGCGAACAGTTCCCCAACAATATCCTTGCAGGCATGTTTGCGTTCAAGGAAACCTCCCAGTTGGAACTTGAAACCCCGGAGGCCCGCCAGGCGCCGAAAGTGGCCTTCTGAGGCCCTGAATCATGGCTCATCCCGGTTTTTTTCAGCGCCAGGCCAGTGCCCGGCGCAATACAGGCCTGCTGGTACTGCTTTTTCTCACAGCCGTGGTTCTGATTACCCTGGCTGTGTGCCTGGTGGGTTATTTCGTGACGCGCAGCGAAACCTCCGGCCAGCCCTTTCACCACTGGCTGCTGTCCAGCCACGGATTGATCACCGCATCCGCTGTGGTCACCCTGATCTGCCTGGGCTCCCTCATACGCTGGGTTGACCTGGCAGGTGGTGGCAGCCGGGTTGCCAAAATGGTGGGCGCGCGCCCCATAGACCCGGACACCAGAGACTCCGACGAACGCAAACTGCGCAATATTGTCGAGGAAATGGCCATTGCCAGTGGTGTTCCCGTGCCGGAACTCTACATAATGGATGGCGAAACCGGCATAAACGCTTTTGTGGCCGGCTACACGCCAGGTTCTGCCGTTATGGTAGTGACCCATGGTTCCATTACCCAACTGACCCGGGATGAACTTCAGGGTGTTGTAGGGCACGAATTCAGCCACATCTTCAACGGTGACATGCGGCTGAACGTTCGCCTGATCGCATTGCTCTCCGGAATTCTTATGATTGGCCAGATTGGCGGCTTTCTGCTCCGCGCATCATTTTTCAGCAGCGGGCGAACCACAGCCCGTAATCGCGATGGTCGAGCCCAGGCTGCCATGGGAATTATCGGCGTGGCCCTGTTTGTGATTGGTTATGTGGGTGTATTTTTCGGGCGTCTGATCCAGGCCGCGGTGTCACGCCAGCGGGAAAGCCTGGCCGACGCATCATCCGTGCAGTTCACCCGGAATCCGGAGGGCATTGGCGGTGCCCTGTTCAAAATCGGGCTGCGCGGCAGCTATCTGGATACCACTGGCCATGCCACTGACATGAACCACATGTGTTTCGGTGAAAGTGCCCGCATGAAATTCACCTCACTGCTCGCTTCCCACCCGCCGGTAGAGCAACGCATCAATGCCATCCAGCCAGGGCTTCTGGCACGGCTGAAAAGCCGCCTTCGGGATACGGAACCCGGTGCTGACCTGCGCTCTGCAACCAACGGGATGCAGGCGGCAGCAGCTTCAGGTTTTGCCGGTGGCTCTTCAAGCGTCCGCCACACCGCTTCCGCCCGGTACGCGCCGGCAACAGGCGCAAACGCACGGGCACCAAAGACTGCTGCGGCCCCAAAACTCTCGGAACGAGTCGGTACCATCAGCCCGGAAGGCGAAGATTTTGCCATCAGATTATTGCAGCGCTTGCCGTCAACCTTCCGCGGCTTGCTGTATACCCGGGCCGGCGCCATACAACTCTGTTACGCCATGCTGATTGACGAACTCAGCGAGAAGGAGCAGGCACAGCGCCTCACCCTGGTCCCCTCGCATTCATTGCTTGGCCCGCAGCCAGACCTGCTGGCAAAGCTGATTCCGGCACTACAGAACATTGGTGCGGCTGTGCGCTTCCCTGCGCTGGAGCTGGCTATGCCGGCATTGCGAAAGCTCGACCCGCACGAACGCGCGCAATTGATTCGTAACGTCAGAGCGCTGGTCAATGCAGATAACAGGGTTACCCTGTTCGAACTGGCGCTCACCAGCTTTCTCTCCCGCCACCTTGGAGTGGACTCAGGCCGTGTGGTGCCTGTGCGCCATCGGAGCTATAAGGCAGTAATGCCCGCAATCCAGAGGCTCCTGAGCCTGCTGGCCCGAGCTGGCTCGCACGACAGCCAGGAAGCGGAGGGCCTCTATCACCAGGCCATGGCAGGCTTTGCCAGCAACGGGACAGATTACCCGATGCTGACCAAGGTCACCATGCGGCAGCTGCAAGAGGCCCTGAAGACGCTGAACGGGCTTTCGCCCCTGCTGAAGCCCGCCATTATCGATGCCTGCGGGCATTGCATTACTTATGATGGCGTAATTGAGGTGCGGGAGTATGAGCTGATGCGGCTGGTGGCAGACCAGCTGGACTGCCCCATGCCGCCCATGGTGGTATAAACAGCAACCTGCATTTACTCCACAAGCTGGCTGCTGCCGGAATCAAAAAGCACGTTAACATCCGGGCCGGCTTTCATTTCAGGCATACCCAGTTTGTTGCGTATATCCAGGTTTACCTCCCACAGCCTGTTGAACTTCTCCGATGTGGCCGCGACCGCCTCGGCTTTGCCCAGCATGATCTTTGGCCGCAGGAACACAAGCAGGTTGCGTTTTACCCGGCGCTCGGTTTCGGAGGAAAACAGACGCCCCAGGTAGGGAATATCCCCCAGCAGGGGAACCTTGCTCTTATTAACTGAATAGTCGTCCCGGGTAAGGCCACCCAGCACGATGGTTTCGCCATCATCCGCCAGCACGGTGGTCTTTATTTCACGCTTGTTGGTCACAATGTCCGAGGCATCTTCAATGCTGTCGGCCACGCTCTCGGTTGTCTGCTCCACCACCAGCCGTACCAGACCATCGGCACTGATGGTCGGCGTCACCTTCAGCGTGAGGCCGATATCCCGGCGTTCAATGGTGGTGAACGGATTGGTTGTACCGTCGCCGGTTACCGTGGACTGGCCCGTCCGGAAGGGAACGTTCTGGCCTACAATAATCTCGGATTCCTGATTATCCAGCGTGATGATGCTGGGCGTCGAGAGCAGGTTGGCTGCGGCAGAAGTGGACAGCGCCTGCAGCAAAACACCCCAGCTCACGCCGTTTTTGTTGCGCTGGCCCGCGCCCACGGTAATGCCACCAATGGCTGGCGTGATGGCGGATTCCGTCAGGATTGCGCTCAGTACCTCGCCGAGGCTGCGGCCAACGTTACCAAAGTTTGTTCCCACAACCGGCGTGGAGGACCCGGATTCGTCACCCGCAGCCACCTGAACCCCAAGATCCCGACCCAGCTCATCGCTGATTTCCACGATTGCCGCCTCAATCATCACCTGGGCACGGCGCACATCCAGCGCGGCGACAATCTCTTCGGCTTCCTGCATCAAGGAAGGTTCACCACGCACCACCAGCGCATTCAGCCCCTCGTCGGCAAACACCGCGAAATTGCCCTGGGGCTTTTTGCCGACGCCACCGGCGGCGCCGGTGCCGCCTTCTTTGGTCAACTCTCCCATCACGCCTTTCAAAAGCTCCGACAGACCCTTGGCATCGGCGTGCTTGAGGCGGATAACCTTGGTTGCCCCGCCACTGGCCGAGGGCTGATCCAACTGGGTGATCAGCCCGCGCATTTTGCTACGGAAAGTCTCATCGCCTCTGAGAATCAACCGGTTGCTGCGCTCATCGGCGGTAACACTGTACTTTCTGACGGACTGGCTGCTACCCGCCTGCCCCAGCTCGTCCGGCGCCAGCTCCTGCAGCAGGGTTACCATATCGCCAACCCAGGCTTCCCTGAGCTTGATAACCTCGACCTCGTATTTGGAAGGGCTGTCCAGTTCCCGGACAATCTGCTCCATGCGCTGAATGTTGGATGCATGGTCACTGATAATCAGCGCATTAGCTGCTGCTACTCCGGCAAGATGGCCGTATTTCGCAACCAGGGGGCGCAATATGGGCACCAGTTCCAGTGCATTGGCGTTATCAATCTGGATAACCCGGGTTATAAGCTGCTCGGAAGGCACACTCGGGAACCGGTCCAGCACTTCTGCGGACTGCTTTGCGTCCACCTGCTGCACCACCTTGATCACTTCTTCCCCCGGAATCGCGGTAAAGCCGTGAACGTTCAGCACCGCCAGAAACAAATCGTAAATCTCGTTTTTGTTCATGGGGGCGCTGGAGAGCACGGTGACTTTGCCCTTTACCCGGGGGTCCACCACGAAACTGTAACCGGTAATATCAGCCACCTGGGTGACAAAGGCACGTATGTCTGCATCCTTGAGATTCAGCCTCCAGGTTTCCTCCTGGCCATGGGCCATGATCGACATCATGGGCAAAAGAACAAGCAGAGCCACGGCCCGCAAAAAATTGGTCTTGTGGTTATACATCTGGAGATCTCGTCCTGTGTCTATGAACCCGGTCAGCGCCACTGCTCAGGTATGGCATAACTTATGGTGAGGATAGACCCGTCACGCTCGATTTCTATATCCAGGCGATCCTGGCCGCGCCAGCTTTCCAGTAACGAGCTGTCCTGTTGCACATCGCCCAGGCGCTGCCCGTTAATGGCAGTAATCACGTCGCCGGCCTTGAGATTCACGGCATTCAGCATGGGGTTGGAACCATCGTACACGTAACCGGAACTGCCCGTATCATCAACCGGGCTGAGACCATAGGGGCTCAGTGCCGCAACACCTGCGCTGTCCAGTTGCTGCCTTGCATTTTCAAGAAACGCATCCGGTGACGATTCTGCCGGCTCCTGTGCCACTTCTGCAACCATTGTGGAAACGTCGTTCTCGTCAAACGTCAGCGATTCATAACGCCCACCACGGCGAATCAGTATGCGCCCGGGCTCCACCTCTGCCAACTCCGCATTGCCCGGCAACATCTCGCCGACACGATACCAGGCGGTTTCACCGTTGCTGCCGGCCACTATAGCACCTGAGTCCTGCGGGCGCTGTCCTACCAGAACTCCTTCCAGCCGGAGCCTTAAACCGGTTTCGGGCGCAGAGCGTTTAACGGCTTCGGCCACCTCGCCCGGCGCTTCAGACCGGCCAAAAAACTCATAGCTGGCCATGGGGTAACTGCCGGTGTTCCCAAACCCGCCGGCGCCGGCCGAATCGCCTGCCGGTGCAATCGCAACCGGTTTATCCTGCCAGGCAAAGAGCCAGGTAAGGTTTGCCAGGGTAATACTCATGTGGATAACCAGCCACACAAGCAGCAGGTTGGCGACAAACCTCGCGATTCGATTCCGGGTGTCCGGTGCCGGCAAAGCAGCCATCAACGCCCCCCCGGCAACAAGGGTTGCCTTACGCGGAATACGACATCGTCCGGGCTGGCTGTGTCCGGCCAGGGCTGGCCGGCAAGATCAATCATGCGCTTGTAAATCCGCAACTCCAGCATGCCGTTCCAGAGAATGCTGGCATCCGCAGCAGGGCCATTGCCCGCCTGTTCTGCAACAACCAGGGCTACGCCACCGTCGGTGGTATCCAGATTGGCCTGCATGGGCGGGAACTGCGCCTGCCCTGTCTGATTACCCATGGGCCAGCTAACCCTGCCGCCGGCCCATGTGCCAAGACCATCTGCACGCACAATGCGATCGTCTGCCCACTCCAGTATCAGGCGGTCAATGCTCACGTCACCCTCAATCATTGCACCGCCACTGCGCCGGATCAGCCCTTCAAACTCTGCCACGGCAATCGTGCCGCGCGCATTCAGCCTGGCATTTGCAGGCCAGTCAAGGGACAAATCGCCGGACACAGACGACTGCCGGGATTCAACTGATATCCGTACAGGTTGTTCAAGTGCGCCCAAAGAAGGCCAGCCCAACTGCCACTGAATCCGCAGTGGAAAACCGGCTACAACCACACCTGCGGCTCCATCCCACACTTTTCCTGCTACCTGTTTTACCTGAACCTGCGCCGGCAGCGGTACATGGGGTGAGGCCTGCTGCCAGACCCAGCCGGCAGGAACAAAAACAATCAGCGCACCGAGATAGATAAACAGCCCCAGCAACACCAGCAGAAACAGCTTGCCGGGGCGGAGAAAAGATTTGGATTCAACGTCGCTCATTCGGTTACACGCAGACAGTTAGCCGGTTGCCGAGTCTAGCAAACGCTCCGTTCAAGTTCATGACAAAAAAACAAAAACCCCGCGCCAGTGTGAACCAGCGCGGGGTTTTTGAGGGCAAATCAGGCCGCATCCCGAATTTTGAGATACGGCCGGAATCAGCTGGCCGTGGCCGGCATCACATCATGCCGCCCATGCCTCCCATTCCGCCCATGCCGCCCATGTCTGGCATGGCCGAACCGGCAGAGTCATCCTGCGGCTCATCAGCAATCATCGCCTCTGTGGTGATGATCAGTGAGGCCACGGAAGACGCCGCCTGCAGTGCAGAACGGGTTACCTTGGCCGGGTCCAGGATACCCATTTCCATCATATCGCCGTAGGCTTCAGTGGCTGCGTTGTAACCGAAGGAACCCTCGCCATCGCGAACCTTGGCAACAACCACAGAAGACTCTCCGCCTGCGTTGTAAACGATCTGGCGCAGAGGTGCTTCCATGGCGCGGCGCAGGATGTTCACACCGGCCTTCTGCTCTTCGTTGATGGCATCAACCTTATCCAGTGCAGCGATGGCACGGATCAGGGTCACGCCGCCACCCGGTACAATGCCTTCTTCAACGGCAGCACGGGTAGAGTGCAGTGCGTCTTCAACGCGGGCCTTCTTCTCTTTCATTTCCACTTCAGAGCCGGCGCCTACCTTGATGACGGCTACACCGCCAGCCAGTTTGGCCACACGCTCCTGGAGCTTCTCTTTGTCGTAGTCCGAAGAGCTGTCCTCAATCTGCTTGCGAACCTGCTCAACGCGGGCTTCGATATCAGCCTGTGCACCAGCACCATCAATAATGGTGGTGTTTTCCTTGGTGACGTTTACACGCTTGGCTGTGCCCAGATCGTCCAGAGTAGTGTTCTCAAGGCTCAGACCCACTTCTTCGGAAATCACAGTACCGCCGGTCAGAATGGCGATGTCCTGCAGCATTTCCTTGCGGCGATCACCAAAGCCAGGCGCCTTAACAGCGGCGACTTTTACAATGCCACGCATGTTGTTCACAACCAGAGTCGCCAGCGCTTCGCCTTCGATGTCCTCAGCAATGATCATCAGCGGCTTGCCAGCTTTGGCAACAGCTTCCAGCACCGGGAGCAGCTCACGGATGTTGGAGATCTTCTTGTCGACCAGCAGCATGTACGGGTCGTCAAGTTCAACAGACATGTTGTCCTGGTTGTTGATGAAGTACGGGGACAGGAAGCCGCGGTCGAACTGCATGCCTTCCACTACGTCCAGCTCATCGTCCAGGCCACGGCCTTCTTCAACCGTGATAACGCCTTCTTTGCCAACCTTTTCCATGGCATCAGCGATCAGCCTGCCAATGGTCTCATCACCGTTGGCAGAGATAGTGCCTACCTGTGCAATGCTGCGGCTGTCGTCGCAGGGCTTGGCCATTTCGCGAATGGCTTTTACAGCTTCCGCAGTGGCCTTGTCGATGCCACGCTTCAGGTCCATCGGGTTCATGCCGGCGGTTACGGACTTAACGCCTTCATTCACGATAGACTGGGCCAGAACAGTGGCGGTGGTGGTACCGTCACCAGCGGTTTCGTTCGCCTGGGAAGCAACTTCCTTCACCATCTGGGCGCCCATGTTCTCGAACTTGTCTTTCAGTTCGATCTCTTTGGCAACCGACACACCGTCTTTGGTAATTACCGGAGCACCGAAGGACTTCTCCAGAACCACATTACGGCCCTTGGGACCCAGAGTTACCCTGACCGCGTCTGCCAGGATGTTGACGCCTGCAACCATGCGCTTACGGGCGCTATCACCGAATTTAACTTCTTTTGCTGACATGTCTTCTATTCCTGTTCGTTAAACCGAATTCGTTGAATCAATCGAGTTAGTGACTGTTCGTGCGAATTGCTTCAGCGATCACTCAAGCACTCCGTAAATATCGCTTTCGCTCATGATGAGCAGCTCTTCACCGTCGATTTTCACGGTGTTGCCGGCGTATTGGCCAAAAACCACGGTATCTCCCGCTTTGACTGCCAGCGCACGAGTCTCACCATTTTCCAGAATGCGACCGTTACCAACAGCGATAACCTCGCCCTGAGACGGCTTCTCTTTGGCATTACCCGGCAGCACGATGCCACCCGCAGTTTTCTCTTCTTCTTCCTTACGGCGTACAACGACACGATCGTGTAGCGGACGAATCTTCATTGCTCGGTTTCTCCAATAGTCAGATTAATGTGGCAATGACATTTGCTGTTAATGGCCGGACTGCAAACACAATCCGACAAAATTGCCCGGCCTCTAACCCGCTGTTTTTCAGCAGATATCAGCCTGCGGCGAACTTGTGAGACCTATTTGGGGATGGCTCCGGGGTTTTCAACACCCACACCAATAATTTTTTCACTTTTTATCGAGGCGGTCGTGATCGGTTTCTGTCTCATCCCGGTATTCCCCTTCGATAATGTCGCCGTTGCTGTCCCGATCGAAGGGGCGCTGGCGGCCAAAAGGGTTCTGGCGGTCGCCAAAGGGATCCTGCCCGAACGGGTTCTGACCTCCCCCGGCGCGAAAATAGAAGCCTCCGCTCCTGCCTGAGATCACCATACGTTTCAGGGCCTGGGCGGCAAGCCAGTGCCGGCTGAACGGCAGCAGACAAAGAAAGCCTATGGCATCGGTAATAAAGCCCGGAGTGAGCAAAAGCACGCCGCCAACCGCCAGAATCAACCCCTCGGCAACCTCCCTGGCTGGCAACTCGCCACTGTTCAGACGCTGATTGGCTTTCAGCAGTGTTGCCAGCCCCTGCTGGCGCAGCAGCCAGGCTCCCACCACAGCCGTAAGCAGGACAAAACCGATGGTATTGAACACGCCGATCACGCTGCCAACCTGAATGAGCACAGCCATTTCGGCTATCGGCATGATAATGAAAACAAACAGTAATATGGGCATCAGGCTCCCGTGTTGCGGTTTCGGGTATTCCGGAATCTGGTGTACCGGCAACCCTTTTAATTGCACATATCTGGTAGTTTAGGGCAAAACATGAAACTTCAAGATTCGGCAGTAGCAACAAACCTGAGGGTATGGCCGCAGAGCCGGGTGATTCAAGCGATAAAGCGTCGAGACTTAAAATGACTAATATACTTTACAAAATCATAAAAAAGGAATATTTTGGAAAGTATATTAGTCAAACCAAATTAAATCATCATGGATTATCAAGCCCTCGGACAGACAGTCTCAACTTTACGCCAGCAACATGGCGTGTCCCAGCAAAAAATGGCTGAACACCTCGGCATGTCCCGCGCCACCATCAATGCGCTTGAAAATGGCCGCTCGGGCGACATTGGCATACGAAAAGTAATGAAAATTCTCGATTACCTGGGCAAAGAACTCGCCATTCGGGATAAGTCACCCTTCCCAACGTTTGAGGAGCTGAGAGATGAGCAGTGAGTTGAACGTATGTGTAGAAAGCCAGCAAACGGGGAAACTTTTCGAGGAAAAAGAGGAAGTTGTATTCCGGTACGATGGCACTGTTCTCCCGGACCAGTTCGTGTCACTGACCATGCCCGTGCGGCGAAGGGACTACATCCATCGCCAACTGCACCCCATTTTTGAGATGCATCTGCCAGAAGGCTACCTGCTCTCAATCATAAAAAAGCAGTTTGCCAAAATTACGGAAACGGATGACTTCGGGCTTCTTAAACTGCTTGCTCCGAATATCCGGGGGCGTGTTGAATATACGGGCGAAAGCCAGGCGGAAGCATCACCGCTTCACCTGGAAACACTCCTGCACTCCGACAACCCAGAACTTTTCGAAGAACTCGTTTCCCGTTTTGCCATGCGCTCCGCACTGAGCGGCGTACAACCCAAGGTGCTGGCACAACTTGAGAACAAGGCAACCTTGCAACTGGATGACTTTATCATTAAAGCCTGGGGCCAGGAGTTTCCCGCCCTTGCCCTTAACGAATACTGCTGCATGCTGGCCTGCCGATACGCGGGCATTCCAGTGCCGGAGTTTTATCTCTCTGACAATGAAGATCTTTTTATCATGAAGCGATTTGATCTGAACGATGACGGGAGCGCACTGGGCTTCGAGGATATGTGCGTCCTCCAGGCTAAGCAGCGGGACGACAAATACACCGGCAGTTATGAGCAAGTCGCAAAAACAATAAAAACCTTTGTAAGCCCTGAAAAGAAAAACACTTCCCTGGAGCAGTTCTTCAAGCTGATCGTGATCAGCAACGCACTGCAGAATGGCGATGCACACCTGAAAAATTTCGGCCTGATCTACGATAGCACAGCATCAATCTGGCTGGCACCGGCCTACGATATCGTCTGCACCACGGCGTATATACGGAAGGATATTCCTGCACTAACGCTTGCTGGCAGTAAAAAATGGATGCCCCGCAAACAACTTGAACGTTTCGGAATTCAGGCCTGCGAGCTGACAGCATCCAGAGCCACGGCACTGTACGACGAATGTCGGGAAGCCCTGAAAAAACTGTCACCTTACCTGGCAAGCCGGCTCAGACAGCGCCCCGACAACCAACAACGAATGGTACTTGAGCACCTGCAAGCTCTTATCGCCACTGAAACCGGCTCATAGCCACTCGGCCATTCACCACCTCCACGCCCTCGGCTTCCAGCAGGCTGACCTGCTCCCTGTATCTCTCTGAGCCTTGCGGAAAGGCGATCTGGCCATTGCTGCGGATAACGCGGTACCAGGGTATGGCGTGGCCCTGGGGCAGCTTGCCCAGGGCACGCCCGATATAGCGCGCCTGGCGGCCCAGGCCGGCCATTTCAGCAACTTGCCCGTAACCCGCAACCTTGCCTGGCGGTATGGCAAGCACCACCTGCCAGATTTTCTGGTCTTTCCCCGGTTCCGTTGCATTGTCCATAGTACCTACCCGCCCGTGGTTTGCCCTGCGCCGGCTGCACTGGCATCTGAATGATCGGGGGCCAGTGCATCCAGCCGGGTGCCGTGACGAATCATGAACAGGGCCAGAAGAATGGCGGGAATACCCATAAGCCCCGCCACAAGGAAGAACTCCGCGTAGCCAAAGCCCGCAACCACAACGCCGGAGAAACCACCCAGAAATTTCCCGGGCAACGTCATCAGGGAGCTGAACAGGGCATATTGCGTGGCGGTAAACGACGCACTGGTCATGCTCGATAGCCAGGCAATCAGCGCTACATTGGCAATACCACCACTGAGGTTATCGGCACTGACCACCACGGCCAGGGTGGCAAGGTTAGGCGGGTACTGTGCCAGGAGTACGAACAAAAGGTTGGTGCTGGCCGTAAGAACAGCGCCCGCCAGCAGAATCTTTCGCGTGCCGTAACGCACCACCAGAACACCCCCAGCCAGGGAGCCGGCAATGGTCATGAAAAAACCAAAGATCTTGGTAACATCCGCCACCTGGGTTTTACTGAAGCCCATAAAATCCAGATAGAACGGGTTGGCCATCACGCCCATGGCAATATCCGAAATGCGGTACACCGCCACCATCAGCAAAATCGCAATGGACAATTCTTTATAGCGCCGGAAGAAGTCCAGAAAAGGCCCGGCAACTGCGGCATAAAACCAGCCCGCAAGGCGCGCCAACCGGGGGTTGAGGTGCGTGCGTTTGGATGCCTCCTGTTCGATTTTGTGGGCGATGTCCTGAGCGGCCGCAAAGTGATTGACCTCTGGCTCACGCACAACCAGCACGGTTAGCGCGCCAACACCCACCAGGGCCGCCATTACCTCGTAGGACACCTGCCAGGACCAGAACTCTGCCAGATAAAGAGCGCCGGCACCGGCCACCAGCAACGCCAGGCGATACCCGAAGATATAGGTTGCCGCCAATGCGGCCTGCAGCCGTTCTTCGGCAATCTCGATACGGTAAGCATCGATAGCCACATCCTGGGTGGCTGAAGAAAACGCAACCAGTAATCCGCACAGCGCCATGGTTTCCGGATAGGCGATAGCGTCCACATGCGCCATCAGGTACAAACCCGTGGCAATACCCGCCTGTGCGAACAGTATCCAGCTCCGGCGCTTTCCCAGCAGCCTGTCCAGTAACGGCAGTTTCAGCCTGTCGACCACCGGCGCCCAGAACACCTTGATGGAATAGGTAATGCCCAGCCAGCTGAAAAAACCGATGGTGGCGGTTTCCACGCCAACGTCTGCCAGGCGGGCATTCAATGTGGAGAACACCAGCAAAAACGGCAACCCGGCAGAAAACCCCAGAAACAACAGGGCAATCACCTGCCAGCGCGTGTAGGTGTACAGCGTATCCCGGATCAGGGCCAGGCGGGTGCCGGTGGAAATGGTGAAGCCTCCGGCTCAGTCGCGGAAATTATTGAATTGCAGAGGAACATCCAGCTCGGCCTCACGCAGCAACGCCATGGCAGCCTGCAGATCATCCCGTTTTTTGCCCGTCACCCGGACCTTGTCACCCTGAATGCTGGCCTGCACTTTCAGCTTGGCGTCCTTGATCAGTTTCACGATCTTTTTGGCCATATCCGTCTCAATGCCCTGCTTCAGCACAAAATGCTGCTTCATCAGCTTGCCGGATTTGCTTTCGCCACTTTCTGAAAGCGCACGGGTATCTATCTTGCGGCTGGCAAACGCCATGCGCAGAATTTCAATCAGCTGCTCAAGCTGGAATTCCTGTTCCGCACTGACCGTTACACCTTTATCATCCTGCTCAATATGGGCATCAACATTTTTGAAATCCCAGCGGTTACCCAAATCCTTCCTGGCTTTATCCACCGCATTGGTAACCTCGTGCATATCTATTTCAGAAACAATGTCAAAAGAAGGCATGGTCGTTATTCTCCGGGAACTGTAGCGAGTATACTTCGCACATTAAATTTGAAGGGCCAAGCATACCAAGCCCCGAAACTCCCCGCATCTGACAATGGACTGGTAAAAGTAGGTAACAATGCCAAACCTCGACCTCCCTATCCTCGTAGTAGACGACGCCAAGTTCAGCAGCATGGTGGTTAGCCGGACTCTGCGAAATGCCGGATATCGCGACGTACGTATTGCCAACGACGCCCCTGGTGCACTGAAGCTCATGGAACAGCGTGCCGTCAGCGTGCTGATTGCCGACTGGCTGATGCCGGAAATGGACGGCCTCGCGTTAACTGACCGGGTACGCCAGCAGGATGAGCAGACCAACCATTACACCTACGTGATCCTACTGACCGCGCGGGAGAGCGTCGAAGCCCTGGCAGAAGCATTCGACCGGGGCGTTGATGATTTCATCTACAAATCCGACATGAGCAAACAGCTTATCCCCAGGATTTTCGCCGCAGACCGTATCGCTGACCGCCAGAACACGCTCCTGCGCGCCAACTCCCTGCTCATTGAGAACAACCGCGAACTGGAATCCAGCAACATTATTGACATGGAAACCGGGCTCTGTAACAGCCGATACGGTCGCGACCGGCTCACCAAAATGCTGCGCCATGCAGAATCCCGCGGCGGGGCCTCGGCGTATGTGCTCTGCGGTATCCGCAACTGGCAGGAGCTGAAGCGCAAACACCCGCCGACGGTGATGAGCGAGCTTTCTGTGGGCATTGCCCGCCGGCTCAGCACCCTGATCCGACCCATCGACGTGCTTTGCCGGGTAGGCGACAACCAGTTTGCGATCATCGCCTACTTCCCTAACAGCGATCACTGCACAACCACCGCCTTTCGCAGAGTGTTCGACGGCATTAACCATAAGGCCCTGAAAACCACCGCCGGATACATCTCCGTGGAAGCCGGCATGGCGCTCTGCAAAGCCGATGCACAGAACGGCACCCCCTCGGTTCAGGACATGGAGCGCGCCTCTGTTCATGGCCTGATGGATGCCTACGAAACAAGGCGGTTTACCGAAACGTCACCGGAGATAGCGACAAGCGCCTGAATGCGCAAACAATTCGTAACACTGCGACACAGATCACCCACAGACACCGTAAGGCGAAAGCCCTATTCTGACATTGTGGATTCAAGCAGTATCCCCCCATGGCGGAGGAGCCGAGTTGTACCTCCGCCGCCAAATGGGGATCCACAGAATTAACGAATTTTTCAGGCACTTTCGTTCTTTCTCTTTCGGGCCAGCTTCTTAGCTGGCCTTTTTGTTTTTGGCGCATGGAATTCCGTTATACTGGCGCTATCCAATATTCCAGTCATTCTGCTGCCACCATGAAAAACCTCGGAACTGCCTCCGTCGCTGCCCTGCGGCAATACGTGCGCGCCGCCGAATCTGCGGGTGCGGACACGACAGACCTGTTTAAAAAAGCAGGCCTTGATCCCGCCATTCTGGATTCCGACGATGGCCGGATTAACGGCGAGCAGTTTCAGCATTTCATTCTTTTACTGTGCAAACTCACCAACAACCCGATACTGGGGCTGGAAACCGGCGATTTTGTACAGCCGGGCTCCTACAGCGTGCTGGGTTACATCACCATGAGCTGCGCGACGCTTGGCGAAGCCGTCGCCCGCATCGCCCCTTTTGAAAAACTGGTGGGCGACATGGGCACAACCGCCCTGTCCATGGGGCAGGGTTCCATTACGTTAACCTGGAACTGCAACTACAACGACCCCGTGGTGCGGCCACAGGTAGTCGATAACGTATTCGCCTCCTGGGTGAACTACGCACGCTGGTTAGCCGACAATATGGCGGCCTCCCCTACCAGCGTTCGCCTGCAGCGAGAGTCGCCAGGTACCGAGCTGGAACAGGCTTACCACAGCCGTTGGAACTGCCCGGTGCAATTTGGTGCTGATGAGGATGCCATCACCCTCAAACAGGAACTGCTGGAAACACGCCTGAGACAACCCGATCCCTTGCTGCGCAAAACACTGGAGGCACACGCCCTCAGCCAGCTGGCCTCGCTGGATACAGACACCGACCTGACTTCACGGGTAAAGCACAGCATCCAGCAACAGCTCATGCACGGCATAACCCGGCAGGACATGGTGGCGGAAGACCTGGGAATAACCAGCCGCACGCTGCAGCGAAAACTGAGCCAGGAAGGCGTTTCCTACCAGAAGCTGCTGGATGAAGTTCGCCAGAAGATGGCGGAGGATTATCTGTTGAACAGCGGCCTGACCATTCCGGATATCGCACTGAGGCTGGGATACAGTGAAACCACCTCGTTTCACAGAAAGTTCAAAGCGGTGGCAGGGATGACGCCTGGGGAGTTTCGGCAGTCGAAGCCTGTTAGCTGAGCATTAACGGCAGGGGCCGGTAGAGCCTCCCAGAAAACGCCCGTAAATACATCCATGTAGGGCTCGGTCGCGCCATCCCTGGCGCTCCACGTTTCTGGGAGGCTCTACCGGCCCCCGCCTCTCTGACTGCTTGCCAGTCGCTTACCTAAAACTTAAAGCTTACGGCCTTTCCCTGCGGCAATCCGCAGTCGCAGCGCATTCAGCTTGATGAAGCCTTCTGCGTCTTTCTGGTCATATGCGCCTTCGTCTTCTTCGAAGGTAGCGATCTTTTCATCAAACAGGGAATCGTCTGATTTACGGCCAACTACATCCACGTTGCCCTTGTACAGCTTCAGGCGAACAACGCCGTTTACGTATTCCTGGGTCTGGTCGATCAGTGCCTGCAGAGCTTCGCGCTCCGGCGACCACCAGTAGCCGTTGTAGATAACAGAAGCATAGCGTGGCATCAGGCTGTCTTTCAGGTGCGCCACTTCGCGATCCAGAGTGATGGATTCCATAGCACGGTGGGCCCGCAGCATAATAGTGCCGCCCGGTGTTTCGTAACAGCCGCGGGACTTCATGCCCACGTAACGGTTCTCAACAATATCCAAACGGCCAATACCGTTGGCGCCAGCAACCTTGTTCAGGTTTTCCAGCACTTCGTGTGCCTTCATTTCAACACCGTCAACGGCAACAATGTCGCCTTTGCGGTAGGTCAGCTCGATGTAAGTCGGCTTATCCGGGGCCGCTTCCGGCGACACACTCCAGCGCCACATATCTTCCTCGGCTTCTGCCCAGGGATCTTCCAGATTCATACCTTCATAGGAGATATGCAGCAGGTTGGCGTCCATGGAATAAGGCGACTTGCCCTTCTTCATGTCCACCTGAATATTACGCTCTGCGCAATAGGCCAGCAGCTTCTCACGGGAGTTCAGATCCCACTCACGCCAGGGCGCAATCACTTTCACACCTGGCTTCAGGGCATAGGCACCCAGCTCGAAACGAACCTGATCATTACCCTTGCCGGTCGCACCGTGGGAGATCGCATCAGCACCGGTATCATTGGCAATATCAATCAAACGCTTGGCAATCAGCGGGCGGGCAATGGATGTGCCCAGCAGGTACTCACCTTCATAAACCGTGTTGGCGCGGAACATCGGGAACACGTAATCCCGCACAAACTCCTCACGCAGGTCCTCGATGTAAATTTCCTTAACGCCCAAGGCTTCCGCCTTTGCACGGGCCGGCTCAACTTCCTCACCCTGGCCGATGTCGGCGGTAAAAGTCACCACCTCACAGTTATAGGTATCCTGCAACCACCGAACGATAACGGAGGTATCCAGGCCACCGGAATAGGCCAGAACCACCTTTTTTATATCAGACATGTCTGTACTCCAGACTGAACAGAATGGATGTATTGAAAAGAAGGGGCGTATTGTACGGGATGGTGGGGGAGTTGGCTATTGCCCCCTCTCCCCAACCCCTCTCCCGCGGGGGGGGAGAGGGGCTTTTACTGCACTGCCTGCAAGCATGGTGCACTCTCACAGGCCTGGGGAGTACCCTCCCCTCTCCCCTCGCGGGAGAGGGGCCGGGGGAGAGGGGGAGAGGATGGAACTGATTTCAAACCTCAACCAACCTGAGCCGACTGCCCCACCGCCTCTTCACGAATCCCGTCCCAGCCTTCTTTAACGGAACGAAGCAGATCCGCAACCTCATCCAGCTTGGCCATGTCATTCCTGGCACTGGCTTCCAGAAGGGTGCGCTCCATGTAGTCGTACAAACCCTCAAGGCGAGCCGCCAGCTCACCGCCCTTCTCAAAATCCAGAAAACTTCTCAGGCCGCCGATGATCTCAATCGCCTTGCCGATCAGCTTGCCCTTGCCCTCATAGTCCCTGGCCTGCATGCGGGCCTTGGCCATGTTGATTCGCTCCAGGGCGCCGTTGTACAGCAACTGGATCAGCTTGTGCGGATCGGCATCGGTGATGCTGGTTTGGGTGTTTACCCGTTGGTACGCTTGTAAACCATTCATAAGAAACCTCGTATGCGCTAACCGGCCTTTGCCGATCAGTTGTTATTCCGGTTGTTTTGTGGAGCCAGCGCAGCAAGCTGCTGGGTGACATAATCCCGGGTACTGTTGAGCTGGGAGATCAGGGAATCGGCAGCGCTGAACTGCTTAACCAGGCGCTCACGGTAAGATTCAATACGCTGATCAAGCTTTACCTGGTCCTCCTGAATCTTTTCCAGATCCCGGTTCAGGCTGTTGGTGCGGGATTCAAGCCGGCCATCGGCTCCTACAAAGCTATTGACCAGATCAACCGTGCTTTTACCGATACCCTGCACAAAATTGATAGAGCCTCGGGAACCGGTTTGGTCACCAAAAATGCGCACCTGAATGCCCGACGCAGGGCCAGAATCACTGCCCAAATACAGCACCTGACCGTCCCCTTGTGCGGTCCTGCCATTAATTGTACCGGCCACGTCCTGACCCGCTGTTCCGGTTGCCACTGAAAGACCAAAGGCTGTACCGTCTTCCACTGACGTAATACTTACGTTCGACTCAGAGCCATACTTGCCTGAGGTAAACGTCAGCTTGTTGTTGCTATCCAGCCCGACCTGCACCGATTCGCCGGAAGCTCTCAGGGCAGCATTGCTGTTCAGTTGTGCCTGAATATCATCCACCAGCGCCTGCGCAGAAATATTCGTGCCCTGGGTAAGCGTGAGATCTACAGTGGTGTTGCCATTTACCGTCAGGCTCAACTCGTCATTGCTGCCATCAATCGTAACTGACCCGCTGATTGCGGAGCCCGCGATTAGCTCACCCCGGGTTGCCGCCTGGGTAACATTAATATCGTACTTACCCGGCTGGGTGTTTGTGCCACTACGAACAAACTCAACCTGGCTGTCGGTAGTTCGGCCTTGCTCAGCAAAAAGAGCCGTAACGTCATCCGGGTTATTCTTCAGCTGAGTTTCAAACTCGGCACGATCAAACTTCAGAGCACCGGTTTCGGCATCTGTGGTAATACCCACATCTGCAAGACTGCGCACATTGGAGTTTTCAAGCCCGGAAACCACCCCCGTCAGCGTTTGGCGCAACTGGTTCTGAAGCGAACGCACGGTGCTATCGCCATTCAGCAAACCACCTACACCCGCATCCGCATTAAAACCTGCAAGGCTGCCTATAGTTGACTGCAGAGCGTTGTACTTGTCCACAAACCCCTGAACGCGATCAGCGACTGCACCAAAATCCTGGCTGACTTTAACCGTAGAGGTGCCGACATCTTTGATATCAAACGAAAGGCCGTCAATAACATTTTCAAAGCTGTTCGTGGAACGAGTCACCTCAATACCGTTGATCTCCATTACAGCATCGCTGGCTGCAATGGTCTCTTTCATGGCCGGATTGGCTGCAGGATCTGCCGTATCAAATGCAAAGCGCGCCAAACCTTCGGCGCCGGCCTGTTCAGTAGCCGTAATACTTACCGCATTTGCACTCCCGGTGTTGTCAGCTGACAGCACCAGCTGATAACCACTGCCAGTATCAATAACACCTGCAGATACGCCCGCACCCGCTTCATTGATCGCGTTTGCCAGGCCCTGAAGGGAATCATTACCGGAGTCGACCGTTATATTGGTAACCTTGTCGCCCACCGATAACTGCAGCGTGCCCTGCCCCACACTGGTGCTGTCCTTATCGGCAAATACAGTTTGCGAAGCCAGAGCCTGTGACGTCGCCAGGCTGGTCACATCAATGCTATAGCTGCCACGGCTGGCTTTGGTGCTATCAACAGAAACACCGATATCTTCATTGGACGATGAGGCGGAGAACGCCTTCAGGTTGTCAGCCGCGCTCAACTGGCGCATAGGCAGCCGCAGCTCGGTAATGGCACTGCGCAGCTTGCCGTAGGCCGACAACATTGCCTCTGACTGCTGGGTTTTCTGGGCCAACCGTTTTTCAGTCGGCGCGCGCTCAGCCGCAACCAACTGATCCACCAGATCGGACGTCAGAACGCCAGACCCAATTCCCAGTGATGAAATACCTGCCATACCGATGCCTCCTTGAAGGGGCTGATCACTTTACACCCTATTTAACGGCCACAAGCGGCAAAACTTTGCCTCATTCTACCGCTTATTTGTAACACCACGTAACAAGCCACCCAAACACTAGCTTCTTCCCCTCTCCCCCCGCGGGAGAGGGGCCAGGGGAGAGGGGGGTCTACCCACCCCCCCAAAACCCAAAACACCGCCAACTCCCTCTCAGAAGCGGCGGTGCTGAAAAACCATTGCCAACATCAACTCAAAAGCGACAAGTCTCTACACACTTCAAACCTTGATGTTAAACAACGTCAGCGGTTCATCCTGCTGCAATTTCTCTGCCAACCTCATTGCCACCTCATCCGGAATCTGCCGGACAACTTCCTGGGTCTCCTGATCCACCACTTTCACAATGGTCTGCCCCAGTTCGTTATCCACTTCAAACTGCAAATCCCTCTGAACGTTCTGAACATAATCATTCAGTTGCGAAACCGCATCATCCAGCTCTTCCCTCTGCGCCTCATTCCGCTCCTTCAGCTGTTCCGCTTTAGAAGCATCCTGAATCCGGGGAAGCGCCTGATTCGATACCGCACGCCCTGGCGATGAAGAAGCAAGCTCGGAAGCATCCCTGCCTTCGGCCTGAGATGACGACAGTGCCTTAGCCGGAGACTGATCGCTGGCGCGCACCAGCTTAAGACCCGGATTAGTCAGGTTAACGTCATTCATAGCTTTACCTCGCTATACTCAAACGGCGTAAAACCGGAACCCGAAGGTTCCGGCTATTACCGTTAATCCCTTACTGCAGGAGGGACAGAACCTGCTGCGGACGGGCGTTAGCCTGAGCCAGGACGGAGATACCGGCCTGCTGCAGTACCTGAGACTTAGCCAGGTTGGCAGTTTCTGCCGCGAAGTCAGCGTCCAGGATACGGCTGTTGGAAGCGCTGAGGTTCTCTACAGAGGTGCCCAGGTTTGCGATGGTGGACTCGAAGCGGTTTTGGATAGCACCGAGGGTACCGCGAAGGCTGTTTACCGAATCCAGAGCAGAATCGACTCTCAAAATCGCATCATTAGCACCCGCAACGGTGCTAATATCTACGTTATTCATACCCTCATTCGTGTTCACATCTACTGAATCAACTCCAACTGCAGCGGCGTCTGTAAACACAGCCTGAAGTCGATCATTGGTTGACTGCAGTGTGATTTTCTCTGCGCCAGAGAACTTAACGTCACCGATCAAAGCTTCCGCAGTTGAACTGGTACCAATTGTCGCTGTTCCATTGGTAATACCGGTATTGGCGCTGACATTTCCACCAGCAACACCCTGAGTAATCTCAATAGATCGCCCATCTTGCGTCGACAGCTTGAGATCACTACCAACAATCTCAGCGGAAACACCTGTAGCACCTGAGGATGAATTAATGTCAGCAGCCAGATCACTAGTATTAAATGTCAAGGCACCAGTGCCATCAGTCGCAGCGGTAAAAACATCAACTCCATTAATGTTAAGCGTGTAATCAGAAGAAGCTGTCTCACCAGATAAATTTGTAACGGTGAGTGTTTGCTCGTTGCTAGCGGAGACTGTCAGCCCCTCTACACCAGAGCTTTTAATTGCTTCTGCAACGGCATAAGCACTGTTAGCTCCGTAACCTTCCCGAGTGGTCGTTCCATCAGCCTTGAGAAGAGCTTCTGAGTCTGCAATTTTTGTGAAACCATTGTTGCCGACCTGGATTGCCAGGTTGTTAACGCCATCTTCTACAGCTGCACCGACCGTAAAGCTCTCACTGGCGATAGATCCAATTTGATCAGACTTGGTTCCTTTGCTCAGATCAATACCGATAGTCTCACCAGCATTAGCACCTACTTGGAAATTCTGGCTGCCAAAGCTGCCATCCAGAACCTTCAGGCCGTTAAAGGCAGTCTGACTTGAAATGCGGTCAATTTCCTCAAGTCGCTGCTTGACTTCATCATTCAGGGCCTGACGATCAGAATCACTGTTGGTCGCGTTAGCCGATTGAACTGACAGCTCACGAATCCGCTGCAGGTTGTTAGTAATCTCGTTCAATGCACCTTCAGCCGTCTGGGCCAGAGAAATACCATCGTTCGCATTCCGCTGCGCTACGTTCAGGCCTGTAATCTGCGCAGAAAAGCGAGTAGAGATAGCCAAGCCAGCGGCATCGTCTTTGGCGGAGTTGATACGCAGGCCAGACGACAAACGCTGCAGAGCCTGATCATTCATACCTTGGGACTTGCTCAACTGGTTCTGAGCATTCAATGAAGCGACGTTAGTATTAATTCCGAGAGCCATAATGCTTCCCCTTTCGACGTTGTGTCGTTATTTCATAGTTAAGGTCTGGCGTTCTCTTTTTTGGTTTGGAGCGCCGCCCTGTTACTTCTCTTAACGGCACCTGATTGGGTTGCTTTAGGAAAAAAGGCAAGAACTTTGTAAAGGAATGTAAAAGCGGCAATTTGATACCGATATTTTCCGCCGAAAATCTGGCGTCTCACGCTCACTCATCAAAGCTCAAAAAGCTATTTCTTTATTAATTAGGCAGTTAATGCTTAAAAAGAAGAACTGGCACACACTTCGCTTAGCTTCCCTACAAACAGCCATTTAACGAATTTATTGCCGGTATGCTGCCTCAACCACTATTAAGCAAGCAGCGTGACCCGGCACCTCTGAGTAGGGAGATTGGATATGCCACAGGTCATTAATACCAACATCGCGTCGCTGAATGCCCAGCGTAACTTGAACTCCTCACAGTCCCAGGCCAACACGGCGCTGGAAAGGCTGTCATCTGGCTTACGCATTAATTCGGCCAAAGACGACGCCGCTGGCTTGGCTATCTCTACTCGCTTTTCTGCGCAAATCACTGGCCTAAACATGGCCCAGCGAAATGCGAACGATGGTATTTCTTTGGCTCAAACCGCCGAAGGCGCTTTAAATGAGGTTACCAATAACCTGCAGCGGATTCGTGAACTGGCGGTTCAGTCGGCGAACGCAACCAACAGCACTTCTGACCGGCAGGCCCTTAACCAGGAAGTTCAGCAGCGCATCGCCGAAATAAATCGTATCGCAAGCCAGACAAATTTTAATGGTTTGAAGGTGCTTGACGGTACATTCGGCGAGCAAACCTTTCAGGTTGGCGCCAATGCCGGTGAATCGATTGGTGTCAGCGGCCTTGATTCACGCGGGAGCCAAATTGGCGCAGTTATTTCCCAAACATCAAACCTTGCGAAAACGACAGTTGATTTTGAAGAATTTAAAACCAGGAGCTTTGAGCCTAATTACGCTACTGGAGTTACCGTCGATCTCACCTTGAATGGTGTTGATGTTGATATAGCTGCCAACAGCGGTTACGGCGACATCACTGGGCTAGCAACAGCAATTCAAGCCCAAATCGAATCCCAAGTGACCGGAGGCGCAGCAGCCTTGGGCGGAATTGAGGTTTCTGCAGACACTCAGACCAATCAGTTGATCTTTAAAAATTCTCGCGGGGAATCAATTGGGGCTGACATCAATATCTTTGATGGAGACACTCCTACAGTAAGGCTCCAGAGCAATATCACATTAGAGGATGCACCGGTTTCATTGGCCGAGTATTTTGAGAGCGGCAACGCTGTCACGTTCGAAGTCGACCTGGACGGTGAACTAATCACCATAGCCGACGCAACCTCCTTGAACGACATTGTTGCTCAAGTCAACGCGCAAACCGTCAATACAGGTATACGGGCCAACCTGAATTCGGAAAACAACGAAATCATCTTCTCCTCACAGTTCGGCGAAGACTTCCAAGTCTCAATCACAAGTCCTAACTTGCTTAAAGACGATGGTGTAACGCCGATTGTTGACCAGAATTTTACAGCGAGTGTCGCCGATAATACGGTTTCTGTAAACGACCTGCGTATTGATACTCCTGAGGGTGCAGAAAAAGCCCTGGTCGCCATCGACTACGCGTTCGACATAATAAACGGCTTCCGCGCTGAACTCGGCGCCGTCCAGAACCGCTTCGAGTCCACAATCGCGAACCTGGCAACAACCTCAGAAAACCTCTCGGCCTCCAACAGCCGTATCCGCGACGCCGACTTCGCCGCAGAATCCGCCGAACTGGCCCGCACCCAGGTGCTCCAGCAGGCTGGCCTCTCGGTATTGGCACAGGCTAATGCTCGGCCGCAGCAGGTATTGCAGTTGTTGCAGGGTTAATAGCTCAGTACGAAAAAGCCCGATTCGGATTTCCGAGTCGGGCTTTTTGCGTTTTATTTGTGTGGAATTATCCGTTCACTGCGCTTGGTGGGGTCAGGCAGCGGTTTGTCGAGCGTTGCCTGTCAGCATAGTTTCTATGTTGAGGTGGTAGTCCAGACTTTCCCATTCGATACCAGTGCCGTCGCAAATAAAACGATATTGACGAATCTCGGAAATCGACGCCTTCTCAAGCTCTTTGTACCAATGTATGGGCGTGGAAATTACGCGCCCATCTTGCAACTCTACATGCAAGTGGCGGTCGTCAACGTGAACGGATTTACCTCTGAAACCAGGCATGCCACCTCTCCAAAAATTCCGACCGATGGTCTTTAACTATTTCCAAGCACTGCTTTAATTCGTGGTTTTTGAGCGTGCTGTACTTCACACCAAGACTTTCCAATTCGATTTCAGCCCATCTCTCACCTTTCAGCACATGCACATGAGCTGGCAGATGATCATTTGCATAAAAGAAAAACTTGAATCCATTCAAATACAACAACGTTGGCACATACAACTACTTCTGTATTGCAACACCAACCTCACATTATCGAGCCACCAAAAATTGTTCAACAGCCTGCTGCTATTTGAGGGGCACACCCTACATCCTCACGCCCTGACAAACACCCCCTCAAACAACCCTGTCCGCCGAATCATTTGCTCATTCTCCTCCCGAAACCGGGCATATTCCGGGCTGGTATAGCCGGCCAGTTCCAGCAGCAGGCGGGTCAGGTTAACGGGCATAGCATCTTCTTCTGATCGCACTGCCGCGTATTTCGCCATGGGGAATACAATGTCCTCTCCCCCGGCTTCTATCATGACATTTACATGCTTAAGTGGGAGGTTGCCTTTTCCGGTCAAACGAATCCCCTTATCGCCCAGTTCCCCAATCAGTGCTTTGGCCATGCGCATCACTGGCGCAGTGTCGAGTTCGCGGCTTACGGCTTCAGCATCAAACAGGGTCTTGAAAACCGATGGGCAGTTAAGAGGATTCTGCAGTAACTCGTGCACCTGGCTAGGGCTGAGGCCAAAGAAGTCGCTGGCTTGTGTTGCGAAATCCGGCTCGGTTTCACTGAACAGAGCTTCTCGCTCCAGAAGAGCTTCGTTAATCTGATCAAGGTCCACAAACTCCGGATCAAATTGTTCACCGCCGCACCATTCCCGTACGGCCACGTGCTCCGGGTGGGCTGCATCTTCCATGGCGTCGAGGAATTCATAGAACCCAGGCAGGCCGCCAACGTCTTCCGGCGGGCACTGGCGTACTGCTTTTATACATCTGGGCAGCTGATCCGCCGCATCCACGGGCAGAATTTTTTCAAGTTTTACCTCATGCTCCCAGCTATCCCCGAAATCGTATTCGTATTTCAGTTGCTGCCCTTCCTGTTTGAGCACGCCGGATACAGGCACGGTGATTTCATCGAGAAAATTCATCATGCCGTCGAAGTCCTCAGCCGGGTCACCAATTAGTCGCCCGTTGCCTGACTGGAACAAATGCAAGTGATACCCCTGCCAGCCCATGGCTACTTGAATAATCCGGTGCAAGTCTTGAAAGGTGGTGCCGGGCTCAATCAGCAATCGCCGCCAGATGGGTGGCTGTGCTCCGGTGTTTTGGCGTGGCTGGATGGCTTCTTAGTAAGTAGACGGGGCTTAAATAGCTGCTCAAGCACTCTCAAGAATCACAGTAACCTGCTCAATTAAACTTGCAAGGTTGCTCTCGATCACACCCCAGACAATCAATGGGTCTATGGTCGCATAGCCATGAATCAAAACATTTCGAAAGGCGATCATCTTCCGGTAATCAGTAATACCCTCCGCCATATCGGAATCAGTCTTGTGCAACTGACTCATTGCTTCGCCGATTATTTCAAACTGTCGCTCCACTGCTGATTGCAACAGTTCATCAGCCATGTAGTCAGCTTCTGTTTTGGTTGCAACAAACCGTTGAACCCTTTCGGCAGCCGCTTTTATATCAAACACATACTTCAACGCCTTACGCGGCATACAAAGACTGCCTCTCTTCCATCACAGCGCTGCGAAAATACGGGTTGGTCAATGAGGACGCGGTAATCAAATCCACTGATCGAGAGAACAGGGCCTCCAAATCTTCTTTGAGCCCAAAAAATGCTGTAGCCATATCCCTCGCTGACAAGGTGTCTTGAAAATCCACAAGAAAATCCAAATCACTGGCAGCATGAAACTTTCCTGTGGCGGCAGAACCAAACACAGCCAGTTGAGTCACTTTGTGTTTTTCACAAAGCAGGCGGATTTCATCGTGTTTATCACGTAACAACTGCAGCATGTCCTGATTAGGCATGGCGTTCTCACTCTAAATGACATCGTAATCCTGAGTCTAGCTCAGGCGATTAGCAATGGACATTGGGATACCCGGGTCCAGCAAGCGTAATCTCTCATAAACACCCGCTCAAACAATCCCGTTCACCGTATCATTTGCTGCTCTGCCTCCAGAAATCGGCTGTATTCCGGGCTCAGTTCTATCAGCATACAGAAAGACAGGGACAGAAAGCGAAACATGTACTTTTCTTTAAAGCCGTTGCCGAAAAGCAATCAAGAAAAACACCGGTGATTCTACGCTTACTGCACACGTCTATGGATTTTGGTGAACATCTGTAATCTGGCACACCTTTCGCACTACCTCATTAAAAGCAAAGCAAATCCCAAAAAAACTGCAGGCCTTTGCCGCAATTTTTCAGCATAGCGGCAGAACAATGAGGTATCCCATGCAAGCCAGACATCACACTCAGGAATCCCACACCCAGCAGGCACAGGCGGCTCGTCTGCTTCTTCAGGCCAACCTTGCTTATGGAGAGTCCAACAGTAGCGGGCTCAGCCATATCCAGCGCCTGAAGGCCCGGCAGGAATGCCGTGGGTACTTGAATGAGGTAATGGCGCTTGAGCCTGGGAATGCGGTTGCCCTAGGATTGCTGGGGCGTGTTGAGATGGACGACGGGCAGCTGGAGAGAGCCCATGCCCTTTTCACTGCCAGCCTGAGTGCGCAACCTGGGCAGGCTCAGCAATATGCCAACCTGGGTTACTGGGCCCTGAAAACCGAGCGCCCGGCTCTGGCTGAGCAGCATTTCCTGCAGGCCCTGGACTGCGACCGGCAATCCGCCGCCGCTTTTTGCGGCGTGGCCCATGCCAAGCGGTTGCAGGGGCAGTTTGACGTGGCCTATCTGCACTACCGCAAGCTGCTGGAAACCGGCGCTGAGTGGGATTCGGTATACAGCGGCATGCTCTCCTGCGCCCGGCAGCTTGCGGTCAACAAGGCTGATAGCAGCCTGGCGCTGGATGCGATCGCCCTGTTGAAGCAGGAGGGCCTGCCCCATCAGGAAATCGGGCGTTTTGTCGGGGCAATCATTCGCCAGCAATACGATCTGGACAACCCGCAGGCGGAGATTCTGCTGGATGCCGCCTGCCAGGATGAGTTGCTGATTCTGGCACTGCAAAAAACCCTGATGCCAGACCCAGCCGTGGAAGAACTGGTTGTGATGCTGCGCCGCGCCATTCTGGCGGAAGTGGCGCAAACCGTGGAGTTGCGGGATGAACTCCAGTTGCTTGCCCTCGCCATAGCGCAATATGCAGACCGAACCGGCTATGCGCTGGCCGCGGAGGACGATGAAGAGCGGCTGGTGGCCGCGGTGAATGACAGCCTTAAAGCCCAGTTCGCAATGGGCGAGCCACAGGAAGCCCTGATCGGCTCGCTGATGATCAGCGCCATGTACGGCGCGCTGTTTCACCAGGATTTTGCCGTGCAACTCGGCCAGTGGAACCTGGTGGACTGGCCCCTCGCACTTCAGCCTGTATTCGCCGCCAGTTATTATCACCGGGCCGAAGAAGAAGGCATCAAACAGTGTTTCGACGAGAAAGCGGAAGAGCTGTGCCTGGGTAAAACCGATGTGCCACAAGCCTGGCCCGCCTGGTCGAAACTGGCCTATCGCACCGAAAGCAGCCTGAAAGCACTGATGGCAACAGAACTGGGATTAGCCACAGACACGCTGCCGGACACCTTGCGCGTTATGGTCTGTGGCGCTCAGTCCGGCCAACGGGCCATGGAACTGGCGCGTTATCTGGCAGATGTAGAAGTTATCGCCGTGGACGAATCCCTGGCCAACATCGCCAAGGCCACCCGCATGGCCGCGGAATCCAATATTGACAACATCGTATTCTGGCCCTGGTCCATCGCCCGGCAGTTTGTAGCCGATGGTCATCAGGTGCACTGGCTTGAAGTAGGCCGCCTGCCCTCGCCAGCCATGACCAAACTCTCATTGGCCGCGCTGGTAAACAGCGCGTCAGGTTCCGGCGCCATCGTGCATTTGCACACCTGCATTGCAGAAAACACAGCCGGCGACCGGCAGATGCGAAAACTGATTACAGAACACAACCTGCAACCCACCCGAACTACCCTGCGTCAGCTTCGCCGCATGGTGCTGGCCAACCGGCTGGATGCTACATGGCAGGAACTTGCCCATGAGGATGATTTCTACAGCCTGGGCGGCTGCCGCGATCGCTGGTTCCAGCCACAGGATGAAGCTCAGCTAAAAGACCTGATGGCGATGGTGAGTAACGAGGTGGAATGGAAGCTGATAAAAGCCCGCGATGAGGATGGGCACAGCCTGGCCACACGGCCCGTTCAAACCCAGATTCAGGCGGAGGCGCTGGGGAGCGAAGTGCAGAGTTTGATGGGGCAGAACCTGAGTGTTTATTTTCAGCGGCGGCGGTGAGGCGGCGCTCCGCCGCCCCCTCTCCCCTCTCCCCAACCCCTCTCCCGCCGGGGGAGAGGGGCTTAAAGCACTGCTCTCAAGCTCACGAAAGCACCTTCAGGTTTGGTGCACCATGCATCAGATTTACTGCGTCCCATCGGCCTAGGGTGTGTAGCTCCCCTCTCCCTTCACGGGAGAGGGGCTTAAAGCACTGCTCTCAAGCTCACGGAAGCACCTTCAGGTTTGGTGCACCATGCATCAGATTTACTGCGTCCCACCGGCCTAGGGTGTGTAGCTCCCCTCTCCCTTCACGGGAGAGGGGCCGGGGGAGAGGGTGCAATACCTTCCCGCCTTTCCATCTCTTCATATATCACCGAAAGCACCACATCAACCTGCCTCAGAATCTCATGGTTCCAAAACCTCAGCACTTTAAATCCCTGAGCGCGCAGCCAGGCATCTCTTTCTTTGTCACTCTCCGAATCATTATGTTGCCCACCGTCAGCCTCAACAATCACCCTTGAGCCAAAATGAATAAAGTCGACAATGTAAGGCCCGAGGGGTTGCTGGCGTCGGAAGCGCTTGCCGTTCAGGCGGTAGGCTCGCAGGTGGTACCAGAGGAGTTTTTCCGCATCAGTCATGTTTTGGCGGAGGTATTTGGCGAACTGAGCTTGGTTCATTGGGCCATCCTTGGCTTGGTTGGTTTGTGATACTGACAATACTGGCCCCTCTCCCCAACCCCTCTCCCTCGGGGGGAGAGGGGCTTTTACTGCACTGCTCTCAGGCTTGGGTGTAATCCTGCGGGTATGAGGAGTATGCCCCCTCTCCCCAACCCCTCTCCCGCCGGGGGCGAGGGGCTTTTACTGAGTTGCCCGCGGGCCTTGGCGTCATCCCTCGGCCTTGGGGAGTTTGCTCCCCTCTCCCCAGCCCCTCTCCCGCCGGGGGCGAGGGGCTTTTACTGAGTTGCCCGCGGGCCTTGGCGTCATCCCTCGGGTTTGGGGAGTTTGCTCCCCTCTCCCTTCACGGGAGAGGGGCCGGGGGAGAGG
>NZ_NIHD01000029.1 GCF_002806975.1 Marinobacter aromaticivorans | reverse complement strand
AGGGCACAAAACTCTTCCCAGCCATCCGGTTCGGCTGAGCAACCAAGCTCGACAACAAACTTGCCGAGTTGCACCAAATTCGGCAATAAAGCCCACCGAAGCCCCAGCCTTTAACGCCAGTGGTAATGGGCGCCAACGAAGCGCAGCGTAGTTGGCGTCCCGTTGACCATATTGTTATGGCTTTTTAAGGATTGCATCGAGTAGCTTACGATCATCAAAAGGTCGGTCAAAGTAGTCAATCTCTTCTAGAGTCTGTCTAATTTCAATGGGGACCGACTGATAAATCACTTGTAATTTTCGAACATCTCCAGGGAACGCCAGCACTTTAATGGCTGAGATAGCTTCTCGTGTTTGCTGCTGAAGCTCCTCCGTTTCCGTGATCAAGATTGCGTAAGCGAGTTCCGTCAACTCGGGCCTTTCGCACTCTTTGCGCAACAATGCGGCCTTTGATATCAATAAACGCTCGATGTCACGTTGAGTGAAATCGGTCAGTTTGGTGATTATTTTTTTATTAGGTAGCTCCCTACCCTCAACGATTTGATTGCAGCGATCAAATGCCTGTGTGTACTCTACGATTTTGCCCGTGATGTAGTGATGATTTTCATCCGGCGCCGCCGCAGACAACGTCGAGAGTGAAAGCAACAGGCCGGAAATTAATGGCTTCAGCATCTCAATATCCCCCACAGCCTTTATCTACCGCATCCCAAAATTGCCGCTGTTCATAATTGAGACTACCGGTGAGAATTCGGAGTTTGGCAACCTGACTAACTCTCGCACGGATCATGTCAGGTAAGACCCTCATGGCGCGAGCAAACTGAACCCAGTCCGTAGAATGGACATTGTATGTGGCTTGTGCGGCATTATTGCCGAGGAATATTGTCGCCATTACTCCGGCGGGCATTACGACTTCAAGCAAATTCCCCGCGCGCTGCGCTCTTCTGATCTCTTCAAGAGCCTCTTCATCGGCCCGGTCTAACTTAAGTCTGCTAATATCTGGGCATTCCATGCCAATTTCTCCTTTGGTTTTCGAAGGTTAAATCTTACACTGAATTATCGACTAAGGGCCATAACGCCTGAAGCACAGCGGCGCCCTTTTAAGGGCGTCCGGCGGCCGCAGGCCGCGTACTGCTGCGACTTGTTAAAGCGAGGCCGCCCCGCTGTATATTTCTGACACCCAAGTTCGAATGCCCACACCCAATCAGCTTGTACACACTCAACCCATGGCGCCAGGAAACAGAACACCAATTGGGCGGCTTTGCTGGTTGCTGAGCCGGATTGCCCCGCAACCAAGGCACAAAATTATTGCCAGCTAACCGGTTCGCTTGAGCAGCCAAGCTCGATAACAAACTTGCCGAGTTTCATCAAACTCAGCAATAAAACCTACCGAAGCCCCAGCCTTTAACGCCTGAAGCACAGCGGCGCCCTTTTAAGGGCGTCCGGCGGCCGCAGGCCGCGTACTGCTGCGACTTGTTAAAGCGAGGCAGCCCCGTTGTAAATTTCTGACACCCAAGTTCGAATGCCCACACCTAATCAGCTTGTACATACTTAACCCATGACGCCAGGAAACAGAACACCAATTGGGCGGCTTTGCTAGCTGGTGAGCCGGATTGCCCCGCAACCGGAGCACATAATTCTTGCCGACTACCCTGATAGATTGAGCAGCCAAGCCCGACAACAAACTTGCCGAGTTTCACCAAACCCAGCAATAAAACCAACCGAAGCCCCAGCCTTTAACGCCAAGCTTAGCGGCGCCCTGACAAGGGCGTCCGGTGGACGGCCCTCGGGCCGGGAACGGACTACAGCGACTGGTTAGAAGCCGGTTCACCCGATGGTTTCCGGCTCGCCCCTCAACCCGCATGCGAACGCCAAAGAAGCCCCGCACATGCTCGCGATCCGGCACCGATACAAACCACCAGACTACCCGGCGCGCTTGGAACTTTCGGCGAATTGCCCCACAACCTGGGCACCCTGGTGATAACCCGAAAGATGCCGATGTTGGCTTCCAAATTGGACGACGAAGTTACTGGCCTTGGCCATAACCGGGAATCAGAAATCACTGCCCAATTTTCCGCCAAGGCCCATGCACTCAACCATCAAAAACCTACCAAAGCCTTGGCTTATAACGCTTGCAGCATGCGCGCCTACGTAATGGAGCCGAAGGCGCAATGTAGTGGGCGTCGCCGTGCCTGCACTGGTTATGTTTCGATGCTACGTAGAAACTCTCTATAAAGCCTCTCATGACTACCGCTGTGGTTTTCATCTCCGGGCTTTGTCAGAGTCCCTTTCGGTGGAACGTAGCTTTTTATCCACTTTTCAGGCGTGGGACTCCAGCGAATGTTTACCGCTGCAAGCTTGGGAAAGAAGTATAGTGACGAGTATCCAGGGACATTGTCATGAATCCACCACGCTAGCGCCTGCCAATCCTCAGTCTTTTCGTAGTAGTCAACAAACGAATTAACCACAATACAAGCAGTTGCTCCAATCTCGCCGTTCTTATCACGGTAATCCCAAATATGGTGGGCATAGTTCGACTCGTTGCTGGAGCAGTTATATTGATTTTTATTTTCGGCCCCTTTTGCGTTCACGGTGGGAGAGCGGTATCCAGATCTGACTGAAACGCGACCTAAAGCCGATTGGATTGGCTCAAGGACTTCTTGGCACAGGCCACGGCCCGCCTCAATTGCAATATCAGGATGCTCTGGAATATTTGGGATGCGCTCAATTTGAGAGATTTCCGAGTACAAAAAATCTCTCATAAAAAAAGAATCGGACAATCGCACTCGGCCGAGTTCTTCAAGCGCCTTCACGGATTGAGGTGATCGCAAACTGACCTCCTTGGAACATAACGCCGGGCTTTGCGGCGGTTTTGGAGGAGCGAAGCGACGGAAAAACCGTCCGACAACAGCCCCTGGTTAGCTGATGAGCTTGGCCATGGCACGATTCTGCGCTCCTACTCCGGTCTCCAGGCCAGCTTTGACACCGGTCCGATTTCTCTCTGGCTGATTCTGACTTGCTTTGAGCTTGCCCGTCAGAGTTTCAATTTTGATCTCTACACCAACAATTGCCTGTACCAAACGTTCAGTGAAATCCGCTGGCGCATCACCCACGGACCAAGGAGCGACCATTTGCGACTCATGTTGGTCCGTTAGCTGGTGAAGATGATGTTTTAACCAGCTTGGATCCTCAATAATCTGGGCGCTACCTTGCGCATGGACAGCCAGATAGTTCCATGTTGGGACGACCCGGCCTGTCTCAGCCTTGGTTGGGTACCATGAGGGCGAAACGTAAGCATCTGGCCCCTGAAAAACTGCAAGCACTCGAGCTCCGCCCTGCATGCGCTGCCAGACTGGGTTACTGCGAGCCAGGTGACATTGAAGAGCACCAAGAGAAAAGTTTTCACCAGCGCTCAGATGAAAGGGTACGTGATTGGCCTCAATTCCTTCATCGTCGGCAATGACGAGCATTCCGAAGCTATAATCGCGAATGTACTGTTGAAGCTTTTCTTGGTCGTCTTCTTTGAAGTGATTCGGGACATACATCCTTTTATGCTCCTGAGTAGAGTTCTAGTGCAGCTAACGCTGAAGCACAGCGGCGACCTTGGAGTGGCGACGAAGGAGCCACGGAAAGGGCGTCCGGCGGCCACCGGCCGCGTACTGCTGCGACTTGTTATGGGCCGGGAGCACAACACCCTGACCCTTGTTGAATTGGTGGACACGGTACTGTGCCGTATGAACAAAAGACACAGCAGTCTCCATGCTTGGGCTTTAACAAAATATGGCAAGACTCACACTCGTAAAAATATTGGCATGAGTCGGTAGGCATGGTTTCTATTTTCTGATGACCACAGCTTGGACATTTGATAGTTGATTCCAAGACTATATCGACCATAGCCATACCCTCCCGAAAGGTATGAGTTTCAGCCCAATCCATACTGGACTAGGCTCAGCACAGAAACACTGACCAGGCCTATAACGCCGCCAGCATGCGCGGCTTTGTAGTGGAGGCGAAGCCGCAACGAAAAAGGCGTCGCCGTGCCTGGCCTGGTTATGTGCTGGCCAGTTGCAGCTCATCAATCGCGTCATCCAAGTACTCCAAGAGCTTCTCGTACGTTGCTTCGGTGAGGTTCGCTGTGCCATGAGTCGAACCATCAATTCTTGATCTGATGGTGCTCATATTAACCATGTAATGATGGAAAAAATTAATGGTTTTTCGGACTGAGTCGACCTTTCCAAAACAGTCAATATTGCTAGTTATCAGCTCATACAGAAAATCACCAACAGCCACCTCAGAATATTGAGTCTCGCTAAATTTGGCGTTCCCGTTATGTAACTCAACGTGCCCTTGGAGATCTTCTCTTATTTTTTTGAGATGTTCGCAACACAAGGCCGCAATGCGCTTCCGCCGTACCGTTGTCTTCCAATACTCTAAAGCCTCGCGAATTAAAAGTGCCAGCGCAGCGCCGATGAAACCAACAATTACCTTTTCGGTCATGCTATGAGCTACCTTTGATCACATAACGCCTGAAGCACAGCGGCGCCCTTTTAAGGGCGTCCGGCGGCCGCAGGCCGCGTACTGCTGCGCCTTGTTAAAGCGAGGCCGCCCCGCTGTATATTTCTGACACCCAAGTTCGAAT
>NZ_NIHD01000028.1 GCF_002806975.1 Marinobacter aromaticivorans | reverse complement strand
GGCCGGCCGCAGAGAGGACGCACTCGCGCGTTCTCTCTGCTTTGCTCAGCTCATCGTCGGCTTTCCTGATTGCATCAGGCTTTCGTACCAGTCGCTGTAGTCGCTTGGCTGCCACTTTTCAAAGGTGTCCTTTGCAAAAATTCTAAAGGTTGTTAGAATAACTTGTTGGGCACTTAAAATCAATTTCATTTTCAAGGTGTTAGCGGGACAGGAGAATTTCCACATGCGAGGACTGAGCGGAAAACGCGTGATCGTAACCGGCGGCGGCAGCGGCATAGGGCGCGCGGTTTGCGAACGTTTCGGCGAAGAAGGCGCCGAGGTTGCGGTTTTTGACCTGAACGAAGAGGGCGCGCAGGAAACGGCCCGTATCATCCAGGGCTCGGGAGGCAAGGCACAAGCATTCAAGGCGGACATCACCGATCGCGGCCAGGTCGACAAGGCGGTGGCTGAATTCGAGGCCGGAGGCCCGATCGACGTACTGGTTAATAACGCAGGATGGGATGAGATCAAGCCGTTCCTCGATACCGATTCCGGCCTCTGGGAAAAGGTCATCGACATCAACCTTTATGGCCCCTTGAACATGCATCATGCGGTGCTTCCGGGCATGGTCAAAAACGGGGGCGGCCGCGTGGTTAACATTGCCTCCGACGCTGGTCGCGTCGGTTCGTCCGGCGAAGCGGTTTATTCTGCCTGCAAAGGCGGCATCATCTCGTTTACCAAAACGGTAGCACGGGAACTAGCGCGCAAGGGCGTTCAGTTGAACGCTGTTGCGCCCGGGCCGACCGACACGCCGCTGTTCGCCCAGGTTGCTCAGGGCGACGCTGGTGAAAAGATCGCCGAGGGTCTCAAACGGGCCATTCCGATGAAGCGCCTGGCGCAGCCGACAGATTACCCCGGAATCATCTGCTTCCTGTCGTCGGACGACGCCGGCTTCATCACTGGTCAGGTGATTTCGGTCTCAGGTGGCTTGTCGATGCACGGTTGACCGCTGGTGGCAGTGTCTGTCACAAGACCCTGCCACTAAGCTGTGTCCAGAGTTACCCCCCAACTGGGCGCGCCAACGGTGCGACTTTCTCTACGTTGAAGAAAGGTGACAGATGTTTCAGCCAGACTCTGACATTCGGCGTTCAAGTACGCTTGCCGCTTTCCTGGATGACTGCGGCGCGGATAGTTACGAGGATCTAGCCCGACGTGCCAACGTCGAACCGGAGTGGTTCTGGGGCCGAATAATCGATTATGCCGGCATCTGTTTCAACCGGCCCTACACACAGCTTCGCGATATTTCCCAAGGGCCCGAATCGATCCATTGGGCCGTTGGCGGCGATCTGAACCTGACAGAGACATGCCTTGATGCGCGCATCTCGGAGGGGTTGGCGGACAAGACGGCGATCGACTGGGTCGGTGAGGATGGAAGCCGCCGCCGCTGGACCTATGCTGAACTCGCTGCCGAAGCTGCCCGCATCGCTTCGGCCCTTGCCACGCGCGGGGTGAAGCCTGGTCAGGCGATAGGCATCTACATGCCGATGATCCCCGAAATCGCGGCGGCGCTTCTGGGTATTGCCCGGCTGGGCGCCGTGGCGGTGCCGCTGTTCTCGGGCTTCGCGCCGACCGCCATCGTCAGCCGCCTCAAGGATGCCGGGGCGGTGGCCGTGCTGACGGCGGATGCTACGCCCCGGCGCGGCAAGCCCGTCTGGATGGAGGCCGCGATGGCCGAAGCCCTGAAAGATGTGCCTTCGATCCATACCGTGTTCAGCCTGCGGCGGTTTGGTGGTGCGGCGGCCGATCCGGCCCGCGATCTCGACTGGGAGGAGAGTGTCGACAATGCAGACCCGACGCAGCCCGCCCATCCGGTGAAAGCCGACGCGCCGTTGCTCATCGCCTATACCTCGGGCACGACCGGCCGGCCCAAGGGCGTGGTGCACACCCATATCGGTGTGCAGGCCAAGGCTGCGGCGGATTTCCTACTGTGCCTCGACATGAAACGCGATGATCGGCATATGTGGATGACCGACATGGGCTGGGTCATGGGGCCGCTCACGCTTCTGTCGGTACTGCTTTCGGGGGCGACGCTGGTGTTGGCCGAGGGCGCGCCTTCGATGCCCGACGACCCCTTCCGGCTGCTACGCCTCGCCTCGGAGATGGGCGTTACCCACCTTGGCGTTGCACCTACGCTGGTGCGACAGTTCATGACACAGGATCCCGCACCTCTTTCCGGTTACGATCTTTCGCCCCTGCGCATCGTTGCCTCAACCGGTGAACCTTGGACCAACGACGCCTGGCTCTGGCAACTTGACCATATCTGCCGCCGACGCGCTGTGCCGCTGAACATATCCGGCGGGACCGAGCTGTTCGGGGCCATCCTAACCTCGACCGTTCTACACGAAATCAAGCCCGGCGGATTTTCCGCCCAGGCTCTGGGTGTGGGCGCGAAAGTGCTGCGCGAGGATGGAAGCGAAGCCGCGCCGGGCGAGGTGGGCGAACTAATTGTGAGCCAACTGCCCATGGGCCTGACCCCGGCCATCTGGGGCGACCGGCAGCGATATTTGGAAACCTACTGGTCCACCTTCCCGGGCGTTTGGCGGCACGGCGATTGGGTTCGCCGCGATCCAGACGGCACATGGTATATCCTCGGCCGTTCGGATGACACGTTGAACATTGCCGGCAAGCGTATCGGTCCGCCCGAGATCGAGGCAGCCCTGACCGGCACCGGAGAGGTAGTGGACGCTGCCGCCATCGCCGCGCCCGACGATATCAAGGGCGTGGCGGTGGTCTGCATCTGTGTAGCGGCGCCGGGTGTGACGCCCGATGCGGGCCTCGTCGAACGGCTCAAGGACCAGGTGGGAAAGGTCGTCTCCAAGCCATTCCGCCCGCGCGAGATCCATTTTGTTGAGGCACTGCCCAAGACCCGCAGCATGAAGACGATGCGCCGGATCATTCGCGCGGCTTATCTATGCGAAGATCCGGGCGACCTGTCCTCGATCAGCAATCCCGAAACGATGAAACCCATTGCAGACCTGCGAAAGGAAACGCCATGATAACCGTCTTCGGCGCAACCGGCACGACCGGCGCCCCCCTTGTCGACACCCTCCTGGCCAAGGGCGCGAAACTGCGCGCAGTCACCAGCGATCCGGCCAAAGTCGCCCCCCTCAAGGCCAAGGGATGTGAGACCGTCACCGCCGATTTCTCCGACCCCGCCGCACTGGCAAAGGCATGTGCCGGTGCCGAAAAGATCTATCTCGTGACGCCCGCCCATCTGGACATGCGCCGTTGGAAAGCGAATGTGATCGAAGCGGCAAAGGCCGCGGGCGTGCGCCATGTCGTTCTGGCCACCGGCTTGGGCGCGGCGCCCAAGGCCAAGGTGACCTTTGGAAAGTGGCATTCCGAAACGCAGGAACTGGTAAAGGAAAGCGGGCTTGACTGGACCTTCGTCCAGCCGACCTATTTCATGCAGAACCTACTGTGGCAGGCCGGTAACATTGCGAAGGACGGTGTTTATTACGACGGTCTGGGCGGACCAGTGGCCTGGGTCGACGCCCGCGACATCGCCGATGTCGCCGCAGAGGCGCTGACCGCACCGGGGCACGAAGGCAAGGTCTATGGCCTGACCGGCCCCGAGGCCCTGACAGGTGAGGATATCGCCACTGTTCTGTCCGAGGAGACCGGACGCTCCGTCAACTGCACGCCCCTGTCGGCGGAGGACTCAAAGGCGGCCATGATCGCCGACGAAATGCAGGAAGAGGTCGCCGCAGCCATGGTGGAACTCGCCTCCATTGCCCCAAAGGGCTATCTCGCGGGCATCGAGACCACCGTCAATGACGTACTTGGGCGCCCGGCCCGCCGCTTCCGCGATTTCGTCGCCGAGAATCGGGCTGCTTTCGTCCAGTGAACTGACGGCTGCGCCCGCTCTCCGGTGCGGGACGCCATGTGTTACGACCAACCGCGCAATTGCCACCTGCCTGAATTGGTTATCATTTGATGACGAAAGGAGAGAAGTCAGACCATGCCAAATTTCGAGCCGCGAAACTCTGACTTCGATACGCGCGTGCGCGAGAGTTTCAACCGCCAGAAGGTGATGCGCACGATGGGGATCACCATTGCCGAACTCGCGCCCGGGCGTATCGTTCTGGAGATGGCGCATGATGATGCGCTGACCCAGCAGCATGGGTTTCTGCACGCAGGGATCGTATCGACCGCGCTCGACAGTGCTTGCGGCTATGCGGGTTTTTCGCTGATGCCTCCCGAGGCCGCGGTGCTGACAGCGGAATTCAAGATCAACTTGCTCAATCCGGCGGATGGCGAGCGGTTTCGCTTTGTGGCCGAGGTTGTCAAACCCGGACGAACCCTCACGGTATGCGAGGCGCGCGCCTATGCTATGAAGGGCGAGGACGAAAAGCTCGTCGCCACGATGACCGCCACGCTGATGGCGATGGTGGGGCGGACAGGTGTTGCTGGGTGAGGGCGTGGAGATTCCTCTTCACCCTCTAGTGATTTCCATCGCCGATCGGATTTCCATGGAGATGGCATCACGAACCGCCTGCTGCACCTGCCTATCTCCGGGTTCGGCCTCCCGCCCCGGTTCAGAGACTTTGCGCCAGACGCACCCCTTCATCGATGGCGCGCAGCGCATCAAGTTCAGCCGCCTCCTTCGCCCCGCCGATCATCGTGACGGTGACGCTGCGCGCAACAAGCTCGTCGACCAAGGCCTGCTCCGGTTCCTGACCGGTACAGAGCACGATCGTGTCAGCGGCGATGACCTTTGGCTCTCCGTTGTCCATGAGGATATGCAACCCCGCGTCGTCGATGCGTTCATAGACCACCCCGACCAAGGCCTCGACTCCGTGCTTGCGAAGGGCATTGCGCAGAATCCAGCCCGTCGAAACCCCAAGGCCCGCGCCCGGTTTCGAGTTCTTTCGCTGAAGCATGACCACCTTGCGGCGCGATGGTTTCAGTGCCAACGGATCGCCTACCAACGCGCCCGACACGGCAAATTTCGGGTCTACGCCCCATGTCTCGCAGAATGCGTCGGGGTTGTGGGCCTCGGCCGGTCCGGTCACGAGGAACTCGGCCACGTCATGGCCGATGCCCCCTGCCCCCATCACCAAGACAGTGTCACCCGCCGCGCGTTCGCCGGACAGGATTTCGGCGTAGGTCGCCACACTGGGATGGTCCGCGCCCGGCAGGTCGGGAATGCGCGGCGTAACACCTGTGGCGATTACCACATGATCGAAGCCGTTCAGATCGTCCAGGCCGGCCCTCTGCCCCAGACGCAACTTGACTCCGTGTTTATTTATCTGACCGGTATAATAGCGCAAGGTTTCGTCGAACTCGTCCTTGCCCGGTGCCGCGCGCGCCAGGTTCAGTTGTCCGCCCAGCTTGTCCTGCGCTTCGAACAGCGTAACGTCGTGGCCCAGCCGTGCCGCCTCGGCGGCCGTGGCCATACCGGCGGCACCGCCGCCGACAACGGCCAACTTGCTTGGTGATTCTGTCGGCGTATCCCGAAATTCGGTTTCGCGACCCGCCCGTGGATTGACTAGACAGCTCACAGGTCGGCTGGAAAAGATGAAATCCAGACAGGCCTGGTTGCAGGCGATGCAGGTGTTGATCTCGTTTGCGCGGCCCTCGCGCGCTTTTTTCACGAAATGGGGGTCAGCCAAAAAGGGCCGGGCCATTGAGATCATGTCTGCGTCCCCGGAGGTCAGGATGTCCTCTGCAAGCTCCGGCGTGTTGATCCGGTTGGAGGCGACTACCGGGATCGAAACTGCAGCCTTGACGTTGGCCGCCGCCTTGCGCCAGGCGCCGCGCGGAACCGGGTAGGCTATCGTCGGCACGCGCGACTCGTGCCAGCCGATGCCGGTGTTCAGAATGTCGGCCCCCGCCGCCTCGATCTTGCGAGCGAGCGCGGCGATTTCATCGCTGTGCGCGCCGCCCTCGACCAGATCGGCAGCCGAAATGCGATAGATGATAAGGAAGCCAGGTCCGCAGCGTTCACGCACCGCGCGCACGATCTCGACCGGAAAGCGGTGCCGATTCTCGGCGTTTCCGCCCCAGCCGTCTTCACGCTTGTTGGTATGAGTGACGGTGAATTCGTTGATAAGATACCCCTCGGATCCCATGATTTCGACGCCATCGAATCCCGCCGCCTGAGCATTGGCGGCAGCGGAGGCAAAATCCGCAATGGTGCGGCGGATGTCGGCGTCGGTCATTTCACGCGGGACGAAACGGTTGATCGGGGATCGAATCGGTGACGGCGCGACGCAGCCTTCGATCTTTGCGTAGCGCCCGGCATGAAGAAGCTGGGCGCAGATCAGGCTGCCTTCGGCCTGAACCGCTTCGCATATTGGGCGCAAGTGCCGAGCCTGATCGGGGTCATCGATACGCGGACCTTTGGGATCGAATATCCCCTCGGCATTGGGTGAAAACCCGCCCGTGACCAGAATCGCCGCCTCCCCTCGCGCACGCTCCGCGTAGAATGCAATCTGCTTGGCGATACTGTCAGGCTCGGTTTCCAGCCGCGTGTGCATCGACCCCATGATGACCCGGTTTCGCAACGTGCGTCGGCCTGCGCGAATGGGCGAAAGCATGGTCCCGAAGGTTTCCCTCTGCTGCGTGTTTTCCATTGTTGGCATCCTCCATCAAAATCTTCGCTTGACCTGCATTCTAACAGTTGTTAGGTTTTTACCAAAGCATATTTCCGGTCATTGATGACAAGGAGCGCCGATGCAATTCCAGCCAACAGAAGATCAAAAGGCGTTTCGCGAAACCGCGAAGCAATTCGCCACAAAAAAACTGGC
>NZ_NIHD01000027.1 GCF_002806975.1 Marinobacter aromaticivorans | reverse complement strand
GCACTCGCAGAACCTGTACCCCAGACTTCGTGGCACACACGAGTCAGAGCAGCGGTCAGTGTCGTCTTACCATGGTCAACGTGACCGATAGTGCCCACGTTCAGGTGTGGCTTATTACGTTCAAATTTAGACTTAGACATTCGACCAATCTCCCTGATCAACCTGGATGTATCGCTGACCGGATAAAATAGTGGAGCTCATGACCGGAATTGAACCGGTGACCTCATCCTTACCAAGGATGTGCTCTACCGACTGAGCTACATGAGCATTACACATCAAATTGGAGCGGGCAGCGGGAATCGAACCCGCGTCATCAGCTTGGAAGGCTGAGGTAATAGCCACTATACGATGCCCGCGAGCAATTAAGTGGTGGAGGGGGCTGGATTCGAACCAGCGAAGCTTTCGCGTCAGATTTACAGTCTGATCCCTTTGGCCACTCGGGAACCCCTCCGAGTCAGACACATACAATGCGCCTGTCACAACAAAAAGTGGAGCTGGCGGACGGAATCGAACCCCCGACCTGCTGATTACAAGTCAGCTGCTCTACCAACTGAGCTACGCCAGCTCACATTCGCCTGTTCAGCGAGGGCGGTATACTACGGATTTTTTCCGGGCGTTGCAACACTCTCGCAACGATCGACCTCAATGAAGTCAAATTCCAGGCCATAATCCGCTTCGACCGCCTGAACCACCTCCTCCACGAGGGACGATTCAGTCTCTAAAGCGAGCGCGTAGCTTATCTGATTTCGATCAAAGTTGACTAGTACCACGTTAAAATTATTGCGTTTTTTTTCTTCCAGCACGGACATTGCTGCGTCAAGGGATTCGAACAACCCCAAAGAAATGGCGTTTTTATTTTCACCTTCCGTCACCAGATAGGAATCTATCCCCTGGTTCCGCATGGCCCGGAGCTGTTCCTGTGCCGCCGCGGGGGGCTGAGGCGGAACAATCACCCAGTGCAGCGATGGCAGTGACCGGTCGATTTCTTCCACCGACACCCGGGAAACCTTGCCCCCGGGAATATGGCTCAGGAGTTCCCGGGCACGCTCAGGGGACTGAATCCAACCCAGTCTGACACAGGCTCGCTCGCCGGGAGCAAGCTGGACCGGAGTTACTGGCTCATCCTGAATCTTGAGGCTGGCTACCCGTGGAAGATTGCCACTTACAGCCGGAACCGATGACAGGCCCGGCCCCAGGGCTTCGCTGATCTGCCAAACGCCAACATTAAGAACAACCAGCGCAAGAGCCAGCCACTTCATTCCGGAAGGGCTCCGGCGTCCACAATTGCCAGCCCCTCCAGCACCAGGGATGGATGACTCTCGGCAGCCAAACCAAGCTGGATCAGCCACCCGGCATCACCGCCCGTGGCCAAAACATCGTTAAGACCGAATTTCTCTGCGTCCCGCTGAATTCTGTCGATCAACGCGCCACTCAGCCACGCAACGCCATGGTTAACACATTCGCTTGTGCTTGTACCCGGGGTCGTGACCAATACCTGCCCGGGATCGAAATCTATACGCGCAGCGTCTACCTGCAGGCTCCGCCGCATCATTTGCAACCCCGGCAGAATGAACCCCCCAAGGTGGCGCCCCCCGGAGTCCACATAATCAACGGTTATTGCGCTGCCAGCGTCTACCACGATGAAGCCCTGCTTATGCTCGCGCCAGGCACCACACATAGCGTGCCAGCGGTCTGCGCCCATCTGGTTGCAGTCATGGTAGGCATTCGTGAGCCCATCCCGGTGTGCTTCCGCCCAATAAAACCTGACCGGCGCCTTGATTCGATCGGACAGATGTCGCAAGAGAGCAAGCCGTGTTTCTTCCGAGGCCACCGTTGAGACTGCCACTCGCGAAATATCTGCAACCCCAGTGGTCAAGCCAGGTACCGGATCGGGATCTGCGCTACCTCCAACGCCCTGGTCCACAACCCGCCCTGCGTCATCAAGCCGCCATTTGAGGCGGGAGTTCCCGGCATCAATTAACAGCCTCATGACACCACCCGCAAGCTGATCTCCCCGGCGCGGATGGGGACAACCTCATCCTCCCGGGTACGAAGCAAATAATTGCCGCTGTCGTCAATGCCGCAGGCGACTCCCTCAAGCTGCCCATCCCTGGCCTGGACCAGGCGGTTGAGATAGATATCACGCTTCTGCCAGGATTCACGGAACCCCCCAAAGCCTTCACTGGAAAATGTCTCTGCCGCTTCGGATACTGCAGAAATAACGCCTGCCGCAATCCGGTTTCTGGACCATTCCACATCCGGACAACTGCTCGCGAGGCTACTCCAGGGCTGATCCACATCGTCTGCTTTAGTCATGTGGACATTAATTCCGATACCGGCAATCACCTGTACAACACCTTCCTGCAACTCACCCTGCAACTCTACAAGTATGCCACCCAGCTTTCCTGAGGGCAGAAAAATATCATTTGGCCACTTCAGGCCAACCGTCGGAGCGCCAAGCGCCTCAAGCGCTTCAGCCACCGCCACCCCCAGCACAAGACTAAGGCCATCGAGAACTGAAAACCCGCCGTGAAAGGTGAGCCCCATGCTGAGATACAGATTTTCGCCACGGGGGGACCGCCAACTCCGGCCCCGGCGACCGCGACCGGCTGTCTGGCAATCAGCGATGGTAACCGGGATCTTACTACCTCGGGATTCCGCAATCTGCCGGATTATTTCCGCATTGGTGGAATCCACTTCATCCAGCACCCTCAGATCCAGCCGGGCAGCCAGGCCGGTATCGAGCTGGTTTATTATCTCGCCGGAATCCAGCAGATCAATCCGGGAAGTCAGTTGATACCCGCGACCACGAATTGTCGCCACTTCATACCCCTCTTCCACAACACGCCGTACCTGCTTCCAGATCGCGGTACGGCTCACGCCTAACTGCCGGGCGAGAGATTCTCCTGAGTGCACCTGCCCATCGCTGAGCAGGTTAATAAGGGCTTTGAGTTTCATCAGATATCATCCGGCCGGAGGATTTGGTATCGGCGGATTAAACACCAGGAGAGCGCAAAAAACAAAGTTGGCGGCCTGAGAAACCGAAGCCCGATCGCCGTTGTCATCAGGGAATGGGAGTTGCGGTAAGATTTGCTCTTATATCAAAGTTCTGCATTTTTACGCCATAAACAGCGGTTTGAGCGCCGCCTGTCGGATGCACCAGATCAATGTTATTTATTGACAGCTCCTTGAACCTGCTCCGGGCCTTCACAGCGAACCCTAAAGGACGATTGTTCAGATCGCCTGGCGTCGGGTTGCTGGTATAGCGATAACCTTGCGCCGCCCCGGTGTCCATGATTTTCTCATCGCCTTTTGCACCGACAACCCCCAGTGAATCCGGCCCATCCTGCTTTTTCAGCACTTTAGTCTGGTAGACATCAACCGCGAGATCCGTGCGAATACCGAAGGCGTTGTCTTCCAGCCCATCGCCATCGAAATCACCGCCATCACTGGTATAAATATCATTCAGCACCAGACCCGTACCCGTGCCATTTACCGGGTTGCCAATTCCATCAAGCTGCCGGTTCGTTTCCCAGCTAAACGCGTTTTTCCGGGTGTCATTGAGAGCCCTTGCCAGCTTTTTTTCCAGGCGCACAGTAATGCCTTCGTCGCCCCGGGTCTCCCATATTCCGCCAGTGGCCTGGCACGCTGTTGCTGAGCTACCCTGGCCACCCACGCAGACATTACCCGCACCGCCCGGGATAATGGCCATACTGCTTCCAGTCTCATATTTCTGGAGCACAAACCGGCCAAAACTCCTCCCTTTGGACTTGTCTCCCACCCGCAGGTTACCAATATCCATGGTACTCCAGGCTTCTCCGGTGACCATGGCCAAACCATCTTCAGTTGCATCAATTGTCATATCACGCAAATGTGCATCATATTCAAGCTCACTGATCCAAAGCCCCTTCTGCCTGATTTCACCCGCACCTTTGTCATACGGATCGGCAATGATGGCGGCTTTACCGTTCCGGATACGGATATCAGAATTAACAGTGATACCTTCGCCGCTCGCCCCTCCGGCGCCAAGAGTTACGTGGCCGTCCAGCTCAAATTCGTAAGCCGGGTAGAAACCCAGGGCAAGCAACAGTTCCGTCCCACCCTGCAACTTGGCATCTTCACTGCCAACCCTGAGGCCATTTATCCGATAACCGGCACTGACCCCTTCAAACCCGACTCTCAGCCCATCGTAAAACCGGGTGCCTCCCCGCACCTCGTCACGGGTAACATTCACCGTAACATCGCCTCGCCCCCATGACTGAAGACCGCTGAAAATCACCCGGTTACCATCCTCTTTGTAGCTGACATCAGCGCGCTGCAGGCTCCATTCTGCTGCCAGCCGCAATCCTTGTGGACCGGCATCCGCATGCCCGCCACCCTGAAGGTAAATTGCGTTGGTGTAGGTGCGGCCATTGAACATTCGGTCGCCAAACAGAAAACTCACATTCACTTCACCAACATTTTTACCATTGACACCCATTTCAATAGCACCAATATTGAAGTGGCCCTCCATCGAACCCAGAGTCAGCGCCAGTGCTGGCCGATTCTGCCAGTCGGATGTAACATCCAGCCTCAAGTCGTTTACTTTGTAGGTGCCCGTGATATCCCTCAGAGCGATTACGTTGGCGTCATCGTGGTACAGGAAAGAGGCACTGTGAATCGTTGTCTCATTATCGATCCGCAGCCCCTGACCATTGCGCCCGCCGGCTGCAATATCCGTTCTGGAAGACAAATCGTACTGGCCACTCAAGCCGCCATAGGACGGCAACAAGGCTCCAGTGCCTGCATCAACGCTAACACCATGATTCAATGGATTCCCGCTGTACCGGATAGCATCAACCTGCCAGTTGCCCACAACCCTGGGTGCATTCAAGCGGAGGGTGTCATCAACAACATCGAGCGTTATGCCCAGCGCTTCGACATCCATGGTAATGCCGTCAAGAAACACTTCGTTGCCGTTGGTTCTGTAACCCAACCGGCCACCGGTCATGGTGTAAGCAGTGTCAAAGGTATAGCCTTCTCCGCCTACAGCCCCGCCCGACTTTATATTCAGAAAGCCCTGCAGAGAGTGATCAAAGTACATGCCGCCGATACCAAGGCCCGGCGCACCGGCAAGACGAATGTCGCCGAACTCGATTCGACGATCCTCGACAAGATAATCGAGATTAAGCGAAGCGTCTGAACCGATATCGACCTTGACCAGGTGATGTGCCGTACCAGAAGAGTCTGATGCCGAACCCACGCGGAATGCCTCAAGGTGAATGCCCTGCCCGTCATCGAAGTAGGAGACCCTGTCCGCAGTCACACCCAAATCCATCTCCAGGGTTATACCGCTCTGACCACTGACAGATGCCATCTCAGAATCGTCAAGGCTTCTCATGTCAGCAACAGCGTGTGACGCCATTGCAAGAAGAATAACCCCCGAAGGAAAGGCAATCGTGTAGCTATGAGCTTTGGTAAACCGCATGATTCCACCTCACCTATCAGGGATTGCCAGCCGGGAAAACGAGTAAGTTGCCTTCCATGATGACATTGCCCTGCATCTCAACTGCGAAAATATCTGTTTGTTGAAATCCTGGGTCAGTGGGCCTTGGAGCATTGCTGGCAGCGATCTTGAAGCGGACATCGCTGAATCGCACGGTATTGGGCAACCCAAGCTCCAGTGCATCTCCATTGAACAGATCACCATCCCCGGCAAAGCCGGAATCTATGGTCGTTAACCCCAGGGTGAGCCCCTCAAATGCAAAACTCCCCCGTATGTCATCAAGTACCAACCAGCCTCCGGTCTCTTTCAGGCGATACGCAAACCGGGCCCCACATTTTTTGGTTGCATCATCGCAGCGACCAAAATAGCTATTCTCAATGGGCCCTCCCACTTCGTTTATGCGGATATCCCCCGAGAGATAAATTCCGCCCTGCCCTGACACGCCCGACAGAACTTCATCCGCCAAAGGCGACATTTCAGCCACACCGCTGAGGGGGAGCGCGAGAAGAAAACACACAAGCGGTGTTCGGACACAAGGGCTCAGCAGTTTATGATTCATTTCGCCAGGTCCTTGGTCTGTATTTTCAGATGCTGAATCAGCATCCCCTCCATTCGGGCCGGCCCGAAGTCCCGGTCCCCCACGCTGAAATTCCCGATGTGCAGGTTGCTCCGGAAATCCGGATTTGAATAGTAATCATCATAGAAATCCCAGGTGGCCGCGTCGCTGCCGCCCCGCTGGCCGTCAGCCGCGATCTGCCCTGCTGCCGGCGCTGCTATGGCGTCCACTTCCAGGATGAAATTTCCGCTCCCATCGACATCGAAAAAGATTGGCTGGAGGCTGTTCCCGATAACCAGCTCCAGCGCAAAATCGGACATTTTTATCCGGGAGCCGCAACTGGTGCCGTCACGGGAGCAGGCATTGATTGAGACTTCCGGAGAGTAGAGATTAAACCGGAATTGGCCAGCCATCTGCCGGCGCTCATCATCGCCCCAGAGCCGGATATGGCTGCCATCAATGACAGCGCTACGGGCATGGAGATTGAGGTTGGAGGAGCGGTCAGCGCCAACCGCAACGTTCATCTGCAGCCCCATATCAGCACGCTCGCCCCTCCAGCCTCCGTTCGCCGGTCGACTCGAACAGGTACCCGACCCCGCAACAGCGGAGCCGCCCAGGCAATCAAATCCCGCTGCCGCCGCGACTTTTGACGGCGCTGCCAGCTCCAGTACAGCTTTATCCTGAACGCCGATATCATTGCCGTCGACCACATCGATACGCCATGGATTGATCAAACGGCCAAGGTTTACCGGAATGAGATTTTCGCCGTAATTACTACCGTCACCTGCTATGTAAAGGTGATTGACAGTGATATCAACAGCCTCGCCACTGGTGCTTTTTATTCCTGTAATTCGAAATATTCGGGCCTGCTCACCATTTTCGTCAGGTTCATCCGTGCCGTGCGAGAATGTAAAGTTATCGAGAACAAACCCGATTCCTGCGCCGTCCACCTGTGACAGTTCACCATCATTCATTGACTGGAGCTCTGCTAGAACCGCCGAATGAAAACCAAACGCAATGACCAGAACAAGGCTCACCGGCTGCATGATCTTCTGAACGCCTCTGAAAGCTGTTCTGCCCATCATCAGAAGAGCCCTCTGCCACGATCAATATATTCAGTACGGTAACGAGGCACACCGGTCAGGGCCTCGCTCAGGTTCACTTCGGTGGCACCATTAGGAATGTTGAAGAAAGCGCCACTTGTGGCTTTAACGAACTCGGCTTCACTCATATTCCCCTTCTTGACGTCCTTTACCCACTCCACAGCCTTGGTCTGGAATGACAGGAAGGCACCCGCAGCAGGGGCAACAACACTCCTTTCCCCGTTGGTCTCGCCTAGCTCTCCAACAGCAAAGGACCGGTATTGCCCCAGGTCGAAACAAGCCTGAATAGAAAGCACCTTGCAATCCATAGCAATAACTTCAATATTGCCCGGCGGGCAATCGAACAGATTGTTACACCCGGGAACTTCAACCCGAGAGCTCGCACCCGGAGCCAGAAGATCCTTCATAAACAAACGCGCAAAGGAACTGGCTCCTTCAAGTACGAACCTTTCGCCATCTGGAACACCTATGTGCTCCGCCCTGATCTCATCAACCTCACCGTAGGTTGGCGAGTTCGGGTCGCCGTCTACCAGGCGCGCTTTTGTTTCCAGAGCATTGTTTTTCTCCAGAATCGGCGTGAGAAACTTGATCAACTGATCGGATATTGTCGGGTTATCCTGCTCTGCATCCCTCATTGCAGCACCAACGTCTTTGATCATTACGTTGACATTACCCGTAAGCGTTTCAATATCGGCAGACAAAACACCCATCGCATCGCCAAAGCCAAGACGCACACCAACCACTTTCTGGGTTTGTTGGTCGAAAGCGAACTCTATAAAAGGGTTATCAATAAAAAAGGGAACAATCTCCCCCTCGGCATAGGCCGTTCCATCATGCCTATACATCTCCGGCACTTCGGGATTATCCTGGAAGAACTGCTGGCTCTGAATGTAGCCGAGAGAGAAGTTATTGATGAGCACATCGGAGGAGCCGGGCTTTTCCCCAGCGCGTTCATATCGACCGAGCTCCAGAGTATCGACATTGGTCTGGACCTCAATATCCATCCCGAGGTTTATTCGAGTATAGGCGGTAGAGTTGTCGGGGTGGTAATCGCGATCCACTGACACAAAAGCCTGGCCCGTAACCTCTGACATCTGCTGGTCGGATATTTCGTTCAGTTCGGCATTCGCACCCACAGACAGGGCTGCCAGGAGAAGCGCTGAAATCAATCTGCTCATAGTTACATCTCATTGCTACCGTGTTGTTGTTTTTGACGGTAGATCAAATGGTGTCTGATGTGCCTCTGGTGCTGACCTGTCAGGACTTATCTTTTGTCAATTATTTTTCAGAATTGTAACGGTATGTAAAAGCTGCAACTGTGCGGGGGGTCATAATTCAGGTACAAAAAAACCCCAGCAGTTACCCGCTGGGGCTGTTTTATTTAAGCGTCTGACGATGACCTACATTGCTCAGGCCTGCCGGCCTTCGGCCCTTCGGGCCCGCCGTCGCGTTGCTCCCGCGTCCTGCGCTTGCCGTTAGCAAGCTGGTCACATGGGGGCTTTGTAGTGGCAGTAGTATCGTATCTAAAACAAAACAGCCCCGGCAGCGAAGCTGTCGGGGCTGTTTTATTT
>NZ_NIHD01000026.1 GCF_002806975.1 Marinobacter aromaticivorans | reverse complement strand
GGCAGCATCAAGCCGCACACCAAGTTTGAGTGTGAGGTGTACGTATTGAGCAAGGACGAGGGTGGCCGTCATACTCCGTTCTTCAAGGGCTATCGTCCGCAGTTCTACTTCCGTACCACCGACGTAACCGGTTCCTGTGAACTGCCGGAAGGCGTGGAAATGGTTATGCCGGGTGATAACGTGAAGATGGAAGTAACGCTGATTGCTCCGATCGCCATGGAAGATGGCCTGCGCTTCGCGATTCGCGAAGGCGGTCGTACCGTTGGCGCCGGTGTTGTCGCGAAGATCATCGAGTAAGGCCTCGAGTGTTGGGCGCACCCTTGTGGTGCGCGCTTGTGGTGTAGAAAGTGCACTGAGTTGTTTCGGTGCAGGCCAGTAGCTCAATTGGCAGAGCAGCGGTCTCCAAAACCGCAGGTTGGGGGTTCGATTCCCTCCTGGCCTGCCATTTTTTAACATCCGGATACATAAGTTGATTCCCATGGGGTCAAAAGCCGTTCAGTCAAACAGTCGTTTCGATACATTGAAGTGGCTGGTTGTGTTTGTGCTGATTGCCGTTGGTGTTGTGGGTAACCAGTATTTTAGTGCCGAGTCTCTGCTGTATCGGGTTCTCGCTCTTGTTGGTCTCGCGATTGTGGCGGCGTTCGTTGCCCTGCAAACTCTGCGTGGGCAGCGTTTTGCTGCGCTCTTGAAAGAAGCGCGCGTTGAGATCCGGAAGGTCGTTTGGCCCACCAGGCCAGAACTGGTTCAGACTACTGTGATTGTTGTGGTCTTTGTGCTGGTTGTGTCTCTGTTGTTGTGGGGTATGGATTCGATAATCAGTTGGCTGGTCGCCGGATTTATCGGTTAACAGGAGTGGGCAATGGCTAAGCGCTGGTACGTCGTTCATGCGTATTCTGGCTTTGAAAAGCACGTGATGCGCACTCTGGCAGAGCGCATTGCGCTTGAAGGTATGGAAGACAAATTCGGTGAGATTCTTGTTCCTACCGAAGAGGTTGTCGAAATGCGTGACGGGAAAAAGCGCAAGAGTGAGCGCAAATTTTATCCCGGTTACGTGCTCGTCCAGATGGAAATGGATGATGGTACTTGGCACCTCGTGAAAAACACCCCGAGAGTGCTGGGCTTTATTGGTGGAACGAAAGACAAGCCTGCTCCGATTACAGAGCGTGAAGCTGAGGCAATTCTGCGTCGTGTTGAAAGCGGCGTTGACAAACCCAAGCCCAAGACGCTGTTTGAGCCGGGTGAGGTTGTACGCGTTGTTGAAGGACCCTTTGCGGATTTCAATGGCGTGGTAGAGGAAGTTGACTACGACAAGAGTCGGGTCAAGGTTGCTGTTCTGATTTTTGGTCGCTCAACTCCGGTAGAACTGGAGTTCGGTCAGGTCGAAAAGGACTGACAGGCAGCTTTTAACCGCAAGGCTCGCGCGCTCAGGCGTTGCGGGCTTTTTGTGTCTGCAACGGGGAGCCGAAAGGCGTTCGCACCCACAGGAGTATTATCATGGCTAAGAAGATAGAAGCGTATATCAAGCTTCAGGTTGCTGCCGGTAAGGCCAACCCGAGTCCCCCCGTTGGTCCTGCACTGGGTCAGCGCGGTGTGAATATCATGGAATTCTGCAAGGCTTTCAACGCCCAGACCCAGGATATGGAAGCCGGTTTGCCGATTCCCACGGTTATTACCGTATACAGTGATCGTAGTTTCACGTTTATCACCAAAACTCCCCCGGCCCCGGTTCTTCTCAAGAAGGCGGCTGGTGTAAAGAGTGGTTCCGGTCGCCCGAATACCGACAAGGTCGGAAAGGTAACCCGTGAGCAGCTTGAAGAAATCGCCAAGACCAAAGAGCCGGATCTGACTGCTGCCGATATGGATGCAGCGATTCGTACCATTGCTGGAACTGCCCGCAGCATGGGCCTGACTGTGGAGGGCCTGTAAGATGTCAAAGCTGAGCAAGCGCCAGAAGCTTATTCGTGAAAAAACAGATTCCACCCGTTCATACTCCGTAGACGAAGCCGTATCTCTGCTGGTCGAACTGGGTCAGAGCGTCAAGTTCAAGGAATCTGTGGATGTTGCCATCAACCTCGGTGTTGATGCACGTAAATCCGACCAGGTTGTGCGCAGCAGCACTGTGCTGCCACACGGTACCGGTAAAACCGTTCGCGTTGCGGTATTCACCCAGGGTGCTAACGCAGAAAAGGCGACCGCAGCGGGCGCAGATATCGTTGGCATGGACGATCTCGCCGAGGAAGTCAAAAAAGGCAATATGGATTTCGACGTTGTTATAGCAACTCCGGATGCCATGCGCGTCGTGGGCCAGCTTGGCCAGATCCTTGGGCCACGGGGCCTGATGCCAAACCCGAAAGTAGGTACGGTTACCCCTGACGTTGAAACGGCAGTCAGGAACGCCAAGGCAGGCCAGGTTCGCTACCGTACGGACAAGAACGGTATTATCCATGCTCCGCTGGGTAATGTTGAGTTTTCTGCCCAGAACATCAAGGAAAACCTTGAAGCTCTGGTGGCAGATCTGAAAAAGGCCAAGCCATCTTCTGCGAAAGGTGTGTATCTCAAGAAGATCACAATTTCGTCGACTATGGGTCCTGGCCTGACTATCGATCAGAATGGTCTGGATATCTGACATTTTGAACGGTAGTTACTTTGTAGTCTGGGCGGAAGCCAAGGCTGTCAAAGACCGCAGGCCCCTGAAGTCAAAAGGCTGGAAGGGTTAAAGCAACGCCTGCGCAGACGGTGTGAAGACGTTCTCTCTGAACCCAAACACCGTTAAGGCGCCCGCAGGAGCTGGTGACATCAGGCTCCCAGGGCAATGATGGGTTTGCCGGGAATACCCCCGGCGAAATCGAGGAGAAATCCAGTGGCAATTAGACTCGAAGACAAGAAAGCGATCGTCGCTGAAGTCAACGAGACTGCCGGTGGTGCTCTGTCTGTGGTTCTGGCTGACTACCGTGGTGTCACCTCAGGTGATATGACGGCTCTGCGTGCCAAAGCTCGTGCCGAAAATGTGCGTCTCAAGGTTGTACGTAACAACCTGGCCAAGATTGCCATTCGCGGTACTGAGTTCGAGTGCATTGATGAGTTACTGGTTGGCCCGACCATTCTGGCATTCTCTATGGAAGATCCGGGAGCGGCTGCGCGCTTGCTGAAGGATTTTGCAAAAGAGAAGGATGCGTTCGATATCAAAGGTCTGGCAGTCGGCGGTGAGCTGATGGGCGCAGATCAGATCGACCGTCTTGCCAAGCTGCCAACACGTCACGAAGCATTGACGATGCTGGCTGCTGTAACGCAGGCACCAATCACCAAGCTGGCACGGACACTGAACGAAGTTCCTTCGAAGGTGACCCGCGCTGTAGCGGCAGTTCGAGACCAGAAGCAAGAAGCTGCTTGATTCTGTTGAACACCATTTTTACTATTTTTGGGAGAAAGTCATGGCTCTGTCTAACGAAGACATTTTGAACGCAATTGCTGAAATGAGCGTAATGGACGTTGTTGCGCTGGTTGAAGCAATGGAAGAGAAGTTCGGTGTATCTGCTGCTGCCGCTGTTGCTGCTGCCCCTGCAGCCGCTGGTGGTGAAGCTGCCGCCGCAGAAGAGCAGACCGAATTTGACGTGGTTCTGACTGGCGTTGGCGAGAAGAAAGTTAACGTTATCAAAGCTGTTCGTGAACTCACTGGCCTGGGTCTGAAAGAAGCAAAAGAAATGGTTGACGGCGCGCCTTCCACTATCAAGGAAGCAGCGAGCAAAGCAGACGCGGAAGAAGCCAAGAAGAAGCTTGAGGAAGCAGGCGCTTCTGTTGAGCTCAAGTAAGAGTCGGCTGTTGATTGAAACTGCGCTCAAAGCGTAGACAGGCTGGTGGCTTTGTGCCACCGGCCTTTTTCTGTTGTATATGCTATAGAGTCTGGTTTCTGATTGCAGGTTGTTTCAGATCTTCAGTCGATTACCGGAGTCTTTGTTCAAGACGGCGCGATAAGCCGAGCAATTCGGCCCCGAAGCAGAACATTGGTTGCTTCTTGATACCAGGTATCAGGTTTAAAGCTGGGGAATGCAGATGACTTACTCCTACACTGAGAAAAAGCGGATTCGCAAAGACTTTAGTAAATTGCCTTCCGTGATGGATGTCCCCTATTTGCTGTCTATTCAGCTGGATTCATTCAGGGACTTCCTGCAAATGGAAGCCGCCCCGGAAGACCGCCGGGAAACCGGTCTTCACGCAGCGTTCAAATCCGTATTCCCGATTGCCAGCTATTCTGGCAATGCCGCGCTCGAATACGTGAGCTACCGCATTGGTGAGCCCGTGTTCGATGTCAAGGAATGCCAGCTTAGGGGCGTAACATACGCGGCGCCACTGAGAGTTAAAGTCCGCCTTATTATTTACGATAAGGAATCGTCCAACAAGGCGATCAAGGATATCAAGGAACAGGAAGTCTACATGGGCGAAATGCCCCTGATGACTGAAAACGGTACCTTTGTTATCAACGGTACAGAGCGTGTTATCGTTTCCCAGCTTCACCGCTCGCCGGGCGTGTTTTTTGATCATGACAAGGGTAAGACCCACTCATCCGGCAAGCTTTTGTATTCGGCCCGGGTGATTCCTTACCGTGGGTCCTGGCTTGATTTCGAATTCGATCCGAAAGACTCGGTTTTCGTTCGTATTGACCGCCGGCGCAAGCTGCCGGCTACGATTCTTTTGCGGGCGCTTGGCTACACCTCCGAGCAGATGCTGGAGCAGTTCTTCGATACCAGCAAGTTCACTCTGGGTGCCGAAACCTGCAAGCTTGAGTTGGTCCCCAGCCGTCTCCGTGGCGACATAGCAACCTTCGATATCAAGGATAAAGAAGGCAAACTGATCGTTGAGGAAGGTCGGCGGATAACTGCTCGCCATATCAAACAGCTCGAAAAAGCCGGTATCAATGAGCTGGAGGTTCCCACCGAGTATCTTTATGGTCGTGTTTTGGCCCGGGATATGGTGGATCAATCCACGGGTGAGGTGCTGGTTGAGTGTAATACCGAGCTTACTGAAGAGATTGTTACGAAAATCCTGGACGCCGGCGTAACCGAGATTGAGACACTTTACACCAATGATCTGGACTGCGGCCCGTTCATGTCTGATACGTTGCGTATCGACCCGACCCGCACGCCGCTGGAAGCGCTGGTAGAAATCTATCGGATGATGCGCCCCGGCGAGCCGCCCACCAAGGATTCGGCAGAGAACCTGTTTAATAACCTGTTCTTCTCGGAAGAGCGTTACGACCTGTCAGCTGTTGGCCGGATGAAGCTCAACAGGCGCCTGCGCCGTGAAGAAAGTACCGGTGAAGGTACCCTGACTCACGAAGATATTATCGATGTGCTGAAAACCCTGATCGATATCCGTAACGGGCAGGGAAATGTTGATGATATCGATAACCTGGGTAACCGCCGCGTGCGTTGCGTTGGTGAAATGGCCGAGAACCAGTTCCGCGTAGGTCTGGTGCGTGTCGAGCGTGCGGTTCGTGAGCGTCTGAGCCTTGCGGAAAGCGAAGGCCTGATGCCTCAGGATCTTATTAACGCCAAGCCGGTTGCAGCGGCAGTCAAGGAATTCTTTGGTTCCAGCCAGCTGTCGCAGTTTATGGATCAGAACAACCCCCTGTCAGAGGTGACCCATAAACGTCGTATCTCTGCTCTCGGGCCAGGTGGTCTGACCCGTGAGCGGGCCGGCTTTGAGGTGCGAGACGTTCACCCGACTCACTACGGTCGCGTGTGCCCGATCGAGACACCGGAAGGGCCAAACATTGGTCTGATTAACTCGTTGGCGACCTATGCGCGTTCCAACTCTTACGGTTTCCTTGAAAGCCCCTACAGAAAAGTGGTGGATGGTCAGGTAACTGATGAACTGGTGTATTTGTCGGCTATCGAGGAAAGCAACTACGTTATTGCCCAGGCCAGTGCTGCAGTAGACGATGACATGCGCCTGACTGACGAACTGGTAACGGTTCGGCACCAGAACGAAACCACGGTTATGCCTCCTGAAAGCGTCAACTTCATGGATGTGTCGCCGCGTCAGGTGGTGTCCGTTGCCGCCTCCCTCATCCCGTTCCTGGAGCACGACGATGCCAACCGGGCATTGATGGGTGCAAACATGCAGCGCCAGGCGGTTCCGACACTGCGCTCCCAGGTACCTCTGGTGGGTACAGGTGTAGAGCGCACAGTGGCACAGGACTCCGGCGTCTGTGTAACCGCCCGTCGCGGTGGTGTTATAGAGAGCGTTGATGCGGCCCGTATTGTCGTTCGCGTTAACAACGAGGAAACCGAAGCAGGTGATGCAGGTGTGGATATCTACAACCTCACCAAGTACACCCGCTCGAACCAGAACACCTGTATTAACCAGCGCTCCATCGTTCGGCAGGGCGACGTGATTGCCCGTGGTGATGTACTGGCAGATGGTCCTTCTGTGGATCTCGGTGAGCTGGCTCTGGGTCAGAACATGCGTATCGCGTTCATGCCCTGGAACGGTTATAACTTTGAGGATTCCATCCTTATTTCCGAGAAAGTGGTTCAGGAAGATCGTCTGACCACCATTCATATCCAGGAACTGACCTGTGTGGCTCGGGATACCAAGCTGGGTAGCGAAGAGATCACTGCAGATATCCCCAACGTGGGTGAGAGTGCTCTGTCCAAGCTTGACGAGTCTGGCATTGTCTATATCGGTGCCGAAGTCGGCCCCGGCGACATTCTGGTAGGCAAGGTTACGCCGAAAGGCGAGACCCAGCTCACTCCGGAGGAAAAGCTCCTGAGGGCGATCTTTGGTGAGAAGGCGTCCGATGTCAAAGACACGTCTTCCCGCGTGCCCACGGGCACTCGCGGCACCGTGATCGATGTGCAGGTCTTTACCCGCGACGGTATTGAAAAAGACCAGCGAGCGAAAGCCATTGAAAAAGAGCAGCTGGACCAGTACCGGAAGGACCTCAAGGACGAATACCGTATCGTTGAGGGCGCAACGTTTGAGCGCTTGCTGAGCGCATTGAAGGGGCAGGCCGTAATCAGCGGCCCGGGCCTGAAGAAAGGTGCCGTTCTCGAAGAAAGCTACCTGGCCGATCTGCCGCGTTCGGACTGGTTCAAACTTCGTATGCAGGACGAAAGTCTCAACGAACTGCTGGAGAAATCCGAACAGGGTCTCGAAGAGCGCAAGAAGGAGCATGAGGCGCGCTTTGAAGACAAGAAAGGCAAGCTTCAGCAGGGTGATGACCTTGCGCCGGGCGTCCTGAAAATCGTCAAGGTATACCTTGCGATCAAACGCCGGATCCAGCCAGGTGACAAGATGGCGGGGCGTCACGGTAACAAGGGTGTTATCTCCGCCGTTATGCCGATTGAAGACATGCCGTACGATGAATTCGGAAACACCGTTGATATCGTCCTGAACCCGTTGGGCGTGCCCTCACGGATGAACGTAGGTCAGGTACTGGAAACGCATCTGGGTGCAGCAGCCAAAGGCCTGGGTGAGCGCATCAGCAAAATGCTTGATGAGCAACGCAAGGTGGCGGAGCTGCGCAAGCTTCTGGACGAGATCTACAACCACTCCGAGGAAGTGTTCAAAGTGGATCTGGATTCCCTGAACGACAAGGAAATCCTGGAGATGTGTCATAACCTGCGTGGTGGTGTACCTATGGCCACGCCGGTGTTTGATGGCGCTGAGGAATCCGAGGTCAAGCACATGCTTGAGTTGGCGGGCCTGAGCACAACCGGCCAGACCAAGCTGTACGATGGCCGTACAGGGGACGCCTTCGATCGCCCGGTGACCGTGGGGTATATGTATATCCTCAAGCTCAACCACCTGATTGATGACAAGATGCACGCCCGTTCCACCGGTTCGTACAGCCTGGTCACCCAGCAGCCGCTGGGTGGTAAGGCGCAGTTCGGTGGTCAGCGTTTCGGTGAGATGGAAGTCTGGGCCCTCGAGGCTTATGGCGCAGCGTATACGTTGCAGGAAATGCTCACCGTCAAGTCTGATGACGTGAACGGCCGGACCAAGATGTACAAGAACATTGTCGATGGTGATCATCGTATGGAGCCCGGCATGCCGGAATCCTTCAACGTTCTTGTCAAGGAGATCCGTTCGCTGGGTATCGACATCGAGCTGGAATCCGAGTGAGCCGAATTGTTTTTGGCAGCGTGAGCGGGCACCGTCGGTGCCCGCCCGAGATTAACGCCATGCGGAGCTTTTACTGATGAAAGATTTGCTGAATCTTCTCAAGAGCCAGAACCAAAGCAAGGAATTTGATGCTATCCGTATTGGATTGGCGTCACCGGACATGATCCGTTCCTGGTCTTTTGGTGAAGTCAAGAAGCCTGAGACCATTAACTACCGTACGTTCAAACCCGAGCGTGACGGCCTTTTCTGCGCCAAGATCTTCGGCCCGATCAAGGACTATGAATGCCTGTGCGGCAAGTACAAGCGCCTGAAGCATCGCGGTGTTATCTGCGAGAAGTGCGGCGTTGAAGTTGCATTGGCAAACGTGCGCCGTGAACGCATGGGGCACATTGAGCTGGCCAGCCCGGTCGCTCATATCTGGTTCCTGAAATCATTGCCGTCCCGCATTGGTCTGATGCTGGACATGACTTTGCGCGATATCGAGCGTGTACTCTACTTCGAGTCCTTCATAGTGATTGACCCGGGGATGACGACGCTGGAGCGTGGGCAGTTGCTCAATGACGAGCAGTACTACGAAGCCCTGGAAGAGTTCGGGGACGAGTTTGATGCCCGGATGGGTGCGGAAGCCGTCAAAGAGTTGCTTGAGGGCATCGACCTGCAGGAGCAGGTTGACGCGCTGCGGGAGGAAATTCCCCAGACCAACTCGGAAACCAAGATCAAGAAATTCAGCAAGCGCCTGAAGATTCTTGAGGCATTCCTGTATTCCGGTAACAAGCCTGGCGACATGGTGATGACCGTGCTGCCGGTTCTTCCGCCGGATCTGCGCCCGCTGGTGCCGCTGGACGGTGGCCGCTTTGCGACTTCTGACCTTAACGATCTGTATCGTCGCGTTATCAACCGGAACAACCGTCTCAAGCGCCTTCTCGAGCTGAACGCTCCGGACATTATTGTACGCAACGAAAAGCGTATGCTGCAGGAAGCGGTTGACGCCCTGCTGGATAACGGTCGTCGCGGTCGTGCCATTACCGGTACCAACAAGCGTCCGCTTAAATCCCTGGCAGACATGATCAAGGGCAAGCAAGGCCGTTTCCGTCAGAACCTGCTGGGTAAGCGGGTGGACTACTCCGGTCGTTCTGTAATCGTTGTGGGCCCGTATTTGCGCCTGCACCAGTGCGGTCTGCCGAAAAAAATGGCGCTTGAGCTTTTCAAGCCATTTATTTTCTCAAAGCTTGAGCACCGTGGGCTGGCGACCACCATAAAAGCCGCCAAGAAGATGGTTGAGCGGGAAGAAGGCGTTGTCTGGGATATCCTCGACGAAGTCATCCGTCAGCACCCGATCATGCTTAACCGTGCGCCGACGCTGCACCGCCTTGGTATCCAGGCGTTCGAGCCGGTACTGATTGAAGGCAAGGCAATCCAGCTGCACCCGCTGGTCTGTGCGGCCTATAACGCCGACTTTGACGGTGACCAGATGGCGGTACACGTACCGCTGACCCTGGAGGCGCAGCTCGAAGCCCGTGCGCTGATGATGTCCACCAATAACATCCTGTCGCCGGCGAACGGTGAGCCGATCATCGTGCCGTCCCAGGACGTTGTTCTGGGCCTGTACTACATGACCCGGGAGCGCAAGAGCGCCCTTGGCGAAGGCATGGTGTTTGCCGACGTGAAAGAAGCACATCGCGCCTATGGCGCGGGTCGGGTCGACCTGCAGGCCATCGTCAAGGTCCGGGTAAAGGAAGTTGCCATTCAGGAGGACGGAGAGCGCAGGGAAGAGTACAAGATTGTGGATACCACGGTCGGTCGTGCGTTGCTGTTTGATATCGTTCCGGACGGCCTGTCTTATGACCTGGTCAACAAGCCGATGGTCAAGAAAGCGATTTCCAACCTGATCAACACCTGTTATCGGGATGCCGGCCTGAAAGAGACGGTTATCTTTGCGGACCAACTCATGTACATGGGTTACCACTATGCAACAGTGTCTGGTATCTCCATTGGTTTCAACGACTTCGAGATTCCGCCGGAGAAGTACGAGCTGGTCGATGCAGCGACACAGGAAGTCAAGGATATCGAATCCCAGTACGCGTCCGGTTTGCTGACCCAGGGCGAGAAGTACAACAAGGTTATCGATATCTGGTCTCGCGCCAACGACAAGGTCTCCAAGGCCATGATGGAGCGCCTGGCCAAGGAAAAGGTCATTGGTCCCGACGGCAAACCTGTCAAAGGCGAAGATGGCGAAGACCTGATGCAGGAATCCTTCAACTCGGTTTACATGATGGCGGATTCCGGTGCGCGGGGTTCTGCTGCCCAGATCCGTCAGCTGGCGGGCATGCGTGGCCTTATGGCCAAACCGGACGGCTCAATCATTGAGACACCCATTACTGCGAACTTCCGTGAAGGTCTGAACGTACTCCAGTACTTTATCTCCACGCACGGGGCACGTAAGGGTCTGGCCGATACGGCTCTGAAGACCGCGAACTCCGGTTACCTGACCCGCCGCCTCGTAGACGTGTCCCAGGATCTGGTGGTTACAGAAGAAGATTGCGGTACCGAAGAAGGTCTTCTGATGACGCCGCACATCGAAGGCGGCGACGTGGTTGTGCCACTGGGTGATCGCGTTCTGGGCCGTGTTACGGCTCGCGATGCGTTTACTCCGACGGATAAAGACAACGCGGTTGTTCCGGCCGGTACCCTGCTCGATGAGAAAACCATCGAGGCGCTGGAAGGTGCCGGTGTGGATGAGGTCTGGGTTCGCTCTGCGATCACCTGTGAGACCCGTCACGGTATCTGCTCCAAGTGCTACGGTCGCGATCTGGCCCGTGGTCACCTGGTTAACGTTGGTGAGGCTGTAGGTGTTATCGCCGCGCAGTCCATCGGTGAACCGGGAACCCAGCTCACCATGCGGACCTTCCACATTGGTGGTGCAGCCAGCCGGGCCTCGGCGGTGGACAACATTCAGGTCAAGCACGGTGGTACGGTACGCCTGCACAACCTCAAGTCGCTTGAGAAGAGCGATGGGTCCCTGGTTGTTATTTCCCGTTCCTCTGCATTGGCGATTGCCGATGACCAGGGTCGTGAACGGGAATGGTACAAGCTGCCTTACGGTGCGGTACTGTCGGTTAAAAACGGTGATGAGGTTGAGGCCGGTGTTGTGGTTGCCAAGTGGGATCCGCACACGCACCCGATCATCGCGGAAGCCGAAGGTATTGCCAAGTTCGTCAATATGGACCAGGGCATTACCGTTCGTACCCAGACCGACGAGCTGACCGGCTTGTCGACCATGGAAATTATCGATCCGAAAGATCGCCCCGCGGCAGGTAAGGATATTCGCCCGGCAATCCAGATGGTTGATGAGGACGGTAATGATGTGGATTTGCCAGGCGGTGGCCCGGCAATTTTCTTCATGCCGGCAAACGCGCTGGTAACCATGGCGAACGGTGCCCGTATCGAACTGGGAGATGTGGTTGCACGTATTCCGCAAGCCAGTTCCAAAACGCGGGACATCACGGGTGGTCTGCCACGGGTAGCCGACCTGTTTGAAGCCCGTCGCCCGAAAGAGTCTTCCATTCTTGCTGAAATCAGCGGCGTGGTGTCCTTCGGCAAGGAAACCAAGGGCAAGAAACGTCTGGTGATTACACCGAGAGACGGCGATCCTTATGAGGTTCTGATTCCGAAGCACCGGCAGATGAACGTTTTCGAAGGGGAAACCGTCGAAAAAGGTGAAGTGATATCGGATGGACCGTCCAATCCGCACGACATCCTGCGCCTGTTGGGTGTGGTCGAATTGGCGAAGTACATCACCAACGAGATCCAGGACGTTTATCGCTTGCAGGGTGTTGTCATTAACGACAAGCACATTGAGGTGATCGTGCGCCAGATGTTGCGCAAGGTTGAAGTTACTGATCCGGGTGACACACCCCTGCTGGCCGGTGACCAGCTGGAGATTACCAAGCTGCTGGAAGAGAACGAAAAAGCTATTGCCGCCGATAAAGAGCCTGCAAGGTTCGAACGCTTGCTGCTGGGTATTACCAAAGCGTCACTGGCGACCGAGTCGTTCATCTCTGCGGCGTCGTTCCAGGAGACTACGCGGGTTCTCACCGAGGGTGCAGTAACCGGCAAGCGCGATTATCTGCGTGGCCTGAAGGAAAACGTCGTGGTCGGCCGATTGATTCCTGCGGGAACCGGGCTGGCCTATCACGCTGAGCGTCGTCGCAAACGCGAACTGGAAGAGCAGGGCGTTACCGCGGCCGACGTTGAAGAAGCATTGAGTGCCGAGCTCAATCGCGGCGGTTGAATCCGACGCGCCACCTCCGTGTAGTTACTTATGCCGAGGTGGTTAAAAAGAGATCAGTCATCTTGACTGTCCGGGGGCGCAGGCTTAAACTTGCGACCCTTAATTTTACCCCCTTCATTGGGGGTAAGTTTCATTGGTATGGTTTTTGGAGTTTGCTTACATGGCAACGATTAATCAGTTGGTACGTAAGCCTCGTAAGCGCAAGGTAGCCAAGAGCGATGTTCCTGCTCTTCAGGCCTGTCCTCAGCGCCGTGGTGTATGCACTCGTGTTTACACCACAACGCCGAAGAAGCCGAACTCAGCACTGCGTAAAGTGTGCCGTGTTCGTCTGACCAACGGCTTCGAGGTTTCGTCATACATTGGTGGTGAAGGTCACAACCTTCAGGAGCACAGTGTTGTGCTTATCCGTGGCGGTCGGGTAAAAGACCTTCCGGGTGTGCGCTATCACACTGTTCGCGGAACGCTGGACACCCAGGGTGTGCAGAACCGTAAGCAGGGCCGCTCCAAGTACGGTGCAAAACGACCCAAGTCCTGATGTCCCAAGCGGGTGTCTTTTATCGTTGCTTGTCAGAACGGTAAGAGTAAGGCTGAGTAGCAAATGCTATCTCAGGGGTTCCTGAAGACCTTTTAATTATATAAGGGCTTATCGATGCCTAGAAGAAGAGTTGCAGCTAAACGGGAAATAATCCCGGATCCGAAATTCGGTAGTGCGCGCCTTGCCAAGTTCATCAACCACGTGATGGAAAGCGGCAAGAAAGCGGTTGCAGAGCGTATTGTTTATGGCGCTCTGACAATTGTTGCCGAAAAATCCAAAGAAGAGCCGATCGACATGTTCGAGAAGGCCCTGGAAAACATCCAGCCGATGGTCGAGGTAAAGTCCCGTCGTGTGGGTGGTGCTACTTACCAGGTGCCTGTCGAAGTACGGCCTTCCCGTCAGAACGCGCTGGCCATGCGCTGGCTTGTAGAATATTCACGGAAGCGCGGCGAAAAATCCATGGCGCAACGCCTGGCCGGTGAAATTCTTGACGCCGCTGACAGCAAAGGCGCTGCTGTGAAGAAGCGTGAAGACGTACACCGCATGGCAGAAGCCAACAAGGCGTTCTCTCACTTCCGTTTCTAATCAGCCGAGGTTTATACAGTGGCACGCAAAACACCGATTAAACGTTACAGAAACATTGGTATCTGTGCGCACGTTGATGCGGGCAAAACCACGACGACCGAACGTATTCTTTACTACACCGGTCGCAGCCACAAGATGGGTGAAACCCATGATGGCGCGTCCACCACTGACTGGATGGAGCAGGAGCAGGAGCGTGGTATCACCATTACCTCCGCTGCTGTTACGACATTCTGGCAGGGTATGGACAAACAATTTGACGAGCATCGAATCAATGTGATTGATACCCCGGGGCACGTTGACTTCACCATCGAAGTTGAACGTTCGCTGCGGGTGCTTGATGGTGCTGTAGTTGTATTCTGTGGATCCTCCGGTGTTGAGCCGCAGTCTGAAACGGTATGGCGCCAGGCAAACAAGTACGAAGTTCCCCGTCTGGTGTTCGTCAACAAGATGGACCGTGCAGGTGCAGATTTCCTGCGTGTAGTTGACCAGATCCGGAATCGGCTGGGTGCAACACCGGTTCCGCTCCAGTTGCCAATTGGCTCCGAAGAAAATTTCGAAGGTGTGGTTGACCTGCTTCGCATGAAGTCGATCCACTGGAGCAACGATGACATGGGTATGACCTATGAACTGGGTGATATCCCTGCGGATATGGCGGACGAAGTTGCCAAGTACCGTGAGCACTTGGTTGAGGCTGCAGCCGAGGCCAATGAAGAGCTGATGGACAAGTACCTCGAAGGTGGCGAGCTCACTATCGAGGAGATCAAGCAGGGCCTGCGTGCGCGCACCATCGCAAACGAGATTGTTCCGGCTTGCTGTGGCTCGGCGTTCAAGAATAAGGGCGTTCAGGCCGTTCTTGATGCGGTGATTGAATACCTGCCCGCCCCGGATGAGGTTAAGGCCATCCGTGGTGAGGTTGACGAGGATGGTACTGAAGAGACTCGTCCGGTTGATGACAATGCGCCCTTTGCGGCCTTGGCGTTTAAAATCGCCACAGACCCGTTCGTGGGCACTCTGACGTTCTTCCGGGTTTACTCGGGCAAGCTTGAGTCGGGTAATGCAGTATACAACTCGGTAAAGGGTAAAAAAGAGCGTGTGGGCCGTATGGTTCAGATGCACGCCAATGACCGTGAAGAAATCAAGGAAGTTCTGGCAGGCGATATTGCTGCTGCGATCGGCCTCAAGAACGTCACCACGGGCGATACGCTGTGCGATGAAAACCACAAGATCATCCTTGAACGCATGGAGTTCCCGGAGCCGGTAATCTCGGTTGCGGTTGAACCCAAGTCCAAGGCGGATCAGGAGAAGATGGGTGTCGCTCTGGGCAAATTGGCTCAGGAAGATCCTTCATTCCGTGTACGCACTGACGAAGAGACTGGGCAGACCATCATTTCCGGTATGGGCGAGCTTCACCTGGATATTCTTGTTGACCGTATGCGTCGCGAGTTCAAGGTGGATGCAAACATCGGTAAGCCGCAGGTTGCGTACCGTGAGTGCATTCGCAAGTCGGTAGACGTTGAAGGTAAGTTTGTTCGTCAGTCAGGCGGTCGTGGTCAGTACGGTCACGTTAAAGTGAGAATTGATCCGCTGCCACTGGACCAGGAAGATGGCGAAAACTTCATCTTCGTTAACGAAATCGTTGGTGGTGTAGTTCCCAAGGAATACATCCCCGCGGTTCAGCAGGGTATCGAGGAGCAGATGCAGAACGGCTGTCTGGCCGGTTATCCGCTGCTGGGTATCAAGGCAACCTTGTATGATGGCTCATACCACGATGTGGACTCCAACGAGATGGCGTTCAAGGTCGCAGGTTCCATGGCAATGAAAAAGGGCGCTCTGGAGGCGAACCCGGCATTGCTTGAGCCAATGATGAAGGTTGAGGTTGTAACCCCTGAAGATTATATGGGCGATGTGGTTGGTGACTTGAACCGCCGTCGTGGCCTCATTCAGGGGATGGACGACGGTGTTGCCGGCAAGATTGTTCGCGCAGAGGTTCCGTTGTCAGAAATGTTTGGTTACGCGACAGATCTGCGCTCTGCGACTCAGGGGCGCGCGTCCTACGCGATGGAATTTTCGCGTTATGCGGAAGCACCAAGCAACATCGCCGAAGCAATTATTAAAAAGGGTTGATACCCAGGACTTAAGTAACAGGAAGAGGTGTAACTGTGTCTAAATCTAAATTTGAGCGTAATAAGCCACACCTGAACGTGGGCACTATCGGTCACGTTGACCATGGTAAGACGACACTGACCGCTGCTCTGACTCGTGTGTGCCACGAAGTCTGGGGTACAGGTTCTGCGAGTGC
>NZ_NIHD01000025.1 GCF_002806975.1 Marinobacter aromaticivorans | reverse complement strand
CTGACCGAACGGATAATCCAGATAGATGAAGCCAATCTTGGCATTTTCCAGATCGCCGCCCAATTGCTCCTTGATGAAGGCAACGTCGTTGGCCGCCTGCTGCCAGTAGGTTGGACCGACCGGGAAAACCCATTCGAACACCTCACCATCCACCGCGTCACCGCGGCCGACAAAGGATTGCATCAGGATATTGCCGTCTTTCATGGCACGCGGTAAAGCCGCGTTCGTGACCGGCGTGGACATGAAGTTGAAAATAAAAACACCATCTCGCTTGAGCTGCTCATAGCATTCCACGCCACGCTGGGGTTCGTTGCCGTGGTCGCGCACGATGATTTCAACGGGATGGCCCTCGATGCCGCCGTTGTCGTTGGCGTACATCGCGAGATCCCGTGCCGCCTGGGCCAGCTGTGGCGTGATGAAGGAATAGGACTTGCTGAGGTCGAAGCAGAGGCCGAATTGGATCGACTCCTCGGCTTGGGCGAACGTAGCTGCCGCGCCTGATGCGAGCGCCATGGCGAGGGCCACTGCTTTGAGTTGCTTTTTGTATTTCATTTTTCTCTCCTTTTCGATTCAGTGCAGAGCGTTCTTTTCTTGTTCGGACGCTCTGCCCTGCGTCCCGGCAGCGGCACGGGGTAGAGCAGTAGCTCAAGCCCTGTTTCTCGGACGGTGTCTGGAGAATCTTGATCTGCTCCCTACCCCCAATAGGTTGGGCCGCCCGGATAGACCCATTCGAAAACAGTGCCGTCCACGGCATCGCCACGCCCTATCAAAAACTGCATGAGAATGAGTTCGTCTTCCATCGAACGCGGCAGGATCGCCAGAGATACCGGCGTCGACACCTACCATCGAAAAAGCCGCTAACGCCTTGGTAAGTTGTTGCATCTTATCCTCCCAGAGGATTTTCGTGAAAACTTCAGCTCAGCCAACGCTTGCGCCGGCTGTAATGCTTGACATTGTGGAAATCGGTGCCTTCCCCACCGCCAAGATAGAATTCCTGAATGTCGGAATTGGATTTGAGTTCCTCGGCCGTACCATGCATGACGACCCGGCCGTTTTCGATCAGATAGCCTTCCGAAACGATCTCCAGAGCGGCCAGGGCGTTCTGCTCCACAAGCAGGACCGACACGCCCTCCTCTTGGTTAATCTTTTGAAGGATGTCAAAGATCTCGCTCACCAGGAATGGCGCAAGTCCGAGACTCGGCTCATCAAGCATTAGAAGGCTAGGCTGGGTCACAAGCGCGCGGCCAATGGCAAGCATCTGCTGCTCACCGCCTGACAGATAGCCCGACTGCGAATTTCGGCGCTCGGCAAGCCGGGGGAAATAGTTGTATATCTTCTCTTTTTCCACATTTAGCACTGAACGGGACATCCCCAACGGCGCCGCTGCGGTAAGGTTCTCGTCCGGTGTCAAATGTTCAAAAACATGCCGCCCTTCGACGACGTGACAGATGCCCATTCCGACGCGCTTTTGTGCGAGAACTTCGGTAATATCCGTCCCATTAAACTTTATTTCCCCTCGACTGATCCGTCCGCGTTCAGCTTTCAAAAGACCACTGATCGCTTTCAAGGTTGTGCTTTTTCCCGCTCCGTTCGAGCCCAGAAGCGCAATCATCTTGCCCTTTGGCACCTGAACCGAAACGCCTTTGATCGCCAGCATAACGTTATCGTACAGCACCTCGACACTGTTCATCGACAAGATGGACTGAGCTTCAACTTTTTCTTGCATCGGCATTTTTATTTACTTCCTTAGCTGATCGAAGGGCCAGACCATCAGATAATCCCTGACGTTGCCGTAGAGCTTTCCCAACCCCAACGGTTCGATCAGGAGAATTATGACGATCAGCGCACCGTAAATGGCATTCGGGATATGGGCGAGCGTTTCATCAGTGACCTGCATGCCTAACCCCCCGCTTGCCGCAACGACAAGACCGTTCACCAGGCCCGGTGCAAGCAGAATCAGGGCAACCCCGAAGTAAGAACCGATAATGCTCGACAGTCCGCCGACAATCACCATCGCAAGCACCTGGATCGACACGCCCACCGAAAACTGTTCCGGCGCGGCCAAGAAGAAGAATGTCGCAACCAGCAAGGCTCCACTGACCCCCGCAATAAACGACGATGTCGCGAAGGCCAGGATCTTGTAGTAGAAACTGTTCACACCCAGAATCGCGGCGGCAAAGTCTTTTTCCCGCACGGCGACCAGCGCACGCCCCAACCCGGTGCGTTTGAGGTTCAACATTAAGATCGTCACCAACACGCACCATCCGAAGCCGACATAGTAATAGCCAACATCAGAGGTTATCTCCTGCCCAAGGAGCGCGAACGTTGGAGATTGGAGCGACGCGTGTGAACCCCCCGAAATAGTTGGTGAATGGTTCAGCACCCAGTCCATTACGAACTGCATCGCGAGGGTAGTGAGCGCGAGATAGAGACCTTTCACCCGCAATGCGGCGAAAGCGAACAGGCTACCAATAACCGATGATGCCAGCCCACCAATGAGGAGGGCGAATTCCCAAGGTACCCCGAAGCGCACGGCGTGGACCGCTGAATACGCTCCGACGGCCATGACAGCCGCGTAGCCCAAATGAAGCTGGCCGGCCCACCCCGTCACCAGGTTCAGGCCCAGAGCGGCCGCCGTCCAGAGCAGCCAGGGCAGCATGTAACTGTTCAGGTAAAGCGACGGTATGATGAACGGTGCCGCCAATCCAAACAGAAGAAAGAATACAGCCAGGTTCCGATCTGCTGGAACCTTGAAGATACGGCTATCTGAAGCGAAACTGTCGTAGTGAACGCCGGAAAGTCGATAAAACATCCCTTACACCCTCTCGATATCGTGGCGGCCGAACAGTCCGTGCGGACGGATCATGACCGTAAGAATTAGGACAGCGGCAACGATGAGTTCACGGCTCCCGCCCCCGACAAACTGATCGAGAAATTCCGCGCCGACGTTTTCAATGATGCCGATAATTACACCCGCAATCACCGCACCCAGAATACTGTCCAGGCCACCAAGAACAGCGACTGTCAGACCTTTGAGAAGCAATATCGACAACGACTGATCGACCCCCTGAATTTCGCCCCAGATCACACCTGCCCCAACAGCCACAAGTGATGCAAGCGCCCAGGACAGCCCGACTCCACGCTCAACCGAAATCCCGACCGACCACGAAGCCATGTAATCATCCGCTATCGCCCGTAATTTGATCCCGGTCCGGGTCCTAAAGAACAGCATAAAGGCGGCGAATAGAGAGAGCGCAACTCCGGCGCCGACGAGATGGATGCGACTGATGAAGATGTCGCCCATTAACAGTGGTTCATAGCTAATACCCAGGTTCATCGAACTTGACGTCCCACCCCAAATGGCAAGCGTTGTGCCGATGAGGAAAATGTCGATGCCAAGTGTCATCATCAGGATCATGACAACAGGGCGGCCCGCCAGGCGCCTGAGGGCAACGCGCTCAATACCGAAGCCCATGCCGAACATGATGACTGCAGCGAGCGGGATGGCCAGCCACAGCGGCATTCCCGCATCTCTCGACAGCGCAAGAACCACATATGCCCCAAGCATCGTCAGACCGCCCTGCGCCAGATTGGGCACCGAGGATGCCTTATAAATCAGCACAAGACCAATTGCGACAAGCGAATACAGAAGCCCCGTAAGGGCACCGTTAATCGCCAGCTCAGTTAAAAAAATCCAGTCCATTTAAACCTCCCGTACAGGAAGGGTTCTGTCGACCCCCCCGGTTTCGCCAGTTTCGTAAGTCACCTGCGCACTGAAATGGATCTCTTTTGAGCCATCATAGAGTGCAGCGATCACATCAGCGTAGCGTTCCTGCACAACCTTGCGACGCAGTTTCCTTGTCCGGGTAATTTCTCCGTCGTCCGGATCGAACTCCTTCGGCAGGCTGACGAAACGTTTCAGGTGCAGCGGCTCGGGGATAACCTTGTTTACTCGCTCGAAAGCCTCGTGCAGAAGCATGGCCACTTCGTCCCGCTGAGACAAATCGGAATACGACACGTAAGGCACTCCGTTCACCTCGGCCCAGTGTCCCACCGATTCGAAATCCATACAGACCATTGCCGTCAGTTCGTCCATACCGGCACCGACCACTGCGGCATCCTTTATATACGGGCTGAATTTCAGCCGGTTCTCGATATAGTTGGGCACATAGCGTTCACCGCTTGACGTGTGCATGACCTCGGAGACACGCCCCAGCACGACAAGGTGGCCGTTCTCCTCCAGATAGCCAGCGTCGCCGGTATGCAGCCACCCTCCCTCCAGGGCAGCGGCACTCGCATCGGGTTTGTCGAAATACCCCTCGAACACGCTATCCGAGCGCACCAGGATTTCTCCATCCTCCCCGATTTTCACCTCAACGCCCGGCACGGGCTTGCCAACAGTATGCAGGCGTACTTCACTTGGTGACTGAATTGCGTTAATTGCGCTGTTCTCGGTCTGACCGTAAAACTGGCGCAGCTTGATCCCCAGGGCGCGATAAAAGACAAAAGTGTCTTCGCCGATCGCCTCGCCGCCAGTGAACGCATTCTTCAAGCGGCTCATGCCGAACTGGTCCTTGATCGGACCGAAGATGATCGCCTCGCCCAACAGTCGGCCTAACGGCTCCAATGCGCCGCCACTCTTGCCGTTCAGTTTGCGTGTTTCGGCGGCAATGGCCCGATCCATGAAAAAGTGGTACAACCACTTCTTCAACGGCGTTGAATCCTCCATTCCAACCTGGATTGTTGTCAGCATCTGGTCCCAGCTTCGGGGTGCCGCCAGGTAGAAAGTCGGCGCAATTTCGCGCATGTCCCGAACGACCGTTTCCTGCCGCTCCGGCACACTAACGGTGAAGCGCAGAAGCAGCGCGGCCGCGACGGTGATGGCGTAATCGCCCACCCACGCTATCGGCAGATAAGCAAGAATTTCCTCGTTCTCGTCGAAGGCCCCGGCGGCATGACCATTGCGCGCCGCGGCCAGAACGTTCTTCTGGCTCAAAACGATGCCCTTTGGCTTGCCGGTTGTCCCCGACGAATGTAGAAAAATCGCCGGATCTTCGGGCTTGGTCCGATGCGTGAGTTCTTCGCGCCGATGTGGATCGTCGTTGAGGTCGTGCCGACCAACTTCGATCAGATGATCCCAGGACATGAGGCCATCGACCTCATAGAATCCAAGACCGCGCACTTCATCATAAATGATGTGGGCGATGCCTCCAGCGCCTGCTTCCTTCAGCTCAAGGATCTTGTCCACCTGCTCCTGATCTTCCGCAATAGCCGCGACGATCTCGACTTCGCCAAGAAAATGCTGAAGTTCGTCGATCGTCGCTCCCGGATAGGCAGGCATGGCAAAGCCCCCGAGCAGCGCGACCGCAAGCATACCGCAGTAAAGCCGGGCGCGGTTGTCACCCAGGATCAGCACGGCCTTGCCCGGCGCGACACCAAGTTTTTCAAGACCGGCCGCGCACTCAAGAACCTCTTCGGCATACTCAGCCCAAGTGGTTTCCTCCCAGATGCCGCGTTCCTTTTCGCGAAGCGCGATATCTCCTCCGTAGTTTGAAGCGTTCCAGGCCAGCAAAGCGCCGAGTGTGTTGCCTTCCGAAGACTGTATTTTTGCTCCCTCAACCATGAGCCCCTCCGATATATGTCTCGATGACCCGGGGGTCGTTTACAACGTCCCTCGGAAGGCCGCTAGCAATCATCTCACCGTAGTTCAGCGCAAGCATCCGGTCGCAAATGCCGATAATGACATCCATATGGTGCTCGATCAGCAAGACGCTGACGCCCCGTTCGGCCCGCGCGTCCAGAATGAAGCGCGCCATATACCCCTTTTCTTCCTGGTTCATGCCGGCCATCGGCTCGTCGAGAATCAGCATTTTCGGCTCCGCTACCAGAGCCCTCGCAAGCTCGACCCGCTTTTTTAGCCCTATTGGAAGCCCATCGACCAACTCGTGCCGGATGCTCTCAAGTTGCAGAAACTCGATCACCTCCTCGACGATCTCGCGATTCTCGATTTCTTCACGCTGCGCGGCCCACCAATAAAGCGCCGTACGCAAAACGCCTGGTTTCATGTAGATGTGCCGACCGAGCAGGATGTTGTCGAGAACACTCATCCCATTGAACAGAGCGAGGTTCTGGAACGTTCGGGCAATGCCAAGTTTTGCAACTTTGTGGGGTGCTGTGCCCGCGATATCTTTTCCGGCCAGCCGGACAGTTCCCTCGTTTGGCGGGTAAAACCCGGTGATCGCGTTCGTAAGTGTTGTCTTCCCACTTCCATTTGGACCAACGAGGCCAAAAATTTCACCCGGGCGAATAACGAAATCCACGCCTGTGACGGCGACAATGCCGCCGAACCGACGCTCGATCCCGCTGCACTCTAATAGCGCCCCGTCTCCGACATGGGTTGTGGTTTGATTATTTTTAGTCATCTAATCTCCAGTGCCGATTGTTGTTTTATTTGTCGTCATCTAGATATCACAATCAGTTTCGGCGCACATGTCACGCACTCGTCATGCAATCCGAAAGTAGTCCGGCCGACCTGTTGGCCAGGGATCCCCCCACATCTGCTGCCCACCGTCGATGTTAAGCACTTCACCAGTTATGAATTTTCCTGAATTGGCGGCCATATAGGCAACCGCTTCGGCGACATCCCATTCATCCCCTGCGTGCCGCATCGGATTAGAATCCTGAAAGGTTGCCGCGCCATCCTCAGGGTAGCGACTAAACCCGGAGCTCTCACAACAGCCTGGCGCCACGCAGTTCACACGAATGTCATGGGGCGCCCACTCCACCGCGACCGATTTGGACAGAAAAATCACCCCTGCCCGAGCCGCGCATGTATGTGCGATGCCGGGCATGCCGCGCCAGATGTCGGCCACGATGTTAACGATCGAACCTGGTTGCTTGTGCTCAACCCAGTGGCGCGCAGTGGATTGCATAACCCACCAGGTACCGTTGAGGTTAGTATCTATGACCGCGCTCCAGCCCTTCGGGGAAAAGTCCAGCGCGGCCTGTGGAAACTGCCCCCCCGCGTTGTTCACCAGAACGTCAATCGAACCGAATTCTTGATTTACCTCACCGACAAACTCCGTGACCTGTTCGGGATCCCGGATGGTCATCGTCCTGGCAAAGACTTTGGCGCCCAAGCTTTCGAGAAATTCCTTGGCCGAAGCCAGCTTTTCCTCGTCGCGTCCATTGATCGCAAGGCTGGCACCCAACCTGGCGAAGAGGGCCGCAATCGCCAGCCCCAAACCACCGCCTGCGCCGCTTACAACAACGGTTTTGCCCGCAAATAAATCACCGGAATACACGGTCGAACGTGTAGCCAAACTCTCTCGTGAAGACCCGAACTGCGACTTACTCATGCTTCCTCCCTTGCCCATTCAGGGTAGCTCTTTTAATCTAACACGCGTTAGAAAATTGTCAAGACGACAATCCTCCCTGCTCCCGCCAATTACTTCTGGTCAGTAAGACTTTGGAAGCCCAAGCGCTTTTTCCGCGATGAAAGACAAAAGCATCTGTGGCGTTACAGGCACGATGCGGAACAGCAGTGCCTCCCTTACCAGACGCTCAACATGATATTCCTTGGCGTACCCGAAGCCGCCAAAGGTAATCTGCGCGGCTTCGGTTGCTTCGACAGCGGCATCTGCGGCCAGAAGCTTGGCTGCGTTCGACTCTACTCCGCACGCCTCTCCCGAATCGTAAAGGGCGGCGGCATGCATCACCATGAGATTGGCGGCTTCCACCCGTGCCCAGGCCTGAGCCAGCGGATGCTGAACGCCCTGATTCTGGCCGATCGGCCGCCCAAAGACCACACGCTCGTTGGCGTATTGCGCCGCACGCGCCAGAGCGTTGCGCGCGATGCCAATGCATTCGCCAGCCACGAGAATGCGCTCGGGGTTCAACCCGTGCAGGATCTGCCGGAAGCCCTTACCTTCTTCTCCGATCAGGTCCTGGGCCGGAATCGGCAGGCCGTCGATAAACACCTCATTCGAGTCGACTGCCTTGCGGCCCATCTTCTCGATTTCACGCACATCCACGAAATTGCGGTCGAGATCCGTATAGAACAAGCTCAGCCCCTCGGTCGGGTCGGTCACATCCTCAAGCCGTGTGGTCCTTGCCAGAAGCAACATCTTGTCGGCCACCTGGGCGGTCGAAATCCAAACCTTCTGGCCATGCACGACATACCTGTCACCCTGTCGCACTGCCATGGTTTTCAGCTTCGTAGTATCCAGACCCGTGGTCGGCTCGGTCACGGCGAAACAGGCCTTTTCATCACCGGCAATCAAGGGGGGTAGCATTCGGGCGCGCTGCTCACCGGTTCCGAACTTCACTACCGGGTTGAGGCCAAATATATTCATGTGCACAGTCGAGGCCCCGCTGGCACCACCTCCCGACTCCGCGATCGCCTGCATCATTATGGTCGCCTCGGTAATCCCCAAACCGGCACCGCCGACCGCTTCCGGCATGGCGATTCCAAGCCACCCGCCGTCGGCCATCGCTCTGTGCAGTTCATGAGGAAAATCACCGGTGCGATCCCGCTGCAACCAGTAATCATCGTCAAACTGCGCACATATTCGAAGGATCTGGCTACGAATTTCTTCCTGCTCATTCGTCATCCGAAAAGTCACTACGTATCTCCTGGCCCACAAGCCCTGCCTCATGCAGAGCTGTGATGCGGGCATCGTCAAAACCAAGATCGCGCAGAATCTCGCGGGAATCTGCTCCCGGTGGCCGCCCCAGCCAGCGCAATTCGCCTGGCGTGGCGCTCAGATGCGGGACCGGACCGACGACCTGCGTCTGCTCGCCCGCGACCGACACGATGTCTCCGCGATGGCGTATCTGCTCATTCATCGTGATCTCCTCGACGCTCAGCACCCGTGAGGCAACCGCATCATGGCGGGCGAATTCCGCCTCAACCTCGGCAAGCGTGCGCTGCGTGACGAAATCATTGATGGCATCAAAGACCACGGCCATATGGCGGGACATCAGGCCAAGGGTCGCAAACCGCGGGTCTTCGGCCAGCGCATCTCCGCCCACCGCCCGCAGCAGTCGCTGGGCCGTCTCTGCGCTGCCTGCGGAAACGGTCAGCCACACCCCGTCAGATGTACGGAACATGCCGCCAGGTGCAAAATCCATCGGCTGGCGCAAGCCATTGCGCTGGGGTGAAAGGTTCGCGCCTGTCAGCGCGGGCACCGGATAGTCCATCAACCGAAGCAGCGACTCGAACACCGCAAGATCGACAACCTGGCCGCGTGCAACCCCTTTTTCCCGCGCAAACAAAGCAATCATAATGCCCAAAGCGCCCATCAATCCTGTTGTGCTGTCGGCCGCAGGAAATCCAGGATGCATCGGCGGCCCATCGGCAAAGCCGGTCAGGTGGGCGAGACCGCTCATAGCCTCTGCCGCGCGCCCAAAAGCGGGCACATCCCGCATCGGGCCCTCCTGTCCGTAACCCGACACGCGCAGTACAATCAGATCCGGGTTCCACTCATGCAAAGTGTCCGGCCCGACACCTGCCCGCTCAAGCACGCCGGGTCGGAAATTTTCGACAAGCACATCGGCACCTTCAACCAGCCTGCGCAGGATGTTCCGGCCTTCGTCCGACTTCCAGTCCAGACTCAGAATTTTCTTGTTGCGGCCAAGTGTCTTCCACCAGACGCCGACCCCGTCCTCTGCCTTGGGGCCGAGGTCGCGCATCATGTCCGTCCGGTCGGGCGCCTCGATCTTGATGACATCCGCACCGAAATCAGAGAGCAGAGCTGACGAAAGAGGCCCGGCGATAACGTGGCCAAGCTCGATGATTTTCAGTTGATGAAGTGGGCTGGTCATTCGCTCTCCATGGTATTATTCTAACGTTTGTTAGAATAATACCGGCGCAGAAGACAAACCTCAAGACATGGGGCGAATGGCGAGTGCCCGCCACCAATGAAGCCACTGCCCGGGACGCGAGGGCGCACTATACGCACGAAAGCGCGCAACCTGCAGGAATGTCCCCCGAACGCATGAGGACGACGTGCTGCGTTTTATTGAAGATCCCGCCGCCCCTTCACCAACAATCAGGGGGGGGGGAGCGCGACCTGCGGATGACCAAAGTGCAGCAGAAGATCTCAGGTTGTTTTCGCTCCTGGGAGGGCGCCGAGATCTTTTGCCGGATGCGCAGCTTCCTCTCGACCGCGGTCAAGCAGGACCGGTTGGCATACACATTGGAGCAGCTATTTGCTGGTGAATTGCCGGATTTCATGCAACAGAACGACCTGAATCAGGCTGCGTGACCTGAATAGTTGCCAATCATTAATCCTCTGTTTGGCAGATCGTTGATTTTAGGGGTATGGCTCACATACGTTTAGCGACCTCTTCGAGCATGACCTCGCTGGCACCGCCGCCGATGGCCTGAACGCGGGCATCGCGCGACATGCGTTCCACGGGTGTTTCGCGCATGTAGCCCATGCCGCCATGGAACTGAACACAGTCGTAGAGCACACTGTTCACCAGTTCACCACAATAGGCCTTGACCATCGAGACCTCCTTCACGCAATCGCGGCCCGCGGCATCCAGTGCCGCGGCGTGATAGGTAAGCTGCCGCCCCGCCTCGATCCGCGTCTGACAATCCGCCAGCCGCTGGCGCACCGCCTGCTTGTCCCACAGCACGCCGCCGAAGGCCTTGCGCTGCTTGACGTAGTCCACCGTCATGTCGAGCGCGGTCTGCGCCTCGGCGCAGGCCACCGCGCCCAGCACGATCCGCTCGTTCTGGAAGTTCTTCATAACCGAGTAGAAGCCTTTGTTCACCTCGCCCAGCACGTTCTCAGTCGGGATGCGCACATCCTCGAAGATCAGCTCGGCAGTGTCCGAGCACAGCCAGCCGGTCTTGTTCAGCGCCCGGCCAACCGAGAACCCCGGCGTGCCCTTTTCGACCGCAAACATGGTGATCCCGCGCGAGCCCTTGGCGTCGGGGTCGGTCTTAGCACCAACGAAGTAGAGGTCGCCATGCACGCCGTTGGTGATGAACATCTTGGTGCCGTTGAGCACCCAGTCCGAGCCGTCCTGCACGGCACGGCTGCGCATTCCCGCAACATCAGAACCGGCACCCGCTTCGGTTACGGCCACGGCGGCGATCTTTTCGCCCGAAGTGATCGACGGCATCCAGCGCGCCTTCTGCTCGGGCGTGCCGGCATTTTCAAGATGCGGCGAGGCCATATCGGTATGCACCAGAACCGTGGCCGAAAAGCCGCCGAAAGTGGAGCGGCCGACCTCTTCGGCCAACATGACGCTGGACATCACATCCAGTCCTGCGCCGCCAAATTGTGGATCATAGCGCATTCCCAGCACGCCAAGATCACCCATCCGGCGCAGCACGTCGCGCGGCACCATGCCATCCTCTTCCCAGGGCTCGCCGTTGGCCGTCACTTCCGTTTCGATGAACCGGCGCAACTGCGCCCGGATCATCTCAAGGTCTTCGTTGAACGGGCCTGCTGCCGCGCTGATGGGGTCTTGCCTGGTCATCGGGCTTCCTCCTGATCAAGTTTTATAAGTGGCGCCTGCCCGGCGACCGTATCACCCGGTGCGCAATAGATATCGGCAACGATGCCCGAAACTGGGGCGGTCAGGCTTTGCAGAAGTTTCATCGCCTCAAGCACCACCAGCGTGTCACCCGCCGCCACGCGGTCTCCGACGGCAACGCGCAGTTCGTCTACCGCTCCGGGCATCGGCGCAACGAGCGTGTCAGCCCCGCCGGTTTTTCCCGAGGCGGCTTGAAAATATCTGTCCTCCAGCGTTTCAAGGGCAAAACCGGCCAAGCCGTCGAGTGTGGAAAGGTGCACCTGCCAATGATTTTTCGCGCGGCACAGATGGGCAATGTACTCGCGGGGAATGCCGTCGATGCGCGCGGTCAGACGTCCTTCTCCCAGCTTGGCCGCTTCGGTGGCGAGACCAGCACCATCGGGCAATATTATCGATTGTCCATATCCGTTGCTTTCCACCCGGATCGGCTCGTCATCGCCCGAAGCCCAATAATATGCCGCCCCCGGCCGGCCCGCAGGCGCAGTCAGACGCCACGCGCCAAGCGTTTGCCACGGGGTGTTGCCATCTTGGGGGGTCAAATGCAGATGCAAAGCCAGCGCCGCCAGCGCGCGGCTTTGCGCATCGGGTTCGGGCGGCCTCCATCCGCCCGGAAACAGCTCGGCCAGCCCCGCAGTATGATGCCGGAGCGCGGCAAAATCCGGATGTGTCAGCAAGGCGCGCTGAAACGCGAGGTTCAGCCCCACCCCGCCCGCGGCGAAGCGATCAATCGCGGCCACGGTTTCGCGGATCGCCTGTGCCCGGTCCGGGGCATGGACGACCAGCTTCGCCAGCATGGAATCGTAATGGTGGCTCACAACCGAGCCTTCGCCGACCCCGGTATCGAGCCGCACACCCGAGGGCGGCACCCAAAGCGTGATCGTGCCGGTTTCGGGCTGGAAATTCCGGGCAGGGTCCTCGGCGGCAATGCGAACTTCGATAGCGTGTCCGTCGAAGCGCAGATCGGATTGCCCAAAGCCCACCGCCTCGCCCCGCGCGATGCGCAATTGCCATTCGACGAGGTCGATTCCGGTGACTGCCTCGGTCACGGGATGCTCGACCTGGAGGCGGGTGTTCATTTCGAGGAAGTAATATTCGGCGCGCTCAGGATCATAGAGATATTCCACCGTTCCGGCAGAGCGGTATCCGATCGCCTGCGCAAGCCGCACGGCCGCGGTGCGCATGTCATCGCGCAGATCGTCGGGCAGGTCCGGGGCCGGGGCCTCTTCGATCAGCTTCTGGTGGTTGCGCTGAAGCGAACAGTCTCGGTCGCCCAGATGCACCACGGTCCCGTGGGTATCACCGAGTATCTGCACTTCGACATGGCGGGCTCGCGCGGCAAACCGTTCCAGGAACACCGCCGGATCGCCGAATGCACCCTGCGCTTCGGCCCGGGTGGAGGCGATCGCCTCGGGCGCGTCGGCCATGTCGGTGACAAGGCGCATTCCGCGCCCGCCGCCGCCGGCGCTGGCCTTGACCAGAAACGGCGTGCCAAGCGCCTTGGCTTCTTGCAGCAGGCGCGTATCAGACTGATCGACGCCGCGATAACCGGGCAGCACCGGCACCCCTGCGGCTTCGGCAGCGGCTTTGGCCTCGATCTTCGATCCCATGCGGGCAATGGCGCGGGCTTCAGGGCCGATGAATACCAACCCCGCCGCTTCGACCGCCGCCGCAAAATCGGCGTTTTCGGACAGAAAGCCATAACCGGGATGCACGGCATCCGCACCGATGGCGCGTGCGGCCTCAAGGATTGCCGCGACGTTCAGATAGCTGGCAGATGGGGTGGCAGGGCCGATGGAGACGGCGTGATCCGCCTCGACCACAAAGGGCGCATCGCGGTCGGCTTCTGAAAAAACGGCCACCGATTCCAGGCCCAACTTGCGGCACCCGCGCTGGATGCGCCGGGCGATTTCGCCCCGGTTGGCAATCAGGACGCGGATGAAACTCATTTCACCCTCCACGAAGGCACGCTCTTGTTGAGGAAACTATTGATGCCTTCAACGCCTTCCTCGGTTTCCCAGGCATCGGCCAAACGGTCAGCGGTGTAGATCATATCGGTTTCAAGATCGTGGTCCGCGACATAGGCGATCAACACCTTGGTATCCGCCACCGCACCGGGCGCGGCCTGAAGGTGATCGAGCACTACCCGTTCAACGGCGGCATCCAACGCTTCGGGGACGGCGACTTCGGTCAAAAGGCCAATCCGTTCGGCCCGTGCACTATCGAACAACGCCCCTGACAACATGGTTTCACGCGAATGTACCTTGCCAATGCGAGCGACCACATAGGGCGAGATATTCGCGGGCAACAGCCCCAGCGTGACCTCGGTCAGACCGAACCGCGCCCCTTCTGCGCCGATGGTATAGTCGCAGACCGAAATCATGCCGACCCCGCCACCATAGGCCGGCCCGTTGATCCGCCCGACCAGTGGCTTGGGAAGCGTATCGAGACGGCGCAAAAGCTGCGCAAGCGTTGCGCTTTGTTCGACCCGCTCCGCACGGGTCTTTTCGATATTCGAGGCGAACCAGTTGAAATCCCCCCCGGCGCAGAAGCTCTTGCCGGCACCGGTCAGGACCACGATGCGCACGCTGTCGTCGGAAGCCAGCCGCCCAGCCGCGTCGTAAAGTTCGGCGATCAGCCTGCCGTTCAGAGCATTGTGTTTCTCCGGCCGGTTCAGGGTTATGGTGGCGACGCCACGCACGTCGGTCTCGAGCTGGATGGTTTCATAAATTGTTGTCATGTCATCGGCCTCACATTCTGAATACTGGCGTGTAGCGCCCTGCTTCAGGCACCGAAGAGACAATGGCCAGGCACAGACCCAGTATATCGCGGGTCTGGCCCGGTTCTATCAGCCCGTCATCCCACAGCCGCGAGGTGGCATAGTAAGGGTCGGACTGCTCGGCGTATTGCGCGCGCACCTGTGCCTCGATTTCCGCCATGTCGGCATTCATCTTTTCAGGACCACCGCCCTTCTGGCGACGCAGTTCCAGCATCACGTTGGTTGCGATGTCGGCGGACATGGTGGCAAGTTCCGCCGTGGGCCAGGCAAAGAGGAAATTCGGCGCGAAGCCGCGACCGCACATACCGTAATTGCCCGCGCCATAAGACCCGCCCAGCAGGACCGACAGGCGCGGCACCTTGGCCACGGACATGGCATAGACCAGCTTGGCGCTGTTCTTGGCGATGCCGCCGCGTTCGGCCTCTGTCCCGACCATGAAGCCGGAGATGTTGTGCAAGAACAGAAGCGGGATATTGCGCTGATCGCACATCGAAACAAACTGCGCGCCCTTCAGCGAACTTTCTGACAACAACGCGCCGTTGTTGGCCAGGATCCCCACGCGATAGCCGTGTATGCGCGCGGTGCCACAAACCAGCGTCTCGCCCCAGGCGGGCTTGAATTCTCGGAACCCCCCCCCGTCGATCATACGCAACAGAACCTCGCGCATGTCATAGGGCTGTTTTCGGTCGGCACTGATGACCCCAAGCAGTTCCTCGGGGTCACGCGCTGGCGGTTCGGGGGCCGCGTCGGGATGCAACGGGCGCGTCTGGCCCAACTCGGCCACAATGTCGCGCATCAGCGCGAGCGCGTGATACTCGTCCCCGGCCAGATGGTCGGACACGCCCGAGACGCGCGAGTGCATCTCGGCGCCCCCCAGCGTTTCGCCATCAACCTCCTCGTTGATCGCCACTTTTACGATCGAGGGGCCGCCCAGATGGATACGCGCATTGCCGCGCACCATGATGACCTCATCCGACAGAGCTGGGATATAGGCGCCACCCGCCGTGCAGCCGCCGAACACTGCCGAGATCTGCGGCAACCCGCTGGCCGACATGTTGGTCTGGCGATAAAAGGAATTGCCGAAATGGCGGGCATCGGGAAACACCCGGTCCTGCTCGGGCAGATATGCGCCGCCGCAATCCACCAGATAAAGGCAGGGCAGCCGGTTGTCCGCCGCGATTTCCTGTGCACGGATGTGTTTTTGCACCGTTTCGTGATAGAAGGAGCCACCCTTCACCGTGGCGTCATTGGCGATCACCACACAAGGCAGGCCGTGGACGATCCCTATGCCGGTCACAATCCCCGCGCCGGGCACCTCGCCGCCATATTGCCCGTAGGCCGCCAGCGACGACAGCTCCAGAAACGCCGTGCCCGGATCCACCAGCAGGTCGATCCGTTCGCGGACCAAGAGCTTGCCGCGCTTGCGGTGACGCTCGGTCATGTCGGGGCGCCCGCCCGACGTGGCCTTGGCAATCCGCGCGCGTAATGTCTCGACGCGCTGGCTTTGTGCCGCGTAGTTTCGCGCGTAAACTTTTGATGCGGTCAGCACCGTTGTTTCAAGACGAGCCATGTATCAGGTATCCTATCTTTCAAGTATTCCGTTGAGGAACACATCGGCGTAGGTCCGTGATAGCGCCTCTGCGCTGCCGCGGTCCGGATCGAACCATTCAAGTGTGGCGTTCAATGCACCGATCAGCATCAGGCGCAGGCGGCGGATATCCACGTCGCGTTGCAGCGCCCCGTTTTTCTGAAGCCGGGACAACAGGGCGTCCCACTCGGCCTCATAGGCACGGCGCGTGGGTAGATTGGCATCGCGGACGGATTGCGGTACCTGCCCGAAAATGCGCACATTGGCCGAAGAATAATCGCTGACCTCCAGGAGCGCGCGCAAATGCGCCCCGATCGCCGCCCTCAAGGCCGCCTCGGCGCCGGTATCCGTAGGCAAGACGGCAATGGCCTGACGCATGCTCTCGTGAACGGCCTCGATACCGGCGTCTAGAACGGCCGCGACGATCTCGTCCTTGGAGCCGAAATGGTAATAGATGCTGCTCGCCTTGATCCCTGCGGCCTCGGCGATTTTTCTGAGCGACACGGCCCCATAGCCTTGTTCGCGGAAAAGCCGCGCCGCAACATTGAGCACGCCATCACGCCCGACGGAGGTGCGCGGCGTATCGCTGACCTTGCTCACTGTGGTATCGGCCATGGAACCCCTTTTTGGTTGGTACATTTTGGTACATCACCTAACTAACGTATGTTAGGTAAATGGCCACCATAAGTCAATTGTCCCGGCCCCGCGGTATCATGCGCCCCAGAAGATCGGGGTTCACCCCAACCTTGATCTCCTTACCATTTCCGAAACTCCCCCGCATCTTCCAACCTTTTGATTAAAACGTCACGTCGCAAAAACTTGCCTTGATATAATTTCTAACATGTGTTTGATTTTAGTCAACACTGCAGATGACATTCTTTCGGGAGAATAAAATATGTCCAGACAGAACCGACCTGCTACGGCTGACCTGGAAGCCATCCGTGCAAACTATTCGCTGGCCAATGAGCAGCGCCAGGTCGCCGATCATGTGGACCGGGTGTCGCGCGAGGTGCTTCACCCACTTCAGCCGCACGAAGAGGGATGGTGCCCGGAAAATCTGTTCCGGCAGATGGGGGAGCTGGTTCGGGCCTTGGGCCTGACCGAGCCCGGCGAGGGGTCTGATACGCTCGACTCGATGCGGACCACGACGAAAAGGGATGGCGACGACTACATCCTGAACGGTACCAAGAGCGATATCACCAACGGACCGATTGCCGATCTGGTGCTAGTCTATGCCAAGACCTCGCCTGAAAAGGGCGCCAAGGGCATTGCCGCCCTCATCGTGAAAACCGACACGTCCGGTTTCAAGGCGGCGCAGAAGCTCAACAAAATGGGGTTTCGCGGCTCGCCTACCGGTGAACTGGTGTTCGAGGATTGCCGCGTGCCGGCCAAAAACATGGTCGGCACGCGCGATGGCGGCGTTGCGGTGACAATGTCGGAACTGGATCTGGAGCGCGCCATCGTCTGCTTCAATGCCATGGGCATCGCGCAATGGGCGCTGGATATTTCCGTTGACTACGCCAGGCGGCGCGCAGCCTGTCGCTGGAGGCGGCGGCCATGTGCGAGGGTCTGGACCAGGGCGAAGGTGGGCGTGGCGAAATTCACAAACTCACTGCGGCAGCGATCTTCAAGGCCGCCGGGGCGACGTCATTCGTGCTGGACAAGGCCATCCAGATCCACGGTGACTTGGGCTACATACGCGATACCGAAGTGAACCGGCTCTACCGGACCGGCCGCGTTCTCGAGGTCGGCGCGGGCACCCAGGAAGTGCGCAAGCCGATCACCTCCAACGAACTTCTGAAAGACTGAGGGGAAAGACATGAGCGAAGAAAAAGCACGGCGTTACGCACCGGATCTCATGGCGGGCCAGGTGGCTCTGGTAACCGGATCGGGCTCGGGGATGGGGCGGGCCACGGCGCTGGAGATGGCCTCTTGCGGAGCTAGGCTGGCCCTGTTTGCGCGCCGCGAAGAGCCGCTGAAGGAGACCGCCGAAATGATTCGCGCGGCGGGTGGTGAGGCTTTGGTCGTGCCCGGCGACACCCGTGACGAGGATAGCATCGAAACCGCGATGGGGCGCATCAAGGATCATTACGGGCAGCTTGACGTTCTGGTGAACAACGCAGGCGGCCAGTATATCGCCGCCGCCCGCGACATCACCAACAAGGGCTTCGAGGCCGTGATCCGCAACAACTTGATCGGATCTTGGCAGGTGACTCGCGCGGCAGCGGATCATTTCATGTATGACAACGGGGGATCGATCGTGTTCGTCACTGCCATTTCAGCGCGCACTGCGCTCACCGGATTTGCTCACACCGTCGCCGCCCGCGCCGGCGTGACCGGCATGATGAAAACGCTGGCTGCCGAATGGGGCGAGTATGGGATCCGCCTGAACTGCGTCGCGCCGGGAACAATCAAGACAGATGCGCTTGGCCGCTATCCAATTCCACCCGAACGGTGGAAAGAGCTGAACCGTTCGGTCCTGAACCGGATGGGCGCGGCCGAGGACATCGGCGGCACGATTATCTTCCTCGCGTCCAGATTGGGGAATTTCATTACCGGCGAAGACGTGTATGTAGACGGTGGGGAAACCCTGCACATGGGTCACGATGCCCGTGACATGATCAACCCCGAAATGTTCGATCAACGCGAACGAGGAGATGGAAAGAATGAGTAACCCCCTGTCCTTCTGAATATCCCCGACAGGATCGCCACGGTCAATGGGGGCGGCTGCGATCTGACGTTCTCGGGCTGCATAGTCGATGCCGCTGAAGCGCCGGAGTTTAACATGGCGCTGGAGGTCGCGGACCATGACTTGCTCATGGAACGGGCCCGCGAACGCGCCGCCGTCATCGCGCTCAAGTCGCCGCGTTTGTCGAAAAACGAAAACCCAACTACGAGACGCTAAAGGAAAGATCCCATGTCTGACATCACACAGAAGAAGATGGAGCAAATCGCGCAGATGTGGAATGCGCGCGGCAAGGGTCTGATTACTCATATGGGGCTCGAGATCGAAGAGGTATCGATCGAAGGCGTTCGGGTCCGGATGCCGTTCAACCCGGACTTTTGCGTCGACAGGGATCAGACCCTGCTTCATGGTGGTATCCTGACGGCCCTTCTGGACAGTGTCTTCGGACTTGCAAACTTTGTGGCCATTGAGGGCGTCAGCACCATGGCCACTCTTGACCTCAGAGTTGATTACCTGCGCCCAGCCCATTCGCGCGCGGATGTTATCGTCCGCGCGCATTGCTTTCGGCAAACCCGCCATATTGCCTTTGATTCAGGCAGCATCTGGTTCGATGGCCACGAGAATGAGGAAATCGCCCGTGGATCCGCCTCGTTTGCCTTAACGCGCGGTGACACCAGCCTGTTTGAAGCGATGACAAGAGGAAAAGCCTCGTGATGAACTTGCAAACCGTCAATGCCAACGTATCCCGGGTGCCGTTCTTCCGATTTCTTAACTTCGAAGTCCAAAGCCTGGACAGCCTCCATGTCGCCGCGGAGATGACCTTTGAATCACGCCATATCGGAAACCCGGTCATGGAGCATTACCACGGCGGCATAATCGCAAGCTTCATGGAAGCCACCGCCGCCATAGCGGTCCACCCCGATTTCGCGGAAGTCCCGGCCAAACCAATCAATCTTACCGTGGATTATCTCAGACCTGCCGTTAAGGGATCGCTGTATGCCCGCGCAAATGTTACCCGCAAAGGAAAGCGCATCGCGAGCGTCAGTGTGATCAGCTGGCAGACGGCCCCGGAGAAACCCATCGCGGAAGGGCTGTACCACTTCCTTTTAGTTTGACCGCAATGGTTGCGATCATTCAACTGCTATTTGTTCGGCGTAAGCGGCGCTCTCCCTGTCGCAGATCCCTTCAAGAAGAAGCTTGATGAGCATGTCAGAAAAATCGGGCAGTGAAAGATACCCTTGTTTCTCCGCCTTGTTCGGATCAAACCACTCCACCGTCCAATTCAAGGCGCCCAACATCACCTGACGCAGGGGCACAATTTTGATATCCGACCTGATGGCACCGTCTTCCTGCGCTTCGCGGAGGATCCTGTCCCAGAGTCGTCCGTACAAATGACGAATTTTCCTGTGTCTCTCCTTGAGATGATTGGGCAGCATGCCGTAGCTTCTGATGTTCGCAGATGTGAATTCGCTTGCCTTGAAGAGAAAATTCAGATGCGTCCGGATTGCAGTCGCGATCCTGGCATGATGGTCATATGGCTCACGATATTCTTCGACCGCGGCGCCGACACCCGATAGCAAATCCCTCAATCCGGCATCCAGAACCTCATCCACGATCGCTTCTTTGGATTTGAAATGGTAATAAACGCTGCCCGCCTTCATATCCGCCTCTGCCATGATCTGCCTTAGCGTGGTCGCCTTGTAACCATTATCCCTGAGCGTGCGTGCTGCCGCCCTCAGGATTTTCGCGCGGGTATGCGCCGCCTTGCCGACCGGTTCAGGAGCCTTGGCAAACATAAAGGATCTGCTCGACTTCTGCCCCTCCGTGTCAGCCCTGTGGCGCACGCACATTCCGTCAAGTAACAGTTTGCTCATACGTTCCGCGAGGGTATGCACCGGATACCGGCCGACATCATACCATTCAACGGTCCAGTTCATTGCGCTCAATATGAACTGGCGGATCGCAGAAACGGAAACGTCACTTCTCAGGCGGCCAGCACGCCTCGCACCTTCCAGAAAACTGCTCCAGGCCTCCGCGTAAGCTGCACGCAACTCACGGTGCGGGGCACGTGCTTTATCCGACAGCATCGGATAGTTCCGGATATTGGCGGAGGTGAAGTCGCTGTCAGTCAATAAATAGGTCAGGTGTGTTTCGATGAGCAAAGCAAACGTCTTGCGAAAATCCTCAGAATTTCTCCTTGCCGAACGGGTAATTTCACGGACCTTCTCGTAAAGTTGCCGCACGCCAAGAT
>NZ_NIHD01000024.1 GCF_002806975.1 Marinobacter aromaticivorans | reverse complement strand
GGTCTGTAATGATCAAAGGAATAACGGGTCGACCCATTGCAGTAGCTCCGTCGATGCTTTCTGCAATTATAACCTTAAGCTACAAATTATTCGACGAACTTTTGTTAGGGCACACTAGCACCTGTTACTGACATTTATACCCTCTCCATTTCGTTTGATTCACCCTATGACCGCTTTATCCACGGTCAAGACATGGCGTTCGGGATAAGCAGGGAAATGATCGGGAAAGCCACAATCAGGCCCAATATAATGAAGTCCGCCACCAGAAACTTCATCACCCCGAAGAAGATGGTGTGAACCTTTATTTCCTTCGTAACAACGCTGTTGATTACAAACACATTCATACCAAGCGGCGGGGTTACCAGACCGATTTCAAGTAATTTCACCACCACAACACCGAACCAGATCAGATCCATCCCCATGCCTTCCACCACGGGAATTACAAAGGGTAACGTCAGCAGCATGGTGCCGATGGAGTCCAGGAACATTCCCAATCCGACATACAGGAGGACGATAAAGAACAGCACCATCCAGGGTTCCAGCCCGAGGCGAGGCCTGCGACGAAGGCAACGAAGGCCCCGGTCACCCCGGTAAGAGACACGAATGAAACAAAGATCTTCGCCCCGATGGCAATGAAGAAGAGGGCGGCGGTCTGATAGGCAGTTTCCTTCAAAGAGCTGAGGAAATCCGCCCATTTCAGGCGACGGGACACAACCCCGAAAATAATCACAAACGCGAGGCTGACCGCAGCCGCTTCTGTAGCGGTGAATATCCCGCCGTAGATGCCACCAATAATGATGGTCATCAGCGCCAGCGCGGGCCAACCCTTAAGGCCAGCTTTGAATTTGTCCTTGAAGGTATAGCGTAATTCATCGGGCACAGGCGCATCGCTGGGTTTCAACAGGGACCAGATTACGACGACCAGAATGAACCCCAGCATGGTCATAAACACCCGGCAGCACACCCGCCATAAACAGCTTGTTTACCGACTGTTCGGTGAACATACCGTAGAGTATGAACAGTACGCTTGGCGGAATCAGGGACCCGAGGGTGCCTCCCATCGCCACTGTTGAAGTTGCCAGCTGCTTGCCGTACCCGAACCGCAGCATCTCTGGCACACAGATACGCCCCATGGAGGAGGCACAGGCAAGACTTGAGCCGGTAATCGCTGAAAATCCACCGCAGCCGAACAGGGAGGCGATCGCAAGTCCCCCCGGCATCCGCGCAAGCCAGACCCGGACAGCCGCATAAATGTCTGTGGTAATGCGGGTGTGATAGGCAATGTGCCCTGCCGCTATAAACAACGGAATCATGCTCAGGGAATAGGAATGGATAAAATCAAAAGCGTTGGTCTCTATCAGTGACAACGCCGGACGCAAGCCCCGCTCAAAATCGAAATCATTGCCCGGGCGCCAGGCATAGGTAATCAGCGAGCAGACAGATGCCACACTGACCAGAACGAATGCAATGGGCCCCCGCAAAAACATCAGTACCAGGGCGACAATGAACCCGTAGGCGCCGATCGTAGTTGGTTCCATGAATTACGACTCCTCGGAAGACAGGCCTGGCCGGGGTTTGATAACACCCAGTGAGCACAGGAGATCGGTGATCGTCAGATCAACCAGACGCAGGAAGAACAGAAAATAACCGGCAAAAAAAGCAGTCGCACCCGGCCACTTGGGTAGTTGCAACATGCCAAAGAAATAGCCGCCTGAGGTATAGGCATCGACCATCGTGGTATAGGCTGCATAGGTAATGGGCATAACCGCCAGCAGGCCAACGACGGCAGCCAGCAGATTGAGCGCTTTCTGAAATCCCGGCCCCAGTTTCTGGGTGAAAATTTCTACAGATATAAACCCTCGATCGGCGGCCACAAACGCCAACGGCAGGATGAGTGCGCCAATCATCAGCTCGCCGATAATGGTGACCTCATCGGTAACACTTGAATTACCGAAAGTGCGCATCAGGACACTGACCGTAATCAGTCCACCCATAATGAGAATGCACAACGCCCCGAAGTATATAAATACATTCTCAAGCCATGACAGGCAGCCACGAAGTTTCCTGACCGGCTTCGGGCCTGGTGAGGAGTTTTCCGGGTCAGAGCCGTCTTGATCAGGCGGTAGGTAGGAGTGAATACTCTTCATTGCCGAGCTCCAGAAACCTGTCGGGATAGTTGAGGTTTGAGAGCCGGACCCCTACAACGCGCGCAGGGCCCGGCATTCATGCTACTCAGAAGCTGATCATCCTTCCCACGGGTAGCCTTTCTCGTCTACGACCTGCTGGTATTTGGCAAGCAATTGCTGGTAATCGTCCCAAATACCCTGCCCGTCAAATCCGACCTGGTTCATTTCTTCAACCCACTGCTCGATGTACTTGTCGGACAGCGCGAGCAGTTTGTCACGCTCCGCATCCGCCATCGTGATCACTTCTATCTCGTTACCCAGTTCGCCGGTAGGTAGGGCATCGATAATGACCTGACTTTCCTCGATCACTGTCTCGGCGTAGAAGTCCACCATGTCGGAGCCCGTTTCCAGCATAAGCTGTTGTTGCGCCTCGCTGAGGTCATCCCAGCTATATTTATTCATCATGATGGCGAAACCGGTAATCTGGCCCCAATTAGTGAGGGTTACGCTGCTGGTGACTTCAGGGGTCTTGAAGGAACGCATGGCGTAGAGGTATCCGGCAGAACAGTCTACCAGTCCACTATCCAGAGCCTGATAGACCTCACCGTAAGTGAAGTTCACCAGGTTGGCGCCCAGCTCATCGACGATCTCGGCGTAAATAACGGAAGCGCGAACACGCTTGCCTTTCATGTCTTCTACGGTATGAATCGCATTGCCTTCTGTGCACTCAAGCTGAAACCGACGGAACGCCTTCCTCGTTCTCACCGCCGAACACATACCGGAAGGTGCCCGCGCCTGTGGAAATAAGTTGGTCGTCGCGGGTGATCCGCGCCTCGACAAAGAACATCTTACGACCGCGGCTGACGAGTTGAGCCTCAACCCGAATCACTCCATCCTGGGCTGGCTTCATGAAATGGGTGTTCATCGACACCGTAATACATTTGCGAACATTACCCGGCACCGGACACCAGGTGCCACAAAGGCCACTGGCAGAATCAAGCAGGGACATGAAAACACCCCCATGGACAAACCCGTTGCGGTTCAGGTGTTGTTTGCCCAGCGGTACCGTCAGCACACAGAAATCCTTCCGTCATTCGGTGACGGTGAAGCCCAGGGCGTCCCGGAAACCCGTCATATTCTCGGTTTCGGTTCTGAAATTACTGTCATCAATACTGCGATTTTCAGGTGTACTATCGTTTTCCGACATAATCCCGATTTCCCGAATGGCCTGGATACATCATCCACTTGGCATGTTTATATATCAGCGGGGTTATATTTTTATTAATGACAACACCTTAATAGAATATCTCCAGGCAGCCTTGCCCCCTGTCTCTTGCCACCCCGGCCCATCAGATTTTGCGACCGGCTTGCTGCCAGTATTGATCCCGCAACTTCCGCTTGAAAATCTTGCCTGAATCTTCCCTGGGAAGGTCCCTGCCGATCTCGATGCGTCTGGGAACCTTGAAGCCGGCGAGATGCTCGCGCAGATAACTCTTTATATGATCGGTATCCAGCTCAATGTTGTCCTGTGCTTCCACCACAGCCATCAGGGATTCTCCGAATTCCTCATCGGGAATGCCGAAAATGACGCAATCCTTGATGCCCGGATAGTTGTGCAACACCGCCTCTATCTCAGCAGGATAGATATTCACGCCGCCAGAGATCACCATGTCCTTTATCCGGTCGGCAATAAAGAGAAAACCTTCCTCATCCAGGTAACCCATGTCTCCGGAGGTGATATAGCCATCCCTCTCCATGGCGGCCCGGGCTTCCGGCTTGCGGTTATAGGTGAAGTCCATCAGCGGAAACCGTGAATAAATCTCACCGATCACTCCGGCTGGCAGGGAATTTCCCTCCTCGTCCAATATCCGGATATCAGCCTCCGGCACCGTCTTGCCGACGCTGCCGGGCTTGGCGAGTGCCTGCTCGGAATTACAGGCACTGACCGCACTGGATTCCGTGGAGCCATAGAACTCGTTGATCACCGGACCAAACCATTCGATCATCCTGCGTTTGACGTCCGCCGGGCATGGCGCCGCTGCGTGGATAATGAATTCCAGGCTCGACAGATCGAATTTATTCCGGACCTCCGCTGGTAGCTTCAGCAGCCGAATAAACATGATCGGCACCATGATGGCCCCCGTCAGCCGGTATTCCTCGATCAGGGCGAGAAATGTCTCGGAGTCAAATTTCGGGACAATGACCAGCAAATCGCTGATTTTCGAGGCCTGCATGGCGTAGCCATTGGGGGCACTGTGATAGAGCGGCCCGGGTACTGTACAGCGGGCACCCGGGCCGCAGCCGTATACCCGGGTACGAAAATCACGCATTGAAGCAGCGCCGTCGGCATTCAGCGGTATCCGGCGAACGCCTTTCGGATGCCCGGTGGTGCCTGAGGTAAACAGCATGGAAGACGGGCCCTGAACGGGCGGGCTCTGCAATGGGTGTTCCGACTCCAGCAAACACTGCCAGTCGGCTTGCCCTTCCGGTACGGCGCACTGGTCAACAGTCAGACCAAAAGGCTTGCGAATGCCTTCGTGGGTTTCCACCAGGAGACAACTGACGCTCGCAGGAATAGCGTCCTTTACAGCCCGGTACAGGTCCGCATGAATGACCAGAACTCTGGCCTCGGAATCATTCAGTATATATGTCAGCTCTTCGCCAGCCAGGTGCCAGTTGATAAGCACCGCATAAGCCCCGACATAGTTGGCGGCGTGGTTGGCGGTCATGAAGTGGATATCATTACGCATGAAAATACCCACGCACGCCCCCTCGCCAACACCCATTTTACTGAACATGCTGGCAGCGCGTTTAACATCGTGCTGGAACTCGTCGTGAGTGAGATGCCTTGAGCCGCAAACGATACCTTTGAAGGTCGTCTTGCCGATTGTTGTATTTGTCACTGAAACTTCTCCTTTAAACCGGGCGGGGCGGTATCGAATCAATGCCCTTTGAAATCCGGTTCTCGTTTCTCGTTGAACGCCACGACCCCCTCGATCCAGTCATCGGCCATCACTGTTTCACCAAAGGTTTCGGCCTCTGCCTGCAATTGTTCTTCCAGGGAATTGTCGGACGATGCGAGGATCAGTTTCTTGATGTTGCCATAGGCACGGGTTGGTCCATTCGCCAGTCGGTCCGCCAGTTCCTTGGTTTTAGCTACCAGTTCCTCTGTCGGTACCACACGATTGATCAGGCCCATGTCCAGCGCTTCCTTTGCAGTGAAGCGATCACCCAGAAGGGCAATTTCCATGGCTCTCTTGGTGCCCACCAGACGAGGTAGATAATAGGAGGCGCCACCGTCCGTGCTGCTGGCAATCTTGGAGTAGGCCAGAGTGAAGAAGGCATCTTCGAAGCCACCACCATGTCACAGCAGAGCGCGAGACTGACCCCAGCCCCCGCTGCCGCGCCACGGACACTGGCAATCACCGGTTTGTTCAACCGCCGCATGGCATACATGATGGAATGGTCCGCTCCCACCTTCCATAATTTTGGGAGGCACACGAACCGAGGAGAGCCGTCATGTCAAACAACAAGAATGTCGTTACTTTCGGAATCGATCTGGCCAAATCGCTTTTCCATGTTTGCGGCCTCGATGCTAGCGGGAAACCAGTTGTCAGCAAGAAATTGAGGCGAACACAAATCGTGACGTTCTTTGCCAACCAGTCACCCTGTATCGTGGCGATGGAGGCCTGTGCGGGCGCTCACTGGCTGGGGCGCAAACTCAATGGATTGGGCTTCCAGGTTCGAATTCTACCAGCCCAGTATGTGAAGCCCTTCGTCCAGAATCAAAAAAATGACGCCAACGACGCACTGGCAATCGCTGAAGCCAGTCAGCGGCCATCGGTGAGACCGGTACCGATCAAGACCCAATCCCAGTTGCACCTTCAGGCTCTTCATCGGGTCCGAGACCGTTTGGTGAATCAGCGAACTCGCTTGATCAATCAAATGCGTGGGTTCTTGTTGGAGGAAGGGATCATTCTGCGCACCGGTGTCGGCAACTTCAAAAGTCAACTTCCAGTAGTGTTAAGCGATCCGTCTGAGGAAATTTCGCCGGCAATGACTGCTTTGATAAATGAACTCTGGGATGAGCTGCTTGGCCTGGAGAAGCGCCTGAAATCGATTAACTCCCAGATAGAAACTTGGGCTTCCCAAGACCAGGCAGCCCGCAGACTTCAATCTGTACCCGGCATCGGAGCTTTGTCTGCGACTGCTATCATCGCGGCAATTGGTAACGCGGCTCAATTCAATAAAGCCCGTGATTTTTCGGCCTGGCTTGGGTTAGTTCCAAGGCAGCATTCGACCGGAGGCAAGACCACACTCGGCGGCATCAGTAAATCTGGTAACCCCTACATAAGACGTTTGCTGATACATGGCGCTCGCAGTTGTATGCTGCACCTGAACAGAGAAAAAGATCGGCTTGGCGCGTGGATTACCGACCTCGAACGACGAATGCCTTTCAATAAAGTCGTTGTCGCTTTAGCCAACAAACTGGCTCGCATCGCGTGGGTAATTCTCACCCGGCCAGCCGCCACTTACGAACAAATGCAACCAACCAGACAAGCAAACTATTAAACCAAGCACACCCATTCAGAGTTTTGCGATGGTATGAAAAGATGAACAAACAGTCGATCGGCATAGCGTAAATCCGGGACAAAAAAGCGGCCTTCAAGTCCTTACCAGCTATTTGGAAACGCTATGTGCGGATACTCATCGTGGCCTTGGCGCCAAAAGCGCCTGACTCATGAGAGGCCGGATACATTTTTGCGAACTGTCACTGATCATCGGTCGTGCCTTGCAAAAAGGGAGCGGACCATACATAATGGTATTGAGGCCATGAATACGATTGATAAAGGTGAGCCGGCGTTCCTCCGGTGGCAGCTTGGTGAACGCCATGAATGACTTGACGTCGCCACCGGCCAGAAAGTGCTCACCGGCACCCCGCAACACAATGCGGCGAATGTCGTCGTTAAGCTCTGCTGTGGGAGCATATTGAAGTTGGTAACAGATCAGACCTGTAGACCGCATGAAATAGCCTTGCGAACAAGAACCTGAAAAATAGAGTTGGTAACTTTTGGCAAAAACCGCTATTTAACTACCGAAGAATTTTTCGGTTCTTACTAATAAATTTGGTAACTTATCGTCGATCACTCGTTTCCAACATGCATTATTTAAACTCACGTTCGATCTTTCGCCTTGCTGTACACATCGGCGCGTTCCCGCCGCCCCACGGCTACAACGGTGACTAAAACTTCACCGTCCTCAACCTGGTAGACCAAGCGATATCCAACACTCTTTAATTTGATTTTGTAGCAACCTTGCAGCCCCGACAGAGCGTCACCTGGAACGTGAGGTTCATCGAGGCGTTTCGTTAGCTTCTTCTTAAACTGATCTCGAATTGCCGGAGCGAGCTTCTTCCACTCTTTGAGAGCTGATGGTTTGAATGCAAGCGAATACTTAAAGCTCATTTAGATCGACTCGAATACTTGGCTCTACAAGTCTCTCTTTCACGATTGCTACCATCTCTTGGTCGTCGAGTCGGTCAAGCATGGCTTCGTAGATTTCAGCCGGAACGCAGTAGAACGCCGGTTTGTTACGGTTCAGAACAACGATCGGAAACCCCTCTCCTGAACCCACGGCCGCCATCGGATTTTTTTTGAGCTCTGAAATGCTTGCGGTCACTTCAGAATAGATTTGATTAGTCACAACTTCCTCCAAAGACCTGTTAATAGGTCATACTGTAAGGGCGATCGGGCTCATGTGCAAGGAAAAGACCTTTTAATAGATCCCATAAAGCAATTGTTCGGTTACCAACTTTATTATCTTGTTACCAACTTTATTCTGATCCCACATCTGCCTCCTGCAAACGGTCCCGGATTTCCGTGCGCATTTCCAATGACAGCGCATTGCGGGCTTCCGGGCGGTTCATGGTCAGGTAGGCGACCTGGCCATCAATCTCATAGTTCAAATGACTCATTATGTCTGATCCTGTCTGATGATTAGAGTGAGGTCAGTAGTCAGCCACAGACTTTTGCGGAACGCATGGCTTCGAGCTGGTCCGGCTGAAAACCCAGCTCGCCCAGAACCTCTGCGGTATCCGCCCCGTACTGCCGGGCGGCAAAACGGATGCCGGGCGCGGTACGACTGAAGCGGGGAGCCGGCGCCGGTTGCTGCACGCCGTCCACGTCTACATAGGTCTGCCGAGCCTGGTTATGGGGATGGGACTGGGCCTCTTTTATGTCCAGCACCGGGGCAAAGCAGATATCCGTGCCTTCCATCAGTTCACACCACTGGTCTCTGGTTTTCTGTCTGAACACCTGTTCCATGGACTTCTTCAGTTCCGGCCAGCGGCTCTTGTCCAACTGGTCACCAAACTCATCTCTGGACAGACCTGCAACGTCCATTAGCTGGGCATAGAACTGGGGCTCTATCGAGCCAATGGATATATATTTCCCGTCACTGGTTTCATAACAGTCGTAGTAATGGGCGCCAGTATCCAGGCGATTGGTGCCACGCTCCAGCGAATTCAGACCCATTTCATAGGCCGAGTGGAACATCGACATGAGGACGGCGGAACCGTCTGTCATGGCCGCATCAATAACCTGGCCCTGACCGGATTTGGCAGTTTCCAGCAGGGCTGAAACAATGCCCAGAGCCAGGAACATACCGCCACCGCCAAAATCACCCACCAGATTCAGGGGTGGCACCGGCTTTTCTCCAGCCCGGCCGATAGCGCTGAGAACACCGGTCAGAGAAATGTAGTTGATATCATGGCCGGCGGCCCCGGACAGAGGACCGTATTGACCCCAGCCGGTCATGCGGCCGTACACCAGTCGCGGGTTGCGCTGCATACACTGATCCGGCCCGATGCCCAGTTTTTCAGTCACCCCGGGGCGGAAGCCTTCAAACAGGGCGTCTGCGGTCTCCACCAGTTTAAGCAGGGCTTCGACGCCCTCCTCACTTTTCAGATTCAGAGCTATAGAGCGCTTCCCCCGGCGACTGCAATCCAGTGCCGGCTTTGGAGCCTGCGCCCCTACCCGCTCGACACTGATCACTTCCGCGCCCAGGTCGGCCAGCACCATGCCGCAGAATGGCCCCGGGCCAATCCCGGCAAGTTCAATAATCCGAAACCCCTTCAACGGTCCCATCTTGCTCTCCTGTTGCCGAGGCGATTGCCCAGCGTTTCTTGTCTTTGTTGTTCAGGCGCCCTTAGGGGCGCTACTGATCGCTGCTGGCTACAATCTTGTCGTCAAACAGTTTGCCGATCTCAGCGCTGGATAGCCCCAGTGTCTGTGCCAGGATTTCCTCGGTGTGCTCGCCCAGCTTCGGTGCCCGACGGACCGGATCACGGTCCATGCCGGTAAACCGAAGGGGATGATCAGGCATCAGGTATTCACCAATTCCCGGCTGGTCTACCAGCTGGAACAGCGGGTTGTCGGTGGAGCAATCACGGTCGGTATCCACAGTTTCCTTGATGGTCTGGTACTTGCCCCAGCACACTCCGGCGTTATCCATCTCGGTGCTGACCTGACTGTAAGGGCGCTGGTTGAACCAGGGTTGGAGGATGGCGGTGATCTCTGCGCGGCCCAGATACCGGTCGCCCTCCTTGCGGAAGTCCAGCCCCATGCGCGCCTGCAGTTCCTGAATCTGATTTTCTGTGCCGGTTACGGCAACGATAGCCTGCCACTGATTCGGACTGACCCCGACCACCATGACCCGCTCGCCATCGCTGCACCCGAAGTCGTGGCCGTACGTGCCAAAGATGTCGTTACCAATGGCCTCACGATCAGCGTCGTTGATCATGGCCTCAGCGATGTACCCCAGATTTCCCAGAGTCGCCAATGCCACATCGGCCAGGGCGATTTTTACCAACTGGCCTTTGCCGGTGCGGGAGCGATGGCGCTCCGCAGCGAGCAGTCCCAGGGCAATCTGCTGGCCGGTGATAACATCCCAGGCGGGCAGCGGATTGTTCAGGGGCGGGACCTCTCCCGCCTTACCCACGCCGGTAATGGACGGGAAACCCACTTTGCAGTTGACGGTATAATCCAGGGCACTTTTGCCGTGACGGTCACCGGTAAGATTCATGTAGATCAGATCTTCCCGAAGTTCTTTCAGGCGGTCATAGGACAACCAGCCCTTGGCCGGGAAGTTGGTGAGAAACATGCCGCAGTCATCCCCGGGAAGGGTAATCAGACGGGACAGAATTTCCTGGCCTTCCGGCCGACGGATATCCACTGCAATGGATCGCTTCCCCTTGTTAAGGCTGTGCCAGTAGAGACTCTGATTGTCACCATTTACCGGCCATCGGCGATAGTCGATACCACCACCAATGGGGTCGAAACGGATCACATCCGCCCCCAACTGTGCCAGAGTCATGCCGCCTGAGGGTGCTGCCACAAAGGCGCTGCCCTCAATTACCCGAAGCCCGGAAAGAATGTTCTGCATGTTCAGCTCACCTCAGCATAGCCATTGTTGATAACCACCAGATCCCGCTCTACAGAACGACACCGGAAGGCCACCGAATCGCCCTCCCGCCAGATTTCGGTGCGGATGGTTTCGCCAGGATAAACCGGCGCCGAGAACCGCACACGCATCTTGTGGAAGCGCGCCGGATCGTAATCACACAAAGTCTTCAGAAGCGCATGGCAGGCCACCCCAAAGGTACACAAACCGTGCAGAATAGGCGCTTTGAAGCCTGCATTGATGGCCACCTCCGGGTCCGCATGAAGTGGGTTATAGTCACCGGAAAGCCGGTAAATCAGTGCCTGCTGTGGCAGCGTCGGTAACTCGCACAACACATCTGGCTCCCGTTCGGGGATCGGGTCCGGCTTTGGTGACTGGGCACCGGGCCCACCAAAACCACCATCGCCCCGGGCCATGGTGGTCATGGACAATGTGCACAAGGCCTCATCAGTATCAGCATCCCTGACCGTACGCTCGGAAAGAATCAGGGCCCCCTTGCTTTCGCCCTTATCGATCACATCGGTCACCCGGGTAGTCGCATAGACATGGCCGGAAGCAGGCAACGGCTTGTGCATGACCAACTCCTGGCCGGCATGCAGGATCTTCACCCAGTCGATTCCGGTGTCCGGTTCTTTCGCCCAGAACCCCGGATATGCCATCACCACCGCCATGCTGGGCAGGGCCTTCAGGCCATCCTCGTAGACAAATGGCAGGCAGTTCCTGTCCAGAGGATCAATACCCATGCCCACGCCCAGGGCGTAGAGAATGGTATCTTTCTCGGTGTATTTCTGGTCGATACGCTCGAACTTACGGTTCAGCAGCTTCTCGTAACTGATGGCCACGTGCATCCTCCTGTGTCTGGAAAACAGTACCCGCCCGGCCATGCCGAACGGGACTATTGCTACCCGGGATTGATCAGAACGGGTCCCAGCTGAAGATGTCCGCAGAGCGACTCAACGGGTAGAAGTCCGCTTCAAAGGCGGGCATCACGCGGCTCAATATCGTCTCCGGGGTCCATCCTTCAGAGGTATGGGCTGAACGAATCGGGCGAGGCTGGCTGAACAGGAAGATCTCATTGTTACGGACGCCGAAAATCTGACCGGTTACATGCTTGGCCTGATCACTGCAAAGTGACACTACCAGGGTGGAAATCTTGTCCGGGGTCATCTTCTGGATCTTGGCCACGCGCTCTTTCTGGGCCTCATCATCCGTCGGAATACTGCCGATCAGACGGCTCCAGGCAAACGGAGCGATACAGTTCGAAGTCACACCAAAACGGTCCATATCCAGCGCCATGGATTTCGACAAGCCGACAATGCCCATCTTGGCAGCGGAGTAGTTGGCCTGGCCAAAGTTACCAATCAGGCCGGAGGTGGACGTCATGTTCACAAAGGTGCCGCTGCCCTGCTGACGGAAATGGGGCGCTGCCGCCCGGCTGACGTTGAAGGTACCCTTGAGGTGCACCGCCAGAACCGACTCGAAATCCTGCTCCGACATTTTGTGGAAAATTCCGTCGCGAAGGTTACCGGCGTTGTTCACCACGCAATCGATCTGACCGAAGGTATCAAGGGCAGTCTGGATGATGGCCTGTCCACCGTCCCATTCCGTCACGCTGTCAAAGCTTGATACCGCCTCGCCGCCAGCTTCCTTGATCGCGGATACGACTTCGTCCGCCGGGGCCTGATCGTTACCAGCACCATCAGCGCCACCGCCAATATCGTTAACCACGACTTTGGCACCATGTTCTGCAAGCATCAGGCAGGTCGCACGGCCAATACCGCGACCGCCGCCGGTGACAACAATTACTTTTCCATCCAACATTTTTTTATCGCTCACAAAATTCTCCTGAAAGGTCTCTTGTAGGTTTATTGTTTCAAGCCTGAGCAACCAGGTTTCTGGCAATGACTTTCAAAGCAAGGGTTTCTTCTGCCCCCTCGAAGATTGGCAACACCCGCGCATCCACAAAATAGCGGCTCACATCCGATTCTTCCGCATAGCCCATCCCGCCATGAATCTGCATGGCTTCACGGGTTACCCACTCTGCGGCACGGCAGGTAAACAGCTTCACCAGGCTGGCCTCCACCTGGCCTCCACCAGCGTCCATCATTCGGGCGACCGCGTAACTGAACTGGCGGGAGGCGGTAAGGGTCGACATCATCCGGCCCAGTTTCACCTGGGTGAGCTGGTAGTCACCCACGGCTTTCCCGAATACCTTACGGTCTTTGGCATAACTGAGGGCCTTCTCGAATGCGGCCTGCATCACACCGGTTGCCCGGGCAGCGGTCTGGATTCGCCCACCGGCAAACCCGGCCATAGTGAAATAAAAGCCCTGCCCCCGGCCTGCTTCCCCACCAATCAGGCCATCAGCAGGCACAAAATAGTTTTCAAAGAACACGTCGTAGGAATGCATGCCCCGGTAACCCAGGGTGGCAATGGCTTTACCCGAAATAACGCCGCCGGAAGGCTGCTGATGATGGAATTCGTGGCCTGACGCAGGAGGCTTCTCCACCAGGAACAGACTAAGGCCTTTGTGACCGAGCGATGGGTCCGGTTCACTCCGGGCCATCGCCAGCAACATGCCGGCCTTGCCTGCAAAGGTGCACCAGGTTTTACTGCCATTAAGTACCCAGCCTCCTTCGACCGGCGTTGCTTTCAACCCGAGGGAGGCAACGTCAGAGCCGTAATCGGGCTCGGTAATGGCGATCGCACACAGGGTTTCGCCAGAGGCAATGCGTGGCAACCATTCCTGTTGTTGTTCCTCAGTACCGCCTTGCAATAGCGCCTTGGCGGCAATTTCCGGGCGGGTAATCAGGCTTCCGGCTGCTCCCAGCGAGGCCCGTGACAGCTCTTCAGTAACCACGATCATGCCCAGGGTGTCTGGTTGATCATCGGGTAACAAACCACCGAAACGCTCCGGAATACTGATACCGAAACAGCCGAGCTCGGCCGCCGGCTGGAGAATCTCATCGGGAATATCCAGGTCCTGCCGGTGGATCTTACCAGCCAGTGGCATCACCACGTCGGTAGCAAAGCGGGTAAACATGTCCCGCATCATTTCTTTCTCTTCCCCGAGCGTGGATGGCAGGCGGGTACTGCCGCGCTCTGCCACGGTGGCTCCGATCGTCGCCAGAAATTCGCTGCTACCGAACGCCTCAATCAGCGCTTCGATATCCTTGTGGCTGTACAAGCCAATGATCGTGGCGCGATCAAGTCCGACATCTCCGGCCCTGGCCAACAACCGCTGGATTGCCGACGGCACTGCTTCCGCGCAGAAAGCCAGAGCCACATCCCGGGCAAGGCCATCTTCTGCACCGGCATCCGCTGCGAAATGACAAACCGCCTCAGAAGCAGACAGTTCCGCCGCGCAGAAGGCGACCTCGTAACAGCTCAACTGGTGGCGGTCGAGCAAACCCGCGCTCAGACGCCCGTCGACGGTGCAGTAGTTTTTCAGGTTCTTGAGGGCCAGCCCCAGTTGGTGCCGGACCGTCTCAAGGCTACGCCGCGCCACTGCCAGTGATTCGGCGTCGCTCCCCGAGTGCATAACGGCTTCTTGTGTGTGGCTCATCAGGTCACCTGTTCCTTCGACATTTACTCGTAACGCCCGATAATCGAGATGCTACAGATGTTCTGGTGCGGGAAGCCCCCAAGGTTGTGGTTCAGGGCGAGGCGGGCATTGGACAGCTGTCGGTCACCGGCCCGGCCCTGAAACTGCAGATAATTTTCATAAATCATCCTCAGTCCGGACGCACCAATGGGATGGCCAAAGCATTTCAGTCCACCATCGATCTGACAGGGAATTCGGCCACCGGCATCAAAATCACCGTTCAGCACATCACGGACAGCCTTGCCCTCGTCAGACAATTGCAGGTCTTCCATGGTGACCAGCTCGGTTATAGAGAAGCAGTCATGGACTTCCGTCATGCTGATCTCTTCCCGGGGCTTTTTGATACCCGCCTCGTTATAGGCACGCTGTGCAGCAATTCGGGTGGTCTTGAGATAGGAGCCATCCCAGTCACTGAAACTGGCCTCATCACCGTTGGAAACGGCTAACTGCAAAGCCTTGACGGAAACCAGGTCCGTTTTGCCCAGGCGCCGGGCGATTTCGGGGGTGGTTACAATGGCGCAGGCCGAACCATCACTCACGCCGCAGCAGTCATACAACCCGATCGGTTCTGCGATATACGGGGCATTGATGGCCTGTTCTTCGGTGATTTCCCGACGAAGATGGGCTTTCGGGTTCTTTGCCCCGTTAGCGTGGCTTTTCACTGACACATGGGCCATGGCCCGCTTCAGTTCAGTCTTGTCAATACCGTGTTTGGCGCGATAGCCGCTGGCAAGCTGGGCAAACGAGCCCGGAGCTGACAGGTTGGGCCAGAACATGTCGTTCTCCACACCGCGGGTGCGCTGGGGCAACCCGCCATAACCGACATCCTTGAGCTTTTCCACACCCAGGGCCAGTGCGATATCGCAGGCGCCGGAGGCAACTGCATAGACTGCGCCACGGAAAGCTTCAGTACCCGTGGCGCACATATTTTCAACCTTGGTAACCGGGATGTTCGACAGCCGCAGGGCAAGGGAAAGAGGCAACGCACTCGAGCCCACGTTATAGGCGTCAATGCCGGCGCCAAACCAGCCCATTTCGATATCCTTCTTTTCAATACCCGCATCAGCAAGACATTCTTCGAAGGCTTCTACCATCAGGTCGGCGGGGCTGGCATCCCAGCGCTCGCCAAACTTGCTGCAACCCATTCCCAGGATCACTACCTTGTCTTTGATTCCACTAGCCATTTTCAATCACCTGTTATCAGCTGCGCGTGTTATTGCCCGGAAGGTGTCGCTTTCCAGAAATATTTCCGGAAGCCACGCTGGTTATCGAACTGCCGGATGCGGAAATGCAGGCTGACGGCAACGCCGGTTTCGATACTGCCTGCCTCCACTTCTGTAAAGTCCATCATCATTCGACCACCGCCATCGAACTCGACCAGCCCGAAATAGGCGGGCGGATTCCAGTCAAATGTCAGGCGATCAGCAGTCCAGGTCTTGACCCGGCCGGGTAAGGCGGACATCGGGTAATCGTCCTGGCTGTGCAACGCGCCACAGTCCGGGTTAACGCAATAGTTCTCCTTCGGGATCTGAATGGTGCCGCACTCCCTGCATTTGCCACCGATAAAGCCGGTCAAGAGATCCCTTTTGCGGTACATCGCAGCCAGGTAACTCTGTTTGTCCAGTTCCCCACGCTTGCCGGTTTCACGTTCAACCAGGTTATTGAAACTGAGGAAGCGGTTGTAGTTCTCATCGGTGCGACGACGCTCAAGCGCCCCGGCGAAGCCGGTTTTCGGACGCCGTTTATTGATCTGGTCAGTGGCTCTGAAAAGCACCACATCGGTGCCCTGGCCAAAACCGGCCAGCATGATCAGATCACCGGGTTTGGCAGCTTCGAGCGCTGCAGTAAGCATGAGAATAGGATGAGCTGCCCCGGAGACACCCATTGAAGCAATGCGGTTGTCGACCACAGCCTCAGTCGCAACGCCAAGCGCTTTGGCAACCGCTGAAGGCGTTTTGGCCTGATCGGACGCCAACACAAAGTGGGCAATATCACCGGCTTTCAAACCCGCTTTTTCCAGCAGACGGGTAGCAGCCAAAGGCACACTCTTGAGGTAACCTTCGTCACGGATCCAGCGCTCTTCCCACTCATAATCCAGGGTCGAATCTTCTCCCCGATAGTGATCCACAAAATCCGTTACATAAGTTTCGCAGCCCAGATACTCTGCAATCACCCCTTCATTACCCACACCCAGAGCCGCAGCACCGTCACCCCAGAGCATTTCCGCACGGGACCCGCATTTGCTGCGACGGTGTTCGGAAGCTACCAGCATGGCCGAGCCTTTATCCGGACCACCTGCTTCCAGCATCGTAATCAGAGCCGATGTTGCCGCGCGCTGGGAAGCACTGACATCCATTGTGCGCAGGCGATCACCCAGGTTCAGCGCCTGGCTGACCACAACCGAGTTCTGGCGATCAAGAAATGGCAACGTTGTGGAGGCCAGATACAAGGCGCCCACTGAACCGGCGTCCAGAAGGGAGAGGCAGTCCTGCCCTGCTTCCACGGCCATGGTGATGGTGTCTTCATCCCAGTTACAGACACTGCGCTCGCCTTTGGCAAGGCCGCGAAGGCTGGCATCAAACCAGTCGTTGGCGTCGGCTATGGCTGCCCGGGAGAGCCGGCTTCTGGGTATGTAGGCACCGTAGGCGGTAATACCAAACATTTGATTTCCTTCCTTTTGTTAGAGGGAGCGACTGATAACCAGCTTCATGATTTCCGAAGTACCACCATAAATCCGACGTACCCGCGCATCCACATACATCCGGGAAATAGGGTACTCGCGCATATAGCCATAGCCACCGAACAACTGCAGACACTGGTCGACTACCTTGCCTTCATTCTCTGTGGTCCAGAGTTTGGCCATAGCGCCTTCTTCCGGAGTCAGGGTGCCCTCATCACACTTCTTGATACACTGGTCAAGGTAGGCCCAGCCCACTTCCAGGCTGGTCTTCATATCCGCTAAAACGAACTGGGTGTTCTGGAATTCGGCGATGGTTTTGCCGAACGCTTTACGTTCTTTGGTGTAGGCCACGGTCAGATCAAAAGCACGCTGAGCCTCAGCCTGCGCACGACAGGCGATAGTGATGCGCTCACGCGGGAGCTCACGCATCATGATTTTGAAGCCTTCGCCTTCCTCCCCTACAAGATTGGTAACCGGCACCCGCACGTCCTGGAAAAACATCTCCGAGGTGTCTGCAGCTTTCTGGCCGATCTTGTCCAGATTGCGTCCACGTGAGAAGCCGGGGCTGTCACATTCAACGATGATCATACTGATTCCACGGCCACCCTTGCTCGGGTCAGTCGTACAGGCAACCAATACAAAATCACAGTTCTGGCCGTTGGTAATAAAGGTCTTCTGACCATTGATCACATACTCGTCACCGTCGCGGACGGCGCTGGTGCGCAGGCTCTTGAGATCACTGCCCACACCCGGCTCAGTCATACCAATAGCAGCAATCTTTTCGGCTGTAACCATCTTCGGAAGCCAATACTGCTTCTGATCTTCAGTGCCAGCATTCATCAGGTAGTAGGCAACAATGTCAGCCTGCACGGAAAAGCCGACGCTGGCCCCGCCAATTGCATAACCGGTCTCTTCCGACAGCACCATGTTGTAAAGAAAGTCAGCCCCCGGGCCGCCATATTCCTCCGGCACACCACAACACAGAAAGCCATTTGCTGCAGCCTTGTCCCACAAGGATCGCGGAACCAGACTTTGCTCTTCCCACTGGTCTATATTCGGCTCCAGCTCAGTGCGAAAAAAACGACGGACATTCTCGCGGAAAAGCTCGTGTTCACTGCTGTAGATGGCTCTGCTCTGCATGCTGGTTAATCCTTGTTTTTCCTGTAGCCGGATAGACACCGGTAAAGAAGAGAGGGGCGCTCTGACGGCTCCCGGTTATGAATCAACCGTATCAGCAAGAAAAATCTACAACAATTATATACTTTTTATATCAACCATCTTTTTTAGGCATACCTTCCGAAACAGAACTGTCCTCCGCTATCAACGTAAATGGTATATAGTGGAAAATTAGATACTTCGAAGTTATAGGTGAGATTCCAATGCCCTTTAATCTGAACGTCGACTTGCGCCAGCTCAACACCTTCCTGACGGTTGCAGACACCGGCAGTTTTAGCCGGGCTTCCGAAAAACTGTTTGTAGCTCAGCCTGCGCTGAGCCGTCAGATCAGGATGCTGGAAGAAGCACTGAATGTTGACGTATTCGTGCGCCACGGGCGGGGCGTGGTGCTAACGGCGGCAGGTGAGTTGCTATATGAACGCGCGCTAACCCTGCTTCAGAGCCTCGAGAGAACTCAGGCCGATGTCACCGCTGTGGCCGGTGAAGTGACGGGGCAGGTCGTGCTTGGACTGCTCCCTACTGTGGCACACACATTCTCGGGTGCCATTATTGAGGAATACCGAAAACGGTTTCCGCAGGTAAACCTCGCAGTCAAGTCCGCCATGAGCGGCACGCTTCAGCAAATGGTTATGCAGTATCGGCTCAATCTTGCTATTTCCTATAGCCAGAGTAACCATAAGAATCTGCGATACCGCCCCTTGCTCGAGGAGCGTCTTTATCTGATCTCCCCCACCGATACAAAGGTGTCCAACCGCTCAGAGATTACTCTGGATGAGGTGCTTGAACTTCCTCTCGTTATGCCGGAAGAAAAACACGGGCTGAGAGTGGCGATGGAAAAAGAAGCGGCCGAGCGAAACAAATCCCTGAACCTGGCCCTTGAAGTCAGCGCTTGGCCCATGCTGACCGACATGGTACGCAGAGGCCTTGGCTACACTATATTGTCGTCCGCCGCGGTTCATGAAATGACGACCCGCAAGGAAGTCATTGCCATTCCCATCACCTCCCCTGAACTGAAAAGAACGCTCTCTATCGTCACCCCCACGGATCTTCCGTCCTCGGTGGCGACATTGAAACTGGCGGAAATCATCATGCAGCAAGTCGCGGAACAGGTGGGATCGGGAGCCTGGAAAGGCAAATTGTTGTTTGACCCGAAAGAGCTCAACCCCGCCACCAAGCATCCTGACTTGCTTGCAGGAGTCTGAAGAAGGGGCCCATAGAAGATAGTCAGCCTTTATTGACCTCCCGCCCATATATAACCTTTCGGCATAGGCCATATCGAATATAGGTAATTGTTGAATGCACTATCCACTGCTAGTTTGCAGAGGCTACCTGACGGAAATGGACAACTTCAAAAATACGTCCGTCAGACCAGGCCTGAGTAGATTGCCAATATTCCAACAATAATCTTTGGAGATTAAGACCCTATGTCTAACAATAAATTATCCACGGCCATCCGACTGGCTACGGCCACTGTGGCACTGGGCGTCGCCGGACAGGCGGCAGCCATTGGATTCAACGCTGGCGATGCGACAGTCGACATTTACGGCTATGCACGACTTAATGCCTCCTATGATATTGATGAAGATATCAGCCACACCAACGGCACCCGTGCAGGTGACTTCAGCAAAGTGAACACCGGTGCCGAGGAAGACAGCGAAGCCTCCGGGCATTTCGGTGCCGATGCCGTGCAGTCACGCCTCGGTGTTCGCACCACGCTCCCTAACGATGTAAAAGTCACCATCGAAGGTGACTTCCGGACCAGCACCAGTACCGTGCGCCTCCGCCATGCCTTCGGCCAGTACAAGAACTGGTTGATGGGTCGGACCTGGTCAAACCACACAGCATTCACCGGCGCGACTTCCGTGCTGGAATTTGACGGCGTAGCAGGCAACGCAGGGCTTTACAACCGTACTGCCCAGGTACGTTACACCACCGGTGGCCTGTCACTGGCGGCTGAGGATTCCAAGGCAAGCATCACCGACGGCACCGCCGCGGTATCAACCAAACAAAGCATCCCGACTTTTACCGCACGCTATACCGGCAAGTCCGGGCCAGTTGCTTACTCCACCTCTGCCCTGGTGCAGCAGGTAGGTTATGACACCGGCACCGAAGACGACGACGCTATGGGCTTCGCGGTTTTCGGTTCGGCCAAGTTCAGCGTTACTGACACCGTCAGCATTCAGGGCAACGTCAACTACACCGATGGTGCCAACGGTTATATGTTTCGCTCAGGCACCAACTACTATGGTGAAGACGCCTACGTAGATGCCAGCGGCAACGTGGAGACCATTACCGGCTACAGCGCCAACATTGGTACGAGCATCAAAGCCGGCCCGGGTGCATTCAATGTTGTTTATGGTTTCGCCACTATGGACTGGGACGACGCTGAAGATGAAGGCCTGGCTGTCGGTGACAAGCACGAGACCAACACCAATGCTTTCGTTAACTACCAGTGGAGCCCGGTAGAAGACATCAATCTTGGCGTTCAGTATGGCTACTTCCAGGTAGAGAAAGTAAACGGTGACGATGGCGATGCAAGCCGCCTGATGTTTGCTGCGCAATATAACTTCTGATCGCAGGTTATCCGACGCAAAACCCGGGCAGCCCTGCTGCCCGGGTACTTTTCTGCCAGCGCGTCTGCCAACGCAACTTCGCACTCAAGATCGATTCGATTCCTTACACCCGGAAAATGGAGAAATGAATGAAGGTTCTGGTCGCTGTAAAACGAGTCATCGACTACAACGTCAAGGTACGCGTCAAGCCGGACAACACCGGTGTTGATCTTGCAAACGTCAAAATGGCAATGAACCCATTCTGCGAAATCGCTGTTGAAGAAGCGGTTCGGCTGAAGGAAAAGGGCGTGGCCAGCGAGATCGTCGTGGTATCCATCGGGCCGAAGGCCTGCCAGGAACAGATTCGTACCGCTCTGGCACTGGGCGCGGATCGGGGTATCCATGTCGAGACGAGCGAAGAAGTTCAGTCTCTTGAAGCCGCCAAGCTGCTCAAAGCAGTGGTCGAGAAGGAAGAGCCCAAACTGGTCATTCTGGGCAAACAGTCCATCGATTCCGACAACAACCAGACCGGCCAAATGCTGGCCGCGTTGACCGGCATGGGCCAGGGTACGTTTGCCTCCGAAGTGGTGGTGGACGGCGACAAGGTCAATGTCACCCGTGAGGTAGACGGGGGTCTGATGACGGTCTCCCTGAGCCTGCCGGCGGTCGTGACAACGGACCTGCGTCTGAACGAGCCCCGTTACGCGTCCTTGCCCAACATCATGAAGGCCAAGAAAAAGCAGCTGGATGTCATGAGCCCCGAAGATCTGGGTGTCGATATTGCAGCCCGCCTGTCCACACTGAAGGTGGAAGCGCCGGCCGCCCGTAAAGGTGGCGTCAAAGTGGCGGATGTGGCTGAGCTGGTCGATAAACTGAAGAACGAAGCGAAGGTGATCTGATGAGCATCCTTGTTATTGCTGAACACGACAACAGTGAACTCAAGCAGGCAACGCTGAGCGTTGTCGCTGCAGCCAAGGCCGTCGGTGGTGACATTGATGTGCTGGTGGCAGGTGAAAACGTCAGCGGTGTGGCCGAAGCGGCCGCCAAAATTGAGGGCGTCAACAAGGTGCTGGTCGCCGACAACGCCGTCTATGGCCACTTCCTGGGTGAGAACCTGGGGGAACTGGTGGCGGAAGTGGGCAAGGGCTACGGCCATATTTTTGCCGCTGCCGGTACCGTGGGTAAAGACTTCATGCCCCGGGTAGCGGCCCTGCTGGACGTGGCCCAGGTGTCTGACATCATGCGGGTCGAGTCCGAAGACACCTTTGTGCGTCCGATCTACGCCGGTAACGCCATTGCCACCGTCAAGAGCAGTGATGCCATCAAGGTCATCACCGTTCGTCCGACAGCATTCGATCCGGTGGCTGCTGAAGGCGGCTCTGCCTCCGTTGAAACACTGGACGTGGTGAAAGACGCTGGTCTGTCCACGTTCGTCAACGAGGAACTGGCCAAGTCAGACCGTCCGGATCTGGCCAGTGCCGGCATCGTGATCTCCGGTGGTCGCGGCATGCAGAACGGTGAGAACTTCAAGATGCTCGAGCAGATTGCCGATCTGCTGGGTGCCGCTGTGGGTGCGTCCCGTGCCGCTGTCGACGCAGGTTTTGTGCCGAACGACATGCAGGTCGGGCAGACCGGCAAGATCGTTGCCCCGCAACTGTACATCGCCGTGGGCATCTCCGGTGCCATCCAGCATCTGGCGGGCATGTCTGACTCCAAGGTGATTGTGGCGATCAACAAGGATGAGGAAGCACCGATCTTCCAGGTAGCGGACTATGGCCTGGTGGGTGACTTGTTCCAGGTTATCCCGGAGCTGGAGTCCAGCCTGAAGGCCCTCTGAAGTTAAAAAACTCGACTGAATCTATTATCTCCGGTTGTCACTTCGTTGTTGTGACTCCTTTGCCCTCTCATCGAAGAGGGCTTTTTTAATGCTGGCACTTAACTGACCTGATAACGGTTAACAAGACTGCCAATATTTTCAATACAATCGTTCATCTCACGCGTCATTCTCAAAACTTGGTAAAGTTTCGCCTTCTTGGCTAGGCTAAAGCCGCAGAATAGCCTCCACCTGACCCCAAGGGGGCTCCTTGAACCTGGTGGTACGGGGAATGCCATGGCCACGGTAGACAATATAAATGCTGACTGTTGATTATGTAATCGTAGGAGGAGGCTCCGGCGGCTGTGCTCTGGCGGGTCGCCTGAGCGAAGACCCCGAGACCTCGGTTGCGCTGGTAGAAGCCGGTGCCGGAAAAGGCGACAGCACGCTCATTCAAACTCCGGGTGTAATGACCGCAATGGTCGCAAAACCCATTAATACTAATGTGCCCTAACAAAAGTTCGTCGAATAATTTGTAGCTTAAGGTTATAATTGCAGAAAGCATCGACGGAGCTACTGCAATGGGTCGACCCGTTATTCCTTTGATCATTACAGACCAAGAA